>CAWFTF010000029.1:0-39459 GCA_963818645.1 uncultured Acidobacteriota bacterium | reverse complement strand
GCTTCCACAGACCGGGCACGTGGTGGGCATCACCCATGGCACCGAGTCCTCGGACGCCTGGCGAGCACGGGACCGACGACGCGCGGGATCACGTCGCCTGCCTTCTCCACGATGACCCAGTCGCGCTCGCGAATGTCCTTGCGCGCGATGTCGTCGGCATTGTGGAGCGTGGCCATCGACACGGTGGTGCCGCCGACGAACACTGGTTCGAGCACCGCGAAGGGCGTCACGGCGCCGGTGCGCCCGACGTTCACCGCAATCTGTTTGAGCAACGTGTTCTTCTGTTCTGCCGGGAACTTGAACGCCACCGCCCAGCGGGGAAACTTGCTGGTCGTGCCAAGCCGGCGTCGCTGCTCGATGGTGTCGACCTTGATGACGACGCCATCAGTGTCGAAGCCGAGACCGCGGCGCTTGTCGGCCCATTCCGAGCAGAACTCGACGGAGCGCCTCGATGCCGGCGCACCGCCTCCAATGCGGATCGACCGGCAACCCCCATCGTCCGAGCTGTTCGAGCGTCAACGCGTGCGAGGCCAGATGGGGTCTGCCTTGGCTTCAGAACCGACGCGGGACGTGAACGCACGCAGGCCACGCTTTGAGACCAGGGCAGGGTCGAGATTCCGCAGTGCTCCGGCGGCGGCATTGCGTGGGTTGGCAAAGAGCACGTCACCGGCGCTGGCCCGTTCCTCGTTCATCTTCTCGAACGCGGCGCGGCAGATACACCTCGCCACGGACCTCGATCGGTCCAGCCACCGGCTCGTGGTCCCAGCTGGAGGGGGATGCTCCGAATCGTCCGGACGTTGGATGGTGACGTCTTCTCCTTCGAGTGCCGTTGCCACGGGTGGCACCGCGGACGAACACGCCATCGACATATGTCAACGCGATGCTGACGCCGTCGATCTTCAGCTCGGCCACGTAATCGACTGAGCTGGAGCGGAGGCGCCCTCGGAAAGGCCGCGACGCACTCGATCGTCGAACGCTCTGAGCTCGTCTTCGTCGTAGGCGTTGTCGAGACTGAGCATCGGCTCAGCGTGCGCGACAGTCTGAAACCCTTCGGCGACGCGCCCGCTGACGCGCTGCGTCGGCGAATCAGCGCTGACCAGGTCTGGATGATCGGCCTCGAGTTGTTGCAAACTCGCGCAGCAGCTCGTCGAACTCAGCGTCGCTGATCTCGGGCTGATTCGCGACGTAGTACCGCTCTTCGTGATGTCGAATCTGGCGACGGAGTTCTGCGATGCGAGAGGCGGGATCCATTGCAGGCTGTAATTCAGAATGCAAAATTCAAAATGCAGACGCTACCCGGAGGCTTCTGCATTCTGCATTCTGAATTCTGCATTACGACCCGTCACCGACGGCTACCGATCGCGTGACACCACGTAGTCAGGAAGGAACATGAGCGCATCGCGTGCGTCGGACGAGGGGAAGCTGTAGAGCGTCTTTTTTGCGCGCTCGACGTAGTCGAATGCCACGCGGTTCGCGTACCCGATCGAGCGCGTCTGCGTCAGCATCGCCTTGATCTCGTGCCATTCGTCGAGGCTGACCTCGCGCGACTCGACCACCTTGCGCAGCAACGCCGGTGCACGCGGGCCGCCGCGGTCTCGCATGTGAATGACGGGAAGCGTCAGCTTGCCTTCGCGCAGGTCGCCACCGACGGGCTTCCCGAGCGCGACTTCTTCGCCGGTGAAGTCGAGCAGGTCGTCGACGATCTGGAACGCCATGCCGATATTGAGCCCGTACTGCCACAGCGCTTCCTGCTGCTCGCGAGTGATCGGGCCGAGCATGCCGCCGATGCGTGCGCATCCCGCAAAGAGGTAAGCCGTTTTGCTCTGAACGATCTCGAAGTGCTCCGCCTCGGTCAGATCCGCGTCGCCGTTCTTCGTGAGCTGGTAGATCTCGCCTTCGACGATCCGGAGAGTGACGTCGCAGAGCAGACGAATAATCGCGAGGTCATCCTGTGTGAGTGCGAGCGACATCGACTTCAGATACAGGAAGTCGCCGAAGAGCACCGTCACGTGATTGCCCCACCGCGTGTGCACGGCCTCGCGGCCACGACGGAGCTGCGACTCGTCGATGATGTCGTCGTGGACGAGGGTTGCGGTGTGAATGAACTCGAGCACGGAGGCGTAGAGCACGGCGCGCTCGCCGCTGTAGCCCGCCATGCGAGCAGCCATCAACAGCACGGCCGGACGAATACGTTTGCCGCCACCGTTCTGGATGTAGTCCCCGATGGTTGGAATGAGCGCGACCTGCGACTGCACGTGACGGGCGAACTCCCGTTCGACGGCACGAAGGTCTTCGCGGATCGGCTCGAACAACTGCGCGAGGGCGGCGACGGATGGTTTCTGCGCGGCGGGATTCAAGTTGTCAGATCAGACCATATCGAAGCGGGAGTGTCAACGAGCCGTGCGGCCTAATTCGTGTTCTCGCTTGGAGTTACGGGACAAACAGCCGCCCGAAGTTCTCTCCCGTGGCTTTCGCAACCGCCTCGGCGCTAGTGTTTCGAAGCTCTGCGATGACTTCGGCGACTCGAACAACACGCGCCGGCTCGTTGCGGGTGCCGCGATGCGGAACAGGCGCCAGAAACGGGCTGTCAGTCTCAACGAGCAGTCGATCGAGGGGAACCATGCGCGCCACTTCCTTCAGCTCTAACGCGCGCGGAAACGTCACAATGCCCGCGAGCGAGACGTGGAAACCGATGTCCAGGGCACGCCGCGCCATCGACCGGTCGCCGGTGAAACAGTGAAAAACACCGCCGATTACTGACGCCCGCTCCTCAGTAAGAATCCTGAATGTGTCGTCCTCGGCCTCGCGTGTGTGAATCACGATCGGCCGCTTCAGTCGATGCGCGAGCCTGATCTGCTCACGAAAGACCTGCTGCTGGACGTCTCGTGGCGCAAGGTCGTAGTGGTAGTCGAGGCCAATCTCGCCGATTGCCCGCGAGAGCGGTTGCGCATCCAGCGCGCGACCGACCTGACGCGCAGCCTCTTCAGGATCGGACGCGAACTTCCCTGCTGCGTGTGGATGGACGCCAATTGAAAATCTGACGTCACCCCACCGCGCACTGACCTCATTCGCCTGTTGCAACTCGGGTTCGTCGTCGGCCGCGAGGATGACGAAGGCACGGCCGACACCCGCCTCTCGTGCGCGTGAGATGACGTGATCGAGATCCTCGACGAACTCAGGCCCAGCGATGTGGCAGTGACTGTCGACCAGCACTGCCCTAACGAACTCGCGAGCCGGCCGGCAGTGACGGATCGACCGAGACCAGATTCGGCAGGCCGCCTTCGGGGCTGGCAGCCAGCACCATTCCGTTCGACTCGATGCCCATCAGCTTTGCCGGCTTGAGGTTCGCCACGATGACGATCGTCCGTCCGACGAGTTGATCGGGCGGATACGCTTCGGCGATGCCAGCAACGATCGTTCGCTGCTCCGTCCCCACATCCACCTTCAGCTTCACCAGCTTCTTCGACTTCGGCACAGCCTCGGCCTCGAGCACCTTCGCCACACGCAACTCGACCTTCATGAAGTCATCGATCGAGATACGCGAGTCAGCCGCCGGTGCAGGCGCAGCGGGTGTGGCCGGCACAGGAGTCGCTGGCGTCACTGGCGTCGCCGCTGCGGCCGTAGGAGCCGGAGTGGATTCGTTGGATGTCGTCATGCCTCGTAGTTCCTCAATGGTTTTTTCGATGCGCGGAAACAGCGCGTCGACCGGTCGCAGTTGTGCGCCGGGCGCAAGCGTTCCAACCTGAAGTGACGTCCACGGCTCGGCGCTGTCGAGGCCGAGCATTCCGCGAATGCGGCCCGCCGCGTCCGGCATCACCGGATCGACGAGCGCCGCAATGATCCTGAGCGTATCTGCGGCGTGATACAGCGTCCGATCGAGCGTCGCGTCGTTGGCGGCGTCCTTCGCGAGCACCCACGGCGCCCGCTCGACGATGTACTTGTTGACGTGTCGGACGAGACCCCACGTGTCCTGCAGCGCCTGGCTCACTTGAATCTCGCCAAAGCATGCCTTGACCGATTCGATCGTCGCAGCCGTTGCGGCCACCAGATCGCGGTCAAGCGAATCGCGGCCATCGACAGGTGACGCGGGCACACGGCCATCGCGATACCGATGAACCATCGTGATCGCTCGGCTGACGAGGTTACCGAGATCGTTGGCGAGATCCGCGTTGAACCGCGTGAGCATCGCCTCATCCGAGAAGCTCGCGTCCTGACCGAGCGGCATCTCGCGCATCACGAAGTAGCGAAGGCCGTCCAGCCCGAAGACCTGGGTGTAGTCCTGGTAGCGCGCAACGTTGCCGAGCGACTTCGACATCTTCGCGCCGCCCATCAGCCAGAAGCCGTGCGCGATGATCCGACGCGGCACCGGCAAGCCGGCGGACATCAGAAACGCCGGCCAGTAGAGCGCGTGCTGGCGCACGATCTCCTTGCCGATGAAGTGCGTCACCGTTGGCCACCAGCGAGCGAGACGGTCCTCCGCCGCCGCATCATCCTCCGATCCGAAGCCGAGCGCCGTGAGGTAGTTCGTCAATGCGTCGAACCACACGTACATCACGTGCTTCGGGTCGTCCGGCACGGGAATGCCCCACTTGAACGACGTCCGGCTGATGCTGAGATCCTGCAGCCCGGCCTCGACGAACGTCCGCACCTCGTTCAGCCTGAACTCCGGCCGGATGAAGTCTGGATGATCGCGGTAGTAGTCGAGCAAAGGCTTCGCGTACTTCGACAGGCGGAAGTAGTAGCTCTCCTCCTTCAGGCGCTCGACCTTGCTGCCGCACGTCGGACACTTGCCGTCAACGAGCTGCGCTTCAGGGACGAAGATCTCGTCGACCGTGCAGTACCAGCCCTCGTACTCTCCCTTGTAGATATCGCCGGCGCGCTGCACGCGTCGCCAGATCTCCTGCGCCGCCGCGTAATGCCGGGGCTCTGTGGTGCGAATGAAATCGTCGTTCGAGATCTTCAGGTCTCGGCACATCTGACGGAACGCCGCCGACACCTGATCCGCAAACTGCGGGGTCGGCAGGTTCGCCTTCTGTGCGGCCCGATCCACCTTCTGCCCGTGTTCGTCTGTGCCGGTCAGGAAGAAGACGTGGTCGCCCATCAAGCGGCGTGACCGCGCAATCGCATCGGTCAGCATCGTCGTGTAGGCGTGGCCGATATGAGGTTGGGCGTTGATGTAATAAATCGGTGTCGTGAGGTACGACTCGCTCATAGTCCCCGTTTCGTCGTGTCCAGGTACGCCTTCATTGCCAGCGCCTGGACGTGCTTGGTCGGCAGGTGGTACTCGGTGGCCAGTCGTACGCAATCGTCGAACTCCGGTGCAGCATTCAGTAATTCACCGCCGCGGCGCGCGACCTTGACGCGGACCGGTCCCAGTTCAGTCGTCACCGTCATCGATTCCCGGTCGAGCACCTCGCGCGCCGTCTCGCGATAGCGCACGCCGATGGTGGTCGTCTCCCGGAAGATCGTCGCAGTCAATCGATCCTTGTTGCCCGGTGCACCGATCACGGTCAACAGCGTTCCAGGCCGGTTTTTCTTCATCTGTATCGACGTGTAGAAGACATCCAGCGCACCGTCTGCCAGCAATCGGTCCATCAGGACGCCAAAAATCTGCGGGTTCATATCGTCGATCTCGGCTTCGATCACGACCACCGACTGGCTCGGCGCGGCGGCATCCAGTTCACCGATCAGCACGCGCAGCACGTTCGGCGAATTCGGAAAGTCGCGGGTGCCAGCGCCGTATCCGATGCGATCGACACGCATTGCCGGGAGCGGGCCGAACGTGCTCGCGTAACCCGCGATGAGCAGCGCCCCTGTCGGCGTGACGAGCTCCACCTGCTCTGGGCCCGAGTAGATTGGCGCGCCCTTCAACAACCGCGCTGTCGCCGGCGCAGGCACCGGATAGCGACCGTGCGCAGAGTGAATCGTGCCGCCACCGACATTCAGCGGCGACGAGACGATCGTATCGAGGCCGAGCTGCTCGAGCGCGAAGACGGTCCCTGTGATATCGATGATCGAATCGAGCGCACCCACCTCGTGCAGATGAACGCGATCGAGCGACGTGCCGTGGATGGCGGCCTCGGCCTCTCCGAGCCTGGTGAAGAGAGTCTTCGCTCGATCCTTCGCCCGGGTGCTCAGGTTCGATGAATCAATCAAACAGAGGATCTCTTGCAGCGTTCGGTGGGACTCTCCCGCCTGCGCGTGCGTGTGCTCGTGCGCATGATCGTGGTGGTGGGAGGGGGCATCTGGCGGATGCGCCTCCCCACGGACGTTGAACTTCGTTGCGCGAATGCCGCCGCGAACCACCGGCTCCGTCCAGATCGTATCCGCCGTAATCGCGAGGCCGCCGAGCGCCTGCCGCACGTCCTCGAGCTTCACGCCGGCATCGATCAGTGCGCCGAGGATCATGTCGCCGGAGGCACCCGAGAAGCAGTCGAAATAGAGCGCGGTCAAGATCCTCAATCTTATCAGCAGCGTCGCGACAGGCCGTCAGCTCCGCTGGGGGATCGCGCCGACCTCGAGCAGCGAGCAGTACCGCTGGTCGCCCAGGATGATGTGATCCACGACGTCGATCCCCATGACCATGCCGGCGCTGAGCATCCGGCTGGTCAGAATCAGGTCGTCGTCGCTCGGCGCCGGATCGCCTGACGGGTGATTGTGAAAGAGCACGATAGCCGCGGCGGCCGCTGCCGTTGCCTCTCGAAACACTTCCCGCGGATGAACGACCGTTGAGTCGAGTGTGCCGATGGCGATGATACGGACCCGAATCAGGTGGTGCTTCGTGTCCAGCATCACGACCCCGAACTGCTCCACCGCGGCTGCTCCGTAGAGCGGCAGAAGATACGCCGCCAGTTGGGCCGGAGACCGCAGCTTCGGTCGTTCGACGCCGCCGCGCGTCAGCGTCCGGCGTCCCAGTTCGACGGCTGCAAGCACCTGCGCGGCCCGCGTGCGACCAATGCCAGCAACGCGATGCAGATCGTCGATCGCCACGCGCGTCAACCCGTGCGTGCCTCCAACGTCGTGGAGCAGATCGTTGGCGACGTCCAGGGCGTTCCGCGCGCGCGACCCGGTTCCAAGTACAAGCGCCAGCAGCTCGTTGTCGCCGAGCCCGGCGGCGCCGAGGCGCTCGAGTTTCTCGCGTGGCCGATCATGTGGCGCAACAGCTTTCATCTATACTCAAATCCTTATGCGTTTCTCCACGGGGCTCGCCCGTGGCGCGTGGCTCGTCGTCGTCCTCGTTGCGATCTCCTGTGCGGAACCCCCTCACAAGGAAATGGATCAGGCGCAGGGCGCCATCGATGCCGCGCGCGCGGCCGGCGCCGAACAATACGCGGCCGCCGAATTCACAGCGGCGACGAAGGCTCTCACACAGTCCAACGAAGCAGTCACCGCTCGCGACTATCGCCTCGCCCTCAACTACGCGCTCGAGAGCCGGGAGCAGGCGCAGAACGCGGCCCGCACCGCGGCCGACACCCGAGCCAAGCTCAGAGGCGACGCCGAGCGATCGATTGCCGAGGCGAAATCGCTGATCGCTCAGGCGCGTGCGCGCATGGACGGTCCGTCCGGCGCCCAGATTCCGCGCGGCACCCGACGCACGGCGCAGCAGCGCCTCAAGCAACTCGAGGGAGAGCTGCAAAAAGCGGACGCAAGCCTTCAGGCTGAGAAATATAAAGAGGCGGATCAGCTATTGACGGGGATCAAGCGGCAGATCCAGTCCGTCGTGACCACAATCTCGCGGGGGCCATCGTCGCAGTCTCAGCGACAACGAACGTAGGAACAGTACCGAAAAAACCTGAACTGCCGTTCCTGGTTCCAAGTTCAGGGTTCGAAGGGCGGGTTCACTGCCCTCCCGTCCAGATCCCCTCGAAAACGATTTCCGCCCAGCCGGTAAGGTATATGCCCTCGTCACGCCACTCGACGCGTTGGGTGCCGCCCGGTGCGACGACGTCTACCGCGCGCGCAGCGCCGCCGTAGGCTGCGGCGGCGACGGCTGACGCGGACGACCCGGTTCCCGAAGACGTCGTCGGGCCCACGCCGCGCTCCCAGATCACAATTCGCACGCGATCTGGCGCTTCCACGTGAACGAACTCGACGTTGGTGCCAGCGGGAAACATCGCATGCGTGGCAAGCGCCGGTCCGAGGCGGTTGAATCGCTCGGCATCGGGAAGCGGGCCGAGCACGATGCACTGGGGATTCCCGACTTCAAGCACCGACGCCGTGACAGACTCGCCAGCGACATCGATCGTGGCCTGTCGAAGGTTCGTCGGCTGCCCCATCGCGGCGCGAAAGGTATAGCGCTCCCCGTCACGAGCCAGCAGCTCGAGCCGTTTCACGCCGGCATCGGTGTCAACTGTCAGAGTCGTATCCGGTCGAAGATCCTGGTTGCGCGCCACGAGCGCCGCCAGACATCTCAGCCCGTTTCCAGAGAGCTCAGACCAGCTGCCATCCGCATTCAGCAGCTTCATCGTCGCACCACGATCGCGGAGGCTATACAAGAGCAGGCCGTCGGCACCAATCCCATGGTGCCGATGACACATGGCGCGAGCGAGCGCGGGCACATCGCTACCAGCCTCGTCAGCGGGAGCGCACAGGAAATCGTTCCCGTAGGCGTGCGCCTTCACAACGCGAACAGACGACATCATGGAATCTGAAACGCCTGGAACACGTAGGTGAAACCGCCAGCGAACCCAAAGCTCGGGTCCAGTGACGTCAGGCCGAACAGCATAGCGGCATCGGCCCGCCAGTTCCCGAACGTGTAGCGGGCACCGACTCGAGCGATGCCGCGCGATTCGGTACCAGGAGGCGGGCCACCGCTCCGCGTGCTGACGCGGCCGTTGATCTCACCGACGACCTCGGCCTGCTGCGTCAACGCACGCGCAAACGACACGCCATAAGTCAGCACATCGTTCTGCTGATCGCCCCGAGTCGGATCTCCCAGAATGCCCAGGCCCACGTTGCCGACGACTCGGACCCTCTGCATCGTCTTGGCCACCAGGACGGACGCGAAGAAGTCAGTCGTGTCGAGGCCAAGACCGCTCTCATTCGATGCGTTCGGAAGCTTGGTCGCGAATCGAAGCCCGAACGAGGGACGTGACTCGGTCTCGCCGGCAATTCGGATCTTCGTGCCGATGACGATGTCCTCGACGCTCGAGGTCGAATCGCCGGTCGCCGTGACCATGTCGGAGAGCGGGGCCGGCTCTCGCGACGTGATGCTCAAATGGTTGTAGAACCCGCCATCAATCTGAATCTCAGCGATCGAGCTCAGGCCAACACTGACGCCGACGAGCGGAAAGCGGAACAGGTTCCCTTCAAGGCCGGACGTCGGGTACTCAACGCCGCTTCCGTAGTCGAATCCACCCTCGATGAGCAGGCGTCCCGCGCCGATCGTTTCAGGGTCTTCAGTGACGAGCGGCCGCTGCTGCGCGAACACCAGGACTGGCTGCAGCACAACAAGCGCAGCCACACACAAGAACGCATGTCTCATCAGAATTGTCGCCTGCTGTCGACGAGCACCGTGACGGGCCCATCGTTGACCAGTTCGACCTGCATCATGGCCTGGAACTCACCAGTCGCGACGACGAGGCCGGTTGAGCGCAATTCTCTCACGACGGCTTCGTAGGTTACCCTCGCCGCTTCGGGTGGCGCGGCCTCGTCAAACGACGGACGACGTCCCTTGCGAGTGTCACCGTACAACGTGAACTGAGAAACGACCAACACTGCCCCGTTCACGTCTGCGATTGAGCGGTCCATCGGCTTGCCGGCGTCGCTTTCGAAGACGCGCATGTCTCGAATCTTGCCGGTCATATAGCGAACGTCGGTCTCGGTGTCATCCCGGCCGACGCCGAGCAGCACGAGCAGTCCTCGATCGATCTCACCGACCACGCGCTCGCCCACGCGAACACGCGCCGAGGTGACGCGCTGGATGACGGCCCTCATGACATCAACGCCCAATTTCCAACGCCCAACTCTCAAACGGCCCGGTTACCTGGGAGTTGGAAGTTGGGAGTTGGGAATTGACGGGCCCCATCGCCCGTTAGTGCTGGATCTGAATGAGAGTGGACGCCGATTCTTCCTCGAGACGAAGGGCCGCGCTGTCGCGCAATTCGCCACTGGGGTTGAGGCGTGTGTCGAGCAGATGCCGCGGCATGACGTTGCCGAGCGCCTTCAGCATCGACTGCTTGACTCCCGAGTGCTCGCGCTCGAGATCGAGGATGAGCCGCTTGACGCGCTGTCGCTGCAGGCTGAGATCGCCGCACGCCGGACAGCAGCAACCGATGATCGGAAGGCCGACTTCCTTGCAGTAAAGCCGCGCCTCGTCCTCGCCCACATAGACAAGGGGTCGAATGACGACGTGCTCGCCGTTGTCGGAGACGAGCCGGGCAGGCATCGCCTTGAGCGCGCCGGCGAAGAACAGATTCAGGAGCAACGTTTCGACGAAGTCGTCGAGGTGATGGCCGAGCGCAATCTTCGTGGCACCGACTTCAGTGGCGATGCGGTACAGGACGCCGCGGCGAAGCCGCGCGCACAGCGAGCAGGGAGTGGCGTTGGCCTCGAGGATGTCGTCCATGACCTCGCCGATCGACGTGTGTTCGATGCGGTACTCCCAGCCGCGCTCCTCGCAGGCCTTCGCGATCGCGCCGTGCTTGAAGTCCTTGTAGCCCGAGTCCACATTCACGGCGACGAGCGAAAACGTGATGGGGGCCCGCTGACGAAGGTTGTCGAGCGTCTGCATCAGTGCCCAGCTGTCCTTGCCGCCCGACAAACCAACCATGATGCGGTCACCGTCCTCAATCAGATTGAAGTCGATGATGGCTTTCGTCGTCTTCTTGGCGACACGGGCCTCGAGCGGGCTGCGGTAGGACATCAGTTATTAGTCTACAAGGAGCCGGAACTGGGGATTCGGGATTCGGGTTTCGATGGTGGGTTCTTCGGTGTTCGGGATCGAAGCCACAGCAGAACGGCACCCGCCACGATCAGGCCGACGAGGACGAGCGCCACAGTACTGCCGTGCGTGCGCATCAGTTCGAGTGCGAGGTCTCCGTAGTAAATCGCCAGGATGCCGAGCGCGAGATACCGTGCACCCCGCGCGGCGGCAATCGCCAACACGAATTGCAGCGGTCGCACCTCCGCCAGGCCTGCGGCCAGCACGAACAGTTTGAACGGAGCCGGCGGTGGCAGGAGCGCGGGTACCATCAGCGCGAGCAGACCATGCCGCTTGTAGAGCGCAAGGGTCCGCTCGACGTGACCCGGTTTCAAGCGTTTGCGAACGAAGGCTTCCCCACCCTTCTTCGCCAGGTAGTAGATCACGTAACACCCCGCCACCGAGCCTGCCGTTGCCATGAACGCGTAATACGGCATCAATGCCTTGTTGTTCGTGACCATCAGCACGACGAGGATGTCGTTGATTTGCGGCAGCGAGATAAACGATGAATCGAGGAACGCGACGGTAAAGAGGCCGGGGCCACCGAGAGAGAGCGCGAAGGAATAGATCCAGGCGATGAAGGCGCGCACGGTGGCTCGGGATCCGGGATTCGGGGCTCGGGGTTCGGGATTCGAAGCTTGGAAATTATAGCCGCGACGGCGGCGTCAACCGCCAAATTACCAATCAGAGTCCCGATTCCCGAACCCCGATTCCCGGCCTTTAGAATCGCGCGCCGACGGTGAAGTTGTAGGTCCAGCCGCCGAGGTCGATCCTGGGTGCGCTGAAGCCGTTCGGCAGATCGCCAGAGGCATGCTGATATCGGAACTCGCCGCCCGCGGTGAACCGCCGCCCCGCGAATCGAACACCGCCCAACACGATCGCACCTGTCGAGTTGCCCGTCGCTTCAAACGTATCGACGAAGATCTCGCGGCCGGCATTGAAGTCGATGAATTCGCCACTCTCGCGGTATTTCCAGTTGATCACGGCGAGCCCGCCGCCGACGTACGGCTGTATCGCCGACGATTGCCCGAACGGCAGTACACGGACTGTGAACGCGATCGGAGTGGTGCGCAGGTGCAGATCCTGATCAACCTCCGTCCCATCAGGATCGACGAAGTCGGCGTAGAAGCTCGGCACGGTCTGCGCCGAGTAGCTCACGCCTGCGCCCGCCTCGAGAAATCTGCCGAGCCCCACGAGCCACTCTCCGCCGAAGGATGCGCCGCCGAACTCGTCGGGGTCGAACACAAGGAAAGTGAGATTCTCGTTGATGACATCTCCGGACACGCGGGAATTCGGGTCGAACGGACTGAAGTGGCCGACGGTGAAATTTACGGTTTGTTGCGCGTGCGCCGGCGACGCACATATGAGGACGGCCGCGATGAGCAGCCCGACGCGGGTCACACTTCCTGGCAGCATGTGGACTCTCCGAAGCTCGAGACATCGAGCTTGGGAGCACGTTCTGCAGGTGTGATGCCACAGCCCTGTATGGGCTTTTCCCTCTACGTTTGCTGCGGTGCGCGCTTGATCACATCAAGCATCGCCTCGTGGATTTGTCCGTTCGATGCGACAAGGTGTGCTGCGGCGGGGTCGAATTGCGACCCGTCCATTCCTGTGATCCGGCCGCCCGCTTCCTCGACGATGAGTGCACCGGCGGCAACATCCCACGGCTTGAGCGTCTGCTCCCAGAACCCATCGAAACGCCCCGCTGCCACGTAACACAGATCGAGCGCCGCCGAGCCGAGTCGCCTCACCGCCCGTGCCTCCCCGAGGAATGCGCCGAACATCGCGACGAGTGGAACGAGCCTTTCGTGGACGTCGTACGGGAAGCCAGTGACGAGCAGGGCGTCGAGCAGGCTGCGGGTCTCCGACACTCGTAAGCGCGTCCCATTCACAAAAGCACCCTGACCACGCTCGCCGGTGAAGAGGTCCTTCCTCGTCGGGTCGTAGATCGCGCCCACCTCAGTACGGCCGTCGATCTCCAGCGCGAGCGACGCGCAGAACACAGGCAAGCCGTGCGCGTAGTTGGTTGTCCCGTCAAGCGGATCGAATACCCAGCGGTAGCGTGAGGTACGCGGCTGTCCAGGTCCGCTGCTCAACTCCTCCGCGAGGATGTCGTGATGGGGAAAGCGCTCGGCGAGCACGGCGCGGCACATCTTCTCGCACTCGAGATCGACCTCGGTGACGAGATCGATTGTGCCCTTCTTGTCGATCTGAAACCCGGACTCACGCCGGGACATCTGAATCTCACCCGCCCGCAGCACGATCTCAACCGCGGTTGCGAGGAAGACAGGATCGGGTGGGGTCAAGGCTGAGGCGACTGCGAATCCGCGTGATCGCCGGCCGCGATGCGTTTCACCATCACCACTTCCATACCGCCCTCGGGCGCGCGCCGCAGCACCATCTCGTCCATGAACGTGCGGATGATGAAGATGCCGCGTCCGCTGGATTTGAGGACGTTCTCCGGCGCGAGGGGATCGGGAATCGTGGTCGGGTCGAACCCGGGGCCTTCGTCGCGAACGCGAATCGCGATTCCTGCCGGCGCGGAATTACTGAGGGGTGTGAACTCGACGTAGACGTGCTTGCGCTCGTCGTCGCGGTTTCCGTGCTTGATGGCGTTGATCACCGACTCGCGTACCGCGACGCCCACCCAATGCAGGGCATCGTCATCGAGACCGGCCAGGCGCCCCAGGTGGTCGCTTGCCACCTGCACGAAGTCGAGCATTTCGTAGGTGCTGTAAAAATCCAGACAGACTGTTTTCCGCTGCGTCATGCGCCTCGCCAAAGGAAATTATAGCGGCCTCCCGGCTAAACTAGGGAAATGGCTTCGCCCAAGACTGTCACGATACAACCCGCATCGCGAGTACGGGGACGTGTCCGGCCGCCGGGCGACAAGTCGATCTCCCACCGTTATGCCCTGCTCTCGGCTCTGGCCGATGGCACATCCTCGATTCATGGCTATTCAACCGGCGGCGACTGCCGCTCGACGCTCGAATGCCTCCGCGGGCTTGGCGTCCCGATCGAGGAAGTTGGCCGAACACCCGAGGGATTGAGCCTTCGCATAGATGGTCGAGGGCTCGGCGGCCTGCGCGCGCCCGCCGGCGTGCTCGATGCCGGCAACTCCGGCAGCACGATGCGGATGCTTGCAGGCGTCCTGGCCGCCCATCCGTTCGCCTCGACGATGGCCGGTGACGAATCGTTGTCCCGGCGCCCCATGAAGCGGGTAATCGTGCCGCTCGAGCGAATGGGCGCACGGATTGCCTCGACCGACGGACGGCCGCCATTGACGATAACAGGGCTGTCGGCGCCGACGCCGATCGACTTCGAACCGGAAGTCCCGAGCGCACAAGTCAAGAGTGCCGTGGTGCTTGCGGGTCTCCACGGAAACGGAGTGACGCGCGTCAGGGAATCCACGCCCACGCGGGATCATACGGAACGGGCGCTGGCCGCGTTCGGTGTGGAGGTTGTCACAGATGCACAGGGCATCAGTGTAAATGGCGGTCAGCGGTTGTCTGCACAGAGTCTTTCGGTGCCCGGCGACATTTCGGCAGCGGCATTCTGGATGGTCGCGGCTGCGTCGCTTTCGGGCTCGGAAATCGTTATAGACCATGTAGGTCTCAACCCGAGCCGGACAGGGATTCTCGACATCCTGAGGCGGATGGGCGCGGACGTCTCAATCGAGCAGGAGGGCCTCGGACCCGGCGAGCCGACCGGAACTATTACGGTCCGGCACGGTGGCCTGGCGGCAACAGAGATTGCGCCGCGTGAGGTACCCGGGGTCATCGACGAATTGCCTGTTCTGGGGGCGCTGGCGACTCATGGTGGCGATCTGCACGTCACTGGCGCGGGGGAACTGAGGGTGAAGGAGAGCGACCGGATATCAGCCCTGGCTGATGGCTTCCGGCGCATGGGTGGCGACATTGAGGAGTTCTCCGATGGCTTCCACATTTCCGGGCGCGAGCGTCTGAAGGGCGGCGAAGTCGATGCGCGACACGATCATCGCCTCGCCATGGCATTTGCCATCGCGGCCCTCGGCGCCTCCGGACCGACGGTCATCCACGATGCCGGAGCGGCTGCCGTGTCCTACCCTGAGTTCTTCTCCGTCCTGGAATCACTGCGCGCGTGAAAGCCGACAAGCTGTATCTTGTCGGCTTCATGGGGGCCGGCAAAACGACGGTCGCGCGCGCCATCGGGAAGCACACGGGCTGGCGGGTCGAGGACATCGATCAGCGCATCGAGTCCAGAGAGCATCGGACCGTCGCGTCGATCTTTTCCCAACAAGGCGAGCCCTATTTCCGGCAACTGGAGCGGCTGGCGCTTGGCGAGCTGCTGCCGCTCCGGCATGTGGTGATCGCAACCGGCGGCGGGACGTTCGTCGAGCCGGACAACCGCGCGCTGATGCTCGCCGATGGCGCAGTCGCGTGGCTGGAGCTGTCGTTGGCCCAGGTGATCGAGCGCGTGCCTGCCGATGGACGCCGCCCGCTCGCCTCCGATCGGGCGCAGATGGAACAACTCTTCGCGAGACGGCAACTCGCGTACGCGCAGGCGCACGTACGGGTCGATGCGTCGAGACCGGTCCCCGAGGTGGTTGGCCGGTTGCTCGAATGGATCGACTTCTGATTCCATGAAGTATCTCGTCATCAGCGACGTGCACGCCAATCTCGAGGCGCTCGAGGCGACGCTGGCCAAAGCTGGCCCGCATGATGCCACTCTCGTCCTCGGCGATCTGGTTGGCTACGGCGCCGATCCGAATGCCGTGATCGATCGCATCCGTCAGTTGCCGGGCACGACGATCATCCGCGGCAACCACGACAAAGTTGGCGCCGGCATCGAGAACGTCGAGGCGTTCAATCACCTCGCGAAACAGGCGATCATGTGGACGGCGTCAGAGCTCACCCCCGGCAATCGCGCATGGCTGGCGGCGCTCCCTGCGGGTCCCGTCAACATCAATGGCTTCGTGGAGATCTGCCACGGCTCGCCTTTCGACGAGGACGTCTACATCTTCGACGAGATGGACGCGCGCAAGGCGTTGAACCACTCCCAGCGCATGCTCTGCCTGTTCGGGCACACGCACGTGCCCGCGGTCTACAAGTTCGACACGGACTTTCACCAGGTCGGACCTCCCCGCGGCGAGACGTTTCAATTGTTGCTGGATGACGCGGCGAAATACCTGGTCAACTGCGGAGCCGTGGGTCAACCGCGCGACGGCGACGCGCGGGCGGCCTTCGGCATGCTCAATACTGATAGTCGAACGCTGACTGTGACTAGGACTCCCTACGATGTGACCACGGCCCAGGCAAAGATCATCGCAGCAGGGTTACCCGAGGTCCTCGCCCAGCGGCTCGCTATAGGACGCTAATCAAGAAAGCGTGGCGGTCCCGGCCTGCCGCACCGTACGTGGGTCTATTGCTTTCGTTGTTCCTGTCTTCTGAGCTTTGCCGCGTAGGCGTCGGCCGCGGCGCGTGAGCCGAGGATCCATCCGATCACGATGCCCAGGAGCAGCACGCCCGGAATGTAGATGAAATGGGCGGCGGTCGGCATCAGCCCTTGCCGGCTCGTTTCAGGTCGGCGTCGAGACGATTCACTTCAGCCTGAATCGCGCTCAGCCGCCGCGACACCATCACCAGATAGCCAAACAACATCAGCAGGACGAAGGCATATGCGCCGACGAGCAGCGGCGCGGCTGGCAATTGCTCCTGCGGTGGAAGCTGATCGATCGGCGTGAACTCTTCCTGCTGACGTGGCTGCGTCTGCGCCGCCAGCGGCGGAAGCGGCATCGTCAGCACGAACACTACCGCGATCGCACGAATCAGGGTCCTCATCACGCTTGTTCGTCCAGTGAAAGATAGATCGCGTCCAGGCGAGCCTGCTGTTCGGCCACACGCGTGCGGAGCTTCATCAGCAGAAACATCAGCAGGTAGAAAGCCGCGAGGCAGAACAGAAGCGGAAATCCCATCGAGAACGGCAGCTTCGGCACGACCGTCGTCGCCGGATGAATCGTCCGCCAGTAGTTGACCGACACGTAGATGAACGGAACGTTGGCCGTCCCGAAGAGTGCCAGTCCGGCCGCCAGTTTCTCGGAACCAGGACCGCCGTACTGCCGGAGGATCAGGTAGGCCCAGGCGATCATCCAACCCACCAGGCTCGACGTGATGCGTGCATCCCAGATCCACCACGTGCCCCACGCTTTCCTCGCCCACAGTGGACCCGTCACGAGCGTCAGCAGGCCGAACAACACCGCCATTTCGGCAGCCGCCAGCGCCGTCCGATCGTGACGCGGGTTGCCGGTTGCAAGGAATCGCGCGCTGGCGATTCCACAGATGACGCTCGCCGTCAGGAACACCCACGCCGACGGCATGTGGTAGTAGAAGACCTTCTGCACGAGCCCCATCGTCGACTCGTATGGCGCGTTGGCGATCACAAAGGGCGAGATCGCGAACAGCGCAGCGCACAGAAGAGTTGTTGGTTGAAACCACTTCGGCATAAGGAACTCTGTAGCGCCTAGTCTGTCATAACCGGTTCGAAGGTCCACAGTGCCAGCGTGATGAAGACGATGTCGAAGGCGATGAGCAGCATGAGCCAGAAACGAACGACGTCCACCTCGAATTCGGGCTGCGCGATGGCAACCGTGGCGCGCACCCCGGCAATGAGCACGGGCACCGTGATCGGATACAGCAGCACCGGCAGCAGCACATCGCGGCTGCGTGCGCGTACGAGCATTGCGGCAAATAGTGTCCCGACAGCGGCAAACCCCACAGTTCCAGTCGCCACCACAGAGGCGAGCCAGAACGGATGCGACAGCAGTGCCGACTCAAAGAGCAACGCCACAAGCGGCACGAGCACGGCCTCCGTGATTGCGAGCAGCAAGACGATGCCGGTCAGCTTGCCGAGATAGACCGCCGGTCTTGGCGCCGGCACGAGCATCAAGGCGCGCAGCGTCTCTGACTGCCTCTCACGCTCGAACGTTCGCCCAAGCGCCAGGTTCCCGGCGAACATGATGGCCATCCAGAGGACGCCTGCACCAACACCCTCTGCGGCCCTCCCCTCCTGCACGAGCGAGAACGCGAAGACCAGCACGCAGGAGACCGCGAAGAACAGCGTCGTGTACGCCAGTTCGCGGCTGCGCACCTCTACTGTCAAATCCTTCCGGACAATCAGCAAGATGGCCCGGAGCATCAGCGTCTCTGCCCGCTCATCGTCCGATGACGCTCCGATAGGTCGATCGCAGTGCGTCAGGCGCAGTCATCGCCTCGACGATCCGGCCGTCGCGAAGAAAGAGCGCGTGGTCGAGCAGCCCTTCGGCGAGATCCAGATCGTGGGTCGCGAGGATGACGATGGCGCCTGTGTCGCGCAGCATTTTCAAGCGGGACACCAAGGCGCCCGTTGACGCGTCGTCCAGACCGGTGAACGGTTCATCGAGCAGGGCCAGCCGAGGGTCGTGAATGAGCGCGCGCTCCAGTGCCACGCGTTGCCGCATCCCGCGAGAGAAGCTGGAGACGGGATCCTCGCTGCGGTTGTCGAGGCCGGCCCTTTCGAGCGCCGCACGGGCGCGGGCATTGGTATCGGCGATCCCATAGAGGCCCGCGAAGAACGCGAGATTCTCGCGTGCTGTCAGCTCCGGATACAGGAACAGATCGTGTCCCAGCACGCCGATGCGTTCGCGCAACGCTGGTCCGGAGGACGTGCCGAGCGTTCCGTAGCGGATGGTGCCGGAGGATGGACGCAGCAGCGTTGCGAGCATCGCGAGGAGGGTGGACTTCCCCGCTCCATTGGGACCGAGCAGCCCGAGAATCGTGCCGCGCGACGCGCGAAACGTCATCCGCGACACCGCCCTCCGGCGGCCGAAGTGGCGGGAGACGTCTTCGGCTGAAACTTCGTCGAATTCGACGCTCGTCACGCCGCGACGCCCTCGCCGCCTCCTTGCGGTCCGGGGTAGGCCTCATCGAGCTCGCCGTAAATCTGTTCGAGCTCTCCGAGAATGCGGACGCGACGCCGGGCCTGTGCGTCCGCGTCGGTGGCGCCTGACCGTCGCTTCGATTCGATCTGAGCCAGCTGACCGAGCAGCGTGTCGCGCCGGGCGATGAGCGCCTGTCGCGACTCGTCGAGGCGAGTTCGCCCGCTGAACGCGAGCCAGGCTCCCAGCGCCAGCAGACCGCCGGCCAGCCCCAGTGCCACTCGCCGCGGCGTCTTGCTGTGATACGGGAGACCAGACAAGTTGAGCGTCAATGTGCCGCCAGCCGGTAGCGCCGGACCGTTGCCAAGGACGAACAGATCGCCGCTCTCGGTGCGGACTTCGTTCGACTCGTTCAACTGCGGTGACGCCACCTGCAGATTACCGACCTTCTGCACGCCGACGATCATCTGCTGGAAGGCCGCCGGCCACTTCTGCGTCAGAGTGAGATTGGCATCGTCGTACGGCATTCGGAATGCCGTCTGCAGCATCGTCGTACCGGACGGAAGCGGTCCCGTGATCGTGATGCGATCCTCGGACACGGTCGCCAACTTCGATGACCCTTCCAGGGCGGTCGCGCCGCTCACTCCGGGCGGCAGCTCGATCACCAGGGGCGCGCCAAAATCCACCCGGGTCCGAGCGCTGTTGACGATCTCGAGGATGTAGTAGACGTCGAGCGCGTCGTTGTTGAACTGCATCAAGACGCGGGAATTACCTCCGAAGATCACGATGCCTTTCGTCGGAGGCTCGGCGGCGGCGGCCGCTTCTTCCTGCTTCTTGCGCTCGGCGGCCTTCGCAATGCCAGCGACCAGAATCACGCGAAGCCCACCGGATGTCGGCACAGCGAACGGCTGCGACACGAGCTTCTCGCCGTCCACCGTCACTTCGGCGAGGGCGTTCGTTCCCCCCGCCGGGAGACCGGTAAATTCGGCGCGGCCTTGTGCGTCGGTCGTGGCCGATCGCGTCGTGCCCCCAACGGTTACGCTGACCTGCTGCCCTGGAGCGTTGTTGCCAATTGCCTCGCGAACGACGCGGACCGTGACCGTCCCATTCGCAAGTTCAGGCGCCGGGATCGCTCGGCCGTGAATCAACGACGGGTCGGGCATATCTTGCGCAGACGCGCCGGACGACAGGGCGACGGCGAGCGCCACGCAAACTCCCAACTTCCAAAAAGACCAACTCCCAAGACTCCGGTGTTGGGTGTTGGGAGTTGGGAATTGGGAGTTGACGTGGAGGCTCACGATCGCGCCTCTATCGAATGGCCGCAGTGTTTACAGAAACGCGCATCGGTATCGTTGCTCGTTCCACACGATGTGCATGTACCGGCAACGTAGGGCGGGTCCTGTTCTTTGGACCCGCCGCCTGCTTGCTGTTGTGACGCCGCAACAGGCGGAGCGTCCCCGATTCTCTTCGTGATCTCTTTCTCGATCTCGCTGCGATAGCCTGCGCCCGCGTCCAGCTGTCGCATCAATCGTGTCGCCCTCGCACGCAGACGCGCGCCCATGTCGGCGAAATCCTTCTCGGACACCTTTCCCATCGCGTGGTCGAACTCGAGCTCTTTGATCGATCGCAGGACCAGTGTCTTCTCACGCTCGAGCGCCGCACGCGTGCGTCCGCCCAGCAGACGAGGCCCGAACGTCGCAGACTTCTGTGTGAGTGGCAGAAACGTGCGCAGAGCCGCGATACCGACCACAGCCGCCGCGAAGATCGTGAGGCTGATCATGATCACGGCGCCGGGCGACTCGCCTCGCGCCATGAAGACCGCTATTGTGGCGCCGATCAGGCCAGCCAGCGTGAACAGCTGCCAGGGCTCGAACGTCGGTTGCGGTTCAGTCGAGGTCTCTGAGCTCATCGTCCAGGCGGGCGTCGATCGCGGGGTCGACTGGGATATCCACACCGCCCGCGCCGGCTGCGGCTGGTTGCGTCGTCCAGCGGCGCGCGGTCATGACGATCATCAGCAGGCCCAGGGCTGCGAGCCCATATGGGAGCACCCAGGAGACAGAGCTGAATCCACCGCTCGGGATGGCGAGGACGGCTGCACCGTACTCCTTGACGAACGCGGACAGGATATCGTCCTCGCTCTTGCCTTCCTTGATGTACTTCTGCAGCTGCGCGACCTGCGCATCGTAGCCGTGGCACGCCGGGCGCATCGGGCAGTTGTTGAGCGGACTTCGCACGCATCCTGACGAGCCGCACATGCAGATGATTCGGCCCTCCGCGTCACGCTGCGTCGTCGTCTTGTTCACGAGCGGGCCAGGAGTGCCGTCCTGCGCTTGGACTGCTGCAGGCAGAACGATAGCCAGTAACAGCAATGACGCAGTTGCCGTTTTCGCCGACTCGGGAACTCGGGCGACGGCAAATGTAAACGCCGCTTCAGGCAGAAGGGCGATGAACGTCCCGAACGCGAGAAGTCCGAAGCCGAGCCAGACCCAGTTCACCAGCGGATTGACCGTGATCTCGACGTTGGCCGACTGCTGGCTCGCGTCGAACTGCGGCATCACGATGTAGAGATCCTCGGCGAACGTCCGTCGAATCGCGACTTCCGTCGTCGGCTGATCCTCGTGCTTGCGGAAGAACCAGCGCGCCGGGTACATCTTCGAGATCTCGGCGCCGTTCTTCAGAATGGTCATGTCGGCCGTAATCATTTGCTTCCGGCCGTCATCGGTGACTGCCAGCGAGTTGTGCCGGATGACGTAGTCAGCGATCTTCACCTCTTGCCCGGGCGTCATCAGCGCGCTCTCTTCCTGCTTGAATCCGCTGCCGGCGAACCCGAGGCAGAGAAGAACGATCGCGACGTGGATGATGTAGCCACCGTAGCGACGCTTGTTGCGTCCGACCAGACCGACCGCCGCGGTAAAGATGTCGGTGCCAGTGGTTTGCTGACGGACACGCGCGCCCCGCCAGAACTCCTGGGTTATGGTGCCAATCACAAAGCCACTGAAGGCGAAACAGAGCCCTGCGCTCCAGATACGAACACCCAGTGCGACCGTCACTCCACCGATCACGAGCCCGGACAGGGTCGGGAACAGGAACGAGTCGCGCAGGTTGATCAGGGTCGACTTCCGCCAGGCGAGGAGCGGCCCGACGCCGGTCAGCACCAGCAGCGTCAAACCGATCGGAATCATCCACTGGTTGAAGAACGGAGGTCCGACCGTAATACGCTCACCCGTGATCGCCTCGCTGAGCGTCGGGAACATCGTCGCGAACAGCACGAAGCCAGCGCAGAACAACAGAATCCAGTTGTTGAACAGGAACGCCGCTTCACGCGACAGCCAGGAGTCCAGTTCGTTGCGGGCGCGTAGCAGCGGCATGCGGTAGATCACCCAGCCGAAGCTGAACACCAGCATCGAGATCATGAAGATCGAGAAGAGCTTCGAGAGCACCGGGTCCTGACCGAACGAGTGCACCGACTGCACGATGCCCGATCGGGTCATGAACGTCCCGAACAGCGTCAGGAAGAACGTCGTGATCACGAGCGACACGTTCCAGACGCGCAGCATGCCGCGCCGCTCCTGAACCATCACGGAGTGCAGGAACGCGGTCGCAGTGAACCATGGCAGCAAGTCCCGCGTTCTCGACGGGATCCCACATCCAGTAGCCGCCCCACCCGAGCTCCTCGTAGGCCCAGATCATTCCGAGGCCGAGGCCGATCGACAGGAACAGCCAGGAGACCATCGTCCAGCGACGGACGGCGCGCAGCCACGAGTCGTCCAGATACCCGGTGATGAGCGCCGCCATGCCGAACGCATACGGGATCGTCAGCCCGACGAACCCGAGGTACATCGTCGGCGGGTGGATCACCATGTAGAAGTTCTGGAGCAACGGATTGAGTCCGGCGCCGTCGGCCGGGCTCTCAGTCAGGTAGGTGTCGAACGGGTTGTTGTGCACCACCATCAGGAGCAGGAAGAACATCTCCACCGTGGCGATGATCGCCACGACATAGGGAATCAATTCCCGATGGCGCTCCCGATTGATGTAGATGGCGGCGCTGCCGAAAAGCGACAGCAGGAAGACCCAGAACATGATCGACCCGTCCAGGCCGCCCCAGTACGACGTGAGCTTGTAGAAGAGCGGCTGGCCGTTGTCCGAATAGCGCTGAACGTATCGAATGGTGTAATCGCCGGTGACAAAGGCGTAGACGATCACCGCCGATGCCGCGGTCATGATGGCCGCGAGGAGATAGAAGGCCCCGACGCCGCTTTCGATCATCGGGCTCGAACGGCGCCGCGCGCCGGCTACTGAGATCGCCGTGGCATACGCCCCGACGACGAACGCGGCCAGCAGCAGGTAGTAGCCCAGGGATGCCATGGTGTCCTAACGGCCGGCGGGGCCAGAAGCAGCGTCATATTTCGAGGGGCACTTCGCTGTCATGTCCGTCGCGATGAAGCCCTCCTTCGTCAGGACGCCGGTGAGCACCACTTCGGAGTCGTCCTTGAAGGTGTCGGGCGTGATCCCGTTGTAGAACGCGCGCATCGTCTTGCCGTTTCGCTGGATGTCGAACCGGTACTCCAGCGCGTCGCGCTTCTTCCCGATAGAGCCCGGCACGACGTAGCCGTGGACCTGCAGCTTCTTGCCGCTCCAGTCGGTCTGGCTTCCCACGACCTCGTCCACGTACTTGTAGTACTGCATGCTCTCGCCGAGCGTCGTGTACAACAGAACACCGAAGACAGTGGCGAGCACGAGCGTGGTGACGCCGATCTTTGCGGCTTTGTGGCTCATAGATAAGGACTTTCAGATAGGAAACACTCGTCAGGATAGCAGTATTCCCGCCTGTGTGCACATGGCGTAAACGAGTGCCATCGGCAACCCTACCACGTTCGAGTAGGAGCCCTCGATCCGCGTCACGAAGCGTGATGCCAGCCCCTGGATCGCGTAGGCGCCGGCCTTGTCCGACGGCTCGCCCGTCGCCACGTACCAGTCAATCTCGGCCGTGTCGAGCGGCGCGAACTCGACGACGGTTGACTCGATCCTGGCGTCGATCGCCGCGTCTGATTGACCCCGCCGGGTACTCATCAAGGCGACAGCCGTGATGACCTCGTGGCTCCGGCCGGACAGCAAGCGCAGCATCCGCTTCGCATCATCGGAATCCACAGGCTTACCCAGCACCAGACCATCGATTACGACGACGGTGTCGGCGGCAAGGACGGGCCGTCCATTCGCCTGCCCGGCAATCGCACGAGCTTTATCTACCGCGACGCGACTGGCGTAGGTTCTCGCGTCTTCTCCCGCCCGCAAGCCTTCGTCGATGTGTGCCGGACGGACCTCGAAGGGAATCCCCGCCGCTGACAGGAGTTCTGCGCGCCGGGGTGAAGCCGACGCAAGGATTAATGGGCTTGCCAATCGGCAAAATTCTGACACGCTACGCATTCCCTTGCAGAGGTAAGCTGTCCGGGTAGCGCAGCCTAATGGATTCCATCTGGAATCGGGTCATCACCCGTCTGACGAACACCCGAAGCGGTGAGCGAACAGTTGCCTTCCTCATGTTCGCTTACTCGTTTCTCGCGATGACCTCGCACAACATTCTGAAGCCGGTTACCAAGTCGAAGTTCATCGATCAACTCGGCTCCGACAATCTTCCGTACGTCCTGCTCGCCTCCTCCGTCCTCATCGGCATGCTGATGCACTTCTACGCGAGTGCGGCTCGCCGAGTCCCACGCAAGTATGTGATTCCGATCACGCAGGCGATCCTCGTCGCTCTGCTCGTGCTCTTCTGGGCGCTCCTTCGCAACGGCGCGGTGTGGGTCACGGTGGCGTTGTATTTCTTCGGACAAATCCTCGGCATCTTGCTCCTCAGCCAGTTCTGGACTCTGGCCAACGACGTCTACGACGCCCGGCAGGCGAAGCGACTCTTTGGTTTGATCGGTGGCGGTGCCTGCCTGGGTGGAGCGGTTGGCGCCGCAATCACCGCGACGCGAGTCGAGGCGATCGGCTCGAACAATCTTCTTCTCGTCAGCGCGATCACGCTGTCCATCTGCGTCGTCCTCGTCCTGAAGATCGTGCGCCTGCCGCATGCTGACCACCAGGCCGAGGAGCTCGATGAGCGCGGTGTTGGTGGACGCGAGGCCTTCAGGCTCCTGGCGCAGTCGCGGCATCTGCGGGTGTTGGCCGGGGTGGTTGCCTTCGCGGCCATCGGTGCCGCCGTCGTAGACCAGCAACTCAGTATGGCGGCCGAGGGCACCGGCGCCGACGGCGATGCCATCGCGAAACTGCTCGCGCAGGTCACGATCTACCTCTCGCTCGCTGGCTTCCTCGTTCAGATTGGCCTCACCAGTCGCATCCATCGCTCCTTCGGCATTGCCGTCGCACTGCTCCTGCTCCCTATCGGCCTCGGCACGAGTGCGACGCTCATCCTGCTCACCGGGCAGCTCTGGGCGGTGGCGGGCGCGCGCGTGCTCGATACGACGCTCAGGTACTCACTCGACAAGACGACTCGCGAGGTGCTCTTCATTCCGCTGCCTGCGGATCTGCGCTTCCGCGCAAAACCATTCATCGACGTCACCATGGACCGGTTCGGCAAGGCGGCAGCAGCCGCCATCATCCTGGTCCTCATTCATCCGCGCGCCCTCGGCCTGGACTGGCGTCAATTGAGCTACGCAAGCCTGATCGTGATGGCCGGGTGGATTGCGATGGCGCTCGTCGCGTGGCGCGAGTACATCCGCGCCTTCCGCGCGAGCGTCGTGTCGCAGGGGATCTCGCCTACCAGCATCCGCGCCGACGTCGCAGACACCGCAACGATCGAGACGCTGGTCGAGGAACTGTCGAGCCCGGACGAACGCTCCGTGATCTACGCGATCGACCTGCTCGAAGCGCTCGACAAGCGCAACCTGGTCACGCCACTTCTTCTTCAGAGCGAATCGCCTCGAGTACGGGCGAGGTCGCTTCGCGTCATGGCCGCAGTAGGTTCGTCGATCGCAGAGCGATGGATCCCGACCATCGAGCGGATGGTCCAGGACGAAGACGTTGAGGTGCGAGCGGCGGCGTTGCATGCGCTGGCGAGGTTCTCGCACGAGGATGCCGCAGTACTCCTCCGCCGCCACCTCGATGACATCGAGCCGCGCGTGGCCGTCACTGCAGCGATCGCGTTGGCCAACAGCGGCAGAGCCGAGGACGTCGACGCGGCCGAGATGGCATTCCTGCGGACCATCAACGATTCGCGCGAGACCAACTCCGGCGCACGCGGAGAGGCCGCAAAGGCGCTCGGCCACGTCGCACACCCGCGCTTCAGGCCGCTGGTCGTGCCTCTGCTCAACGATAGCGACATCAGCGTCGTCCGGAAGGCGATCAAGAGCGCTCGTGCGCTGGGAGCCTCGGACGGGCTCTTCGTTCCGGCACTGTTGTCGTTGCTCGGCCACCGTTCGCTCAAGGCGCAGGCACGAGAGGCGCTCGTCGGATACGGAGAGACGATCGTTCCGCTGCTGGCGTACTCGCTCGGCGACAAGCAGGAGCAACTCTGGATCAGGCGTCACATCCCGGCCACCCTGGCGTTGATCGGCACGCCGGCAGCGATGGGCGCGCTCGTCGAAGCGCTCAACGAGGACGACGGATTCCTGCGCTACAAGGCCATCACGGCGATCGAGAAGCTGCGACGCGAGAATCCGTCGATCTCCTGTCCGCGACAGACACTCGAGACCGTCGTCGTCCGGGAGACCTCTCGCTACTACAACGGCCTCACGCTGCAGCACAACTTGATGCGGCACGTGCTCGACGCCGACGACTCGCTCCTCGGCAAAGCGTTGGACGATAAGCTGCGCCGCTCGGTCGATCGAGTCTACCGGCTGCTCGGACTGCTCTATCACGTTGACGACGTCGCGGCGGCGCGGTTCACCATCGAGCAGGGCGAACGGCGACGGCGCGCAGCCGCCGTCGAGTATCTCGACAACCTGCTGGGCGGCGTCGTGCGCAGGCGTGTGATGCCGATCCTCGACGACACGCCGCTCGCCGAGAAAGTGCGTTATGCGAATAACGTCCTCAGAAGCCGCCCGCGCGATTTGGAAGACACCCTTGCGCAACTCGTACACGATGACGACCAGGTCATCGCGGCATCCGCGATTCATTTCGCGGCGCAGCGGCAATTCGACTCGCTGAAGGAGGACTTCGAGTACATCGCAGCGCATCGCTCGCCGCGGGACACATTCGTGCGCGAGGCGGCGCTGTGGGCCGCGCGCGGGGGCACTTCTTCGAGCGAGGGGCTGCCAGTTGTGGCGCTGGTCGATCGCATCAGGACGACGCCGGTCTTCATGGCGCTGTCGATCGATGAGCTCTTTCGCGTGGCGGAGGTCGGTCTCGAGATTCGTCACCAGGCCGGCCGCGAGATCTCTCGTGCGGGCCAACCGGCGGACGAGGTCTTCTTTCTACTCGAGGGGACGCTGGGGGCCCGGAGCGATAACGATCCTGAAAAGGAATTGTCTGCACCCGCGCGTCGCGAACGTCGAAGAAGTGTTGCAAGGCATCCCGCTCAGGAACACGATCAGAGCAATCGAGCACACGATCGGCTTCCGTGTCCCGGCGCCGGTGTTCCTCACCATGGTGTCGGACAACATCCTCATGGCGCAGGGTCTCTTCCGGCTGCTGCTCGGTGCGTCGCCGTATCGGCTGCGCGAGGGCGCGATCGGCACACGACTCGAGGGTGGGAGCGGCAGTCATTCGTTCCGCCGCGATCCGCTGCTGTCAGCGGCCACGGCTGCGCAGTTGCTCGCCTTGCGTGCCTCGGCATCCGACATGCCGCTCACGGCCGGAGGCGTCGTGTTCGACATCGATTCCCCTCCTGCCGTGTACCAGATTCTCGACGGCGATGTGCGCCTGGAATCGCCCGACCGGCCCCCGATTCTCCTGCCGAAGGGAACAACCTTCGGTGTTGCGGACACGCTCGCGGGCACGCCGTCGGGGTGGCGGGCGGTCGCGGCGACGAACGGCCGCGTGTTACGCCTCGACCGCGACGATCTGTTCGGTGTGATGGCCGATCACGTTGACTTGATGCAGAGCCTGTTTGCAGAAGCGCTGCGACTGCGTGACCTGGCGCCGCCACCTGGCGTGGCCCACCCGGAATCACAGTTTTTCGCGTAGAATCCGACTCATCCGCATTGTCTCAAGGGGGCAGTCCATGGATCGATTCCGTCTGGTGCCGATCTTCGTGGTCGTCGCGACTCTGTCCCTCGCCGCTTCGTCGCTCGCGGGTCAGAGCAAAGCGACCACCACGTCACAACTCACACCGGCCGAAATGGAGACGTTTCTCCAGAAGGCCCGGATCATGGGCAAGAGGGATGCGGGTGCCGGCGTCACCGGGTCACTACGGGTCACGCTCTCCGACGGAAAGCTCACACACGACGCCCACGTGCAGTTCGTCGACATCACGAAGCCGGTGTTCGAAGCAGGCCAGCACACCGAGTTGAATTTCAAAGACTCCTATCGCTTCAACATCGCGGGCTACCGGCTCGCGCAGCTCCTCGAGATCAACACGGTCCCGATGTCGGTCGAGCGCAACCTCGATGGCAAGGCGGCCGCCGTGACGTGGTGGGTCGACGACGTGAAGATGAACGAAAAAGATCGCCTCACGAAGAAGACGATGGGACCGGACCCACTGCGGACGTCGAATCAGATCCAGTTGATGCACATCTGGGACGAACTGATTCAGAACCGCGACCGTAACATGGGCAACATCCTGTGGACGGGCGATTGGACGATGTGGATGATCGACCACACGCGGGCGTTTCGCCTGGGAAAGAGCCTGCTGAAACCGGAGGACGTAACGCGCTGCGATCGGGGTCTGCTGACCCGGCTCAAAGCACTGACCGACGCCTCGATCGAGAAGGCTGTTGGTGATTCGTTGGTGAAAGGCGAGCGTCAGGCCGTCCTCGAACGACGCGACCGCATCGTCCAGATCCTCGAGGAACGGGCGGCACGGCTCGGTGAGGCGGTCGTCCTCTTTAACTTCTAGCTCGCTAGCGGGACGCCGCGGGCGCAGCGGATTGAAGTGCGGGCGCGACCAACGGCTCCCGGCGATCGAGGTAGATCGCCGTCACCATAGTGCCGTTCCATTCGAGCGCCGAGCTCACGCCCCCGGGATAGAACTCGCCATTCACCATCCCGGTATCGATCAGGATCACTCTCCCGTCCAGACGCGACACGATTCGCCCGGGTAGCACCGTCGAGTGGCCGATCACGATCGCCCTCGCCTTCATCTGCTCGAGCGTCGTCGGGAGCACGGGCGCAACTTCTTCTTCCTTCTGCAGTGCAAGCCCTCGATACCAGAGAGGCCCCGTCTCGCTGGCGGCCATCAGCGAAGCGGCCTGTTCAGGCGGCGGCAATGCGGCAAGCTCCTTCGACACAGCGGCATTAATGCCTTCGCAGCCGAGCGGCGCAATCTCGGGACTGATCCCGCCGTGCAGGAACAGCACGCCGTTGATCTTCGCGACGGCCGGCCGCTCGCGCACCCACTTCGCATACTCGCCCTGCGGGCCGAATGCCTGACGCAATTCGATCATGCCGAGGGGCACCTCTTTCATGAACTGCTCACGGTACGCAGCTGCATCGAATTCACGTCCTTCGGTTTTGGCGCGCTGTTCCGCCTGCTGGCTCAGCGCCGCGAATACCTTGTCGCGGTATTCCGCCGAATCGCCCGTCTTGAACGCGTCGATCTCGCCAGGGCTGACGTATCGCCAGTCAGACACCAGGCGCATGAACTCGTGATTGCCGAGCAGCGACACCACTCGCCCACCCGCGCGCTCCGCGTCGCGCTCCAACCGACGAAGAAGATCGATGGCCTTGCGCGAGTCTGGACCGCGGTCGAGGATGTCGCCCGTCTGCACGAGCACCGTGCGTCGTCCGTTCCATCGACTGCGATTGTCGATCACTTGCGCCGCGCGAAGGATCGCGACGAAGTTGTCGAACGCCCCGTGTATGTCGCCGACGGCGACAACGCGCTCGGTCGTCTGGATGTTACAGACGGAGTCGGCAGGGCTTGGACTCTGCGCGTGGACGCTTCGTTCGACGTGAGCCGATACGGCGACGGCGAGCGCAAAGGCGACGGCTGTGGCGGCGCGGGCGGTTCGCAATAGTCCGGAATTACTCACGTGACGATTGTAAGATCGTTCCGTGATTCCTGTTCGCCAGGTCGTGCCAGATGCGGTCGCGGAGATTATCCGCAAGGCGCCGCTGTCGCCAGAGAAAGTCGCATTCGCCTGGCGAAGCGTCGTGGGTCCGGCGATTAGCCAGGCGACGTCGGTGAACTGGGGCGACGACGGCGTTTTGCGGGTGAAAACCAAGGATGCGGCGTGGCAGCGCGAGGTCGAGCGTTCCGCCTCTCTAATCCGGTCGCGGCTGGACTCGCTCCTGGGTGAGCGCGTGGTGCGCTATATCGAGGTAAAAAGCGTCTGAATCAGTGACGGCAGCGACCAGACGAAGAGCACGGCAGCCGCCGCGACCCCCGCTGCAATCTGAATCGGCTCCATGACATCGAGCGGGGCCTGAGCCTTCCGCTCCGCATCCCACCGCCGCAGCATCTGCGCCTTCACCCACAGCACGCCAGGATCCGGCACCTGAGACACCTGCGGAGGCGCGGCATTCGCCAGTCGAGTCATGTACTCGACGACAGCCTGGTCATCGTCATTGCCGCCGCGGTCGAACCATTCCACCATCACGCCCTCGCCGTCAGTCCTTTCGTCACCAGCAGCTTCCTCAACTTCGCACGAGCCCGGGAGAGCAGGACCTTTACGCTCCCGCGAGCGATGCCAAGCGCGCTGGCGATCTCCTGATGATTGTGCTCCTCGACGTACGCCAACCACAAGAGCGCACGATCCCGCGGCTTGAGCTCGTTGAACTCCTGGCTCACTGAGTCGTCTGGCGCCTCACCGGGATCGAACTGCGGTTCACCGCGAAGCCGATCGAGCCACGACGTCTCTCGCTCCGCTTTCCGCCAGCGATCGGTCATGAGATTCCCCGCGATCCGGAAGACATAGCGGCGCAGCTCTTCGTCGTTCAGCGTCCCGACGTCCGCGCGCAGTAACCGACAGAAGGCATCCTGCACGATGTCGTCGGCGTCGCCCGGATGACGAATCACGCGGTAGACGTACGCCCACAGCGGGCGCGCCGTGCGCTCGTAGAACCGCGCAAACTGGACCTCGGTCAGCGCAGCACCTAAACGGATCGAGCAACGTCTTTCGTGGCATGGGAATGCGACTGGCCATTGATCAGTCCCATCCTGCGCGACAGCTTGAACGACACGTAGCCGGAGATGAGCAGGCCCAACCCGATAGCGAACGACACCGTGCCCACGAAGCCCAGGCTCTCGTAGGTATCCCGATCGAAACTCACGTCGCTGAGGTACAGGAAGATTCCGATTCCAAGGCAGACCATGACGATGCCGATCTGGACAGCACGTAGGACACGCTGATGTGCAGAGCCGCCGTCGCTCGCAACGGTTCCCAGAAGCTTCTGCCCCCCCTCGGTGTCGAGGAACTGGCTGAACTCGCCCATGTTGCCCATACGCTCCAACAGCTTGGTCTGGAACTCCGACGTGGATCTGACTTGTTGACGCCGCGTGAACGCACTGGCAATTACGTAGAAGACGTAGGCAACCAGCAGGAACGCCGACGGAACGATGATGATTTCTGAACCCATCCTGTCCTCCTGCAGCATCTCAGGCCGCTGACGATACAACAGCGTCACCCTCCCGGCGGTTAACACTCGACTCTGGGCTCTAGACTTTGGGCTCTGGTCTTTAGGCTCTCGGTGGGGTCTAAGATCGCTGTTATGGACGCCGTTATCGTTTCCGCCGTTCGAACCGCGACTGGCAAATTCCTGGGGGCGCTGAAACCGTTCACCGCCCCACAGCTTGGCGCCATCGTCATCCGTGAAGCCGTCGCCCGCGCCGGCATCGACCCCGCCGTCGTCGAAGAATGCATCATGGGCAACGTCGTCTCTGCGGGGCTCGGACAGGCGCCAGCCAGGCAAGCGGCATTGAGGGGTGGTCTCGGAAACGAGGTCGCGGCGCTGACCATCAACAAGGTCTGCGGATCGGGGTTGAAGGCGGTGATGCTGGCTGCGCAGGGCATTGCCGTTGGTGACACGGACGTCGTGGTCGCCGGCGGGATGGAGTCGATGAGCAACTGTCCGTACCTGCTGTCAGGCGCCCGCGAAGGATTACGCCTCGGTCACGGTCAGGCGGTTGACTCGATGATCAACGACGGTCTCTGGTGCACGTTCGAGGACTGGCACATGGGAAACTCGGGCGAAGTTGTGGCCGTTGACTATGGCATCACTCGAAGCGCCCAGGATGCGTTTGCGATGGACAGTCACCGCAAGGCGGCCGAGGCCACAGCCGCAGGTCGATTTGCCGCAGAGATCGTGCCGGTCAACCTTCCCCAGAAGAAAGGTGATCCGATCGCGTTCGATCGCGACGAATCGATCCGTGCCGATACGTCGATGGACGCGCTCGGCGGACTCAAGCCGGCATTCAAGGCCGACGGCACGGTGACGGCGGGCAATGCTCCCCCCGTCAACGACGGCGCGGCGGCAGTCGTCGTGATGTCCGATCGCCGCGCGCATGAACTGAGCGTCGTGCCGATGGCGCGCATCGTGGGTCAAGCGACGAGTGGACTTGCGCCGAAGTACGTCCTCATGACTCCAGTGGAGGCGATCAAGCGAGTCGTCAAGAAGGTTGGCTGGTCGCTTGATGATGTCGATCTGTTCGAAATCAACGAGGCGTTCTCTGTTCAACTGATCGCGGTGCTTCGCGAACTGGGGATCGATGCGGCTCGTGTGAACGTCAACGGAGGCGCAGTCGCACTTGGACATCCCATCGGCGCCAGCGGTGCCAGGATTCTCACGACGCTGCTGCACGCGCTGCAGCAGCGCAACCTGAAACGGGGGATTGCCACGCTCTGTCTGGGTGGCGGAAATGGTGTGGCGCTCGCGGTAGAGCGGCTCTAAATAACTTCCACATCTGGCCTTGCGGGCCGCCGCAAATCTTGCTGAATCCTGACAGGGAGGCGAAAGTCCGATCGGTCTGTAACTGATTGACATTGTTGGGCTGAGACGCACAGCGGTTCACTGATTTTCGCTTGACTTTCGTGCGGCACGCTCCTAGGATCAACCGCGGCCGTGACCTTCCCTGTCACACCACCAAGCCACGCTAGTCATACACGGCCAACGCCAAGGAGACCGCATGCCGCTCGACGACCTGAAAGAACGCACCAAAGCCATCGACATCGCCGTCGGACAGATTGAAAAGCAGTTTGGGAAGGGCTCGATCATGCGCCTCGGGCAGCGCGGCGCGATTGCCCAGATCGAGTTCGTTTCCACCGGTTCCATCAGCATCGATTACGCGCTGGGCGTAGGCGGGCTGCCCCGCGGTCGCGTGGTCGAAATCTTCGGACCAGAGTCGTCCGGCAAGACGACGCTGGCGCTACAGGTGATTGCCGAGGCCCAGAAGACGGGCGGCATGGCCGCCTTTGTGGATGCCGAGCATGCGCTCGATGCGAAGTACGCGCAGAAGCTTGGCGTGGATCTGGAGAACCTCCTGGTCTCGCAGCCGGACAATGGCGAGCAGGCGCTCGAGATCGTCGAAGTACTCATCCGGTCGAACAGCGTCGATGTGGTTGTCGTGGACTCAGTTGCCGCGCTCGTACCCAAGGCCGAGATCGAAGGCGAGATGGGTGAAGCACAGATGGGTCTGCAGGCTCGCCTGATGTCGCAGGCGCTGCGCAAGCTCACCGGCGTGGTGTCGAAGTCGAAGACGACGCTGATCTTCATCAACCAGCTGCGCGAGAAGATCGGCGTGATGTTCGGCAACCCTGAAACGACGACGGGGGGCCGCGCGCTGAAGTTCTACGCCTCGGTGCGTATCGACATCCGCCGCATCGCGAGCATCAAGGATGGCGATCAGGTCGTCGGCGGGCGCACGCGAGTGAAGGTCGTCAAGAACAAGGTGGCGCCGCCATTCCGCGAAGCGGAGTTCGACATCATGTATGGCGAAGGGATCTCACGCGAAGGCGATCTTGCTCGACCTCGCCGTCGAGAAGCGCATCGTCGAGAAGAGCGGCGCGTGGTTCGCGTACGGCGGTGACCGCCTGGGTCAGGGTCGCGAGAACGCGAAGCAGTTCCTGAAGGAAAATCCTGAGATCCGTCAGACGATCGAAGATCGCGTACGGCGTGATTTGGGGATGGTCCGCGAAGCCGAAGTGGCAGCGGTGTAGGGTTTGGAATCAGCACGGGAGTCGACGCCTGCCGGCCTCGCCCCCCGTGCTGTGTTCCGCAGAGCGCTAGTTCTCTACTTCTTGTCCGCTTCGACCGTGATCATCGTGGCGATGCGGTCGGCGCCTTTCGTCTCGAAATCGATCGTTACTTCCCGACCGGACATGGTCGCGAGTCCCGCAACTCCGCCCTGCGCGCCAGTCACCTTCGTCGCGCTGGAATACTGAAAGGTCTGCCCGTTCGCGAGCGTCAGCGTCATCTTCTGTGCATCGACAGACTTCAGTTCCCCTTTCGCCGTTTCAGGTTTCTGCGCCTGGGCCTGTGCAGCAGCGGGCGCCTGAGCTGCCGGAGCCTTGGACGCTGGTTCTTGCGCATAGGCTGACAGGCTGAAGGCAGCTGCGAACACGAATGAACCAACCATCGCGACAGTTCCGCGAGTCATCTTACACATGGTTGAGACCTCCGCTCCGCGAGTTGGCGAAGAGTGTGCCAACCAATCCCGACGTACGTGCGGATGCTTTGAAAGCTCAAGCGACGGAAAGTTCGCGTAAGCCTTTCACGATGAGTTGCGATGCGAGTGGTTTTTGCCTAGCGAGTCGTGTCTGCAGCGAGCCCTGCAGCAACGGGCTGTGCTGTAGGCGGCGGGCCCAGGAAGCGCGCGAGATCGCCCTTCGTGCCACCGCGTTCCCACACTTTCGCGTAGACGCGCTCGAGACTGCTGCGGCTCACTGCGCGCATGGCGATCTGGTTGGCCAGCTCCTCGGTCTGCAGATACGGATGGTGCGTGAAGATCCATACGTGGCCGAGCTCGTGCGCAATTGCGGCCTCGATCTCGTCGTCGGTGAGCGTATTGAGGAAGCTCGCTTCCACACTCAACAGGAACGGCTTTGCCGGCTCCGTCGGTGCCTCGACGGACATCATCAACGCATTACTCGGCACGATCGTCACGACGATCGCCGGCGTAATTTCGAGACGTTTCTTCAGATTGGTAACGAGCGACTGGAGCCTGCCTTCGATCGCTGTCGGCGTGGTCGTCGGCTCCGCGGCAAATGTCGTTGGGACGACGGACGAAACGAGGATTGCCAGCGCCAGCAGTGCTGAGGTTCGCGAGAGGCCACAACGAGAGCGCATATAGAGCAGATCCCTCTTTCAGAAATCCGATTTCTAAGACTTGTCCGTCCGATACTCACCAATTGCCCCAAGAGGCTTGGCGGGAATGCGTTGGGTCTGATTTGACTATCGGCACTTTGACGGTAACACAAAAGAGGGCGAAATGTGTCTTGATTCAAAACTCAACAAGGAAATTTTGATAGGTATATTTTGCCTGAATCGGCTCCTTTTGATGGACTGCTCAGTTAGTAGACCTCGCGAGTGATAAGGTGATTAGCAGGCGAGGCGAGATCGACTCACGCGCTGTGCAGGCCGTCGCACACTCGCTGTGCGAGCGCGTCGAGGGAGAACGGTTTGGGAAGAAACGCCGTGCCCCACTCCTGCTGGTGCGCGAAGACATCGTCGGCATAGCCGGATACATACAGGACCCGGAGGCCAGGATGCCGGCGGGCGAGATGCTCGTACAGTTCGCGCCCGCTCATTCCGGGCATCAACACGTCTGTGACCAGCATGTCGATCGTCCCGGAGTGATCCGCAAGCAGATGGATCGCGTCTGCTCCACTTGCAGCATCGAGAACGTTGTAGCCTCTCTGGCACAGCGCGGACTTCATGACCGATCGCACGTCGTCTTCGTCGTCCACCAGCAGGATCGTGCGTCTGCCGTTCTTCTCCGTAGGTGCTTGCGAGTCCGCAGTCGAGCGAACCGCGCGCACCGTCGACGCCCGGCGAAGCGCGATCGTAAATGAAGTCCCCTGCCCCACTTCGCTGTCAACGGCGATCGCGCCGCCGAGTTGATTGACGATGCCGTATACGACGGGCAGTCCGAGCCCCGCGCTGAAGCCGGCAGACTTGGCGGTGAAGTACGGTTCGAACACATGCTCCCTGGTTCGTGCGTCCATGCCGACACCGGTATCGCGCACGGTGAGCCACACATACTCGCGCGCGTCGATCTCGGGATGATTGCGAGCACGGACGTCTTCTGAAAGCGTCGACGACGTCGTGATCGTGATCGCGCCTTCATCACCGATCGCGTCGCCGGCGTTTCCTGCAAGATGCAGGAGCACCTGCTCGATCTGTTTCGAGTCGCCCTCAACGTCGGGGAGCGATGGCTCGAGGTTGAACGTACACGTCGCCAACGGGCCAGCGACGCGACGCAGAGACGCTTCGAGCGTCGTGATAATGGCGTTCACGTCTACCGCGATGCGATCGATGGGCTGCTGACCACCGACGGCGAGGAGCTGCCTCGTCACGGTGGCGCCGCGAGTGGCTGCACGCATGATGGCCTGAAGGTGCGCGCGCGAGTCCGGATCGAGCGGCTGATCGGCGAGCAGGATCTCACTGCTGCCGATGATGACGGTGAGCAGATTGTTGAAGGCATGGGCCACGCGGCCAGCGAGCCGGCTGGTAGCCTCGAGTGTCTGGACGTGGCCTCGTCGCACAGCCTCTTCCGCCGCCGCGCGCTCCGTCACGTCGATCGCGTGCCCGAGCACATACGGCCGCGCACCAGGCTCCGCATACAGGATGTTCCGATACATCCAGATGCGCTCCGTGCCGTCCTTTCGCACCACCCGCATCACGCCGCTGTCGTGCGCGCGTTCGCGAATGCGCGAGAGGTAGTGATCGAAACGATGTCGCGTGCCGGGCGAGAGGAAGTCGCGAAGGTTGCGCCCGATGCCGTCGCTTGGTTCGTATCCCAACGAGTTGGCGGCCGCGGGATTCACGGAGAGGACGATCCCATCGAGATCGTGCGTGCAGATCAGGCCGAGACTGTTCTCGACGAGATGGCGATAACGCTTCTCGTTGCTGTCGAGCGGTTCGTCTCGAGCTGACTCGGATGTGCTTCGCGCGATGCGCTGCTCAATCGCCGCCAAATCGCTCAGAAGCCCGACCCTGAGATCGGGAAGTTGCATGCACACCCTCCTGACGTGACGAATCATCTCGTCAACGACAGATAGTCGATGCTAACAGAGGGATGCAGAGCTGTCGCAACGAAACGTCGATATCAATTTTGAGTAGGGATTTTTCCCGGGAAGGCTGGGGACTCTAGCCTGCCTTCGGTGGCTTCGCGGGCACCGTCACGTCCGTCGCTAGTGAGTTTGGATCGCCCTTCCGATGCGTCCAGATGCGGCCACACTGACTGCACCTGAAGTAGTCGACCACGGCGTCTTGGCTGCTGTGCTCAAGCAGCGTGCCTTCGATCCGGCAGACGGGGCACTGGCGTTGAGGCATAGAGAAGAGGAGCAGCATGGCACCTATCGGATCGAGCGTATATGTGTGAGGTGCGTGTGTCTGTCGGATTTTGAACACTCGACCACGACTAACGCATTGATTTTGTTGTGGCTTGGTGGCCAGGGCCGGAATCGAACCAGCGACACCGTGATTTTCAGTCTTACTCGGCGCGATTGTCGGGAGTTGGTGCAGGCGATCGCGGATCGTGGCGCGGGCATCTACGCCAACAGGATCGCTGCCCTACTCTCCCGTCTCTTTCGCTTCGCCGTAGACGAGGAAATCATCGAAGCGAATCCGGCGGCACATCTGCCGAAGCCAGGGGTGGAGATTGGCAGCCGACCGGAAGGTGAACTCGAAGCCAAAGCCTACTCCGCCGATGAAGTCAGAACGATCTGGGAAGCCACTGAGGCACTCGGTCCGTCTGTGCGGGCAATTTACCGTCTTGGGTTGATGACCGGCCAGCGGCCGACAGAAATCAGCGGTATGGAATGGGCCGAACTCGACGGACATTGGTGGACGATTCCCGGCCGACGAACGAAAAACGGGCGGGAGCATCGCGTCTACCTCACGCAGACTGCGCTCGACGCCCTGCAGGACGTGCCACGCACCAGCGATTCGCATGTCTTTGTGGGCTGGCGCGGGAAACGTCAACTCGCAGCGGTCAACGCGGAAGTCTTCGCCGGCGTACGGCGGCGAGAGAAGCCGCGTCACGCATTGCGGGACACGGTTGCCACCGGGCTTGCGGCGGCTGGCGTGGCTGTTGAGGACATCACGAAGGTGTTGAATCACACCTACGGCCCGCGGGTGACGCAGGGTTATGACGCTTACGGCTACGACAAAGAAAAACGCTTAGCGTTGATGAAGTGGGAGCGGAGTCTGCGCGCGATCATTGAGAACAAAGCGGACGCCACCAAGAAGGTAGTATCGAGCCGATGAGTGCGCCGTGACCTGCCCGGAAAGCCGCTACACCTGAAACGCGACTGAAGCGCCTGTGATCTCGAGTTCGATTCCGGTTTTCCTCATTGCAGTCGACTCACGTGGCTCACGTGAGTCGACCCACATTGCGCCCACTGCCGCCGGCGTCCGATCCTGCAAGGCGCTGTGCGGGCGGACGACATTGTAGTCTTCGCGCCAGGCGTCCAAAACTACCCGCGCTTCGGCGACTGAGGCGAAGATGTGACTATTCAAGCACTCCGTCGCGCAGCTTGCCATTGAAGCTTTCGATGAAGGCATTCTCGACCGGCTTACCAGGTCGAATGAAGTCGAGGCGCACGTCATGCGCGTCCACCCACGCATCCATCGCGCGACTCACAAACTCGCTGCCGTTGTCGACGGTGATCGCCATTGGCGCGTGGCGCTGACGCAGCACGTCGCTCAGCGCGGCCGCGACCTCTACGCCAGTAAGCGATCGATCGGCCACGAGCGCCAGCGATTCCCGCGTGAAGAGATCAAGCACCGTCAATGTCCGAAACCAGCGGCCATCGATGAGACGCGCGCTGATGAAGTCCATGCTCCAGCGCTCATTCGGTCGCGTCGGTCGCGGCAGCGGCACCCGTGCTCGACTCGCGAGCTTCTTCCGTGGTTTTGCGACCTCAAGCCCTTCTTGACCATCGAGTCGATACACGCGCTTCGCATTGACCCGCCACCCTTCTCGTCGCAACAACACGGTCACTCGTCGATAGCCGAACCGCACGCGCACGGCGGCGAGCTCGCGCAGGCGCTGGCGGAGCGCGTCTTGCGGATCGCGCGTCAACCGGTACCGCCAGGTATTCAGCCGCACAGGGATCAGCCTCGCCGCCCGGCGTTGGCTCAGACGATACGTCGTCTGCGCCCACTCCGCCAGCGTGCAGCGTACGCGAGGCTTCAGAGCTTTTTCGGACGATCTCCTGGAGGATGTGGCGATCGAGTGTGAGATCGGCGACGACCTGTTTCAACTTCCGATTTTCGTCGCGCAGCAATCGCAGCTCGCGGAGCTTCCTGAACGCCCAGGCCCGCACATTGTTTCTTCCAGCGATAGAACGTCTGCTCGCTGACCCCGAGCCGGCGACAGACTTCGGTGACC
>CAWFTF010000028.1:0-39134 GCA_963818645.1 uncultured Acidobacteriota bacterium | reverse complement strand
CGCGGTGGCGCGTGGCGGCACCTGCTGTGCCGACGTGGGGACGGCCAGGAGCACGCCCGCAAGAGCCAGTGAAAACCCGATGAAGCGCTTCATTGGGGCCTCCGTGAGACTGTCCTTCGCCAACTTTCGCGGAGGAAGTGTAACCCAGCTCCCAGCTACTCAAGGATTTATCCAGTTCAGCGTGGCATCGCCATCCGATCTCGAGGTTCGCGTGCGAAAGGGCCACACCGCCATTCCGGCGGTGAGCGCCGCCCAGACCACAAAGACTGACACGGTGAGCGTGTCGGGACTGACGAGAGCCTGCCCGCGCAGTGCCTGCCAGATGAGCATGAGGAAGAGCGCCGCGTAACTGCCTCCCGCGACGACGACCAGACGCGCGCGGCGTCGATCCTCGATGCGACGCCGCCACAGCAACAAGGCGATCACCGGCAGCAGCTGGAGCGCGTGCAGTCCGATGAAGTGCGGCACGCGAAGATCGCCATGCTCGACGCTCCAACCGGTGCCCGGCAGACCGGGTCCGCCATCGGGCGCCCCGACAGTGTGCGCGCCGATGATCGTCGCCTGGCGCGTCGCGACAATCTGATCGAGTTGAGCGTCAGTCGGCCGCGTCATCAGTCCGCCTGTGAATGCGCCCGCAATCGTGATCGCCATCCCCAGACGCAGCGCCCACCCGAGCGCTCGATCCTGGAACTGCTGCCGCCACAGCGCGACTGCCACAGCCACGCTCAGGAGCGTCTGCAGCACGATTGCCGAGCCCATGATCGCGAACAGCGCGCCATTGAGCGGCGTCGAGTAGTTGAAGTGGCTCGTCGTGCCGCGCCATGCCTGCAGTGCGATGATCGCGACCTCGACGATGAAGACGGCGGCAGTGCCGCGCCCCACGAGTTTGCGCAGTCGCGGCCACTCGCTCAGGTAGGTGAAGACCCAGGCGAGCGTGAACATGTAGATGGCCGTTGAAACGGCAAACTTTGCCGGCTTCAGCCATGCCGGCGCGCCCGTGATGAGGCGAGGGTCGATAATCAGCCCGACAACAAAAGCCGCCAGCGCACCCACCATCAGTAACGCTGATACGGTCAACGCGCTGTCCGACTTCCGGATGCGGCTGAGTCCCAGTTGAATTGAAGTGACCGGTGTCATATCGTCAGCTCCTTCGATGTTGTCACTGTCAACATTAAGCTACTCCGACATGTTGACGATGTCAACATCAAGGCGGTAAGCTCGTCTCATGCCCACGGAGGTCGCGAAGAACGCGGTGGCCACGAGGCCGCGTTCGACCCGGAAACCACGCGACCGCTATCACCACGGCGACTTGCGCCGCGCCCTGCTCGACGAAGCGCTGCGCACCATCCAGGACGACGGGGTCGAGGCGCTAACCCTTCGCACGATCGCCGTCAGGCTCGGGGTGTCGAGGACTGCTTTGTATCGTCACTTCACGGACAAGCGCGCGCTGCTCTCGGCGGTCGCCACCGAAGGGTTTCGGCTGCTGACCGGAACGGCTGCTCGACGCGTGGGGCGCAGGCGGCGTCCGCGGGTTCAACGCCATGGGCATGGCCTACATCCGCTTCGCGATGGCCAACGGGGCGCACTATCGCGTGATGTTCGGCGGCTTCGTAGGCGACCAGCCGCACGACGAGGATCTGATGCGGGAATCGACCGCTGCTTTTCAGGCACTGGTCGATGCCATCGTGGCTCTCCAGAGAAATGGCACCGTCAGGAAGGACGACCCGGTGCAGCTCGCCCGCTTCATCTGGGCCGCCGTCCACGGAGTATCGATGCTGATCATCGACGGCCAGCTCTCTCATCAGCAGACCAGCATCGATGAGCTCATCGAGTTTGCCGTGGAGCGCATCAACACCGGGATCGCGAGACCAGCACGCCAGAATGATCGATAATCGCCGCGGCCCTGGAGAGGAGTGTCTGATGACACGACTGGTCGCGTTGGCTGGCACCATCTCGGTTCTCGTCGCGCTCGGTCTCGCCTCGCTCACCGCGCAGAACGGGGCGGGCAGCGGCTATACGCCGCCTCGCACGGCGTGGGGCGACCCCGATCTGCAGGGCGTCTACACGAACTCGAATGAGTACGCCACGCCGCTCGAACGCCCCAAGGAGTTCGAAGGCAAGAGCCTTTCGGATTTGAGCGCCGAGGACGTCGCACGAGCGCGGCAACAGGCGACGAAGCAGGCCATCGCCGGACTGGCCAACGGCGAAGTCCGAGGACCCGATGAGTGGTGGCTGCAGCTCCTCGATCTCGGCAAACGGAACCAGCCGTGGCTGATCGTCGACCCGCCGGACGGGCACGTCCCTTCCCTCACTCCTGAGGCCACGCAACGGCTCAAAGGGATCAGAACGAAAAGCAGCTTCCTCGGCGGGCCCTTCAACGGCCCCGAGGATCTCGGCATGCTCGAGCGTTGTATTTCACGCAGCGTGCCGGCGTCGATGATCCCGGTGATGTACGGCAACAACTACCAGATCATCCAATCACCCGGCTTGATCGTCATCACCTACGAAATCATTCATGAAGCGCGCGTGATCCCGCTCGATGGGCGTCCGCATCTCGGCGCCAACGTGCGCGCGCACATGGGAGATCCACGAGGGCGCTGGGAAGGCAACTCACTCGTCGTCGAGACGACGAACTTCACGAGCGCATCGGCCTATCGCAACGCCAATGCCGACTCGTTCCGCGTCGTCGAACGCTTCACTCGCGTGGCGCCGGATCGCATCGAGTGGACCGCCACCCTCGACGATCCGAAGACGTGGACCAGGCCGTGGACGATCGCCATGCCGCTTACCGCCGATCCGAATCCGATCTTTCCGTTCGAATGCCACGAGCACAACTACGGATTGAGAAACATCCTGAGTGCAGCGAGAGCGGCGGAACGAAATAACTAAAGTTCCGGGTTCCGGGACTGTTCAAGGGCGAAGCCTGCCGTATTCCTCCGGCGTGTCGACATCGACGAGACATCCTTCATCGTCCACTGGCACGTTGAGTAGATCACGCTCGTGAGCACGGACGACGGTCTTCGCTCCGGCATCGACCGGAGCGCCGCGTAACGAGTCCAACACTGATCTGTCAAAGATGACTGGGTGGCCGTGTCGATCGCCGATCGCCGGCCGCACGATCGGCGCGCGCGTACGCTGCCAGGCGGTCACGACGCGCGTCACGGTAGAGGCCGCGACCATCGGCACATCGACGAGCGTCACCAGAATCCCTTCCGTGTCAGCGTTGACGACCGCGTCCATGCCGACCCAGAGCGAAGAGAGCTGACCTCGCGCGGGATCGACGTTGCGTACGATGAGCGGCTTCACGTGCGCGCGACTCAGTACTTTTACGAGGGCCTCGTGATCGCGACCAGTGACGACGACGAGCTGCACGATGCCGGCATCGTGCAGCGTCTCCACGACGCGAGTCACGAACGGCCGGCCATCGGGCGTCAGCAAAAGCGCTTTCGGAGAGCCCATGCGTTTTGAATCACCGGCGGCGAGAACGATTCCAGGGAGCACACCCGATCCTATTCCGTGTCCGACCAAGAAGGCGCAAATCACAGTACCGTAACGAGTTCTGGCGTGCTTGACTTCCCGCTGGCTACGCTCCTACACTGGCCCAGCTTCCTGGCCGGTGCGCGCGGATCGCTGTAAGTTTCCCGAGGCATCGGTGGATGTCCCTGCTCAGCGGTCCGGAGGCGCCTGGGATTGTCCCAGGCCTTCGTCATCGGAGGGACACGGCTATGCCGAACGGAACCATCGCACGCCTGCTCATCGACAAAGGCTTCGGCTTCATTCGCGACGAGGGCGGGATCGAACACTTTTTCCACCGCAGCGCCGTGCGGCAGGCGGTCTTCGAGCTGCTACGCGAAGGGCAGCGCGTCGAGTTCACGGCAGAGGAATCCAGCAAAGGCCCGCGTGCCGGGGACGTTCGACTGATCGAAGGTTAGATTCTGGCTGTCGCCCGGCCCCATCGGGGGCCGGGGTGACCGACTCGGCTCGCGAATCCCTCCCACGTTCTTTTTCACGTCACGAAAACCAACGCCGCCAGGAAGACGCCGGCTTGAGTGCTCCCGTAGCGGGTTCGAGCACCAATATTTCTTTCGACACCGCTCGCGCGAACGACTGATCGGCAGTGAGCACGATGCTCGCGATGCCGCGCGTCTCGATGATGCGCGCCATATCAGTCCCGAGGGCCGAGGCCTCCTGCGCCGAGAGCGTTGCATTCGGATGCTCTGCGACGAGGACCCTTGGTGCAAGCGCAAGCGCACGGCCGAGACGAATGCGTGCGCGCAGCGCCGGTCCGAGCACACCGGCCTGGCGTCGAAGCTCGCTCGCCAGTCCGATTTCACTCGCAAGTTCGGCGACGCGGGCGCGAATCTCCGGCGTCATGTCTTCGACCGTGATCGAAAGCGGAAGTGCCAGATTCTGTTCGACCGTGAACTGCTCGACCAGCACCGCGCGATCCGTGAATAGCCCAAACTGATCGAGCGTGGTGAGCCAACTGCCTGGATCGGCAATCGACGACGTGTGCTGGCCGAACGCGACAATCTCGCCGCTGTCCGGAAGGATTGCGCCGGTAATCAGATCGACGAGCACTTCGGCCATCGTCTGATCGAACCCGAGGAGTGCGAGCGACCGGCCAGGAGGGAGATCGAGCTCGGCGATCCTCAGCGGCCGGAGACTGCGGTAGTCCCTGGAGACTCCACGCAGGCGGAGCAGGACGTCATTCGACGACATGTCGGCGACGCGCCGCGTTCAGTCGCTGCCATTCGGCGGCCGGAAGTGTCGATGTGCCCGGCTCGATTCCATGGGCCGGGTCGCCGTGGAAATCGGAGCCACCCGTCATGAGCAACCCGAGTTCAGACGCCATCCGGTGGTAACGCTCCACCGTCTCCTTGTCGTGATCGGAGTGATAGACCTCAATCGCATCGAGACCTGCGAGCGAGAGCGGCTTGATGCGCGAGTCGATGCGCGTTCGTCCCGGATGCGCCAGCGACGCCAGGCCACCTGCGCCATGGATGATACCGATCACAACCTCGGGGGATGAACCGGGTCGCGACACGAACGCGGGACCATCGCTGCTCAGGAATCGATCGAAGGCTTCTTTCGTATCGGCGACGTGTCCGGCATGCTGCAGCGCGCGCGCAACCTGCGGACGACCGATCGAGCGGCCGACGTTGCGCTCGGCCTTGTCGAGCAGTGCCTGGAGATCGATCGGTACACCGAGCTCGGCCAGCCTTGCCGCGATCGCCTGCACGCGCTTCACGCGCGTGTCGCGCTGCACACGCAGGAACTCGATCAAACGCGGCTCGGCAGGATTCAGGAAGTAGCCGAGCATGTGAATATCCCGGCCGTCCTCGACCGCGGTGATCTCGATACCGGCGTGCGCCTCGATGCCACGCGCCCTGGCGTGCGACTGCACGTCGGCGACGGCCGCCGTCGTGTCGTGGTCGGTCACGGCCATCACGGTGATGCCGGCAGCGACGACGCGATCGACCAGCTCAGTGGGAGTACAACGGCCATCAGAGGCCGTCGTGTGCATGTGCAGGTCCGTCATCCGGCGGAACGCTCAGAACCGGCTTCGGTGTATCGAGATCTCACCGCGCTCCCGCGCGGGCCGGCGTGGCGGCTGGGGTTCGGGCGCCACGGCGCGCTCGACCCTGGCGCTTCACAAGGGCACGGTACTCGCGGATGAGCAGATCGAGATGGTCGCGCTCTTCATCGGCAAACTCGAGGAAGATCTGTTTGCCCTCTGAGTCTTCGAAGCGCTCGCCGTATTTCTTGAAGAACCGGTGTGAGCCACGCTCGCATCGAATGCCAATCATCAGCGCCTGCTGATCGTTGACACCGCGCATCAGGCGCTCAGCGCCTTCGGCGAAGAGACCGTTGGCGGCACCCTTGAAGAACAGGAACGTCGGGCGCGATTCGAGTTGCGGATCGCGGCGCAGCAACTCGCCGTAGCGTTCCTCGAGCTTGCCGAGATGTTCCTTCTCCTCCATTGCCAGATCCTGGAAGATCTTGCGGCCACGCGCGTCCTTCGTCACGCGCGAGGCGCGCGTGTAGAAGTCGAGACCGCTGCGTTCGGTGGCGATGGCGATGCGCAACGCGTCGCGCGCGAAGACGAGATCGGTGTGCCCCTCGGAACTGGCCATCGATGCGCGGCCGGTGCGGCATTCCTCACACGTCCCGTAAATCTGGACGACGCTTTGAGACGCCGCGAAGCTGCGCGCCGCAGACACTTCTTCGATGAAGGCCTCGATGTCCGAGCTGAGGAACTCGAACGAGCGATGGCAGGTCTTGCAGATCAGATGGAAATGACGAGGCTGTCGGTACGAATGCTCGAAGCGGAATCGTCCCTCGCCGAAGTCGACCTTGCGGGCAATGCCCGCATCAACCATCCACTGCAAGGTGCGATACACCGTTGCACGGCTGATGCGGTGATCCTCATGTCGAATCAGATCAACCAGATCGTCGGCGCTGAGATGTCCTTCCTGACGGAGGAAGACGTTGACAATCTGCTCCCGCTTGCTGGAGCGCTTGCCACCAGTCGGCTTCAGCCGACTGAGATCTGGAATAGCTGTCAAAGGTACCTGCCCATCTTCGTCTATTGACCTTTGACGCGGGGCGAGCGCGGTCTCAGGCGCTGAACGAACTGCCGCATCCGCACGTTGACGTCGCGTTCGGGTTCTTGATCGTGAACCCGCCGCCGGTCACCGTGTCGACGAAGTCTACTTCGGCGCCCTTGAGATAGCTGATGCTCACGGGATCAACGAACAGCCGGACACCGTTGGACTCGTAAACCTGATCACCAGAGCCGCCGCCCTCTTCGATCATCAAGCCGTACTGGAAGCCCGAACAGCCGCCACCCTGGACGAATACACGAAGACCACTGCCGGCCTTGCCCTCTTCCGCGAGCAGCTCGTTGATCTTGGATGCTGCTGTTTCAGACACGTTGATCATGTAAAACTCCTACGAAAAGTATAGCTTTCGCCGGAGGCCGCGGCAAGCACTCGCGTCGCTCGTCAAAGCCGTATCTCTCAGAGCGGCCGTTACTTAGCCGACCACCTCAGCTACCGATCGCGGCAAGTGCCTGCGCAGACTCCTGTTCGACGTCCTTGTGCAGGCTGTTACCGTGCGAGTCCATCGTCACAATGGCCGGGAACTCCTCGACTGTCAGGTGCCACATCGCCTCGGGCGTTCCGAACTCCATCAATGAGACGCCATCCACGCTTTTGATGGTTCGCGCGTAGAACTGCGCCGCGCCGCCGATGGCGTTGAGGTACACGGCACCTGACGTCTTCAGCCCGGCCAGAGTCTTCGCGCCCATTCCACCTTTGCCGATCACCACGCGGACGCCGTTGCGAGCGATGACGTCGGCCTGATACGGCTCTTCGCGGATGCTCGTCGTCGGTCCAGCCGCGGTCACACGCCAGCCGCCGCCCTCTTTCGCGACGACAGGTCCGCAGTGGTAGATCACGCCGCCGCGCAAGTCCACCGGCGCGTCGTGCGACATGAGGTGATGATGAACCGCATCACGACCCGTGTAAGCCCGACCCGAGAGCAGCACGACATCGCCGACTTTCAGCGCACGCACCTGCTCCTCTGTGATCGGCGTGCGGAGCGCGACTTCGCGTCCCGTTCTCGGGAACCCCGACTGATCCGCCATGTGAACGACAGGGCTCGACGCGTCGCGATAGAGCCAACGCTTGATCTCACCGGTCTTGCTGTCGAGTACGACGCCAAGCCGACGGTAGGCCCAGCAGTCGTACGCCACAGAGACGAAGAAGCTCGCAGGCAGCCGATTGAGCGCGCCGACCTTGCACCCGATCAACGACACGCGACCACCGAACCCCATCGCACCGATCCCGAGCTTGTTCACCTCGCCCATGATCGATGCTTCCAGTTCCGCCAGACGCGGGTCGGGATTCACATCGTCGAGCGTGCGGAACAACTGCTCTTTCGCGTGCACGTAACCCGACGTGCGATCGCCACCGACGCAGACGCCAATCGCTCCCGGTGCGCATCCCTTGCCTTGCGCATTCCACACGGCGTGGAGGATGCACTTGCGCACGCCGTCGATGGACCGGTCTGCGCGACCGAGACCTGACAGCTCGCTGGGGAGCGAGTACTGCGCGTTCATGTTTTCGCAGCCGCCGCCCTTCAGGATCAGCTTCACTTCGATCTCGTCGTCGTTCTCCCACTGCTCGAAGTGCATGATCGGCGTGCCGGGCCCGAGGTTGTTGCCGGAGTTGTCGCCGGTGAGCGAGTCCACGGAGTTGGGTCGAAGCTTGCCTCGCTTCGTGGCTTCGGCAATCGCGTCTCGGATCTGCTTCTTGAGCTCGATCTGGTTCACGCCGACTGGTGTCTTGACCTCGAAAGTCGGCATACCAGTGTCCTGGCAGATCGCGCCCTCGCAGTCGGCCGCGAGATCGATGTTCTGCGCGATCACAGTCAGTGCCTGCGACGCCTGCGTGCCGGCCTGCTCCTGACCCATCGCGACTTTCATCGCCGCGCGCACATCAGGTGGAAGATCGGTGGAGGTACGAACGACGAGCGCGACCACACTGTCGAAAAAAGCTGCGGGCATTCGATCAGTATAATTTGCAGATGGCCCGCGTCGAGCACGATCCTCTCGGCGAGCACACGGTTCCTGCCGACGCCTACTACGGCATCCAGACGGTTCGCGCGTCCGAAAACTTCCCGATCAGCGGCCTCCACGCCCCCGCCGACCTCGTCACCGCAACCGTGCTCATCAAGCGCGCCGCTGCGCGTGCAAACGTGGAGCTCGGACGGCTCGAAGCCCGCGTGGGCGAGGCCATCATCACATCCGCCGACGAGATCGTAAACGGCGCCCTGCGCGACCAGTTCATCGTGGACATCTACCAGGCTGGTGCCGGCACGTCACACAACATGAACGTCAACGAGGTACTCGCCAACAGGGCCAGCGAGCTGCTCGGCGGAGCCAAAGGCGAGTACCGCCTGGTGCACCCCAACGATCACGTCAACATGGGACAGTCCACCAATGACGTGTTCCCTTCGGCCACACGTGTTGCCCTGCTGCTTGGACACGCCGCCCTGGTGGACGCCGCCCGGGCCCTGGCGGCGTCCTTGCACCGGAAGGCCAGTGAGTTCGCCACCGTCCTCAAAGTCGGCCGGACGCATCTTCAGGACGCCGTGCCCATGACGCTCGGGCAGGAGTTCGGCGGCTACGCCGCCTGCATCGAGCGCGGCGCCGACGATGTGGCGCGGGCGGCGGATCAACTGAAAGAGATGAACCTTGGTGCGACCGCGGTGGGTACCGGACTCAATGCCGGTGATGAGTTCAGCAGTCGTACGATCAAGTACCTCGGTGCCAGCATCAACATCGACCTCGTTCCGGCAGCGAATCGCTTTCGTGTGACGCAAAGCATGGGCGACGTGTTGGCGTACTCCAGTGCGATGCGGCGACTGGCGGTCGAGCTCGGGAAGATTGCGAGTGACTTGCGGCTTCTGAGCATGGGGCCACGCGCCGGGCTTTCCGAAATCGCTCTGCCCGCCGTCCAGCCCGGGTCGTCTATCATGCCGGGCAAGGTGAACCCGTCGGTGCCCGAGATGGTCAACCAGGTCTGCTTTCAGGTCGTCGGCTGCGACACGACCGTGTGCATGGCCGCGGAGGCCGGGCAACTCGAGTTGAATGTGATGATGCCGGTCATCGCGTGGAACACGCTGCATGCGTCCACGATTCTGCGCAACGCGATGCACGCGCTCACAGTGCGCACGGTGGATGGCGTCACCGCTGACGAACCTCGCGCTCGCGAATTGCTCGAACGCAGTACCGCGCTCGCGACGGCGCTCAGTCCGTATCTGGGATACGAGAAGACCGCCGAGATCGCCAAGGAATCCGTTGCGACAGGAAAGCCTATTCGCCAGATCGTTCTCGAACGGCGCCTGATCGAGGCCACGGAGCTCGATCGGATTCTGTCGGTCGAAGCCATGACTCGCCCCGGCATCGCGGGAGACACGCGATGAAGAAGGCCGCGGCGCTCGCGTCACTGCTTTTGAATCTGGCGGCGGCGCCTCAGGCGCAGCAGCCTCCGGCATCACCAAGCCACGGCCGCCTGTTTCCACCGATTGATCTCGGACTCCTCGAAAGCCCCGACCGCGCCGCATGGCAGAAGCCGGAACAGATCATGGACGTGCTGCACGTCGCCGACGGATCGAAGGTCGCCGACATCGGCGCAGGCGCGGGCTGGTTCACGATTCATCTGGCGCGACGCGTCGGCCCCAATGGCGTGGTCTACTCGCAGGACGTGCAACGCGAGATGCTCGAGGCGATCAAGCGGCGCGTCCAGCGCGAAGGGTTGCAGAACGTCCAGACTACGCGCGGAGAGGGAAGCAACCCGAATCTCCCCGTCGCAGGCCTCGACGCGATCGTCGTCGTCGATGCGTACCAGGAAGTCGAAGATCGCGTCACGTTCCTTCAGAATCTCGCCCGGGCGCTCAAGCCCAACGGGCTCATCGGTGTCGTGAACTGGAAGCCTGGGCGCGGCGGACCCGGCCCTCCGGAAAATGCCCGAGTCGACAAAGTGTCGGTGACAGCCGATGTCCGCGCTGCGCGGCTGCGGATCGTGGACGAAGAGACGCTGCCGTACCAGTACATGCTGGTTCTGGCGAAGTAGATCCCGAGGGGCTGGGGTACAATTCGCGGGCATGGCAGCGTCCTCATCGACCACACTCGTTCATGCGCTCGCCGCGCGTGGCGCATCCGCTGAGACGGCGCGCGGAATCAGGATCGCGTCGCTGCTCTTCGTCACGGTCCTGACGATCGTCGCAGCGCAGGTCAGCGTCCCACTGCCCTTCACCGCGGTGCCGCTGACGCTTCAGCCGATGGTCGTCCTGCTCGGCGGCCTCGCACTCGGTTCTCGACTTGGTTCCGCGAGCCAGATTCTCTATCTCGCTGCCGGCATCGCTGGCCTCCCGGTGTTCGCCGCATCGGCCGTTCTGCCGCCCGGACCGTTGCGATTGCTCGGGCCCACTGGTGGGTATCTCATGGCCTACCCGCTCGCGGCGTTCGTGACCGGCTATCTTGCGGAGCGCGGGTTCGACCGCAAGTACGTCACGTCGGTGCTTGCGATGCTCGCGGGTCTGCTCGTCATCTACTCCGCGGGAGTCACCTGGCTGGGACTCTTTGCCCGCACCGGTGAGGCTGCGGCTCCAGGCGTCAGCGCCGCGTTCTCCACCGGCGTGTATCCATTCATCGCTCCGGATCTGATCAAGCTCGCCATCGCCGCGGGATTCGTCCCCGCGTTGTGGCGTCTGCTCGGCCGATCTCACTAACTTCGATGCGCACGGCGCTGACAATCGCGGGAAGCGATTCCGGTGCGGGCGCAGGCATCCAGGCAGACCTGAAGACCTTCGCCGCTCACGGTGTGTATGGCACGAGCGCCATCACCGCCGTGACGGCGCAGAACTCCCTCGGGGTGACCATGGTCGAAGCGCTCCCCGCTGATCTCGTTACCGCCCAAATCGAGGCTGTCGTCTCTGACTTCGGCGTGCAGGCGGCGAAGACCGGCATGCTGGCGAATGCCGCAATCGTCGAAGCCGTGGCAGCCGCCGTACGCGATCTCGAGATCCCGTTGCTCGTCGTCGATCCCGTGATGATCGCCAAGAGTGGCGACCGCCTCCTCGACGACGAAGCGCTGGGCGCGATGAAAATGGAACTGATTGGCCAGGCGTATCTCGTTACTCCCAATATTCCCGAGGCCGAGACGCTGACCAACATCGAGATTCGGACGGACGACGATCGAAAGGAAGCGGCGAGGCGCATCGTAGACATGGGGGCCACGGCCGTCGTGATTAAAGGCGGCCATCTGCCGTCCGATGACATCTCGGATCTGCTGTTGCACGAAGGCGAGTTCGTCGAGTTTCGGTGCACGCGCGTCCCGGGAAGGCATACGCACGGAACGGGCTGCACGTTTGCGGCGGCGATTACGTCTCACCTCGCGCAGGGTCACGCCCTTCGCGATGCCGTTCGCGATGCGCAGCGCTACGTCGCGGAGGCGATCAGGCACGCGCCGGGTTTAGGTCGCGGGCACGGACCGCTGGGGCATTTCTTCACGTTCACGGGCTGAAGCATTTCGTGGGCAAGGCTGTCAGAAAGTGAGGAGCAATGACGCACCGAAGGTTGACTCACCTGTGTGTGATCGCATCGTTGGCTGTTGCCACGATCGCGCCACTGCGGGCGCAGGAGACCGCTGTGACGGCATCAGGCTTCGTGGAGGACCGACAGGGAGCCCACGTCATTGGTGCGTTCGTCGATTCGCTCAAGCTGGTGATGTTCGAACATGGAATCCGCATCGCCTTCCAGGAGAAGACGCGAAGCCAGCTTGGTGGTCCGTTCTGGCTGGACTACTCGCGATCCGTACATATCCCGGACCAATGGGAGGACACCGATTCGTGGCCGGTCAACTACATCGGCCATCCAATTCACGGGGCCGCGGCTGGATACATCTGGCTCGACCACGACAGAAACGCTCCTCTCGAGTTCAGCCGGACTCGGAGGTACTGGGCGACGCGAGGACAGGCGGCTGCCTGGGCCGCCGCCTACAGCCTGCAATTCGAGTACGGTCCGCTGAGCGAAGCGTCGATCGGCAACGTCGGGCTGAATCCGGCGACGAATGGATGGGTTGACCACGTGGTGACCCCAATCGGCGCCTTCGGCTTGATCGTGGCTGAGGATGCGCTCGACAAATACTTTGTGAAATGGGCGGAGTCGCGCACGACGAATCCCGTCTATCGTTTCGCGTTTCGCATCGTCTTCAATCCGGCGCGCACGCTCTCCAATACGGCTACGGGCCGGTGGCCGTGGCACCGGGACGACCGACCATTGAGGTGGAGACCGAACGAAAACTAAACGGTTCCGCGTTCCTGGTTCCTGGTTCCAAGTTCCGAACCCGAACTCAGCACACGAACCCGGAACGTGGAACCCGGAACTCGGAACTGCCATACTCAATCGATGCCCCTCGTTGCCGTGACCCCGGCCGCTCTGGACCTTCAGGCGCTGACGCATGAAGTCAGCAGCTCGCGGGTGGGTGATGGCGCCGTCGCGTCGTTCATCGGACTGGTTCGCGATCACAATCAGGGCCGACGCGTTTCGTTCCTCGACTACGAGGCCTACGAGCCACTGGCCGTCCGGGCATTGACGCGCATCACTGAAGAAGTCAGTCAGGCGTGGCCGGACACGCGCGTCGGCGTGCATCACCGAACAGGCCGGATCGAGATTAGCCACGCGAGCGTGATCATCGTCGCCGTATCACCGCACCGGGCGAATGCCTTTGCGGCATGCCGCTACACGATCGAGCGAATCAAACAGATCGTCCCCATCTGGAAGCACGAGCACTTCGAGGGCGGAGACGTCTGGCTGGAGGGCGCCACTGCGGATCCCGACGATGAGTCGGCCCGGCAGGCGGCGTATCGGATCGCATGCGCGTGACCGTGCGTCTATTCGCCCGGCTGCGCGATTTGGCAGGATCGGGAGAGCTGGTCCGGGACGTCCAGGCCCCGGCGACCGTCCAAAGTGTGTGGAAGACGCTCGTGGCCGAGATGCCCGCTTTGGGCGAGTACGAGCGAACAATGTCCGTGGCTGTGAACGCAGACTACTCGCGGATGTCCACGTCGGTCAGTGAAGGCGACGAAGTGGCATTCCTTCCCCCCGTCTCGGGGGGATAATTGGATCGACAAACAGAGTTCTGCCCAACACCATGTTCGACAAACTAACCTCAGTCGAATCGCGTTACGACGAGTTGATGACCCGGCTCGGCACGGTCGAAGTGCAGTCGGATCCCTCCGAGTACAAGAAGGCGGCAAAGACGCTCGCCGAGCTCGAACCACTCGTGCAGAAGTTCCGCGAGTTCAAGAGCGTCGAGCTCGACATCGCCGGCGCCGAGGAGTTGTTCCGGAGCGCCGATACGGACATGCGCGAGCTGGCGGATGAGGAGCTGAAGTCGCTCAACACTCGCCGTGAGGCGCTCCTCCAGGAACTCAAGATCCTTCTCATGCCGAAGGATCCGAATGACGAGAAGAACGTCATCGTTGAAATTCGCGCCGGCACCGGCGGCGACGAAGCAGCGCTCTTCGCCGGCGACCTGTTCCGGATGTACACGCGCTACGCCGAACGTCGGGGTTGGAAGCTCGACGTGATGTCGAGCAGCGAGACCGGCGGCGGCGGCCTGAAGGAAGCTATCGTCTCGATTGAAGGCAAGGGCGTCTACAGCCGGTTGAAGTACGAGAGCGGCGTACATCGTGTGCAGCGAGTGCCCGCAACCGAAGCCAGCGGGCGCATCCACACGTCGACCGCGACGGTGGCCGTGCTGCCCGAGGCGGAGGAAGTCGACATCCAGATCAACGAGAAAGACCTGCGCATCGACACGTTCTGCTCGAGCGGACCGGGCGGCCAGAGCGTCAACACGACCTACTCGGCCGTGCGCATCACGCACCTTCCCACCAACCTCGTCGTCTCGCAGCAGGACGAGAAGTCGCAAATCAAGAACCGTGCAAAGGCGATGAAAGTGCTGCGCGCGCGTCTCTACGAGATGGAGATGCAGAAGCAGCAGGACGCGATCGCGAAGGAGCGGCGCGGGCAGGTTGGAAGCGGCGACCGATCCGAGAAGATCCGCACGTACAACTTCCGCGACAGCCGTATCACCGATCATCGCGTCAACTTCACCACCCACCAGCTGCACAACGTGCTCGAAGGAGACATGAGCGAGCTCGTGGAACAGGTGACCTCGTTCTACAACGCGCAGAAGCTGAAGGAAGTCACGGCCGTCGGCCCCGAAGAATGACGTTTCTCCACGAGCAGCTGACGTCCGGACGCGAGCGTCTCGTCGCGGCGGGCATCGATCCGACGGCGGCAGCGATCGACGTCGATCTGTTCGTGCGCACGATTCTCGGCTGGGATCGGGCACGCGTCCTGACCGCTCGGGCCGAGCCGGCTCCTGCAGGACTCGAACCGCGGTTCTCGGAATGGATTCTTCGCCGCGCACGCCGCGAGCCGGCCGCGTACATCGTTGGTAACCGGGAATTCTGGGGTCTCGACTTTCGCGTCACATCCGACGTCCTCATCCCGCGCCCCGAGAGCGAGTTCATCGTCGAGGAATCGCTCGCGATTCTGAGCCTGCTGAAGCTGACCTCGCCGCGCCTCGCCGACATCGGCACCGGCAGCGGCTGCCTCGCGGTGAGCCTTGCTCATGAGATCGAGGGCGCGCACATCACGGCTACCGAGGTCTCGAGCACGGCACTCACCGTTGCTCGCGACAACGCGCGTCGACTGGGCGTGAGCTCGCGAGTGACGTTCGTCGAGACGTCCTTCCTCGACGGGATCGACGGCCCATTCGATCTGATCGCGGCCAATCCACCCTACGTCAAGGACGGCGACAAGCCCGCGCTGTCGCATGACGTTCGTCACGAGCCCGACGTAGCGCTCTTCGGCGGCGAGACTGGCCTGCAGGGCGTTGAAGCCGTGCTCGATGCGGCCGTTCGGACACTCGTGAGTGGCGGCTGGCTGGTCATGGAGTTTGGGTTTGGACAGGAAGATGATGTGAGGCATCTGGTCGCGGCGCGGCCTGCGTTGCGGATGGATCGCGTGCGCGCCGATCTGCAGGGCATCCCTCGCACCGCAGTCATTCAACGGTCATGAACGATTGCCTTTTCTGCAAGATCATCGCAGGACAGATCCCTGGACGCTTCGTCCATGAGGATCACGAGATCGTTGCGATCCGGGATGTCAATCCGCAGGCGCCCCTGCACGTCCTGATCGTTCCTCGCCGTCACATCGCCACACTGAACGATCTGGATCCGCACGACGATGCGCTGGTGGGCGCGATGCAGCGTGTGGCCGCAGCCATCGCGAAAGAGCACGGATACGCCGACGACGGCTACCGGACCGTGTTCAACACCAACCGTGCCGCCGGTCAGACGGTCTTCCACATCCACTTGCACCTGCTCGCGGGCCGTACGCTCACCTGGCCTCCGGGCTGATCGGGACTCGGGGATTCGGGATTCGGGGTTCGGGGTTCGGGAAGGAGCAACACCATGGGACTCCTCGATGGCATCCTCAGCAACGTCGCGGGATCTGTGCTCAGTGGTGGTCAGGCGCAGGGAACCGGTCCGCTCGACGCACTGGTCAATAGCCTTGGCGCGGGTCATCAGAAAGGCGGAGCCGATCTGCTGGGAGCGGTGATGGCGATGGTCCAGCAGAACGGCGGGCTGCCGGGCGTGATCGACAAGCTTCGCGCCAGCGGGTTGGGACAGCAGGCGGACTCGTGGGTCGGCACGGGCCCGAACGCCGGCGTGTCGCCCGACGAGTTGACGCAGGCGCTCGGCAACACGGGGCTGGGCAATCTGGCCGCGCAGCTCGGCACGTCCAACGGCCAGGCCGGATCGATCCTCTCGCAGATCCTGCCGGAGCTCGTAAATCAGCTCACACCGAACGGGCAGATTCCAGACAATCACAGCGACCTGCTCTCGCAAGGGCTTGCGCTGCTCCGACGCTGATTGTTTCGGGTGCGGCCTCGCGCCGCACCCCTCTCGACATGGCCATCACACTCAGCCCTGAAAACAAGAAACAGCTTCTTGCCTCTATCAAGCGGTACTTCGTCGAGCACCTCGACGAAGACATCGGCGACCTCAAAGCCGGATTGCTGCTCGACTACTGTCTGCAGGAGATCGGACCGGTTATCTACAACAAGGCGATCGCCGACGCTCAGGCGTACTTTCAGGAACGTGTGGTTGATCTCGAGGGCGTGTGCTACGAGAAGGAGTTTACGTTCTGGGCCCCGAAGTCAGGCGGCCGTTCGCAACGTTGATGCGCTAGTTGATCAGAGCCGGAAGCTCTGACATCGAGCGGATCACGGGGACGCCCGCCGCGGGCACCGGATCATCGGATCGATGTACGAGCACGCCGCGCATGCCCACTCGGCGCGCGCCGTCGATGTCGTGCGCCATGCTGTCGCCCACCATTAACGAGTCGCGAGCCTCAACTCCCGCCAGCGCCAGCGCAGCTTCGAAGATACTCGGGTGAGGCTTCATGAAGCCGTGTTCTGACGAAGACACGGCCGCCGTGATGAGACCCTGAAGCTGAAAATGTTCCTGAAACGACGCGAGGCAGCGATGCGAATTGGAGATCAACCCGATCTTCAAGCCCCGTCGCGCCAGCTCCTCCAACACCGCTGCGACATCGTCGTAGAGGAAGAAGTGCTGACAGGCGGCCCACTCGTTGTAGATCTCGGTCGCGCATTCGTCGAGCCGCGGACCCGATCCGCCCATCTCCTCGATGATGCGGCGCGTGTAGCAGACAAAGATGTCCGCGTCGTACGCATGATCCTGCGCGGCATCCAGGATGGACGATGCCGCGCGGACGGCCTGCGGGAAGCACGCGGGATCCACGGTCATGCCGTAACGCTCGCAGAAGGCGGCGTAGCCCTCACCCTGAAACGTCGGTCCCGGGTAGATCAGCGTGAAGTCGACGTCGAAGAACACTGCAGACACAGGGCGTCGTCTCACGACAAAGGTCCTTCAAACGGTCCGGCGACGACGATCGCGGCGTTGGCGGGATCGATTGCGCGGCGCGCGACATCGTGCACGTGTGCAGGGGTAACGGCTCGCAGGAGATCCGGCATGCGGACGTCGTAGTCGAGGCCGAGTCCGAAAAACTCGACCGTCTGAAGATACGAGGCAATCCCCAAGTTGGTTTCGAGCGTACGTGGCATCGATCCGATCAGATACTGCTTGGACTCCTGAAGCTCCTGTTCGGTCGGACCGGAATCCACCAGCTTCCGGAGCTCGGTATCGATCGACTCAACCGCCTTCGCCACATTCGCCGGACTGACGCCGGCTCTGATGACTAACGGCCCTGGCATGAGGTTCGCGTCGAGCGAGCTAAAGACGTAGTAGGCCATCCCTTGCTTTTCGCGAATACTGTCGCCGAGACGTCCCCCGAGGGAGTACTGGCCCAGGATGTTGTTCATCAGCGAGTACGCGTAGTAGGACGCGTCCCGACGGGTGATGGTTGCGAACCCGTAGGCGATGTCCGTCTGCGACTTGTTCATCATCGACACGACATTGCATTGACGCCCCGACGCGGGAGGAACAGGCATGCCAGTCACGTCAACCGACTCGCCGCCTGTCCAATCACCAAGCGTGATACGCGCCGCATCGATCGCGCGAGCCGGATCGATGTCGCCCACCACGGCCAGCGACAGTCCCTTTGGAACGCAATGTGCTGCATGGAATCGCTGAAGCATTTGCCGATCGATGTGTTCGACGCTGGCGACGGTACCTCGCGCGCGACGGCCATACGGGTGCGACCGGTACAGCATCGACATCAACGTCTCGACGGCAACTGCCGAGGGGTTGTCTTCATCCTGCCGGATGAGTGTGACGATCTCGCCACGCCGCCGATCGACCTCGGCGACAGGAAATGACGGTCGCATGACGACGTCCGCAACGAGCCCAAGCACATCGTCCAGGTCTTCTACGAGACAGGTGCAGGCGAGCGAGAGGGTGTGGCGGGTCACCGAAGCCGCAAGAGTGACACCGCGGTTGTCCAGCTGCTCGGCGAGTTCGTCGGCCGAGTATCGTTCGGTGCCGCGGTCCATGGTTCGCGACACGAAATGCGCGAGCCCGGGCAGCTCCGCGGTGTCATGCACGGAGCCCGCCCGCAGATTTGCAATCAGTGTCACCGCCGGTGTCGTTGACGTTCGCTTGGCGAGAACGGTGACGCCGTTGGCGAGGACCTCACGCGTCGGCGCCAGGCCTGCGATCATTGAATGGGCTCGAAACGACCGACGGTGCGACTCGTGGGCTTGAGACAATCGGCGGCCACTTTGTTGACCTCCGCGATGGTCACAGCCTCAATGCGTTGGGAAATGGTTGGATACAGCTGCCAGGATGCAATCGTTCCGAAGAACCCGAGTTGATGCGCGATGTTCGTGATGCTGTCGTTCTCGAACACGAGCCGGGCGCGCAACTGGTTCTTGGCTTTTTGAAGCTCCTGCGGCGTGATGCCGTTCGCCCGCGCGCGCTCAACCTCGGTCAGCGTGACGGCCTCCACTCGATCGAGCGACACTCCGTCGGTCGCCGTCACCGAGAGCGTGTAGAGAAACGGCTCCTCGGTCGGCAGCAGCGCACCGTTGACTGCGGACGCCAGGCCGCTGTTCACAAGCGCCTGATAGAGCCGCGCACTCCGCTGTGGGGGCGGCGTTCGGAAACTTGCCCACAGGTTGAGGCCCTTCGCACCGGTCAGCACCGTGTCGAGCACGAGCAATGGGAAGAAGTCGTCGTGGGTCACGCCGGGCGAGTGAAAGCCGACCTTGAGATACGCAGTCGTGCCTTCCTTCGAGATCGTCAGTCGGCGCTCACCGAGTTGTTCGGGCTCGACGGTTGACGATCGACGTCTGACGTCACTCGGCTCGAGCTTGCCGAAATGCTTGACGACCTCACGCAGAGCGTCTGCCCGATCGACATCTCCAACAATTACGAGCGTTGCGTTGTTCGGCGCGTAAAAGCGGCGATAGTGACCGTACAGATCGTCCCGCGTCATCGTCTGCAGATCTGACAGCCAGCCGATTGTGGGATGTCGATAGCTGTGGGCGCGGAAAGCGGTCGCTGTCAGCTCCTGATCGAGCAACTGCTCGGGGTCGTTCTCTCCGCCTTGCAGCTCCGAGATAATCACCGTGCGCTCGGATTCGCAGTCCGCGGGATCGTAAAGACAACTCCGCATCCGCTCGGCCTCGATGAACAGCATGTGATCGAGCGCGTCGCGCGTGGCCGTCTCGGTGTAGGTGGTCTGGTCGATCCACGTGTAGCCGTTCCAGTACCCGCCGTACTTTTCGATGATCCCCTTGATCTGGTCTCGCGGGATGTTGGTCGTGCCCTTGAAGTTCATGTGCTCGACCCAGTGCGAGACGCCTGTCAGTCCAGGAATCTCGTCCCGTGAGCCAACGCGATACCAGCACCAGACGGTCGCGAGCGGGGCGGTGTGCACCGACTGGATCAACACTCGCAGGCCGTTCTCGAGTACCTCCTCGTGCACCGCGGAGGCGCCCTGTGGCGTAGGTTCGAGTGCGGGCATCTAGGAATTATAGTAAGGAGTAGGCCCCTATGCCCGAGTGGAAGGACACAGTCAATTTGCCGCGGACGGCTTTCCCGATGAAAGCCAGCCTCCAGACCGCCGAGCCAGAAGCGCTGGCCCGGTGGAAAGACATGGATCTGTACGCGCAAATCCGTGCAAAGCGCCGCGGTTCACCGAAGTTCGTGCTGCACGACGGTCCTCCGTACGCCAACGGGCAGATTCATCTCGGCACGGCGCTCAACAAAATCCTCAAGGACCTCGTGGTCAAGTCACGCACGATGGCGGGATTCGATTCGCCCTATGTGCCCGGTTACGACTGCCACGGCCTGCCGATCGAGTTGCGCGTGGACCGCGAGCTCGGCGCGAAGAAGCGCGAGATGTCGATGGCCGACTTCCGTCGCGAGTGCCGGGCCTACGCCGAGCGCTACATCGGTGTGATGACGACGGAGTTCCAGCGGCTGATGGTGTTCGGCGACTGGGATCATCCATACGTGACGATGAGCTTTCGGTATCAGGCGGACATCGCGCGTGCGCTTGGAAAGCTCGTGGGACGTGGGCTCGTCTACAAGGGTAAGAAGCCGGTTCATTGGTGTATCCACTGCCGCACGGCGCTCGCCGAGGCGGAGGTCGAATATGACGACCATTCGTCGCCATCGATCTACGTCGAGTTCCCGCTCAGCCAGGCGAGCGTCGACGAGTTGCACACGCGAATCCCGGCGCTTGGCGGACGTGACGTGTCGGTCCTGATCTGGACGACAACGCCATGGACGATCCCGTCGAACCTCGCGGTCGCGTTTCACCCGGAGTTCGACTACGCAGCGTTCGACGTCGATGGCCGCGCGGTGATCATCGCGGAAGGCCTGGCGGAGAGTGTCGGCCGCATCGTTGGGCGCGCCTTCGATCGCCCCGTCGCGCGCATGAAGGGTGCGGAACTGGAAGGCATCAAGTTCCAGCATCCTCTCTACGATCGGGCGTCGCTCGCGGTGTTGGGCGACTACGTCACGCTCGAACAAGGCACCGGCGCCGTTCACACCGCGCCTGGTCACGGCGCCGACGACTTCCTCACGGGCATCAAGTACGGCCTCGAGATCTATGCGCCGATCGGACCGGGAGGGCACTTCCTCGACAGCGTGCAACTGTTCGGCGGTCAGCGTGTGTTCGACGCCAACTCGAAGGTGGAGCAGGCGCTCGCCGATCGTGGCCGGCTCTGGCATCGCGAGACCTTCTCGCACCAGTATCCGCACTGCTGGCGCTGTCACAACCCGGTGATCTTCCTGGCGACGTCGCAATGGTTCGTGCGCATGGACGGCGACGCGTCGGTGAAGTGTGACGACGGCCAGTCGCGGACGATGAGGGAAGCGGCCCGCCATGCGATCGACAACCAGGTGAAGTGGATCCCGTCGTGGGGACGCGATCGCATCTTCAACATGGTGTCGAACCGGCCAGACTGGTGCATCTCGCGTCAGCGGGCGTGGGGCGTGCCGATTCCGGCAGTCGACTGCACCAACTGCCGCGAGGCTGTGCTCACACCCGAACTCATCGATCGGGCGGCGGACATCTTCGAGAAGCACAGCGCCGACGCGTGGTACGAACGGCCGATCGAAGAGTTTCTGCCGCCGGGGCTGACCTGCCCGTCGTGCGGTGGAAAGACCTTCGAGCGAGAGCGAGACATCCTCGACGTCTGGTTCGACTCAGGCTCGAGCCACGAGGCCGTGCTGCCGCGCTACGACGAGCTGACGTGGCCGTCAGATATGTATCTCGAGGGCAGCGATCAGCATCGCGGCTGGTTCCAGAGCTCATTGCTCGTGGCGCTGGCCACGCGCGGGCGGCCGCCGTTCCGTGAGGTCCTGACGCATGGCTTCCTGATCGACCTCGAAGGCCGCAAGATGTCAAAGTCGCTCGGGAACACGATCGTGCCGCAGGAGGTCATCAAGGAGAGCGGCGCCGAGATCATCCGGCTGTGGGTCGCAATGACCGAGTTCACCGAGGAGTTGCGCGTGAGCAAGGAGATTCTCACGCGCGTCGTGGACGTGTATCGCAAACTCCGGAACACGATGCCGCATCCTCGTCGCTAACCTGTACGACTTCGATCCAGCCAGCGATCGCGTGCCGCTCGAGCAGCTCGACGAGGTCGATCGATTTGCGTTGGCGCGCTATGGCCGCGCGGCCGCGCGCATGCTGCGCGGCTACGACGAGTACGACTTCTCCACTGTTTCGCAAGCGATGAATACGCTGGCAACAGTGGACTTGAGTGCCTTTTACGTAGACGTCACGAAGGATCGGATGTACACACTTGGCGCGCGATCGAGCGAGCGACGTTCGACGCAAACGGCCATGTACATCATCTGCGACGGGCTCGCGAAGCTTCTCGCGCCCATTCTCCCGGTGACGGCAGACGATCTCTGGCGGCACATCCCCGGATCGCGCTCGGCGTCCGTTCACCTCGAGGAGTTTCCACGAGTTGAGGGGCTCATCGATCAGGCGCTGCTCGACGAGTGGGACGAGTTGCTGAACGTCCGCGAGCAGGTCAACGCCGCGCTCGAGCAGAAACGAAAGGACAAGATCATCGGTACGTCCCTCGGCGCGCGCGTCGCTCCTGCGGGCACAGGGCCCGGTCGCGAGGTTGCTCGACCGTCATCGCGAGCGGTTGCCGATGCTGCTGAATGTCTCGGACGTATCGTTGACCGTCGGCTCCACGATCGGGTGAGAGCCTGGTCGAGGTGGAGGTCGAAAAGGCACCGGGTGTGAAGTGTGCTCGCTGCTGGCGGTTCGTGCCGTCGGTCCGCTCCGAACCAGAATGGGCGGGAATCTGCGACCGCTGCGTGGAAGCGCTGGCCGAGCCGGTGAACAGCTGATCGTGAAGCGCCCGCGGCCGCTATACGTCTGGATCGCGCTCGGCGTGATCGTCCTGGATCAGGTGGTGAAGGCTGCCGTGCGGCCGCGCTTGAACCTGTTCGACAGCATCGATGTCATCCCGGGATTCTTCAGCCTGACGCGCGTCCACAACACCGGCGCGGCGTTCGGTCTCTTGAACGCGCTCGATATTCCGTTCAAGTCGGCGGTCATGGCCCTGGTGCAGACGACGGCTCTCGTCGGGCTGGCGATTTACGCCGCAACGCTCGCGCCGGCTCAGCGTCTTACGAGGATAGGGCTGTCCTTCGTGATCGGTGGCGCACTCGGCAATCTCATCGACCGGGTCTATGCGGGGTATGTGCTGGACTTCTTCGACTTCTACTGGCGCGGCTGGCACTTCTGGGCCTTCAACATCGCCGACGCCTCCATTACGATCGGAGTTGCGCTGATGATTCTCGATCTACTCGGTGCGGGACACTCGCGTGTATCCAGAACTGTTTAAGCTCGGCCCGCTCACCGTCTACTCGTACGGCGTCCTCCTGGCCGCGTCGTACCTGCTGGGGCTCCGCCTCGCGATGACGCGAGCGAAGCGCTGGGGGCTCGACGCCAATCGCGTCCTCGACCTCGGCATCTACATCATCATCGCGGCGCTCATCGGCGCGAAGCTGATGCTGCTGTTCGTGGACTTCGATCAATTCCGGCGCTCGCCCTGGGAACTGCTGGCGCTCGCCCGATCCGGCGGCGTGTTTTACGGCGGGTTGATCCTGGCGGTCGCCGTGGCGTTCTGGTACATCGCCAGGCATCGCATGCCGTTCTGGACCACGTGCGACGTGTTTGCTCCAGGCATCGCGCTCGGGCATGTCACGGGCCGACTCGGATGCTTCGCAGCGGGATGCTGCTACGGCAAGCCAACCGATGTCCCCTGGGCGGTCATCTTCACGAACCCGCTCGCGGCTGCGAACGTGGGCACGCCCCTCGGGATTCCGCTGCACCCGACGCAGCTTTATGAGGCTGGCGCAGAGCTGCTGATCCTGGTCCTGCTGCTCGCCACGGAGCGCAAAGGCAAGCTTTTCGCCGGCAGGACCTTCTGGTCGTACATGTTCCTGTACGCCGTCTCGCGCTTCATCATCGAGATCTACCGCGGCGATCCGCGAGGAGCGATCCTCGGGTTCTCCACATCGCAGTTCATCTCGCTGGTGCTCGCGCCGCTCAGCCTGATCATGCTGACGTGGCTCGCAAAGACGACGCCCGAGGCGCCGCAGGAGATGCGCGGCCGCAGGCGAGCGGCAGCATAGGACTGATTGGCGGAGGCCCAGAACCACTCGTTTACCGTCTCGGCCGAATTCGACGGGCAGCGGCTTGACCGCGTGCTCGTCGCCCTGCTCGGCGGCTTCTCGCGTTCACAGATCCAGCGCCTGATATCAGAGCGCCACGTCGATCTTCAGCGGCCGGGTTCCAGAGGCGCGCGATCGCATGAAGCGAAGCCGAACCTCGTCGTACGTGAAGGGGATCAGGTCAGCATCGACGTGCCGGCGGCGACGGCGGCGACGCTCTCGAGCGAAGCGCTTCCACTCGACATCGTCTATCAGGACGCTGACCTTGCGGTGTTGAACAAACCGGCCGGGATGGTCGTGCATCCCAGTGCAGGTCACGCATCGGGCACGGTCGTCAACGCCTTGCTGCACCACCTCCAGGATCTCAGTGGCGTCGGCGGCGAGCTTCGTCCCGGCATCGTGCACCGACTCGATCGCGGCACTTCGGGCCTGATGGTCGTTGCCAAGAATGATGCGGCGCATCACGAGCTCGCGCGCCAGTTTCACGACCATGAAATCGAGAAAGAGTACATCGCGCTCGTGTGGGGCGTCGTGCAGGCGGGCCGCCGCATCGAAGCGGCGATCGGACGCGATCCGTCGAATCGACTGAAGATGTCCACGCGGGCGAGCCGCGCGCGACACGCCGTCACTCGGGTCACGCGCGCGCATCATCTGCCAGGGCTCACGCTCTGTCAGGTGGCGATTCACACAGGGCGCACGCATCAAATCCGTGTTCATCTGAGCGCCATCGGCCATCCCATCGTCGGCGACTCGACCTATGGTGGGGTCCATCGACGCGTCGCCGGCGACATCCGTGCTGTTCAGCGGCTGTCGCGTCCGTTTCTGCATGCAGCGCGTCTGGTGTTCACGCATCCGAGCGACGGACGACGAATGCAGTTCATCGCGCAGCTGCCGGACGATCTGACGGCGGTGTTGGACGATCTGCCAGGATGGCCACCCGAAGAGAAGGACGACCAATGAGCGAGCCGCCGATCGTTCCGAAAGAGATTCGCACCGTCTTCCAGGGTCGCGTCTTCACCGTACGCGTCGAAACGATCGCGCTGCCCAGGGGCGGAGAGCTGCGGGCCGAGATCATCAGACACCCGGGCTCGGTCGTGATCGTTCCGGTGACAGCGCGGAACGAGATCGTTCTCGTGCGGCAGTATCGCCCGGCGATTGGGCAATGGGCGTGGGAGCTACCCGCCGGCAGCCTGAAGCCTGGCGAGGATGTCGAGTACGCGGCGCGGCGCGAGTGTCAGGAAGAAATCGGCCAGGTGGCGTCACACCTCGAGCGCCTGGGATCATTCTTTCCCACACCGGGCTACTGCGATGAGCAGATGACGTTCTTCAAGGCAACCGGCCTGCGCGAGCCTGGCGCAAGCGACGAGGAAGCGCATCAGGACGAAGACGAGGACATCGAGGCGCGCCCGTTCGCTCGCGACCAGCTTCAGAGAATGATCTCTTCAGGAGAGATCATCGATCTGAAGACGATCGCTGGGCTCTCGTTGATCGCGTGACCGGGTGGAGCGAAGACGTGCGCTGTGGACCGAGGACTTTACTGCAGCGAAACCTGAACCTTCCGACTGGTCTTGCGATCGCTGCGCGTCTTCGCGGCGGGCGTCAACGCGAGGAGCAGGACCTCGTCCACCGTCTGCACGTAGTGGATCGTCAGTTCGCGCCTCAGCTCGTCGGAGAGATCCTCTTTCACGTTCTTCTCATTCTGCCGCGGCAGGATCACTTCGCGAATGCCGACGCGACGCGCGGCGAGGACCTTCTCCTTGATTCCGCCGACCGGCAGCACGCGACCCGACAGCGTCACCTCGCCGGTCATCGCGATGTCTCCGCGCACTGGGCGCCTCGTCAGCTCCGATGCCAATGACGTCGCGATCGTGACGCCAGCCGACGGGCCGTCCTTGGGAATGGCACCCGACGGCACATGCAGATGGATCTCGGCGTTCTTGAAGAAGTCAGGGTCCGCACCGTAGGCAGCGGCGTGCGCGCGGAACCACGAGAGCGCCGCTCGAGCCGACTCCTTCATCACGTCGCCCAACTGTCCCGTCAGCGTCAGCGTTCCGCTGCCGGGCATGCGTGACGCCTCGACAAGCAACACATCGCCGCCGGCAGGCGTCCACGCGAGCCCGATCGCGACGCCCGGATCCTTGGTGCGCTCTTCGATCTCTTCGTCGAGGAACGTCGGTGCTCCCAACATGTCCATGACGACAGTCGGATCAATCGTCAGGGACGTCTCGTCACCTTCCGCCCGACGACGGGCGGCTTTGCGGCAGAGGGCACCGATTTCCCGTTCGAGATTTCTCACGCCGGCTTCCCGGGTGTAACCGCGAATCACGGTCGCCAGGGCCTCATCCGTGATGACCAGTTGCTCGGACGTGAGGCCGTGGTTCGAGATTTGTTTCTGCAGCAGATGGTCGCGCGCAATCGCGAGCTTCTCCTCTTCGGTGTAGCCCGGGATTTCGAGAACCTCCATGCGGTCACGGAGCGCGGGCGGAATCGGGTGCAACACGTTGGCGGTCGTGATGAACAGTACGTCGGAGAGATCGAACGGCACGTCGAGGTAGTGATCGCGGAATGAATTGTTCTGTTCGGGATCGAGCACCTCGAGCAGTGCCGACGCGGGATCGCCACGGAAGTCCGCACCGAGCTTGTCGATCTCATCGAGGATGAAGACCGGGTTTCGCGACTCCGCGCGACGCAGTCCCTGAATGATCTGGCCCGGCAGAGCGCCGATGTACGTGCGCCGGTGCCCGCGGATCTCCGCTTCGTCGCGCATGCCACCGAGCGACACGCGCACGAACTTCCGCCCGAGCGACCGCGCGATCGATTTCGCCAGCGAGGTCTTTCCGACGCCTGGAGGACCCGCGAAGCACAGGATCGGACCCTTGACGTCAGGATTGAGCTTGCGAACGGCGAGGTACTCGAGGATGCGGTCTTTGGCTTTTTCGAGCCCCGAGTGGTCCGCGTCGAGAATGTCCTTCGTCTTCGGAAGATCGATGACTTCGTCCGTGTGCTTCTGCCACGGCAGCGTCACCAGCCAATCCATGTAGGTGCGCGAGACGGTGTACTCCGCTGCGGCGACCGGCATCCTGGCCAGACGATCCAATTCCCGCAGCGCTTCCTTGCGGACGGCCTCGGGCATCCCGGCCGCATCGATCTTCTCCTGCAGCTCCTCGATGTCCTTGGTCTGGTCGTCGCCCTCCCCGAGCTCTTTCTGAATCGCCTTGAGCTGCTCGCGCAGAAAGTACTCGCGCTGGTTGCGGCCGACTTCCGATTGCACCTGCGACTGGATCTTGGACCCCAGTTCGAGGACCTCGAGCTCTTTGATGAGGATGCGATTCAACGCATCCATGCGTTCACGCACATCGAGCTTTTCGAGCACTTCCTGCTTCACGGTCGTCGTGATCGTGGTAAGGCTCGACGCGATGAAGTCCGAGAGACGTCCCGGCTCGGTGATGTTGGCGGCCAGCGTCTGCAAATCGTCGGAGAGCAACGGCGACAAGGAGACGACCTGCTGAAAGCTCGTTTTGATGTTCCGGAGGAGCGCGTCGATCTCGAGGCGCTGGCCTTCGTCGAGCGACTCGGCAGCGGGCGAGACGCGACCACGCAGATACGGGCGCGATGCGGTGATCTCGTCGAGCGTCAGTCGCGACAATCCCTGGACGATCAGGCGCAGGCTGCCGTCTGGCAGCTTGAACATCTTGTGGACGTGGCTCAGCGTGCCGACCGTGTAGAGATCGTTGATCGTCGGCTCCTCGATCGACGCGTCCCGCTGCGTGAAGACGCCAATGAGCTTGGCGCCGGACATCGCGTCGTCGATGAGACGGACGGACGCCTCGCGTGCCACCGCGAGCGGCATGAATGAGTTTGGAAAGAGGACCGTGTCGCGCAGCGGAAGGATCGGCAACTCACTTGGCACTGCCAGTGGCCGATCGGTCGTTACGTCAAGGTCAAGCAGATCGTCGCTCATAGAGCACAGGGAGGCACGAGGCTATCACAAGAAAAAAGCCCAACCCCCAGAGCACTGGGAGTTGGGCAGAAGGGCTTCGGGACGCAGCCGGATGGCGTCAGTTGGACATGTCGTAGAAGAGCGCCGACGAGCCACGCTTCTGCGCGGCCGCCCGCTCACGACGCTCGGCTGTCTCGCGCGCTTCCTCGCAGTCCTTGCAGCGAACCGCGAAGGGCAGCGCACGCAGGCGAGCCTCGGCGATTTCGTCACCGCACTCGAAGCAGTCGCCGTAGGTCCCCTCTTCAAGACGACGCAGAGCTGCGTCAACCTTGTTGAGCGTTTCCGACTTCATCTGGATGAGCGCGAATTCGATGTCCTCCTGGATGTCCACTTCAGAGCTCTCGCCCTGGTCCAGTACATCGCGCTCCTTATTGCCCTCCGCTCGGGCGTCGCGAATCTTCTCGTGAACCGAGTTCAGCAACTCCCGACGGCGATCCTCGAGCATCTTCCTCAGCTCGTCATAGCGGCTTGCCTTTGCCGCCACCTTCTTTTTCGTCGTCGTAGCCATGATCCCTTGCTCCCTTCCCGTGCCTCTCATTTGAGGCTTCAGTCCTATGATGTCAGCGGCCATGCAATCGGAGTGCCTAACGAAGAATCAGCAGGACCATCTCGACGGAACGGCCCGTCCAGCGGTCCCTCTCGTCCGACGCATTGTCGATAAAGTCATTTCCATCTATGAATTAAGAACAACGAACTGGTGCGTTTCGTGCCGTCGAAGCTTTAGACGCCGATTCCCGCAGGGAGGTTTTGGGTCTGCTGTCCTCTTCAGATCACAACGGCAAACCACGAAATCGTTAACCGTCACCACCAGTTTCCACTGTTTCAGCCATGAATGATTTTCGTTGAGCCGCCAGGATTTTCGTGCGGAATCGTGACTGTAAGTGGCTATTCTCCATTGAATTAGCGAGTATTCCTGTCGCGAATACTGATCGCCAGCCTGGAGAGGATCTCTCGCTCGAAATTCCACGCCTCAGGTGTATCAACCTCTACAGTTTGTTTGGAAAATTGTCTAACAATCAACAGTACGTAGATTTTACGACACTGAACAATACGCCACCGATTTTGACTAGGAAGTCGTGAATCGGTCATGGGCTGTCGGATAACTGGCCGTCATTGCCTGGTCGAGCATACGTATGCGAAGCTCACCGGTGATGACGTGCCCTTCGTGTGGCCGCCGGAAAGGGCGTCGCGACTGTCCCGCTCTACGCGCGAGCATCTGCACGATCTGCTGTGGGACCAAACGCCTGGTTGAAATCGAGTGCCCGGAGACGTGCGTGCACCTGACAGCTGCGCGCGAACACCCGGCAGCAGTCGTCAAGAAACAACAGGAGCGCGATGTGGCGACGCTGCTGCCGTCGATCAGCCATCTCACGGAGCGGCAGCACCAGCTGTTCTTTCTCGTTCACTCGGTGGTCGCGCGTCATAAGCCCGATACGTTCAGTCGCTTACTCGACGAGGACGTTGCGCAGGCATCGGCGGCAGTCGCCGCCACGCTCGAAACCGCTGTCAAAGGGGTTCTTTACGAGCACACTCCGGCCTCGCTCGTGGCGCAGCGACTCGCAAAGGACATCACGGCAATGCTGGCCGAGGTGAAGTCGCACGGAACGAAGATCTACGATGGAGAGGTGGCGATTGCGCTGCGGGCGATTGAACGAGGCGCGCGTGAGGCCCATAGACAGCAGGCTGAGGACACGGCCTACCTGTCACTGGTCGGGCGCCTGCTTCACGTCAGAAACCAGCCGGCGCCAGAGGAGCCCAAGACGGGCAGTTCGCTGATCCTGCCGTAAGCCTGCTACAATATGGGGTTTGCTCACCTGGACAAGCACGACGCCGGGTGAAATTCGATGGATTCGCCGGGCGTGGCCCCGGTTCAAAGCGAGACAGAAACATGGCGAAGCGATGTGAGGTGTGCAACAAGGGTCCTGTGTTCGGGCGGACCGTGTCTCACGCACACAACGTCGGTCCCCGGCGGTTCGAACCCAACCTGCAGACGGTGCGCGCCCTCGTGAAGGGCGCAACCAAGAAGATTCGAGTCTGCACCCGCTGCCTGCGAAACGGCAAAATCACCAAGGCGGCCTGATGGTCCGGGAGGTCATCAGCGCACCCGACGCACCCAAAGCCATGGGTGCGTACTCTCCGGCAATCAAAGCCGGGAATCTGCTCTTCGTGTCGGGCCAGATCCCGATCGATCCGGCAAGCGGTGCGCTCATTGACGGCGACATCACCGCGCAAACCGAGCAAGTGATGCGCAACCTTGGCGCGCTGCTGCGCGCGGCCGGTGCCGGCTTCGAGCACGTCGTCCGAACGACGGTGTTCCTCGCCGACATGGGCGACTTCGCGGCGATGAACGAGGTCTACAGCCGCCACGTTGCGGCTCCGCCTCCGGCGCGAGCGACCGTCCAGGTCGCGCGGTTGCCGCGCGACGTGAAGATCGAAGTCGACGCGATTGCTGTGCTCTCGTAATGCAGAATTCAAAATGAATTCCGCATTCTGAATTACGCTCTCGCAGTTCTCTCCACCCCCAAAACACCCTGCACGCCTTTGATCGACTTGATCACCTTCTCGAGGTGTTTCACGTCGCGGATTTCGACGGTCATGTCGATGCGGGCCTGACGATCGTCGCCCGTGCGGGCTTCCATGTTGGTGATGTTGGTATTGATGTCTGAGACTCTCGCGCTGATTTCAGCGAGCATGCCCTTGCGATCTTCAACTTGCATCGTCAGGCGAACGATGTAGGGCGCCTGATCGGTGCCGGTGCTATCCCACTCGACGTCGATCCGGCGCTCGGGATCGAACATCAGGTTCAGGACGTTGGGACACCCGAGCGAATGTACTGACACACCCTTGCCCCGCGTGATGTATCCGACAATGCGCTCACCGCGGATCGGATTGCAGCACTTGGCACGGAATACCATCACATCGTCGGTGCCGCGAACCTTTATCTTGTCCGACGCTGAACCCGGACGAAACACGCGTCGAACAACAGAGACGACGGCGGAGTCTTCGTGGAGCTGTCCGTTCGGTGCCGACTTCTGCAGGACTGTACGTGCCGCGAGCTTGCCGTAGCCGATGTGCGCGAGCAGCTCATCGGATGACTTTGCGCCGTACTCCGACGCGAACTTGGCGAGCTCGGGACTCTCGAGCAACGTGCCGGGATTGAGACCGTAGCGCCGCGCCTCCTTGTCGAACAGACGGCGACCGAGATCAATGCTGCGCGTGCGTTCTTCGGCCTGCAGCACGTGCTTGATCTTGCTGCGCGCCCTCGAGGTGACGACAAACGACAGCCAGTCGCGACTTGGTTTGTGACCGCTCTGCGTGACGATCTCGACGATGTCACCGTTCTGAAGGCGGGTGCGGAGTGGCACCATCCTGCCGTTGATGCGGGCGCCCACACACTTGTTGCCGACGTCCGTGTGGACCACGTACGCGAAGTCCACTGCTGTGGCGCCGCGCGGCAGTGAGCGCACCTCTCCCTTCGGCGTGAAGATGTAGACCTCCTCGGGGTAGAGGTCGATCTTCAGGTTCTGGAGGAACTCCTGGGGATCGCGGACCTCCTTCTGAACCTCGAGGAGCTGCCGCATCCACTGGAAGTAGCGCTCGTCGCGGTGATCGCCGACGCGGCCCTCCTTGTACTTCCAGTGCGCCGCGATGCCTTCCTCCGCCCTGCGATGCATTTCCTCGGTCCGAATCTGCACTTCGAAGGGAATCCCGTGCTCGCTGATGACCGAGGTGTGAAGCGATTGGTATCCGTTGGGCCGCGGCATCGCGATGAAGTCTTTGAAGCGGCCGGGAACCGGAGACCAGGTCTGGTGAATGATGCCGAGCGCGGCGTAGCAGTCCTTGACCGATTGCGTGATGAGTCGAAGCGCAACGAAGTCGTAGACGCGCTCGAGGTCAATCTGCTGCCGCATCAACTTCAGATGGATGCTGTAGAGGCGCTTGATCCGTCCGTCGAGCGTGTTGATCGGAATCTGCGCCTCGTCGAGACGAGCGCGCAGTGTCTTCGTCAGCTCGTCGATGACGCCTTCGGCGTACTTCCGCCGCGCTTCAACTTTCGTGCGAAGCCCTTCGTACGCCTTCGGCTCGAGGTACTTGAACGACAGCTCTTCGAGCTCGTTCTTGACCTTGCTCATGCCGAGGCGGTTGGCAATCGGGGCGTAGATGTCGAGGGTTTCCTGGGCGATCTTGATTCGGCGCTCTTCCGGGAGGTGGTGCAGCGTCCGCATGTTATGGAGACGGTCGGCGAGCTTGACGAGGATGACGCGAATGTCATCCACCATCGCCAGCAGCATCTTGCGGAAGTTCTCGGCCTGCCGCTCTTCGCTCGATGAGAAGGGGATCGCGCCGATCTTGGTGACCCCTTCGACGACGTGCGCGATCTCCTTGCCGAAAAGCTCCTGAATCCGCTCAGGCGTCGTGAGGGTGTCCTCGACCACGTCGTGCAGAAGGCCGGCCGCAACGGCCACGACATCCAGCTTCATGTCCGCCAGCGAGTCCGCAACCTCGAGGGGATGCACAAGGTAGGGCTCGCCCGAGTGACGCACCTGCCCCTTGTGCTCGAGCGCTGAGAACACGTAGGCGCGCCGGAGAAGCTCGAGGTCCGCTTCCGGACTGTAGCTCCGCACCTTCTCGAGCAGGGTTTCGAATCGAATCATGAAGAACGGTGTCTAACGCTTGTACGACGCCCGTCGGGACCTCTGAGTGCCCTGAAAAGGGCCCGGTATCTTCATGATATCCGGACCCTTGACTGCTCAGAAAACCGATCACTATACTGGCGCGTTTGACTGGCGCGTTTGCCGGGCATGGCCCGTCCCAGCCGGGCTGTCGGGGCCGAACCACGATGGGTCGTTAAGGGGAGATGTCGAGATGCACAAGTTTTCGTCAAAGGCCTCTGTGAGCGTGCTCTGCGCCGCGCTCGGCCTCGCCGCTGCGGGCTGCGGTCAGATCAACAACCTGAAGGCGACGATGGCCTTCAAGGACGCCAATCAGTTGTACCGGGGTCAGGACTTCCGCGCGGCGGTCGCCAAGTACTCCGAGACGATCGACCTGTGCAGAGGCTCTGATCCAGACTGCACGGACTCGAAACTGAACCCGGCGTACTTCTTCCTCGGAAACAGTTTCGACAATCAGTACCGTCCAGCGCGCCGCGGGGAGCCCGCCAATGACGCCCTGCTCACAAAGGCAATCGAAAACTACAAGAAGGCTGCGGAAGTGGTCGTTGACCCGCTGACGAAGCAGCGAGCCATGGAGTATCTCGTGGCGGCCTATGGCCCTGACAAGCTCAATGAACCGTCCGAAGCGGAGCCCATCCTCCGCCGCATGATCGAGCTCGACCCCAGCGAACCGAGCAATTACACCTACCTTTCGCGCATCTACGAAGAGAACGGTGACTACGAGCAGGCGGAGCAGCTGCTGGTCAAGGCACGTGACATGAAGGCGAACGATCCGGGTGTCTACATGACGCTCGCCACCTTCTACAGCCGCCAGGGCGAGTTCGACAAGAGCATGGAGGCGCTGAAGTCGCGCGCCGAGAAGGAACCGAACAACCCGGAGGCCTTCTACACGATCGCTCAGTTTTACTGGGAGAAGGCCTATCGGGACTTCACGATTTCCGATGGCGACAAAATGAAGTTCGTCGTCGCCGGCAACGAAGCCATCGACAAGGCCATCCAGTTGAAGTCCGACTACCCAGAGGCCCTCACCTACAAGGGTCTGCTCCTCCGAGTGCAGGCCAACCTCGAGAAGAACCCGGCGCGCCAGCAGGAGCTGGTGAAGGAAGCGGCCACATATAGCGAGAAGGCCGCAGAGGTCCAAGCGAAGCAGCGCGCCGCTGGTGGTGGCCGTTCGGGCGAGTAACGAGTCAGTAACACTCGCCGTTTTGATTCAGAAGGGGCCGCTCTCCTACTTGGAGGGCGGCCCTTCAGTTGTACAATCACCACACGTTTTGCGCCGTTCACGCGCGGTGTGGCCGGCCGTCTCAGTTTTCCCTTCGCACAAGTCCGGGCGCTCGTGGAGTACATGATGAAGTCCATTTCAGCAACAGCCGTGTGTGTTGCCCTCGTTCTGTTGGGGTGGGTCCACCCCGCATCCGGTCAGAACGTGACGACCGGGACCCTCACAGGGGTCGTGAGCGATGAGCAGGGCGGTGTCTTGCCAGGCGCCACTGTCACCGCGGTTCACGAACCCACTGGAACGAGCTACGAGGGAGTTACTCAGGGCGACGGGCGTTTCTCTCTTTTGAACGTCCGCGTCGGCGGGCCTTACAAGGTTGTGGTGGCCCTCCCGGGATTCCGTTCGGAAACGCTCAACGCCCTGACTGTCACTCTCGGCGAGACGACCGAGGTGCCCGTCAAACTCCTGCTTCAGTCGGTAACGGAAGTCGTGCAGGTCACCGCCGAGTCGATTCCGCTCTTCACCGCCTCGAAGGCTGGCACCTCGGACAACGTCGGCACGGAAGTGATCGAGACGCTCCCGACCATCAATCGCAGTATTCAGGACTTTGCGCGCGTCTCCCCGCATTTCGTGCAGTACGCCTTCAACGGCGACCCCTCCGCCCTTTCGGTCGCCGGACGCAACACTCGTTACAACAATCTCCAGATCGACGGCGCGGTCAACAATGACCTGTTCAGCATCGCGGCTTCCGCAGGTACGCCGGGAGGTGCGGCCGAAACACAGCCCATCAGCCTCGACGCCATCCAGGAACTGCAGCTTGTCGTCGCACCGTATGACGTCCGCCAGGGAAGCTTCTCGGGTGGAGGCGTCAACGCGATCACGCGCAGTGGAACCAACGCTATTCGCGGGTCTGGCTTTCTACGTATTCCGCGATCAGAGCCTCGTCGGCGATGGCATCGATAATCGACCAATCGCGACGTTTAACGACAAGCAGTTCGGTGGGACGCTGGGCGGACCGATCGTCAAGAGCAAAGCATTCTTCCTGGGCAACCTAGAGTGGGGGCGCAAAGACACGCCAGCGGGATACTCGATCGGCGGCACGTCCGGTGTGGCGTTTGGACGACAAGCTGAAGCGCAACGCTTCCTCGACATCATGCAGCGTCGCTACAACTACAACCCGGGCTCTCTGGACGAGTACATCCGCGGCCACGAATAACAACAAAGTATTCGCGCGCGTTGACTTCAACCTTGGCAACAGCCAGCTGACAGTCCGTCACAACTACATCGACGGCTTCAACGATGTCGGCACGCAAACCAACACGACCTATAAATTCGAAGATAACTTCTATCGTTTTAATAGCCAGACGAATTCGACGGTCGGCCAGTTGAACTCCAGCTTTGGATCGAAGTTCAACGAATTCAGAGCAACCTATCAGCGAATCCGCGACTTCCGCACGACGGAGAGCCGATTTCCACAAGTGACAGTGCGGCTCCCTGACGGTGGCCGCCTGGTCGCCGGCACCGAGCAGTTCTCGCCAGCGAACCAACTGGATCAGGACATCTTCGAGCTCACCAACGATCTGACGATGGTCCGAGGAGGGCATACCATCACCCTTGGCACGCACAACGAGTTCTTCAAGTTCCGGAATCTTTTCATCAGAGATAACTTCGGTACCTATGATTTTGCGAGTCTCGATACCTTCGAAGCAGGGAGCGCCCAAGGCTTCGACTACAGCTTCTCGCTGACTGGCGACCCGAAATTCGCGGCAAAGTTCCCCTCGTATCAGATCGGCTTTTACGCCGGCGACCAGTGGCGCCTGCGCCAGAATTTCACGCTGACCTACGGCATCCGCTGGGACAAGCCGTTCTTCCCGGACAAGCCCACGGCCAATCCTCAATCTGTCGCCAGTTATGGCTACGCCACCGACGTCGTGCCCGAAACGTCAACGTGGTCGCCGCGCGTCGGCTTCAACTGGGACCTCACGAGAGACATGACGCGTCAACAGGTGCGAGGAGGCATCGGCCTTTTCGGTGGCCGCACGCCTTATGTGTGGTTGTCGAACCAGTACGGGAACACTGGAATAGAGTTCCAACGCCTTCAAGTCGTGTTCGGCGCTGCGAACAACATCGCCTTCGTGCCAGATCCTGATGGGCAACCGACGAGTGTAGGACGCGCTTTGACCAACGAGATCGATGTGATCGATCCCGACTACGACTTCCCGGAGGTCCTGCGCGGTAACCTCGCGTACGACCGCAGCCTCCCCTGGGGCCTGACAGGAACGGTCGAACTCCTGTTCGCGAACGACGTGAAGGACATCGCCTACAGCAACCTGAACCTGGTGCAAACGGCGACACGCGAGGATGGACGTCCAGTGTTTGCAGGGCGGGTGAACCCGACGATCGGCGATGTCATTTTGCTTACGAATTCGTCGGAAGGCAGCAGTTGGAGCGTCGCCGGCAAGGTGGATAAGCAGTTCCGTGGGGGCTGGTTCGCCACCGGCTCGTATCTCTACGGACGGGCGAAGTCGATCAACGACGGGACGAACAGCCAGGCGCGATCGACATGGGCCAATGTTTACACGCCGGGCGACATCAACAATCCGCCGCTCGCCGTGTCGAACTACGACGTTGGCCATCGCATCGTGCTCACGGGCTCGTATCTCTTCAGCATCAAGGACGTGGGTGTCACGCTCTCGATGTTCTATAACGGACAGACCGGCCGGCCCTACTCATATAACTACGGAAGTGACGTCAATCTCGACACCGCGGCAACAAACGACCTGCTCTTCTACCCGCGCGATGGCGATGTGACCTTCACGACCGGTTCCTATCAGGAGCTTGCGGCTTTCCTCGATGCGGGCAATTGCACAGACGTCGTCCCGGGTTCTATCGTGAGGCGCAACAGCTGCAGAATGCCGTGGACCAACGGTCTCGACTTCCACGCCGCCGTCAATGTGGGCATCGGAAGGTTCAAGCCCGAGTTCACCTTCGACATCCTCAACCTGATCAACCTATTCGACAGCAGCAAGGGTCAGGTGGATTACGCAGCGTTCCACGACCTGCTGGTCGTCAACGCGACGACGAGCGCCACGGGCGAGTACTGGTACAGCGTGAACTCGATCGCCCGGCCGGGCGGTGTGCGCTACACGAGAGACGACCTTCGCTCGCGGTGGCAGGCGCAGATTGGATTGAGACTGCGCTTCTGATTCTCGCTCGAAGCTCCAGGGCCGTTCTCCAGGCCGCCACGTGATTCTGTCGTTACGACGCTTTGCGTGCCTCGTCAGATAGTGCTAGCCTCCTCAGATAGTCACAGCTGAGCGTCGCCGGACGTAGCGGCCGCACGCGACAGCTCCACTTCGTCAAGTCCTACTAGAGAAAGGATTTCGGCAATGACGCACGTGAGCAAGGCGATGTGCGCGATGCTAGCTCTCACATTGTTCCTCGCCGCTCCCGGCTCGGCGCTAGCTCAATCGCAAGCCACGACAGCGGAGATAAACGGCCGAATCGTCGACGCACAGGGAGGAGTACTTCCCGGAGTCACGGTGACGGCCACCAGCCCCCAGACCGGTTACATGCGCGACACCGTGACCAACGTGGAAGGCCTGTTCTCACTGCCGTTGCTGCCGCCCGGGACCTATGACGTGACTGCGGAGTTATCCGGGTTTGCGACATTCCGGCAACCGGGGGTACGTGCGACGGTTGGCGCAACGATTACGCTCAACCCCTCACTGACAGTGGCTGGCGTGCAGGAAGTCATCACCGTCGAAGCCGCGACTCCACTCGTTGAGACGGGCACGTCAATCCGCACGAACACCGTAGACGAGGAAGCGATCCGCAACCTGCCGATCAACGGACGACGCTTTCAGGACTTCCTGACGCTGACACCGACGGCGCAGGTGGACACCAGTCGCGGCCAGATTTCTTTTGCCGGCCAGCGTGGCATCAACTCGAACGTCAGCATCGACGGCGCCGACTACAACCAGCCGTTCTTCGGCGGCATCCGAGGCGGCGAGCGCTCGAACAATGCCTTCACGGTCCCACAGGAAGCCATCCAGGAATTCCAGGTCATCGCGTCGGGTTACTCGGCGGAGTTTGGCCGGTCGACCGGCGGCATCGTGAACGCCATTACGAAGAGCGGCACCAACAGCCCGCGAGGATCGCTCTTCTACGTCAACCGCAACACGGACTGGGCCGAGCGAATGCCTTCGACCAGAACGCCGCACCGACGCAGCACCAGTGCGGGCGGCTCAATCGGCGGCCCCATCGCGCACAATCGACTGTTCTACTTCGTTGCCGGCGAGCTGCAGCGACTGAAGAACACACGCAATGTCGTCTTCGCGCTCGACCGGTATCACGCCAACCGCTGACACCGCCGAGGCCTATAACTTCTTCAAAGGTCTCGAGGAACCATTCGATGCCACCAACGATGCCGAAGCGATCCTCGGTCGCGTCGATTACCAGATGCCAGAGGGCAATCGCCTCGTAGTTCGCTACAGCTTCAGCAACAACAAGGCCCTCAACTCGAATGCCACTGGCAATGCGCTCTCCGATACGACGATCAGCGCGCTCTCCAACAACGGGACGGAGCGCGATCGCACAAACACCGTGGTCAGCGAGTTCACGTCGGCACTGACTTCGGACACGCTGCTCGAAATCCGCGGGCAGTATTCGCGCGAGCAGCGTCCACGCGACGCTAACGCTCTACAGCCGCTCATCACGGGCACGGTCGGCAACGTCGGTACGGTCAGCCTTCCTCGGCGAGAACATCCAGAGCGACTGGCGCGCCCAGCTGGCTGCCAACACCACGTGGGTTAAGGGGAACCACTCGGCGAAGTTCGGGCTCGAATACAACCACGTGGACGCGTCGCAGCTATTCGGCTTCGATCAGTTCGGCACCTTCCAGATCTTCGGGACTTCTCCGGCGATGCTGGAGATTCTCTCTGTAGGGGGCCCGACGGCC
>CAWFTF010000027.1:0-181272 GCA_963818645.1 uncultured Acidobacteriota bacterium | reverse complement strand
TACTGGTACCCGGTTGGTCTTGCTGTTTCTCGACTACGTTCGCGACGGGGTCATCGTGGGCCACCACATCGGTCACGACATCGCCACCTTCGATGCGGCCTGCGAGCGTCACTGGGGGATGCGTTTGCTGAACCGCAGCATCGACACGATGGATCTGACTCTGCATCTCGAGCAGGACGGCGCCTTCGCAGGGCGCCCCCCGATTCGGCACTTCACGCTGGACGCACTGTGCGAGATGTTCGACGTGATCCCGCACGATCGCCACACCGCGAGTGGCGATGCCTTCATCACCGCCCAGGTCCTGCTTCGCTTGTTGAAGCTCGCGTCTCGCTACGGCCGGATGACGTTGAGCAGGATCGGCGAGGAGTTCGTCGTACACAAATAGGGGGACGGATGTCTCCATCCGTCCCCCTGCGACCGTTCGCGTGAACGTCAGCGTCGCTGCGTGGCTTCGTAGATCGACGCCGCACCACCTCCGATCGCCGCACCGATCAACGCACCCTTCTTGCCTCCGACGATGCCGCCGACGCCTGCGCCGGATGCGGCACCTCCGCCGATGACAATCGCCGTCTTACCCCACGACCGATCGTCTTCGCGAATCTCCTCGCGGCGGATGACCTCGCCATCCGCGCGCGCGGCGGTTGTCGCGCGATTCACGGTGCGCCGGCGCGTCGCGTTATTGTTGCTGACCGGCCTCGCCGTCACCGGCGGCGTGGCGACAGGTCGCAGTGCAGTCGCGCCGGTGGTCGGCATCGACTGTCCGTCCACTGCCTGGACCAACGCCGGGTTGTTGTTGGTGAATGAATCGAGTTGCGCTGCCTTCGCACCTGCCGTGTACATCACCAGTCCCGAAACCAGCGCCGCCGTGATTCCTGTCGCGATTGAGTTCATGTCTGGCCCCCTGTCGTCAGCCCTGTGGGCTTCGTGCCAGGTATTTGTCCAAGCGTCATGCCAGATCGAACATGGCCCGTAAGTCTCACGATTACAGGTGTTGCGACGTTGTCCTAGCGTGAGTGATCTCGTCGAGCCGTCCTCTGGAGGGCTCATCTTTGTGCACGTCGCGAGTGCCGGCGCAGACACCGATGGCCGGGCCATGAACGACGATCGTGAATGCGATCAGCAGCGACGATACGAGCTCGAGTCCGAGTTGCTTTACGACGAGCGATCCTGGCCATGGCTGTTCCGCGTACCACAACAGCCATACCGGAACCTGTCCCATGATCCACCCAACGAACCCAACGTCAGGCCCTGCCGCGCACGCGACCCCGTCAGCTGAGCGTGCGTGTAGACCCATACCAGCCCGCAGATGAACGCGAGATGCGCGACAGGAAGGAAGATGAACTGCCACGCGTCCGCTCCCGATCGAAGCAACGTGCCGTCGAACGGCTCGTAGTCGGCGGCGAGGACGAAGCCGTGAATCAGCACGGCCATGACCTGCGAGACGAAGAACGCGACGAAGGTCGTCAGGGCGATTCGGGTGCGCGTCATGACTGATGATCCTTTGTCCAGTCTGCGGCGCGCTGCTGGAGCGCGCGCGGTGACAGGTCTTCGATGCGGCTGGCGATCGACCAGCGGTGTCCGTAGGGATCAGAGAGGATGCCGTAGCGATCGCCCCAGAACTGATCGGCGACCGGCATCAGCACGGTCGCGCCGGCGTCGACGGCGCGCCCGAATACAGCATCAACGTCCCGCACGTAGAGGTGGAGGGTCACGGCTGTGCCGCCCAGCGTCGCCGGCGACTTCATTGCACCTTCGAACTCGTCCACGACGAAGAAGCGCGAATCTCCGAGCAGCAACTCGGCGTGCATGATCGAAGTGCCGTCCGGCGCCATGTTTCGCAGCAGCTCGTGCGCACCAAGCGCGCGCGTGTACCAGTCGATTGCGCCGGCGACGCCTTTGACGACGAGTTGGGGCGTGATCGTGTGAAAATCCTCGGGCACCGGAGCGATCATCGCCGCCCACCTTTTCGCGGTGATGAGGGCCGACTCTCGGCGGCCCGTTTGGAGAGCAGATTGCGACGCCGGGCGACGTCCACGAGATCGGCAAGTCGCCTGGCTTCCCGCTGCGCGATCTCCAGTCCCTTCTTCGTCAACCGATAGTGGCGCCGCCGGTCGTCGTCGGATTCGTCGTGAAGGGCGATCTCCAGCAGCTCCTCGATCAGGCCGTCGACGAGCATCCGCTGGATGGAGCGATAGAGAGTGCCTGGCCCGAGCCGGAGCTCGCCGCGGGTGAACGACTCGACGTCCTGCATGATGCCGTAGCCGTGCGAGTTGCCGTCCGACAGGGCGAGCAGGATGTGAAAGACCGCCGGCGTCAGGACCGCGGTCGTCTCGTCCTCGACCGGTTGCTGCGGCCGTGCACGCTTCGCATTGGATATAACCACTGTGGATATACCTACCCTGGACTGTCGTGGCCTGTCAAGCGCGGACGCGTGGGTGCGCGATCACTCGGGGCGGTGCAACTCCGACAGCAGCTGCCGGAACTCGTCGTCACGCAGGTCGCTGCTGCGCACGAAGCCGGCCTGACGCCGTCCGCTCGTCGGCTTGAGAATCCACGCCTGTTCGAGCAGTTGCGCGTACGTCGGCAGCCGGGCGTCGAGGTAGGCCGAGCATTCGGTCACCTTGAACCGGATGAGGACGGGCGTCGTCATCGGCTGCGCTTCGCATCGGACGATTTCATCTTCGAGTTTGGCGCCGCGCGTGATGGTCGCGTTCCGACATGTCTCGCACAGGCTTCGCCCGCCGTTCGAGATCGTGCCGTCGTAAACCTTGATTAGCATGCATCCGGTAGTGCAGTGGCGATGCCATGCGACCCGGGCGCCGTTTTGTTAGAAGTTGGAGGCGCTCGACGCGGTCGGGGCCGTACGACGTCGCAATTCCTGCAATGGGACAGGACACCAAGGTCGGAAGGAACTGCGGTACCCTACGCGTCTCAGCGACTCATTTGAAGGGTGGCGTGATGCTGAAAACATTGATCGTCGGGATGCTCGTGTTAGGCGGCTCCGTTTCGGCACAGGGTCCCTCTGGCGCGAAGCCGTCATCGCCGAAGAGTCTTCGGTTGTACGTCTTCGACTGCGGGATGCTGACGATCTCGACGGAGGGTGTGACGCGGTATCACGTGACACCCGCCGAAGTCGGGGAGCCGCGCATGCCAGTGCCGTGCTTCTTAGTCGTACATCCAAAGGGCACCTTGATGTGGGACGTCGGCGTCATCCCGGACGAGACTGTCGAGAAGCAAGCATCCGCCGGCGGCGCGCGGTATGACGTGAACTCAGCCTCGGCGGCGCTGGTCAAAAGAACACTAAAGAGTCAGATGGAAGAGATTGGCTACGCGCCAGCCGACATAACGTATGTGGCCATCTCACATGCGCATAAGGACCACTCCGCAAATTTGAATCAGTTCGCGGCGTCGACATGGTTGGTCACACCGGCAGAGCGTGAATTCATGTGGAAGCCGGGAAACGAGCGCGTCGAGCCGTCCTTCTACAACAAGCTCGAGAAGAGCAAATCCATTTCGATCGAGAAAGACGAATACGACGTCTTTGGCGATGGCACCGTAGTCATCAAGGCTGCGCCGGGTCATACCCCTGGACACCAGGTGCTGGTGCTGCGGCTCGCATCAACGGGACGAGTGATGCTCGGCGGCGATCTCTATCACTATCCACCCGAGCGCACGCTGCGTCGCCCACCACCCGACAACGAATTCAATGTGCAGCAGTCTGCGGCGTCACGAGCCGCAATCGAGGGATACCTGAAGCAGACAAAGACGACGATCTGGATCGAGCACGATTTCAAGACCATCGCGAACTTGAAGAAGTCTCCTGCGTATTACGACTAGGGACGATTGACATGAATACCGTGCTGGCGGACCTGCGGGTCGGCGTCAGGCTGCTGTGGAGAGACAAAGCCTTCACCGTCACGGCCGGGCTGACACTGGCCGTATGCATTGCCGCAAACGTCGCGCTGTTCTCGGTGATTCGTGGCGTCTTGCTCAAGCCGCTCGCGATGCCCGATGCCGATCGAGTGGTCATCGCCGGCAATGCCTATCCAGGAGCGGGTGTGCACGACCCGATTGGTGCGGCGGTCACCGACTACTTCGATCGCCTGCGCGACATCACCGTCTTCGCGGAGCAAGCCGTGTTCCGACGTGCCGACCGAAGCGTCGATCAGGGCGGCACGCCGGTAAACGTGGAAGGCATGACCGTGACGCCCTCGTTCTTCAGGGTTGCAGGGGTCGAGCCTCAAATGGGTCGCACCTTCACGGAGCAGGAGGCCGAAGCCGGCAACGAGTCCGCAGTGGTGATCAGCGATTCGTTCTGGCGAAATCACTTTGGTGGCGAACCCACGGTCGTCGGTCGCAGCCTCCGGCTCGATGGGCGACCCTACACCGTCGTGGGTGTCATGCCGCGCGGGTTCAACCCGACGGACGACGACATCGAGCTCTGGACTCCGATCATCTTCACCCCCAAGGAAAGGTCGGACGAGGCGCGGCATAGCAACAATCTCGCGTATGTCGCACGGCTCAAGCCAGGTGCCACGCTCGAACAGGCGCAGGCGCAGATCGATGTGCTGAACGCTGCCAACCTCGATCGATTCCCCGCCTTCAGGGAATTGCTTGTCAACGCAGGCTTTCACACCGTCGTCAATCGACTGCAGGACCAGATGGTCAGGGACGTCAGAGCCACCTTGTACTTGATGTGGGGAGGGGCGCTCTTCGTGCTTCTGATCGGTTGCGTCAACGTCGCCAACCTGGCTCTCGTCCGGTCGCGCGTGCGGATGAAGGAGCTCGCGACGCGCTTGGCTCTTGGCGCAGGCACCTGGCGAGTTGCGCGCCAGCTCGCGGTTGAACATCTGGTTCTCTCGTGTGGCGCGTCCGTTGCTGGTATCGCGCTCGGCGCAGTCGCTCTGCAGTCGATGGGCGCACTGAGCCTGCAGGAGCTTCCGCGTTCGCAGGACGTTCGGCTGGACACGATCGTCGTGATGTATACGTTCGCGGCCGCCATCGTGATTGGTCTGGTGCTCGGGCTGATTCCGGTTGCGGCCACGCTGTCTGCCAACGTGCTGGGGGTGTTGCGAGAGGAAGGGCGAACGGCGACGACCGGCCGTGGAGCCCAGTCGCTGCGGCGCGTCCTCGTCGTGACGCAGGTCGGCTGCGCGTTCCTGTTGTTGATTGGTGCCGGCCTCCTCTTCGCAAGCTTCCGGAAGGTGCTCGAGGTCGATCCGGGATTCACAACGAAGGGTGTGCTGACTGGCGCCGTCTCGTTGCCAAATGCGCGATACGCCGATGCCGAGGCCTTGGGCCGCTTCACGAGGGAGGCCGTGCGCCGCGTGCGCGGGTTGCCTGGAGTACGAGCGGCCGGTGCGACCGACAGCCTGCCGCTGGGGAACAGTGCCAGCGCTTCCGCTATTTTTGCGGAGGGATATCAGGCAAGGCCGGGAGAATCACCGCTGGCGCCCGCCGAGGCCCGAGTCTCAGACGGGTACTTCGAGGCGATTGGCGCAAAGCTCGTTGCGGGTCGCTTCTTCACCGAACGCGATGCCGCGGGCGCCACGCGCGCCATCATCGTGGACGACCGCCTGGCTCGGCGCTTCTGGCCAGAGCAGAACCCGATCGGCCGCCGCATGTATCGTCCGAGCGACGAAGCCGGCGACCCATCTGCGATTACTGACAAGACAGAATTTCTCACCGTCGTCGGCGTTGTCAGCGAGATGAAGCTCCGCAACCTCACGGACGGCGACAAGCTGGTGGGTGCCTATTTCATCCCGCTGTCGCAGGAGCCGCAGAGCGGGCTCACGTTCGTGCTGAGGACCGATGGTGATCCCAGCACGCTCTCGGGTGCGCTGCGGCGAGAGGTCGCAGCCATCGATCCGCAGCTTCCCGTGTTCGAGATGCAGCCGATGTCGTACTGGACGGGTCGCTCGCTCGCCAGTCGTCGCTCGCCGGCGTTGCTCTCGCTCGCGTTTGGGTTCGTCGCGCTGTTCCTGTCGGCGATTGGCATCTACGGCGTGCTCGCCTACCTCGTGACACAACGCAGAAAGGAAATCGGAATACGTGTCGCGCTCGGGAGCAGCGCCGCAGGTATCTTTCGCCTTGTTCTGCGCGAAGGGCTGGTGCTCGTCGCTGCCGGATTGCTCGTCGGCGGGATCGGCTCCTTTCTGTTGCGCCGAACACTCGAGAGTCAGTTGTTCGGCGTCACCGCCACCGACCCTGCGGTGCTCATTGTCGTGAGCGCACTACTTGCCGCGGTCGCGCTGATCGCGTGCGCGATGCCGGCCCGTCGCGCCACCAGGATTGATCCACTGAAGGCGTTGACGGAATAGCCCGATCGACTCCCATTGACAGCCTATGGGAACGGCGGTACAGTGACCGCCTACATAAACAGTCTATGGGAGCCGATCCCTCGCGAAACCCTGACCTGCTGCGCGGCACGGTCGAACTACTCATTCTCAAGGCGCTGACTCACGGCCGGCAGCACGGCTTCGGCATCGCGCGCTGGCTCGAGGACGTCACAGACGACGTTCTGCATCTGGAAGAAGGATCGCTCTATCCCGCCCTTCATCGAATGGAGCGCCGCGGCTGGCTCGAGTCCGAATGGGGCTTCTCCGACAACAACCGGCAGGTGAAGTACTACCGGCTGACGCGTCGAGGCCGCGAATATCTGCAGCGTGAGAGCTCCGGCTGGAAGGAGTTCGCCACGGCGGTCTTCAAGGTTCTGCAGACGACTTGAGAACGCGATATGGCCAGGACGCCGATGTGGCGGCGGTATCTTCGATTCTGGGGCGACGATGCGCCGTCCGATATCGACAACGAGATCGCGTTTCACCTCGAGGAACTCGTCAAGCATCTGAAGGCGCGCGGTCTATCAGATCAGGAGGCGCGCAGTGAGGCGGCCCGACGGTTTGGCGATGTCGCACGTGTCCGTTCGGAGTGTGTGACCGCCACAGCGCGGTCGATGCGTGTCTCCAGGAGGCGTGACGCGCGCGACGCGTTGTCGCAGGATGCCCGCGATGCGTTTCGAGCGCTGACCAAGCATCGCGGGTTCACGGTCGGCGCGGCTCTGATTCTCGCACTGGGCATCGGCCTGAACACGACCTCCTTCAGCTTCAATAAGGCGTTGCTCTTTCCGGCGATCCCCGTCGGCGATCCTGCAGGTATCGCGCGCGTGTGGTCGCAGAACATGGAGCAAGGCATTTTTGCGACGCCACTCTCGGAAGGAGACATCGCCGATCTCATTGCCGCCAATCGTTCGTTCGACGACGTGGCCGCATACGCCGTCGAGCCAGTCACGTTGACCGGAAGCCGAGACGCTGAGCAAATCCTGGCGATGCGAGCGACAACGAATCTCTTTCGCCTGCTGCATGTCTCTCCGGCGTTGGGTCGTGCCTTCGATCAGGGAGACGCGATTGCCGACACGCGTCCCGTCGTGATTCTCAGCGACCGTGCATGGAGAAACAGATTCGGTGCCGAGTCGTCCTCGGTCGGCAGGGACATCCCGATCAATGGCCGGCCGCACACGATCATTGGCGTGATGCCGGAGCGCTTCTGGTTTGAATCGAAGGACGTGGAGGTCTGGCTGCCGCGCTCGTTGCCTCGCGCTGAGGGAGGGCGCGAGCCACGGTCGCTGATGGCAATCGCACGACTCGGGACTGGAATCAGCCTCGAGAATGCGCAGGCCGACATGCGCGCCGTGGCCCAGCGCCTGGCCCGCGAGCAGCCGCGCACCAATGCAGGGTGGGATGTTTACGTGAGCGGGCTGCTGCCGTTTGGTCCGGGCGAGAAGGTGTTCCTTGGTCTCGTCATGACGCTGACGTCGTTGCTGCTGGCCGCTGCCTGCGCCCACATCGCGAACCTTCTGCTCGCACGCGGGATGGAACGGCGAGGCGAGATCGCTCTCCGTGCCGCTCTCGGTGCGCGTCGCGGGCGCATCGTCCGGCAGTTGTTCGTCGAGAGCATCGCGCTGTCGATCGTCGGAGGCGCGTGCAGCCTGCTGGTCGCCGTTCCCATCATCACGCAAATTCGAATCGTCCTTGGATCGCGGACGCCGTATCTATCCGACCTGTCACTCGACACTGGCACACTCGCCATCACCAGCGGGATGACGCTGCTCGCCAGCGTGCTGTTCGGCCTGGTGCCAGCGCTCAGGCTCTCGTCCGCGACAGCCGGTGATGCGTTGAAGCAGCTCTCTGGAGGCACTGTCGCCGGCCGTCGTCGATCGCGTCCACTGGCGAGCGTGCTCATCGGGCTCGAAGTCGCCATCGCGACGTTCGCGCTGATCATCACGGTGCTGTATGCGCGCGCATCCAGCAACTTCTTCGCAATTCCATTCGGCTTCGAATCCGAGAACGTCGTCACGTTCCGGCTGGATGTGCCTGAGTACAAGTATGCTGAGCCGCCGGCCGCGGCACGTGTGCTGACGAGCGTCCATGAACGGCTTCAGCGATTGCCGTCGATCACGGCCGCAGGGGCCAGTACCCGATTTCCCCTGAGCGTCGGAGGAGGACTTCCAACCGAGGCGATCACGATTGAAGATCGCGCCGACATCCCGAGCGAGCAGAACCCGTGGGCCATTACCGGGGTTGTGACGCCGGGATACTTCGAGGCGCTGAGCGTTCCTCTCGTCCGTGGGCGCACATTCGATGCGCGGGATTCGGCGACGTCTCAGCCGGTGGCTGTGATCAGTCGATCGATGGCACGAGCCTACTGGCCGGAGAACGAGGCACTCGGCAGGCGAGTCCGGCTCGCGAGCGCCGACGCGTCCGCACCGTGGGTGACTGTGATCGGCGTGGTCGAAGACGTTCGTCCCTTTGATCCAACCTCTCCGCAAGTGCGTCAGGTATACCTGCCGTTCGCCCAGGCGCCCAGTCACGCGCTTGTGTACTTCGTGGCGACGGCAGGCACACCGCTGAGTCGTCTTCAGGACGTGCGTGCGGCCGTTCGAGACGTCGATCCCGAGCTTCCTATCCTCGATCTGCAGACGATGAAGGAGACGCTCGCGAAGCAGTTTTCCGGAGTACGTCTCGGCCAGGCGTCGATTCGCGTGAACGCTGTCATCGCCGTCGTGATGGCGATCTCGGGCGTGTACTCGCTCGTGGCGTTTACCGTTGCCCGTCGCCGTCGCGAGATCGCGGTGCGGGTTGCGCTCGGCGGAACGAGGTCGGCAATTGTCGCCGCACTCCTCCGTCAGGCGCTTCGACCGGCGTTGATCGGCGTCGCGCTCGGTGTCATGTTCAGCGCGCTGGTGAGTCGCGCGGCAGCACTGGTGCTGTTCGGCGTCAATCCGCTCGACCCCGTCACCTACATCCTGACCACTATTGGGCTGTGCTTCGCTGCAGGGGCGGCAAGCTGCATCCCGGCACTCAAAGCCACGCGCGCCGACAGCGTCGTGGCGCTTCGATCGGAATAGGGCCGAATTTACCGCGACCGTGAAAAGCTGACACAGGGTTGTCGTCGGTAGGAGTCGAGTATCCTCATCCAGGCCGTGGATCTGAGCCGTTGGCGACCGGCCGGCCGTGGCACGGTCGTTGCCAGTCTATGAGGCGAATGAAGGTCCGAATCAAGCTCTCCCCCCAATTACCGGCAGTCTTCCGTCGTCATCCGTCGCTCTTCCTGGCTGGCGTCGTCGTGATGTCGCTGGGCGTGTGGGCTGCGGTCATCGGTTCGATCTGGTACGCCCACGGAATCGTCGTGTCGGTGCCGGGCGTCGAGGAACTGCGCCGCATCGGCTCGACGGATCAGGCGACGACGCTGTTCGATCGCACGGACAAGCCCGCCTTCACCATCTTCAAAGAGCAGCGCATCGATGTGCCGCTCGCGCGCATGTCTCCACACCTGGTGAACGCCATTCTCGCGATCGAGGATCAGCGCTTCTACGATCACAGCGGAGTGGATGTGGTCCGCGTCGCGGGTGCGGCGCTCAGCAATTTTCGTGAAGGTCGTCTGGCTCAGGGCGGCAGCACGATTACGCAACAGCTGGCGAGACAGAGCTTCCTGACACCGGAGAAGACATACAGACGCAAGCTGACTGAAATCGTCGTCGCCGCGCGACTCGAGGAGCAATTCACCAAGGACCAGATCCTCGAGCTGTATCTCAACAAGGTGTATTTCGGAGACGGCCTCTACGGCGTGGAAGCCGCGTCGCTTGGGTACTTCGGCAAGCCGGCGTCGGCCGTTACGGTCGCGGAAGCGGCATTGCTGGCTGGCCTCGTGAAGTCCCCCTCCAGCTACGCGCCCACGGTCAGCCTCGAGAAGGCGACCGCCCGCCGCAACATCGCGCTCCGCGCAATGTTCGACGCGGCGATGATCGAGAAGCCGGCGTATCAGCAGGCGCTGAAGGAACCAGTGAAGCTCGATGACGCGCTCAGGCGTGGTGAAGCGTACGGACAGTATTTCAAAGAAGAGGTCCGGCGTTTTCTCGTCGAGCGCTTCGGCTGGGAGCGCGTCTATCAGGGCGGCCTGAAGGTGTACACCACCGTCGACCTCGACATGCAGAAGGTGGCCGAAGCCGAGGTCGCGCGCGGCATTGCCGAGATCGAGAAGCGTCAGCGTCGAAAGAACGACGACGAATCGAATCCGCTGCAGGGGGCGCTCGTCGCGATGGACCCGCGCACCGGCGAAGTGCGAGCGATGGTCGGAGGTCGCGACTTCGAGAAGAGCAACTTCAACCGGGCGACCCAGGCGAAACGGCAGCCTGGCTCTGCGTTCAAGCCATTCGTCTACGCGGCCGCGCTCGAACAGGGGTACACGCCAGCATCCGTGATCGCGAATCTCGACGAGCCGATCATGACGCTGCAGGGCGCGTGGGTCCCTGAGGACGAACACAGCGAAGGCTCGTCGATGACGATGAGAGCGGCGTTGAGGACGTCGAGCAATCGCGCGGCGGTTCGCATGCTCGAGGACGTCGGCATCCCGGTCACCGTGCAGTATGCCAAGCGGCTCGGTGTTGGCTCGGTGCCGAGCGTGCCATCGCTCGCGTTGGGATCCGGTGAGGTGACGCTGTCGTCGATGACGGCCGCATACGCGTCGTTTGCCAACGGCGGCATGGTGCAGGCGCCGACACTGGTCCGGCGCGTCGAGACAACAGAGGGAGAGGTTCTCTACAACGCGGAACCGAAGCCCGAACGCGCCGTGAGCGAAGAGACAGCGTTCCTCATGTCGAACATGATGGCGGACGTCGTCAATGCGGGCACCGGAGCTGCCGCACGCAGCGTCGGGTTCCGCCTGCCGGCTGCAGGAAAGACCGGGACGACCAACGACTACCACGATGCGTGGTTCGTTGGTTTCACTCCTCGACTGGCGACGGGTGTGTGGGTTGGCTACGACCACCCGAAAACGATCATAGGTGGCGGATACGCGTCCGTGCTTGCTGTGCCCGTCTGGGGACGTTTCATGGCGACAGCAACGAAAGCGGATCCCCCCGAGTGGTTCAGCACGCCCGCCAATGTCACGTCTGCGACGATTTGCCGTCTGAGCGGGAAGCTGGCGACGGACTCCTGCCACGAGAACGTGACGGATGCGAGTGGGGCGACGACCTCGACGTCCACCGCCTACACCGAGTATTTCGTCACGGGCACTGAGCCGACCGAGTCGTGTCCGATCCATCAGCGGATCCTCTCGTCGCCGTTCAGGGCGCTGGCAGCGTTGATCTCGCCGTCGCGATCGGCGCCGGCGCAGGAGACGACTGCGGCTTCGCAACCGCCCGCGCGGGTCGCCGAATCGACGTCAGCACCGCAAGCAGCGGCGGCGCAGCAGCCCGAACAGCCGAAGAAACGCGGATTCTGGTCGAAGGTCTTCGGCACCGGCAACAAGAAGTAACCTAGATTCCGTGTTCAGTTCCGTCGTCGGCCATCGCCGCCTGCTGGCGTTGCTGTCGCGTGCGCTCGCGCGTGACACGTTGCCCCCTGCGCTTCTATTTGCCGGCCCGGCCGGCGTTGGGAAGCGCCGCGTCGCGATGGCGATGGCACGTGCCGTCAACTGTCTCGAGCCCCGCTCGACGAATGAGTTCGAGCGCGATGCCTGCGGCAAATGTGCGTCGTGCCGACGGATTGAGCGGAGCGTTCATCCCGACGTAATCACGATCGAGCCTGGCGAGAATGGCTCCATCAAGATCGATGCTGTTCGCGACGCCATCGACCGTGCCGGCTATCGTCCGTTCGAGGCGCGCCGGCGCGTGGTGATCATCGACGATGCCGAGGCGCTCGTTCCAGCAGCACAGAACGCGCTCCTGAAGACGCTGGAGGAGATGCCTGGCGCGTCGATCTTCGTGCTGGTGTCGTCGATCCCTGACGCGCTTCTTCCGACCGTGCGCTCGCGCTGTCCGCGTCTGAGATTCGGACCGCTCTCAGCGGCGGAGGTTGCGCAGGCGCTCGTCCGCGATCACGGCTATACGGAAACTGATGCTCGCGCGGCAGCCGCAGACGCCGATGGCAGCATCGGTCGCGCGCTGTCCGCCGATTCAGCGGACCTCACGCAGGCCAGAGACGAGGCGCGGCGCCTGCTCGAGCAGACCGCGAAGACAGAGGATCCGGCGCGTCGTCTGGACGCGGTCAGGGATCTCAGTGGCACCAAGGGGACGTCGGCGAGCGATCGCGATCAGATGACGGCGTGCCTGCGCGCCCTGGCCTCGTTGCTGCGAGATCTCGGTATTGTTGCGACGCAGGGTGACCGTCGCATGCTGGCCAACGCCGACCTCGAGCCACAACTCGAAACGCTGACCGGGTCCTTCGATCACAGGCGAAGCCTCAAAGCGTATGCCGCCGTCGACGAGGCGCTCAATGCCCTCGAGCGCAACGCGAGCACGAAAGTCGTGGCCGACTGGCTCGTGTTGCAGCTGTAGTCAACCAAAGCAGGGTAAACCCAGCGGCTCGTAGTTGCCCGTCGGCGAAAGGTCGCGATTGACGTAGACGACGTACACGCGATCGCCGCCGAAGGTTGAAGTCGCTGCGACCGTGTAGTGCTCTCTGACGTGAGCGGCGACGAGTGGAAAATGCGCCCACGTCGCATCTTGTGAGGCCTCATCCAGAATCATCACGGGCACGCGCTGGCGCTCGAGTCGCGCGACGGTGAGCTGCTGGTCTGTCATCGTGGCGTGCCATCCCACCAGCAAGTAGACCTGGCCGCCGGCGAACCCGCGTTCGCTGTAGAAGTTCAACTCCGGCAGAAAGTTCGCGGCCAGCACTCGATCGGTTGGTGCGGTGCATTGGTAGATGTAACGACTCAATGCGCGCTCGCCGGTGCTGCCTGGCGGAGCCCATGCATCGATGGGCCGACTGTGCAATGTTCGCGTGGTCGCGTCGAGCCGTGCCAGCGTCGAGTGAGGGTCGAGAAACAGCGCCTCCGCTTCCTGGACCAGAGCTGCGTTAGCGAGGCTCGCGCAACTCCAGAGCGTGATGAGCCACCCGATCGCAGCAGCGAGGACTCGTCCAGTCGATCTCGACGCAGGTGCCACGGGGTCACGAGGCTTCAGCCAGCGGCTCGTTACCCACGCTCCAAGCACCGCCATCGGCGCCGCAACATCGGGGAGCCGGCTGTCCGGGGATCCTCTCACCAGTGTGACCTCGATTACCGCGCACAACAGCACGAGAGAGCCGACGAGCGCTACTTCGTCACGCGTGATCTGGCTGCTTCTCCAGCCGATCAGCAGCAGCAGGGCGCCGACGGCAGGCAGCAATAGTGTCGCGTAGTAGAGCCATGCCAGTGCGTTGTCCTGGGTCAGGGTAGCCCTCGTGAACGAGTGGAACCGGCGCATTGTTCGCTCTCCCCAGGATTCAGTGGGGATGCGGCTCGCGTTTCGATCGACTCCGTTCGTGTCCACGACGAGCGGATCGCCAACGAGCGCGCGGATGTTTTCGGGCGCGTTGTTCGCGAGCTCGTAGCTCCACGTGTGCACGTCATCAGTCCGGGCTGACTTGGTCAGCGCGTAACGCTGCTCGCGCTCGAGTCGGACTGCGTCCTCGACCTCGTCAGCCCATCTCACATGAGTCCTCTGCTCGGACAGTCGGCTGAGGCTGCCGACCGGCTCGGAGGCCGCGACGAACCGCGGCCACACGAAAACCGGCGTTGTCAGCTCGGTCATCTGCGGCCCGCTGTCGCGCAGATAGGGCACCACGCCCGCTGTCGATTGAATGAAGATGCCGAATGGCAACAACAGCAGAGCCGTAAACACCAGATAGCGTCCGAAGGTCGATACCGCGCGCGACGTCGCTCCCCAATCGAGCAGGACGATGAGTCCTGTCGTTGAGATGGCGATATAGACGCCGTGATCGTGACGAAAGAGAAATGCCACCGCGGTGACGAGGGCCATGACGAAGAGGCGTCTCGTCGAGCGGTCCGGCAGGTAGCGCCAGCCGCACGCGAGCGCAAGTACGAACAGAAACACTTTCGGGTAGCCGTAGAGCCTTGGGCCGATCGATATCGCCGCACCAGCGGCCAGCAGGCCGAGTGACAGCGATGCCGACAGCCTCGCGGCCATGAGAAACGTAAGTGCGCCGCCGAGCGCGATGAGAGAGACCGTCAGAATCGCTTCGCCGAAGAGGGTGCCGCCAGACAGCATCAGTGCGGCGGCCGACGCGTAGTACTGGAGGAAGAGTCCAGGATCGAAGAAGTCGCGCACGGGTACTTCGCCGAGCAGGATCTGTCGGCCGCGCGAGAGATGGACGAAGTGATCGTTCATGAACTCGAGCGTGAGAAACCGGAAGAGAAATGTGGCGACGAAGACCGCTGTCGCGGCACAGAACATCACGATGCGATCGCGGCGATGCGGCGTGACAGTCATTGGAGTCCGTTCATCATAAGTCGCTGGACTGCGTGCGGCCGCAACACGCCACCTGTCGCCGTGTGGCGCCGTGGACGCACGGTATACTCGCCGACGCATGCCGGGCTGGCTCTTGCGGCAACAGCCATGGCCTTCGATGATTGTCGGAAGCCGCGCGCGCAATAATGTCTGCGATGAAGCCACGCGTCGCGATCACGTGCGGTGATCCCGCCGGGATAGGTCCGGAGATCGCGCAGAAGGCGGCAAACGATCCGCGTGTCCGGGACGTATGTGAACCGGTCGTGTATGGCCCGCCGGCACGTGTGCGGTTCACCCCGGGAGAACTGTCAGGGGAAGCTGGCCGAGCGGCATACGACACGCTCTGCGAGGCGGTGAAAGATGCGCAGTCGGGCGTCGTCGCGGCGGTGGCAACGGCACCAGTGAACAAGTTGGCGTTCGCTCGCGCCGGCCTGCCATGGAAAGGGCACACCGATCTGCTGGCGCATCTGACCGGCAGTCCACGGGTCGCGATGATGTTCTGGTCGGAACCGCTCAAGGTGGTGCTCGCGACCATCCACATCCCGCTGGCATCCGTGACGAGCGCGCTTACTCGGGAGCTCGTGGACGACATCATCGACCTGTCCTCGCGGGAACTGCCACGTTTCGGCATCGCGCAACCGAGGCTGGCGGTCGCTGGCCTCAATCCTCACGCCGGTGAAGACGGTCTGCTGGGGCACGAAGAAGCGAAGGTGCTGCGGCCGGCGATCGAAGCGGCACAGAAGCGCGGTATCCACATCAATGGTCCGTTCCCCGGGGATACTGTTTTCGGGCGCGCGGTGCGAGGCGAGTTCGACGCGGTGATTGCCTGCTACCACGATCAGGGTCTGATTCCAGTAAAGCTGCTCGCGTTTGGCCGCGCGGTCAATGTGACGTTGGGTCTGCCGATCATTCGCACATCGGTTGACCATGGCACGGCGTTCGACATCGCCGGGAAGAACGTCGCTGATCCCGCGAGCATGATCGAAGCGACGCTGCTGGCCGCGAGACTCGCTACCCGCGATATTCTGTGACCACATGAACCCATTTCGAAGGAAGGCGCAACCGTCGCGCGCCGATCAGCAGGCAGCAGCAACGGCCACCGCGATCCGCGACCTGTCCGAACGCTTCGAGCGCATCGAGCGCGCGATCAGAGACCTCAAGCAGAACGTCGATCTGGTGCCTTCACTGGTGCGCAAGCTGTATCTCGAGGGCGTCGCTTTGGAGCCGCCCTACGATTTACAGTCCGAGCGCTTCAGTTTCTCGTCGCAGAACGACGAGGACGGGCTCGTGCTGGCGATCTTCAAGCGCATCGGCGCAACGAGCCGGCGCTTTGTGGACCTCGGATGCGGGATGAATGGCGGCAACTCCGGTTTCCTCGCGAGCGAGCTCGGGTGGCACGGTCTGATGGTGGACGGGCGCGATGACGCGATCAGGAAAATCGTCGTGCGCTTCACCGGGCACCCGGTCATCGCCCGGCACCAGCGTCTGACGCGCGAGGGTATCGATGCGTTCATCACCGAGCAGGGATTCGCGGGTGAGATCGATCTCCTGAGCCTCGATATCGACGGCGTTGATTACTGGATCTGGGAAGCGCTGACGGCGTGCAACCCGCGACTCGTCGCGCTCGAGTACAACTGGTTGTTCGGTGCCGAGCGGGCCGTGACCATACCGTACAGTGCTGACTTCGATGTCCACGCCGTGGGCAACCGCGCGTACCATGGTGCCTCGTTGGCAGCGCTCGTGCACCTGGGACGGCGCAAGGGCTATCGGCTGATCGCGACCGAACGCGTCAACGCGTTCTTCCTTCGCAACGACATCGCGCCGCAGATTCGGGAGATCGACGTGGCGCAGGGATACCGTGCGCCGCTCAATATTTCGAGCGCACGGCACGTGTTCGACAAGCTCGAACGCGCAGGCCTGCCGCTCGTGACGATCACGCCCTAAACCGGACGGGGTCAGACCCCTTCACGGGTTTGCACATGTGAAGGGGTCTGACCCCTTCAAGACCGATGCGCTCGCGGAAGCCGTTGGTGATGGGATACCGGCGATCGCGACCAAAACTCTTACGGGTGATTTTCACGCCAGGCGGTGCCTGCCGCCGCTTGTATTCCGCCATGTAAAGCAGATGCTGGACGCGCACGACGAGCCCGCGCGCGAATCCGCGATCGACGATCTCGTCCACGCTCAGTTCCTCTTCGACGAGACCGTTCAGAATGCCGTCGAGCACGTCGTAGGGAGGCAGCGAATCCTGATCTGTTTGATTCGGACGCAGTTCCGCAGTCGGCGCCTTCGTGATGGACGACTCCGGGATCACTCGCCCCTGTGGCCCGCGCGCCCCGTCCGGCATGTGCTCGTTGCGCCAGTGAGAAAGCGCGTACACCTCGGTCTTGTAGATGTCCTTGAGCACCGAGTAGCCGCCGCACATGTCGCCGTACAACGTGGCGTAGCCGACGGACATCTCCGACTTGTTGCCGGTGGTGACCAGCATCTCTCCAAACTTGTTCGACAGCCCCATGAGCAGCAGTCCGCGCACGCGCGCCTGCAGGTTCTCTTCGGCGACGTCGCGCGCGCGCCCGGCGAAGGCATCGGCGAGCGCAGCTTCTGCCGCGGCGACCGTCGATCCGATTTCGACGGTGTCGAGTCGCATGGCCAGAAGCCGCGCCGATTCCGCCGCGTCGTCCTGACTCTCGCGGCTGGTGAATCGGGAAGGGAGTCGAACACCGCGCACGCGCTCGTGTCCGAGTGCGTCGACGGCAACGGCCGCAGTCAACGCAGAGTCGATTCCGCCCGACATCCCGAGCACGACACCGGGAAAACGATTCTTTGCGACGTAATCACGCAGCCCGAGCATCATCGCGTTGTAGACCGCGCTGAGTCGCGGAGGTTCACTCCATTCGTCAGCCCCCTCACATCGAAGCGCGCCGTTTTCGCGCTTCCACCGCGTCAGTACGACGGTGTCCAGCCAGAGCGGCAACTGACGCGCGAGCGCCCCGTCGCCGTTGACGACGAACGAACCACCGTCGAAGACGAGTTCGTCCTGACCTCCGACCTGATTCACGTACACGAGCGGAAGGTTCGTTTCGCTGGCGCGCTCCCGGGCGAGTGAGAGTCGCTGGTGCAGCTTCCCGACTTCGAAGGGGGAGCCATTGGGGACCAGAAGTAACTCAGCGCCGAAGTGCGCAAGTTGTGCTGACACAGTGGGAAACCAGATGTCTTCGCACACTGGCAGACCAATTCGGATGTCACGGAACGTGACCGGCTGTCCGAGCGGACCGGGTGAGAAGACCCGCTTCTCGTCGAAAACACCGTAGTTCGGCAATTCATGCTTGAAGCGCAGCTGACGACGGCCCTCCGCGACGAGCGCGACGGCGTTGTGAAGGCATCCCCCTTCACGCCATGGAAGCGTGACCACTAACGCTGGACCTGAGGCGCTTTCCTGCTCCAGTGCATCGAGCGCCTGGGCGGCGGCGTCGACGAGTGCGGGCCTCAGCACAAGGTCCTCAGGCGGGTAACCAACCAACACGAGTTCGGGGAAGACCACGAGATCCGCACCAAGAGCAGCGGCCTCGATCCTGGCGCGGCGAACGATTGCGAGGTTGCCGGCGACGTCTCCGACGAGCGGATTCACCTGCGCAATCGCTATCGAGAAGCTCATTTCGGACCGATTGTGACACATGAGATGCGCGCGGCCTTCCTGGAGCGCACTACGTAAAGTCCAGGTGGGGCGTCAGGATCCGTCACACTTCTCCTATCGAGAATGAACAGCTAAATAGCTGATTGCAAGCACTTTAGTAGGAATATGTAGATGGCAATATATTTGCACGTGGGCGCCCGATGCTAGAAGCCAGCTCAGGGGTGTCGCGCGTTCGTCGACGCGTCGTATTTTTCTGTTGGTCACTGTGCGTTCTGCTGCCAGCGCTCGCGAGCGCGCAGACGCCCACAGTGACGGCCATGTGGGATCCCAGCCCTTCCCCACAAGTTTCCCACTACGAAGTGTGCATCGGCACGGCTTCGCTGTCGTGCAACATCCAGTTCGCGACCGTCGATGCCAGCCAGACCTCATATGAATTTGCGCCCCCGGCCGGCCAACTGGTGTACGTCGCGGTCAGGGCGCTCAACTCCAGGGGTCGCGGTGCCTTTTCGACGGAACAGAGATTCTCGATTCCATCGTTCGCTGCGCCGAACAATCGTAGCAGTGCGGCCAACGCTCCGATCTCCCCGATCGATATGAGCGTCATCGATCCGGATGCCTCGCCGTTGACGTTCACGCACACCGGGCTGCCGCTTGGAGTGACGATGCACCGGCGAACCGGTCGGATAACCGGCACCCCGATCAGTGCGGGCACGCACGACGTTACCATCTTCGTGAGCGATGGACTCAAGACGGTGTCGCGTTCATTTCTCTGGAGTGTCACCTCCGGTGCGACAGCAGACGTCACGCCGCCGACGTTCACGATCACCAGCCACGCGTCGGGATTGGTTGTGACGAGCGCTCGCCAGACGATTCGCGGCACGGCGACCGACAGCGGCACGGGCGGGAGCGGCATCAGGGCGTTACGAGTCAACGGTCAATCCGCGAAAGGCGGGACTGTCAGCGCGAGCAAAACCGCCAACTGGAGTCAGACGATCACCCTGAGCTCCGGAAGCAACACGATCACGGTCGATGCGGTTGACGGCGCCGGCAACATTCAGATGCAGCAGTTCACATTGTTGCTCGGGGGTCGGGCTCGTCGAACAACACAAGCAGCAGTGGCGGTGGCGGCACGAGCAGCGGACCGCTGACTATCACCGGTCTGACGAGCAACCTGGCGAGTCCGCAGAGCGCAGGGACGTCTATCACCTTCTTCACTGGGGCGACCGGCGGCCGCGGGCCGTATCAGTTCAAGTGGTTAGTCCTCGACGACGTACCTGGACGGTCGTGCGTGACTGGAGTTCCTCGAACACGTACAGATGGAGACCGACGACGCGGGCGGGCACCGCGTCGTCGTTCGGGCACGCGACGCGACGACCACAGCGGACGTCGGCGACGTGGACGCGTCAGTACCCTTCAGGGTGAGAGAAGGGTCCGCACCGCCACCGATGACACCACCGTCCGCACCGCCACCGGTGACACCACCGTCCGCACCAGTGTCATCGCCAACCCCGACATCGGCCCCCCTCGCTATCACCGGTCTGACGAGCAACCTGGCGAGTCCGCAGAGCGCAGGGACGTCTATCACATTCTTCACTGGCGCGACCGGCGGCCGCGGGCCGTATCAGTTCAAGTGGTTCAGTCCTCGACGGCGTCACCTGGACGGTCGTGCGTGACTGGAGTTGCGCGAACGACTCTACACGTGGAGACCGACGACGCGCGGGCGCGTACCGCGTCGGTCGTCTGGGCACGCGACGCGACGACCACAGCGGACGTCGGCAACGTGGCCGCGTCAGTACCCTTCAGGGTGAGAGAGCAGGCGTCCGCGCCGCCACCGGTGACACCACCGTCCGCACCAGTGTCATCGCCAACGCCGACATCGGGCCCCCTCACTATCACCGGTCTGACGAGCAACCTAGCGAGTCCGCAGAGCGCAGGGACGTCTATCACATTCTTCACTGCGCGCGACTGGCGGCCGCGGGCCGTATCAGTTCAAGTGGTTCATCTTCGACGGCGTCAGCTGGACGGTCGCGCGTGATTGGAGCAGCGCGACGACTTTCGTGTGGAGGCCCACGACGCGCGCCGCGTATCGCATCGGTGTCTGGGCACGCGACGCGACGACGAAAGCGGACGTCGGCACCGTGGTTGGTCGGTACCGTTCAGGGTGAGAAAAGTCGGCATCGAGGACTGAACCACTCGGTCTCGTACCGAGGCGTCGACGCAATCAACGACCGCCGGCGCAAGAGAAGGAAGCGCTGCGTAAGTCCCGGTATTCGCCGGGACGTATTCTGCAGCGCGAGGATCTCTTACATTCATTTAGAGTGCAGTCGCGCGATCACGTTTGTGTTTCTGTGATCACAGGTCACGTGTGGTTCGACTGCACTCGAACCGATTAACTGAATGTCATCGACTTGAAACGTCAAGCACGACCCCTCAACGACAAGACGGTAATCGAGCTTTCGTGACCGTGTTTGCCGCGCTGAGGCCCGCCGCCTTAAGAATCGAGTAAGTCCTTTGCTCGTCGAGATTTAATCAAATAGCCGAGGCTGGCCGCGGCCTTGCTGTTCAGGTGGCATGCGTTGTGTGCGAACCTGGACTCGTCATGTGAGGCATGGGATTGCCTCACTGTTCACACTCATTCTGATCTCGTCGCCGGTTGTCGCGTACGGGCAGACAGTCACGGCGATGTGGGATCCGAGCCCGCCGAGTGATCAGGTCACCAGTTATCAGGCGTGCATCGGCACGACGTCGAAGTCGTGCAATGTCCAGCTCGCATCGGTCAGCAACGCGCAGACGGCCTACACATTCACACCGACACCTGGTGTCGTTCACTACGTTGCCATCAAAGCCACCAACTTGGTAGGAACGAGTTCGTATTCAACCGAGGCCTCGTTCTCGATTCCGTCGTTTACACAGCCGGTCAATCAAAGCAGCCCGGTCGGCGTCGCCATCACGCCGCTCAACATGTCGGTCACCGACCCAGACGGGAGTGCCCGCAACTTCACCCACACAGGATTGCCTACCGGCCTGGCGCTCAATGCGACGACGGGTCAGATTACCGGCACTCCGTCTGCCGCGGGCACCTACAACGTAACCGTCTTCGTGAACGACTCGCTCGTCACTGTGTCTCGTTCGTTCGTCTGGACAATCACGGCGGCAGCTGCTGATACCACGGCGCCTGCACTGTCGATCACGAGCCACACGAACGGGCAGACGCTCAGCGCAGCATCCGTCACGATCTCCGGCACGGCGAGCGACAGTGGTCGCGGCGGTAACGGCGTGTCGAGCGTGATGGTGAACGGCCAGGCGGCCACTGGTGGAAGCGCGACGGCCAGCGCCACGGCGTCGTGGAGCCGCACGCTCACGCTCGCGCAGGGCGCCAACACGATCACAGTGCAGGCGACCGACAGCAGAGGAAACAACGCGACGCAGTCGATCACTCTCAACTACGCCATCGCTCCCGTCCCGAATCTGAATCCCACGATCTCAATCACGTCGGCGGCGAATTTCGAGACGACGAACACGACGACCACGATCACAGCAACGGTCGCAGACCCCAACGGCTCGGTCGCCAGCGTCGGATGGGCGCGGACCTATCCCACGACGGCATCGGGGCCTTGCTCAGTCGTGTCAGGCACGGCGACCTGTTCTGGCGTGGGGCTGGTCGGGAAGGCCAACAACGCCTTCACGCTCACCGTCACGGACAACAACGGCGCAATGGCGACCGCGACATGGAATGCGCTGCGGCGCACATGCGATGCAATTCCCAGCGACGACTTCGATGTCGATGGCGGGTGGCCGGCGTCACTCGGCCCATGCTTCACGCCGATGACGACCGCAGCCTTGAACATAGGCAATGGCAATGCGGCGGCGTCATCTGCAGCGACTCGGCACCTGTCACTGCGACCGTGGACAGGTGGCGCACCTGATGACTACAAGGTTCAGGTGACCTCGACATCCCAGGTCACTGAATCGTCCTTCTTGTTGTTCGGGTGCTTTGCCTCGACGACATCACAGGGCATCTACAACGGTTACGTGATGTCGATGCAGGGCTTGGGGACCAGCCTCGCTCGCTACGATAACGGCATACGGACCAGCCTCACCGCGACGACGCAGCCAGCAGATGGCGGGTGGTCTCCTCAAGAGATCGGGACGTTGGAGTGTGAGGATACAGGCACAAGCACGGTCCTCACTGCGAAGGATCAATTTGGAGCCGTCATTATCGCGGCAACGGATCTCACCGCAGGCCGCTACACGTCGGGCGATCCCTTCGTCGGCGCATGGGGCGCGGCGACGTTTGATTTATTCGTCGCTACCGAGCTCAACACGCCGCCCGCGCAGGTCACGAGTGCGACTCTGACCTCGACCGTCGCGAGCCCGCAGAACACGAACACTGCGGTGACATTCACCGCCGGCGCCACGGGTGGCGCAGCGCCGCAGCAGTTCAAGTTCCTCGTGCAACCGGCCGGTGGCGCGGCGCAGGTGATGCAGCCCTGGAGCACCGCGACGACCTATGCCTGGACGCCTACAACGGCCGGCACCTATACGGTGATCGTGTGGGCACGCAGCGCGGGAGTCACGGTGGATGCCGCGCAGGCCTCGGCGCAGATGGCGTATGTCGTCAACACGCCGCCACCCGCGCAGGTCACGAGTGCGGCCCTGACCTCGACCGTCGCGAGCCCACAGAACACCGGCACGGCGATTACCTTCATCGCCAATAGCTCCGGCGGTGAGGCGCCGCACCAGTTCAAGTTCCTCGTGCAGCCGGCCGGTGGCGCGGCGCAGGTGATGCAGCCCTGGAGCACCGCGACGACCTATGCGTGGACGCCTACAACGGCCGGCACTTACACAGTGATCGTGTGGGCACGCAGTGCGCGGGTCACCGTCGATGCCGCGCAGGCCTCGGCGCAGATGACGTATGTCGTCAACACGCCGCCACCCGCGCCGGTCGCGAGCGTTGCGCTGACGTCGAATCTCGCGACGCCGCAGAACACTGGCACGAACATTACCTTCTTCACGGCTGGAGCGGGCGGTGTGGCGCCGCACCAGTTCAAGTTCCTCGTGCAGCCGGCCGGTGGCGCGGCGCAGGTGATGCAGCCCTGGAGCACCGCGACGACCTATGCGTGGACGCCTACGACGGCCGGCACCTACACAGTGATCGTGTGGGCACGCAGTGCGGGTGTCACCGTCGATGCCGCGCAGGCCTCGGCGCAGATGACGTATGTCGTCAACACGCCGCCACCCGCGCCGGTCGCGAGCGTTGCGCTCACGTCGAATCTCGCGACGCCGCAGAACACTGGCACGAACATTACCTTCTTCACGGCTGGAGCGGGCGGTGTGGCGCCGCACCAGTTCAAGTTCCTCGTGCAGCCGGCCGGTGGCGCGGCGCAGGTGGTGCAGAACTGGAGCACCGCGACGACCTACACCTGGACGCCGGCGACGGCGGGCACCTACACGGTGATCGTGTGGGCCCGCAGTGCGGGTGTCACCGTCGATGCCGCGCAGGCCTCGGCGCAGATGGCGTATGTCGTCAACACGCCGCCACCCGCGCCGGTCACGAGCGTTGCGCTGACGTCGAATCTCGCGACGCCGCAGAACACTGGCACTGCCATTACCTTCTTCACGGCTGGAGCGGGCGGTGAGGCGCCGCACCAGTTCAAGTTCCTCGTGCAGCCGGCCGGTGGCGCGGCGCAGATGGTCCAGAACTGGAGCACCGCGACAACCTACACCTGGAAGCCGGAGACGGCGGGCACCTACACGGTGATTGTGTGGGCACGCAGTGCGGGTGTCACCGTAGATGCCGCGCAGGCCTCGGCGCAGATAGCGTATGCCGTCAACCCAGCCCCGATCGCACCGGTGACGAGCGCAACGCTGACGCCTAACATGGCGAGCCCGCAGGGAACCGGCACCTCAATCACGTTCGCGGCTGCCGCCTCCGGGGGGGTCGGCCCGCAGCAGTATAAATTCCTGCTCCAGTCGACTGGCGGCGCCGCACAGATAGTTCAGAACTGGGGCACGGCGACGACGTATACATGGACGCCGGCGGCCACGGGTGACTACATCGTGACCGTGTGGGCGCGAAGTGCAGGTGCCACTGTCGATGCGGCACAAGCGTCCGCTCAGGTGACGTACCCCGTCATCGCGAGTGGGGTGAATGCCGTGTCCGTCTTGCCTTCCAGCGGCAGTGGGAGTGCCCAGACCTTCACGCTCGCGTACTCCGACAGCCGGGGCGCCAGCAACCTGATATCCGAATGGGTGTGGTTCGTCGGCGGCACGGGCGTATGCATGGCTTACCACGAGCGCGCCACGAACTTGGTGTACTTGCTGAATGACGCTGGTACAGCGTGGACCTCTAAGATGTTAGGTAGCGCCTCGATTCTGCAGGGCAGTTCGTGCGCGATCAACCTGGGAAGCAGTTCAGCATCCGCCAGCGGCTCGGGGTTGACGCTGAATCTCGCGATCGCATTCACGCCGGCATTCAGCGGCGAGAAAACGATCCGCATATTTGCCAACGCCGCGGGCGGAGTCTCGACTGGCTGGCAGGATCGCGGTAGCTGGACGGTGACTAGTAGCGCACCCGCACCAGCGCCCACGACGACTAGGGGTCGCAAAAAACCCAGAGCGATAACCGAGACTTCGACTGCCGCTCCCGAGCCGACCCCAACGCCCACGCTGACATCGGGCCCCCTCACGATCACCGGTGTGACGAGTAACCTGGCGAGTCCGCAGATCGCAGGGACGTCGATCACGTTCTTCGCTGGCGCGACCGGCGGCAGCGGGCCGTATCAGTTCAAGTGGTTCATCTTCGACGGCGTCAGCTGGACGGTCGCGCGTGATTGGAGCAGCGCGACGACTTTGGAGTGGAGGCCCACGACTCGCGGTACGTATGGCATCGGTATCTGGGTACGCGACGCGACGACCACAGCGGACGTCGGCACCGTGAGTTGGTCTGCATCGTACAGGATCAATAAAGCCCGCATCGGCGGCTGAAACACCCGGTCTCGTGTCCGAGGCGTCGACGCAATCCGCAGGCGCCAGCTCGTCCCGGTTGCGACGGTGAGGCCCTTCGTGCCATCCTCCGTTGCCTCACCTTGATTCCAGTCTCCAGTTTTTTCGAACGAAGTGGCACGGCAGAGTCAGGCGCGAGCATCGCGGGGCCGCGCGAAACCCCGGTGACTGTGCGCACTCCCGACCAGGCATGGGCCTACGCCATGTCGTTTCGTCGCGCAGGCGATCTTCCCATTGCTCACGCGCTCGCCGTTCGGATTCGTCTCATGGTCACGAAGGGAACAGTGGGTGTGGGCTGGCTCGACGGACGCAGAAAGTTCGTCGACGAGGTTCCTGTTGCAGCGGGCGCGGAAGTCTCCGTCGAACTGCTCGCCACCGCCCCGTTCGACCTCGGTCCTCTGATGGTTCGGAACTGGTCGAGTGCCGAGGCAAGCATTGCGACCATCCTCGGGATCGAATGTTTCGCGATCGCGGCCGGCGACGCCGATTCTGACGTCGCGCGCACGCCGCCGCTCTCAGAGCCTCAGGTCGTCTCCCACTGGAGCCGTTACTACGGCACCCACGGACGGGGACTGAGCGAACGCGTCAGAGTCAAGCGTTTCGAATCACTCACCGAACCGCTCACGCTCACGTGGAGCGACAGGCTGTCGATGCGGATTCTTCCCAGAGACCAGCTCTCACGGGCCGTCTATGTCTCCAGTACCTACGAGCCAAATACTCTCTGTGTGCTGAGGTCATTGCTGCCCTCGGGTGCTGTCTGTGTGGATGTGGGCGCCAACGCCGGAGTCATCGCCCTGGCAGCATCACAGTGGGTCGGTCCAGAGGGACGCGTGTATGCCTTCGAACCCAGCGAACGGGAATTCGGTCGTCTGTGCGACAGCATCGAACGAAGTCAGGCCCGAAACGTCATACCGATCCGCGCAGCCCTGTCCTCGTTTCGCGGCCGCGCGCCACTCCGTGTTGCGGCGACGCCATCCGCAGGACTGAACACGCTCGGTGACAGTTTTCCGTACGAGCGTGTCGACGTGGAGCAGATCGAGCACGTAGACGTGATGACAGTAGACGACTTCGTAGAACAGCACGCGGTTGCCTCCGTGTCGCTGATCAAACTCGACATAGAGGGGTCCGAGGGCGCGGCCATCAAAGGCGCGGCGCGCGTGCTCGCGCGCGATCGACCCGCGCTGATCGTCGAAGTGTTCGCGCGGGCCCTTCAGAGCACCGGGTGGACGGTGCCTCAGCTCGAGAAACTGATTGCCGAGGCCGGATACACGATGTTCGAGATCGATGACGGCACGGGTGAAATGCGTCCGGTCACGTCTCTGTCGGAGCACGATGAACAGAACGTGGTCGCGCTCCCCGCGGAACGAACGCGAGAAATGTTGCGTCGTGTTGATAGCTCGCTCAATGGCTCGCTGCCTGGGTCTGAAACAAGTCGCCTATGACGACCCAGAAGGTGGCGTCGGCCGGGCCAAACTGCTTCTGCTCGCGGACTGTGTAGTCGAATTCGAATTTCCGCAACACTCCTCTGGCCCTATCAGTGTCGGCGAGATCGGGAACGAGAAGTACCAGTTGCGCGCCCGGCGTGAGCGAAGCGGCCTCACGCTCGCTCAGTGATGGCAGGTCCTCGTTCACGTACATCCACGCCCACAGATACGTGCTCGCAATGTTTCTGAAGGGCCGTCGCTCGCCGGGAGGGAGGGCGTACCACATTGAGAGACGCCTGTTGTTGTCCAGATGGGCCCAAAGATATCTGTGGGTCGATACGGTGAGCGCGAAGTCCTCTTTCAGGTGCGGCGTATCTGCAGTTGCCCAGTTCATCGGCACCGAGCTATAGGCGATCCACAGCGTCAATAGGAAGGCGGGCCACGCAAGCCACCGTGACCGGGCAAATCTGTTCAACGAGAGCGCCGCACCGCAAATGGCAAATGCGGTGATCGTGTTGAAGGGCGGCGCTGCCGGAAAGGTAACGGCGAGCGCGCTCGAGGAGGCGGCCCAAAAAAGGTTTCCCCATCGAAACACAAGAAGATGCGCAGCGACGAGCACGCAAATCGTGGCCAACTCCGTCGTCAGGGCGACGTGCCGGCGAGGAGTGTCGGATGTCGCCAGTGGAGAGTCCGGCACCAGAACGAGCGCGATCAGCCCGAGCGGGACCAGGTAAGACGTGTAGTACGAGATATGGATGCTGTGGGTCCAGAGAGAGGAGTGGATCAGCCACCACGCAGCAGCCACCAGGAACGTCAACTGAACCGCTCCGGTAAACGAGTAAAGGCTCCACGGTCGGTTCCACAGCGCAAGGAGCGCTGCGAGGGAAGCAGCGGCTGGGAGTACCAGAACGTGCGCGTCGGCGAGCCACGACATGCCCTGCACGTCCCACGGGCTCGCTACCCACATCCTTGTGCTGGCGTAGCTGACCGAGGGCTTCAGGAATAACCAATTCCCTCCGAGTTGCCAGTTCGTGTGAGCAAGGATGGCCAGTGTCGCTACTCCTCCGACGGCCGCTATCAGCACGATGACGCCAGCCCTCCTCCAGTGTGGAAGAGACACTCTGAGCAGGAGGAACAGGCCGCAGATCGGCACGAGGGTCGCCGCTACCAGATTGGCGACCACCATGCAGGTCAGGCCCGCACCCGCCGCAACAGCCCAGTGCGCCCAATGCTTGGCACTGGAAGACGCCTTCTCGATAAAGAGAAGCGTTGCAATGAAATAGGTAATGACGGCTCCGTCCACATAATCCCAACTCATGGCTGCGATGACTTGTGGATTCCATGCCACGAGAAGCGTGACGATGAAGGCCGTCGTGCGGTTGGTGCCTGCCGTCACCAGGCAATAGACGGCCGAGAGCAGCACGTAGAAGAATCCGAAATGAAGGACGTAGTTGGCAAGGAACGGCGAGAAGATCTGATGAGCCGCGTAGCCAGGCAGCAGCCACGAGAGGCGCGTGGAGTAATAGCTGTGACCCCAGACAAGCAGGTGGTCGGGCAGGCTCAGAAAGAACCCGGTGTTCACCCAGGCGTCGATCCAGACATTGGTATTGGGATTGATGAACAGGTTCGGATTGATCGCCAGCAGCAGGAACGGCGTCGCCAGAATGACGGCCCAGTGGTAGGCGATGTACCGCGGCTCCTCGGCCACTTCGTTACGCTGCGTCACCGCCAGCTCGCCGGGCAACTACAAGAAGGCTCGATCCCACTCTCAGAGAGTTCCCCGCAGCAATGGCCGACACCTCATGCTCCAGCAATCGGTTGAGTGCGTCAGCCAACCGCCTCCGTCCGGTCGCATGATCCGCCTGATATGCGGAGGCTGGCTTCGGGCGCGCCAGTCCGACTGCGTAAGGCAGGGTGCGGATCAGGAACGATACGGGTAAGAGACGCTGAAACAGGTACGTAGAATAGAGCACGTCGAATCTGCCGGCCAGGACCGCGTCGAGAGATCGTCTCGAGTAACGGCGGTAGTGCATGGCATCGACGTCGCTCATCGACCAGAGCCAGCTGAACGCGGGTACCGTCAGATACAAGAACCCTCCGGGCGCCACGAGCTCGAACAGCTGCCCGACGAATGTTCTGTCGTCCTCTATGTGCTCGAGCACGTCGAACAAGCCGATGTTGGAAATGCTCCCGGCACGGACTCGCGCCTCGTCGAGCGTTGCGTTGATCACCGTTGGCAGTTGGCGACGCTGTTTGGCATTCGCTGCGCCTTCCGTGCCAGGCTCGAGAAGCACTGTCTCGTATCCGGCGTCCATCAGTCCCCGCGCGACGTAACCGTTGCCGCCGCCGACATCCAGGATGAAGCCGCCCGGCGGAAATCGCCGCACCGCAGCGGTGATGCATCGGTTGCGATGGCCGAACCAGAACGAGTCGTTCTCGATGAGAAAGCAAGCGGCGTTGTGATCGGCCGGGTACGAAATCTGTCCCGCGATGTGGGCATGCCAGATCCCGCTATCCGGATCGAGACGCAGGACGTCGCTGAGTGATCCAACGTCCACCACGGACTGCCTCGATTCCGGTTGTACAGGCACTCCTTGCCGATCGTCGCCGCTCAACGGCGAGTGACGTATCGCTCCAGGGCCTTGATGCGGCTCCCATGCGGCACCGTGGCGTGACTGACGACGACCGCGCCGGCACCGACGAAACAGTCGCTGCCGACGCAACAATCACCGCAAATAGTGCAGTTGGGCGAGAGAAAGGTATTCGCACCAATCTGGCAGTCGTGACTGACGCAAGCCCCCGGCCAGATGACGACGGACTCGCCAACCATCACCCGGCAATCCACCAGTGCGCCAGCCATGACGTACGATCCAGGTCCGAGCGATGACGTCGCCGACACATACGCGCGCGGGTGCACCAGCACAGGCATCGCATACCCCGCGTTCTGAATCCTGGCGGTGACCTCGCGACGCGCAGCGAGATTGGAATAACCGACTGCGTTGACACAGCTGTACTCCGTCGGCGCATGTGTCAGCCGTGTCTGGGTGAACGGTCCGAGCACTCCTTCACCCTCATACACGTCGTCGATGAAGCCAGCGAACTCATGGCCGCAGTCTTCGACGAGGCACTGAATCACCTGGCCAAACTGACGCGAACCGTAAATCAGGATCTTCATCACTTGATCGCACGAAATCGGAGGTACTTGTAAAGACCTCGCGAGAGTGGCAACGCCTGCCGCAGGTAGTCGTCAACCGTGGCGGCCGCTTGCGCAGACACGCCGTGGAGAATCTTGCCCTGGCCGGCATACCACTCGTACGTCGTCTCAACATGGCTGAATCCGACACGACGCGCCTGGATCTCGAACTCGTCGGGTTCGATGCCGCCGGTGATCGACTTGTTGAACTCGGCGAGATCAAACACGTCGGCCGGGATCCCGTACTCGTTCTCGACGCGTGCGCTCGTCTCGAGCACCGAGGCCACCTCGTCGCGCGCGAGTACCGAGGTAGACGGCCGAACGGCATCGCGAGCGGCCATCACGTTCGTCCAGAAGTGCCGGTTGGGCTCGAGGTCCGCGTACAAGCAGCCTCCCGGCCGCAAGACGCGATGGGCCTCGCCAAGCACCGGCTCGAGATCCTGGAGGTGGTGCAGGAACGAATACGCCGACACGACGTCGAAATCCCCGGCGCCGAACGGCAGCGCCGCGGCGTCGCCACAGTACACCTGCACGTTGGACCGCAGCTGTACTCGTGCCAGCATGGCGGGTGTCAGATCGATGCCTCGCACGTCATCGAACAGGTCTGCGGCGATGTCGATGATGAAGCCGGTACCGCATCCGACATCGAGCAGCCGGCCGCCGAACTCCTCTCGCAGCGCCTGAAGCCGTGCTCGCACCGTGGCCCTGTTCTCAGGGCGGAAGTGGGGCTCGCGCTCGTTGTACTGCGCGGCCATGCGCGAATGCACCAGGATGTTGGCGTCACGGACGTCCATCGAGCGTCCCTTCGAGATTCACGGTCTCATCAATGACATAGCGGGGACGCGCGAGGACTTCCTGGAAGATACGGAAGATATAGACGCCGAGCACGCCCAGTGCCAGCATGATCATCCCCCCGAGAAATGCCAGGAGCAGCACGACGATCGTCAAGCCCGCCGGGAGGCTGCGGCCCGCGAAGAGATACTGCAGCAGGACGATCAGCCCGTATAAGAGCGGCAGCGCGATCATGACGGCGCCCGTCGTCGCGAATAGCTTCGGCGCGAGATCCGAGTACGTGACTAATGAGTTGATCGCAAGGCGCAAGCGCTTCGCGAGCGAGTACGAGCTGTGTCCGGGCCGCACACCCCTCTGCACAGGGACGATCGTAGAGCGGAAGCCGACGTAGAACATCAGCGGGCCATAGAGCACGTCGCGCTCGGGAAACGTCCGCAGCGCGTCCCGGACCTTGCGCGTGAACGCGCGGAAGGTTCCAAGGTGCCGCGGCAGGGCGACGCCCACCGTGCGCGAGAAAACCTGATGATAGGCGTCCGAGGAAAGACCGCGCGCCGTGACACCTGGGTCGAGTTTGATCGTGTACACGATGTCGCAACGTTGCTGTTCGAGTGTCTGAACGAGCAGCGGGATGTTCTCGGGTTGGTCCTCGAGATCGGCGTCCATCAGCACCAGGATGTCGCCGCGCGCGTAGTCGAGCGCGGCGGCGATCGCCGGGTGCTGACCGAAGTTTCTCGAGAAGCTGATGATCCGCAATCTCGAGTCGGTCGCGGCCTGTGCCTTCAGCCGCGCCAGCGAACTGTCGCGACTGCCATCGTCCACGATCACCGCCTCGTAGTGAAGCCCCTCGAGCGCCGTCCGCATGCGTTCGACGAGCGGATCGATGGTGGTTTCGTTGTTGTAGACGGGTACGAGAATCGACAGGTGAGGTGTCGCCGGTAGCACAGTGTCAGCGGATTGCCTGGCGATACGAACGCTGCTCCGCCGGCAAGTAGTACTCGTCGAGTGACGCCGGCGGCTGCGCAAAGAAGCCAAGTTTCTGTTTCACTTTATCGCTGATGGCCGTGAGATCCATGGCGGCCATCGCTCGCGGGATGTCTATCCGCTGTTTCATGTAAGCGCGACACGCATTGATGGTCAGGGCGTGTCGCCACGCAGACGTCATGTTGACACCCCCCGCGTGCCACAGCCGCGCGTTGAAAAAGAAAGCGGACCCGGCCGGTGCGACGACACGACGAGCCTGTCCGTAGAACTCGTCCTCGGTTGGCATGGCTGCCCGTGTGTGTGAGCCGGGCAGGAACCAGGTGGCGCCATTGTCTACCGTGAAGTCGTCGAGCAGGATCGTCACGCCCATGTTCGTCACATAGCCTTCAATGAGTCGCGGGCAATCCACGTGAATCCGTGTTGAGTAGTTGACGCCGCCCGGCGGCATTGACGACGAAGTGTAGGCGTAGACGATGCACTCGTCACCCAGCACCGCATTGAACGGAGCGAGCAGACGGTCGTTTTCCAACAGGTCCAGGAAGCTGCCTCCGTGCAGCGCGCACAGCATCACCATGCCGTAGTCCCGCTCCGCCCGCGGACCGTATCGACGACTGTCGACATCGATAGCCTGCTCCAACTCTCGCCTGGCTTCGCGCAACGAAAGGCGGATCCAGGATGTCCGGCAGAATCACATAGCCGTCCACTTCGATGCGGGTGCGAACCTCATCTGCCGTCACGGCTCTCTCCCATCGACCTGGTGGCCCTGGGTTGCGACGGAACCGTGCGTACCGCGATAGCCCCAGAGGTAGTCCGCAGCGCGTTCGCCGCAATTCATCAACAGGTCGACGATGCTCAGATTGGGTATGTAATCGCCGTGGAGCTGCGGATACTCCGGGTAGTGATTGTAGTCCTTCCAGTGCACCTGCACTCCGCGTTGTGCGTAGAGCTCGGCGTCGAGATAGTTCTTCGCCGCGGGACCGCTGACGTAGTCGGTGGCTCCGATCTGCTGTAGCAGCATGAGCAGGCGATCGCTGCCTTTGCCCTGCAGCTCGAAGTCTCGAGAATCCAGGATCTGAGTTCGAATACCCAGTAGATCTGCGGCGATGGCCCTGATGGTGGTCTGATTCAGGACTGACAGTGACGTCCACGGCTGCGAATAGATGCTTCTGAAAAAATCGGCGTAGCGTACGAAGGCCGGCGCTCGAGAGTACGACTGCTCGATCGTCATCCAGTGTTTGCGTGCCCACGTGCGGTCGTGAATTTCAACATCGCAGATTCGGCGGTTGTTCTGGTCGCCCACAGGAATCGTCAGCCACACAACGCCATTGGCGGTCTTCACGCGATTGCGGTTACGCCAGTCATTCACGGTGTACTGCACGTCATCGTAGAACACGAAGACGTCAGCATCGTGCATGATGTCGAAGTAGCCACGCCACGGGATGTAGTTGGACTGGATGACCGCAGCTTTCATGCGACGTCCGGCCTTTGCCGCTGCCCGCGACACGTCATGATCAGCAGCGTGTAAGGAAAGCTCAGGAGATCGTGGCGCACGTCCGAACGGACATCGCTGAAATGCGCGTCAGCGAGCTTCAAGTACGCCGACAGATCACGGATGAATTTCCCTCGATCGCGACGCAGAAGCGCCTTCGCGATACGCGACTGTCCCTGGATGTAGCAGCCGTCGAGCGTCACCATGCGGCCGCCTTGCTTCATCGCCCGCGCTGCCAGACGCAACATCGCGTCAGCCTGTGGATCGTCGAGATGGTGCAGCACCCCGTTGGCCATGACCAGATCGAACGACCCCGGCGCCTCGAGGACGAAATGCTCGAGCGGCACGCAACGAAACGTTCCGCGTCCTCCGAAACGCTTTCTCGCCGCCTCGATGTAGCGCTCTTCGACATCGATGCCTACATATTCGCAATCGGGTAACGCTGAAAGAATGTCTCCCGGCCCGCAGCCGAGATCGAGAACGCGTTCGCCTGCCCTGACCTCGAGGTACTGCCGTGCGTAGGCGACGCGCGCGTTCGTGACGACGCAGGCAATCTTGCCGAGCAGGCGATATGAGCCGGGGAGATCGAGAATCCGAGTGAGTCGACTCATTGCGTCCCGGCCGGCGTCACCACTGTGTCAACGCCTCGAAGTCACGCACAGTGCCGGAAGGCGAGCCGCCTCGCCCGGAAGCCATTACACGAGCAGGTGGCGTGGTCTCTCGGCCGGCGCGGTCATCTGCTGCCGGATCCATTCGTAGGTGTGACGCATTCCCTCTTCCAGCCGAATGGAGGGCGCCCATCCAGCAGCGACGAAATCAGCGTGTTGTCGCTGTTGCGGCCGCGCACACCCTTCGGTGCGTCGAGTTTGTAGCTCCGTTTCAACTTCACGCCGGCGATCGATTCGACGATGTCGACCAACTGATTGATCGTGACGAGTTGATCGCTGCCGACATTCAACGGCTCGACGATTGCGCTCTCCATCAGGCGCAAAGTGCCCTCGAGGCAGTCGTCGATGTAGGTGAAACTGCGCGTCTGCTCGCCATCGCCCCAAATCTCGATCCGGCCGCTGCCGCTCAGCACCGCCTGGATGACCTTGCGGCATACCGCCGCTGGCGCCTTCTCGCGCCCGCCATCGTACGTGCCAATGGGGCCGTAGATATTGTGGTAGCGCGCCACACGCGTGACGATCCCGAAGTCCTCGGAGAAGTGCCGGCACATCCGTTCGCTGAACAGCTTCTCCCACCCGTAGCCATCCTCGGGCATCGCGGGGTACGCGTCCGATTCACGAAGGGGCAGTACGGCGGCGGTGGTCTGTTTTTCAGCTGCGTAGACGCACGCTGACGACGAATAGAAGAAGCGCTCCACGCCCGCCTTGCGCGCCGCCATCAGCATGTGCGTGTTGATGAGCACGGTCAGCATGCAGGCGGCTCTGTTGAGCTCGATGAACCCCATACCGCCCATGTCCGCTGCCAGGTTGAACACATACCGGCTGCTCGTCGCCACCTGCTCACAGGCCTCGAGGCGCGAGAGATCGAGTGAGAGGTTGTCGACATCGTCGAACAGCTGGTACCACTCCGTTGTCGGCTTGATATCGACCGCACGGATCCGCTGATGGCCGCGGCGACGGAGTTCCGCGACAAGGTGACCGCCAATAAAGCCTCCGGCCCCTGTCACCAGAACGAGATCGCTCTTGTTCATTGAATTCCCATGCTACCTGCCATCGAAGCGCCAATCGCAGCGCCCTGTCCAAGGAACACGACATCCGCAACTGAGGAGACCGTGCCCGGAGTGGCGCGCCAGCAATCGATCACGGTGAGCCGACTCGTCGAACGGCGGTAGGCGTCGAGCGGGATGCGACTGAATTCCGGCCACGGTGTCATGACGACGACGAGCGACGACCGCTGGACGCATTCTGCCGCTGACGTCGCAACCTCGAACGGACGACGGAGAGCCTGTTGAGCGGACAGAATCGCTTCAGGATCGTAGACGATGACGCGCCGCCCGAGATCGAGCAGCCGTTCGACGAGCGCCAGCCCCTGGCTTTCCTCGACCACAGCAGTATCCGGCTTGTAGGAAAGTCCGAGAACGCCGACGAGGCCCGTGTCCGTCAGGCGCGCTTCCACCGCACCGAGCACTCGCTCCACCTGATACCGGTTCACGGTGTCGGTCGCTTCCGCCAACTCCGCCCGCGCTCCGATCGCGCGTGCCAGGGCCGCGAATGCGACGTTGTCACGCGGGAAGCAGGGACCTCCGTAGCCGGTTGCACCCTTCAGGTATTTGGTGCCAATGCGTGAGTCCGTGCCGACGGCCTGTGTCACGACGTCGACGTCCGCCCCCGGCAGCCTGTCACAGATATCCGCCAGCATGTTCGCGTACGAGATCTTCGTCGTCACGAACGTATTGACCGAGATCTTAGTCAGTTCGGCGTTGACGAAATTCATCCGGCGGATGGCCGGCGTGTTGTCGCAGCTCTTCGCGTAGATACTCTCGAGCAGATCGCCGGCGGCCTTGTCGGACTCTCCGATCAGGATCATGTCCGGCCGCAACATATCGCGCACGACGCTGCCGAGCGCGATGAACTCCGGGTTGTAACAGAGGCCCAGATGCGACCCGACGCGACGGCCGGAATGCTGTTCCAGCGCCTGCCGGATCTCGCCGCCGGTCGATCCGGGCATGACAGTGCTGGTGATGACGACGAGGTGATAGGTGTCCTTGCGACGGAGCGCGAGCCCGATCGACTTCATCGCGCTCAGGACGGCCGCGTTGCTGAAGCGGCCGGTCGCATCGCTCGGCGTCGGTACGATCACGAACGTCACGTCGGTCGCGGTCACCGCTTCGTCCACGTTCGTCGTCGCCTTCAGCCTGGCGCCGTGTGAGTCGATGAGCTCCTGCAGCCGCGGTTCCTCGACCGGCGCCTTGCGTGCATTGAGTGCTTCGACGGCCGTCTGGCTCAAATCCACACCAACGACGTCGAATCCCTTGCTGGCGAGCACCGCTGCGAGGGGAGCACCGAGCTTGCCCAGACCAACGACAGAAATCTTCATGGAATAGTTGAAAAACACTCAGGAAAACAGAAAGAGTATAGGCGGCTCAGACCTGAGGGGTCAATTTGACATATGGCGGACCTGACGCACTGGCGGACTCTGCACCGCGAAACGATTTTCGCTGGTGGTCCAATCAAAGAGGTGGCAATCGAGACCATCGAGCTCCCGGATGGACGAAGAATTCCCGACTACTACGTCATCAGGTTGGCCGACTTCGTGCTCATCTACGCGGAGACGGATGATGGCACCGTGCTGATGTTGAGGCAGTACAAGCACGGGTTGCGTCGTGTATGTCTCACGTTTCCCGGTGGCGCGATCGAAGACCGGGAGTCGCCTGTCATCGCCGCTCACCGCGAGCTGCTCGAGGAAACGGGATACGAAGCCACGGAGTGGCACAGTCTGGGCGCGTTCGGGACCAATGCCAACCAGGGATGCAATGCCGCCCATCTGTTTCGGGCGACCGGCTGCCGGCGCGTGAAGGAGCCGCACAGTGGCGACCTCGAGCAGACATCGCTCGAACTGGTGCCGCCCGCGAAACTGCTGCATCCAACGGCTCTTCACGAGATCGGTCTCGCCTCGCATGTCGCGCTGCTTCTCCTCGCAACGCACTCGGCCCCGACTGTTGCCGACCGCTGACCGTGTACCATAGAGACCCACGATGAGTGCCACGCTAGGCGACAGCACCACGTTCAGTGAGACCTCGATCGATCGCGTCCGCGACTACTGGAACAGTCGCCCCTGCAATTTACGACACTCGCCCGCTCCAGTGGGATCGCGAGAGTATTTCGATCAGGTTGAGGCGCGAAAGTACCTCGTCGAGTCTCACATTCCGGGCTTTGCCGACTATCCGCGCTGGGCGGGCCGCCGGGTCCTCGAGATTGGATGCGGCCTGGGCACGGAGACCATGAACTTCGCCCGTGCGGGCGCACGCGTCACAGCCGTCGACCTCTCGAGCCGCTCGCTGGAACTGGCCAGGCAACGTGCCGAGGTGTTCGGCCTTCAGGATCGCATCACGTTCATCGAGGCTGATGCCGAGCGGCTCGCAGAGTTCGTGGAGCCATCGCCGTACGATCTCGTGTACTCGTTCGGCGTGATTCACCACACGCCCAACCCCGGCCGCGCACTGGAGCAGATTCGCCGGCACTTCGTCGGACCCGACACGACGTTCAAGATGATGGTGTACTACCGCTGGGCGTGGAAGGTGCTGGCGATCCTGGTTCGCGAGGCGCATGGCGCATTCTGGAAACTGGACGAGGCGGTCGCGCGGAACTCCGAGGCACAAACCGGATGTCCTGTGACATACACCTATACACGTCGATCGGTTCGCGAGTTGCTGGAGCATTCCGGTTTCACCGTCGAGGACATGTTCGTCGACCACATCTTTCCTTATCGAGTGCCCGACTACGTGAAGTACCGATACGTGAAAGCGTTCCCGTTCAACGCCCTGCCCGACCCGGCGATGCGGGCGCTGGAACAACGTCTCGGATGGCATCTGTGCGTGACATCCCGCCTTGCTGAAGGAACCGCCCGGGACCGATGAACGCGGTGCCGCCCTTTCTCAGCATCGTTGTGACGGGGCGCAACGACGATTTCGGTGGCGACTTCAACGGCCGGTTCTTCCGATCGCTCCGCTTCAACCACGATCGGCTCACCGAAGCTGGCATCTCGCATGAGTTCATCCTCGTCGAGTGGCGCCCGATTCGGAATGCGCCGTACCTCTCGACGCTTCTCACCGCCGCATTTCCTGATCTCGACGCCGCCCAGCTTCGCTGCTTCATCGTCGACCCGGCGTACCATGACGCGCTCAGTCTGAACCCGCGTCTGCAGTTTCAGGAGTTCATCGCGAAGAACGTGGGCATCCGGCGTGCGCGCGGGTCGTTTCTCCTGACGACGAACACGGATATCTTTTTGAGTCGCGGCGTCATCGCTCGACTCGCGTCCCGTTCGCTCGAGCGCGGGATTCTGTACCGCGCCACGCGATACGACTTGAAGTCGCACAGCGACGTCTCCCGCCTGGATTGGGCGATGCTCGAGGACGATCGCAACTACGATGCGGTCAACGTCATTCGGGCACCGCTGTTCACCAATGCTTCAGGTGATTTTCTTCTGCTCGATCGGGACAGCTACCATCGTCTGCGCGGCTTCAACGAGGTCTACCGCGTCGCGAAGATCCACATCGACGGCAACTTCTGTCTGAAAGCATTTGCCTCCCAGGTGCCGCTCCTCGACATCGGACATCCCGTCTATCACGTCGGACGTGGAACCTTCCATGCTCAGGCAGGGCAGTACCGGAACCGACCCGGAGAAGCGCCGTGGGGCGACCGCCGCTGGAAGAGCGACGTGATCTATCTGAACGGTCCTGAATGGGGGCTTGCGATCGCACCAGAGCGGTCCATCAGCGCTGGTGTCACGGCGATCGATTTCGACTGGAATGCCGTGGGCCCTATGGTCGATCTCCGTCGCGTCGTGCACGCCCGGGCGGGTGAGAGCGCAATGGCGCCAACGGCCTAAGTGTGTTGATCGCTGGCGGGTGGCGCGGCGCTACCCGCTTGCTTTTTCCGCCGCTTGTCATCGAGACGAAGGAGCCTGTGACCCTGCCTGACCGGGGCTGTGACCCCGTCGACGAGCGACGCCGCTACGCGCGCGACCGCTCGCAGATGTGCGACCGCAGCGACGTAGTCATTCAGGAGCAGCCTCATCGCAAGGACGTCGATATCGTCGTTGCCGTCGGTGGGCCGCTGCTGAAGCATTCGCGTGAGCACGCGAATCCGCGCCTCCGGTACTTCAGCCAGGTGCACTCCGACTGGATCCGCGACATTCTCGTTCGCCCTCATCACAGACGTCGTCTGTGCGAGGAGACGTTCGATTTCCGCGAGTCGCTCATGCGAACGGGAAGGGGCGCTCAACACTGGTCTCCTGGCCGCAAAAGCCTGCAAAACCCCTGTAGTATACTCGCCACGCTGCCTTCATGAGACGATTCATCGCCGCCTTCCTCGCCCTCTTCGGACTGGTGTCGTCGCGACGGTACGAGGCTCTCTCCCGTTCGCTCGAAGACCTGAAAGCTGCGGGCGCCGAGTCGAAAAAGAAGGCGTCCCAGGCCATAGCGCAACAGCGATCGCTCGAGTCGGAATTGAGGCGCCAATCGCAGCTCGTGGCGAAGCTGCGCGGCTCGCTCGAAAAGTGGAAGCACTATCACGACAACGTCAAAGTGCTGCGTGACCGTCTCGCCGAGACCGAGCGCGAACTGATGGTCGCGCGCGACCATCTGATGGCAATCGAAGTCAAGCTCGATATTCTCGAAGGCGCCGCCAACGTCCTTGACCGGCGAACGCGCATCACAACTCCACAGGATCAGCACGAATCCAGTGCTCGTGCCTGATGGAGGATCGGGCTCCGCACCCACGGTGGTAACGCCTCCGGTCGTGAGCCTCGTGCTCACCGGCCGGAACGATGGGTATGGTGGCGACTTCATCGCGCGCTTCTTTCGCTCGCTGCGCTTCAACCATCAACAGCTCACGGCACGCGGAATTGCCTACGAGCTCGTGTTCGTCGAGTGGGCGCCTCCGAGCGACGCACGCCTGATCCGTGATCAGATTTTCGACGCGCTCCCGGAGCTCGATGTGGCGGTGTGCTCCTGGTATGTCGTGGACCCGCGTTACCAGGAGGTGCTTTCGCTGAACCCAAGGCTCGAGTACCTCGAGTTCCCGGCCAAGAACGTGGGTGTGCGTCGTGCGCGAGGCCGCTTCGTGCTGACCTCGAACTGCGATGTGTACTTCGGCCGCCGGATCTTTGATGCCCTGGCGGCCGGCACTCTCGAGCCACGCGTCCTGTATCGGGCGCCGCGTCATGACCTCACGCTGCCCGCGGAGCGGGCGCCACTCGATTGGAGCGTGCTCGAGGATCCACGGAACCTCGCCGGGCCCGCGCACGTGCTGAAGCCGCCGTATATGGGGAGCGCCACCGGCGACTTCGTTCTGCTCGATCGCGAGTCGTTTCACGAGATCGGTGGTTTCAACGAGGTCTACCGTGTGGCACGGATAGGTATCGATCGCAACGTCCTCGTGAAAGCGCTGTCGAGCGGCTTGCGGATCGCGGACATCGGCGGACCGGTCTACCACGAGAATCACGAGGGCAGCTATCGCCTCAACCCCGCGGCCTACGCCGGTCGGGAGACCGAGGCACCCTGGGGGGATCGACGCTGGCATTCAGGTGGGGTGAGCTACGTCAATCCGCCGACGTGGGGCCTCTCAGAGGCGCCAGTGCGGGAAATCGACGACCGCGTGTGGTATCTGGATTTCTCGTGGGCAGCGATGCCGCCACTGGTGGATCTCATGCGAATCGTGCTGCCGGTCGCTCGGCCCGGCGGTCCCGCACCTGGCCACTATGTGCGAAAGCGTTAGGCGCCGCGAGACTGTCGGCGCCGTTCCTACTTCATTCGATCTTCGACCTGCGTGACACCCTCGACAGCTGAGGCGACCTGAACGGCACGCTCGCGTTCGTCGCTGTTGGTCTTGTCGCTCATGAGTCGCACGATCGTGCCCTCGGCATCCACATCGATCGGAATCTTGCCGATCGTCTCGTCAGCAGCGAGTGCCTGCTTCACCTTGTCGATGAGCGCGCTGTTGGTCAGCGACATGTGGTTGACAACGAGCTTGATCCCCCGGCCGCGGGCGGCGGCGACGGCACGCTGCTGCTGTTCCTCGGTGAACGTTCTTCCCGACAGGTAGACAACGCGGTTCTTCACCTCGATCGACAGGTCCAGCCCCGCCAGCGTCTGGTCGGCGTCCAGCCGCTCACGCACATCCGTCCGGATATTCGACTCCGAGCGGACGCATGCGACGCACAGAACCGCAGCCAGGCAGGCGACCATCACGTGAGCGCCCCGACGCCATGTCACCAGTGCTCTACGATCGCATGCCTGCACGGCTCCTATTTCAGCACGGCGTCGCGTTCCCAGCTACCAGGGTGATACGATTCGCGCGAGCCCGTGGCGACAGACAAGACCGACCGTGAGAAGGCGCAGCGCTTGATCGCGGACAATCGCAAGGCCTTCCACGACTACCACGTGCTCGACTCGTGGGAGGCAGGGGTTGCGCTGCTCGGGACCGAGGTCAAGGCTATTCGCGAAGGCTCGGTGAACCTGCGCGACAGCTACGCCCGCCTCGAGAATGGGGAAGTCTGGCTGATGAACCTGCACATCAGCCCCTACAGTCATACCGGCTACGCTCACCACGACGAACGCCGGCAGCGGAAGCTGCTGCTGCACCGTCACGAGATCGAGAAGCTCTCGGGCCGTGTCGTCGAAAGAGGACTGACGCTCGTGCCGCTGCGCATGTACCTGAACAAGGGACGCGTGAAGGTGGCGCTCGCACTCGTGAAGGGCAAACAGGCGCACGACAAGCGCGAGACCATTCGCCGCCGCGAGGTGGATCGCGAAACGCGAGCAGCCGTCAAGGCGAGATCGAGGTAGTGGATCGGTTTCTTCTGTTCCCGCTGCTCGCACCGGCCGTGCTGCTGGCTGCGGGCAACGATGCGTTTGGCTTCGATCCGCCCGGCTATCTCGATGCCTTCGTCTACGTCGGTTACTTCTGGCACTACCCGGAACATCTCTGGGTCTTCGACGACAACAGCAACTACAAGATTTCGCGCCTCCCGTGGATCTTGCCGGGCTATGTTCTGCATGCTTTGGCGGGACCGATCGTCGCCTCCTACGTGCTCGCGTATGTCACGTCTCGCGCTCGGCGCCGTGGCGCTGTTCCTCCTCGTGAAGGAGTGCCTCGACGATCGCGGAAGCGCCGCGATCGTCAGTGTTGCGTGGGCCTGCTGCACGTGGGCTCACGGCAATGGCGGCTGGAACTATCAGGTGCTCATCGCCAGTGGCTATTACTTGATGACGTGCTGGCTCGTTGTGCGCGCCGCGCGCGGGCGGTCGTCAGGTCGCGCAGCGCTCGTGGCAGGAGCGTTCTTCGCCGCCGCGGTTCACACCCATCTGTTCCTCGTGGTCTTTGCGCCGCTCGTGGCGGTGCTCTACATCGCGGCGCTGCCGGCAGAGGAAGGACGAAAGATCGCGCGCAGCGTCCGGGCGGCGGGATTGGTGGTCGCTGGCGGCCTTGCGCTGACGGCTGTTCTCGCGGTCATCAACAGGGCCACCGGCGGCGCATGGCTGTTCTTCATGCCGCAGGTCGAACAGGCGATGCGCGTGACGAATCCCGACTACGACCACTGGTGGAAGGGCAACGTCTCGCAGTGGCTGCCGGCTGCGCGTTACCTCGTGATGCCGATCGCGGCCATGGCTGCGGGGCTGGGCGCACTCTTCGTTCGCCACGATGAGCGAAGTCGCCGTATGTCATTGACGCTCGTTGGCCTCGCCTGGGCGACGTTCGTCATCATGTGCTACTTCCAACTCGCTCGCCGGTTGACGACGCTCGATTACAGCTACGTGGCATTTGCGCTGTATCCGCACGCGTTTGCCTGTCTCGCCGTTGCCTTTGCCGATGAAAAGCGCGGTGCATGGACCGCGACGGTGAGCGCGGTAATCATCGTCGGGACGCTGGCCGTGCTCCTGCCGGCGCCGTTGCCAGGGCTGATGGAGGCGCTCGCGCAATCGCTCGCGCAATTTGGTGCGATCGTCGCTCCGCTCGTCGTCAGCCTGGCGGGCATCGGCGCGATGCTTCTGCTGCGTGGGACCGGTCGCGCGATCGCGTTCGCCGTGTGGTTCTCGGTCGTGAATGCGTGGATCGCCCCGGTGCCCGCCGCGTACGGGTTGGGAACACCGGGATATCTGCAATCCATGCTGAAGCTGTTTCGCGAAGCCGATCGCGTGACGACCGAAATCGATCCCACGCTCATCGGCATCAAGTACTGGAAATCGGATGAAGTGATCACAACCGCGAAGGGCGAAGTCCGATTCCCGCACGTCTTCGATAGTTTTCTCTCGACGAGGGCGTGGTTCACGAACCTGCTTGGTCGCAAGAGTCCGAGCCCGTCAATCGATCAACTCAGGCTGGTCGACCTCGATCGAGGCGCCTGCATTGGTGTGCTCTCTTCAGTAGAACGCCAGGAAGAACTCCAGCGCCAAATGGAGGCGCACTTCGCGAGCCTCAATCGACCGCTTCGCGCCGTCATGGTCCGGCGCTTCGAAGACGACGGACTTTCGTTCGCGCTGGCGGTGCTGAAACCCGTCGCCAGTCCAGACGATGGACTGGCGCCGTGCGTGCCAGGCTGGGTCAGTCCGACCGGCGCGCCACTGCGATGAGCGAGCCCCCGCGCACCCAGGACAACTGTCTGAGCGGTGCCTCGGCGCGGATCGACGAGCGGAACAGCACGTTGAGAGGTTCGGGTGGGACAGTCAGTGCCTGCCTGACGATTTCGATCGTGTCGCTCGACGGCGCGCGCATGCCGGGTGCGATCCAACGTTGAACCACCTGCGCCAGGAGCGGAAGGCAACTGAAGTAGCCGACGTAGGCCATCTCGAGCCCTGCGTTCCGTAGAACATCCGTCAGCCCCTGTCGATCGTAGCGACGCTTGTGCCCGATCACCTCGTCGTACTTCGTCCAGAGGCGCTGCCCAGCTGGCACTGTCACGACGACACACCCGTGAGGCTTCAGGACCGTCGCCGCCTGTCGTATCGCGCCCACGTCGTCGTCGAGGTGCTCGATGACGTCGAAGAGCGATACCAGATCGAAGTCCCGAAAGAACGGCAGCGTGGTCGCATGGTTCGAGAAGAGCGGCCCTCGGATGCGCGGGCGGGCATGCATGAGTGCGGCGCGATGCATGTCGATGCCCCATGCGTCCATGCCGGCTCTTTCGAGCGCTTCAGTGACGAAGCCGGTTCCGCAGCCGATGTCGAGAACCCTCAACCCCGCGACCGTGCCGATGACGCGTCGTATCGTCGAGAGGATGACGTCGTTTCTGGCAGCGAACCAGAAGTGGCGCCGCTCGACGCCGGCCACCAGATCGACAAGTGCCGCCGGGTAATCTCGATCGTCCACGGCCTCGGTCAACGCGACGATACCGTCGGCAATCGAGTAGCTCTTCTCGCATGAGAGGCAGCGCGGCGAGTCGCCCTCGCTCGAAAGTCTTGCGTCGCCCCCGCAGTGCACGCAGCGGAATCGGCGTGCCGCAGTAGGCGCCGTCACACGCTGAACTGCTGAACTGCAGCGATGACGTCGTTCTGATCGTCCACGCTCAGGTTCGTGTAGAACGGCAGCCGCAACAGCCGCTCGCTCACGTCCTCCGCCACCGGACAGGCGCCTTCCGTCCCTCCGAACTTGCGGCCCATGGGAGACACACTGAGGGGAATGTAGTGAAAGACGGCAAGAATTCCCTGTGCCTTCAGATGCTCGATCAGTCGCGCCCGCGCTGACGCTGTCGGCATCAGCAGGTAATACAAGTGCGACGGGTGCTCGCAGTGCGGCGGCACCGTCGGTCGATCCACGCCGTTGGCTCTGGCCCAGTCCTTCAACGCGGCATCGTAACGATTCCAGATTGCCGTTCGCATGGACTGCACGAGGTCGCTTGCGCGCAGTTGCGCCAGCAGGTAGGCCGCCTGGATCTCCGATGCCAGATAGTTCGATCCCATATCGACCCAGGTGTACTTGTCCACCTCGCCGCGGAAGAACCGACTGCGATTGGTCCCCTTCTCCCGCAGGACTTCGGCGCGCTCGACCAGCGAGGCGGCATTCACCAGAAGTGCGCCGCCTTCACCGGAGGTGACGTTCTTCGTCTCGTGGAAGCTCTGTGTGGCGAGGCTTCCCAGGCTGCCGAGGGGGCGGCCCTTGTACTTCGCAAACAACCCGTGCGCGTTGTCTTCCACCACCACGAGGCTGTGTCGACTGGCAAGCGCGAGGATCCCGTCCATCTCGCACGCGACCCCCCCATAGTGCATGACGACGATGGCCCTGGTGCGCGGACCGATCAGAGGGGCAATCGTCCCTTCGTCGACGTTCAGGGTGTCGGGTCTGCAGTCGGCAAAGATCGGCGTGAACCCGTGCATCGCGAAGGCGTTCGCCGTGGACACGAACGTGAACGAGGGGATGATGACCTCGTCGCCGGGACGCGCCTCCACCATCAGTGCTGACATCTCGAGCGCCGCCGTGCAGGAGCTGGTGAGGAGCGCGGCGTGTGCGCTCGTGAGCTCACGCAGGCGTGTCTCGCAGCCGTGCGTGCACGGTCCGTTGCCTGACAGCCTGCCGCTCCGAATGACTTCGGACACGCAATGGAGCGCCTCAGGAATCAGCGTGGGTCGGTTGAACGGGATGCGGTAGTTCATGATGCGGCGGCGCCGGTCGATGGTGAGAACCAGCGGTGATACCAGATCGCGCGACCGGTCGGCCGAAACCCGGCCTTCTGGAAGAATCCCTGGGATGCCACATTTCGTCCCTGCGTTGCGGTCCACACACGCCTGACCGATTGGCCCGAGATCCATGCGAGCGCACCGTCTCATGAGGTGTGCCCCGATGCCCTGGCGACGGTACGAACGATCGACGCCAACGAGACCAATCGAGGCGGCGTGCGGTTCGCGGAGATGCACAGTCAAGTATCCGACCGCGTTGCCGTCTCGTTCGACCACGACGACATGGTCAGCCCACCCCTGACAGCTCCTTTCGATCCAGACGCGGTACAGCTCATCGCATCGTCGTCGATCGAAATGCCGGTCGTTGTAGAAGCGGGAATCGTGGTGTGAGACCGCCGCGATGTTTCGAAGCGCGACGATGTCGCTCTGGCACGCCGCGCGCGTATCAGCGTGTGGCGACGAAGCGGGCGGAATCGGCTGCAACTCGAGCGTCACCCGATCGTCCACTCGTGAGAACGCCGCATCTTCGAGCACGCGCATCGTATCTGCGTCCTCATCGGCCAGAAAATACAAGCAATCGATGCCCTCCGCGCGGCACCAGTCGAGGATGGCGTCGCGCGTCAGTAAATCGACCCGCGAGGGCACGGCCCGCGCGATTGAGATACCGAAAAACCTTGAATCCCAATCGAGGCGCTCACAAAGGGTCGCACCCTGGCTCATGCCTGTTCAGACGGGGCAGCGGTTCGCACGAGCGTCGCTGCTCGCACGATGTAAGCCGGGCGTTCCATCATCCGGAGGTGCATTCGGCCGAGATACTCGCCGATGATGCCGAGCGCGAACAGCTGCGCACCAGAAAAGATCGCGATGATCGAAGCGAGGAACGGAAAACCCGCGACCGTCTCGCCCACCATTAGATACCGGCCGAGAACGAAGAACAGCACAAGAATCCCAAATAGCGTGAAGAGAAATCCGATCATGGTCGCGAGCTGGAGGGGCAGGAGGCTGTAGCCCGTCATCATGTTCATCGTGTGGCGAACCAGCGATCGGAGACGGTAATTCGAGACACCCGAACGGCGAGCGACGCGCTGCACAGTGACGGACGCGAAGCTCGTCGTGGCCCACGTCAGCAGGACGTCGATGGACAGGAGCGGGCTGCGATAGTCTGCGAACGCGGGTTTGACCGAGGCCCTGAATGCGCGAAACGCGCTGACCATTGGCGCGACCGAAGCGCTGGTCGCTGCTCCGAGGGCCGCCTTGGTGACGCGAGAGCTCAGGTTGCGCCAGAACCCGTGCTGCTCCTGCTTCGGCGTGCCGTAGACGACGTCGTACCCTTCGTGGAGCTTCGCCAACAGTCGCGGGATCTCCTCGGGTGGCTGTTGAAGATCGTCGTCGAGCGTGATGATCACGTCGTTCCGGCTGCGTCTGATGCCGCAGAGCAGCGCGTTGTGCTGCCCGTAGTTCCGCATAAGGTCGATGCCGACGATCTCGGAATACCGGAGTGCGAAAGACTCGATCGTGGCCCAGCTGCCATCGCGACTGCCGTCGTTCACCAGGACGATTTCGTACGGCGTGGCGAGTCGATCGAGCACGATGCGAAGCCGGTCGATCAGCGGCGAGAGAGTCGCCGAGCCGTTGTAGACCGGTATCACGACCGAGATCGACGGGCCCACGGCCCTAACGGTAGCACGGGAATCAGGGGATACTAATCGGCATGATTCAGCGCTTGAAGGCTCGTCTTGCTCAGTGGATGCAGCCACAGTCTGAGTTGACGATCAGCCGGCGCATTCACCGGATCGAGAAGGATCTCCACGCGCTCACCGAGCAGCACGAAGACGTGTTTCGTCAGCTCCGGCATCTGCAGTCGGGCATCGATGGCCTGGTCCGCGCCGCGTATATCGATCCATCGAGCCTGCCGTATCCCGAGCGTCTCACCGCCGGTCGATTCCGCCTGCTCTCGCAGAATCAGGAAGACGGCATCCTGTGGTCGCTCTTCCAGCAAATCGGAACGACAACCAAGACGTTCGTCGAGCTCGGAAGTGGCGCGACCGGCGGCAACGCGGCGATGCTGGCGGGTGAATTCGGCTGGACCGGTCTCCTGGTCGAAGGCGATCAGGGCAAAGTCGAGTACGCCGGCCGACGATTCCCGCGCGCCAAAGCGGTCTGCGCCTGGATTACGCCCGAGACCGTGAACGATTTGCTCGAGCGAAACGGCTTCGCTGGTGAAGTCGATCTCCTCAGCGTCGACGTCGATGGCGTTGACTACTGGGTGTGGCAGGCGATCACGGTCTGCAGCGCGCGGCTTGTCATGCTCGAGTACAACTCGATGTTCGGACCGGATCGGGCGGTGACGGTGCCCTACGACCCGAAGTTCAACCGTCGCGATCATCGGTTCTGCTATTACGGGGCATCGTTGTCTGCGATGACGCAGTTGTCAGCGACCAAGGGTTATCGCCTCGTCGCGGTCGAACCCACCGGCGTCAATGCGTTCTTCCTGCGCAACGACGTGGCGCCGGAGATTCCAGCCTGCGACCCGGCGCACGTCTATCGGATTCCTGACAAGTACAACGAGCTGATTCGCGAAAAGCAGCTGGACGTGTTCAAGTGGGCCCGCGAGTCGGGCCGCGAACTCGTCGACGTAGGGTGACGACGCCCCGCAGCATTAACAGCGTGCGCGTCGCTGCGGCCCTCGTGTGGCTGGGAGCGTTCTGGTTCTCCCTCGTCACGCTCGTCTTCCTCAACGATCACTTCGGCCGCATTTCTCCCGCGCGTCAGATTGCCATCTATGGCGAATTGCCGTTCCGCGACTATTTCGATCCCGGCTACTTCCTGACCGAGCTCGCGACCGCCGCCCTCATTCCATTGCTTGGCGACAACCTGCTCGGTGAGGTGCTCCTCACGACGACCTTCATTGCAACCGGAACACTCCTTGTGTTTCTGTTGGCCCGGCGCCTGACTGGGTCGGTTGTGGTGTCCATCGCGAGTGCCGTGATCGCGCTGTTGCTCCTCCCTCGCGCGTACGACTACGACAAGGTCCTGTTCTATCCCCTCGGGCTGATGCTGTGCTGGCGTTATGTCGATCGTCCCGTCGCCGCGCGCCTGTGGGCCTGTGCCGCCGGTCTCGTCGTCGCTGCGCTCTTCCGGTATGACAACGGCGTGTTCCTCGGGGCGGCAATGGTGGTCACCGTCGTCGTCGTCCACGCCGGCGACTGGAGGCTTGCCGTTAGACGAATCGGCGGCTTGTTGATCGCGATCGCGTGTTTGGCGTTGCCAATCCTGGTGTTCATTCAATTTCAGCTCGGCCTTGGCGACGCGATCGACCAGGCGATCACCTACGGCCGTCGCGAAACCGCACGCACGCAGCTGGCAGCGCAACGATTTGTGTTCGAGTCGTTCCAGGATCTGCCGTCACCACACAACGCGGACGTGTTCCTGTTTCATATGGTGCGCCTGATACCCCTCGCAGGCGCGCTTGCCCTGGTGCTCGATCTGCGTTCGGGTCGGGCCACTCGAAAGAAGGTGGCGGAGCTTGCCGGCCTGGTGACCCTTTGCGTCTGCCTGAACGTGTTCATCCTGCGGGATCCGATTGGCGCGAGGCTTGGTGGAATGGCTGGTCCGATTGCGATACTGACGGCCTGGATCGCCCAGCAAACGTGGCGCGCGTCGATGGCGGCACGGTTCGTCGTCGTTGTCGTGCTCGTGCTGACCGTATGGTGCATCCCGGCATCGGCAGATTGGAGGGGACGCATCACCACCCAGATGGTTCGGCCCTCGGGTCTGGTGCGGGGGATCGCCACCTGGGCGGCGTCGCCGCCTCCGTTCGACGGCATCCCGAATCGGGCCATTGTGGGGCTTGCGAGATACCTGCGCGAGTGCACGGCACCGACGGACCGGTTGTTCGCCACGTGGTTCGTTCCCGACCTGTACTTCTACGCGCAGAGGGGCTTCGCGGGCCGCATCGTGGCGCTCTTCGGCAGCCACTGGTCCGAAGAGAGGTTTCAGCGTCGAAGCGTCGAGGCTCTGGCGTCGCAGTCGGTGCCGATTGTCGTGACCCGCACCGGCGACGAACGCTTTGGAGAGGACTACCCGCTGATTGCGGGATATCTGCGAGATCAGTATTCACTCGCGGGAACATCGGACTTCGGCGATGCCGACATCGGGAAGGGCGGCTACTCGGTGTGGGTCCGAAACGACAGGCACACCACCGAGACGTACGACGTGACGTCGTTCCCATGTTTTCGATGACCGCTGAGTGGCAGTAACATCCGAGACCGCCGAGCCATGGGTATCTTCCGGTTCCTGCTCGCCGCACTCGTCGTCCTGTTTCACTTCGGGGGGCTGGGCTGGATCGTCGGCCGCATCGCGGTCTTCGCTTTCTACGGTATCAGCGGCTTCCTCATCTTCCAGGTGCTGGATCGCGTCTATCTGAGCGAGCCTCGCGGCATCCCGCGTTTCTTCTGCAACCGGTTCGTTCGACTGGTCCCGCTCTATCTCGTCTACACCGTGCTGACGCTTGCGATGGTGCGCGGCCTCGGCCCGCAGTCGATCGTCGATCCTGCCGGAAGGCGGATTCTTCAGGGCACTGATCGAAGCAACATCGAACTGCTCTACGAGAGTGCCACATTCGGTCCCGACGTCGAGGTGGTGGGCTCGATGCCCGTCCTCCAGTTCACTCCCACTCTCATTCCACAGGGATGGTCGATCGGTGTGGAGGGCACGTTCTATCTAATCGCGCCGCTCGTGGTCTTGACCACGCGACGACGAGCGTGGGCGCTCGCCGGGTGGATCGGAATCGGACTGCTGGCGTTTCTCTGGGGCGTTCGCACCGCCGGCATCGATCTCGAGCTGTTTCAGACCGTCGTCTACAAGAACGCCATTGCCAGCGCGGTCGTGTTCTTCATGGGCGGCGCGTTCTACTACCTCCGTCGTCGATGGGGACAGCCGCTTCCGTTCGTGGCCATCGCGATTCCGATGCTGGCGTGGGTGGCAGTCGTCACGATTCCTGCCCTGAACATCGGGGTCGGACCGGAGCGTTCGGCAGGTGTGTTCTCGCAGTACCTGTGGCTCACCTTACTGCTCGCGGGCCTCGTGTCGCTGACGCAGGTCAAGAGGCTGCGTGCGTTCGACGTCAATGCCGGCAATCTCTGTTACGGCGTGTACCTGAATCACTTCCTGGTCGGCGGATTGCTCCTGCGCGGGGGTGCAGCCAGTTATCTCGGTCTTCCCGGAGCACTGCCATTTGGCTTCGCGGTGTTGCTGGGATCCACCCTGCTCGCGTACGTCACGTATCGACTCGTCGAGCATCCGTTCGATCGCGTCAGGGCTCGAGTGCGCGGCGACTACAGTCCGCCGCCCGCGCCCGCGGTGTATGGCGCCCGTCCTCAGATCGCCGCGCTGGCGGTTGCAGCGTGCCTGATCCTCCTCGCCAGCCCGGTGGGGCAGGCGGTCGGATACGTCAGCCAGTCGAACGTAGCCGAGTTGCCCGCGTCACCTGCATTCAACATTCGATGGCGGCCCGGGACGTCTGATGGCGATCGACAGGGCTTCGAGGCCGATCTGGGGCTCACAGCTCTCGGACCGGTCGAGAGGGATCCAAGCCATCGCACGTGGTCCTACAGTCTCCGCTCACCGACGCCCGATCGCGTGCGTGCGCTTCTCGAACATCGGGCGGTCGAAGACACGTCCGGCATCGACCCCAATCGTCTCGAGATCTCGCAGTAAGCCAACCCGATAGATCTGGCGGGATATGATCAAAGCCCGCGATGTTCGATCGATCGACGCCGACAGCCGTCACGCAGCGGGCGCAAATGGGCAGCGGCAGCGATCCTCTGCGGCCTTGCCGTCCTGGTCCTCTACACGTTACGCGACCTGTTCGTCGCCGAAGACGACGTGCTGCCGGGACGCGATTCGGTGAACCTGTACGTCTGGGAGATCTACACTCGCACGGTTCTGGCAAGCGGCAGGCTCCCCTTTTGGAATCCATTTCATTTCGCCGGCACACCGCATCTCGCTGACGTTCAGACCACGGTGCTCTATCCACCAGCGATGCTGTTGCGCTGGCTGCCGCCGGGCGTGTTTCTGTCCTCGATGGCGGCGTTGCATGTATGGATTGCTGGCGCAGGCGTGCTCTTTCTTGCCCGCGTGATCGGCCTTGGCTGGTTGGCGTCTACAGCTGCCGCCGTGGCAGGAATGCTCGGTGGCAGCGCAGGAGCGCGTCTCCACAACGGCCACCTGCTGTTGCTGTACTGCGCGGCATGGCTTCCATGGGCACTTGGCTTGTCGATCGTATCCCTGCGACGCGCAAGTGTATGGCCGCATCCCGCGCTCGTCGTGGTGCTCGCGCTGCAATTTCTTGCCGGGTACGTCCAGGGCAGCTTCTACCTGGTTGGAGTCGTGTGCCTGTACTACGTCTACAGCGTTCTGTGGCCGGAGTCAGACAGCGATTTTCGATCGAGGACTCGCGCGCTCGGACAGCTTGTTGTCGTAGGTGTGTTGTCGCTTGGAGTCAGCGCCTTTCAACTGGTCCCGACGGCACGCCTCGTTGCGCAGGCAGCGCGCTTTGCGGGAATACCGTACGAGGACGCGATCGAGGGCGGCTGGTACGCGCGGAACTTTCTGAGCTTCTTCTTTCCCTTCTTCGGCATCTCGTCGAACACGCCGCACCGCGAGCTGGCCGAAGCCGTGTCGTACGTCGGCTGGATCCTGACGCCGATGATTCCGCTCGCGTTCTTTGACGGCGCTCGTCGCCGGATCGCCATCTTCTTCGGAGCGATCGCATGCATCGCGCTGGCAATCGTCAGCGTCGATCTGCCGTTCTACCGCCTGCACCACGCCGTCTTTCCTGGATTCCGTTTCCCGGGACGCATCCTGTTCCTTGCGACTGTGAGCCTGGCGGTCCTCGGAAGCATGGGGCTCGAGCGATTCGTCGCGCTTGCGAGTACTCGGCGATGGCGCCCGCTTGCGTTCGGACTCATCCCAGGCGCCGTCGCGATGGCCGTGGCTGCGTTCATCGTGCTGTCAGCCGTCAACCTCCGACCGCCAGCGCCGGCGTGGCCGTGGCTTCCAATCATCGCGATCGCCGGTGTGATTGCTGTAGGCGTCCTCGCCGGGCGTGCCAGGACCACCGTTGCGCTCGCGATTGCGTTAGCCCTTGTCGCGACAGACATCGCGGCATTCACGTCCGGAGCGATTGCGCCGGTGTCGGTGGAGACCACGAGTCGCGTGCGGCAGTGGATGGGACCACCGAATCCGGGCCGCGCAATCTCGACGTGCGAGAACCGGATCAGCGCGGGTGAGATGTTGCGCAATGGGCAGCCTGCGCTCGACGGTCTCGCGGGAATTATCCTCAGCGACTACTCAGACTGGGCCGACGTCGCCTCGTCAGGCAATCCGTTGCCGCACGACGGTCAGTTCCACGGAATCGACACCGAAGGCGTCTTGCCGGCGCGACGCGATTTGCTGGACGCAGCGAATGTCTCGCGGATCTACTCGTGTGCGCCGCTCGAGGCCCCATCGCTCACCCTGGTGTCGCAGGTCGATGAGATCTACACGTATCGAAACGATGCGGCGCGGCCGCGCGCGTTCTGGACCTGCGAAGGTCTGATGACGACGAAGGCGGCGGCGACGACGCGGATTCTGAGATCGCGCTACGACCGTGAGGGCCGCTTGCTGCCTCGCGCCTACATCAACGTGAGATGGGCGCCGGATGTTGCTGCCGATCGCCGGCGCACTGTGGAGCAGGAACGTCGTCTCAAGGATGGAGTCGCCCTCGACGATCGCACGTGGCGATACTCGCTCGACGATCCGTCTGTCGCCAACGTCATGGCGCTCGTACGCGACACGGCGGTGGAGGACACGCATGGAGTCGACCGCATCACCGGTGCGGTCACGCAGGCGCCGGCGACGGTGGAAACCGAGGCCGAGACCGGCAACGAGATGCTGACAGGAACGACGGCGTGCGCCGGCACGGGCACGGTTGACATCAGCGCTCAAGACCAGACGGATGGCCGCCTGACTGCCAGCGTCGAGGCCGCCGCGCCGGGCTACGTGTTTTTGAGCGAGCCGTTCTATCCCGAGCGAGAAGCGTTCGTTGACGGCCAGCTCGTCACGTCTGTGCGCGCGGACCTCGCTTTCACGGCTGTCCCGGTGCCCGCCGGATCGCATCAGGTCGAATTGCGCTACACGCCCACCAGTTTTCGTGTGGGCCTCGGTCTCTCGGTTCTCACCGTGATTATGTGGGCGGGGCTGTCGAGGAGACGACGCCCTCGATGACGAGGACGCACCCGCCCGGCGGCCAGAGCCGACGATTTCTGTTTGTCATGCAGTACCCCGGCTATCTGAGGTACTTCGACTCGACCGTTCGCCTATTAGCCGAGCGCGGGCATCACGTGGATGTCGTCTTCGACAGTCCGCACAAACAGCCCGAGGGGAGCGAAGCACTCGACGGCGTTCAGGGCATCACCTGGCTGGGTCAGACACCGCGCCGCGACGATGTGTGGGGCGTCGTGGGGAAGGCCGTCCGCGGAGCGATCGACTACCTCCGCTATCTTCATCCGAAGTTTGCGGACGCTCACTACCTGCGTGCGCGAATGCGCGACGTGCTTCCGCCGGCGCTCTCGTTTCTCGGACGCTGGCAATCGGCGAGCGTCAGCACGACGAGGCGAGCGATCGCGCCGTTTCTCGCGTGCGAGCGCGCGATTCCAAGCAGCCCAATCCTCGAAGCGTTCATTCGTTCGCGCGAGCCCGATGTGTTGCTCGTGACGCCGTTGGTCACGGACAGGTCCACGCAAGTGGACCTCGTCAAGAGCGCTCGAGCGCTTGGCATCCCCGTGGGCCTGTGCGTCGCGAGTTGGGACCATTTGACGACGAAGGGTCTGGTGCGCGTGCAGCCCGATCTGGTGTCGGTGTGGAACCACGAGCAGTCGGCGGAGGCAGTCGAGTTTCACGACACCCCACGCGATCGCATCGTCGTCACCGGCGCGCAACCATTCGACCGCTGGTTCAAGCGACAGCCGACGTCGCGCGCGGCGTTCTGCGCGAAGGTTGGCGTCGATCCCGCGAAGCCTTTCGTCCTGTTCGTGGGATCGACGGCATCGATCTCGGCGCCCGAGGCTGAGGTCGGGTTCGTGCGGCGCTGGATTGAGGCGCTGCGTCGCATGCCTGCGCTTGCCGACGTTGGCGTGCTCGTCCGGCCTCATCCCTACAACGCATTCCACTGGCGCGATACGGATCTGACGAAGATGCCCGGCGTCGAGGTCTATCCAAAGTCGGCGAACCCGGTCAACGAAGCCGATCGTCAGGACTACTTCGACTCGTTGTTTCATAGCGAGGCGGTCGTCGGGGTCAACACGACCGCGATGGTCGAGGCCGCGATCCAGGGACGCACGGTTCACGCCGTGTTGACCGATGAGTTTCAGGACACGCAGGGTGGCACGCTGCACTTCCGCTACCTGCTGTCGGAGAACGGCGGCTTCCTGCGTGTCGCGAAGAGTCTTCCCGAGCACGCTGCGCAGCTCGCCGAGACGCTTGCCAATCCCTCGCTGGGTCGTGACGCGTGCGAACGATTCGTCCGGACGTTCATTCGCCCGCACGGGATGGACGTCGATGCGACTCCCGTCCTCGTGTCTGCGCTCGAGCAACTGGCGGCATCCGGACCGCGCGCGCGCGTGCACATGGCGCTCTCGAGTTATCCGCTTCGAGCCGTGCTCTGGCTCTGCGGAGTCGTCGCCGTCTACCGTAGTCCGACGCGCATCGTGAAGGTCGTTCGCCGGTCGGGGTTTGCGCTGAAGACGAAGGTTCGGACGGCGATGACGGGAAGGGCACGAGGCGAGTGAACGCGATCGCCAGGTCGGGTTGCAGTGCTTTACTGGATCGGTGCCTCGGGTAGCATCGAACGCTGCGCCCTGAGCGTCATCCACTGGATGACTCCAAGAGCGACGGCTCCGCCGCACGTCACCGCGATTCGCACCCACCACGTCGACCAGAACACAGCCGTCGCATCATCCGTGCGATAGACGTAGCCCGGAAACCAGTCCCGGAAGTAGTGCGTCATGTCCATTTCGGTGAACGGCTGCTGCGTCACGAGTGTGAGCACAAGTGCGGCGGTCAGGATCACCGGCCCAGGGTGGAAATCGCGCGCATATGCGGCGAACAGGATCGCGATCACCGGAAGCAGGAATACGAGATAGCGCCAGATGTCGGCGTTGCCGACCGCTGCCGCACCCACGATCAGGGCGGCAAACGTGAACAGCTCCGGCGTTTCAATCATTCGACGGACACACCACACAGGCTTGAGCAGCAGCAGGATCGTGATGCCGCCGAGGATCGTGATGAGAAAGTAGGCGAAGAAGACGACGAAAGGCGGGTCGCGCCAGAGGGCGAGATTGGCGATGAAATCACCCGCCGTCAGGAGAACGCGATCGCGATCGCCGAGGTTGGTCGTGCTTGCCCACTGACGAATGACAAACAACGCGACCACTGCAGGGGCGTACGTCAGCAGTGCCCGAACGAAGCTCTGTCCCTGGCGGAGTTCGCGGTGAAACCCGAAGAATGCGAGCGCCACGCCGAACTCGCGCGCGCTGACAGCGAGCAGCGCCGCCGCACAGGCCGCCCATCCACCCCGTGTCAGCACGATATAGGTGGACGCGCTCAGCACTGCAAGCGCTCCGAGATCGACGAGCGTCGGGTAGAAGGCGAACATCTTCGACGTGGCGATGCACAACGCCACACTGACGACGAAGTAGGCCTTGTAGATGGCTGCGACCTCGTAGAGATCGAGGATCAGGCAGAGGAAAAAGTAGAGCGCGGCTGCGTAAACGACATTCATCACCTGAAACGAGGGGATGATATCCAGCCCGGCGTAATAGGGAAGGCGTGTCAGGAACGGCAGCAGAGGTCTCGTCTGCGTCGCCACCGTGCCGTCAGCGATGCGCGCCGTGACCATGTGGGCGTACTGACGGCCATCCCAGCCCAGGCCGTCGTTGGCTTCGATCCGGCCAGAGCGCGCGGTGAGAGCGGCAAAGAGAATCAGCCCGATTGCGGTGATGAGCAGGTTGGTGGCCCAGGCCCGTTGGTGCACTGACCAATCCTAACGCACGCGCGATCGCGTGCGGGATGGGGAGGGCACCAGTGATAAATTGCCAGCGAGACAATGCGACAGTGGGTCTCTCTGCTAGGGGCAGTGATCGCCCTTCTCGCCAGTCTGCACAAGATGCTGTACGCATCGGTGCTCGTCAATGACGACTTCATGCACCGCGTGTACGCGCTTCAGCTTCTCGCTGGTGAGTGGCCGATTCGCGACTTCTTCGACTACGGCATGGTCCTCATGTACCTCACCAGTGCACTCGCGCAACTGGTGTTCGGGTACCGTCTGCTCGCCGAAGCGATTGTGATTGGCGTCGTGGTCGCGGCGAGCACGTTTCTCGTGTTCGATCTCGTTCGACGCGCAACCGAATCAACCGCCGCGGCGACCCTGTCAGCCGTGCTGTTTGTCGTCGCGATGCCGCGCAGCTATGGCTATCCGAAGCTGATCGTCTATGCCGTCGCGGCGGTGCTGTGGTGGCACTACATCTGGAAGCCTGCTCCGTGGCGCGCGATTGCCCTCGGCGTATGGACGGCGATCGCGTTCTACTGGCGGCCCGATCACGGTGCGTATGTCGCGATCGGGGTCACGCTGGCGATGGTCGCGGCTCACGGCCTGAGTGTTCGTGCTCTCGGCGAGTGCGTCCGAGCCGGACTGGTCACGATTGCACTCGTCGCTCCATGGCTGGTGTTCGCCTCAGTGCAGATGCACGGACTCGGTCGTTTCGTTGAGAGCGGCATGACGGCTGCCCTCGAAGAACACGTCAGCCAACAAGGGCTGCCGCGGTGGCCAGTCTTTCGTGTGACGGATGTCGTCAGCGTCGATCAGCCCGCGATGTACGCGCCATCGATCGGTCTTCGATGGACGCGCGACAGCACGCCGGAATCGCGCCAGCAGGTCATCGATCGCTACGGCCTCACCATCGTCTCGACGCGGGACGACGTGTCGCAGACCGCGCGGATTTCCGAGCGGACGGTCGACGCCGTGCGCGCCCTCGTTGCCGAACCCGTTCTCGAGGATACCGACGGCATCGACCGCGGCGCCGCCCGGATCTCTGAGTCCACCTGGCCGCCATCGCAGCGCCGCCGCTTCGATCACTGGTGGTTGCGCCTTCACGTGCTCCCGGCATTGAACGAGCAGCTGGCGGGAGGGGAGCTGGCGACCATTTTCCTGTTTGCGCTGCCGGCGGTGGCAATCGGCCTCGCGATGACGCTGAAGCACTACCTGCCAGCGGCGGTCGGGCCCCTGCCACTGGTCTGCTTCTCGATCTTCGCGCTGATTGTGGACGTCGGTGTCCTGCGAAGACCCTTCCATGTGCGAGTGGGAGACGGCATCGTTCTACCCGCGGTCGTGATGGGCATCCTCATCGCCCTTGCAGTGCGTGCGACGCGGGAGTCGAGGGTTTCGATGACGTGGCTCACGCGCGGCGCGACCGTTGTCGCGGTGTTCCTCTTCATGAAGAGTCTGGCGGGCGCGGGCCAGTCGTTCGAGCGAGTCAGCTGGGTGGCTGGCGAGTGGGAATCGCTGAATCGAGCGCGAGGCGCATTTGAAGAAGTGACGGGACGTCTCACGGCGAGCCCCCCGATCGACTATTGGCGGATGCGCAATCCGGAAGTGACGCTTCGGCTGGCCGCCTACGCGCGTGAGTGCGTGCCAGAGTCGGAGCGCATTCTCGTGCTGTGGTTCGCGCCGGAGATTTACTACTATTCGGATCGTTTGATGGCCACGCGTCACGCATTCTTTCTCGAGCAGTTCGGCGACCTGCCGTACGAACGCGAGATGGAGATGGACAAGGTGCGGCGTTCGCCTCCGACGATTGTCTTTACGCGAGCCAAGTCAGAGCGCTCCGTGAGGAAGGCGTTTCCTCAGCTCATGGAATTGCTCGCTCGCGACTATCGCGTCGGCGGATCGGTCAAGGATGACGATCCCTACTTCGTTCTGGTGAGAGCCGACAGGACGCCGGTGCGCGAGTACGGGACCGATCACTGGCCGTGTTACCGCTGATGGCTGGGGACTCGAGATCCCGAATTTCCTGGATCCCGATCGCGTGGACTGTTGCCTGCCTCCTCGTCCTCGGCGTCGCGTTCTTTGCCGTTTCCTGGCCGTACGTTGACGTTCACAACAACCTGCGTGAGGCGACCAGCTGGGACTGGCGGCAGTACGTTCGCTACGCGTTCAGCCGCGGAATCGAATACCGGCCGCTCCTGACGCTGGCGATCAAGGCGGGTTACCAGCTCATTGGGCTGAACCTGTGGATCTATCAGCTGTTGGTGCTCGCCCAACTCGGCGCAGTGCTCGCGCTCCTGCTCTGGCTGTTCCAGCCGATCGGATCGAGACGTGGTCTCGCTGCGGCTCTCGCACTCAGCTGCGTCGTGGGCCTCCACACGAGCCGGATTTTCTTTCTGTTCATACCGGTGAACGCGTACTCCGCTGCGCTCCTTCTTCTCCTCCTTGCCCTGGTGGTCGCGCTCGATCCGCGGGCATTGCGCTACGACTGGGTCCTCCTCCCGCTGACATTCGCTGCCCTCTTCCTGCTCGAATCGAGTCTGCTCATCATCCCGCTCGTCGTGGCCTTGTGGTGGCGTCGGGCTCCTGGCGTGAGCGGGCGCGGGGTGGCAGCGACGGTCGCGGCTCTCGTCCTGTACCTCGGCATCCGGTTCGCCTTTGGTGGACCGGCGTCCCTCGGTTCGAGCTACGTCGGATCGGGACTGGGTTTCTCGGAGGGCACGCCCGAGTCGCTCCGGAACACCTTCGAGCATGCGCCCTGGCTCTTCTGGACATACAACGTGATTGCGAGCGTGCTGACGGTGCTCGCCTCGGAGCCTCGCGCGGGCGTGTATCAATTCATCGCCTCGCTCCTTCAAGGCAACACGGCACTGTGGCAGTGGCTGCATATCGGCTCCTCGCTCCTGACAACTGCTCTGATCGGCGCAGCCTTCTACTTGTACCGGCCTCTCTCAGAGCGCGATCGACTTCTGCGCCTTGCGGGATTCGTCCTGATCGTCTTTGGGAGTGGACTCGGATTTCTCTACACGCGCGATCGCATCGCGCTATCGGCAGGGATTGGCTACGGACTGCTGCTGTTTGTCGCGCTCACCATGACGCTCGACCGCCTGGCCGTGACGACCGGCTGGAAGCGAGCTCTGGTCGTGGGCATGGTGAGCGTGATGGCCATCGCATGGAATCTGCGGGTGGCCGAAGCGTACGCACAACTTCGTGATTCGGCGTGGGACTATCATTCCGAGTGGACGGAGCGTTACGCAGATCTCGGCGGCGCGCAGCCGCAGACCGAGCTACTGAGAGGGCTGCGAGCCGCCGCGCTCCGCTCGGTGCCGAGCGATCCACGTCGAGATCCAGCCTGGACGTTCGCGTTGTTCGAGCGACGGTACTCTCGCGAGGACGGTGTGGGCCGTCCACCTGCGGACGCAGCGGCGGACAACGCGGTGCCCAGTGTGTCGTCGCCATTCGACATCAGGTGGAATGAGACGGTCGACGACACCACAAGACTTCAGTTCGAAGCAGAGCTTGGTCTGACCGATGCGCAGCGCGTGGCCAGGGATCCACGCGGCAGAACCTGGGAATACCGTCTGCGCACGCCGACCCGCGAGCGAGTTCGTGCGATCGTGCTTCACCCCGGCGTGGAGGACATGGCCCGGATTGACGCACAACGCTTCGAGATCGTGCAGTAGAGCATGGCTAAACCGCAGAGTGTGATTCAGAGACTGGCCCATCGTGTGCGCACCGCCCTCGGTGGTGCGGCGCAGGACGAGGCGATTGCCGACATCGGTCGTCGTCTTGCCCGCATCGAACGTCAGCTCGATTCGGTCGAGAAGATCTGGCAGCGCACGAGGCATGTCGAGCCTGCCGTGCAGGCGCTCCTCAGAGAGCGCTACCTCGATTCGAGCAGCCTTCCGTATCCCGAGCGGCTCACGGCACGGAGATTTCGAATCAGCTCACAGAATCAAGAGGACGGGCTGACGCTGGCGCTCCTTGGTGAAGCTGGCGTCACATGCCGTCGCTTCGTCGAGATCGGGTCTGGCTTGAGCGGAGGCAACTCGGGATTCCTGGCACGCGAATGCGGATGGTCTGGCCTGATGGTTGACGGACACCTGAAGCACATGACCCAGGTCGGCCGCCGTTTCCCGACGGTGACGGCAGTTGCCGCGTGGGTGACGCGCGACAACATCAACGAGCTGATCGCGGGCAACGGCTGCTCAGGCGAAGTGGATCTGTTCAGCCTCGATCTGGACGGATGCGACTACTGGATCTGGGAAGCGATGACCGCCTGTTCGCCGCGCGTCGTCATCCTCGAGTACAACTCGATGTACGGTGCCGAGCGATCGGTCACGATTCCGTACGACGCCAAGTTCGACCGTCATCACTATCACACGGCGTACTACGGCGCATCGCTGACGGCGCTCACTCGCCTCGGCGCACGCAAGGGCTATCGGCTCGTAGCCGTGGAGCCAAGCGGCGTGAATGCGTTCTTCCTTCGCAACGACCTTGCGACGCATATCCCGGCCTGCGAGCCGGCACGCGCGTTCCGTCTGCTCGAGAAGTACGACGTGTTGATGGAGCAGGGCGAGGACGTATACCGCTACGTCGAGCGAGAAAAACTCACGCTCGTCGAGATCCCGTAGTCGTCCAACTCCCAACTCCCGACTCCCATTTGCAATTTCCAGGACGTCGACTCGAGGTTTTCGGGACCTGATCGCCTGAAATCGATCGAAGCGATTCGTCGCCGCGAGTTCGCTACGCGCGATCCGTGACGCCCGAACAAGCTTTGCTGGTGCATGACGCGATGGCGGGTGCACGAATACATGACTACTCGCGGCGGTGGCGAAAGAGTATGAGCGCAGAGCGATTTCCGGCTGCGGAGCCGGGAGGCGGAGAGGCGGGTGCGCTCCGCGACATGCCTCTCCGGGGTCTCAGCCCATCATCTTGTCGTAGTAGTCAGTCGCTCGTGCGCGGCCGGGCGCGACGCTGTCTTTTACTGCCAGATAGCGAATCGGATCGTCCTTGAATCGATCGACATCGTAGACGTTCGTGATCTCGTGCGTCGTGCAGTACTGCGTGTACAAGCACAATCGGAACGATCCCGGATCCACACGACTACCGAGATGCAGGCAGCGGGATGTGTCGACAGCGACGCCAGAGCCGACCGGTCCTGTGACCGTGACGATGTCGGCAGTTCCTCCGACGGCGGCGATCTCCTCGTCGGAATAGCGTCTCAGTTCAATGTCCTGTCCCGACTTTCGCGTGCGCCGAAGCTCCCGGACGTCGCGGACGATGCGGGACGTGGCGTCGGCAGGGATGAAGGTGAACGGCCCTTCGTGCTGACCGACGTCGAACAGGTGGATGAAGTGTTTGATCTGGGTGATGCCCTCGTGATCGAGGTGGAACAGCTGGCTTTCGATGTTCTTCCCAGTGCGCGGCAGCGAGTACATCAAGTCGATGCGCGTGAGGTAGGGCACCATCCCGAGATAACGCGTCGCCGATCCCAGCATCGCATCGCTCAACGCGAAGTCCACCAGCTCCGGGCTGTGGCGGAGATCGTCGTCATCGAGCAGGTAGCGAAGGAACGACTGCTTTCGCGTGAGAAACTTCTGTCGCTGTTCGGGGGTCCAGTGTTCGTAGCCGGTCAGCTCGGCATCGATGTCCGCTTTCTTGACCTCGAAGAGCCGGCGGGCCGCGTCCAGGACGCGGCCGTAGTCGCCGAGAATATCGGGCGACAGCAAACCGTATCCCTTCTTCGGATCGATTGGCGTGGCGTGCGCGCGGAGTCGAGCGATGTAGGGCCCGGCAACCTGGGCTCGGTGTCTCAGATCTCGCGGTGAGCGCGCCATCCCGGCGGCTTTGAGCAACACACGGCCGGTCTCGGAGTCGCGCAGGCGGAAGAAGAGACTCTTCTCGACCTGCCTGACGCGGCGGAAGACGTTCTGGACAAGCTTGACGCCCCGCTTGCTCTGTTTTCGGGCGGTCTTGACGCGTCGAAGGATCAGGCCGACCGCTCGCCCGGCCAGCGTGCTCTCTCCCGTGCTCACCGTTACAGCATACCAAGGGGCCGGAAACGCCGAAGTATGATCTCTACCCGAGGAGCTCGCTCCCTGATGCCGCGCGTCATCATCGGTTCACCTCTCTTCAATCACGCAGATCACGTTCGAGAGGCGATTGAATCGATCCTCGGGCAGACCTTCAGCGATTTTGCGTTGGTGCTCGTGGACGATGTGTCGAGCGATACGACGCCGGAGATCGCGCGCGAGTACGTGGAGCGGGATGCGCGGGTGTCGTACGTCAGGAATGATGAACGCCTTGGGCTCGTGGACAATTCGCGCAAGGCGTTTGCGATTGCGAAGGAGCGGCATCCGGATGCCGAGTATTTCGCGTGGACGAGCGATCACGATCTCTGGCATCCGCGCTGGCTGCAACAACTCGTCGATGCGCTCGATGGCAGTCGTGACGTGCTGCTCGCGTACCCGTTGAACCGGCGCATCGGTCCGACGGGCGAGTTGCTGAAACGCAAGCCGTGGGTTTTCGACACCCTGGGCGTGACGAATCGCTGGACGCGTCTTCGATCGGGAATCCGCGAGATGCGCGCCGGCAACATGGTGTACGGACTGTATCGCGTCGGATCGCTGGAGCGCGCCGGTGTGTATCGCAAGGTGGTCGTGCCCGATCGACTGCTCATCGCTGAGCTGTCGCTTTACGGCCAGTTCAAGCAGGTTCCTGAAGTCCTGTGGTTCCGCCGCTGGTACGGTCGCGTGTTCAGCCTCGAGCGCCAGCGCGCGAATTTCTTTCCCGGCGGGCGTCCGCTCTACGCGTACTGCCCCTGGTGGATCTCGCACGCAGTCAGCCTCCTGCACACGTTCACGATTCGCGGGACGGGCCGGCCTCACGTGTCACGCGCAGCCGGTCTTTCCGCCGCGGCGCAGTACCTCGTAGTGGCGGGCGCTGTCCACGCCTATGAACGGATGCGCGAGCTGCGCGCGTGGTGGATTGTGAAGTCCTCCTCGTTTCGCCAGCGCACGCACTTGATGCGCCGCGCCATCGCGCGCCAGGGAGTGGTGAATTGGGTCATGGCGCATCTCAAGGAGTTCGGAGCAGCCGACGCATGGCGAAAACCGTAGCGCAGCTTCGCAGGCGCGTGACGCATCTCGGGTTCGAAGCGGTCAGGCGTCCCGGGGTGATGTTCCTGCACTCGCTGCGCAAGATTCCCGTCGTGCGCAATCGGGTGATCCCGGCACTCCTCAAAGAGGAGCTCGACGGAATCCCTGCGTCAGACGCGGTCGATGCCGTCCGCCGGGAGTTCGAGCGACTCCGGAAAACACGTGGACCGATCGTCATCGGGCCATGGATCGGCGAAGTCGGCTTCGAGCTGCTGTACTGGATTCCGTTTCTCAACCGCGCGCTCCGCACTTACAAGCTCGAGGATCGCCGCCTGGTCGTCGTGTCGCGCGGCGGTGCGGGCCACTGGTACCGCCATCTCACGAGCGAGTACGTGGACGTGTTCAGCCTGTTCACGCTCGACGAATATCGACAGGCGAACGAGGCGCGCTGGAGCAAGGCGGGACACCAGAAGCAGTACCGCGTCGAGCAGATGGACGTGGATATCTTCGAGCGTGCGAAAGAGAAGGCGGGCCTGCCGCAGGCCGAGCTGCTTCACCCCTCGTTGATGTACCGGATTCTCCGCTTCTACTGGTTCGAGAAGGCCGGCATCGGTCTGCTGAACCACCACACCGACTATCGGCGTCTTTCACCAGTCGAGCGCAGCCTCGCCCTGAAGGATCTCCCCGCGGACTACGTGGCGGTGCGCTTCTATTTCAGGCCGTCGTTCCCCGACACGCCCGAGAACCAGCGCTTCGCTGCTCACGTCATCCGCTCCCTGAGCCAGGAGATCCCGGTGGTTCTGCTGAATACAGGACTGAGGCTCGACGATCACGAAGACTTGAGCGTGCTCGGGAAGAACGTGTACCGCGCCGACGAGCTGATGCGCCTCGAGCAGAACCTCGAGATTCAGACGGAGATCGTCAGCAACGCGCGAGCGTTCGTCGGAACGTACGGTGGGCTCGCCTACGTCGGACCGTTCTACGGCGTCCCGTCGATCTCGTTCTATTCCACCGAAGACGAGTTGATCCCGGCGCACATCGACGTCAGTTGGCGGCTCGGGCGCAAAATGGGTGTCGCGATGACCACACTGCACACGCAGACGGCCGGACTGCTGCGCACGCTCTTCAGCGAAGTGCTGGGGCCGCGGCCTCAGACGCCGCGCTCGACGTAGTACTTCCCGATCGACAGGCCATCCACCCACTGATTCGTCAAGTGCATCAGCGCATCGTCGGGTGAGCCGACGATCGGGTGGCCGTGTCGATTGAACGAGGTGTTGAGCAGGACACCGACGCCGGTCGCGCGCTTGAATGCGCGAATGAGCTCGGCGTAACCAGGATTCACGTCATCACAGACGACTTGCGGGCGAAGCGTGCCGTCCACGTGAACGACTGCGGGCACTTCGCGCTTCGCGTCCTCTGATGCCCGCACCGCGAACGTCATGTACGGGTAATCCTGAGAGCCGGCCCAGTACTTTGACGCGTCCTCGGCCAGGACGGACGGCGCGAATGGCACGAACGGTTCGCGTCCTTTCAGCAGCAGATTGATTCGATCCTTCACCTCGGGCTTGCGTGGATCGGCGAGCACCGACCGATTGCCGAGCGCGCGCGGACCGAGCTCGAGCCGGCCCTGAAAGCGGCCGATCACTTTGCCCGCGAGAATCCGCGAGGCCACCATCTCCGGCGTCGCCGTTTCTATCGTCAGCGCGTGCTGCGCCCTCCACTGCTCGAGTGCCCGGGTCACCTCCTCGTCCGAGAACTGGTGACCGAGGTACGGATCGCGGAAGGTGCTCGGCGTCGAGACGTGACCCTCGAAGAACAGCGCCTCGAGTGCCGCCCCGGCGGCCAGCCCGCCGTCCGCGGAGTCGGGAAATACAAAGAACGACGCCGGGTTCAGCCGGTCGCGAATGAGCGCGTTGGCCTTGACGTTGAGCATCACGCCACCGGACGCGACCAGCTGGCGGCTGTGCGCGAGTCGCATCGCGTCATCAGCCAGTTTCAGCATGACGTCTTCGAAGTGCGCCTGCGCGAATGCGGCGACGTCGTGATCCGGTAGTTGGTCGAGCAGGCGCTGGAATTCATCCGCTTGCGCCACCGAGCCGAGCGGGTTGTCGACCTTCTTGTCGGGATGCCGCTCGTTGTAGTTCGCGGACTTCCACTTCTGCCGCGACGCAAGTATGCCGTCGTGCACGGAGACGATGCCCTCGAATGGGTTCGGGCGGCCTGACACTTGTCCGAAAGCCGCAAGTCCCATCGTCTTGTATTCGCCGTCCACGGGAACGAAGCCGAGAGCCTCCGTCACCGCCTGATAGAACATGCCGACGCTGTCCGTCGCTTGCGAACCGCGGAGGTATGTCATCCGGCCGTCAGGTTCTCCGCGGTAAATCGTGGCGGAGAGGCCGTCGCCCTTGCCGTCACACGTCAGAACGGTCGCGGCGTTCGCAAGTCCCGACACACGGAAGGCCGACGCGGCGTGAGCGCGATGGTGTGCGACGTAATAGTGCACGACCGACTCTCGCAGGAGACCGATCTCCTCCATGAAGTCCACGTGCTCGACCCAATGTCGATTCGCGAACTCAGTCCACTTGCGGCGTACCTTCTCGCGTTGTTGCGCGAGACGCTGGGCGGGAGGGAGCTTGTCGCGAGACGTGGCGTTGAGTTGCGCGGTTGCCGGCAGTCGATCGCCTTCGGCGGGAACAATCCACGCGTTCCGGCGTTCGGGGAACATCGCCTGCGAGGTCGAGAACGCGACGAGACCGATGTCGTTCGGCCTCAGCCCGCAGTGTCCGAGCGCGATTTCAATCGATTGTCGCGGGAAGCCGAAGTGATGCTTGATGCGCGAGACGCGCTCTTCCTGCAGGGCAAACAGAATGCCTTCCGACGAGCAGACCGCAACTGAAGCGTCGTGACCGAAATGGATTCCAAGTGCGAGAGGACTGTTCACGGGCACGGTCAGTATATGGGTTGTGGCTGAGCCGCAGGCTGGGTAACGTGGTTTGGTGATTCATCTCGCTGCTGAGTGGCTGTGTCCGAGGCAGCGCTCGACGTTAGCTAGGTGTACAATTCGCGGCGCATGTTGCCCAGCTGGAGCCGTCGGCTGCCCGTGATTCGGACGTTCGCCGCGCTTCGCGAGACACAGGAACGCCTCGCCGCCACGCGTGATGAACTGCGGCGCATGCGCGATGAGCGTGATTTCTCGCGCAGGATCACCACGCATCTGATCGCTCACGGCCGTTTGAAGGAACTCGCGCGACTGCACACCGCAGCGTACCGTTCCGCGGATCCGTTTCCGCACCTGGTCATCGACGACTTTCTCGAGCCCCGAATTCTGCAGGCCGTGCTCGCCGAGTTCGACTCGATGGACCGCGGGCAGTGGCATTACACAGAGCGCGAGACCGAACGGAAATATTCGACGGAAGACTTTCGACACTTCAAGCCGATCACACGCTCCGTCTTCAGTCAGCTCAACGCCGGGCCGTTTCTGTGGTTTCTGCAGGAAATGACGGGCATCCAGGGACTCATCCCTGATCCGCACCTTCGCGGCGGCGGCCTCCACGAGATCAAGCGGGGAGGCGCACTTGGCGTCCACGCGGACTTCAACTTCTATCGGCGTCTGAACCTGTATCGGCGTCTGAACCTGTTGGTCTACCTGAACGAGAACTGGACGGAGGCCTGGGGCGGCGACCTGGAGCTCTGGGACCGCGCGGGCACGCGATGCGTGCGGCGCATCTCGCCCATCTTCAACCGCGCCGTCATTTTCGACACGTCGAACTCCAGCTACCACGGTCATCCGCGCCCACTCCAGTGCCCCGAGGAGCGCTCGCGGAAGTCGCTCGCGCTCTACTACTACACGGTCGAGGCGCCAGCCGAGGACGACCGCACGCCACACACCACCCTCTTCATCAAGACCGGGGACGTTGCCACGCCGGAGACGGTCTAAACGGCCGAGCTGAGTCATTGCGGGTATCTCCCCGTATGCTGTACACTGTGCAGCGTTTGTACGCGTCCAGTGACCGTCCGGCGACGTTAAAACGCCCCACGGCCAGCTGATAAGCGGTGCCATATCCCAACCCGCCTGCCTTCTCATCCGACGGTTGTCCCGGCAGCGTCCTGCCAAGGCGGTCGTGTGGTCCACGCATCGAAAGAAGCTTTGGAGCTGAGAAGGTAGTCGTGAGGGACACCGCGCGCGACTGAGCGCAGCGCGTGCGCGTCACTTAACCGCGGTCTCACGATCACACGTGTGACTGAAAGGGCGAAGCTGTCTCTGTCGCACCAGCCATGAAAAGCCTCATCGTCGAGGGCGTCAGCAAACGGTACTGGGTGCCAAAGGCACAGAAGTCTCAGCCGACCGAAAGTCGGTTCGACCGCGTCCGGAACGTCTTCTCCGTGCCGCTGGTGCGCGAGCTCCTCGGTGCCCAGGAGGTGTGGGCGCTCAAAGACATGTCGTTCGAGGTCGACCACGGCACCGTCTTCGGCGTCATCGGCGGCAACGGCGCCGGCAAGACGACCCTCCTCAAAGTCATCGCCAAAGTCATCCCTCCGACGACCGGCCGGATCCGGGGCGGGGACGTGTGGTCTCGCTGCTGGAGCTTGGCGCCGGTTTCGATGACGAAGCGACGGCGCGCGAGAACATCTTCATGAATGCCGCCATCAACGGCATTCCGAGGGCGGTCGCGCTCGAGCGCTTCGACGACATCATCGACTTCGCCGAGGTCCAGGAGTTCGTCGATACGCCGCTGCAGTACTTCTCGAGCGGGATGTACCTGCGGCTGGCGTTCTCCGTCGCGATCAACATGCAGCCGTCGATTCTGCTGGCCGACGAGATCCTCGCCGTCGGTGACCTGTCGTTTCAGGAGCGCTGCCTGCAGCGCGTGCGCGAGCTGGCGCGCGACACGGGTCTGACCGTGCTCTTCGTGTCGCACGACATGGAGGCGGTGTCGCGCATTTGCGATCGCGTGATCTGGGTCAAGGACGGGACACTGCATCGGGCTGGCGAGCCGGAAGACGTGGTGACCGAGTACCAGAACGCGACGTGGGAGCTGCTGACGTCGGCGGAGAAGCCCGAGGAGAAAGGCAGCAGTCACGCGGGGCGTTACGGCGAGATTCTCGATGTCAAGCTGCTGTCGGCCGACGGCCGCGAGATCGGGTCGCCGCCGCGCTCCGAGGACATCTTCGTGCGCATCAGGTTCCGCACCTATCGCGCGAAGACGCTCGCGCGGTGCGCGTTCGATCTGTTCTCGAAGGGTGTGCTGGTGTTTCGATCCGCGCAGCCCGAGCTGGTGCCGGTCGGTGCCGACCTGGCGTACGAAGCCGTGGCCAAGATTCCGGCCAATTTGCTGTCGGAGACCACCTACACCATCAGCGTTGGCATCACGCTGATTCGCGGCGAAGGCGAGGAGCACGCGCTTGTCGTCAACAAGGCGCTTGCCTTCATGGTCTATCGCGAGAACAGCGATGAATCGTCCGGGACGCTCCATCGGACCGGTCTGATCGATCCCACCCTCGAATGGAGCATGGAGATGAAGCCCTATGCCATCCGCGCCTGACGCAGCGCTGGCGGCGGCCCCGGCACCCGACATGTGGGTCATTGAGCCACGCCAGTACGGCGTTCTCGAGCGGGCGCGCGAACTGTGGCACTACCGATACCTCTGGTGGTACTTCGCCGCGCAGTCGGTGACGTCGATGTACCGGCGCACCAAGCTCGGGTGGCTGTGGCTCTTCCTCCGTGTGTCAGCTCCTGTCGGAATCAACTCGCTGATCTTCGGTGGCCTGCTCGGGGTGAATTCGAGCGGCCCGCCCTACTTCCTGTTCTTCGTCTGCGGCAGCGCCACGTGGATCCTGTTCGAGCGCTCGTTGCTGGTCGTGACGAGAAGCCTCGAGCGGAACCGGAAACTCGTCACGAAGGTGTACTTCCCGCGCCTCATCCTGCCGTTGTCGTCAGTGGCGCCCGGGCTCCTCTATCTGGCCATCATGCTCCTCGTGATGATCCTGACGGTCTTCTACCACCGTCGTCAGAGCGGTGTCTGGTACATCACGCTGCGTCCAGAGTTGCTGGTGTCGGTCGTTGCGGTGTTCTTCGCGCTGATTTTTACCGTGGCCGTGGGTCTCTGGACGTCGGTGCTGCAGGCCCGCTACCGCGACATTCGCCAGGGCCTCCGGTACTTCATGCCGTTCTGGATGTACTTCACGCCCATCATCTACCCGGTGACCACGATACCGGAACAGTGGCGATGGATCCTCGCGCTCAATCCGATGTCGTCCGTTGTCGAGGCCTTCAAGTGGGGCACGCTTGGCGTCGGCCACTTGACCGTCCGTGGAATCACCACGTCGCTGGCGATGATCGCGTTGACGCTGATCACCGGCGTCTGGTTCTTCAATCGCGAGGAAGCTTCGTCGATAGACAAGTTGTAGTTCGCGTTCAACACGGCAGCTGCACGAGATGAAGATCCTGTTCTCCATGCGCCACTCGGGGGCGCTCCGAAACTACTCGTCGACGATCGGCGAGCTTGCTCGGCGCGGGCATCACGTCCATCTCGTGTTCATGATGCAGGACAAGCTCGGCGACGGGCGCCTGCTGTGGGAGGTCACCAACAACCGCGAGAATGTGACGTTCAGCGAGCCCGGGAAGAAGACTCCGTGGCGATTCTGGCTCGGGCTCGCGCGCGGCGTGCGTGCGGCAGCCGACTACGTACGCTACGGCACGCCCGAGTTCAAGGATGCGCACGCGCTGCGCGAGCGCGCTGCCGAGCGGGTGCCGGCGATCTTCAGCGGCGTCCTCAGGTTGCCGGTCGTACGATCGCGAGCCGGGCTTGCGTTCGTCTCGCGTGCGCTGAACGTGATCGAGCGGGCGATTCCGACGGATCAGCGCATCGCCGAACTCATCGCGGAGCAGAGCCCAGACGCGGTACTCGTCACGCCGCTCGTGGATATCGGATCCGATCAGGTCGAGTACATCAAAGCGTGCCGCACGCTTGGTCTTCGCAGCGGGCTGTGCGTCCACAGCTGGGACAACCTGACCAACAAGGGCCTCATCCGCATCGTTCCCGATCGCGTGTTCGTCTGGAACGATGCGCAGAAGCGCGAGGCGATTACCATGCACGGCGCGCAGCCGGAGCAGGTGATCCCGACCGGCGCGCCGGTGTACGACCAGTGGTTCGCGCGCCGGCCGAGCACGACGCGAGAAGAGTTCTGCCGCAAGGTCGGCCTCGCTCCTGACAAGCCGTTCCTGCTGTATCTGTGCTCGTCGCAGTTCATCGCGCCCGACGAGGCGGTGTTCATCGAGAAGTGGGTGCACGCGGTTCGCTCCGCACCGGATCCACGCGTGCGCCAGCTCGGCATCCTGATTCGCCCGCACCCCGAGAACGCGCAGCCGTGGCAGCGATTCGACGAGTCCGACCTGACAGACACGGTGTTGTGGCCGCGGGGCGGCGCCAACCCGGTCGATCAGGCATCGAAGAACGACTACTTCGATTCGATGTATCACTCGGCGGCCGCGGTCGGCATCAACACCAGCGCGCAGATCGAGTCGGGCATCGTCGGCCATCCGGTGTTCTCGGTGCGAGTGTCCGAATACGCCGGTACGCAGGAAGGGACGCTGCATTTCCACTACCTGCTCAACGAGAACGGCGGCCTGCTGCACATGGCCGGGTCGCTCGACGAGCACGTGCGCGATCTGACGAAGGCGATCGATCGCACCGAAGAGGACGATCGACGGCTGCGGAGTTTCGTCGAGGGGTTCGTGCGGCCGGCCGGGCTCGATCGTCCTGCCACGCCGATCCTGGCCGACGCGATCGAGGACCTCGCACGGATGCCGAAGCCGGCGCCCTGGCGCCCCGGTGTTGGGCTGCTCCTCCTTCGAGCGCTGCTCTATCCCGTGGGCGTCGTGATGAAAGTCGGGCGCTCGGTCTCGCGCCTCACGCGGAAGCGCGAGCGGCAGATGCGTCCGTTGACGATCGCCAGCTTCTTCCAGAAGCGCTTTGCCGCGATCGTCGGCGACTTCTTCCGCTGGGACCCCGCCAAGAAGTTCGCGCGCCGCTACATCGTTCCGCGCGTCTTGCCGCAGATGATGACCGGCGACCAGCCGACGCAGGAGATGCAGGCGGTCCCCAAGATCCTTCAGCGCATGGCCGCCAGCCCGCGGCCCATCGTCGTGGGACCGTGGCTGAGCGAAGTCGGCTTCGAGTTGCTGTATTGGATTCCGTTCCTGAACTGGGTGAAGACCTACCGGCCGTTCGATCCCGAGCGCATGGTGGTCGTGTCACGTGGTGGCGCCGGCATCTGGTATCAGAACATCACGAAGAACTACGTTGACCTGTTCGACTTCTTCACGCCCGAGCAGTTCAGGACGAAGAACGCCAATCGTCTGCAGGAGAACAAGCAGAAGCACCTGGCGCTGACAGATTTCGACCGCGAGATCCTCAAGCTCGCGTATCAGCACCTCGGGAGCAAGCAGGTAGAACTGCTGCACCCGATGTACATGTACCGGCTCTTCTACCCGTACTGGAAGAGCCAGATGTCGATCAATCTCGTCGACACGTTCGCGACGTTCGAGCGGCTGCCGGAGCTCGACACGAGCGACGTCGCAGGTGAGCTGCCGCGCGATTTCACCGCCGTGCGTTTCTACTTCAACGAGTCGTTTCCCGACACGGAAGAGAACAAGCTGTTCGTCACGCGACTGCTGCAAACGCTGACCGATGCCGGTGACGTCGTCCTGCTCAATCCCGAGCTGCGGATCGACGATCACTGGGAGATGACGATCGGCAAGAATCCGCGCATCCACAGCGTCGATCACCTGATGACGCCGCGCAACAACCTCGAGGTCCAGACGAAGGTGATCAGCCGGGCGCGCGCCTTCGTCGGCACCTACGGCGGGTTGTCCTATCTGGCGCCGATGTACGGCGTGACGTCGCTCGCCTTCTTCTCGCATCGCGAGAAGTTCTCGCCCCAGCATCTCGAGCTGGCGCGCCGCGTGTTCGGCAACTTCAAGCGCGGCTCGTACGTGGTGCTCGATACCAGCGACATCGACGTGCTCGGCCTCGCCTTCGGTGAGCGCGGCCAGTTGACGCGCGCGCTCGAGCGCACGGAGGCGGTGCTCGAACGATGAGCGCGCGCGACACGCTCGGGCGCTGGCTCGGTGTCACCGATCCCGTGGCGCCGGCGCCGCCGCCGCGGGACCCAGCCGACAGCATCGATATCGTGCACCGCGAGGCGCTGCAACGCGCGCTTTCCGTTGTGCACGGCGACGCCGATGTCATCGCTGGTCCGTGGACGGGAGAAGTCGGCTTCGAGCTGATGTACTGGATTCCGTTCCTGGCCTGGCTCGTCGAGCAGGGATTGGGCGGTCGGCGCATCGTCGTAGTGTCCAGGGGTGGCGCGGGACTCTGGTATCGCCACCTGACGTCGCGCTACGTCGATATCCTCGATCTGCTGACGCCTGACGAATTCCGCGAGCGAACCGCCGGGAAGAAAAAGCAGTACGACTCCCGGCGCGAGATCGACAAGGAGTTGCTGAAGAAGACGCGAGATCGGCTTGGGCTCGAGGACGTTCAGGTGCTGCATCCGGCCGCGATGTTCCGGCTGTTCGTTGGGCTGTGGCGAAGGCGCGCCGGGATAGAGCTGGTCGAGTCGTTCTCACGGTTCCAGCCGCTCACGCGACCGTCGTCGACGGAGCGGCCTGCCGGCCTGCCCAGCGATTACGTCGTCGCGAAGTTCTATTTCAGCAAGGCGTTTCCGGAGACAGCCGGGAACAAGGCGTTCATCTCGGACATGATTCGCACGATCAGCCGCCAGGTGCCGGTGGCTCTCCTGAGCACCACGGTCCGGCTCGACGAGCACAGCGACTACCAGCCAGCGTCCGGCTCCGGTGTCTTCGTTGTCGATGCGCACGAGACGCCGCACAAGAATCTCGAGCGTCAGACCGAGCTCATCGCAGGCGCACGAGGCTTCGTCGGGACCTACGGCGGCTTCTCGTATCTCGCGCCGTTCTATGGGGTGCCATCGTTGTCGTTCTTCTCCCGCCGCGGCTTCGAAGCGCATCACCTCGATTTGGCGCATCGCGTGTTCGATCGAATGCTGCCCGGAGGCTTTGTCGCGCTCGATCGGCGCGACTCGGCGCAGGTGGATCCGGCCCTGAATCGGTGGGCCGCAACAGGGGTTGCCTCGTGACGCTGCTTGCGCGTCTCCGCCGCGCTGTTGCCGGCGGTGACGAATCGAACGCGGAGAGGCGGCTGAAAGAGATCTCGGATCGCCTGTCGAAGATCGAGGATTCGATTGCCAACCTCGAGCCTGACATCAAGATGCTGCCGGCGATCGTGCGGAAGCTCTATCTCGAAGACGCCGAGCTCCCACCTCCGTACGACCTCCTGTCGGAGCGGTTTGGCTATCGATCGCAAAACCAAGAGGACGGTCTGCTGCTCGCACTGTTCAAGCGCATCGGCACGATCGACCGCCGCTGCGTCGAGATCGGTTGCGGCCTGAACGGCGGCAACTCCGGGTTTCTCGTGGGGGAATGTGGATGGTCGGGCCTGATGATGGATGCCGATCGTCACAAGGTCGAGACCGTGAAGGTTCGCTACGCCGGCCACGCCGTGATCGCGAACAAGCACCGCGTCACCACCGAGAACATCAACGGCATCCTCCAGATGCACGGCTTCACGGGCGAACTCGATTTCCTGAGCATCGACATCGACGGCAACGACTACTGGCTGTGGGAGGCGCTGACCGCGTGCTCTCCCCGCGTCGTCGCGCTCGAATACAACTGGCTCTTCGGTCCCGAACGCTCGGTGACGATTCCATACGACCCGGAGTTCCGCCTCGACGCTGTCGCGACGCGTGCGTATCGCGGCGCCTCGCTCGCCGCGCTCACGCATCTCGCGCAGCGCAAGGGCTATCGCCTGGTTGCGTCGGAACGAGTGAATGCGTTCTTCGTCCGGAACGACGTGTCACCATCGATCTCCGCGATTGCTGTCCCCCGTGGCTATCGCGCGCCGAAGGGGATGGACGTCGATGACGTGTTCGCCAAGATCGACCAGGCCGGCCTGAAGCTCGTCGAGATCGATGCTGCTGGAGCGGTGCGGTGAGCGCGCGACCGATGAAGATCTTCTTCTCGATGCGCCACTCGGGCGCGTTGCGCAACTACTCCTCGACGATCGAGGAGCTGGCCAGGCGCGGGCATCGCATCCACCTCACGTTCATGATGCGCGACAAGCTGGCCGATCCGCGGCTGCTCGAAGCGCTCACGGGAAGGTATCCGCACATCACGCACGAGGCGGCGGAGGTGCCCAGGCGAGTCTGGCTCGGGATGGCTCGCGCCACACGATCGACGGCGGACTACCTGCGGTATCGCACTCCGGAGTACCGCGACGCGGCGGCGCTGTACGAGCGTGCCGCGGCGAGAGTGTCGCCCGCCGTGCAGGCGTTTTCGCGGTTTCCGGTTGTGCGCACGCGAGCCGGGTTGACGTTCGTCGCGAACCGACTGCGTTCAATCGAGCGCGCGATTCCGCCAGACCCTGCCATCGTTGGACTGATCGCGAGCCAGAGCCCCGACCTCGTGCTCGTCACGCCGCTCATCGAGCTGGGCTCTGATCAGGTCGAGTACATCAAGGCTGCCCGGGCGCTCGGCATCCCGTGCGGCTTGTGCGTACACAGTTGGGACAACCTGACGAACAAGGGGCTGATTCACGCGGTGCCCGAACGGGTGTTCGTCTGGAACGAGGCGCAGCGCAAAGAGGCCGTGGACCTGCATGCGATTCCGGACGCGAACGTCGTCGTCACCGGTGCGCCCACCTACGATCAGTGGTTCACTCGTCGTCCCAGCACGACGCGCGAGGAGTTCTGCCGGAAGGTCGGGTTGCCCGCAGAGCGTCCGTTTGTTCCTCTATCTCTGCTCGTCGAAGTTCATCGCCCCGCGCGAAGCCGACTACATCAAGCGGTGGATTCAGGCGCTGCGCGCCGCGGCCGATCCGCGCGTGCGCGATGCGGCGGTGCTCGTGCGGCCGCATCCGCGTGGCGACATGCGGGGGCTCGATGAACCGGAGCTGCGCGGGCCGAACGACGTCGCGGTGTGGCCTGGTAAAGGCGCGAACCCGGTAGACACCGATTCCAGGAACGACTACTTCGATTCGCTGTACCACTCGGTCGCAGCTGTCGGGATCAACACGAGCGCGCAGATCGAGGCCGGAATCGTTGGACGGCCGGTGTATTCGATCCGGGCGGCCGAGTACGTCACCACGCAAGAAGGGACGCTCCACTTTCACTATCTGCTCAACGAGAACGGCGGGCTGCTGCACATGTCGCCGACGCTCGAGGAGCACGCGCGCGCACTCTCGACAGCGCTCGATCGAACGCCGGAAGACGAACGCCGGCTGCGAGAGTTCGTGAAGGGATTCGTGCGGCCCCGCGGTCTTGATGTGGCTGCGACACCGGTCCTCGCCGACGCGATCGAGGACCTGGGGCGACTGCCGGCTCGAGCGCGCGAACGCGTCTCGTTGGGATCGCGGCTCCTGCGAATGGTCTTGTATCCCGTCGCGGCGAGGATGAAGACGGAGCGGCCCGTGACACGTCCGCGCGCCGCATCCTCGGATAGTGAGCGCAAGGCTCGCCAGGAGCGGCCGGTGGGGGCATTGAGGTGACGCCCCGTCGTTTCCTGTTCGTGATGCACTACCCGGGGTACCTGCGGTACTTCGACTCCGTAATCCGTCTGCTTGCTGCCCGCGGCCATCACATCGATCTGGTCTTCGACAATCCCAACAAACAGTCAGAGGGCACCGAGGCGATCAGCGACATGGAGGGCTCCGTCGAAGTGCTCGGCCGCATGCCGACCCGGGACGACATCTGGGCAATCGTTGCGCACGACGTCCGCGGAACGATGGACTACGGCCGATACTTGCATCCTGACTTCGCGGATACGCCGTACCTGCGCGATCGGATGCAGACGGCGCTCCCGAAGATGCTCAGTTTCCTGGCGGCTCGCAAGACGAGGAGCGTCCATTTCGTCCAGCGTCTGACGCGGTTCTTCGCCACATGCGAACGCGCGATTCCGAGCAGCTCGATCATCGAGGAGCTGATTCGCTCGCGAAAGCCCGACGCGGTCCTCGTCACGCCGCTGGTGACCGACTCTTCTCGGCAAGTGGACGTCGTCAAAGGCGCGCACGCGCTCGGCATCCCCGCGGCGCTGTGCGTCGCCAGCTGGGATCACCTCACGACGAAGGGGCTGATACGCGTTCAGCCCGACCTGGTCTCGGTGTGGAACGAAGAGCAGAAGAAGGAAGCGCTCGCGTATCACGACATCCCGGCTTCTTCGCTCGTCGTCACCGGGGCGCAGCCGTTCGACCGCTGGTTCGAGCGGACGCCGACCGCACGTCAGGAGTTCTGCAGGAAAGTCGGACTGCCGGCGGATCGTCCGTTCGTGCTCTTCGTCGGATCGACCGCGTCGATCTCGGCGCCTGACGCCGAGCTGACGTTCGTGCGGCGTTGGATCGAGGCGCTGCGTTCGCATCCATCGCTTGCGGATATCAGCATCCTGGTGCGGCCGCATCCGTTCAACTCGCGGCATTGGAGCGACGCAGACGTCGGCGACCTGCCCAACGTCGCGGTGTATCCGCACTGGTCGAACCCGGTGAACGAGTCCGATCGTCAGGATTACTTCGACTCGCTCTATCACAGCGAGGCGGTCGTCGGGATCAACACCACCGCGATGATCGAGGCGGCGATCGTCGGACGCACCGTGCATTCGGTGCTGGCCGAGGAGTTCAAGGACACGCAGGGCGGCACGTTGCACTTCCGCTATCTGCTGTCGGAGAACGGCGGGTTCCTGCGTGTTGCAGGCAATCTGGCCGAGCATGCCGCGCAGGTCGCGGAAACGCTTGCGACGCCGGAGATCGGTCGCGAATCGTGCGCGAGATTCGTGCGGACCTTCGTTCGTCCGCACGGGATCGATGTTCAGACGACGCCGATCCTCGTGGATGCGCTCGAGCGTCTCGCCACGACGAAGAGGGCGCGCGCGCGGATGTCAGTGCTCTTGTATCCACTTTCCGCGGTCCTCTGGGTGAGCGGCATGCTGTCCATGCTGTCGAACTCCCCGCAGCGGGTCTGGAACCTGGCGCGGAAGCAGTGGCGCATCGCAGGCAAGAAGACATATAACGCGCGCAAGCGCCTGAGGCGGGTGCAGTCCACGCGTGCGGACGATGGCCGCGAGGGAACCGACGTGCCGCGACGTAAGGTCGGGTAGAGGATGGAGAGCGGGATCATCAGCGCATCGGCTGCACTGCAGGAGCGGCTGGCGAGGCTGCGCGCGAGCGATGCGTTCAAGAACTACGAGTACGCGCGGGAGCGCGTGCTGGAGATGCGGGCGCAGATTGCGGCGTCACCGGAGCACAAGCCGAGCGCCTACTGGGAGGAGGAGCTCTCGACCTTCGAGTACATGCTGGACGCGTCGCCGCTGGTGATCGAGAAGATGCGGCATCACACGCATTGGATCACCGGGATACGTGCTTACGAGTACCGCTCGCAGCGGAAGCGTGCAAACGTCCGGCTGACGGAGAAGGTCCAGGCGCTGCTGGCGCTCGGTCTGCCCGATCTGTTCGTCTCGGAATGGCGCGGGCTGGGCGGTTACGGCTTCGAGCACGACGGCAAGTTCTTCAACATCGACACGACGAAGTTCTACGAGGTGTTGATCGCGCTCGAGCGTGGAGCCGTATTGCCGGAGTTCCGCAACAACAGCGACCGCCGACTCGTGTGGGAGATTGGCGCGGGCTGGGGCGGCTTTCCCTACCAGTTCAAGACCGTGTGCCCGAACGTCACCTACGTCATCAGCGACTTTCCCGAGTTGTTCCTCTACTCGGCGACGTATCTGATGACGGCGTTCCCGGGCGCGAAGGTGGCCTTCTGGGGGGAGGACTCGACCGAGCGGCTGCTGGAGCGCTGGCGCGAGTACGACTTCATCTTCCTGTCGAATACGTCGCTTGAAGAAATGAAGCCGGAGCGCCTGGACCTGACGGTCAACATGGTGTCGTTCCAGGAGATGACCGAGGCGCAGGCCGATGCCTACGTCGCGAAGGCACACGCGCTCAACTGCCCGTTCGTCTATAGCCTGAATCGCGACAAGTCGGCATACAACCCGGAAATCACCAGCGTCAGCGACGTCATCTCGCGCTACTACTGGCCGCGCGAGATCGCGGTACTCCCTGTGCCGTACACCAAGATGATGGACGAGTTGCCGTCAGCGAACGACTACAAGCACATCATCGGATGGAGACGGGTCAAGACCGAGGACCGTGGACCGAAGACCGAGGACCGCGGTCGGTAGCATGCCCCGCGTGATCATCGGCTCGCCGCTGTTCAACCACGCGAAGGACTTTCGCGAGGCGATCGAGTCGATCCTCGGCCAGACGTTCACCGACTTCGCCCTCGTGCTCGTTGACGACTGCTCGAACGACGAGACGCCGCAAATCGCGAAGGAGTACGTCGCGCTCGACAGCCGCGTGAGCTATCAGGTGAACGCGCAGCGCCTCGGCCTCGTGGACAACGCGCGCCGGTCGTTCGAGATCGCGCGCGAGCGTTATCCCGAGGCGGAGTACTTCGCGTGGGCCAGCGATCACGATCTCTGGCATCCGCGCTGGCTCCAGGAATTGGTCGACGCGCTCGACCGACATCCTGACGTCGTGCTCGCGTATCCGCTCAATCGACGCATCGGGCCGTCGGGGGAAGTCCTCGCTCGGAGGCCATGGGCCTTCGACACCTTCGGCATGACTGACTCCTGGAAGCGGCTGAGCGTCAGCATCCGTCAGATGTCGGCCGGCAACATGGTGTACGGCCTGTATCGCGTGCCGCTGCTCGCGAGAGCCGGTGTCTATCGACGCGTGCTCGTTCCCGATCGCCTGCTGATGACCGAGCTGGCGGTGTACGGCCAGTTCAAGCAGGTGCCGCAGGTCCTGTGGTTCAGGCGTTGGTACGGCCGCATCTTCAGCCTCAATCGTCAGCGCAAGAGCTTCTTTCCCGAGGGCCGGCCGCTTTACATGTGGGCGCCGTGGTGGATGAGTCACGGCGTCAGCCTGTTCTGGACCTTCGGTGTCGAGCGGCAGGGACTGCCTGCGGTGTCACGAACTGCCGGCATGGTCCTCGGCGCGAAGTATCTCGTCTCGAGCGGCCTGTTCCATGTCTGGCAGCAGCTGCGTGCGCTGCGGATCGATCTGCTCGAACGCCTCGGTCGCGTGCGGCCGTACGAGCGCAAGCTGCGCCTGGCCGCGCGTGAGCTCCAGCGTCAGGGTGTCGTTGACTGGACAGGCAATCGACTCAAGCCCTACGTCGGCGCCAAGGCGCGACGGAAGGCTGTGTCGAGGGTGAAGAAGGGAGCGCTCCAGGCCTCGTCGCAAGCCGTGCGGGGACCGGGCCTCGCGCTGCTGCGCATGCTGCGCTCGATTCCGCTCGTGCGGAAGCGCGTCATCCCGTCGCTTCTGAAAGCGCAACTCGATCAGGTTCCGGCTGCACCCATCGTGACAGCGATGACGCGCGACCTCGAACGACTCCGCAAGTCGTCGGGACCGATTCTGATCGGGCCGTGGATCTCGGAGGTCGGGTTCGAGGTGCTGTACTGGATCCCGTTCCTCAACTGGGCGCTCAAGGCGTTCGGCCTCGACGAACGGCGGCTGATCGTCGTCTCACGAGGCGGTGCGAGGCCCTGGTATCGGCACCTGAACACGGAGTACGTGGATATCTTCGATCTCTACAGCGTGGACGATTATCGCGCGCGCAATGAGGAGCGCTGGTCACGCGGAGGGAATCAAAAGCAGTTCGACGTGACGCCGATGGAGCGCGAGATCGTGGAGCGCGCGAAGCAGAAGCTCGGCCTCGCAGAGGTCGAGTGGCTGCATCCATCGGTCATGTACAAGCTGCTTCGCTTCTTCTGGTTCGAGAAGGCGAGCGTCCGGCTGCTGACCGAGCATGCGGACTATCGGCGGATGACGTCGGAAACCGACCCCGACGTCATGGAAGGCCTGCCGCGCGAGTACGTCGCCGTCAGGTTCTACTTCAGGCCGTCGTTTCCCGACACGCCGGAGAACCGTCGGTTCGCGATCGACGTGATCCGTTCCATCAGCCGCGACATACCCGTCGTCCTCTTGAACACCGGACTGGCCCTGGACGATCACGAGGACGTTGACGTCGCCAACAACCAGAACGTGTATCGCGTCGATCACCTGATGACGCCGCAGCGCAATCTCGAGGTCCAGACGGTCATCATCAGCGAGGCACGCGCGTTCGTCGGCTCGTATGGCGGGTTGGCATATCTGGGGCCGTTCTACGGCGTGCCGTCAGTGGGCTTCTATTCCGCGGAGTCGGAACTGATCCCCGCGCATCTCGATGTGGGCTGGCGGCTCGGTAAGACGATGGGCGCGCCGTTGACGGCGCTGCACGTGAACAGTGCCGGCATGTTGCGGATGCTGCTCGGGTTGTCTGGCCCGGCGGCTGAGTCTGCACCGCATTTCGAAGGGCTGCCTGCAGCCTCAGCCGGTCCGCGATAAACTTCTTTGGCCGCTCCGCCGATTGCGGAGCTTGTGGTTGCAGCGGCGGGTGTTGAGACCCGTCGCGACGCGACGGATTTCTCGAGGCGGGTCCTCATCCCCCGCCTGTAAACGCATGATCATTGGATACAAGAATCTGAAGCAGTACAGGAGGAAGGTCGCCATGGTGGACGGCGCCTTCGACCCGCTGCATCACGGACATATCGAGTACTTCAGGCGGGCCAAAGAAGTCGGCGGGACGCTGTTGGTCAACATCGCCCCTGACTCTTACACAGCGGTGAAGCATCCGCCGCTGCTGCCCGCGCAGCAGCGCGCCGAGGTGCTCGACGCGCTCACGCCGATTGACTTCACGCACGTGAGCCCGGTAGACACCGAGACCGTGCTGCGCGAGCTCCAGCCGACCCATTACATCAAGGGTAAGGATTGGGAAGGCCGCCTGCCACCGGAGCAGGTTCGCATCTGCGAGAAGGAAGGCATCGAGATCGTCTTCCTCGATACCGTTCGCGATTCGTCGACGCAACTGCTCAAGACGTTTCAGAGCGGCCGCAACGGCAAGGCTGATGTGCCCGCGTTCGAGAATCTCGTGTTCTCGCAGAAGCGCGTCGAGGCCACGCACTACGACCACGAGTACTGGACCGCAGAGTGGCGTCAGGCCGGGAACGTGTACACCATCGAGAAACGCCGCGAGATCGAAGGACGCCATCCGCTGGTCGTCAAAGAAGTGTTCAATCCGACGCGTGTCCTCGATGTCGGTTGCGGACCAGGGATCCTGATGTATCTGCTCCACGAAGTCGGTGTTGTTGCCGACGGCGTCGATCCGGCGCCGGGCATGCGCGAGATGGCGCCGCCCGAAGTGCGCGATCGGATCCTCGTGGGTGGCGCCGATACCCCTTACATCTCGTCGAACGCGTACGATCTCGTGATTTGCCGTGAAGTCTTCGAGCACATGACCGTGCTGGAAGTGCGTGAGGCCGTCCGGAACATCTGCCGGATGTCGTCCCGCTTCGCGTATGCGACGACGCGCTTTCATCAGAATCCGCACACGCTGCTGGATGTCAGCACGCAGGACGAGCTCGACCCGTCGCACATCACGATGATGAACAAGGATCTGCTGCGGCTGTTCTTCGTGCTCGAAGGGTTCAAGCAGCGCAAGGATCTCGAAGACAAGATCGACTGGATGGGCAAGGGGCGCGTGCTGGTCTACGAGAAAGTAGACGGTAAGCAGTAGGCAGTAGGCGGTCGATACGTAGAGGCGTGTCTTCAGACCCGCCTGGTCCGGCAGAAAGAAGTAAGGAGATTGGGAGTCGAAATGAGGCAGCTCATCATCGCGAATCGAGTCATCAGCGACGACAGCGACGCATACGTCATCGCGGAAATCGGCCACAACCATCAGGGCAGCCTGAAGACCGCGAAGGAACTGTTCCAGGCGGCTGCTGAATGTGGCGTGGCCGCCGCGAAGTTGCAGAAGCGCGATAACCGCGGGCTCTACACGCGGGAGATGTTCGACAAGCCGTACGACAACGAGAACAGCTTTGGTGCCACCTACGGCGAGCACCGCGAAGCGCTCGAGTTCGGCAAGACGGAATACGGGGAGCTGCAGGCCGAAGCCGACAGGCTCGGGATGGCGTTCTTCTCGACGGCGTTCGACATGAAGAGCGCGGACTTCCTCGCCGAGCTCGGCGCCCAGGCCTACAAGATCGCCTCCGGCGATCTGCGCAACACGCCGCTGCTGAAGCACGTCGCGAAGTTGGGCAAGCCGATGATCGTCAGCACTGGCGGAGGCACGCTCGATGACGTGCAGCGCGCCTACGACACGGTGATGCCGATCAATCCGCGGTTGTGCCTGCTGCAGTGCACCTGCGGCTATCCCGCCGAGTTCGCCGAGCTCGACCTGCGCGTGATCGCGACCTACCGCGAGAAGTTCCCCGACGTCGTGATCGGATACTCGGGTCACGACAACGGCATTGCGATGCCGCTCGCCGCCTACATGCTCGGCGCACGCGTGATCGAGAAGCACTTCACGCTCAACCGGGCGATGCGTGGCACCGACCATCGCTTCTCGCTCGAGCCGGTCGGCATGAAGAAAATGATTCGCGACCTTCAGCGCACGCGCCTGGCGCTCGGCGACGGACGCAAGAAGGTGTACGCGAGCGAGGCGAGTCCCGTCCTCAAGATGGGCAAGAAGCTGGTGGCGGCCCGCGAGCTGCGAGAGGGCCATGTGCTCACGGCCGCCGACATCGCGATCAAGAGCCCGGGCGATGGCCTTGCGCCGTACTACCTCGATCAGTTGCTTGGCCAGACGTTGACGCGCGATCTCCGAGTGGACGAGTCCATCACGCTCGAGTCCGTCAAGCAGTCATCCGACCGCGCCGCGGCAGGCGTGTGAGCGGCCGCTTCGGGCTCGAGGGCCGCGTCGCGGTCGTCACCGGGGCGCTTGGCAATCTCGGCCCGGTCTGGAGCGAAGGCCTGCTCGAAGCCGGTGCCACCGTCGTCGGCCTCGACCTTCCGCCGGCAACGCCGAACGAGGCGTTCGCCGGACTGCTGGCGACATACGGCGAGTCGAAAGTCAGGCTCATCGCCGCCAGCGTGACCGATCGCGCGGCGCTCGAAGCCGCACGCGATCAGGTGATCGCATTCGCCGGCGTGCCGCACGTGCTCGTGAACAATGCGGGCATCGACGCGCCGCCGTCGCCATCGGGTGGCGGCTATCGTCTCGACGAGATTCCCTTCGAGCTCAACCGCCGGATCTTCGAGGTCAACACCCTGGGCCTCTTCCAGGTGGCGCAGATCTTCGGCACCGAGATGGTGAAGGCCGGCCGCGGATCGGTCATCAATATCGGATCGCTTTACGCATCCGTGTCGCCGGACCAGCGCTTCTACGATCACATCGTGAGCGATCCTCCCTTCCTCAAGCCACCCGCCTACGGCGCGTCCAAGGCCGCGATCGTCAATCTGACGAAGTACCTGGCCACGACGTGGGGTCCGCATGGCGTGCGCGTGAACACGCTGTCGCCAGGCGGTGTGCTCGGCAAGCAGGACGAGCAGTTCAAGCGCAAGTTCTGCGATCGCGTGCCACTCGGCCGCATGGCGGTGTATCAGGATCTCATCGGCCCCCTGCAGTTCCTTGCATCGGATGCCTCCGCGTACGTCACCGGTGCGGAGTTGCGCGTGGACGGAGGCTTCACGGCGTGGTGAGTTCAGCCCGACCGTCCCTTCCGGCAAGGGCGGTCATGGGTGTGGTCAACCGATCGATGAAGGCCGTACGGCAGGGGATGAAGGTTCGCAGTCATCTCCGGAGCAGCGAACGCCTTCTCCATCGGGCCACCAAAGTCGTGCGTCACGCGATTCAACGGCGCCGGCAGGCGTGGAAGGGCTTCCGGTATCGAAGCCGATGGACGGGATGGGGCGTCTCGATGTGGAAGGCGAGCGCCTTTGTCGCAGCGCCGCGTGAGACGCGCGAACGAAGCCGGCTGGCGAAAGAGTTCTCGGCGAGTGTGGCGCATGCGGAGATGTCGCGCGATCGCGGATGTCTCCTGATGCCGCCGAATCACTTCGCCGACATGCCCGAGGTCATCGCCACCTGCCGACAGGTCTTCGAAGACAAGGGCGGACGTGTCGGTGACGACAGCGCGACTCCAGCCGCCGAGAGTCATCTCGGGGGCCGGCGCATGAAGGGTGATTACCTTCGCAACCTCCTGAGCAACGACGATCTTCGGCGTTATCCCCGACTGGTCGACTTCGCGTTGAGCGACGCCGCGATGGGCATGGCTGCGAGCTATCTCGGCACGATCCCGTATCTCAACCGCGTCGATCTCCTGTTTTCAATCGCGAGGGCGAGCGACGACAAGGTGTCGAGCCAGTTGTTTCATGTCGATCCGGAGGGCCTGACACAAGTCAAGTTCTTCATCAACGTCTTCGACGTTGGCGACGACGCGGGGCCCTTCACGTTCATCCCGGCCGACGACACCGCCCGGATCATTCGAGATGTCAACGTGCTTCGGCAGCAGCAGGGGCTGGCGCATCAGGGTCGCTATCTCGATGAAGAGATCACCGCGGTCGGGGCGAGCAGTGCGATCGTCCGCGTCACGGGATCAGGAGGCTCGGGCGTCGCCGTCGACACATCACGTTGCCTCCACATGGGCAGCCGCGTCCGCCCCGGTTCGTTCCGGCTCTGCCTCTACATCCAGTACTGCACCACGCGTGAACGCGGCAACGCGTTCGACATCGAGCGATACAAGGGCGACCCCGTTCGCCAGTTCGCCGTGCAACACAGCGTCAGCGTCTGCGGGTGGCGAAGTCTCTGCTCCTCATCAAATGGACAACTGAAGTAGGCAGTAGGCTGTATGCAGTAGGCGTTTCAGTCTTGCCTACTGCTTACTGCCTACCGCCTACTACGTGAGATGCGAATCCTATTCGTCGTCAACCGTCTGGCGCACGTGCGCCATTTCGATCGCGCCGTCCGTCTGCTCGCCGATCGGGGACACGACGTGTGCCTGGCGTCACAGGACGACGACGTGGAGTTGTGGGGCGTGCTGGCGAAGCAGCCGCGTATCCGCGCGATCGTGGCGCCGCGAAATCGCGGCGACGACTGGAGCGCTGCCGCGACCATGGTGCGTCGCGCGCGTGATTACATCAGGTACCTCCATCCCCGATACGCGTCGGCGAATCTGCTGAGGGAGCGCGCCTTCGAGAAAATGGTCGGGTCGGTCTCCGATTCGGCGGAAACACTCGGACCAGAGTGGAGCGAGCTGTTACGTCGCGTTCCCAAGACGGATCAGAAGCGACTCGATGTCCTGCTGGCCAAGCTCGAGACGGCTATCCCATCCGATCCGGACATCGGCGAGTTCCTGACTGCGCAGCGTCCGGACGTGTTGGTGCTGTCGCCGATGGTCGGCATCGGCTTCACGCAGGCCGACTTCGTCAAGAGCGCGCGATTGCTGGGCATCCCGTCCGGAATGCTCGTCTTCAGCTGGGACAACTTGAGCAACAAAGGGCTCATTCACGAGATGCCCGATCGCGTGTGGGTGTGGAACGACACGCAGATGCGCGAGGCCGTGAAGCTGCACAAGTGTCCCCCGGAACGCATCGTCATCACTGGTGCGCCTCGGTTCGACGAGTTCTTCGAGATGCAGCCAGCCTCGACGCGAGCGGAGTTCTGTCAGCTCGCCGGGCTCGACCCGGCGAGACCGGTCATCACGTATCTCGGGTCGTCGAAGTTCGTGGCTGCCGCCGAGCAGGCATTCGTGACGCGTTGGATCGCCGCGCTCCGAGGCAGTTCCGATCCGGTTCTCGCCGGGGCCAGCCTCCTGATCCGGCCGCATCCCGCCGGTGAGAAGAACTGGCACGCCGACAGCTCGGTAGACGTTCGCTGGCCGAAGGTTGGTGAGAAGGCAACCGTATCGCGGCCTTTCGGCGACGACCGCACGATTGTGATGAACTCGCCGATGCAGAACGCGGACGTCGTGCTCTACGACACCGTCCATCACAGCGCGGCCATCGTCGGCCTCAATACCAGCGCAGAGATCGAGGCGGCCATCGTCGGGCGTCCGGTCTTCACCATTCTCGACAGCAATGCAAAGGGTCAGCAGGGCACGCTGCACTTCCACTATTTACTGCGCCAACGTGGCGGACACGTCGAGCTTGCTGAAAGCTTCGATCAGCACACCGCGCAGTTGTCGGATGCGCTTGCAGGCAAGTATCGACGTGACACGATTGACGAGTTCGTGCAGCGCTTCGTGCGACCGCACGGGTTGAATGTGCCCGTCGCTCCGCGTCTTGCCGATGCGATTGAAGCGCTCGCGGCGACGCATGAGACCGCGATCGATCGGGAGACGGATTCCGTCCGGGTAGGACCATGAACGGCGCCCGGTCTATGCGCATTCTGTTCCACGTCACGCTCACGACGATGCTGCGGCATTTCGAGAGTGTGCTGCTGGCGTTGGCAGACCGGGGTCACGTGGTACGCATCGCGTCGCATCGCAGTCCGGAGATTCCGCCACCGGCGGCGTTGGTCGCGCATCCGCGGATTGCGTTCATCACGAGCCCGGGCCGGCGCGGCGATGAGTGGTCCACGCCAATTCACGAGCTGCGGGCGCTGCGCGACTACATTCGCTTCCTGGATCGACGATTCAAGCCGGCGACCAAGCTGCGCGCCCGCGCCCTCCGCACGGCAGTCAAGGCAGTCACGCACGACGAGCGGGCGCACCTCGTGCATCGCTGTCCCAAGTGTGACGCGCGTCTGGTCGACGACGACGTGGGGCAGATGCTGCGGGGATTTGGCAAGCGGGGCGTCAAGAATCTGGACAAGCTGCTGGCGTTGATGGAACGCACGATCCCGAGCGCCACGGTCCTCGAAGACTTCCTGAAGGCGGAGCAGCCCGACCTGGTGCTCGTGTCACCGCTCGTCAACCTTGGATCGTACCAGGCGGATTTCGTGAAGAGCGCGAAGGCGCTTCACATTCCAGTCGTCTATCCCGTGTTCAGTTGGGACAACCTCTCGACGAAAGGGCTGATCCACGTGCAGCCCGATGGCGTGATCGTGTGGAACGAGCGTCAGCGAACGGAAGCTGTCGAGATGCACGGCGTGCCGCCTGATCGAGTGGCAGTGACCGGTGCGCCGCGGTTCGACGAGTTCTTCGCGATGTCGCCCGGGACGACTCGCGAACAGTTCTGCGCGATTCACGGGCTCGATGCGAGCCAGCCAATCGTTGTCTATCTGTGCTCGTCCGAGTTCGTCGCCGGAGGCGAGGTGGACTTCGTGCGCCGGTGGATCGAGGAAGTGCGGCGTGCGCCGTCGCTTCGCTCGTGCAACATCCTGATCCGGCCGCATCCCCGCCAGCAGAAGCCCTGGAAAGCCTTCGAGCCGCCCGATCCGCGAGTGGCTGTTGCCCTGCCTCGGGCAATGAACGCCGACCCGACGCTCCTCGACACGGTGCATCACAGCGCCGCCGTTGTCGGGTTGAATACGAGCGCGCAACTCGAGGCCGGCATTCTCGGTCGGCCGGTTCTCACGATCCTGGCGCCGGAGTTCGAGGAAGGTCAGCAGGGGACACTGCACTTCTCCTATCTGCTGAAAGAGCACGGCGGCTTCGTCGATGTCGCGCCGGACTTCGAAGTGCATCGGCGTCAGTTGGCGGCGGCTGTTGCCGGCGACTACGACCGGCAAGCGATTCGCAGTTTCATCGAGCAGTTCCTTCGCCCGAACGGAATCGATCGCCCGGCGACGCCATTCATGGTGCGTGCAATCGAGGAGTTCGCTCAGTCGGCGTACCGCGATCAACCGTCCGCGGTCACCCAGACGCACTCGTAATGTGCTGACACGGCATTCTTCGCTCGGGCGGTTGTTTCGATCGGTGACGCAGGTCCCCGTGATCGTTCAACCGATTGCCTCGTCCGCGGCGCAAGTGGCGCCGCGTGTGAAGTCGAGCCAGGCGATTGGACTGACGCTGGCTGTGCTGGCCGGCGTTCATCAGGCCGTCATCGCAAGTACACCGACCAACGACGACTTCATGCACCTCGTGAGCGCGAATCAGATTCTCGCCGGAGACTGGCCGTACCGGGACTTCTTCGAACTGTACGGACCGCTGATGTATGGCCTGAGCGCACTCAGCAGACTCATGTTCGGGCATCGGCTGCTGTCCGAGGCTGTCGTGGTTGGCATCGCGCTCGCCGTGAGCACATATCTTGTCTTCAAGCTGGTGCGCTCGCTGACGGGCTCGTCCGCAGCCGCGGTGCTGTCTGCGCTGTTGCTGATGGTTGCCGGCGTCCGTGGCTACTCGTACCCGAAGGTCGTCCTGTACGCGGTGGCCGCGACGATGTGGTGGGCGTACGTGAAGGAGCCGACGCGGCTGAAGGCGTTGGCACTTGGTGCATGGGTCGCGGCGGCGTTCTACTGGCGCGCGGACCACGGCGTGTACATCGCGGCCGGTGTCGCCCTGGCGATGGTATGCGCTCACGGCGTAAGCCGGCTGGCAACGATCAGGCTTGCGCAGGCAGCCGCGGTGTCGATACTTGCGGTTTCGCCGATTCTGATTCTCGCGGTGTCAACAGTAGGCTTTCTGTCCTACGTCACCGACGGTGTGGCCATCGTCAACGCACAGCACACGGAGACCAGTTCGCACACGTGGCCGAAGTGGCCAATCCGTGGAGTGCGCGATGTGATTCGTCTGGACGGGCCCGAAGAGTTTGCGCCGGTCGTGGGCCTGCGATGGACGGAGGACAGTTCCGCCGACGCACGTGCCGCAGTGCTGGCGAAGTATGGGCTCACGCCGGTTTCGGATGACGGCCCGCAGGTGCAAGTAGTCCGCATGTCCGAGCAATCTTCCGGTGCCGTGCGTGGGTTGATCAACGAGCCGATCGTCGCGGATACAAACGGGATCGATCGAAGCCAGTCGAAGCTCTCATGGTCGACGTTTCCGCTCTGGCAGCGGCTGCGCTTTTCTCGCTGGTGGCTTCGCTTCAGAGTGTTCACGGGCGTGAACGAGCACGGAAATGCGGGCGAAGCCGTCGCCGCCATCTTCTACACGTTGCCGCTCATCGTGATTCTGGCAGCCGTCCCGTGGTTGCATCGCTATCTGCGGCCGAGGGCGACGCCTGCGCGACTTGTCGCCTTCGGGCTCTTCGGTGTTGTCACCGCCTTTGGCCTGATGCGATCGCCGTACGACGTGCGCGCCGTTGACGACGTGACGATTCCGGCAATTCTGTTCGGCTGCTGTGTGGCCGCGTTGTGGCGAACGGCTTTTGCCAGGCGTGGCGTGTTGCGTGTGGTCCTGGCGGTGGCGGCGGTGATGCTCGCGGCGTTGACGTTCAAGAGCGTGGCCGTGGCCGGCGAGTTCCCGAGTCGTGTGGCCTGGCTGACGGGCGAGGGACGATCGGTGGAGCGCATGAAAGGCGCCTGGCGCGAAGTGCACGATCGGCTGATTGCGGGCACCACCGCTGACGTACTGGAATGGGATGCCGAAGTCAGCCGAGCTCCAGTTGTCTGAGTACGCGGCCCAGTGCCTGCCCTCGTCACAGCGGTTGCTGGTTCTTTGGTTCGCTCCCGAGATTTACTACTATGCGGACCGTCTCATGGCGGCGCGGCACGCGTTCTACGACTCCGGATACCAGAGCATCGGGCAGGAACAGCAGCTCACACTGGCCAAGATCCAGCGTTATGCTCCGCCGTTCGTTTATGCAACCGGGGAGCTCGACACGGTACACCCGCATGCTCTATCCGGAGATCGTGGACTACGTGCATCGGGAGTACGAGGCGATAGGGGCGCTCGAGGACAACGGACGCCGCTATCAGGTCTTCCTCAGAAAGGGTGCATCCGTCGTGCGGTCGTACGGTGAACACGAGTGGCCCTGCCTGACGTGAACCGACACATGTCGATCTTCGAGCGTCTCAATCCTCTTCGAATTGTTCGCACCGTCGACTCGGTGCCGCAGCTCCGGGCTCTTGGGGAGAAGGTGCGCGAAGACCAGAAAGAAATGACGCGTCAGCTGAGGACGATATCGCGCCAGCTCGAGCAGCTGGAAGAAACGCTCAAGGGTCAGCAGAAGATTCTCGACGCAGTGCCGGAATTGCAGGCGCAGGTCCGGCGATGTATGACGGCGTACACGAAAGACGCTCGTCAGACCGATTTGGTGGACGCGCTTCGGACGAAGTTGGGAGATGGCGAGCGAATTGCCGCGCATGCGGCGGGCGCCGTGTCACGAGCACAGCTCGAGCTCGATCCGTTTCCGCACATCGTGATCGACAAGTTGCTGCCGGACGACATCGGCAGCGAACTCATCAGAGCGCTGCCGTCGAATGCGTTCTTCAAGACGGAAGACATGACACGGCAGGAGCTGGAAGTCCCATTCGTGTTCGCACCCGAATACAGCCGGGTCATGTGGAACACGTTCTTCCACAAGGTCATTGCGCAGGCGATGGTGCCGGCGCTGATGGAGAAGTTCAGTCCGGCGCTCGACGACTTCCTCTGCACGCACTGGCCTGAGCTAGGATCGATGGCGGAGGCGGGCATCAACCTGCGCGTAACGAACTCGCGCCTGTTACTTCGGCGTCCTGGCTATGTGATCAAGCCGCATCGCGATCCGCGCTGGGCCTTCCTCACGTGCCTCGTATATCTGCCGCAGACGTCGGAGCATCAGGTGTATGGCACCCAGTTGTATCGGCTCCGGCGTGAGCCCGACGTCACTCACAGCTCGCCACTGTGGGTCGATCGCTCGGAGTGCGAGTTGGTCAAGGACGTTCCCGCGCTCCGGAACACCGCGGTCGTGTTCTTGAATTCAACCGGGGCGCATGGTGCATCGATCCCCGCTGACGCACCGAACAACGTCGAGCGCTTCCTGTATCAAGTGCAGTTCGGCGTGGACGAGAAGACGAAAGAGCGGCTGATCTCCGGTGTGCCGGATGCCGCGCGTTCGTCGTGGGTCACTGCCCGAGACGGCGGCTACCGATAATGCCGATCGCAGCCAGCGTTGTCCTCGGCGAACGCGTCGCCATCTTCCATCCCGATCTCGTCAATCTCTACGGGTGTCGTATCGGGGACGACACGAAGATCGGCTCGTTCGTGGAGATCCAGAAAAACGCCGAGATCGGCAGCCGCTGCAAGATCTCGTCGCACACCTTCATCTGTGAGGGTGTCACCATCGAAGACGAAGTGTTCATCGGGCACGGCGTGATGTTCATCAACGACTCCCATCCGCGTGCGACGTCTGAGGGTCAACTTCAGACCGAGGCCGACTGGGTCGTTGTTCCCACGCGAGTTCGGCAGGGCGCCTCGATTGGCAGCGGGGCGACGATCCTTTGCGGTCTCACGATCGGCGAGAAGGCGATGGTTGGCGCTGGCGCCGTCGTCACGCGCGACGTCGCGGCCGGCGAAACGGTTGTCGGCGTGCCCGCGCGCGTCGTCTTGCGTAGTCTCGGACAGGAGCGACGGGCATGATCCGCGTCGGTGTCATCGGGTACGGGTACTGGGGCCCGAATCTCGTCAGGAACTTCGCCGACTGTTCCGCGACCAGGATTGCTGCGGTGTGCGATCTGCGACCGGAGCGACTTGCGGCAGCGGAGCGCCGCTATTCCGGTATCCTCACGACGTCCGACCCGGCGGCGCTGATCAAGGACCCCGCGCGTCGATGCGGTCGTGATTGCCACTCCGGTTGATCACCACTTCGATCTGGCGATGCTTGCCATTCGCGAAGGCAAGCACGTCCTGGTAGAGAAGCCGATTGCCTCGTCGTCCGAGCAGGCGTCGCGGTATGATCGACGAGGCCGCGCGACGCCGCGTTGTGTTGATGGTCGACCATACCTTTGTCTACACCAGCGCCGTCCGCATGATGCACGACCTCGTCGCGACAGGCGAACTGGGCGACGTCTATTACTACGACTCCGTTCGCATCAATCTTGGCCTGTTCCAGCACGACGTGAATGTGTTGTGGGATCTCGCCGTTCACGATCTGTCGATTATGGATTACGTGCTGAACCGGCAGCCGACGGCGGTGTCGGCAACGGGTCTGGCCCATGTGCCCACTCAGCCGGAGAACATCGCCTACATGACGATGTTCTTCGACGGTCCGTTGATTGGGCACATCCACGTGAACTGGCTCGCGCCAGTGAAAGTGCGGCGCACGCTGCTCGGCGGAAGCCGGCGCATGGTGGTCTTCGACGATCTCGAGACGAGCGAAAAGCTCAAGATCTACGACAAAGGCATCTCGCTCAACCCGAGCCCTGAGAACGTCTACCAGATGCTCGTCGGGTATCGCACCGGCGACATGTGGGCGCCAAAGCTGGCGGTGACGGAGGCGCTCAGTGTCGAAGTCGCGCACTTTGCCGAGTGCATCGGCGCCGGAAGCCGCGCGATCACGGACGGTGAGGCCGGGCTTCGCGTCGTGCGTCTGCTCGAGGCCGCCAACGAGTCGATGGCCGAGCGCGGACACCTCGTGAGCCTCAAGAGTACAGTGAAGACATGATTCCTTTCGTTGATTTGAAAGCCCAGTATCGGTCGCTCAAGCCGGAGGTCGATCGAGCCATTCAGCAGGTGCTCGACGAGTCGCAGTACATCCTCGGCCCGGCCGTCTCGGCGTTCGAGCGCGACTTCGCCGCCTTTTGCCAGACCACGGAGGCCATCGGCGTAAACAGCGGCACGAGCGCGCTGCATCTGGCTCTGCTGGCGGTGGGCGTGCGGCCAGGGGACGAAGTGATCACGGTTCCTTTCACCTTCGTTGCCACCGTCTCAGCGATCGAGTACGCGGGTGCCAAGCCGGTGCTCGTGGACGTCGAGCCTGACTACTGGACGATGGATCCGGCGAAGCTCGAGTCGGCGATCACGCCGCGCACCAAGGCGATCATGCCGGTCCATCTCTATGGCCAGCCTGCGGACATGGATCCGATCCTCGCCATCGCAGAGAGACACGGCATTCCGGTCATCGAGGACGCCTGCCAGTCTCACGGATCCGAGTACCACGGCCGGCGATGCGGGTCGATGGGACGGCTCGGGTGTTTCAGTTTCTATCCAGGGAAGAATCTCGGAGCCTACGGCGAGGGCGGCGCAGTGGTGACGAATGATCCGACGCTTGCGACCACGGTTCGATTGCTGCGCGCGTGGGGAGAAGAGACGCGGTACGAGCACAAGTACCGTGGCTTCAACTACCGGATGGACGGCATCCAGGGTGCTGTTCTCGGAGTGAAACTCAAGCACCTCGAGTCGTGGACCGAGGCGCGACGAGCACATGCGAAGACCTACGCGCGTGCGCTGGCGGAGACGCAGGTGGTTCCGCCGGTCGAACGCCAGGGAGTTCGGCACGTCTATCACGTCTACGTCGTGCGTTCCAGCGATCGCGACGGTCTGCGAGCCCGGTTGACCGATGCCGGCGTACAGACTGGCGTGCACTACCCGATCCCAGTTCACCTCCAGCCGGCGTACCGCGATCTCGGGTACTCAGCCGGAGATTTCCCCGTCAGTGAGCGCGCCGCGGGTGAAGTGTTGTCGCTGCCGATTTACCCCGAGCTGACGGAGAAGCAGATTGATGCTGTCGCCGGTATCTGCCGCGCCGGTGTGACCGCGCAGGCGTGAGGCTGAACATCGACGCGATGACGGATTCAGCACCTGGTTCGCGAATCGTTCCGGCCGTCCACGGACGCCAGGAGGTGACCTCCGATCCTGCGGATGACCTCGCGCTCGCCGAGGGATTGCGGGAAGATCACTCGCGCGCGGACCTGCTCGATCTGGCATCCAAATATGCCTACGGACTGAACGAGCACGACGTGCGTATGCGCCGTGCCGTGTGGCGTGCACTCACCCGGCGCTTCGGTCACGGCATACGGATCGGACGCGGTGCGCTGGTCACCCATCCTGAAACGTTCGAGATCGGCGACGGCGTGTTCATCGGAGAACACGCGTTCATCCAGGGCCGCTTCGACGGTCGATGTCTGATCGGCGACCACACGTGGATTGGGCCGCAGAGCTACTTCGACGCGCGCGATCTGGTCATCGAGGAGTACGTCGGCTGGGGACCGGGCGCGAAAGTGCTCGGCTCCAGGCATACGGGCGTGCCACTCGATGTGCCGGTCATTCAGACCGACCTCGAAATAGAGCCGGTACGCATCTGCGCCTGGGCAGACATTGGCGTCAACGCTGTTGTGCTGCCCGGTGTCACGATAGGCCGTGGCGCTATCGTCGGAGCCGGATCTGTCGTGACCACGGACGTGGAACCATTTTCGATTGTCGCCGGCGTGCCCGCGCGGTTGGTCCGGCGCCGCGACGAACCTGCGAAAGGTAGGCTGTGAAGATAGATCAATCGACAATAGTCGTAACTGGTGGCGCGGGGCTGATCGGCTCGACGACGGTAGACCTGCTGCTCAACGAGCACACCCCCCGCTCCGTGGTGATCTTCGACAACTTCTCCCGAGGCAGCCGAGCCAATATCGAGCATGCGCTCCGAGACCCTCGCGTGTCGGTCGTCGAGGGCGATATCAGCGATCGCGCGGCAGTGGCGCGCGTCGTGGCCGGAGCAGACGCCGTCATTCACATGGCGGCGCTGCGCATCACCGCCTGTGCGGCGGAGCCGAGGCTGGCATTCGACGTGATGTGTGGCGGCTCGTTCAACGTCGTCGAGGCTGCGCAGGCGAGCGGTGTGAAGAAGATCGTGGCGGCATCGACCGCCTCTGTTTACGGGATGGCGGAGGAGTTTCCGACAACGGAGCCACATCATCCGTACGGAAACCGCACGTGGTACGGGGCGTCGAAGATGATGCTCGAGGGACTATTACGTTCTTTCAACGAAATGTACGGGCTGCCGTATATCGCGCTGCGGTATTTCAGCGTCTACGGCCCCCGCATGGACGTGCACGGAAAGTACACCGAGGTCCTGATCCGATGGATGGAGCGCATCGACGGCGGCCGGCCACCACTGGTCCTCGGTGACGGCACGCAGACAATGGACTTCGTCTACGTGGAAGACGCGGCCCGCGCAAACGTATTGGCGTTGGCGTCGGATGTATCCGACGATGTGTTCAACGTCGCGACCGGCGTCGAGACGAGTCTCAACGATCTCGCCGCGGCGCTGGGCCGGGTGATGGGTGTGCGTGTCGCACCCGAGTATGGTCCCGAGCGTAAGGTGAATCCCGTTTCGAGGCGGCTCGCCTCCACTGAAAAAGCGAAGAGCATGCTTGGCTTCTCTGCGTCGGTGACGCTTGATGAGGGGCTGTCGCGACTTGTGAAGTGGTGGCGGGCGGAGCGCGTACGCGTGTGACGACTGCGACGACGATTCCGGTCGCGCGTCCGCTGCTCGACGAGCGCGAAGCCGAGGCGGCGCGGCGTGTGATCCTCTCCGGTTGGGTCACGCAGGGGCCCGAGGTCGCCGCGTTCGAGCGGGAATTCGCGGAAGCCGTCGGCGCGCGACACGCCTGCGCCGTGTCGAGTTGCACGACCGCGCTGCACCTCGCGCTGGCTGCGTGCGGAGTGTCGAGCGGCGACGAGGTCGTCACGGTCAGTCATTCGTTCATCGCGACGTCGAACGCAATCCGCTACTGCGGTGCGATGCCGGTCTTCGTGGACATCCAGCGAGAGACGTACAACATCGATCCGTCGCTGGTCGAGGCCGCGATCGGCCCGCGCACGAAGGCAATCCTGGCTGTGCATCAGCTCGGAATGCCGTGCGATCTGGCAGCGATCGTCGAGATCGGCAAGCGTCGATCCATTCCGGTCGTCGAGGATGCGGCGTGTGCCGTCGGGAGTGAGATTCGCTGGAACGATCGCTGGGAGCGCATTGGGCATCCGCGCGGGCTCGTCGCCTGCTTCTCGTTTCATCCGCGTAAGCTGCTGTCGACCGGTGACGGTGGCATGTTGACGACTGCCGATCCGGATCTCGATCGGAAGTTCCGTCTCCTGCGTCAGCACGGCATGAGCGTGTCCGACACCGTACGGCATTCATCGTCGACCGTCATTCAAGAAGAGTATCCAGTCCTCGGCTACAACTACAGGATGACGGACATCCAGGCGGCGATCGGTCGCGAGCAGCTGACGCGGTTGCCTGGAATCGTGTCGCGCCGGCGAGCGCTGGCCGAACGCTATCGGGAGCGGCTCGCACGCGTCGCCGGGGTGAGCATCCCGACCGAGCCCGAGTGGGCGCGGACGAACTGGCAAAGCTACGCCGTTCGTGTCGACGCGGGCCACCGGCGACAGATCATGCAGAGGATGCTCGATGCGGGAATTTCGACGCGTCGAGGCGCGATGAACGCCCACCGCGAAGCGGCGTACCCGGCGGGCACGTGGCGCGCAGCCGGCTCTCTCCAGGAGAGCGAGGCCGCGCAGGACGCCGCCATTGTGCTGCCGCTCTTCCATCAGTTGACGGAAGCGGATCAGGATCGAGTGGTCGACGAACTCGCTCGCGCCGCCGGGGCCCGCGTGTGATCTCCCTCATCACGCCCGCGTTCAACGAGGGTTCGAATCTCCCCATGTTGCACGAGCGGCTGACGGCCGTGTTTCGTCAGCTCGACTGGGAGTGGATCATCGTCGACGATCACTCACGCGACAATACGTTCGAGGTGATTGAACGCCTGGTCGCCATCGATCCTCGAGTACGAGGAATTCGTCTGGCCTACAACTCAGGATCGCACCTCGCGTTCACGTGTGGCCTGAGGCACGCCAGCGGTGAGGTGGCGGCACTCATGGTGGCCGACCTCCAGGATCCACCGGAGTTGCTGATTCAGATGCTGGAGCGCTGGCGGAGCGGTGTCCAGGTGGTGTGGGCCGTCCGGCGTCATCAACCCGGTGACGGCAGTGGAACGCAGCTCTATTACTGGATTATGCGGAATCTGGTCGGCATGAACGATATGCCTGCCACGGGGGCGGACTTCTTCCTGGTCGATCGCGTCGTCATCGATGCGTTTCTGGCTGCGGCCGATCGCCACGTGAGCATCTTCGCGCTCATGATGTGGCTCGGCTTTCGCCGCGAGTTCATTCAATACGACAAGCAACCGCGCACGCGAGGACGCTCCGGGTGGACGCTGGCCAAGAAACTGAAGCTGGTGGTCGACTCGATCGTCGGATTCTCGGACTTTCCGATCTGGTGGCTCACCTATGCCGGTGTCGCGGCGCTCGTCGCGGCGCTGGTTCCAGCCGTCGTCGCTGTGGTGGCTTACTCGGGACTGAATGCAGCGCTCCTGTTATTGGCGGCGCTCGTCATCGGATTGTTTGGGTGCCATTTGATCGCGCTCGCAATACTTGGCCACTATGTCTGGCGCGGGCTCGACGCGGCGCGGAAGAGGCCGCTGTACTCGATCGAAGCGGTCGCAAAGGCGCACGATGTGCCCGCGGCCGTCGCCGGCGACCGGAGAAAGTAGAATAGATCCCTTCACCGTTGAGCGGCTGAGGACTGATGATCGACTGTATCGCCGGATACCACCTGAATCCCTGGACCTGTGGTATCGCCAAATTCAACGCCATTCTCGCGCGTCACCTGAGTCTGCCGGTTGTCGGCATCGGGTCGGCCGATCTCGAGAACTACCGTCGCCCGCTCCTGTCTCTGAAGATGTCGGAGTTCACAGCCGACGATGCACGAGACCTGCACGAATGGGTCGTCGCCCATCCGGAGCAGTACGAGTTGTTCCTCCACGCGTTCGACGGCACCGAGATCGAGCACACGCTGATGATGTCGGCAGCCAAGGTCTACTGCGGCAATCGCGAGCTCTCTCACGACCTGGCGCCCGCGCGCCCCGACATCGTCGAACTGTTCTGCCCGGGCACGCTGCTCAACCCGCAGCGTTTCCAGCGAACGGAATTGTCCGTCTTCACGTTCGGCATGGCGCACAAGATCCGTGTGCCGCTCTACCGACGGTTGCGCGACCTGCTCGAGGCGACGGGGATGAGCTATTCGGTATACGTCTCGACCGCGCTGCACGAGAACACCAGCTTCGATGGATCCTTCGTCGTGCGCTTCGAGGAATTGCAGGCGCTCTTCAACGGGCAGGTCTACTTCATGGGGTACTTGTCCGATACGGCGGTGTTCAACCATCTCGTTGACTGCACGTTCCTCGCGGCCTTCTTCGAGAAGGGGCTGCGCGCCAACAACACCACGGTGAACGCGGCGATGGAATGTGGATGCGCGGTGATCACCAATCTTGACGACCACTCGCCGGCCGGCCTCTCCCATATGAAGAACGTGATCGACATCAACCAGTGCGAGCGGCTCCCGGATGCGACCGATGCCGAGCGGATCGGCCGTGCGGCTCGTGAGATCGCGCACGCGGAATATGGATGGGACCAGCTCGTGACGCAGCTGCGACCGGTGGTACGACTTTAAGTGCTGTCGACAACCCCTGAGCGAGCCGGAATCGACCTCTCGTCGATTCCCTCTGTCATCCCGAATCTGATCGGCGGAAAAGACGCGCTGCCTGCAGAAGGTCGCGTCTTCGCGAAGATCGATCCGGCAACCGGGGGTGAGATCTGCAAGGTCGCCCGATCCACGGCGGCAGACATCCGCGCGGCCGTCGAGCGAGCGCGTCAGGCGCAGCCGGCATGGGCAGCGACGACAGTCGTCAAACGCGGCGACATCCTCCGCCGCATCGCGATCCTGATGCAGGAACATCGCGCGGCACTCGCCGACCTCGTGTCGCGTGAGACAGGGAAGTCGCGCAAGGATGCCCTCGGCGAAACGGACGCGGCAATCGAGATGGGCTTCTTCGTCGCCGGCGAGGGACGTCGCTTCTACGGACAGACGACGACCAGCGCGGTGCCGAACAAGAGCGCGATGATCGTTCGACAGCCCCTGGGCGTGGCGGGTCTCATCATTGCGGCCAATACGCCGATTGCCAACGTCGCCTGGAAGGCGTTCCCGGCGCTGCTCTGCGGGAACGCGGCGATTCTGAAAGCCGCCGAGGATACACCGCTCTCCGCATGGGCGTTTGGCGTGATCGCGCATGAAGCTGGTGTGCCGGAGGGTGTCTACGCCACCGTGCACGGCTTTGGCGAGGAAGCCGGAGCGCCGCTCGTCGAGCATCCAGACGTCGCGATTGTCAGCTTCACCGGATCGTGTGAAGTGGGTCGTTACATCGCCGAGACCACCGGTCGGCGCCTCGCGAAAACCTGTCTCGAGCTCGGTGGCAAGAACCCGCTCATCGTCTGTGACGACGCGGATCTGACGAATGCGGTGACATGGACGCTCGGCTCTGCGTTCAGCAACGCGGGCCAGCGATGCGCGGCGGGCAGTCGAATCATCGTGTTCGACGCGGTTTACGACCGCTTCAAGGCGATGTTGGTGGAAGCCGTCGGACGCCTGAAAGTCGGCACCGCCGACACCGACGACTTCGGACCGGTGATCAACGAAGAGCAGATGACGAACATGCTCGCCGGGGTCGCGCGAGCGAAGACCGCAGGCGCGACCATCCTGACCGGTGGTCAGCGTCTGAGTGGCGGATCGTATGGCGGCGGTTTCTTCGTGGCGCCGACGTTGATCGAAGACGTGCGGCCGCAGGATGAGATCTCGAGGAGCGAGCTGTTCGGACCGATCACGTGCCTCTATCGCGTCTCGACGTTCGAGGAGGCGATCGCTGTGGCGAACGACTCACCGTTCGGGCTGACGGCCTCGATTCACACACAGAGCCTGAATCGCGCGATGACGTTCCTCTCGCGAATCCAGTCCGGTGTCGCGGTGGTCAATGGCGGCACCTACGGCAGCGAACCACATCTGCCGTTCGGTGGACTTCGCCAGTCGGGCAACGGCTGGCGTGAAGCGGGCACGCAGGCGCTCGACGTCTACTCGGATCTCAAGACGATCTACATCAATCACAATCCGGCTGCGGTCTGAGATGAACAGTTCCGTGTTCCATGTTCCGGGTTCCAGGTTCGTGTTCGGGGTTCCGGTTCTGGGTTCAGGGTTCGGGGTTCGAGGTTCCGCGTCGCGGCGATCGTCACAGGAACTCGGAACGTGTTGAACAGCGAACGGTGAACCCGAACGTGGAACACGAACGCGGAACTCGGAACACGGAACCTGGAATTGCAGTGTCGTGTGTCGCACTGATTCCCGCTCGCAGCGGTTCCAAGCGTGTGACTGGCAAGAACGTCCGGATGCTCGGTGGGCATCCGATGCTTGCCTATACGATCGCTGCTGCTCGCGAGAGCGGCGTGTTCGAGTCGGTGATTGTCTCGACCGACACGGAAGACATCGCCAACATCGCGCGGCAGTACGGCGCCGAGGTGCCATTCCTGAGGCCGGCGGAGTTCGCGGGTGACACATCGCCGGATATCGAGTGGCTCGAGCATACGATTGCAGAGCTCGGTCGACGAGGTCGTGCCTGGGACTGCTTCAGCCTGCTGCGCCCGACGAGCCCGTTTCGCACGGCTGATACGATCCGTCGAGCGTGGACGCTCTTCACGGCGCACGAGGGCGTCGACTCCCTTCGCGCGGTCGAAAAGTGCGCGCAGCATCCGGGGAAGATGTGGATCGTGCGCGGCCAGCGGATGTTTCCCTTGCTGCCGTTCGGTCCGGAGGCGCAGCCGTGGCACAGCACGCCGTATCAGGCGTTGCCGCCGGTGTACGTGCAGAACGCCTCGCTCGAGATCGCGTGGACGCGAGTCGTGCGTGAACGCCGGTCGATCGCAGGAGACGTGCTGGTGCCGTTCCTGACCGAAGGCTACGAAGGCTTCGATATCAACGACTCGTACGATTGGATGGTGGCCGAGCGGCTGCTGGCCGACGGGCTCGTGCAGCTGCCGACGCTCGGAGTAGTAGGCAGTAGGCGGTAAGCAGTAGGCAGTTCACAGTTCCAGTTCACCGTGGACCGCAGACCGAGGACTGAGGACCGAAGACCAGAACCATGGGTGATCTACAGACAGACCAGGGCGAATCCCTCGAGCTGGAATATGTGCCGGTGAGCGAGTTTGAGCGCTTGCTCACGGCGCCCGCGTCGGCAACGGCTCGTGCCGCAGCGTTTGCCACGCTGGCGCGCATCAACACGCTCTACATGATCGCCGGCGCATGGTCGGGGCACATCGGCACCAGCTTCAGCTCGCTCGAGATCATGAGCTGGCTGTTCCTGAACGAGATTCGCGATCTCGACAAGGGCGACGATGAGTGCGACATCTTCTTCTCGTCGAAGGGGCATGACGCGCCGGCGCTCTACAACGTGCTGATCGGTCTCGGCCTGCTCGACGAAGACCTGCTTCACCAGCTCCGTCGTCTGAAGGGGCTCCCCGGCCACCCGCACATCGAGACGCCATACGTGCAGGCGAACACCGGCTCGCTCGGCATGGGTGTGTCGAAGGCGAAGGGCATGGCTCTGGCCAATCGGCTGCAAGGTAAGGAGCGACGCATCTTCGTGCTCACCGGCGACGGCGAGTTGCAGGAGGGGCAGTTCTGGGAATCGCTCGGGACCGCTGCCACGCGTCAGATGGGCGAGATCGTCGCCATCATCGACCACAACAAGATTCAGTCGGACACCTGGGTGCACGACGTCAGTCCGCTCGGGGATCTCGAAGCGAAGTTCCGTGCGTTTGGTTGGCACGTCACGCGCTGCGACGGTCACGACGTGACGGCGCTCGAGCGCACTTTCCGCGCGCTCGATTCAGTGACGAACCAGCCGAAGGCCATCATCGCGGACACCGTGAAGGGAAAGGGCGTGTCCTTCATGGAAGGGCCCGCGCTGAAGTCGGGCGAGCTCTACGCGTATCACTCGGGAGCCCCGAAGGAAGACGCCTACAACGCCGGCCTCTCGGAATTGCTGACGACGGCAAACGCGCAGTTCACCGACCTGGGTCTTGGCATCGTCGCGACTGAAAAGACGACGCGGAATCCGAGACGCGAGCCGAGGACGACGGAGAATCTCATCGCGGCGTACGAGCAGGCGCTGGTGCGGCAGGGCGACCGCCACGCGAATCTCGTCGTGCTCGATGCCGACTTGATCAAGGACTGCGGCCTGGTGTCGTTCGCGAAGAAGTATCCCGACCGATTCATCGAGTGCGGGATCGCGGAACAGGACATGGTGTCGATGGCGGGAGGCCTCGCGCGCAGAGGGGCACTGCCGATCGTGCACTCGTTTGCCTGCTTCCTGTCGGCCCGGCCGAACGAACAGATCTACAACCAGTGCAGCGAGGGGTCGAAAGTCGTCTACGTGGGCTCGCTTGCTGGCCTGATCCCCGGCGGTCCCGGGCACTCGCATCAGTCGGTGCGGGACATCTCCGCACTGCGCGGGGTGGCGAATCTGTCGCTCGTCGAGCCCGCCCTCGAGGCCGAGGTGCAGTCGCTCCTCGACTACGCTGTCAACAGCGCGCCAGACAGCATGTATCTGCGCCTGGTGTCGGTGAAGTGGCCGGTGCCGTTTGCCTATCCGCATCAACACAAGGTGGAGCCGGGCCGTGGTTGGGTCGTGCGTGACGGCAGCGACGCCGTCGTCTTTGGCTACGGTCCGTGGCTGCTGGCCAATGCGTTCGAAGCGGCCGAGGAAGTCGAGCAGAGCTCGGGCGCGAGCGTGCGCCTGGTGAACCTGCCGTGGCTCAATCGTGTCGATCCGCGATGGCTGCGTGAAGTCATCGGCGGCCGCCGCTACATCCTCACGCTCGACAATCACTATCTGAAGGGTGGCCAGGGCGAGATGCTCGCAACCGCCATCGCCGAGCTCGCGCTCGAGCCCACGCCGCGGATCCTTCGCGTGGGTGTGACTGCGCTTCCCGAGTGCGGCACCAACGACGAAGTGCTCGCACACCACAAACTGGACGTCGCCAGCCTCGTGAAGAGCATGCGCTACGTGGTCCCACAGATCGCATGATCGTTCTGTTCTGGGATATCGACGGCACGCTCCTCACCACCGGAAAGGCAGGCGTGCCGGCCTGGGAAGAGGCAGTCAAGGAGGTCGTCGGTCACGACTTTCAGTTGTCCAAGTTCCGGATCGCCGGACTCACCGACTATCAGATCGCCGTTCGAACATTCGAGTTGCTCGGTGTTGACGTCAACGAAGACCAGATCCGCCGGATGGTGAAGCGTTACGAGGAGCTCCTTCCGGAAGCGTTGCCGCTCAAGCAGGGACGCGTGCTTCCGAACGTGCGGGAGATTCTCGATCGGCTCGTGCAGCGGAGCGATGTCCGTTCGTATCTGCTGACTGGCAACACGCGCGGTGGCGCGCGCGCCAAGCTCACTCACTACGACCTGTTCAGATATTTCCCGGACGGTGCCTTCGCTGAGGACGCGAGCGAGCGTTCCGAAATCGCTGCGCGAGCGCTCGAACTGGCGAGGCGTGCGGGACCGGTTTCGGATCAGGGTGTGTTTGTCGTCGGCGATACCCCTCACGATATCCACTGTGCCAACGCGATCGGTGCGCGCACGGTGGCCGTGGCCACCGGCGGATACTCCCTCGACGAGCTCGAATCGCATCGCCCCTGGCGTGCGTTTGCCGAGCTGCCACCTGCAGACGAATTCATTCGATTGATCGACGAGGCCCGCGGCGGTCGGGCCACGGATTCCGTTCGCGCATGAAGCGAGGCATCCGGCATTTTCCACGCCTCTGGCGCGCTTCTCGGTTGGCGCGGCGCTGGTACTACGCTCGCGCTGGCGCCTATCCGGACTGGCGTTCGCTAGTCGAGCCTGAAGCAGAGCTGTGGCAGTCGGCACGTGCCGGCGCCCAGGGCGGGCCTCGTGTGTTGATGGCCACGTCGATCGGCTCGTACGCTCATGCGGCGACGCTCGAAAGCGCGTTGTCAGCGGCGTTGACGTTCCGTGGCGCCGAAGTGCATGCACTGTTGTGCGACGGCGCCATGACGGCGTGCGCGGAATGCGACGCGTCGCTCTATCCGGATCTCAGTCGCTTTGCAGAGAACGGTCCTGCGCAGGACCTCTGCAGAAACTGTTTCTCCCCGGCCGAGCGCGTGTATCGTGAGCTCGGGATCACGGTCCACAAATTCAGCGAGTGGCTGGGCCCGGACGATCGTGCCGAAGCGAAGCGCATCGCGAACGCGATCCCGGCGAGTGAGATTTCCGCCTTCACGCTCGACGGTCTCGTGATCGGCGAGCACGCGCATGCCGGCACGCTCCGGTTCTTTGCCACCGGCGCGCTCGATGATGAGCCGATGGCCGAACCGATCCTTCGAAGGTACCTCGAATCGGCACTGCGCGTGGCGTTCGCGACGAGGCGCCTGCTCCGGTCGATCCAGTTCTCGTCGGCGGTCTTCACGCACGGCATCTACGTGCCGTGGGGTATCGTGGGTGAGGTCGCGCGGCAAGAAGGTGTCCGCGTCTCGACGTGGAACGTGGCTTACCGCAAGCGTCGGTTCATCTTCAGCCACGATCACACCTATCATCACACCCTGATGAGCGAGCCGCGCGAGCACTGGGAGAACACCGAGCTCTCGGCGCAGCAGGATCGGGAGCTGATGCAGTACCTCTCGAGCCGCCGCGAGGGTCTCTTCGACTGGATCGTGTTCCATCGCCCCAAGACGGACGACCCCAAGGCACTCCCGGCGCTGATCGGACTCGATCCGTCGAAGCCGGTGATCGGACTTCTCACCAACGTCGCCTGGGACGCGCAGCTGCACTATCCAGCCAACGCGTTCGACAGCATGCTCGACTGGCTCGTGCAGACATGCCGGTACTTCGAGAAGCGGCGTGACCTTCAGTTGCTGATCCGCGTGCACCCGGCGGAGATCAGCGGCTTCCCGCCGTCGAGGCAGCCGGTCCTTCGTGAGCTGAAGAAACTCATTCCACAACTCCCAGCCAACATCGTCGTCGTGCCACCCGAGAGCGATCTGAGCACCTACGCGCTCATGTCGCTCTGCAACAGCGTGATCATCTACGGCACCAAGACAGGCGTCGAGCTCACGAGCAGGGGCATCCCGGTGATCGTTGCGGGCGAGGCGTGGATTCGCAACAAAGGACTCACCTGCGACGCCAGCTCTCCCGAGGAGTACTTCAGGATTCTCGATGGGCTTCCGCTCTCATCCAGGCTCGACGAGGGGATGATGGCCAGGGCGCGCCGCTACGCCTATCACTTCTTCTTCAACCGCATGATCCCGCTGCCGTTCATCGAGCCGCACGCGGGGAATTCGATCTATCGGCTGAAGCTGAACAGCCTCCGTCATCTTCTCCCCGGCGAGTCGGCGGGATTGGATACCATCTGCAACGGGATTTTACGGGGGACGCCCTTCGTCCTCGGAGACGGCACCTCGACGCGTCCGTCCGAGCTGGTCAGCCCCTGATCCACTTGCAGTGATTGCGCTCATCAGCCTCTTCGTCGCCACCGTGACCGCGATCGCGGTCGGCGCGGGCGTGCGGCGTCTGGCTCCAGCCTTCGGTGCGGTCGTGCCGCCCCGCCCCGACCGTTGGCACAGTGCGCCGACGCCGACGATGGGCGGCATCGCGATCATCACGGCAACCGTCATCGGCTTCAGCGTTGGCGCGGCGGGGCCGTTGCTTCAGGCCGACCTCGTCGAGTGGCTCGCGGTGCTCGTGGCCGGCCTGGCGATGTTCACGGTCGGCCTCTTCGACGATCGACTTCAGCTTTCACCAGTCGCAAAGCTTGTTGCATCGCTCGCGGTCGGTGCATTCCTCGTGTTTGCATTGGCCGGGGTCGAGCCCGACGGCGCGCTGCCGTCCAGTTACACCCTCATCGGAACGATCTGGTTTGCCGGCCTGTGTCACTCCTTCAACCTGCTCGACAACATGGACGGCCTGGCGACAGGGGTCGCGCTCATCGCGACCCTGTTCCTGGCTGCGCTGCTCGGACCGTCACTCGGTGACGGGCTGTTCGTCCTGCTGATCGCGCTGGCCGGCGCGCTTGCGGGTTTTCTCTACTGGAATCGCCCGCGTGCGCGGCTGTTCATGGGCGACTGCGGCAGCCTGTTCATCGGCGCGATTCTCGGGGGCGTCTCACTCGTCCCCGTCTTCCACGCGCGGATCGCGTTCGTCAGCCCAACGGTGCTCGCAGTGCTGATCCTCGCAGTGCCGCTCTTCGACACGGCGTTCGTGCTCGTCCTGCGGCGACTCGCGGGACGCAGGGCGTCGCGCGGTGGCACCGATCACGTCTCGCATCGATTGGTGTCGCTCGGTTTTTCGGAGCGATCGGCGGTTCGCATCCTCTATGCGCTTGGCCTTCTCGGTGGGTTGTCGGCGTGGATCCTTGTTACGTGGAACACGATCGAGCCGATGCTCGTGGTGGCGGTTTTCGGTGTGCTCGTCATCCTCACCGGCATCTACCTCGCCCGTGTCCCCGCCTACAACGCGGAGGACTTCAAGGCGCTGCAGAAATCGTCGTTCGCGCCGTTCCTCAAGGACCTCGCGTTCAAGTGGCACGTCGGCGAGGTGTTGCTCGATCTGGTTCTGATCACAGTCTGCTACTACGCAGCGTTTCGTCTGCGTTTTGAAGGCGACGAACTCCTCAGTTTCCTTCCGTACTTCACAGCATCGTTGCCGCTGGTGCTTGGTGTGAAGCTCGCGGCGCTCTACAGCTCAGGGCTGTACCGACGTTCGTGGGAGACGTTCGGCTTTCGCGACCTCACCGCAGTCGCACGTGCTGTCGGTATGGGATCCCTGCTTACCGTGGCGGTCGCGTACTACCTTTATCGCGGCCAGGGATCGTCGCGAGTCGTGCTCGTCGTCGACGGGCTGCTCTTGACGCTCGCTATCCTCGCCACGCGCGCCTCGTTCAGGACGATGAATCAGGTGGCCTCGGCGCGGAACCGCCGCCATCGGCGTGTGCTCGTATATGGGGCGGGTGGCTACGGCCGCCTGCTCGTGCGCGAGATGCGCGCCAACCCGGCGTGGAAGATGAACCCGGTTGGATTCATCGACGACGACCCGATGAAAGCGCACCGCTGGATCGTCGGAGTGCCTGTGCGCGGCTCGATCGACGAGCTCGAGCACACGTTGCGCCGGTATTCCGTCGATGAAGTGGTGTTGAGCAGCCCATCGATCAACGGGAAGCTCGAGGTTCGCATCCGTAACATCTGCACGCGTCTCGAGCGTCCGGTCCGCAGGCTGGACATGAAGATCATCTGATCTCGGTAATTCAAGATGCAAAATTCAGAATGCAAACACTGCACAGGAATGTTTTGTGATCGATTTGCATTGTGCATTTTGACTATTGAATTACTTGCGTAAGCTCCGAGTAGGAATAGACGGCCGAGCGTTCACCTCACCCGCGGCCGGCGTACGCCGGTATGTGTCGGAGCTGGTGCCGGCGCTTCTCTCGATCGGCGCCCCGCTCGACGTGGTCGCTCTTGGCGGATCAGGCGCGTCACTGCCTGCGGGGGTGCCGCACGTGTCCGAGCCGTGGCATCCGCCGACGAACCTGGGTTGGGCTGCTGTTGGCCTTCCACGCGCGGCTCGCCGCGCGGCCGTCGATCTGATTCACGCCCCCGCCTATACGGCACCCCTGTATTCCGCCGTGCCCGTCGTCCTGACGATCCACGACGTCAGCTACGAGCGACACCCCGAGTGGTATCCCTATCGCCGTGACCGCCTGCGCCGGGCGTTTTACCGGCGAAGCGCGCGCACGGCGTCGCACATCCTGACCGACTCCGAGTTCTCACGCAGCGAGATTGCGGCCGCCTACGACATCGCTCCCGATCGCATCACCGTGGCGCCGTTGGGTGCCGCGGCGGTCTTCGACCAGGGTGGTGCGGTCGCCGCGTCGTTGCCAGCGGGAATCGTCGCGCCGTTTCTGCTGCACGTCGGCGATCTGCACGAGCGGCGAAATCTCTCCGTGGTGGTCCGCGGATTGATCGAGGCACGCAGGCGACTCGAGGCGCAGCCGCCTTCCCTGGTACTTGCAGGTGTCGATCGCGGCATTGGCGATCGACTCGCGGCCGCCGCCGCCGACAGTGGTGTGCCCGACGCGATCGTGCGACTTGGGGCGGTCTCGGAATCGACGCTGCGCTCGCTCTACCGCGGCGCCGCTGCGCTTGTTTATCCGTCGCGATACGAAGGCTTCGGGCTCCCGCTCGTAGAGGCCATGGCGAGCGGAACGCCGGTGCTTGCCTCGCGAGCCGCCTCGATTCCCGAAGTTGTGGGAGAGTCGGGCATGCTGCTGGATCCTGACGATTCCAGGCGATGGGCAGACGCGATCGTCCACGTGATCACCGATCCTGTGTTGAGAGCCCGACTTCGTGACGACGGTCTCGCGCGCGCGGCGATGTTCACGTGGGAGAGAACCGCGCGCATCACGCTGGACGTCTACCAGCGAGTGGCTGAAGGATGACATCAGACCCGCTCATCTCGGTCGTGATCGTCACGTGGAACGGCCGCCAGTATCTCGAGGCCTGCCTCACTGCAGTGGCGGCGCAGGTGGGCGTGCGCATCGAGACAATCCTCGTGGACAACGCGTCGTCGGACGGCACGGTTGCGTACGTGGGCGAGCGATTTCCGTCGGTACGAGTCGTGTCGCTGTCTGAGAATCGCGGATTTGCGGGTGGCAACAACGCGGGCGTGCGGGAGGCGCGCGGCGAATTCGTTGCGCTCCTCAACAACGACACTGTGCCGGAATCGACCTGGCTGCAGACGCTCTTCAGTGGCGTCGATGAGGGCGCTGGCTTCGCGCTCGTGACGTCGCGAGTTGTGTATATGCACGACCCGCGCGTGATCGACAGCGCAGGCGACAGCATGTTGGCGGCCGGCGGCGCGTTCAAGCGCCACCATGGTGCGAGCGTCGACGTCGCGCGCGAGTCCACCGAAGTCTTTGGCGTGTGTGGGGCCGCCTGCCTGATGCCGAAGCGCGTGTTCGACGAGCTCGGTGGATTCGACGAGGACTTCTTCGTGTCGCACGAAGACGTCGATCTCTCGTACCGTGCGCGCCTGCTCGGTTATCGCTGCCGTTATGTTGCCGACGCTGTGGTTCGACATCATGGCAGCCCGACGATCGGGAGGGCCAGCGGATTCGCCATCTATCACGGGCAGCGCAACCTCGAATGGCTCTACGTGAAGAACACGCCGCCGTTGCTGCTGCTGACGACGCTGCCGAGCCACGTGATGTATGTGGCAGCCGCGGCCGTGCATTTCACTCGTGCCGGCGCGCTCGGTCCGTTCATGCGCGCGAAGCTCGCGGCTCTTGCCGGGATGCCGAGAGCGCTGCGGAAGCGCCGGCATGTTCAGCGAACGCGCCGCGTTGACGCCGCGCACCTTCGACCGTTGCTCGAGACGAAGTGGCTGTCGACGAAGTTGCGTGAGAAGCGCTTCGATGCGGAACTTGCCGGGAGCGGCCGTTGACGCCCGAGGTGTCGGCGATCATCGTCAACTACAACGCGGGTCAAGACCTGGCGCTGGCCCTTCGAACGGTGCAGACGGACTGCGCGCAGATTCCGTGGGAAGCCGTCGTCGTAGACAACGCTTCGACGGATGGAAGCGCGTCGGCGGTGGAGACGTTTCCGCAGGCGACGCTCATTCGCAACGCGAACAACGTCGGTTTCGGTCGTGCGGTCAACCAGGCGGTTGCATCGTCGCGGGCGCCGCTGCTGCTGCTGTTGAATCCGGATTGTCAGCTATCCACCGGCGCCACGGCCACGCTGCGCGCGGTGCTCGACGCCGAACCGGCCTGCGCAATCGTCGGACCGCGGATTCTCGATCCGGACGGAGGCGTGCAGGGAAGCGCGCGCGGCGATCCGGACATGCTGACCGGATTGTTCGGGCGTACGGGTGCGCTGCGCGCCCTGATGCCGTTTCTTCCGGTCGCCAGGCGCAACGTCCTCGTTGAAGACGCCGCGCGGAGTGGCGCGTCGAGCGTCGTCGTGGATTGGCTGTCGGGTGCATGCCTGTTGGTCCGCCGGGATGCGTTCCTCGCCGCTGGTGGATTCGATGAGCGCTTCTTCATGTACTGGGAGGACGCGGATCTCTGTCGCCGGCTGCGTGGACAGGGTTTCACGATTCGATATGTGCCGGGCGCAAGCGCGGTCCACCAGGTGGGTCGATCGAGTCAGACGGCCAGGCGCTCGTCGATTCGCGCATTCCATCGAAGCGCGTATCTGTATTACTCGACCCATGTCGCACCCGGTGCGCTCAACCCGAGGCGGCTCGTCGCACGCGCGCTGCTCGGCGCGCGCTGCTGGTGGCAACTCCGGGCGTCCGGGAGCTGACGGAGGGTTTGGAGGCAACGCAAGGCCCCTCCGTTTCTCCCTGACTCCGTGTTGATCCGAGTCCTCCGCAATCTCCGTTTCCTCCGATCGAGATGAGCTACGAACCGCGAGTGCTCGTGCGGCGCGTCGAGATGCGAACAGGCGAGCGCGCTGACGCTTGCCGCGCACGGCCTCGCCAGCCTGGTGCTCGTGCCGTCATACGCCGTCGCCGCGGCGGCCATCGGCACGCCGGGAATGCGCTTCCACCTCGAAGCGGTCAGTGCCGCCGTTCGACTGGTGACGCACGGCACGGGCCTGGTCGCGCAGGCGGGTCGGCTGGCGCTCTATCCGATGGACTCGACCAGATATTTCGAGTTCGACTGGGTCTGGTCGCGGCTGCAGCGGCTCGGCAGCGTGAAGAACTATCTCGATGTCTCGTCGCCCAGGCTGCTTCCGTTGTCGTACGTGCGGAGATCGAACGTCGAGCGGGCGTGGTTCGTCAACCCCGACGCACGGGATCTCGAGACGACGCGGCAGTGGGCGGATGCGTTGTCGCTCACGAGCAGGTGCGGCTTCACCGATGTGGCGATTGAATCGAACCAACTGGACGGTCAACGCTTCGACGCCATCACCTCGATCTCCGTGTTCGAGCACATCGTCAATGAAGGGCCGGCGTTGGCGAAGGTGAGAAGCCTGCTCGCGCCGGGAGGGACACTGCTCCTGACGCTCCCGTGCACAGCGGCTGGCTACGATCAGTATCGCGACTACGACGAGTACAACCTCGCGAAGCCGGACGCTGAAGGGCGCTACTTCTTTCAGCGCTTCTATGACGCCTCGTCACTGCGCGATCGGGTGTTTTCGATACTCGGCGAGCCGCGCCTGATGACCGTCTACGGCGAGTCAGAACCCGGGTACTTCGGACGCAATGCGCAGCAGAAGATGCGAGGACTGCCGTACCCCTTCTGGCGCGAGGGCTACATGATGGGCCGCCACTTCAGGACCTATCCCTCGATCGACGCGCTTCCCGGTGAAGGCGTCGTCGCGCTCGAGTTCGTGATCTAGAGAGTCTCCTCAACCAACCCCGCCACCTGCTCCGCGATCGACAGGCACGACGTCAGCCCTGGTGACTCGATGCCTGCAACCTGAATCAGGCGCGGGTTCACCGCGTCCCGCTCGATCATGAAATCCGAAAACGACACGTCAGGAGGGTGGAGCTTTGCCCGGATGCCGCTGCCGCCGAGTCTCAGATCCTCCATCCTGAGCTCAGGGAGCAGCTGCCGCGCAGGCTCGAGAAAATCTTCGAGCGGAATGCGATCGCTCTCGTAGTCGTCCTTCCGATCCTGATACTTCACAGTCGGTCCGAACGTCACATTGCCGGCGACGGTCTTGGTGATATGCACGCCGAGTCCATGCGTGTGGGGGAGAGGATAGACGAGGCCGTTCACGAGGTCGCGCTTGGCCGGCACGAGCTCGGCGTACTCACCGCGGCACGGGTAGATCTGAAACTCCCTGCCACCGAGCATTGCGGAGACTTCGTCTGCGTAGAGGCCGGCGGCATTGACCACCGTGCGCGCGCCGATCGATTCGGCTGGCGTCCGCAGCACGACGCCATCCGCATCGGTATCGGCTCCTTCGAGCGGCGATCCGGGAAGCAGAAATGCGTCCTTTTCCTTGCAGAGCCTGGCGAGCGTGTGTACCAGCTCTTCGGCGTTGAGCATCCCTGTGTTTGGCGAATAGAGGGCGACTCGGTTCTTGAGGTGCGGCTCGCGCTCGCGGATGAACGCCTGCTCCACGATCTCCATCCCCTGAACGCCGTTGTCGGTCGCGCGCGCCAGCAACGCTTCGAGCGCCTGAACCTCGTGCTCGTCGCGCGCCACGATCAGCTTCCCGCTGCGACGATGGGGGATCTTGTGCTGCGCGCAGAATTCGTAGAGCATGCGCGCGCCATTCATGCAGTGCAGCGCCTTGAGACTGTCTTTCGGATAGTAGATGCCGGCATGAATCACCTGGCTGTTGTGCGTGCTGGTGCCGAGGCCCGGACGCGCTTCGCGCTCCAGGATGCAAACGCTCCGGCCCCGATTTGCGATCGCGAGAGCAGAGGCCAGACCCACCACTCCTGCGCCGATGACGGCCACGTCGATTTGTTCCATGGTTTGTGCACGGCAACGGCTGGATTACGATGAGGAGATGTCCTCGCCGCTGCCGGATCACAGTGTACCAGTCACAGGCGCCGGGCCCGTTACGCGCGTCCTGATTACGGGCGCGCACGGTCAGCTCGGCGCGGCCATGGTCAAGGCCTTCGAGGGACTCGAGGTCACTCCGCATACACGCCAAACGTTGGACGTGACCGCTGCGGCCGCCGTCAACGAGGCCGTGCACGCAGCCAGGCCTCAACTGATCGTGAACTGCGCCGCCTTCAACGATGTGGATGGCGCAGAGGACCGCGCCACCGAGGCACTTGCCGTCAATGCGTTCGCAGTCCTTAATCTCGCACGTGCAGCCGACGAGACCGGCGCTCGATTCGTGCACTACAGCACCGACTTCGTTTTCGATGGCGCAGCGACCACGCCGTACACGGAGGACGTGCGGCCATCACCGCGCGGTACCTATGCCGCCTCGAAGCTGTTGGGCGAGTGGTTTGCGCTCGAGGCACCGCAGTCGTACGTGCTCCGCGTCGAGAGCCTCTTCGGCTCTCCCGCCAACTGGACCGGCCGCCGTGGCACGCTCGACGGCATCGTGGCCAACCTGGAGCAGGGTCGCGAGGTTCGGGCATTCACCGATCGGATCGTGTCGCCCGGCTACGTTGTCGATATCGCGGCTGCGACGCGGCACCTGGCGATGTCGGGCGCCGAGCCTGGTTTGTATCACTGCGTCAACTCCGGTCACGCCACGTGGTATGACGTCGCTCGCGAAGTCGCGTCACTCATCGGAAACGAGCGGCCGAACATCACACCCGTGACGATGGACCAGTTGACGTTGAAGGCGCCGCGTCCGCGCTACTGTGCGCTGTCGGTGGCGAAGCTGGAGGCAGCGGGGTTCCGCATGCCGGCATGGCAAGATGCGCTGCGCCGCTGGCTCGCCACTCGCGGTGCGCTCACGACATAGAATTACACTACTGCAGCATTCATGGCTAAACGCGCGGTCGTCACCGGCATCACCGGACAGGATGGCTCCTACCTCGCCGAGTTCCTCCTCGAGAAAGGCTATGAAGTCATCGGCGTCGTGCGACGTTCCAGCTTGCCGAACCTGGGGCGCATCCAGCACCTGCTCGAGTCGCGTGTCGTTGCGGCCGGCGGACCTGCTGGATCAGTTGTCGCTGCTTCGCCTGATCCAGGACGTCAAGCCACACGAGATCTATAACCTCGCGGCGATGTCGTTCGTGCCTGCCTCGTGGGATCAGCCGCTGCTGACCGGTGACTACAACTCGCATGGGCGTGACGCGATTGCTCGAGGCCATTCGTCATGTCGATACCTCGATCAAGCTCTATCAGGCCTCGTCCAGCGAGATGTACGGACGTGTTCGAGAGGTGCCGCAGACCGAGCTGACGCCCTTCTACCCGCGCAGTCCATACGGTGTCTCGAAGGTCTTCGGCCACTACATCACCGTGAATTACCGCGAGAGCTACGACATGTTCGCGGTCTCCGGCATCCTCTTCAATCACGAGTCGCCTCGGCGCGGTCTCGAGTTCGTGACGCGCAAGGTGACCGATGGTGTTGCGCGCATCAAGCTTGGTCTGTCGGATCACCTGCCGCTCGGCAATCTCGACGCGTGCCGCGATTGGGGATTCGCAGGCGACTACGTGCGCGCGATGTGGATGATGCTGCAGCAGGACCAGGCGGACGACTACGTCATCGCCACTGGCGTGTCGCACTCGGTGCGTCAACTCGTGGAGACCGCGTTCGGCCACGTCGGCCTCGACTGGCAGAAGTATGTGCGCATCGATCCGGCATTCCTGCGCCCGGCGGAAGTCGATCACCTGATCGGTGATGCGTCAAAGGCGAAGCGCGTACTCGGCTGGGAGCCATCGGTCTCGTTCGAGAGACTCGTGGCCATGATGGTGGACGCTGACATCGCCACCCTGTCGGTATCGCCCGCGGCCGCAGCGACCACCTGGACTCCTCGCTGACGCCAGCGCGCCCCGCGTGCTTCAACTACACTGTCGGCCATCGCCTCGCGGCAGGGAGGAGATGGGCGTCGGGTAGTCGTCCTGACAAGTCTCGCGTTGACGTTGCAGCTGCTGTCGCACGTGGAGGCGACGGAGGTTCTGATTCTGAAGGAGGGCGCGTGACAGCATCATGCGATTGGTATTGCCATACTGCTCGTGGCGTTGGCCGCCGCCTCGGCAATTGGTTTTGCCCAGAGTGCGCCACCCGCCACGACAGGTGTTCTGACCGGCGCGATCGATGTCCACGTCCACAGCTATCCCGACGATCGCCCGCGATCCATCCACGCGATTGACGTCGCGAAGCTGGCGCAGACGCGCGGCATGCGCGCCATCGTGCTCAAGAACCATTGGGAATCGACGGCTGGCATGGCGTATCTCGTGCGGCAGGTCGTGCCCGGCATCGAGGTCTTCGGCGGTATCGCGCTCAACCGGACGGTCGGCGGCATCAACGCAGCCGCGGTCGATCACATGGCCCGCGTCACCGGTAGCTTCGGGCGCATCGTCTGGATGCCGACCTTCGATGCCGAGAATCAGGTGCGAGTGTCGAAGGAAAGCCGTCCGTTTGTGTCGGTCACGAAGGATGGAGAGCTGCTCCCGGAAGTAAAGGCGGTGATCGGGGTGATCGCGAAGAACAATCTGGTGCTGGCGACCGGTCACTCAGCGCCGGCCGAAGGACTGATGCTGCTGCGGGAGGGAAAACAGCAAGGTGTGCGTCAGATGATCGTCACGCACGCGATCCAGACGCCGGTGCTGATGAACGTCGCCCAGATGAAAGAAGCCGCCTCTCTGGGGGCATTCATCGAATTCGTTGGCGGTAATCCCGAAGGTCAGGGAGCCGCCGCACGGCTTGACGGCATCGCGGATGCGATTCGGCAAGTCGGACCAGCTTCGTCGATTCTCTCGTCGGATCTTGGTCAGCAGGGAAATCCGCTTCCGCCGGACGGATTCGGTCTGTTCATCCAGGCGCTTCGCGCGCGCGGATTCAGCGATCGCGATCTGGATGTGATGTCGAAGCAGAATCCAGCGAAGTTATTAGGGTTGCAGTGAGTCGGCGGGTCTGAAGATCCGCCTGTTACGTTCCGACGACGCCCTCTAACGGGCTGCTCGCGGTTGCGTACATCTTGCGAGGGATTCGACCGGAGAGATACGCGAGTCGCCCCGCGATCACCGCGTGCTTCATCGCCTCCGCCATCGCCACCGGCTTCTCGGCTCCCGCGATGGCGGTGTTCATGAGTACACCGTCCGCGCCAAGTTCCATCGCAAGCGCAGCATCCGACGCGGTGCCGACGCCGGCATCCACGATCACCGGCACCTTCGAGAACTCGCGAATGATGCGGATGTTGTTCGCATTCTGAATGCCGAGTCCAGACCCGATTGGGGCGCCGAGCGGCATCACCGCTGACGCGCCCACGTCCTCGAGCTTCCGGCATGCGATCGGATCGTCGTTGGTGTATGGCAGGACGATGAAGCCTTCGTTCACGAGGACGCGTGTCGCTTCGATGAGCGCTTCGTTGTCGGGAAAGAGCGTGCGCTCGTCGCCAATGACCTCGAGCTTCACCCAGTTCGAGAGGCCCGCCTCGCGACCCAGGCGCGCCGTTCGAATTGCATCGTCCGCGGTATAGCAACCGGCCGTGTTGGGGAGGATGAAGATCTTGTCGTCGATGTAGTCGAGCAGCGACTCCTTCGAGCGATCGGAGATGTTCACACGTCGCACGGCAACGGTCACCATCTCGGCACCGGATGCCGCGTGCGCCTGCGCCATCACCGCATGCGACGGGTACTTGCCTGTGCCGACGATGAGGCGGGACTTGAATGTGCGACCGGCGATGACGAACGGTGAATCAGCCACGACTCCCAATCTCCAACTCCCAACTGCCAACTTCCAATTCCCAACTGTGAACTGTGAACCGCCTACCGCCTACCGCAGATCTACCCACCCCCAACGAAGTTCACGATCTCCACCGTGTCGCCTTCGCCGATGAGGACGTCCGGATAGGTCTGGCGCTTGATGATGTTCAGGTTGTGTTCAATCGCCACGCGGCGCGGATCGATGTCGAGCTTCGCGAGGAGCGCGGTCACCGACAGCGGGCTGTCGAGCTCGAAGCGTTCGCCGTTGAGGATGATGGTCACTGTAACCAGACTCGACCGCAGAGCGTCGAATAGTGGAAGCCCTTGCGTATTGAGCGTACTGCCCGCTATTCCGGCAAGTCAAGGTAAGCTCGAATAGATCGGGGTGAATCGCGATGCCTCAGCTTGGACCACCCACCGTTCTCGATCGCGCCGCCGTCCTGGCGCGCTATGCCGTCAACCGGCGCCGGACGCGCGAGTTGTTCGATCTGCTCGACGAATCGATTTATTACGAGCGTCCGATCTCGCTGCGCAACCCGGTCGTGTTCTACGAAGGACACATTCCGGCGTTCTCCGTGAACACGTTGATCAAGAAAGCACTCGGGTGGAAGGGCGTCGACGAGCACCTCGAGACGATCTTCGCGCGCGGCATCGATCCGGAGAGCGAAGCGACGTCGGTGGCCCGCGGAAATCCGGCCTGGCCGTCGCGCACCGAGGTACATCAGTACGTCGACGAGGCGGATCGCCTGATTGAGAAAGCGATTGCGTCAGCCGATCTCGAGCGGCCCGGTCACCTCATGCTCGACCAGGCGCGCGCGCTCTGGACGATCCTCGAGCACGAGGAGATGCATCAGGAGACGCTCGGCTACATCTGGCATCAGGTGCCGTACTCGTGCAAGCGTAAGCCCGTTGGCTATCGCACCGAGACGCCATCCACGACCGAAGCGGACGAGCCGTCTCACGCGCGCATTCCCGCCGGCAGTGCCACGCTCGGCACGGACCTCCACGAGAGCGCATTTGCGTGGGATAACGAGTGTCCCGTGCACCAGGTTCACGTGAACAGCTTCGGCATCGACACGTTCAAGGTCACCAACGGACAGTTCATGGAGTTTGTCCGGGCCGGCGGCTATCACGCCCCGCAGTGGTGGCGGCCAGAGGACTGGGCGTGGATCGAATCGGCCGGCGTCGTGCATCCAGCCTTCTGGGAGCGTGATGGCGATCGCTGGTTCTGGCGCGGCATGTTCGAACGCGTGGTGCTGCCCATGGACTGGCCCGTCTACGTGACATGGGCCGAAGCCCATGCCTTCGCGCGATGGCGGAGACTGCGACTGCCCACCGAAGCCGAATACCATCGCGCCGCGTTTGGAACGCCCGAGGGTCGCGAGCGCAGGTATCCGTGGGGAGAGACCATCGGCATGCAGGTGCCGGGCAACTTCGACTTCGTGCGATGGGATCCGGAACCAGCGAGCGCGCACCCGGAAGGCGCGAGCGCGTTCGGCGTACACGATCTGATTGGCAACGGGTGGGAATGGACGTCAACCGTCTTCGGGCCATTCGATGGCTTCGAGCCGCTGCCGACCTACCCGGAGTACTCAGCTGAATTCTTCGACGGTGACCATTTCGTGATGAAGGGGGCATCGCCGCTTACGGCGCGGACGTTGGTGCGTCGCGGATTCCGCAACTGGTTCCGCCCACGCTATCCGTACGTCTACGCCACGTTTCGATGCGCAGGGGAGGCGTGATGTTGTTTCCATCGGAAGGGGTTGCGCTTTCTGCTCGCACCGATTTCGTCTCGGATGTCGCGGAGTACCTGCAGCGGACGCCGCGCCAGCTTCCGTCTCGTTACTTCTACGACGCGCTGGGCTCGGCGCTCTTCGACGCGATCTGCCGGTTGCCCTGGTATCGCGTCACGCGAGCGGAGACCGCGCTGCTCTCGCGCTACGCGCGCCAGATTCTCGAGCCGCTGCCGAGACCGCTGAACATCTCGGAGCTTGGATGTGGCAACGGCGAGAAGCTCGCGATACTGCTCGAGCGCGGAGGCGAGCGATTCCGGCGCGTGCATCTGATCGACATCTCTCCCGCCGCGCTCCTGAGCGCGCGCGCGCGATTGGCCACGCTGCCCGCCAACCCGGTGACGACCTTTCACGGCACGTACGAAGAAGGTCTCGCTCGACTCGCCACGCATCGCAGTCAAGGCGCGTGGCTCGTGCTCTTCCTCGGTTCGAACATCGGCAACTTCGATCCGCCGGCGGCGCGCGAGATGTTGCGCCGGATTCGCGGGTCGCTCGTCGAGGGTGACGCGCTGCTGATCGGCACGGATCTCGTCAAGTCTCCACGCGCACTGCAGCTGGCGTACGACGATCCGCTGCAGGTGACGGCGGCGTTCAATCGCAATCTGCTGCGTCGAATCAACGACGAGGCTGGCGGCACATTCGATCTCGACGGCTTCGCGCATCGCGCAGTGTGGAATCCGCAGCACAGCCGGGTCGAAATGCACCTGGTCAGCACGCGTCAGCAGCTCGTGCGGATTGCGGCCGCCGATCTCGAAATCGAGTTCCAGAAGGACGAATGGATCTGGACGGAGAGCTCGTACAAGTACGAACCGGAGCAGGTGCTCTGCGAGGGGCGGCAGGCCGGATTCCAGCAGGGCGGGCAGTGGATTGACGAGGATGCACGGTTTGCGCTGACGCTGTTCATGGCGTAGCGTAGCGCCTACAGACCTCAGTCCCCCCCACCGATATTCCGATTGGATATCGGTGTCGATGCACATCCTGAAACCTCTGCCGCGGACGATCACGCGACCCATAGCGTTGCTCGTCCTCGTCGCGTGGGCGGCGACCATGGCCACGCTCGTCGCGAGATCGTACGGGCAGTCGTCGAAGACGAATCTAGCGACCGACCTTGCGCGCTACGGATCCACCGCAGTGTGGCGCGGCGTGTATTACCGCGGCGAGAAGATCGGCTTCACCGTCAGCCAGACCACGAAAACCGAAAACGGATTCGAGCTGCAGGAGGATGGCCGCCTGCAGATGCTGCTCCTGGGTCAGGACACAGCGGCACGCATTCACACCATCGCCCGCGTCGACGGCAGCTTCACACTGCGCGGCTTCGAGTTCTCGCTCGATCCGGGCACGGGTCCGATTGAGGTGAAGGGCACGGTAGACGGTCCGTCTGCCGCGAATATGTGGCGCCTGAATCTCGCCATCACGTCTGGCGGGGTCACGCGAACCGAGACGCGCGATCTCCCCGAAGCCCCAGTCGTGACGCAGAACCTCTCCAGGCTTCTCGCCGACAAGCGCCTCGTGCCGGGCACGCACCACGAGTGGACGGTCCTCGATCCGGCCACACTTCAGAGCGCCAAGGTGTCCATTCGGGTCGGCGACCGCACGATCGTCAGAGCCAACGACACCGTCGTGCCCGCATTCCGTGTGGACATGGATTTCCGCGGGTTGCAGACCACGTCGTGGGTGACGGATACGGGCGAGGTCGTGCGCGAGGAAAGCCCGCTCGGCCTCATCACCGTGCGTGAGCCCGCTGAGCGAGCGCAGGGTCTTGCCGTGTCGAGTCGAATCCAGGCGGACCTTCTCCAGGCGGCAGCGGTCGTGCCGCAGACCACGGAACGGATCGACGAGCCGCGCGATGTGCGCCGCTTGAAGCTGCGGCTCGACGGTGCACCGCTGTCGGTCGAAGACGTCGATGGCGTGGGTCAGCGGATCGATGGCAACGTGATCGAGCTGACGGATCCGCGGATGCTCGAGGCGAGCGCGGCCGATCCACGTGCGCGTGAGTATCTCGCCGCCGAGGCGCTGATCGAGAGCGACGACCCGCTGATTCGCGCGGAGGCCGAGCAGGCGGTGCGCGGCGCACAAGGCGACCGCGATCGGGCCGAGCGGCTCACGCGTTACGTCAACGGGTTGCTCGACAAGAAGCCAACGGTCAGCTTGCCGTCAGCGCGCGAGGTTCTGCGCACGAAGGTCGGCGACTGCAACGAGCACACGGCGCTCTTCGTTGCCATGGCGCGCTCGATCGGCATCCCTGCGCGGATCGCCGTCGGGCTCGTGTTCATGCACGGAGCGTTCTACTACCACGCATGGCCAGAGGTGTACATCACCGAGCGGCCTGGTCGAGGTTTGTGGCTGCCAGTTGATCCGACGCTCAATCAGTTTCCGGCTGACACGACGCACCTGCGACTCGCCCGCGGCGGACTGGATCGCCAGTCGGCCATCCTGCCCCTCATCGGCCGCCTGAAGATGACCATCGTCGAGCTCGAGTTCGTGCCCGGTACCGAGCGGGTCATCGTCGGGCGAGCAACCGAACAGGCAGCAGCTGCTGCGGCAGCCTTGCCAATCGATCTGCCGCGTCCGGCTGCCAGCGGCTGTCGATGCGGATCGACGAAGAACAACGCGACCACGCGGAGCACCCAATGATTGCGGTTCAGGATCTGGTGAAAGAGTACGGCCGCTTCAGGGCGGTTGACGGCGTGTCGCTCGACGTCAAGCCGGGCGAGATTCACGGATTCCTCGGCCCGAACGGCGCCGGCAAGACGACGACGATGAGGATGATTGCCGGGCTGCTGAAGCCGACGTCAGGGCGCATCCTCGTGGACAACCACGATCTCGAGACCGAGCCCGAGGCCGCGAAGAAGGCGCTCGGCTTCATCCCCGATCGACCGTTCATCTACGACAAGCTCACGGCCGGCGAGTTCCTGACGTTCCATGCCGGGTTGTATGGATTCGGCAACGGCAACGTCCCGGCGCGCGTAGGCGAGATGCTCGACCTCTTCGAGTTGAGCCAGTGGGAGCATCAGCTGATCGAAAGCTTCTCTCATGGGATGAAGCAGCGCCTCGTCATGAGCTCGGCCTTCCTCCATCGTCCGCAGGCGGTAGCCGTAGACGAGCCGATGGTTGGTCTCGATCCGCGCGGTGCGCGGCTGATCAAGGACGTGTTCAGGAAAATGAGCGAGCGCGGCGTCGCCATTCTGATGAGCACGCACACCCTCGAAGTCGCGCAGGAGATGTGTCACCGCGTCAGCATCATTCAGAAGGGACGCATCATCGCGCACGGTACCGTTGACGAAGTGAAGCAGATGGCTGGTGGCAGCACGGGCGAGCATCTGACATCGGTGTTTCTCAAGCTGACCGGCGGCAGCGCCCTGCAGGAAATCGACGAGATCTGAGCCCATGACGCAGCCGTTCCTCTTCCTGCTGCTGCCCCACGCATGGGCGTCACGCAACCGCGTGCGCCGCCGCGAGAAGGGCGATGCGCTTCGCGGCATCGTGTTCGGCACGATTGGAGTGCTCGTCGCCGGCGCGCTGTTCTATGGCGCCTACTGGGTCACGTCTCAGCTCTCCGCGTACGAGGAGTTCGGCGACTACCTGCTGCGGCTCGGATTGTCCTGGCTCTTTCTGAGCTTCCTCGCGTTCCTCGCGTTCAGTGGAGTTGTCACAGCGCTGTCGACCTTCTTTCTCTCCGACGATCTGCGCTTGCTGATGGCGAGCCCAGTCTCGGCGCGGCGTCTGTTCTTCGCTCGGTTCGCACGCACCGTTGGGTCTGCGTCGTGGATGGTCGTCATCTTCATGGCACCGGTGTTGATTGGCGTCGGCGTCGGCCGATGCGCACCATATGCGTTCTACGCGACGATGATTGCGACCATCATTCCGTTCTCGATCATCCCCGTCGCACTCGGCTCGGCCTGCACGCTGTTCGTCGTCAATGTGTTTCCAGCGCGGCGCGCTCGTGATCTGCTGATGCTGATGGGGCTCGTGTTCGCGGCCGCGGTCGTGCTGCTTCTCAGGTTCATTCAGCCGGAGCGGCTGCTACGGGTTGAATCGCTCCCGGACATCACTGACTTCTTTGCGACGCTGCAGTCACCGGTCACGCCGATGCTGCCATCGTTCTGGGCGGGCGAGACGCTGTTCGCGGCCGTGCAGGGTGGATTCGACTGGCTGCATCAGAGCGCGCTGTGGACGACGGCCGGCGCGTTCACCGTGATGCTCGGCGCCGCGCATGGTCGATGGCACTTTGCCGGATACAGCCGATCGCAGGAGGCGCCAAAGACCCGCTTCGCGCACTTCCGTACGCTCGACCTCGTCGCTGCGGCATTGCCGCTCTCGCCAGTGAGGCGACAACTCCTGGTGAAGGACGTCAAGATCTTCCTGCGCGACGTGAGTCAGTGGGTGCAGCTCCTGCCACTGCTGGCGCTCGTGCTGCTGTATCTCTACAACTTCCGCGTGCTCGATCTCGACCGCATCCCGTACATGAGCGGGTTCATCAAGAACGTGTACGCGTTCATCAATCTCGGGATGGCGGGCTTCGTGATGGCGACCGTCGCGGTGCGTTTCGTCTTCCCGGCGGTGTCGACCGAGGGCTCGGCGTTCTGGATTATCCGAACGTCGCCCATCTCGATGCACGACTTCCTGTGGTCGAAGTTCTGGACGGCACTGCTGCCCGTGTTCCTCTTTACCGAGGCGCTGACGATCGCGGCGAATCAACTTCTCGGGGTCGATCCCGTCCTGAAGCTGGTGGCGGGGGGAGCGATCTTCTTCCTGACGTTCGCGCTTGTCGGTCTCGCTTGTGGCCTCGGCGCGCGTTACCCACGCTTCAACGCCGACGCGACGCAGGCTGCCGGCTCGTACGGCGGCGTCATGTTCATGATCGCGGCGGTCGCTCTGATCATCGTCACCATCGTCCTCGTTGGCTGGCCCTCGTCGATGTATCTGATGTCGCAAAGCGGTCAGTTCCGGCTTCCGCCTGACGCCCGGGCGGCAGGCGATGATCGTGGCCAGTTTCACTGCCGCCGTGGCGATCTGCATGGCCACCTGGTGGCTCTCGATGAAGTCCGGCGTGAGGGCGCTTGATGAGATGAGAAAGTAACGACACTTTCGTGCCTTCGAGGTGCCTAACGATTTCGGCCTCGTATCGTGGTACCGTCGATCGGGCATGCAACCGCAGAACATTCCGCCGAACTTCGATATCACCGTACGTGTCGGTTGCAGCCTCGTCTACGAAGTCACCGGCACGGCCTCGTTGCTTCTCAATCTCAAGCTGCATCCCGACCGCAACCACGTCGTGCTTTTCGAGGCGCTGGCGCTCGGCAATGGGCTTCCCTTCGAAGACTTCGTCGACAGCCATGGGAACAATGTCTGTCGCGTGACGCTCGCGCACGGCACCAATTGCTTCAGGCACGACGCGATTGTCGCGGTGCCCTCCCAGCCGGATAACAGCGGTCTTGTCGCCACGTTTCCGCAAGTGCCAGGAGAGCTGCCCCTCCACTTGTTGCGGTACACGCTGCCCAGCCGGTACTGCGACTCCGACAAACTGACGAATTTTGCATGGCAGCAATTCGGCCAGATCGAACACGGCATGCCGCGGGTGCAGGCCATCAGTCGCTGGCTGCACGACAACATCGAGTACCGATACATGTCCGGCCGGCCCGATTTGTCGGCGTGGGATGTCCTGCAACGCGGTTATGGGGTCTGCCGTGATTTTGCCCATCTCGCCATCGCACTGAATCGCGCCTTCAACATCCCGGCCCGCTACGTGACGGGCCATCTACCAGACATCGGTGTTCCCGATCCGGACGGTCACATGGACTTCCACGCATACGCCGAGGTGTATATCGGAGGCGCCTGGTTCACGACCGACGCGCGCTTCCACGTGCCGCGAATAGGCCGGATCAAAGTCTCGTGCGGACAGGATGCGGTGGATGGGGCGTTCTCGACCATCTACGGCGGCGCCAACTTGACCTATTTTCAGGTGTGGGCATACCAGGTCGCGCGCGGGTCCGTGCATGTGGGTGATCCGATTGATCTTGCACAACGTCTCGACAACCAGTGGACTGTGTATACGGATCGGCCTTCGGCTACCTCGGCTTAAGCTCCACCGTCGCGTTCCTTCGTCGAGCCGTATTGAACTCTCGCAGTGTCCCACCGTTCGAACCTCACGCATCATGCGTTTAGATCGATAGGACAGCGCGCCCTACGCATAGAGGCAAGTCCTGTAAGGAGACAGTCGTGAAGATCGAAGAACGGACGATCGGTCCCGTCGTCGTGCTCGACATGGCGGGAAGGCTCGTGGCGGGCGAAAGCCAGGGGCAACTGAAAGACAAGATCAACAGCCTGACGATGCAGGGGCGCCTGCAGATTCTGCTGAACCTGGCTGAAGTGTCGTACATCGACAGCACCGGCCTCGGCGAGCTCGTGTCATCGTACTCGACGGTGACTCGACACCGCGGTCAGATCAAGCTGCTGAACCTCACCAAAAAGGTGCAGGATCTGTTGGCGATCTGCCGACTGTCGACGGTGTTCGAGACGTTCGAATCAGAAGCGGAGGCTCTGAGCAGCTTCACCGTCGTCAGCACCGTGTAACGCTGAGCCTGGGTACGAGTCGTCATCCTTGCGCCAGCTCGTTCGCGCGCGTCGCGGCGCCTATGAGTCCTGACTCAGCGTTCAGGATCACCTTCACGGGCACCCTGGTCAGCATGTCCGCCATCGGTGCCTTGTCGAGGAACGCCTTCATGAAACCACCGCTCCGCATGGCGGGCAGAATCTTTGGAGCGATCCCGCCTCCGACGAAAATGCCACCGAGTGCGAGGCCGCGGAGCGCAAGGTTACCCGCTTCGGCACCGTACGCGCTGACGAACATGCGCAGCGCCTCCGCACAGCCCTGACAACGTCCGCCCAGTCCGGCTCTGGACACGGCGGCCGGCGCGTCAGGCGAGTCGAGGTCGGTGACGATCTCGCACTCGCCTCCACGATGCGTGAACCGATGGAGGTTCACCAGGCCAGGTCCGCTGAGCACCTGTTCCACCTCCGCGCGTCCGTCGCGGTCGCGCAGCATGCGAACGAGCTCGAGCTCGCGGTCGGTGCGGGCAGCGAAATCGGCATGCCCTCCCTCGGACGGAGAAGGCAGCAGCCGGCCGTTGCGTCGATGCAGGAACGCCTGGCCCATCCCTGTTCCGGCAGCGATCACGGCCGCGCTGGCTTCGTCATCAGGTATTCCTTCCTGAAGCACGAGCAGCTCCTCAGGCGTAAGCACCTCGATCGACCGCGCCATCGAGGCGAGATCGTTCAGCAGCTCGACGTGCGGCGTGTCCAGATGAGAACGGATGTCTGCGGCTGCGATCGTCCATCCGACGTTGGTCAGCTTCGCCCGGTCGTGGACGACGGGGCCTGCGACGCCAAACGCGGCCGCGCGCAGCCGGGCAGACGGTGGCACGTCGCGGCGGAACGCGTCGAGCATCTCGAGGAACGATGAATAGGCGGTCGTCTCGTAGCTGCGCGTGGCCACCGGGGTGGGCCGCCTGGCGCTCGGCTCGAACAGTCCCAGCAACGTTTTCGTTCCGCCGACATCGCCCGCAAGCACCATGAGTGGATTATAGTGAGGACGCCGTGGCCACTCCTGGTCCCAGCGCTGTTTCGCGTCGTCAAGTACTCGAGCGACACACGCACCTGCGCGACGACCATCTTCGCTACATGCAGAAGTGGGGCCTCATCCAGCCTCATCGAGCTCATGGCGAGGTCTTCTACGCGTTCGGGGACCTGGCGACAATTCGGCAGGCAGATGCCGAATTGGGAGAGGGCGTGAGCTTCCGTGCGGTTCTGCGCAATCTGCTGGCGTCCCGACACGGGCAGCTGACATTCGACTTCCGGCTCGACGCGCAACCCGCGAAGATTCTTCAGCTCAAGCGGCCCGAGGCGCCGCCGCTCGCCACGCTCATGGGAGCCACCACGCCGGAGGATGCTCGCATCGCCGAGCAGGAGTTCGCTCTGGCATCGTCACTCGACGATGGCGACCCCGGGCACTTCGATGAGGCGCTGGAAGCCTATCGCCGGACGCTCGAGATCGATCCGTATCTCGTGCCTGCGTTGATCAATCTGGCCAACATTCATTACGCGCGCAACCAGATGGCGGAAGCGCAGGCTCTCTACGAACGCGCGATTGCACTCGAGCCGGGTGTCTTCGAGTCGCATTTCAATCTCGGAAACATCTTTCACGACCTCGGGTACTACACCGAGGCGCAGGAGTGCTATCGCGAAGCGCTCCGCGTCAACCCGACGTACGCGGACGCGCACTTCTACCTGGCCGTGTCACTCGAGAAGAGCGGCATGTCACAAGAGGCGCGACTGCACTGGAAGGCCTATCAGGAACTCGCGCCGAACGGCGAGTGGGTTCACCTCGCGCGCGAGTTCTCGGACTGAACGCAACTGCCAATTCCCACCGCCCAACTCCCAATCGATTCGGAGCCGAAGTTGGAGGGTGGGCGTTGGAGATTGGGAATTGACTGGCGAAGCCGCTAATAGCGGTAGTCGTCTGGGTTCCGCTTCTTCGGTGCCCGCCGCAGCTTGTAGTACTGGCAGTCCACGCACCACGCCTCGGGATCGAAGCCGGTTGTGCCCGCGTAGGGCTTCACTTCGCGGTGCGTGCAGAATGCGGCGTTGCCTTCCTCGGCTGGTTGCTGCCAGCGGCACGAATTGAATCGCACAGCGCCCGTGGCCTCCGGCAGGGGAGCGGGCTGTCCTGACGATTCGCCGCCGCCTGGTGGATCCTCGGCAGGTGGGCCCATCGGACCGTTACTGAAGTTGGACTCCAACGGCTTTCTCCAGCGCGCGAAGCGCGCGTAATTCTTCGGGCGCCACAAGTGTGAGGGCGCTTCCGGTTGATTCGGCTCGTCCCGTTCGGCCCACGCGATGCACGTACGCCTCGGGCGTATCCGGCACCTCGTAGTTGACGACGTGAGCGATGCCGTCGATATCCAGGCCGCGTGCGGCGACATCTGTGGCAACGAGGACGGGGTACGTGCCGGTCCTGAAACCCTCGACTGCCGCCATGCGCTGCTGCTGCGTGCGATCCGCGTGCAGCGAGGCCGCGCGAATGCCCATTACGCTCAGGCGCTGCGCCAATCGCTCGGCGCCGATCTTGGTGCGGCAGAAGATCAGGACAGGGCCGATCGCGTCTTCACGAAGCCAGCGCGCCAGCCACTGCGTCTTCTCGCCCGATGCCATCGTCTGCACGGCGTGCGAGATCGTTTGCGCCGGGCCGCCTCGGCGTCCCACCTGAATGTATTTCGGCTCGCGAAGGAACTCCTGAGTAAGCTTCAGCACTTCACCCGGCATGGTCGCCGAGAACAGCAACGTCTGGCGCGAGGCCGGCAGCGCGGCGAGGATGCGCTGCACGTCGGGCCAGAAGCCCATGTCGAGCATGCGATCGGCTTCGTCGAGGACGAGGACTTCCAGGCCGGTGAAGTCGGTCGACACGTGTCGCATGTGATCCATCAAGCGGCCTGGTGTCGCCACGACGATGTCCACGGCGGCACGGAGCGCGCGCTCTTGAATGTCCATTGGCACGCCGCCAAAGACAGCCACGCTCGACACGGTCGTGTGATACGTCAGCCCCTGCACCTGATCCTCGATCTGCACCGCCAATTCGCGGGTCGGTGCCAGCACGAGCGCCCGGGTGCGAGATGGCAGGGGCGAGGGCTCATTGAGGAAACGCTGGAGGATGGGGATAAGGAACGCCGCGGTCTTGCCTGTGCCGGTCTCGGCGCAGGCAATCACGTCGCCACCGGCGAGCGCCACCGGAATCACGCCGCTCTGCACGGGGCGCGTGTCCGCCCAACCGAGATCACGAATTCCGCTCAACAGCCGCGGGTCGAGTGCGAGTTTGTCGAAAGGGATCGGTGCCGGATCGAACGGCGTGGACTCGTACGCCAGCACGGCTGGCTCAGGCGCCGGCGCCTTGTGCGGCCGCGTCGATCGGCGATGTGGCGGCTGACGGCGGCCGCCTCGTTTCGATGGTGAAGGGGTACTGCTCAACTGAATGCGCTATCTAGCTCGGAATGTGATGATGCCGCGGACCGGGTCGTACGGGGATACACCGACTGTGACGCGGTCTCCTGGAACGACTTTGATTCGGAAGCGGCGCATTCGGCCGCTCAACTGCGCCAGCACTTCATGCCCGGCGTCGCACTGCACGCGGTACAACCCGCCCGAGTGAACCGCAACCACGGTTCCTTGCATATCAATCAGATCGTCTTTGCTCAATCAGGGTCCTTGTGACCGAAATGTCCGGCTGGGGGCCGTACGAAAGTAGCAATTAGGGTGCCACAGCACGTCGTCGCTTGCAAGTTCCGTATTTTCAGCGGTTAAAAGTCGATGATCGCGTGAGAGCACGCGCTGTTGAGGGGAGACTAAAGCGTGCGAACCGCCCGCTCCACTTGAGACGCCAGATCCGCGTAGTCCGATCCCTGCAGTCGAAGCGGCGCGCCGAATGCCACACGCACGCGGCCGGGTCGTATGAACGTCGCGCCCACCGGCAGCAGTTTGTCGACGTCGTCGATGCGCACGGGAACGATGGGAATGTCGAGGCGAGAACCAATCATGCCGATGCCGCCGCGGAACGGTTTGATGTCGCCGGTCGATGAGCGAAGCCCCTCGGGAAAGATCAGGATCGACCAGCGCTCGCCGGTGAGTTCACCGATGTACTGCAGCGTTTGCCGGGCGCCCGCCTCGCGCTGCGGCAGCGGAAACGCATTGAAGTAGAACGCGGCGAGGTAATAGTTGAGCCCGTTGGTAAAACGCTCGCGCCATGTGTATCCAGCCGGGAAGAAGTGCGCCTTGAAGAACTCCTTGGCCATCGCCGGCGCGACCCGTGCCCGCCATCTGCCCGGAAGCGCGGACAGAATCACCGGTACGTCCAAGTGACTCTGATGGTTTGAGGCGAACACCACAGATCCGCTGAGACCTTGTAGATGTTCCAGGCCCTCGACTCGCGCGTGTGCGAACACACGGGCGAGGGGAAGAATCCATGTCGCCTGGGAGAGCCGTCGAATCAACGTGACGGGCCAGCGGCGGTTCCATGTCGGAAAATCTACGGGCTCGTCGACCGGTTCTGTGGTCGAGCCGTGCTCGACCAGTTGCTTGAGATCGCCAATGCTCGAGATCTCCGAGAAACGCCCCTCGTCGATGCGCGTCTGAAAGCGATCCTCGAGCGCGACCATCAGCTCGACGCGTTCGAGCGAGCTCAGGCCGAGCTCCTCCAGGGTGGTCGATCCGCCGAGCGCGCGGCCGTGCGCGAATCGTTCGAGCAAGGCTTCGAATGTGTCCGCCGTCGCCGCGGGGGCGCTCGAACTGCCGGATTGAACCCAGTCACGAATCGCGCGGCGCTTCAGTTTCTTCGTGCCCTCGGTGCGAGGCAACTCGGATGTCGGCCAGATCGACCACGTGCGAATGCGCTGGTGCTCTTGCAGCTGTGCGTTCGCGTGCCGGATGACCGCGTCAGCGTGCGCATCGGGCTCGAGAACGAGCACCGCGTGCACGCGTTCTTCGGCACCATCGACGGCACCAACGACGGCTGACTCACGGACACCGGCCTGCGCTTCGAGCGCGCGTTCGACGTCCTCGGGAAAGACGTTCAGCCCGTCGGGCCTCACGATCATTTCCTTCTTGCGTCCCTTGATGAACAGGCGCCCCTGCGCATCGCGTTCGCCGATGTCGCCGGTGTGTAGCCAGCCCTCGCTGTCAAGGACACGCGACTCGACACTCGGGACTCGGGATCCGGGATCCGGGATCCGGGATTCGGAACCTGGAACGAGATCGGATCCCGGGCCCCGGGCCCCGGATCCCGAGTCGTAGTACCCGCTTGTGACGTTCTCGCCGCGGACGAGAATCTCGCCGTCTTCGGCGATGCGGACTTCGACGCCTTCGATCGGTGTGCCCACCGACCCCTTGCTCGTCTTGAACGGATGATTCAGCGTGACGATCGGCGCCGTCTCGGTCAGCCCGTATCCCTGAATCACGGCGAAGCCAAGCCGTCGCCAGAACTCCTCGAGGTCGGGCGGCAGCGGCGCCGCGCCCACGACGAAGGCCCAGAACTTCAGACCGAACGCTCGATGAACACGCCGGTATTTCCACCAGCGACCCGGGATCGAGATGCCGGGGGGAGGGGGATCGGCCGCCTCCGGAAACGCGCGCACGACGTGCTCGCGCAGGACGCCGAGGATCTTCGGGACGCACACCAGCACCGACACCCTCCGCCGGTGGATCAGGCCGAGGATGTCGTGCGGGTTGAAGCTGCGAGTGAAGATCACCGTGCCGCGGACCATCGGGGGAATGCTGCTCGCCATTGACTGCCCGAACATGTGACTGAGCGGCAGCAGGTTGAGAAAGCGAAGCGGGTGGAACGGTCGCGCGTACTTCCGGTACTTCATCACCTCGCGTTCCACCGGGACGATGTTGGCGAGCACGTTCCGGTGACGGATTACAACGCCCTTCGGCTCGGCCGTCGCTCCCGACGTGAAGATGATCTGCGTGACATCGTCGCGCGCGATTGGCACGGCCGGCATCGGCCCGTCGGCCGTCCAGTCGAGGTCAGCCAACTTCCAGACGTGCGGGAAGCTCCGTGGCGATTCGCGGTCTACGTCGTCGCCGACGAGGATCACGCGCGCTCGAACCTGGCTGTTCACCCGCTCGACGAAGTCGATGGTCGAGCGATAGTCGATGGGAACGACGACGATGCCCGAGAGCAGGCAACCCCAATAGCAGACCACCCACTCGGGACGGTTCTCGCCCCAGAAGACGACTTTGTCACCCTTAGCGAGCCCGGCAGCGGCGAGGCGGGCTGCAAATCCACGGGCCACGCGGCCCGCGTCTACGTAGGAATACTCACGCCGACGGTAGCCATCGTCGAACGTGAGAAAGGTTCCGCTGATTTGGACGAGGTCTTGAAAGAAGTCGACAAGCGTGTCCCGGCGCACCTGTGAATTATGATCCGGAGGACCTGACCTGATGTCATCTCAGTCACCGCCGCCGACGCTTGCCGTAGGCGCCGCCTACGACACGTTGTTGCAGTCGGCACTGCTGCAGTTTTTCGAGCGCGCCACTCTCGACACCGAGATGACCCCGTCGGTGTCGTCGGATGGGCGGCTTGCGATCGAGCCATCCGCAAATCCCGCAGCGCTCATCGTGCGGTGGTTCGGCACCAGGTACACCCTGCGGGTTCCCGGGCGATGGGTCTTTACAGCACACGAGGTCCGGCTGGCGCAGGCGATTGGAGCCGTGCTGGCGGCGCGATTCAGCGCGATCCTCAACCCGCGCATCATCGCGGAGCGTGGCGACCTGTTTCGCGGTGCGATCGAGGATCGTTACGTTGGCGCCTTTCTGGACAAGCGGTCGTATGCGATCGAGGCACGCGCGGCGCGCGCTGACCGCGTGGCGTCGATCATCGAGTTACTCCGGGTTGCCGCCCTCTCGAGTTACGAAAACAGGCCGATTTCCACGGGCGTCCTGCTGCTGGGGACGTCCGAAGATCCGCTGCGTCCCGGCATGCCCTTGTCATCGACGGCGCCTGCGTACACAGAGTCGCTGACGACCATCAAAAGCTTCTACCGGCTCGCCGATGGCATGCGCACGGTGTTCCTCGCCAACTCCGAAGGACGACTGCTGGATCTCATCGATATCGAGCGATGGGGCACGCAGGCCTGCCGGAACCAGATCCTTCAAGTCCCGTGCGCCAAAGCATTCCAGCCCCACGCGAAGGCGACGTTGCAAAACGGACACATCTGCGCGGTGCTGAGCCCGTCGCGCGAAATCAAAGTGTTCGCAGAAGGCGCTGAGCTCTTCACGTTCAGAGGCGCGAGATGGCACCTCCTCGATCTGCAGGCCAAGTACCGCCTATGGGCGGAGGCGGTGGGCGACGATGCACTCGCGATGCGGATATTTCAAATGGCGCTCGATCTTGCGGACACGAGGGAAGGCGCCCTTTTTGTCGTAACCCGCGACGCTCAGACAGCCGTGTCGCAACTCGTTGCACCCGCCGACCGGCTCGACACCCCACAAAGCAGCGTTGATCATGGCTCGGGCCCGTCGCGCCGAGACCTGCTCCATCTGCTCGAAGGACGCTCGATCACAGACCTGGATCCCAACGTGCTTGCCGCCCTCGCGTCGCTCGACGGGGCGATCGTCATGGATCGGGCAGGCAGGTTGCTTGCTGCGGGCGCCATCCTGCGGCATCCCTCGACTCCCGAGTCGGACGCGAGTGGCGTGGTGGAAGGGGCGCGAACGACCGCGGCATTGGCTGCCAGTCGATTCGGTCCCGTGCTCAAGGTCAGTGAAGACGGCATCATCACGTTCTTCGATGGCGAGCGCGTGTGGGATATCTGATCTGAACCCAAGACCGGCTAGAATAAACGGCTCCGTCATGCGCATCTTCTTAACGGGCGCGACAGGTTACGTCGGGTCGTCGATTCTGGAAGCGTCACTTCGGGCGGGTCACAGTGTGACCGCGCTCGTTCGCGATCCAGAGAAGGCCGAACACGTCACGCTTCGCGGTGGCCGTCCAATCGTTGGCGAGTTGGGAAAGCCCACCGGTTACGTCACCGCCGCGGAAGAGTCCGACGTCATCGTGCACGCGGCGTTCGATCGATCGAAGCAGTCGGTGGACGTCGATCGTCGCGCGATCGAAACGCTGCTTGGCGCAGCGGGACGGCGCATCGATGCGGGACGCTCCGCGAGCTTCATCTACACGTCTGGCATCTGGGTGCTTGGTGATACCGACGGTCCGGCCGCGGAAGACGCACCGCTCAACCCGACGTCACTGGTTGCCTGGCGGCCTACGCACGAAGCGCTCGTGCAGAGCCTGTCACGCGCTGGTCAGATTCGTACCGCGATCGTTCGCCCCGGCATTGTCTACGGCGGCGCGCGCGGGATCATCAGCGACCTGCTGAAGAACGCGAAAAACGGGCTGGTCCGCGTGGTTGGAGACGGCAGCAATCATTGGCCGTGCGTCTACGACCGCGATCTCGCGGATCTCTACGTTCGAATCGCGACCCATCCCGAGGCGTCGGGCATCTTTCACGCCAATGATGAAGCCGACGAGCGCGTCTCCGACATCGTGGAAGCGATCGCACGGCACTTCATGGTGCAGCCGGACGTCCGGCACGTGCCAATCGAGGAAGCGCGCAACAAGATGGGGCAATACGCCGACGCACTCGCCCTCGATCAGGTCGTGCGGAGTCCGCGCGCCCGCGCGCTCGGATGGTCGCCGACGCTGCACTCGGTCGCAGGCAATGTCGCAGGATTAATCGAAGAGTTCCGCTCAGGACAGGAAGCAGCCGCTTAGGAATTACGAGTCGTCGAAGTCGCGCTTGTCTTCCTCGCTCACGCCCGGCAGAAAATCAAAGAACGCATCGAGGCTCCGGTCGAGCGCACGACGCAGCTGCGGGATCGTGCCGTCGATCGTGTGGAGAGTCAGGCCGGCGGTCTCGCCGTCCTTCAGCGTGAGACGGCCCTCGGTGGCGTCGACGAGTGTGCCCTCTTTGACGATCCGAATGCCGTAGACGAGCGTGTAACGAGCCATATCTCTCTCAAGCTATCTCAAATCTCATCAACTCCCAACTGCCAACTCCCAAAGTCCCAGAGACGCAAAGTCTAGAGTCGAGAGTCCGGTGCTCGTCGCCATTGACGAGCCGCGAGCAGAACCAGCAACACTCCGCCGGTTACAGTTGAGGCCACGCGCGGAACGAAAAGAAGAAGTGCCGCGAGTGTAGCCAGAGCGCGTTCCAGTGGAGAGACGGCCGTTCGCATCCAGCCGCTCGCCGCCACAGCCAGTGCAACGAGCGCGAGAACAGTGGAGACGGTGGCCCACACAACGTTGCCGGGCGTCGAGTGCAGGAGCAGGCCAAGTCCCTTCGGATCGATGGCGAAGGCAAACGGCACGACGAACGCCGGCGCCGTGTATTTCCACGACAGCATCGTTGTACGGAATGGACTGCCGCCCGTGATCGCTGCCGCTGCGAATGGCGAGAGCGCGGTTGGCGGACTGACCTCGGACAGCACGGCGTAGTAGAAGACGAACATGTGCGCCGCAAGTTCGGCGACGCCAACTTGCACGAGCGCGGGAACCACCATCACCGCGGCGATGATGTACGACGCGGTCACCGGAACGGCCAGTCCCAGCATCCAGACCGCGATCCCCGCATAGAGAATCGTGAGCAGCAGGTTTGCGCCGGCGAGCGCCACGATCAATCCGGCGACTTTCAGCCCGAGTCCCGTCAGCGTGACGACGCCGACGATGATGCCCGCGGCGGCAGTGGTGGCAGCGACGGGCAACACGCCGCGACCACCTGACGAGAGCGCAACCGCGAGGCGGCGTGGAGTGAGTGCGGTCTCGCGATTCAGGAAGCTGAGGCCAATGGCCAGGACCATCGCCCAGTACACCGAGCGGAAGGTCGTGAAGCCCTGCATCATCAGGATGACGATCGAGGCGATCGATGCGAAGTGGAACCAGCCCTGCCTGGTCAGCACGCCGAGCGTGGGAAGATTGGTGTCGATCGCACGAAGGCCCAGTCGGCGCGAGTCGAGCTCTACCATCAGAAAAATGGACAGGTAGTAGAGAGCCGCCGGGATCGCCGCCGTGACGATCACTTCCAGATAGGAGATGTGCAGGAACTCGGCGATGAGAAACGCCGCAGCTCCCATCACCGGTGGTGCGAGGATCGCGCCGATCCCCGCCGCCGCGAGCACTGCGCCCGCCGTGTCGGCCGGATAACCCGCACGCTTCATCAGCGGCCACGTCACTGCGCCGAGCATCACCGTGTTGGCGACGCCGCTGCCGGAGACTGCGCCCAGCAGATAGCCAGCAGCAGTGACGGTTCGTCCTGGGCCGGCGCCCTTTCCCGATCGACCGATCGCGGCGGTGGTCCAATCCACGAAGAATCGTCCCGCGCCACTGTGCTCGAGGATGGCGCCGTAGATCGTGAACAGCACGATGTAGGTCGTCGCGACATCGAGAGGGACGCCGAAGATCCCTTCGAGCGTCATATAGGTCGTGCCGACGAACCGCGCGATCCCGTAGCCACGGTGTGCGATCAGATCGAGGCCGACGCGATCGAGCAGAGGACCAGTGACCGCGTACGCGAGGAAGACGAGCGCCGTCACCGGCAGCACCCATCCAGTCGTGCGGCGCGTGGACTCGAGCACGACCAGCAACGCAACGACTCCGGCGACCACGTCGATGGTGTTCGGCGTTGCGGCGCGATTCACGAACGCATCGATGTCGAGAAGCGGCCAGACAAATGCGGCGATCGTGAGCGCGACCCAGAGTCCATCCCACGCGACGTGAAGCTTCGTCGATCCGGAAGGGTAAGCGACGATCGTCAGTACGATCGCGACCAGCAGGAACGTGACCCGATAAACGTGCGGATCGACAATGCCCACGACCCAGTAGAGTGCGTAGGCCGCGAGCGCAAAGCCCAGTGTGGCGGCGACTTTGCCGCGCGTCCCCGCGCGGCTTGTCAGCCCCGTCCCGTCATCGACTACTGTTCCGTCCACACGTTTCGTTCGCGATAGAAGCGGATAGCGCCGGGATGGAATGGCACCGGGGAGCCTGTGAGCGCGCTCTTCAGAGACAGCGTCTTCGCCTGGGGATGGATCGCCGCGAGCTCTGCCTGCTGATCGAAGAGCACTTGCGTGATGTCGTGCGCGAGCGCTTCAGGCATCTCCTCGGAGGCGACCAGCAGATTGGCCACGGCGACGACCGGGATCTCCGCGTCGTTGTTATAGGTCGCCTTGGGAATGATGTCGCGATAGTACAGCTTGGGACCGAACATCTGCTCGAGGCGCGGCAGTTGTGTGTCCGTCGGGATGAAGTTGGCCTTCACGCCCGGCGTGTTCACGAGGTCGAGAATCGATGCTGTCGGCAGACCGCCGTTCCAGAAGAACGCATCGATCTTCCCGTCCTTGATCGCGTCGACAGATTGCGCCACGCCGAGGCTCTGCTCACGGATGTCGCGGCTCGGATCGAGCCCGGCGGCCTGCAGCATGCGACGAGCGATCACCGTCGTTCCCGATCCCGCCGCACCCGTGGAGACGACGCGTCCGCGAAGGTCTGCGATGCTAGAGATGCCAGCGTCGGCTCGTGCCACCAGATGCGAGTAGCTCGAATAGAGCACGGCGAGTGTGCGCACCGGCACCTTGCCGAAGTCCGAGAAGACGTCGCGTCCCGTCACGGCATCCTGTGCCATGTCGGCCATGGTAAAGGCCAGATCAGAGTTGCCCTGCTTGAGAAATTTCAGGTTGTCCACCGATGCTGCCGTCACTTCCGCCGTGGCCTCGGTGTTCGGCAGATGCTCGGTGATTACCTTGGCGATGCCGCCGCCGTAGGGATAGAACACGCCTCCGGTTCCTCCCGTCGCGATCGAGAGTCGCCGCTTGGAACCGCTGGAACCAGACGAGGGTGAACCGCAGGCGGCGAACGCGACTGCCGCGACAAGCGTACACGCGGCCGCGAATCTGAACGTCGGCATCCTGCACACTATACTGGCTTCGTGACTCGAGGTGGCGTCCGTGAGTCCACGCTGGTATCACTCGACGACATTCGGCTGGCTGCGGGACGAATTCGTACGCTTGCCCGCAGAACTCCGCTGCTGGAAGTAGAAGCGGATGTTCCCGGGTCAGACCCACGTCGAAGACAGACCCGCCTGTATCTCAAGTGCGAGTGCTTTCAGCCTGGCGGCGCCTTCAAGATTCGCGGCGCGTGCAACATGATTGCGCAGCTCCCACCTGAAGCGAGGGCGGCCGGCGTGATCACGTACTCGTCCGGCAATCACGGTCAGGCGGTCGCGCTCGTGGCCGAAGCGTTCAAGGCTCCGGCAGTGATCGTGATGCCCGAGACGACGCCGCGCGTGAAAGTCGACGGTGTACGCAGACACGGCGCCGAAGTTGTGTTCGCAGGAACGACGTCCACCGATCGCAAGGTGCGCGCGGAAGAGATCGCCAAGGCCCGCGGGCTCACCATCGTCCCGCCGTTCGATCACCCGTGGATCATCGCCGGCCAGGGAACGACGGGCCTCGAGATTCTGGAGCAGCACTCGCAAGTCCGATCGATCTTCGTGCCGATGGGTGGCGGCGGCCAGATCGCAGGCGTCAGCGCGGCGGTCAAGCGCATGCGCTCGTCGGTTCGCATCGTTGGCGTCGAGCCGGTTCGGGCGGCGCGCATGACGGCCTCTCTCGCCGCGGGCGCTCCGGTCGCGCTCGCGACGACCGTCAGCATTGCCGACGGACTCCTCACGTTGCGTCCAGGCGATCTCACCTTCGCGCACGTTCAGGCCTTCGTTGACGAGGTCGTCACGGTGACGACGAAGAAATCGCGGCCGCGATGAAATGGCTCTTTTACGAGGCGAAGATCGTGGCCGAACCGAGTGGAGCGGCGACGGTGGCGGCGGCGCTGCGGGTGAACGAGCCGGATACGGTTGCTGTAGTATCCGGGGGCAACGTGGACCCGGACGTCTTTGCCGGCTACATCCGGTGAGCCCAGAGCCCGGCCTAGAGTCTAAAGCCCAAAGCCCAAAGCCTTTAACCATCTCGGAACCGCCAGACCCTTCGCTTCGTCACATGGAGCTGAGACCATGAGAACACTGCACGCGTTGGGCTTTCTCGTGAAGGGGCCGCTCATTCTCGCGTTCCTCTTCCTGATCAACCTGATGACCTCGCCGGGACACTGGTGGGTGCAGTGGCCGGCGCTGGGAATCGGCATCGCCTGGTTCTTCAGCCTGATCCGCGTCGTTCGTGCCCTGGTGATCGTGGGCGGCCTGGCGGGCCTGGCGGCGTATCTCAATCGTCAGAGGTGACGCTCGAGTACCTCCCGCTGCTCAAGGTTCAGCGGGACCTCTACGACCTTCCGCGTGGCATCGAACGATTCCGCGAATACATTCAGACGATGACGGGAGGGGGCGACGAGCTGAAGCTCCCTCTCGTCGCGATGAACCCGATGGGGAAGGGCCACCTTCCTCCCTTCCTGGATCATCTCCTTGCGATCGATGCGGACGATGTTGGTGCGCGTGCACTTGCGGACGCATCGTCGGCGCTCGCCGACGAACCTGGCGACTATCGCGCCTGCCTGGTCGTCAGCGACGATCTCAAGGGAGGCTGGACCAATCGATACGCGAGCGAGTTCAGCTACCGGTTCGAGCAGCGAGCGATGTACCGCCGCGCGTGGCTGCCCGCAATTCTCTGGACCAGCGAAACCTACGATGTGGCGCTCGTTCGCGAGGAAGTGCAGCAGTGTGTCTATCGTGCCGTGCACGTGCAGCGTCACGGTGCGGCGCGCACGCTCCGTGAAATGCTCACGCAGGAAAGCTATGCGATGCGCGGCGCCGGATCGACGGCTCCTCGCCTCGAGGAAGACGACCTTGCATACACGCGCGAGGTGCTGCGCGAGTACATGTCCGCGACCGATCACGCGACGCTCATCGCTGCGCTCTTCGGCGATGCGGCCGCTCGCGAGCTCGGATATCAGCCGCTCGGACTCTCTCCGCGCGCCGGCCTTGCGCTCGCAGCGGCGGGACTCTGACCTGTCGATGCTCGGGATGATCTGAGGGAGTGCGCCGTTACTCGCTCGATCGCGCGAGAATTCGCTTCGCTTCTTCGAGTCCCTCTTCGACGCTCGTAATCTCTCCATCGAGCTGCTTCTCGTAAACCTGTTTCAGTACGTCGCCGACGCGCGGTCCGGGAGGAAGACCGAGCTCGAGGAGGTGGCGACCGAGGAGGAGAGGCGCCGGCGGTCGATGCTCGACGCCGAGCGTGCGGGCTCTCGACAGGAACCAGTCCATCGCGGAACAGTCGAACGTGCCGGTGCGCCCGAGACAGTCGGCGCGAGCCAGGCGCGCGAGCAACTCGAGGTCCACTTTCTGCGCCAGCCGGCGAAACGCTCCGTCGCCGACGTTGGCGGCCTTCTGGAGCATGCCCGGCTTCAGGTGATGCGCCACCAGCCCGATGACCTGTTGCCGCACGTCGAAGCCATCGATGGTGTGCACGTTCAAGCGATTGAGGAGGCTGATCGTCGGCGCGACACCGGCTTGTTCGTGGTCGAGCGATCGGATCCGTCCGTCGATGAAGGCCGTCGTGGACGGCTTCCCGAGGTCGTGGCAGATGGCGCCCAGCATCACCGCCAACAGGCGAGGCCGCTCGAGGTCGTCATTCAGCTCGCGCGCACGGTCGATCACCATCAGCGTATGGATCCACACGTCGCCTTCGGGATGCCATTCGGGCTCCTGCTCGCAGCCGATGAGCGGGACCATCTCGGCCAATACCTGTTCGAGGAGGCCGAGGTCGCGGGCGAGAGCGAATCCGATTGATGGTCGCGCCGCCTGAAGGAGCAGCTTCTCCAGTTCGCCCCAGATGCGTTCGGCTGGCAGATCGTCGAGCCGGATCTGCCGGCAGAGTTCGGCGGTCTTCTCGTCGAGCGTGAACTCGAAGCGTGCGGCGAACTGCACGGCGCGCACAGCGCGGAGGCTGTCGTCGCCGAAAGTCGCGGGGTCCACAGCGCGGAGAAGGCGCCGTTCGAGATCTGCACGGCCGTTCACCGGATCGACGTACTCGTCGCTCAGCGGATCCCACGAGATGGCGTTGATAGTGAAATCGCGCCGACGTGCGGCCTCGTCGAACGACATGAAAGGGTCGCCGCGCACCTCGAAGCCCTTGTGGCCGCGCCCCTGCTTCGATTCACGCCGCGGGAGTGCCACGTCGATCGCCACGCCATCGGGCCCGACAACTTTGTAGACAGGGAAGCTCTGTCCGACGGCCTCGACGCGACCAAACGAGGCGAGCAGCCCGGGCAGTGTATCGGCGGCGATCCCGAACACTTCCAGATCGATGTCGGACTTCAGGCTTCGCGCTTCGGGCCGCGGGCGTTCGGGTTCACGGATCGAGTTCAGCAATCGATCTCGCACCCAGCCCCCCACGACAAATGCACGGCCGCCTGCGTCTGGTACGCCGGACGCGATCGCTGTCACGAAGGCTGGAGGTGTAGTACCGTGCACGACTCGATTATCGGCGGAACCTGGAACCCGGAACCCGGAATGACACAGCTCCGCTTCCCAGTTCCTGGTTCGAGTTCCATGTTCCAGGTTCCGGTTCCACGTTCCATGTTCCACGACGATCCCGTCATCACGTTGCTTCGTGACCTGGTTGCGATCGATTCGGTGAATCCCACGCTCGTGCCGGGCGCGCGCGGCGAGACCGACATCGCTCGCCGGCTGGCCGACGAATTGCGCGCGTACGGTCTCGCGGTCGAGATTTCCGAAGCGGCACCAGGGAGACCGAACGTCGTTGGCGTGCTCGAGGGCCGCCAGCACGGTCGATCGCTGATTCTGTGCGGTCACACGGACACGGTCGGTGTTGCGGGGATGCCTCGCCCGTTCGAGCCCGAGATTCGCAACGGCAAATTGTTCGGCCGCGGATCGCAGGACATGAAAGGCGGCGTGGCCGCGATGGTAGCCGCCGCGCGTCGCATTGCTGAAAGTGGCGGTCTGGATCGGGGCAGGCTCGTCATCGCGGCAGTTGCCGACGAGGAGCATTCGAGCCTCGGCGCCGATGCGCTCGTCAAGTCGTGGCGCGCGGATGCGGCCGTCGTCACCGAGCCCACCAGCCTTGATGTCGCTGTCGCGCACAAAGGCTTCCAGTGGATTGCCGTCGAGACGCGAGGCCGTGCGGCCCACGGCAGCAGGCCGGGGGACGGACGTGACGCGATCATGCGGATGGGGCGCGTCCTGTCTCGTCTCGAGCATCTCGAGAGGAAGCTTCGCGACGGTTCGAATCATGCGCTTCTGGGTACCGGTTCGCTGCACGCGTCGATCATCGAGGGCGGGGAGGAGTTGAGCAGCTATCCAGCCCGGGCGTCACTGCAGTTCGAGCGGCGCACGCTGCCGGGCGAAGCGGCGGATGCCGGGCTGACGGAGGTGGTCGCGATTCTCGATCAGCTCCGACGCGAAGATCCCGAGTTCGAAGCGGATGCCCAGCTGGTCTTCGGTCGCGACGCGTACGAGATCGATCCGTCGAGTTCACTCCCTGACGCGCTGATGCAGTCAGCGTCAGGAGCCGGTTGCTCCGCGAAGCGCGTGGGCATGACCTTCTGGACGGACGCCGCGATTCTCGGAGCGGCCGGCATTCCAACCGTGCTCTTCGGACCAGGCGGGGCGGGCCTTCACAGCATCGAGGAGTACGTGTTTGTCGAAGACGTGTGTCGCTGTCGCGACGCGCTCGTGAATCTTGCGCGTACGTTCACGTAGCGGGCACAGTCCACGGGACCGAGGACTATCTCTTCTCCCCCAGAATCGCCCGGATCACGAACCAGACATTGGCTGGCCGTTCGCCGAGTCGTCGCATGAAATAGGGAAACCACTCGCGCCCGAACGGCACGTAGACGCGCATGCGATATCCGTCGGCGACGTAGGACGCCTGCAGATCCCGCCTGATGCCGTACAGCATCTGAAATTCGTACTTGTCGCGCGCGAGCTCACGTTCGGCAGCGTAGCTCTTGATCTGGTCCAGGAGCGCGACGTCGTGAGTCGCAAACGCCGGGTAGGTGCCGTGGTCGATCAGGAGCCGCATCTGGCGAAGGTAGGCAGCATCCACGTCTTCCTTCTGCTGATACGCCACCGATGCCGGCTCACGATACGCGCCCTTCACCAGGCGCACTCGCGCGCCCATCTCGTTCATCTTTCGCAGGTCGCGCTCGGTGCGATACAGACACGATTGGAGGACGACGCCGATGTTCCGATACTCGAGGTTCCACAACGTCTCGACGACTTCGAGCGTCACCTCCGTGTACGCCGAGCTCTCCATGTCGATGCGGACGAAAAACTCGTGCTGCCGCGCCGGTTCGAGGATGCGTCGCATGTTGTCAACGCAGGTGGCGCGATCGATCACCAGGCCCAGTTGCGAGAGCTTCAGCGAGACGTTGCGTTCGATGTTGGCCGCGACGATGTCGTCGATGAGCCTGATGTACTCGCGCGTTGCCGACGTGGCCTGATCGGTGGTCGTGACGCTCTCGCCGAGATAGTCCAGCGTCAGCAGCAGTCCCTTTGCCTGAAGCGCGCGCGCCGCCTCGATCGCATCGTCGATCTGTTCACCGGCAATGAAGCGTCTCGCGAAGCTGCCCGGCGTGGCCATTCCGTACGCCGACGCCAGACGCTTGAGAGTGTTGCTTCGCGACAGCAGAGTGAACATCGGCTCGACGCGGCCGTGACGTGAGGCGCTTAGTGAGTCCGGGAGGGAGACTTGAGCAGGTGGTCCAGCGACCGGGCGTAGTAGCGCAGCACGGTGCGATTCCGAACGCGAACGCGTCCGCGGTTGACGACGAGGATTCCGCGCGCTTCGAGTGGTTCGAGAGCGGCGTCCACCGCCTCCTCGCCACTCTCGACACCCAGGTTGGCATCACTACCGCGGAGTGTGTCGAGGAGCGCGTCGGCGCGCTGCGCGAGATCGCGCCTCGTGATCGACGGCCGCATCGCGGCAGCGACAACCGTCGGTGGCAGCACCTTGTAGAGGCGGCCGATCGTCTGCATGACCGCGTGTGTGAGATCGAGGACCGCACGGCGCGAATTGGGATCCACGCCGCTGACATCGATCGGCGCTCCGAACGTGACGAACGCGCGTGACCGGTATCCGACCGCGTAACGCACCATCTCCGCCAATTCGTGACTGAACGGCCGCTGCGACCGCTTTACGTCGCTGGCGAGCGAGCACGTGGTCCTCGAGCACCAGATCGTAGGAGACAGCCGTCGGGAACCACGACGAGCCCGGGATGCTCGGCCTGAAGCGCGGCGTGCATGAGCCCGGTCTTCGGGATCTTCAACTCGCCGCTGTAGCTTCGTCCGCCTTCGGGATAGAAAAAGAAGTCGTGCGAGCGCAGTTGCTCCGCGACATACGCCTTCAGCGTGATCAGGTAAGCCGGATCCTTGGTGTTGCGACGGATCGGAATCGCGCCGGTCACGTGACGATGGATCAGACCGAGCGGGCCGCCGAAGAGATTGATACCGGCAGCGATGATCGGCGGTCTGATGCCGTTGTCGTCGAGCACGAGCGGCTCGACCAGGTAGTCAGTGTGACTGCGATGATTCGAGGCGTACACCACGCGACCACCGCGCGTTGCGGCCTTGACCGGCTCGTAGCGTTCGCCGATGCGCTCGATCTTGCGCAGAATGGGGTAGAGCGGGTGTTTCAGCGCGCGATAGATGGAATACCGCTGCGTGGTCCTGAGCTCGTCGAGGTAGGCTTCGATCCGTTCGCGAGCGACCTGACCACTTCCGCCGTGGCCGCCCTGCAGGTACCGCACGACCTCTTCTCTGGAAAGCACGGCACGGGTGATCTCGTCCAGCATCGGCTGCGAGCACTATACCAGCTACCCCGCGCCCTAGCTACCCGAACAACCTGACGATCGAAGGGTTTAGCCGGCCAGTCTGGCGCAGATCGCGTCGGCAAATTCCCTAGTGCCCGCTGTGCCGCCCAGGTCGCGAGTCCTGACCTGTCCCTCGGAGAGCACGCCGCCGAGCGCGGTCATGATGCGGTTCGCCATCGGCCCTTCGCCGATGTGCCGCAGCATCAGGAGGGCGGACAGCAGCAGGGCAGTCGGGTTTGCAAGGTTTTTTCCTGCGATGTCAGGCGCGCTGCCGTGCACGGCCTCGAACACGCCGATCTCCGTCCCGAGGTTCGCGGACGGCACCACACCGAGACCGCCGACGAGGCCTGCACACAAATCCGAGACGATGTCGCCGTACAGATTTGGCAACAGCAGGACGTCGAACTGCGTGGGGTTCATCACGAGATGCATGCACGCTGCGTCGACGATGCGGTCGTCGCAGACGATGTCGGGATAGCGGGTCGCGATCTTCTGCACGCTTTTCAGGAAGAGACCGTCGGCCATCTTCATGATGTTCGCTTTGTGGATCGCGGTGACCCGCTTGCGGCCATGAGCGCGCGCGTGCTCGAACGCGAAGGTCGCGATGCGCTCCGAGGCCTCCTCAGTGATGATCTTCAGGCTTTCGACCACACCCGGGACGACTTCGTGCTCGAGTCCCGAATACAGGTCCTCTGTGTTCTCGCGGACGATCACGAGGTCGACGCCCGTGTAGCGCGAGGGCACCGAGGGGATGTTCCAGACGGGCCGGAGGTTCGCGTAGAGGCCGAGCGCTTTGCGCAGTCCGACGTTCACGCTCGTGAAGCCGCCCCCCACTGGCGTGGTGACTGGACCCTTGAGCGCGACCTTCGTGCGGGTGATCGAATCGATCAGGACCGGTGGAAGTGGATCGCCATGCTGTTCCACGGCGAGCAGGCCCGCGGCGTGCGGCTCCCACTCGACCTGGAGCCCCGCGACCTCGAGGATCCTGACAACGGCGCTTGTGACTTCGGGGCCGATCCCGTCGCCCGGAATCAGCGTAATGGTGTGTTTCACGATGAACGCTTTTACCGACCGCCTACTGCCTACCGCGAACTCGTTAAGGCTCCCTGGCTTCCCAGTAGAGAAGCACCAGCGCTCCGATGATATTGGCCATCATCAATTGCGTCGAGAGCTGATGCAGCTCGTCAAAACGAATGCGACGCGCATCTCCTGCGGGCAAGCTCGAGGGCAGACCGCCGACCTCCTGCTGGATCGCATCGACCTCGTGCAGAACGACGAAGCCCGAGTACAGAGCGACGAGCAGCATCAACGTCACAATGGCCGAGCGGACGGCGAAGCCACGCGGCCTCGGCCCGAGCAGCGCCATCGCCGCGAGCGACACCAGTGTCGCGGCGCCAGCGCCGTATGCAACGTAGTGAAACCGCGAGAGGATCGCGCCAAAGACGGCGCCACCGAGAAGACGACCAGAGTCGGGGACGCTGGCCTGAAGAACCTGAAATGTCGTGGGCGCCACGACCGCGCCTAATACGACCATCCCGCCTAGCCACAGGGCCAGCGCGAGGACATAGACGTACCGCAGCGCGAGCACACGGTCATTATAATGACCACAGAAGGAAGGGCGGCCTGATCACACCTCCGAGGAAACGAGCCAGCGCAGGCCGCCTCCTGGCCACATCGATTCTGTTGTGCGTGCTGGCGCTCTCGCCGAGCGCGCAGACCGGGCCGACCGGCATGCGTGATCCCGTCGTGGTCGCCCGACGGGAAGCGCCTCGCCGTCGTCATCCTCGATCGCATCTGGACCACGACGCCAGACGGCCGCGATGCGCGCGAGCTCACACGCGTTCCTGAGTCCGAGCGCGAGCCGGCCTGGTCTCCCGACGGCAAACACATCGTCTTTGTTGCAGACCGCGGTAAGGGATTCGATCTCTATCTCACCGACGTGCGGGGCTCGCTGCCGGAGCGCGTGCTCGATCTCGAAGGCGACGAGCGCACGCCCTCCTGGACTCCCGATGGCCGCATCGTCTTCGCGCATCGCTCTGCAGACGAAGTGCAGTGGGACCTGTTTCTGGTCGATCCGACCGGGCCGGAGCCCGATCGCATTCCGTTGCGGCTGACGCAATCGCCCGACGATGAACTGCAGCCGCGTGTGGCGCCGGACGGTCGCCGCATCGCGTTCACGTCCAATCGCAACAGCGATGACGGCGATTTCGACATCTGGCTGATGCGACTCTTCGATCGCACGACGCCACCGTCGAGTGGAGGTCGCGGACCGGCGGTGCGACTCGCGCGCCAGGCTGGATATGACGGCTTCCCTGAGTGGTCACCAGATGGAACGCGTCTGGCGTACTACTCCGTGCGTGATGGTGTTGGATCGACGTGGGTCACCGGCATCGATTCGCTGAACGAAGTCGATTCGCTTGCGGCTAGCCGCCCGGTTTCGCCGTCGGTGCTGGTGTCGAGGCATGGCGGCTCGCTGACCTGGTCGCCCGATGGCCACCAGCTGGCGATCGGTGAGATTCCCGAACCCGATCCCGTCTACAACGGCAATCCGCGGCGCGATCGAGACGATCCACCGGCACTCTTCGGCGATGGCCGCACGTACCGGTTGTGGATCGTGCCAGCACCTCGTGCGGTTGACGAGGGAACACGTGCTCTTGCAGCGCCGGCCTCCGTGCCCACGGGCCCGTATCGACGCGCGTTCGATAGCGTGTGGGCGACGCTGAAGCGCATGTACTACCAGAGCGGCGAGAGTGCGCGTGAATGGGATCGACTTCGCACCGATCTCGAACCGCGCGCCGAGCAGGCGCGTTCTGAGAGCGCGTTCGAGGACGTGATCGATCTGATGATTGCGCGGCAGCCGCTGGTCAAGCCGCGCGTCACGTCATCACGTGCCGTCGTCGTATCCGCGCATCCGCTCGCGTCAGAGGCGGGGCGGGCAATCCTGGCGCGCGGCGGGAACGTGGTCGATGCGGCGATTGCGATGTCGTTCGTGCTTGGCGTCGTCGAGCCCGATGCGTCGGGTATCGGGGGCGACGGGCAGGCGGTGCTCTTCCTCAGCGGAATGGCCGAACCGTCGGTGATCGATTTCAAGGATCAGACACCGGGTGCCGCGACGCTGGACAACCCGCGGATTTTCCGAGGCGCACGACTCGTTGGCGATGGGCCGGTGGCGGCGAATATCCCTGGCGTCGTGGCCGGGATGGACTATCTGTACTCGAAGTATGGGAGCGGCCGCGTCTCGTGGGCCGAGCTGATTGCTCCTGCCGTGGCGCATGCCGAACAGGGGTATGTGCTCGACCAGACGTTGCCGTCGAGCATCGCCGAGGGCCGGCAGTACTTTCAGAAGTACAGCGCTGCCGCGCGGATCTACCTGCCGAATGGACGAGTGCCTAAAGTGGGCGATCGATTCTTCAATCGTGATTACGCGTCGACGCTTCGCACGATCGCGTCTGAAGGTGCCGAGTCCTTTTATCGTGGTTCGCTGGCGCGACGCATCGCCGCGGATATGCAGACAAACGACGGCCTGATCACGTATGACGATCTGGCCCAGTACCGGGCGATCGAACGAAAGCCCATCATGGGACACTACCGCGGTCACGTTCTGTTCACCGGTGGTCCTCCAGTCAGCACAGGGGTGTCGTTGCTGGAGGCGTTCCAGGTGCTCGGCAACTACACGCCGAAGGCGAATGCGACGCCCGCGACCGATGCCGAGTACTGGCACTACCTGATCGAATCGTGGAAGGTGCGCGACCGCGTGGCTCGCATCGCGGATCCTGCACAGTGGCCCGTCGATTTCGAGGAACACCTCGAGTCGATGCACGCGGCGAACTTGTTCAACCGGATCGACTCGCAGCGTGCGCAGCTGTTTCCTGAGGATTCAGACGAGATCGGCGGAGGGCCGGAACGCATCGGCAGCGGGACCAGTGGCTTTGTGGTCGCTGACGTCGAGGGCAACGTCATCGCGATCACGCAGACGCTGAGCACGTGGGGCGGATCGTTCTACGTCTCGCGCGGGCTCGGCTTTCTCTACAACAACCATCTGCGATCGAATCGAACCGCGCCCGGTTCGTACGGCCAGTTGAAGCCGCTCAGCCGATCCAATACGGCCAACGTGCCGATGCTGGTGTTCAAGGAGAAGGGCGGCACGCTCGCGCCGCGACTGGCAGTCGCGTCAGCCGGCAACGCATGGATTCCTGCCTCCACCTACTCGATCGTCACCGGCGTCCTCGATGGAGGCCTGTCGATGCAGCAGGCGATCGAGGCGCCACGTTTCCTGGTCAGCCGCGATCCGATGGATGTCGGCGGGCGAGGTGCGCGTGTGGAGATCGAAGACCGGTTCCCGCGCGCGGTCGTGCAGACGCTCGCGGCGCGCGGTCATCGATTCCAGAAGATCGGCCGAAAGGGTGAGTTGCGCTACGGGTTCGCATCAGGTGCGCTCATCGACGAGGAGCACGGCCAGGTAGAAGGGGGCGCCGATCCGCGACGTTCACATGCGGCCGTTGCGCTCGAGTCCGGGTCGTCGTCGAGCCAGCAGCAATAACGCTACGACGCCGCCGGGAAGCCCGCCCACTCTATGATCTTCCGCGCCTGCCACAAGTGGCGCCGCTCGTGAGCGGCCATCGACGCGAACGCTGATCCCAACGGGATGCGAATCCACGACGCGAGCGGCGATCGCACGCACGACCGCGACAGGTCGAGCCCATTGGCCTGACGCAGGCGATCGACGTACTGCACCTGATACGCACGGAATCCCGCGAGCGTCTCCCGCTTCGGACGCTGGGGTCCGGGCATCTTATCGATAGCCGCGCGCATGCGGAACCGCGCTGGCGGCTCCATCAAACGAGGAAAGAAGCGGCCGAACAGGTTGTATTTGAACGGTCCTTCTGCGTAAGCGCCGTTGCGGATCGCGTCAGCGATGCCTTCGTCGATTGCAGGCAGATAGAATCTCGCGGTCGCGTTCATGTGCTCGAGGCACTCGGCGATCGACCAGCGATTCGGTCCGGGCCTCCAGACGAACTGTTCCTGGCCCAGAGGAGTGACGAGGGTGTCCGCGTCTGTGGAGATCTGCTCGAACTGTTTGCGGAGTTCGTCTATCTCGCGGGCAAGTGCCAGAGGTCCTTGGTTTGCCATCGATCTCGCCGATTCTAACAATAGCTACAGCAGAGTTGCACGTTTTGCCTTCGATCAAGGGACTTGCAGGCGATCTTAGCTGGATGGGCTTCCGCTATAATCCGCCCGTCATCCGTCAGCCCAGAGAGAAGGCGGCATCATGACCAGCAAGTACCAGACGGTTGCCGGCGCTGCAGAAGCCCAGGGCAGCATGACGCGTCAGCAGATGCTGGACTTCTTCAAGCATCACGAAGACGCGCACGACGACCTCGACGCCGCAGCACTCGCGGCGGACTATGCGGACCACGCGGTGATCGATAGCCCGACGGCCGGTGTGCATACCGGGCCCGAGGCCGCAGAGCGCACGTTTCGCGTGATATTCGGCGCCTTCCTCGACCTGACCACGAAGGTCGAAAGCCTCATCATCGACGGGAACAGCGCCGTGATGGTGGTCTCACTCGAAGGCACCCACATCGGCGAGTTCCTGGGGCTGGAGCCGACAGGAAAGCGGTTCATCATGCCGGCCGTCTTCTTCTACCAGTTGGAGAACGGCAAGATCGTGCGCGAGCGCCGCATCTACGATTTCACCGGGCTGCTCGTCCAGATCGGTGTTTTGAAGGCCAAGCCCGCATAGCTCACCTAATGGCTGGTGGTAGGTAGTAGGGTAGGTGGTAGGCCGAGCTGGCCAGCCACGAATTGTGGACACCTCCCACTAACCACCAACCACTAACCGCCCCGCGGGTTGTTCAAGGCACAGCCTCTGAACCATACTCAGATCTCCGCCGGTTGCTTCTCATCCGCGGTCTCACTGAGGCACGTCTCGCGTGACTTCCAGACAGCATTTTCGATTGGTGGCGATTGCCGCCTGCGTCTTCCTTCCGGTTGCGTCATTTGCCCAGGTGCGGCCGTCGCTGCCGCCCGGTAGCCCATTTGGTGGAGGTGTCCCGCAAGGGACGGTCACCTCCGATACGCTGAAGCTCTCCGTCCTCGATGTGATCAAGCGCGCGCTCGATCACAACCTCGGTGTCCTGCTCGCCGAGGAAGACGCCAATGATGCGACGGGCAATCGCGCCGTTGCGTTGAGCGACCTCCTTCCGCACGTGAGCGGCAGGGTCTCGCAGGAGCGCCGGAAGACGAACCTCGAGGCGTTCGGCTTCCCGCTGCGCGAAGACTTCCCGCGGATCGTCGGCCCATTCAGCGTGTTCGATGCGCGCCTCTTCCTCACGCAGACGGTGCTCGACATGAGCGCCGTCAATGACCTTCGCGCGGCCGACCATTCACTCACCGCCGCAAAGCATTCAGCTCGCAGCGCGCGCGATCTCGTCGTCCTGGTTGCCGCGAATCTGTACCTGCAGACGCGGGCAACCGAGGCTCGCGCGGTGACCACTCGCGCCCAGCTCGACACGGCGACGACGCTTCATCAGCAGGCGCTCGGTCTGCGGCAGAGTGGACTGGTCGCTGGAATCGACGTCGTGCGCGCCGAAGTGAGAATGATCACCGAGCGCCAGCGTGTGACCGCCGCAACCAACGACTTCGAGAAGTCCAAGCTGCAGCTCGCGCGAGTCATCGGTCTGCCCCCGGGACAGCTGTTCGAGCTCAGTCAGGAGATCCCGTTTGTTCCCGTGCCCGAGATGACACTCGAAGAGGCGCTCGCGCGGGCGTACCGTGAGCGTCCTGACTATCTGGCGGCACAAGAACGCGTTCAGGAAGCGGAATCTGCGCGGAGGGCCATTGTTGGCGAGGCACTTCCGTCAGTGCGGGTGACAGCGGACTACGGTGCGATCGGGCTGCACGTCAGTAGCGCTCTTCCCACCTTCAGCATCGTCGGAGCCCTGAGCGTTCCGATCTTCGAAGGCGGACGTGTCCAGGCGCGGCTCGCCCAAGCCGATTCGGAGCTGCGGACGAGGCGTGCTCAAGCTGAGGACGCGAAGGCAGAGATCTACTACGACGTGCGCACGGCCTTCCTCGATCTGAAGGCGACCGAAGAAGGACTGCAGACCGCGACGCGAGGACGAGAGCTGGCCGCTCAGCAGTTGACGCAGTCACGCGATCGATTTGCCGCCGGTGTGACGTCGAACATCGAGGTGGTGCAGTCGCAGGAGGCCGTCGCACAGGCGAGCGAGCAGTACATCGCCGCGCTCTACGGCTTCAACGTGTCGAAAGCCGTGCTCGCGCGATCCCTCGGAACAGCCGAAGAGGCGGTGGCCAAGTACCTCGGAGGCTCGGTAACCAAATGAGCAAGCGTGTTGGGATTCTTGTCGCAGTAGCCGTTCTCCTAGCCATTGGCTCGGGAGTCTGGTGGTGGATCGCCGCGGGGCGCGAGTCCACCGACGATGCGCAGGTGGATGCGCATATCACGCCGATCGCGGCGCGTGTCGGCGGGACTGTGCTGCGTGTGCACGTCGAAGCGAATCAGGAAGTAGAGGTGGGTGCCGTGCTCGTCGAGATCGACACGCGCGACTACGAGGTCGCTCTCGAGCGCGCGCGTGCCGAGCTCGCCGATGCCGAGGCAGCTGCGACAGGGGCGAGAGTCGGCGTGCCGATTACGTCGACCACGACCTCGAGCAACGAGGTGACGGCCAAGGGAGGCGTCGAGGGGGCGGAGGCCGCGTATCTCGAGGCCCAGCAGGGCATCGAGGTTGCTCGCACGCGCCTAGTGACGGCGCAGGCTCGGCAGCGTGAGGCTGCGGCGAATGCGACGAAGGCGACGAAGGACGTCGAGCGGTTGAAGCCACTGTTGGCGAAGGACGAGATCTCGCAGCAGCAATACGACGCAGCGGTGGCGGCTGCCGCGACGAACACAGCCGCGACCGAATCTGCGCAGGCGCAGATCCAGGAAGCCGAGTTGGGTATTCGGGTGGCCGAGAGCCGCCTCGCGCAGGCTGGCGTCGGACGTCAGCAGGCCTCCGCCCACTTGAAGGAAGCGCAGACGGCGCCGGAGCAGGTGACCGCGTCTCGCGCGCGACTGGCCGCGGCCGAAGCCAAGGTGCGTCAGAACAAGGCGATCGTCAAGCAGGCCGAGCTGAATCTCGAGTACGCGACCGTCAAGGCTCCCATAAAAGGGATCGTGAGCCGCAAGGGCGTCGAGATGGGGCAGGTGATTCAGCAGGGGCAGCCGTTGATGACGGTGATCCCGCTCGACCGCATATGGATCACGGCGAACTTCAAGGAGACGCAGCTCGAGAAGATGCGGCCCGGTCAGCGCGTGACGATCGAGGTTGACGCGTACGGTGGCCGTGAGTTCAACGGAAAGGTGGAGAGTCTCGCGGCTGCGACCGGCTCACGCTTCAGTCTGCTGCCGCCGGACAACGCCACCGGTAACTACGTGAAGGTGGTGCAGCGCGTGCCCGTTCGCATTCTGCTCGACGAAGGACAGGATCCGGAGCACCTGTTGCGCCCGGGCATGTCAGTCGTTCCCGACGGTGTACACACGGTAATTCAGAATTGAGAATGCCATTCACTGAATTCTGCATTCTGAATTTCGCACAACGAGTGACACAGAAGCAAGTCAATCCCTGGCTCATCGCGTTCGCGGTGATGTTCGCCACCTTCATGGAGGTGCTGGACACCACCGTCGTCAACGTGTCGCTGCCGCACATCGCGAGCAATCTGTCGGCAACGACCGACGAAGCGACGTGGGCGCTGACGTCGTATCTGGTTGCCAACGCGATCATTCTGCCGATGACCGGCTGGCTGGCGAGCAAGTTCGGCCGCAAGCGTTTGCTCATGTGGTCGACTTCGGGCTTCACGCTCGCGTCGTTCCTCTGCGGAGCTGCGCCGAACCTGGCGTCGCTCGTCATCTTCCGCATCATCCAGGGCGCGACCGGCGGAGCGCTTCAGCCGCTCTCGCAGGCCGTGCTGCTCGAGTCGTTCAAGCCGGAGGAGCGCGGGCGCGCGATGGGCTTCTGGGGACTCGGCATTGTTGTCGCGCCGATCTTCGGTCCTGTGTTCGGCGGGTGGGTCACCGAGAACTACAGCTGGCGCTGGGTGTTCTACATCAACCTCCCGGTCGGCATCGTCTCGCTGATCATGACGCAGCTGTACGTGTTCGATCCGCCGTACCTGAAACGCGAGTCAAGTGGGATCGACTACTGGGGCATGGGTCTGCTGGTCGTCGGCATCGGTGCGCTGCAGTTCGTGCTCGACAAGGGGCAGCAGGAAGACTGGTTCGCGTCGACGATGATCACGACACTTGGCGATCATCTCCGCCATCGGGCTGATCGCGCTGATCGTGCAACAGCTCATGTCGAAGGAGCCGATCATCGACTTGCACTTGTTTACCGACCGCACCTACTCCGTCGGTGTCTTCCTCATGACCGTCCTCGGCTTTGTGCTGTACGGCAGTCTGGTGCTGCTGCCGATCATGCTGCAGACGCTGTTCGGTTATCCCTCCCTTGAAGCAGGAGAGGCGATGGCGCCGCGCGGCATCGGGTCGCTCTTCATGATGCCGATCGTCGGCATGTTGACGAGCAAGATCGATGCGCGGAAGCTGTTGGCCCTCGGTCTGTTCATCGGCGGCATCACGATGATCTGGCTCGGTCAGCTCAATCTTCAGGCGGGTTACTGGGACATCTTCTGGCCGCAGCTTCTGCAGGGCGCGGGCATGGCGCTGCTCTTCGTGCCGTTGACGACGGTGTCGATGGCGACGATCGCGCCGCAGCGAATGGGGTACGCGACCAGTCTGTTCAATCTGATGCGGAACATCGGCGGCGGCGTTGGCATCGCGATCACCGGCACGATGCTGGCGCGGACGCGGCAGGCAAATAGCGCACTACTTGGCGAGCACGTCAGCGCATTCGATCCCGACGACGACGAGTGTCCTCGAGCAACTGAAGGCCGGATTCATGGCCGGCGGCTCGGACATCGTGAGCGCGACGAACCAGGCGTACGTCGCGCTTTACGGGATGATTCAACGGCAGGCGTCGATGGTGGCGTTCGTCAATATCTTCCGTCTGCTCGGTTTCTTGTTCCTCGTGCTGATTCCGCTCGTGCTGATCATGCGCCGGCCGAAAGGAAGTGCCGGGCCGGCCGCGGCGGGCCGCACTGAAGGTTCGAAGCTCCACTTTCACTGCGCGGGTTCAATCCTCAACAACGCGCCGTCGTCTTCGTCGGTGATGACGTAGAGCAATCCATCCGGTCCCTGACGCACGTCGCGAATGCGCTGATGCAGCTCGGTGAGCAGGCTCTCACGGCGGAGCTCTTCGAGCTTGTCGTTCACCACCACTCGCTCGAGTCCTCCGGTGCGCGGAACCTCGCCACGCCGCGAGCTGCCGACGAACAGATTGCCCTTCCATGCAGGAATCTTGTCACCCGTGTAGAAGGTGAGCCCGGTCGGCGCGATCGATGGGATCCACAACACGAGCGGTTGATCGATGCCGGGGCCGAGCGGCGTTTCGGAGATGCGCGGGCCCTCGTAGGTGCGACCGAAGCTGAATTTCGGCCAGCCGTAGTTGTGGCCTGGCAGGATGACGTTGATCTCGTCGCCACCGTTCGGCCCATGCTCGGCGGCGAGCACCGTTCCGGTCGCCTCGTGAACGGTCAGCCCCAACTGATCGCGATGTCCCATCGAGAACACTTCAGGGCGTGCGCCCGCCTTTCCGACGAACGGATTGTCCGGCGGGACCTTTCCATCCTCGGTGAGGCGCAGAACCTTTCCGTAGACGGTGTCGGTGCTTTGCGCCTTCTCGTCGAACGGCGCGCCGGTCGTCATGTAGACGAACCCGCGACTGAACGCGAGGCGCGATCCGCTTGCGCCGCTGTTCCAATCACCGGTGAACAACTCTTCGATGTTCGTCAGCGCCTTGCCGTCGAATCGTCCGCGCGCAAGCGTGACGGCGCTCTGTCGCTGGTTCGGGTTCTGTCCAACCGCGCCGGCCTTGTTGTAGGTGAAGTAGACCAGGCGGTTAGTCGCGAACTGCGGGTGCAGCGCGACTTCCTGCAGACCACCCGTTCGGAACGGAGGAAACGCAGGCAGGCCGGCCACCGCCTCGGGATCGACGGTGGCCTGCGGGCCGGTCGCGTTACGCACGATGCGAAGCTTCGTCCCGCGCTCCGTGATCAGTGCATCACCGTCAGGCAGGAACGCCAGGCTGAACGGGTGCACCAATCCACGCGCCACAACGACGACGCGGATCTTGTGCTGTTCGGCGGTATCGAAGGTGTACGGACCGGCGCTCAGCGTGACGGCCGCGATGCCGATCTGCGGCTGGCCCTGTTGCGCGACGACGCCAAGCGTCAGCGCAAGGACACTGGCCGATGCGAAAACGAATGCGATCTTCCCTGGTCTGTTCAGCATGTTAGTCAACCACCGACTGCGCAACGAGATCTTCGAACTCGCGCTGGATTTCACCATTTGACGTCTGCACCATCAGCACGCCGACCAACTCCTCGCGCGGGTCGACGAAGAAGTGTGTCCCCTGCGCACCCGTCCATCCGAACGTTCCGTCGGACAGCATCGTTCCGCGAACGGCGTGGTCGGTGACGACGCGAACGCTGAGGCCGTAGCCTTCACCCGCCGGCCGGCCGGGCAGCGTGTCTTTGACGTGCGCGGCGCTCATCATCTCGACCGTCTTGCGACTGAGCAGCCGCTTGCCATTGAGCTCACCACCGTTGGCCAGCATCATCCCGAGCGGGATGTAGTCTTCCGCCGTGCTGTAGAGACCGCCCGATCCGCGGAAGTACACGTTCCGCGACATCGTGTCGTTCGGCATCACGGTCTTCGTCAGTCCGTTTGCTCCGCGAGCGTAGACGGTGGCCACTCGCGGCATCTGCGCATCGGTCGGCCAGAACGTGATGTCCTTCATGCCGAGCGGATCGAAGATGCGCGTGCGGAAGAACTGATCGAGCTTCGTGCCGGACGCGACCTCGATCACGCGGCCGAGCGTCTCGAAGCCGGCGCCGGGACTGTAGGTCCAGCGCGAGCCTGGCTGGAACTCGAGCGCTGTTGGTCCGAGTCGCGGAATGTAGTCCGCGAGCGTCTCGCCATCCTTGCGAGCGACCTTCTCGATGTCGCTGTTGCCCATCGGTCCGCTGCCGAGGCCCGACACGTGCGTGAGGAGATCCTTGATGGTGACGTCGCGCTGGGCGGGGACAGTGTAGAAGCGCGGCGGCGCAGATCCGGCTCCGCCCGCGCGCCCGCCCGTCGCGCCTTGCGGCGTCGTCGCGACCGGCATCGCCACCTTCATGTCCTTGAACTGCGGAATGTAGCGGCTGACCGGATCGTTGAGGTGAAGCTTGCCCTCTTCGACGAGCATCATGACAGCGACGCCGATGACCGGCTTCGTCATCGAGGCGATGCGGAACATCGAGCTGGAAGCCATCGGCTTCTTCGAGTCGAGATCCATCATGCCCTGTGCCGAGTGGTGCACCACCTTGCCTTTGCGCGCGACGATCGTGACGGCGCCTGCAAGGTCGCCTGCGGCAATGCGGCGTTCGATCATCTGGTTGATGCGGGCAAGGCGTTCGGAGGACAGGCCGACTTCCTCCGGCTTCGCGGTCGGTGAAGCTGTCAACGCGGGGAAGCTCAGGACGGTCAGTAAAAGTGCGCAGAGGACAGCGGTCTTCATGGACGTCTCCTGTCGAAGGACGTGGCCGTACGAGTGCGCTGAATTATGGCCGGGGCGTGGCGGGCGTTCAACAGCCTCAGTCGGGCGTGGGCTGCTCGACCGAGTCGATCACGAGCACGTCGACGGGCCCGCGCGTGGCTTCCAGCTTGAGGCCGAGTTGCTCCTGCAGTGCGGTGTTGAGCGACGGGCCATCCGGGGAAGGAAGCGTGAGTCCCGGTGGCAGTGTGACACCGGGTGGAATCTGCGGCATCTGATCGGGCGTGTATTCGAGCTGGATGTCGAAGTTGCCAGTCAGCTTCGTGCGGTCATACACGGGGCGGTTCAGCATCGGATGACAGCATCTGTACGAAGTTCGCCATCGGTACGCTTCCAGCCATCAGCCGACCCATTCCTCCCCTCATACCGCATTGAGGTACCTCGTCGAACTTGGGTGGTTCGGCCGGCCCTGCCTCCCCTGCCGCGAGCGGCCATCAGCGCGCGACAGTCAACGGTGGAGGGACGCAGGCGCTCACCCAGTTTGCCGTCCTCGCGCGCCATCACGAGGTAAGACAGCGGAAGCTCGCGCGTTTCATTGTGAGTCACGAGCGCGAAGCGCTCTTTGAGGAGCGACCTCACCAGGAGCTGCATGCGATTCGGCGTACCGGGCGGCGTGGGTTGCGGAGGAACGTCCTCCGCCACCGCGTTGATGTCGAAGCGGTCGGTGTTCATCCAATTCGGACCACCAACGAGTTGATAGCGTTGAATGCCGTAGCCGAGGGTGATCAGCGACCCGACAGTCATCTGTCCCATGCTGAAGCGTCCCCCCTGTAGTAATCGGAAGGGCGTGAATGCCTGTCCCGGTGGGCCGCTCTTCTTGACCGAAGTGACTTCGAATTTCACTTCTGCTTCGGACGACGGCGGGGGAGGTGCCGGCGTTTGTTCCTGCGCGCTCGACGCAGTCGTCGCAGTCGCGATGACCGCCGCGAAGTACATCCACCGGGTCACGCGTCGCGCAGGAAGCCGCTGCATGGCCTCACTCCTTACTCTTGCGTCAACAGTCTCGGACCAGTTCGTCGAGGGGAAGGGACAGCCTCGTAGATGTCGAGACTCTGGTCAGAGAATACGGCATAGCCACAGGGATCGCGTGTGTCCTTGATCGAGAAAGAGTAGGTCGTCCCATCGGTGTGCAGCTGAATGCGAAACCCCTCGGGGGTGTCTGGCAGATTGAACAGCTCATCGAGCGGCTTGTATGGACCCTGACCTGGCCGCGCGCCGAAGCGACGCGCCACTCCCTGCGCTCTGTTGATCTCGTCCGCCAGCTCCAACGCCTTCTCCCGTCGCGTGCGATCTGCGCGCGTTTCGAGCTGATCGTGGAGGCATTGCCGGCTCTGGGCCGATGCGATGCCCGATGTGGACAGGACCAGAAGTGCAGCCAAGGCGATGAGATGCGTTCGCATGGAACCCCCTTCTCGCCACATTTGACGTTCGATGTGGTTCAGCGGACTGCTTAGCTCCTTGACGCCGGCGTCGATTACAACTACAATGTGATAGTAATGCAACTCGGCGAGTTCGAATACCTGATGCTGACCGCGGTCGCTCGTCTCGGAGAGGGCGCGTACGGCGTCACGATCCGCCAGGAAATCGAGGATGCGACCGGTCGTCCGTGCTCCCTCGGCGCGCTCTACACGACGATTGAGCGTCTGGAGTCGAAGGGTCTGGTCAAGACGTCGATGGGCGCTCCGACACCTCAGCGCGGCGGTCGGCCCAAGCGCATGGTGCGCATCACGCCGAAAGGGGCGCAGGCCGCTGTCGGAGTTTTACAACGCTGTGATGCGGGTGAGCCGCGGCGTCGCCTGGTCGGTGTCGAAGTGAAGGGGCCAGCGATGGCGCGACTCTGTTGGTGGATGGTCGACGGTCTGTCGCGCCTCCTCGACGACGACGAACGCGAGGTGGTACGTGGTGATCTCGCGGAGTGCGGCACGGGCGCGGGACGTGGGCTGCGTGAAGTTGTCGGGCTTGTCGTTCGCCGTCAGGCCGTTCTGTGGTGTGAGTGGCGGCCCTGGTTCATGCTGGCGAGCGTGGTGATCCCGATCGGGCTGCTGCTCAGTTATGCAACACGCTCGTGGGGCGGGACCTCCGGAACATACATCTCGATCTACTGGCGCTTCTGGGACTTTTCTTACCTGGCGGTCCCAGGTTGGCGGCGTGACGTCATTGATCTTGCCGTGCGGATCGGGAGCGAGTGCCTCGCTCTCGTCGGTTGGTCGTGGACGTGCGGCTTTGTCCTGGGGCGCGTTTCTCGACGAACCGTCGGGCCGACCGTGTTGATGTTCGCAGTCGTCGTCTTCTTCGGGACGATGGGGACGGTCATGGCGGGGCAGCCTCCGGAGAATCCGTCACTGCAGTACCACGTGGTCTTCGTCGTGCTTCCGCGTTTCTTCCGAACCTTTCTGGTGCTGTTACCCGCGGCGTGGGGCGCCTATCGCGGGAGCAAGGCTTCGTCGCTGCCTCTCGGCCCAACCGTGCTTGGCGTAATGGTGCTTGCAAGCGCAACGTTCCTGGTCTCGCAGGGTCTCGAGAGGTCCTTGGTCTTTGGTGGTCTGGTTCCACCGGATCCAGGGCCAGACGGATTCCTTGTCTCCGCCGACGATCCGCGTCCGTTGTGGTTTCTTTCGCTCGTGATGATGTGGCCGGCCGTCTACATCCTTGCGGAAACGAGCCGCGAACGAGGAACACGCCGAGCGTCGAGAGCCTAAAGCCCAGGGCCCAGAGCCCAAAGTCTAGAGCCCAACGTCTAGGCGTGGATGCCGATCTGCGCGAGATGGTGCTTCAAGTGACGTACGTAATCGCTCGCGATGAATTCGAGCGTGACGTCACCGTCCGGTGCGTGCCACACGTGACCGAGCGCTGAGTCGTCGAGCGACTCGATGACCGACGCCAGGTGCCGGTTGTATGCGGACCACAGTGTGACGATCTCGTTCCACGTCCGCTGTTGATAGCGGTTCAGACGCACCCAGTCGTCCTGGTCGTACCCAGGCAGGCTGATCTCCGGCTGCAACTGGAGTCGCATGAAGCGCTGATGGTTGTTCGCAGCGGAGTCGATGAGGTGACCGAGGATTTCCTTCCTCGACCACTTGTTGGGTGCGGGCTTCGTCGACGCGGCCTCGTCTGAGATTGCGGACAGATGCGGGAGAGCTTGTGCGACAACGGACGCGAGAGTCAGTAACCATGTACAACCGTAGTCGGAGTCGGCGTCGCGATCAAGCCGCGCGTCGCGTCGCGCTCATGTTCGCCACATTGATCGTTGCGACGACGGCCGCTGGTCAGAGCGCCGCGCAGGACTACCCGCAGTGGCGAGGAAAGAGCGGCGACGGCTCTGCGAGTGCGTTCATCGAGCCATCGACATGGCCCGATTCACTGACCAGACGCTGGAGCGTCGAGGTCGGCGAGGGCTACGCCACGCCGCTCGTGATCGGCGACACGGTCTACGTCTTCGCGCGTCGCGACGGCGATGAAGTCCTGCTCGCGCTCGATGCGTCCAGCGGTGCCGAGCGATGGCGATCCGCATATCCACTGCCGTACACGCCGAGCGGTCCCACGGTCGCGCACGGCTCGGGCCCGAAGGCGACGCCGCTCTTTCATGAGGGCAAGCTCTTTACGCTGGGCATCAGCGGCGTCCTGTCGGCCTTCGATGCCAAGACCGGCAAGCGACTCTGGCAGACTGACGCTCCGGCCGAAGTGCCGTTCTACAGCGCAGCGTCGTCCCCGGTTGGTGCGAAGGGTGTCGTCATCGCTCACCCTGGTAACTACGAACCGCTCACGGCGTTCGACGTCAACACCGGCGCCGTCAAATGGCGCGCCGGTGCAGGCGGGTTCTTCATGTCTCCTCTCATCGTGACGCTCGGCGGCATAGCGCAAGTCGTCTCGGTGACACAGGAGGACGTGATCGGCGTGTCACTCGATAGCGGTGCCGTCCTCTGGAAGCAGACGTGGGCTGGCGGTGGCATGGGCGGGACGATGCCGATCGCGTACGGGGACACGATCATAGTTGGGGCTGGCAATGGATTGATGGCGTTCAGGCCCAGTCAGAAGAATGGCACGTGGGTGACCGAGACGCTCTGGCAGACCAGCGACGTCACCTTCTACTTGAGCAACCCTGTCGTCGTCGACGACACGGTCTTCGGTCTTTCGCAGCGTTCCCGCGGGCAGTACTTCGCGGTCGATGCGAAGACGGGGAAGGTGCTGTGGCTCGGCCCACCGCGGCAGGCCACCAACGCCGCCGTCGTGAAGGCAGGCGAACTGTTGTTCCTGCTCAACGACACAGCAGAACTGATCGTGGCGCGAGCAAGCCAGGACGCGTTCGTGCCGTTAAAAAGCTACACCGTCGCTGAGAGCGAGACGTGGGCGCAGCCGACGCTCTCCGGCAGACGCATCTTCGTCAAAGACGTGAACAGGCTGACGCTCTGGACTGTGGACTGACCAAAGAGCCGTCAATTCCCAACTCCCAACGATCCAACTCCCAATTAGTCCAGCCCTTTGGGAGTTGGGAGTTGGAATTTGGGTGTTGACACTTGAGCGTGAACGTCATTTCGATCTGGACCGTGACACTGGACGGCTGGCCGCCTCGCGTGCCCGGCTTCCATGTCCACAGTTTGAGAGCTTTGACTGCCTCTTGATCGAGTCCAAGCTCCGAGTCGAGCGACCGGACCACCTTGACGTCCCCTACCGATCCATCAGCCAGGACAGTTGTCTCGAGGGCGACGGTGCCCTCGATCTGCGCCGCCATTGCAGCGGGCGTGTACTGTGGCCTCTCCTGGTGAATCGGCACGGGCAGCACTGCGGCGGCGCATTGCGCCGGGTTGGTGTGGCACGCCATATTCGCGTCGACCAGTTGCTGCGCCAATGCCGCCGTGATCCCGGTGATGATGGCGCTGTCGCCGATCGGTCCTCTGACCGTCGAAACGGACACGACCCGGCCGTCGAGAAGAATCGCGAGTGGCTTGCCAAGATGTGCCGCGGTGGCGCTCGCCATCCGCGCGGCGACTGCAGGTTCGAAGGTCACCGTAACGCCGATCTGTCCGTTGGCGTCGTTGATAATCTTCACGAGCGAGACATCCTCCCACGTGGCGAGCGGCGTCGAATGCAGATAGATTCGCTCGTTCGAGCCTGGCACGACGACCTCTCGCAGGCCGTCGGCAGGAGCCGTCTCCGCGAGTCGTATCACCATACGACTGGGTGCGCCAGTCTGCGCGAGTACGCCGACCTCGAGCGGCAGGGCCCTGACAGTTGCGATCGTCACACCGCCGACGATCAGCGTCAGCGCGGTCAACGTGCACAGCAGGCGTCGAGCAGACATGTGCTTCTCCTTCACGAGTTGACTGAGACGGGACTTCAGATGCCGCCGGCGCAAGAACGCGCTCGACAGCGCGGTCGGCGGTTTGCTCGTCCGCGAACATCATCAGTGCCAGCATGTAGTCTCGCGGCGTTGACGTGCGCTCGACGACGAGCTGGTCGATCACCTGCTCGCGCAGGAGCTGGACACGATCGAGCAGCCACCAGACCGCGGGATGAAACCAGAACAGCGCGCGCACGTGCGCTTCGAGCACGGTCCACAACCAGTCGCGCCGCTTGATGTGGAGCAGTTCATGGCACGCCACGGCGCGCTTCGCGTCGTGCGTCAGTTCGTCGAAGCGCCGCGGCAGCAGGACAACCGGACGCCGCACTCCAAACGTCACCGGTTGCTGGACATCGTTCGACCAGCGAAACTCCGCGCAGGGCGCCAGCGCGATCCGCATCTCGTCGACGTCCGGCTCGAGGGATGCCGGCGTGCTTCGTTGTCGCATCTGCCGCACGCGATATGCGCCTGCGAGCAACCAGGCGAGTCCCGCGATCGCTCCGCACGCCCAGATCCACAGAACGATCGGTCCCACGGTCGGAAGCGCCTTCGCGACTGTCTGAACCGCAGCGTCCTGTGCGGGAAGCACGCTGAAGGTCACCGATGCGGCAGTCGTGTTCGCACTGCTGGACGCGATCGCTGGAAGCGCGAGGCAGAGGACTCCGATCGCGCGCCAGTAGCGCAGGCGCACCGTCGGCCTCGCCCTGCGCAGAAGCGCCTCCGCCATCGCGGCAGCGGACACGACGAGCAGGATCTGGCTGCTGTAGATCACGAACGCCAGTGAGAGGGCATCCATCATTTCGCCCCATCGATGAGGCGCCGAAGCTCTTCGCGCTCCTCATCGGACAATTCGGTTGACGTGACGAGATGCGCAAGCAGAGGAGCCGTCGATCCGTCGAAGACGCGCTCGACAAACTCCTTGACCATTCTGGTGACGACACGACGTTCCGGCACGGCCGGCCGATACCGGAACGCGCGGCCGTCGAGCTCCTTCTTCAGGTACCCCTTCCCCTCCAGCGTGTTCATCATCGTCATCACGGTGGTATAGGCGACGGGGCGGCGCTCGCGCAGCGTCTCGTACACCTCGCGAACCGAGACATCCTTGAGACGCCACACGACTTTCATGATGGCGAGTTCCTGCGCGCCGAGGGCGGGTAGTGCGCCGGGTCATATGACTACTAGTCGTATAGTACTTGCCGACTAGTTGTCAAATGATGGGTGTCACAGCTTGCCGGAAATGCTTCGTGCGGTGCGATGGTGCGACGGGACGACAGTGCGACAGTGCAGTCCGACGGTCCGGTGCGACAGTCCGACGGTTCGCTGCTGGCGAGGGCCAGCACAGTCGGACCTGACGCGCATCGGATCGAGGACCATCGGACCCTCGCACCTCCGCCCTGTCGCCCCGTCGGACCGGATGTTCCCCGTGCGCGGCGTCACTTCTGGGGTGTCCGTGCTGCAGTGTCGAAAGCAGCCCACGGGATTGGGCGACCGTGAGTCGGAACGAGTCTCGCGACATCGAGCTTCAGTTTCTGCACTGCATTGAAGAAGCTGCGCTGATCGCCCGAGATGCGCGATGGCAGCGGCTCGAAAGTGTCGACGAGGTCTGCCTCGAGCAGCAGTTTCTCTTTCGGCAGATATGTTGATCTCGCGTTTCTTTGGCGCGTAGGGAATAAAGTCAATTGCCGTTTCGACGGACGGATTGTCGAGATTGAGCGTCGGCGGCGCAACGTTATCACGAATGGCCAGCACCGAGAAAACCGCTTCGACGGCACCGGCGGCGCCGAGCAGATGCCCGATTGCGGACTTCGTAGACGACATCGCAAGCTTGCCCGCGCTGTTGCCGAACAGCCGTTCGACAGCCTGAAGTTCGATTTCGTCGCCCATCGGCGTCGAGGTGCCGTGTGCGTTGATGTAATCGATTTCGCTCGGCGCGACGGAGGCGCGCGCCACGAGCCTGCCCTTCATGCACCGGTAGGCACCGTCCCCATCCTCGGGCCGGGAGCCCGTGCAGATGTGATAGGCATCCGCCGACCATGCCATAACCCGATCACCTCGGCGTACATTTTGGCGCCGCGAGCTTTCGCGTGCTCGTAGCTTTCAAGCACGACGACGCCGGCGCCCTCGCCCATCACGAACCCGTCGCGATCTCTGTCGTAGGGCCGCGACGCCTTGGTCGGGGTGTCGTTGAAATCCGGTAGAAAGGGCGCGGCATGCCGCGAACCCAGCCATTGCAATTCTGCAAATTGGGCTTTCAGTACCGCCGGCGACCATTACGTCGGCATCCTCCAGCGCGATGATCCGCGCGGCATCGCCGATTGCATGCGTGCCCGTGGCGCACGCCGTAACGACGGCGTTGTTCGGCCCCTGAGACTATGTTTAATTGAGACGTGGCCGCCAGCAAGATTTATAAGCCGTCCCGGAATGAAGAACGGAGATACACGGCGCGGACCCTTCTCCTTCAAAAGGATCGACGTGTCGGCAATACCGGAAAGACCACCGATGCCGGAACCGATCAGAACCCCGGCGCGCTCCTGCGTTTCCGCCGTTTCGAATTTCAAACCCAAATCCGCAATCGCCTGGTCGGCAGCCGCAACGGCATAAATGATGAAGTCATCAACTTTGCGCTGCTCCTTCGGCTCCATCCAATCATCGGCATTGAACCTGCCGTCGGAGGTGGCGCCACGCGGAACGAAGTTTGCGATCTGGCATGTGATGTCGGCGACTTCGAATTCTTCAACGCGCCGAGCACCGCTCTGACCGGCGAGCAAATTCGACCACGCGGCTTCGACACCGCAGCCGACGGGAGTGACGAGACCCATTCCTGTAATGACGACACGGCGCATTGGTATTTCTTATGTGTGGTTGGCACATTTGCAGTAGGCATTGGGCACATGAAGGGGGCCGGTTGCCCAGCCCCCTTGTAGTCCTATCCGATGGGCGGTTCTGGCACTTCGGATAAATGTCGATGAACGAGGAGCCCTCAGGCCGCGCTGGCGTTCTTTTCTAGAAATTTCACTGCGTCGCCGACGGTAAGAATGTGTTCGGCGGCGTCATCAGGTATTTCACAACCAAATTCTTCCTCGAATGCCATCACGAGTTCGACAGTATCCAAGCTATCGGCGCCCAGGTCATCGATGAAGCTGGCATTGTCGGTGACCTTGTCGGCCTCGACGCCAAGATGCTCCACGACAATTTTCTTCACGCGCTCTGCGACATCGCTCATCGTCAATCCTCGTGTCTTTCTAATTTTGGGCCAGCTGTTGCAGCTTGCCTGTTCGCCCTGCAGAACCCGCATTCCAACTTACGAGAAGTGTAGCCTGCTCGGATAGGGGCCCGCACCCCGTTTAAACTCATTTTTCAATTTGACCTAGCGCAGAGTCTTATGCCCAGGCACCGACCAACACCATACGGGACCGGGTTTTCCCCAGCTCCGCATCGTCCCGACGGCGTGGCATTCACGCCTCAAAACCGTGGTGTCGTTAACACACTTCATCGGCCTTGCAAAGCGCAGGGTGACGCAGCCGAAAAGCAACCGAATACTAAGCAGAAATAACGCCGAATGAGGCTCTGCATAATTTACCATCGCAACGCTGCGAACGGCCTCACACCATCGCCATACCGCCGTTGATATGCAGCGTCTGCCCTGTGATATAGCCGCCCTCGTTGGAAGCGAGATAGAGACAGCCGGCTGCGACGTCTAACGGGTCGCCGAAGCGCTGCGACGGAATGATCTGCGCAATCTCGCCCTTCTGCTTGTCCGTCAGAACGTCGGTCATCGCCGTTTTGATAAAACCTGGTGCAATGCAGTTTGCGGTGATGCCGCGCGATGCCACCTCTCGCGCCAGCGATTTCGTCATGCCGATCACGCCGGCCTTCGAAGCCGCGTAGTTCCCCTGTCCAGGATTGCCGAAAACGCCTGAGACAGATGCGATGTTGATGATGCGGCCATATCCGGTCTTCGATCGCATCATGTGGCGCGACGCAGCACGGCAGAGCATGAACGTCGACGTCAGGTTGACGGCGATGACGTCGTCCCACTGATCATCCTTCATTACCATGAAGAGATTGTCTTTGGTCAGGCCCGCGTTGTTGACGAGAATATCGAGGCGGCCGCCGAGCGCCTTGACCGCCTCGTCGATTAGCTTTGCAACCCTCTCGCGATCGGCAAGATCACATGGAACAACATGAACACGGTCGACGAGTTCCTTGGCTAAGGCATCGAGAGCTTCGACCTTGCGGCCGGAAACGGCGACCGTCGCGCCGGAGTTGTGAAGGACGCGCGCGATCTCGGCGCCAAGGCCGCCGCTTGCGCCGGTTACGAGCGCGGTCTTGCCTGTCAAATCGAACATGACGTTTCCTTTATGATGGACCTAACGCGAAAAACGCTCATCGCGAGTCACGACGAAGAAATGGAATTCCAAGCGGCGTCGATGTCGGCCGGTGTTCCGAGGCTCGATGCATTCGCAGTGGCTGCCGTGCGCTTGACGAGGCCCGCGAGAACTTTTCCTGCGCCGATTTCGTAGAAATCGGTGATGCCGTTTGCCGCCATCGTCGCGATGCATTCGCGCCAACGGACGGTACCTATCACCTGCTCGACCAAACGCTTCCGGATCTCATCCGGATCTGAAATCGGCTGCGCCAAGACGTTGGCCACAACCGGCACGGAAGGCGCCCGTACGGATACGTTCGCCAAGGCTTCAGCCATCGCGTCGGCTGCAGGCTGCATCAGTGCGCAATGGAATGGCGCGGAGACCGGCAGTGGCACGGCGCGGCGAACGCCGTATTTCTTGCCGATTTCGGCAACGCGATCGATCGCGCTTTTGTGGCCCGACAGGACGACCTGGGTTGGCTCGTTGTCATTGGCGACCTGACAAACATCGCCTTGCGCGGCTTCGGCCGCTACCTTTTCCGCAACCTCGATCCCAACTCCGAGCAGCGCTGCCATTGCTCCGGCGCCGACCGGCACGGCCTTTTGCATGGCCTGGCCGCGCAGCTTCAAAAGCCGGGCTGCATCGGCGAGCGAGAAAGCACCCGCTGCCGCAAGAGCCGAATATTCACCGAGCGAGTGACCGGCGACGAACGTCACGTTACCGGGTAGCGCGAAACCTTTTTCTATCTCGAGCACCCGCATGACGGCCATTGATACGGCCATAAGTGCGGGCTGGGCGTTTTCGGTCAGCGTCAGCGTTTCCTTCGGGCCTTCCCACATGAGCACGGACAGCTTCTGCCCCAGTGCATCATCGACTTCGTCGAATACGGCGCGAGCCGACGGGAAGGTCTCGGCCAGCGCCTTGCCCATTCCGACATCCTGACTGCCCTGACCCGGAAAGATGAATGCGCGTGCCATGAGTATCTGAGAATTCCTATCGCGCGGGAGCGCTGCCAAATAGGCTTTTGTGACGATTTCGGCGGCCTTAGTCCACTCCCGCTCCACTCGTGTCAAGGCGGGCGGGCCTCGCGGTCGGCATTAACTCTCACCTCTTTCACTGTTGAGCCACTATGGACACGGCCGCTGCGGCGAGCAGGATCGCAGCGGCGCCCAATGGTAGTTCCGGCATCATTCCTGCCTCGATGAGTTTTCCCCCGATACCGGCACCGGCCGCTTGCCCAAAATAGATTGCCGACGTGTTGAGCGATATGGACGCCGAGGTGAGGTCGGGAGCAATGCCTGCAAACCGGGCCTGCTGAACGGAATTTGCGGCAAATGTACCAAGGCCCCACAGCGTCGCGCCCGCCAGCACCACCGACAATGATCCCGCGGCTGCGCCCCAGACCGCCAAACCTCCAGACACGACGAGAAGCGCAAATAGCGCCGATCGCGGTGCACCTAGCCGTCCCACGGCACGCGTCACCAGCACGTTGCCCAGCGTCGCGACGGTGCCGTAGGCAAGCACAAGGGTAAGCAGTTCGGCGTTGTCGGGAAGCGATGCTTTCAACGACGGCGCCAGGTATGTGAAGAATGTGAATTGGCCTCTACCGTTCAGCACGGTGACGAGTAGCACTGTCATCAGCGCCTGCCTGGTCAAGACTCGTCGCCACGACGCGCCATTCAACGGCGCAATCTTGACGCCCTGAGGTACCGTCAGCCAAACGCCAAACAGTGCCGCGACGATCAAGAATGCGACCCGCCAGCCGAGCGTGTGCGCGACATAGTCTAGGAACTGGCACGACGCCTGCAATTTAAGGCTGCCTGCCGGCAGCGTATGGGTGGGTTGCGCCAGCCGTACGGTCAGCTTTCGACCGTCTCGACCTCGCACAACTCGCCGTCGATCAGGTCGAATAGCACCTCCCCACCGCCGGCCTCGGTTTTGGCCAGGGCCTCGACAAGATCGTCATCGATCGGGGCGACTTTCATCTCGGCAAGCTTGGCGGAGGCGTCATTATCGCGCATCGACGCTTCGCCCTCAGAGCGCGCCGCGGCTTCCGTCTCCTCGACCGCCCAGATGGTTTCCTCGGTATATGCTGCAAACTTCATTGTTGTCAGATCTCCCTCAACGCGCCGCATTGGCGCCGGCCAGCCACTTAGGACATGATTCCCCTCGCCTGAGCGTGGCATTGGCATAGCTGCCGACCAGGAATTTGAGCGCAGCAAGGTGGCGCAGGGCTGGCGCTTGCCGCTGGCCGGAAATCCTGTATAAGCGCCCAATCCCGCTCCGGTTGGAGGCTGAACGGGGGCTCAGGTTGCATCGGCTATCCGGCTGATCGGTTTGAGAGGCGCTTTCGAGCACCGCCCCCCAGTGTCTTCTCCTATTGGGTACCAGATCGGCCTTTCTCGGGCCCGATTGGGGCTATGCGCCGGAGGGATAAAGGGCTGCGTTGAGAAAATGCGGCATAACTCGAACCGAAAGGCCAAATCGTATGCCGCTCTACGAGCATACATTCCTGGCGCGCCAGGACATCACCCACGCTCAAGTCGAAGCCCTGATGAAAGAATTCCAGGGCGTCATCGAGGAAGGCAAGGGCAAGGTCACCAAGCAAGAATATTGGGGACTGAAGAACCTCGCCTTCAAAATCAAGAAGAACCGCAAGGCTCACTACGCCTTCTTCAATATCGACTCGCCTCCGGATGCCTTGACCGAGATGGAACGGCGCATGGGCATCAACGCCGACGTCATCCGTTTCCTTACTGTTCGTGTCGAGGAACTTGAGACCGAGCCGAGCGCCCAGATGCGCAAGCAGGATCGCGACGAACGCGGCGACCGCGGTGATCGCGGATTCGGCGGCGGCCGTGGCGGCCCGCCGCGCGGCGGTTTCGGCGGCCGCGAAGGCGGCTCGACATTCCGCTCGCGTCCTCCGCGCGAAGGCGGCGATCGCCCGCCGAGAGAGGGCGACCGTGGTCCGCGTCCCCCGCGCGAGGGAGAGGCACCGCGCGCGCCTCGTCCGCCCCGCGATACAACACCTGGTTCGGAGGGCTAACCCATGGCCGAAATCGCCTCGACTGGCGGCCCCGCCCGCCGCACCTTCCAGCGCCGCCGCAAGACCTGCCCGTTCTCGGGCGCGGGTGCACCGAAGATCGATTACAAGGACGTGCGCCTGCTCGGCCGTTACATTTCCGAGCGTGGCAAGATCGTTCCAAGTCGCATCACGGCGGTGTCGGCGAAGAAGCAGCGTGAGCTTGCCCGTGCAATCAAGCGCGCGCGCTTCCTTAGCTTGCTGCCTTACGTGATCAAGTAGTCATTCAAGACACCGAGGCGGCCAAGTCCGCCTCGGCCATTTTCCAATCCGTTGGGTCGGGACGGGCAACCGGATCCGGCTCTAACCGCTCTCAAGCGGGACAGCTCAAATGCCGACGAACGTTTTCCTGCTTTCACTCGCCGCCGGGATCATCTCGGCCGTCGTCTTTGCTTCGGCAACGACCGGCGCGATGCTGTTCCGCGTCGTGCTTTTCTTCCTGACGCCTCTGTCGCTCTATCTCGCGGGCCTCGGCCTCGGAACCGTTGTCGCGGCGATCGCGGGCATTACCGCCACAACCCTCGTATTGCTGATGGCAAACCCGTTGGCGGCCGAGGTTTACGCGATCAGCACGGCGCTTCCTGCCCTCGTGTGCACCCGCCTCGCCGTGCTCAGCCGGGACACTGCAGGTGAGCGCGAGTGGTACCCCGTCGGGCGCATCGTCGCCGTCGCTGCGGTTTTCGCGGGCGTGTTTGCGATCCTCGCGCTCATTCTGCTGGGCGGCGAAGTCGAAGCGCTGACCAAAATGCTCCGCAGTGTGGTCGAGAGCTTCGTAAAGACAGAGATGTCGCGTCTTCCCGGTGCGCCTCCAATCACCGCCGCCGACATCGATACGATCACGCGCTCGACGCTGTCGTCGCTGCCTTGGGCGCTCGGCCTATTGGCGATGGGGACAATCCTTTTAAATCTTTGGCTTGCAGGTCGCATCACGCTGGCATCCGGCCGGTTGAAGCGTCCTTGGCCCGATCTCGCAAACTTCACGATGCCGGCGAGCGCCACATTCGCCTTGCTGGTGGCGCTGGGGCTATCGTTCGTCGAAGGCATGACGGGGCTCATGGCCGCTGGTGTCGCAGCACCGTTCGCCCTCGCCTTCGGACTCGTCGGGCTAGCCTTGGCGCACACGCTGACGCGCGGTTCGCCTTGGCAGGGGTTCATTCTCGCCGTTCTCTACACCGGTATCATCTTCATTCCGCACATCGGCTTGCTGCTGGCGCTCGCCGGGCTTGCCGAAACGATTTTTCATTACCGCACCCCTGCCGGCGGTCCACCTAAACCCTGAAATTGAAACCTGATCCGCGAACGCAAAGGAGCCTACCATGCAAGTCATTCTACTTCAGCGCATCGGCCGCCTCGGCCAGATGGGCGACATCGTCAACGTCAAGAACGGCTATGCCCGTAACTTCCTGCTGCCGCAGAAAAAGGCGCTCCGGGCCACGGAAGAAAACAAAAAGGTATTCGAAGGCCGCCGGGCGCAGCTCGAAGCCGAAAACCTATCCCACAAGCAGGAGGCTGAAGCCGTTGCCGCCAAGCTCGACGGCATGTCGTTCGTCATTATTCGGGCGGCCGGCGACACGGGCCAGCTTTACGGCTCGGTTTCGACACGCGACATTGCCGCGGTGATCAGCGAAGGCGGTTTCACCGTCGATCGTAACCAGATCGTGCTCGACAAGCCGATCAAGTCGCTCGGACTGACGCCCGCCAAGGTGCAGCTTCACCCCGAGGTTGTGAGCACGGTCTCGCTCAACATCGCGCGCTCTCAGGACGAGGCCGACAAGCAGGCCCGCGGAGAGAATGTCGCGGTCGTCAAGGGAGAGGCACTCGAACTCGAGACGTTCGATGCCGATGCGGCCTTCGAAGAAGGCCATGCCGCGCCGGCGGCGGAAGACTTGAAGATAAGCTAGGCGCTTACGTTCGTGCTTCCCTCGCCCCGGCGGGGCGCCGACCAGACCTCACAAAGCTTGGCCGTGGCGCATTTCACACGGCCAAGCCTTTCCGGCGGTACATGTTGATAGCGGGGATGGCTAAGAGGTTGCAGGGGCACCGGAGGCGAGACGTGACTTGGAATCAGTTAGCGTCCGCCGCATGGCAAATCCCGCAGTCCTCACGACCGAAAAGCTCAAGCAAGCCGCAACGGCAGTTGAGCCGCTAACCTACCGGCAAGCACCGCACAACCTCGAAGCCGAGCAAGCGTTGCTGGGCGCGATTCTCGTCAACAACGAGGCGCTCGACCGCGTATCGGGTTTTCTTTCGCCCGATCATTTTTTCGATCCGCTGCATGGGCGCATTTACGAGACGCTCGCGACGCTGATCCACGCCGGCAAGACCGCAACCCCGATCACGGTCAAGACGTTCTTCGAGAACGCCGAACCGATCGACGCGAACATGACCGTGCCGCAGTACCTCGGCCGGCTCGCCGCCAACGCCACGACCATCATCAATGCCGCCGAGTATGGCCGAACGGTCTACGACCTGGCGACGCGTCGCGCGTTGATCATCATCGGCGAGGACATGGTCAACACGGCGTATGAGAGCGCTGTCGATCATGCGCCGAAGGCTCAGATCGAAGAAGCCGAGAGCCGCCTCTATTCGCTCGCCGAGCAGAACAAATATGGCCAAGGCTTCGAGACGTTCCGCTCGGCGCTGACGAACGCCATCGAGATGGCGAACAGCGCCTTTCAGCGCTCAGGTCATCTTTCGGGCGCGGCGACCGGTCTTACCGATCTCGACAACAAGCTCGGCGGTTTGCAACGTTCCGACCTGATTATCCTTGCCGGCCGGCCGTCAATGGGCAAAACCGCGCTCGCGACGAACATCGCCTACAACGTCGCGAAAGCTTATCGCGGCGCGCGCCGCGCGGACGGCTCGATGGAGACGACAGACGGCGGCATCGTTGGATTCTTCTCGCTCGAAATGTCGTCGGAACAGCTCGCAACGCGTATTCTTTCCGAGCAGGCGGAAATCGGCTCGGAAAAAATTCGTCGCGGCATGATTGAAGAAGCCGAGTTCCGCAAGCTTTCGGAAGTCGCCGCCGAAATGTCGCGTATTCCGCTCTTCATCGACCAGACCGGTGGCCTGACGGTTGCCCAACTCGCCGCTCGCGCCCGCAAGCTCAAACGCCAGCACGGTCTCGACATGCTCGTCGTGGATTACTTGCAGCTGCTGTCGGGCTCGAAGTCGCGCAGCGACAATCGCGTCCAGGAGATCACCGAGATCACCACGGGTCTCAAAGCGCTCGCCAAGGAACTGAACGTGCCGGTCATTGCGCTCTCGCAGCTGTCGCGCCAGGTTGAAAACCGCGAGGATAAGCGCCCGCAGCTCTCCGATCTCCGCGAATCGGGCTCCATCGAGCAGGACGCCGACGTCGTGATGTTCGTGTTCCGCGAGGAATATTACATCGAGCGCACCAAGCCCGCCGAAGGAACGCCCGAATTTGCCGATTGGATGACGAAGATGAGCCAGGCTTCAGGTAAAGCGGAAGTGATCATCGGCAAGCAACGTCACGGTCCGGTCGGCACCGTCGAACTGTCGTTCGAGGGACAATTCACGCGCTTTGGCAATCTGGCGCGCGATTATATGATACCCGGACGGTAACCGATCCACGTGCGGAAAGAGCGAGATGACTGTGAGCGCGCGCATGCCGGAAAGTCTTGCGAGCGCCACGGGAACGATAACCATCGATCTCGGGCAGATCGGCGCCAACTGGAAGGCATTGGCGGCGAAGGTTGCACCGGCCGCATGCGGCGCCGTGGTCAAAGCCAATGCCTATGGTCTCGGGGCGGAGCGCGTCATGCCAGCGCTGACGCGCGCCGGCTGCACGACATTTTTCATCGCGACGCCGGATGAGGCAGAAGCAGCGCGGAAGTTCGCGCCGGCAGCTGAAATCTACGCGCTAGACGGGCTGGTCGGAAATTCGGCCGCTGCGTTTGTGCGCCTTAGCGTCAAGCCCGTTCTTTCGACGCTCGACGACGTCTTAGCCTGGTCGGCGCTTTGCCGGGCACGAGGTGAAGACTCCCGGCCGCATTGCACATCGATACGGGGCTTCATCGTCTCGGACTACCGGCGCGGGATGTGCGCCACCTCGCCGCCGATCCGACCATGATGGCCGGAATCAAGCTCGATCTTGTGATGAGCCACCTCGCCTCGGCCGACAATCCGGGCGATCCCAAAAATCGCGATCAGCTCTTGGCCTTCGAGACCCTGACGGCGCTACTTCCCGGCGTGCCGAGAAGCCTCGCCGCCTCCGACGGACTGATGCTCGGAGCGGCATTTCATTTCAATCTCGTCCGGCCAGGATACGCGTTGTATGGCGGACAGGCCTCGCAGATGGCGCCGGCGCCCGTGAAGCCCGCTGTATCGGTCGCGGCACGCATTCTTTCGGTGGCGGACGTCGCACCCGGCGAGACCGTCGGCTATTCCGCAACCTGGCGTGCCAAGCGACCCAGCCGCATCGCGACCATCGCCGCCGGATACGCCGATGGGATCCCTCGATCCGCGAGCGCGCCCGACGGTCGTCCGGGCGGTCGCGTGATGATCACGGGTCATCTTGCGCCGATGGTCGGCCGGGTCTCGATGGATCTGATCAACGTCGACGTTACCGATCTCCCCGAGGGCGCCGCGATGCCCGGCGAATTTGCGAAGCTTATTTGCGAAGAACTTCCCATCGAGGATGCGGGCTTTGCGGCCGGCACCATCGGCTATGAAATTTTGACGCGGCTTGGGCCCCGGTTCCCGCGGCTTTATCTGGATGATCCGGTGTAGTTCATGGCAAAGCCGTCGAAATCGCTTTATGTCTGCCAAGCCTGCGGTGCCACCGCGACGCGCTGGGCGGGAAAATGTGCCGCGTGCGATGGCTGGAACACTCTCGTCGAGGAGACAGACGCCGGTCCGCCCCGGGCTCCGGCGTAACACGGCAAAGCAAGGGCCGCGTCGTAAAGCTCGAAACACTCAGAGGCTCTACCCAGGAAGCGCCGCGCTTCTCGAGCGGCATCTCCGAGCTCGACCGCGTCACGGGCGGCGGCGTCGTGCCTGGCTCGACCATTCTCATCGGCGGCGAACCGGGCATCGGCAAATCGACTTTGCTGCTTCAGGTCGCAGCTGCATCTGGCGCGGCGCGGCGGCCGAGCGATCTATTTCTCCGGCGAGGAAGCGATTGCTCAGGTGCGGTTGCGCGCTTCCCGGCTCGGACTGTCGGACGCTCAGTCGGCCTCGCGTCGGAAACCAATCTTGTCGAATATTCTCGCGACGCTCAGCGACGACCGTCCGCCGGATCTCGTCATCATCGATTCGATTCAGACGCTCTGGGCCGATACGCTCGATGCGGCGCCCGGGACCGTCAGCCAGGTGCGGGCGGCGGCACAAGCGCTCATCCGCTATGCGAAGATCGCGGGCTCCGTGCTACTACTGGTCGGGCACGTGACGAAGGACGGTCAGATCGCGGTCCCAAGGTCATCGAGCACATGGTCGATACCGTGCTCTATTTCGAAGGCGACCGTGGCCTCTCGTATCGAATTCTACGCGCCGTCAAGAACCGGCTTCGGCGCCGAGCGATGAGATCGGCGTCTTCGAGATGGTGACGGGCGGGCTGCAGGAGGTTTCAAACCCGTCCGAACTGTTTCTTGGCGATCGCGATGGCCTAGCCCGGGTGCCGCGGTCTTTGCCGGTGTCGAGGGGACGCGGCCCGCTCCTCGTCGAAATTCAGGCGCTGGTTGCGCCGTCCGGAACTCGGGACACCGCGCCGCGCCGTCGTCGGCTGGGACAGCAACCGCCTTGCCATGCTTCTCGCAGTGCTCGACGCCCGCTGCGGCGTCTCGTTCGCGGGTCACGACGTGCTATCTAAATGTGGCGGGCGGGCTCAAGATTGCCGAACCGGCCGCCGATCTCGCAGCCGCTGCCGCCCTTCTGTCGTCAATTTCCGGTGTTGCGTTGCCGAGCGACGCCGTCTACTTCGGCGAAGTTTCGCTTTCGGGTGCCGTCAGGGCCGCAGCCCATGATGACCGCACGACTCAAGGAGGCCTACAAGCTCGGGTTCGCGCAGGCTTTTTTGCCTGAGAATGGCGACGCCGACGCTACCGGCTTGAAATTGTCGCTATCTCGCGTTGCACACCTCAAGTCACTTGCAGGGGTGACGGCTCCAGTGCGACTCGACTTTTCGAGCAGAGTCTCGGCTCCATGGGGCGCTGGATCACGGGGACTTCGGACATGATAGGCCCGCTCACCTACTTGGATCTTGCGCTGATCGCGGTCGCCTTCATTTCCGGCCTGCTTGCGATGTATCGCGGCTTTGCGCGCGAGCTGCTGTCGATCCTTTCCTGGATTGTCGCCGCCGGTGTCGGCTATTGGATCTACGCAACCAAGAAAGACATGACCGCCGATATGGCGGATCAGACGAGTATGCCGACGCCGATCGCGACAGTGGCCGTCGGCGCTTGTCGTAGCGCTGATCGTACTGATCGTCGTGCACCTGGTCACGGCGCGCATTTCGGATGCCATCCTCGACAGCCACGTCGGCATGGTCGATCGCAGGTCTTGGGCTTCATATTCGGCGTGCTGCGCGGCTTTTTCCTTTTTGTCATTCCCTACATGGTCTATGAAGCCTTTATTTCGCCGGACAAGGACAAGCAGGCCCCGCTCGTGCGCGATGCCTTCTTCCGTGACTACATTAAGGCGACGGGGGAAACGTATCCGATCGGTGCTGCTACGGTAATGCCGCAGCCCTGACGGCTACCTGGAACCAGCCGACCGACCACCCGGACGACAAGGGTTTCTTGACCACAAGGACGTGAAGTAGCGGTGGTCATCAAACGCCAGCGAGTATCATATAAGGCCCGTGGCGACGGGCCGGGGAAGAGCGTCGGAGTAGCGTACCAATTAAGTGACCCGGCGTATTCGGGCAATACGAGGCGGCCCAAACGCGGAGGTGCCTTGGCGCATCAAGACGACGTAACCACGATACGATGGGTCTCACCTTTACTGCGCTACGGCGACGACAGACTGCGGGAGGAATGCGGGGTCTTCGGCATTTTTGGTCATCCCGATGCCGCCGCGATGACCGCGCTCGGGCTGCATGCCCTCCAGCATCGTGGCCAGGAAGCGGCCGGCATCTACTACCTTCGACGGCCATCACTTCCACTCCGAACGCCGCCTCGGTCTCGTCGGCGACAATCTTCTCCAAAGCCAACGTTCATCCCCCGCCTGAAGGGCCGCGATCGCCATCGGCCACAATCGCTACTCGACCACCGGCGACCCGCTGAATCCGAAACGTGCAACCGCTCTATGCCGACATCGATACCGGCGGCTTCGCCGTCGCTCACAACGGCAATCTTACCAACGCCCTGACGCTGCCGCCGCGAGTTGATCTCTTCCGGCGCCATCTGCCACTCGACGTCCGACACCGAAGTCATCCTTCACCTCCTGTCGCGCTCGAAGCGGCGCCGCGTCGTCGAGCGCTTCGTCGATGCGATCCGTCAGATCGAAGGCGCCTATGCCCTCGTCTGCCTGACCAACGACACGCTGATCGGCGCCCGCGACCCCATCGGTATCCGTCCGCTGGTCCTCGGCCGCTCGGCGACATCCTACGTGCTCGCGTCCGAGACCTGCGCGCTCGACATCGTCGGCGCCCAAGTTCATACGCGAGATCGAGAATGGCGAGGTCGTCGTCATCACCAAGGACGGCGTCGAAAGTCACCGGCCCATTCCCGAAGCGCCCGGCGCGCCCGTGCATCTTCGAGTACATCTACTTCGCGCGCCCGACAGCATCATCGGCGGCCGCAGCGTCTACGACATCCGCAAGCAGATGGGCGTTCAGCTGGCGCTCGAGTTGCCCGCCCCGGCGCGATGTCATCGTGCCGATCCCGATTTCGGCGTGCCTGCGGCCATCGGCTACTCGCCAGGCCTCGGGCGTCCCGTTCGAGCTCGGCATCATTCGCAACCACTACGTCGGCCGCACCTTCATCGAGCCGTCGCAGCAGCATCCGCGCGCTGGGCGTCAAGCTGAAGCACTCGGCGAACCGCGGCGTCATCGCGGTAAGCGCATCGTTCTCATCGACGACAGCGTCGTGCGCGGCACCACGTCGAAGAAGATCGTGCAGTTGATGTTCGAGGCGGGCGCGCAAGAGGTGCACATGCGCATCTCGTCGCCGCCGATCACGCATCCGGATTATTACGGCATCGACACGCCGCGCAAAAAGGATCTGCTGGCGGCCACGATGTCGCTCGAGGAAATGCGCCAATTCATGGGGGCGACATCCTCGCCTTCCTGTCCGTTGACGGCATCTACCGCTCGTCGGCTTCGACCACCGCGACTCTCGCGCCCCGCAATTCACCGACCACTGCTTCACCGGCGAATACCCGACGAGTCTCACCGATCAGAACGGCGCTCAATTCCTCGACAACTTTCGCTTCTTGCAGAAGTCGGCTGAGAAGATCAGACCCAGCCTATCAGGGAAATCGCAATTAGGTATCGCGTATGACGGATGGCCCCTTGAGCGGACGCATCGCACTCGTCACGGGCGCGTCTCGCGGCATAGGCCGGGCCGTGGCGCTGGGGCTCGCGAAGGCCGGCGCCCACGTCGTAATTGCGGCGCGGTCACTCAGTGCCCTCGAAACGCTCGATAACGAAATGCAGCGGCCGGCGGCGCGGCAACACTTCTGCAGCTCGATCTAAGAAAAGGCGACCGGGTGGACCAGCTTGGCCCGACGCTCTATCAGCGCTGGCAACGTCTCGACATTCTCGTCGCCAACGCCGGCATTCTCGGACCGCTTTCGCCTATCGGTCATACGACGAAGAAGCCTTTCTCGCGACGATCGACGTCAACCTCATCGCCAATTGGCGTCTCATCGCACGCTTGATCCCCTCCTAAAGCGCTCCGACGCCGGCCGCGCAATTTTCGTGACGTCGGGTGCGTCAAGCGGCAAGCACGCCTACTGGGGCCCCTACGGAGCGTCCAAAGCGGGGCTGGAGGCTCTCGTCAAAACCTGGCACGAAAGAGCTGACGAATACTTCGGTTCGCGCCAATCTCATCAATCCCGGCGCCACGCGCACGCAGATGCGGGCTAAGGCGTTTCCCGGCGAAGATGCGGCAACGTTCCCGGCACCCGACGATTTGGTGCCGCTATTTCTCGAGCTCGCCTCTCCTCATTGTCAGCGCAACGGCGAGATCGTGAACTTTCGCGAGTGGAGATCGGCTCATCGCAACGGCCCCGCGGCGAAATCTCCAATTCTGAATGCGGACCTGTGATCAAATCCGCAGCTGAAGCTTCGGCGAAGGCGGAGCAAATTGCGCGACTGCTCGGCGCGTCTCGCATTGCAGCGGCTCGGGCTCGTACACTTTCCGGCCACATTCCCGACACATCGGCGCGTGCTTTGGCAGCCGCGGCTTTGGGGGCCGCGCGGGCCGGGGGGACCTGTTTTACCGGCGGGGAAGATACCGAATGCTCTACACGAGAGGTTGTTTTCTGTTGCTCATGGCTGTCAGTTGGGCCGTGAGTGGGTCGAACGCGTTTGCCAATGCATCAATGGATCGCGTACTGCGCAAGCTCGATCCTGAAGAGCGCGCCGACCAAGCCTGCAATATCCGGGACCTGGATGCTGTTCGCAGAGGTACGCATTTGAAGGGCGTCGACCGCGTTAAGACAGGCGGCCGGAGCCGTGCCGTCTCAAGAACAATGTCGTCACCGCTAATGGCGGTGCGGTCCGCGCCAACCATCGCTGGTACGGACTAAAATATAAATGCGCGGTGACGGGTGATCAGATGAAGGCCACGTCTTTCGATTTTCGACTTCGGCGCCATTCCCGAGGAAGAGTGGAAAACTACGGACTGTGGAAGTAAGTCCGACGATCACTTCGCCGGCAGGACGCAATAGTCCGGAGTGCCGGACCCAAGCGGCGGCTCGGTCGCGTGCTGCTTGAAAAGCTGCTGACGGTACGCATCCCAATCCACATTCAGCGGTATGTTCTGGTTGCCGCCCGTCAGAACTCGGATGTAGCCCTTCTTGCGGTCGGCCTTGTTCTGATCCCATGCGCTTTGGGCGCCGTACTTCACGGCGTAGTCAACCGCGATCTGATCGCGCCACGACGAACTGTATTCGCTCATCGCCTCTCTCAAAATGTCGTCGGCCTGATCGCGTGGGCATCGCTACTCCCAATAGAGATAGTCGTGCACGATCGCCGGAATGGAGTGCCTGCCCAGCACCGAAATAAGCCAGCGAGCGTCAGGGCACGCTCGCGAAATCGGTTACGAAACCGGCGGGAACCGTGATCGTTTTGCCGGTTCGCTTGATCTCGTAAAAGAGCGGATCGACAAGCATGAAGTTCGTGCCGTCGCCCTGAAATAGCTGCAGCCGCGGCGTGTTCGTCGCCATTCGTGGACGGACGTCCTCTGCATAAGCACCGGCCACAAAGGGCGCAACCTGGGATGCGGCGAGCACCGCGACGATAACTGCGGCAGCGCTAACGGCATGTTTCAGTGCGCGCATGATAGCCCCCAAGCAAGTCGATCGGCCGCAAGGCAGAAGCGTGTGATCTCTGGATGGCCGGGTCAAGCCCGGCCATGGAGTAATTTATTTCAAACCTCATGACCGGCCTGCGAGGCGGCCAACCAGGGCCTCAAAATGGATTTGGCGGGGCGATCGGATTGTGGCTGGACGGCGGCGTTCCCAACGTCAGATGAATTCGATCACCATGCCGTCATACGCCGGCTCGACGCCCTGGGGCAGCTCGCGGGCTAGAACGCCGTAATCGAGTTCGCTTGTCATGTGCGTCAGGATGGTGCGCTTCGGCTTCAAGCGTTCAGCCCACGCCACCGCCTGTTTGACGCTGAAATGGCTCTCGTGCGGGGTGTAGCGTAGAGCATCGACGATCCAAACGTCCAAGCCTTCGAGCAGCGAGATAAACTCGGCCGGGATGTCGCTGATGTCGGGCGAATACGCGAGGTTCGCCACGCGATAACCGAGCGAGGTGATCGCTACGTGCCATTGCACAACGGGCTGCGCCGCGATCGTGCCGCCCGCCGTGGATCGTAATCGGCTTCGCGACATCAATCTCGTGGGCATTGAGCATCGGCGTGTATAGGGCGAGCCCGGCGGGGTTTCGAAGCAATAGGCGAAGCGGTTTCTGAGGCTCTTGCCGGTTGCGGCATCGAAGTAGACATCGACGCGCCGCTTCATCGAAAAGGCTACCATCCGAAGATCGTCGATACCGTGGGTGTGGTCGGCATGATCGTGTGTGTAGAGCACGGCGTCGAGCGCCGTCAGCCGCGTCGAGAATCTGCTCGCGAAAGTGGGGAACGTCGACACGGCCGTCCGCCCGCTGCGCTCGATGAGCACCGCGGCAGCGCGACCGCGCGGTTGCCTCGGGTTATCGGGATCGCCGGCCCCTGTTGCTGATCCCAATCCGCGGCACGCCGCGATAGAGCCGCACCCCAGGATCGTGCACCGATAGCTCATGCGGCGGCCGCCTCCGCCTGCCACCGCTGAGACGCTAGGGCGCTTTGCCTTCGTATAGAACCTAAAGAAGTTGTCCGTCGTTACCCGCGCGATCTCCTCATCGGAGACGTCTTTTACGCTCGCCAGTACGGCGGCCGTGCGGGCGACGTAGGCCGGCTCGTTGCGTTTGCCGCGGAACGGATCTGGTGCCAGGAAGGGTGCGTAGATTTCTGCAACGAGTAATCGGTCGAGCGGCACGGCGCGGGCGATGTCGCGAAGCGTATCGGATTTCTTGAACGTAAGCACGCCGCTGA
>CAWFTF010000026.1:0-70997 GCA_963818645.1 uncultured Acidobacteriota bacterium | reverse complement strand
ATCGTGGTAGCGCCGATGGCGATCGCCAGCGTGACCGTGATGATGAGGGACGGCCCGGGCGACTTGACCAGCGTTCTGAGCGCGTAGCGGAGAGGGGGCACGACGAGTCTGCAGGGTCAAAGCCCATGCCAGAAGTGGTCACCGGTGTCGCTGGTTTTGCTGGGTTTTCTGTCGATTGAGGTCGTCAGCGATGCGATCGCCGTCCGCTCATGGGACGCTACGTTCGATGGCGCACAGCCGGCGGGGTACGCTACGACTGCGACGCGAGCCTGTTCGCCGCACAGGGACGAGGTGATCGTGATGATGCTCGATTGGAACGACTATCAGCGCCAGCTTGGAACCACCATCGCGCAGATCGGACGGATCAGCCCGGACACGATCCGTGGCTATCGCGGACTTGCGGACGCGGGCTCGAAATCCGGCGTGCTCGATGGCAAGACGCGCGAGCTCATCGCGCTCGCAGTGTCGGTGACCAGGCAGTGCGATGGCTGCATCACCATCCACACGGACGCGGCGATCAAGCAAGGCGCCACGCGCGAGGAGATCGTCGCGGCGCTGAGTGTCGCGATCACCGTGAATGCGGGGGCGAGCCTCGTCTACTCCGCGCGAGTCATGGATGCCTACACGGCCAAGACTGCGGAGCGAAATCGTGATTGTTGATTTCACGATCTTGATTTTGATTCGTTGGTGATTGTTGATTATCGATTGTTGATTCGCCTGGCGCTGAGTTGACGGCAATCGCTAATCAACAATCTCCAATCAACAACGAATCAACAATCAACAATCGCCCAATCATCAATGTTGTTTATTCCTGCCGCAACGCGACCAGCGGATCGATCCGTGCCGCGCGACGCGCTGGCACCCAGGCGGCGAGCATCGTGATTGCGACGAGCACGGGCACCACCAGCAGGTACGTGGTGAAGTCGATCAACCCGGCGTTCGGGAAGACGCTCCGGATGAGTCCTCCCACGGCCACGCTGCCAATCACTCCGGCGACGACGCCTGCGGTCGCGAGCGCGAAGCCATGACGGAGGACCATGCGAAGCACCGAGGCGGATGGCGCGCCGATCGCCATCCGGATGCCGATCTCTCTCGTCCGTCGTGCCGCCGAGTAGGCGACGAGGCCATAGAGCCCGACAAGCGCGAGTGAGAGTCCGAGAAGTCCCATCGTGCCGACGACGCTGGTCAGCGCGTACACGAGTGCCAGACGCGTTCCCGTAGTAGAAGTCTTCCATCGTCCGCACGCTGGAGATCGGCATGTTGGGATCGATGTCCTTGACGATGTCGCGAACCGGCCCGGCAAGCGCAACCGCCGCGCCCGGTGATGCCACGAGCAGCGTGCTTCGTGATCCCACATCCTGCGTCTGTGGCAGATAGAGCCACGGCGTCGGCCCCTCACCGATCCAGTTGTACTTGTTGTCCGCTGTAACGCCGACGACTTCCGCCCACGGCTGATTCTGGCGATCAATCAGTCGGACACGCTTACCGATCGGATTCTGTTCGGGCCAGTAGCGCGCCGCCATCGCCCGGTTGATCAGGACGACACGCGGCGTGTCGGTCGTGTCACTCGACGCGAATCCGCGGCCCATGACGAGGGGAATCCCCATCGTCGCGAGGTAGCCCTCGTCGATGCGCGCCGAGAGGATCGTCAGGCTGTTCGTGTCGCGCGGGAGTTGAAAGCCCTCCGGCACGATCGTCAGCGGCTCGCGGTTGTCCTGGTTCAGCGGAACGATCGAGGTCATCCCCACTGACGTGACACCGGGCAGTGCCTTCACGCGCTCACTGAGTTGTCGATAGAACGCTTCGGTGCGCGCGCTATCGTAGCCAGCCAGCCGAGGGTCGAAGCCCGCAAGCAGCATACCCTCCGTCCGAAATCCAGGCTCACTGAGCTCTGCTCGAAACGCTCGGCCGAGATACACGGTCACGGTCAGGAGCACGAGAGCGAGTGCGACCTGTGCGGTGACGAGCCCGTTGCGGCCCCAGAGCCCGGAGAGGCGCTGGGCGTGTGACGTTCCCGACCGCAGCGTGAGCGCGAGGTTGGTCGCGTGGCTTGCGCGCCATGCCGGTACCAGGCTGGAGAGGAGCGCGCTCGCCGCGGCGAGCACCAGACCCACGGCGATGGCGCGGTGATCGAGGTCGAACGTCAGACGAACACCGATGTCGCTGATGATCGGCAGCCGGCGCAAGAGCATCACACCGCCGTATCCCATGGCGAGCCCGAGTGCCCCTCCGCCTGCCGCGAGCAGAACGCTCTCGGTGATCACCTGCCGGGTGATGCGCCAGCGAGCGCCTCCAATCGCCAGTCGAAGCGCCATCTCTTTCTCGCGCGCAGGTGCCCGGCTCATGAGCAGGCCGGCCACGTTGGCGCACGCCACCAGCAGGACGGCGAATGCGAGCGTCATGAGCATGAAGGCGCTCGGTGCCGATGCGCCACGCTCGTCGAGCCGCGCCTCGAATGCCGTCCTCACCAGCATTCCGAAGTTTCGGTTCGTATCCGGATACGTTTGCTCCAGGCCGCGCGCGATCGAAGCGACCTCCTGCCGCGCCTGCTCGAGCGACACACCGGACTTGATGCGCCCCCGAACCTCGAGATAGCGGAAGTTGCGCTGTTCGAGAAGCGTCGCAGGTACAGCGCCTGCGAGCGTCGACTGCATCGCGATGGGAATGATGAACGCCGGCGGGAGAACCAGATGCATGCCGGTGAAACTCTCCGGCGCGACGCCGACGACGGTGAAGTCGAGACCACCGAGGCGGACCTGCCGCCCGACGACGCCCGGATCGGATCCGAACTGCTCGGCCCAGGTGCTGTACGCGAGCACAACGACCGCGTCTCTTCCAGGCACACGGTCCTCGTCTGGGCGAATGGCGCGACCGAGCGCGGGCTGCAGTTCGAGCACATCGAAGAAGTTGCCGCTCACGGCAAGTCCCAGCTTGCTCTGCGCGGCTTGATCGCGCCCCGTTGCGAAGCTCGCGAAGCTGACGGTATACGCGGCCAGACCGGAGAAGCTTTGTGCGCGATCTCGCAGATCGGTGTAGTCGAGATGCGAGAGACGGTTGGTGGTGAGGAAGAACGCTTCGTTCGCCCGCGGCGCCGTGGCGCTCACGCTGACGACCTGGTCTGCACGGGGCACAGGCAGCGGCCGCAGGACGAGGCCGTCGGCCAGACTGAACATGGCCGCATTGGCGCCGACTCCAATCGCGATCGACGCGATCGCGATCAGCGTGAAGCCGGGGTTCTTCACGAGCATCCGCGCCCCATGGCGTAGGTCTTGAACGATGCCTTCAATCATTGTTGATCTCACGATCTTTGATTGTTGATTCCTTGTTGATTGACGATTTCAGATCGTTGATTTGTTGGTGGATTCAATCGTCGATAAGTCACCAATCAACAATCTCCAATCAACAACGAATCGAAAATCCACGATCACAAATCACCATTGTTCTATTCCTGTCGCAACGCCATGAGCGGATCGATTCGTGAGGCCCGTCGTGCGGGGATATACGCCGCGGTCAGGGTGATAGCGAGAAGGGCTGGTACCACGATGAGGTAGGTGCTCAAATCGAGGTTGCCGGCGTCCTCGAACGGGAACACCGCGCGCAGCGCTCCTCTCGTGGCCACGCTTCCAAGCAGACCCATCACCGTCCCGCTGAAGGAGAGCAGTGCTCCATGACGCAGGACCATCGCCAGTACCGAATGGGGATTGGCGCCGACCGCCACGCGAATACCAATCTCACGCGTTCGGCGGCTGACGGAATACGCGACGAGGCCATAGAGGCCGATCATCGCAAGCGTCAGTCCCATCGATCCCATGCCGAAGACCACCCGCACGATCACTGATGTAAACGTCACGCTGCTCGCCCGGAAGAAGTCCTCCATCGTCCGCACACTGAGCACGGGCATGTTCGAGTCGATGGCTCGAACCACGGCGCGCAGCGGTGGCGCCGTCGCGGCAGGATCGCCGCTCGTCTCGACGAGCATGGTCGTGTCGTCAGCTGGATCCTGCGCCCACGGGTAATAGACGAACTCGGTTGCGGCCTCTGACAGAGCCCTGTACTTGTGCGTGGCCGCGACACCGACGACCTCCACCCATGGCCGGTCACCGTCGATCAGTTGAAAGCGCTTTCCAACAGCATTGGCACCGGGCCAATACCTCGACGCGAACGTCTCGTTGACGATCGCCACACGCGGTGCATCCGCATCATCGGTCGCGCGAAACGCGCGGCCGTTGCGGATCGAGATGTCGAGCGTGTCGAAATAGCCTTCATCCACGTGTGCCGAGCGGACGCGAACGAACGTGGTCCCCGACGGCAGGACCACACCTTCAGGAACGACGGCACTGTTCTCGACGCTGATGCCGTCCATGGGCACCGACGACGTGAGTGCGACCGACCGCACGCCGGCAAGTGCGCGCGTCTTGTCTTTCAGCTCACGGTAGAAGCGTTCGGCGCGCGCGGCGTCGTAGCTGGCAAGGTCGGGATCGAACGAGGCGAGCAGCACGTGATCGAGCCGGTAGCCAGGGCCACGACCGAACTCCACGGCGAAACCTCGATAGAGGAACACGGCGATCGTGAGGAGCACGAGCGACAGCGCAACCTGTCCTGAGACCAGCAGGTTGCGACCCCAGAGTCGCGATCGTCGGGGATCGGCCGCAGCCTGATTCTTCAGTGTGCTCACCAGGTCCACACGGGTCGATTGCCAGGCCGGCGCGAGACCGGATGCGAGCGAGCTGATCGCCGCGATGGCCATGCCGAACACGAGCACGCGCTCGTCGATCTCGAAAGCAAGCTTCAGCGGAACGTCAGTTGGCAGATCGAGCCTTGCGAACATGGCGATCACGCCGTTGCCGACGAGAAGTCCAATTGCGCCGCCGACGGCCGCGACGAGAAGGCTCTCGACCACGAGCTGACGAACAAGGCGTGTTCGTCCGGCGCCGATCGCCAGCCTGAGTGCCATCTCTCGTGCGCGCGCTGGCGCACGGCTGCTGAGAAGGCCGGCCACGTTGGCGCACGCGACGCACAGCACGACGAGCGCGAGCGTAATCAACATCGCCGCGATCACCGCCAGCTGAGGTCGTGCGCTCACGCGCGCGTCGAACTCGGTCTGCACGGCGAGCCCTTGATTGCGATTCGTGTCCGGATAGGTTGACCGCAGGCGATCGCCGATGACAGCCACTTCTTCGCTGGCTCGTGCGACAGAGATGCCCGGCTCGAGGAAGCCTTTGACCGCGAGGTTCCTGACGTCGCGACGCGTAAGCTCGTCAGACGGAAGGCTCTGGAGGCGAGGCAGCGTCGCCATTGGGATGTAGTAGCGCAGGCAGGACGAACTGGTCGGGACCCGAGAATCCACTCGGCATGACGCCGATGACCGTCATGTCGAGTCCGCCAATACGAATCGGCCGACCGAGTACCGCGCGGTCGCCGGCAAATTCGCGGACCCACGTCTCATGGTCGAGCACGACGACTGGATCGCGGCCAGGACGGTCCTCGTCGATCCCGAATGTCCTGCCCATTGCTGGCTGGACACCGAGCGTGTCGAACAGGTTGCCGCTCACCGCCATCCCGAATGCCCGGCGTGCAACATCGTCTGGCCGGGCGGCAAACGTCGCAACGACGAGCCGATAGGCGACGAGGCTCGCAAAGCTCTGCGCCTGGTCGCGAACGTCGATGAAGTCGGGATACGACAGCGCCGTACTCTGCGGCGGGGTGAAGCCGGCACGTGGCACGACGGCAGCCACCGTCACGATCTCGCTGGCTCGCGGCACGGTGAGAGGACGCAGCACCAGCGTGTCCGCGACGCTGAACATCGCAGCATTGGCGCCGACGCCAATGGCGATTGACACGATCGCGACCAACGAGAAGCCCGGATTCTTCACGAGCATTCGCGCGCCGTGCTTCAGATCCTGCAGGACACTCTCGACCATTGTTGATCTCACGATCTGTGATTGTTGAATCGTTGATGATTGTTGATTGTGGATTGCTGATTGACCAGGCGGTTGTCGCAAATCACCATTCAACAATCTCCAATCAACAACGAATCAACAATCAACAATCCCAAATCACCATTGCTCTCACTGCTGTCGCAGTGCGAGCAACGGATCGATGCGCGCCGCGCGCCGAGCAGGGAGATAGCTGGCGAAGAATGCGACTGCCGCGATGGTGATGGCCACGGCGACATAGTTCGAGGGATCGCGAGCGTCCACACCTGGTACCGACAGGCCGATGCCGACGGCGAGCACGATTGCCGCGATGAGTCCCGCGACACCGCCGGCGGCAACGGGGCGTGCGCCAGAAGCGAGCACCATTCGAACGACCACAGCCGGACGAGCGCCGAGTGCCATGCGGACGCCGATCTCCCGGCCACGCTGAGCGACGGAAGAGGACACAAGCCCATACACACCTGCCGCCGACACGCAGAGCGCGATGAACCCGACGGCGGTGAGCAGCGCAGCCAGAACGTACGTGCCGGCGAGGTCGTCGAACAGCACCTGCGTCATCAACGCCACGTCGTGGATTGGTTGGTCTCGATCGATTCGTGTGACTGCCGTTCGAATCGCGGGCACGAACTGGAGCGCGCCGGGTCCTGAAGACTTGACGACGAACGCCATCTCGCCGCTCGGTCGAATCGACGCCGGGATGAAGACCTGTGGCAGGGGACCTTGATCGATGTCCGCGCTGCGAGTGTTGCCGATCACGCCGACGATTTCGAGCCAGCGTTCCTGGCCGGTCGTTGCATCAAGGGCGAGGCGTGCACCGAGCGGGTCGCGGCCCGGCCAGAACCGGCGCGCGGCTTCCTCATTGACGACGGCGACGGACGCGGCATCGTCCATTTCGGCGCGCGAGAACGTTCGCCCCTGCCTGAGCGGAATCCTCATCGCCGCGAGGTAGTCGCCTGCGATCGCGGCGCGTGCGATGGTCGGACGCGATTCGAGCGGCACCGGTGCTGCGCCCTCGACGGTCAGTCGTGCCATCGGTTCCGGATCTGCGACTGGCAGGCGATCGATTGCCCCGGCCGATGCGACGCCTGGAATCGCGCTGATCTGCGAGAGCAGTTGATTTCTGAACTGCTCGATCGCGGCGGCGTCGCGGTATTGCGATTCAGGCAGTCCGACGCGGAACGTGAGCACGCCCGCGGGATCGAATCCGGGAGCGATGTCGCTGAGTGCCCACGTCGTGCGGACCAGGAGCCCGATCTGCACCATCAGAATCATCGCGGCACCAGCTTGCAGCGCGACCATCCAGCTGCGCATGCGACGTCCGCGAGGCGCGAGGCCGACGCCACGCGCGCCATCCCTGAGTTCCTGCGGATCCGGCGTCGATGCGCGGAGAGCGGGCAACAGTCCGAATCCGAGCGGCGCGAAGAAAGCGGCGGCGACCCCGACAAGGACCGCGCGCCAGTTCATCGTGATGGCAGCCAGACCAAACGAGTCGCCACCGAGCCACCGCAGCGCCGAGATGCCCCACGCCGCCAGCATCAGCCCGATGATGCACGCGAGTGCGGAGGCGAGTGTGCTCTCGATCATGAGCTGGCGAATGCGATCGAATCGGCTCGCACCGAGTGCGGCGCGAACCGCCAGCTCATGCCGGCGGCCGATGGACTGCGCGACGAGAACGCCCGAGACGTTCGCGCACGCGACGACCAGGACGAGCAGCGCGATGAGCGCGAGAATCGAAATCAGGATGCGGACGTTGAACCCCGAGGCTTCGACGATCGGAAGCACGGACGCCCCAATCGCCCGATTCGTGTCCGGATGTTCGTCGCGAAGCTGGCGCGCGATCCCCTCGATTTCAGCGTTCGCCTGCGCGCGCGTGACGCCGGGCTTGAGACGTCCCGTGACGAGAAGCGTTCGCCGCCCGCGCTCACCGCGCAGTGGATCGATGACGAGCGGAAGGAAGACGTCCGAATCTTTGAGAACTCCGCCGCTCGCGGCTGGCGGCAGCACGCCGATGATCGTGTGCGCGACGCCGTCGAGCATGACGCTGGTCCCGATCGCCGTGGGTCGTGACGAGAACTGACGCTGCCAGAATCCAGGCGTGAGCAGCGCCACCGGTGTCGCGCCCGCACGCGCGTCCTCCGCTCGAAACGGCCGGCCCAGGATCGGTGTGAATCCCCAGGCGTCAATCAGGTTCCACGTCACAGCGACGGACGAGAGCCGCAGCGGCACCTCTACGCCCGTGAGCGTGACCGATCCGATCTCGAAGGCAGCGAACTGTTCGAAGCTCGACGATCGGGCAGACCAGTCGGCAAGATCTGGCATCGACACGCGGCTGCGCAAGACGACGCTCGACGTTGTGCCTTCGGCCTGCACGACGCGCGTGTCAGTTGACGCGATGTACGCCAGGCGATCGCGATTGAGGATGGGGATGAATCCCCAGACAAGATCGATCGCGCTGTAGATCACGGTCGTCGCGGCAATGGCCACGGCGATCGTGAGCACCACGATGATGGTGGCGCCACCGTTCTTGACGAGTGTTCTGGCCGCTTGTCGAAACATCAGTCTCGGTTCCGAGTCCAGGGGGCTAGGTCAAGCTCTGTGCCAGGTCGGACGGAAAATACCGTCGGATTGTTCGAAAAACAGCGAACTGTCTGGACGAGGTGGTCCGGGGTGTTCATCGGTGGGACGCCGGTGTTCGACCTCGCACAGAGGCCGGACATGGTCGGCTGCCGTTACGCATTCGTTGAATCGCTGGTGGTCGTGCGATAGCATCCGACCCTCTCCTCGGGCGGGTCGGAAGATCAAAGGAGGATATATGCGGCGATTCCTTCTGTGTGCGTCGGCGTTGGTGGCCGTTCTCGGGGCTGTCGCGCTCGCGCAAGCGAAGCTGAGTGTCGAAGATTACGGGAAGATGATGAAAGCCAACGCCCAGGCGGCCGGTGCCATGAACAAGGCGATCGGATCGGGTGCCTACGCCGACGCCAGGACGCAAGTGGCAACCTTGCGAACCAACTACATGGGACTTCAGGCGTTCTGGTCGGACAAGAACGAAGGATGACGCGGTTGGCATCGTGAAGGACGGTCTCACACGCCTCGACGCGCTCGACAAGATGCTGGGGGCAGCCACCGTCGATCAGATGGCGGCGCAGGCTGCGGGCAAGGAGTTCGGCGGCGCCACGTGCGGCGCGTGCCACAAGCTCTATCGTGAAGGCGATGCGCAGTCAGGGTTCAAGTTCAAGGCGGGGGTGATCTAGGTTCACGCTTCTGAGTTCTCGCTTCTCGGCTCGTGTTCAGGTTCGTTCGGGTTCGAGCCGAGAGGCGTGAACGACTCCCGCTGCCCACTCGCTAGTCCGCGCGCAGTGCCTCGATCGGATTGACCGCGCTCGCTCGACGCGCGGGAAGCGCGCCAGCCAGCAGCGCCACGATCACAGCGAGCATCGCCGCGCCGGCGATGACGGTGGCGTCGTATCCGTCAACGCCTATCAGCATGGCGCCAGCGAGCCTGCCCATACCGAACGCGAGCGCTGCGCCCACCGCACTTCCGATCAGCGCGATGCGGGTGACATGACCCAGCACAAGCCGGCGAACGTCAGCGCCTTTTGCCCCGAGCGCAATGCGAATGCCGAACTCGCGCAGCCGTTGCGACACGCCGTAGGCGAGCACCGCATACAGACCGATGGCCGCCAGCACCGTGGCAAGCACGGCGAATGCGGTTGAAAGCGTGCTCAGGACCCGATCCCTGGCCGTGTTGTCCCAGATCTGATCGTCCATCGTCCGGAGATTCGCGATCGGGAGGTTCGCATCGAGCCGGGCGACGAGCGACGGAATTGCGCTGACGAGCGCGCGTGTGTCTGCACTCGACGTCCGTGCGTAGAAGGTCAGCGGTCCCACTCTGTCCTGCCTGTACGGCATCGCGAGTTGTGGAGGTGCCGGTTCCCTCACCTCGCTGTACTTCGCATCTCGGACGAGGGCCACGATCTGGATGTCGAGTGGCCGATTGCCGCCGGCCCCCATCGCCAGTCGCTTCCCGATCACCTGCGAGCCGAGGTTGAACTTTCGGGCGAACGCCTCGTTGACGATGGCTACCTTTGGCGCGTCTGGTCCGTCGGCGCGCGTGAACTCACGCCCGGCAAGCATCGGGATCCCGAGCGTCCTGAAGTAGTCGAGGCTCGTTCGCGTGACGGAAACGGTCGTGTTGCCGTCTGGTCCGGCGTCGAAGCCTTCGACAGTCACGTTGTTGTTCCAGCTATCGCTCGCGAGGACCGACATCGTGGACGAGGTGACGGCGACGACTCCGGGGATCCCGCGCAACTCGTCCTCGACCCGCTCGAACAGCGCGAGCGCGCGTTCGGGCGAGTAGCCGTTGAGATATGGCGACAGCCGGAAGGTGACGAGGCCTTCGCGCTGGATGCCGAGCTCAGAGCGCGCGAGGTTGACGAGGCTGACGACGAACAGGCCGGCCGTCGCAAGCAGTGCAGTGGCGAGGGCAATCTGCGCCGTGGCGAGCGAGGCGCGAAAACGTTTGGCGCTTCGCGAGCCGGACGTGCGCGTGGATTGTGCGTGGATGCCTGCGGCGATACCCGTGCGGACGCCATGCAGAGCCGGGAACAGCCCGAAGAGGACCGCGGTCACCAGGCCGAGCGCGACGGTGAAGAGCAGCACGCTCGTGTTGGTCTGGAACGCGAAGGTGGCCCCGTCCTCGGCCGGCATCATCGCGACGAGGCCGTTCAACGTGATGCGCGAGACGACCAGTGCGCCCACGCTCCCGAGCACGCCGAGGACACACGCCTCGACGAGCAGAAGTCTCAGCAGCCGCGCGGTAGAGGCGCCGATGGAGAGTCGGACGGAGATCTCCGTCGTGCGATCGGCGACTCGCGCGAGCAGGAGGTTCGCCACGTTGGCGCAGGCAATCGCGAGCACGAAGCCCGTGATGGCAAACATCAAGAGGAGGATCGCTTGCGCCTCGCCCCGACCGGCATTTCGTCCGCGGCTTCCGTCCTCCAGCAGGAGCTGTCGCTGCAGGAACTCTTCGCGGTCGCGATCGCCCATGCCACTTCGAAGAGCCGGAAACTCCACGTCGCGAATCAGCGACGTGAATGGCACTTTGAGCAGCGCCTGGGCCTGTTCACGCGTCACGCCCGCCTGGAGACGGCCGAAGATGTACAGCCAGTGGTTGTTTCGCGCCGTCATCCCGTTCCAGCTGGAATCGGGGAACGACCGCTGCGCCATCATCAACGGCAGGAATACCTGTGGCCGGTCCAGCGTCGTCGTGCCGGCAAAGTCCTCGTGCGCGACGCCAACGATCGTCATCGGCTCACCGTTGACCACGAGCGTCTTGCCGATGACTCCAGGGTCGGCGCCGAAGCGAGTCGTCCAGTAGTCGTGGCTCAACACCACGACGGCATGCGCGCCAGGAACGCGATCGTCTTCCGGCCCCAGCAGGCGGCCGAGCGCTGGAGTCACGCCAAGCGCAGAGAAGTAGTGACCAGAGACGAGCAGCCCCTTGGCCTCTGATGTTTGCCCGTTGAATGCGAGGTTTGCGCTGACGTCACGATGCCCGGCGAGTCTCAGGCCGCCGACTTCGAGTTGCTCCAGATCGCGGAACAGCGGATAGCTGAAGACTGCTTCGACGCGGCCGCTGTTGCTGGTCGATCGCGAGCCGGGCTTTGGGCCAGGTGAAGTGACGTTGACGATCTGGCCGGCCGCCGGCACTGGCAGGCGTCGCAGCAGCAGTCGTTCGAAGACAGAGAAGATGGCGGTGTTGACGCCGATGCCGAGCGCAAGCGACAGCACCGCGACCGTCGCCATCAGCGGCCTGCTGGCAAGAGAACGGAGCGCGTATCGGAAGTCTTGCAACATCTCAGCGCGTCGCAGGCGGGTCTACAGGCCCACCTCTACGAACCACTACGTTCCACCCAGATCGAACGCGGCCATCGTCTGGCGGTCGCGCACGTAGAGTGAGGTTCCCACTAACGTCGGTGGGGTCCACGCGAGGTTGGTCAGCACACTGGCGCGTGCGAGTACCTTGAGTCCCTGCGGCGAGACCGTCGCAAGGCCGAGTGTGCCGTCCTCATCGAGCACAACCATCTTGCCGTCGGCGTACAACAGTTGTGCGCGTGCGAAGCTGCGATCCTGCCAGGCGATCTTGCCGGTCTTCATGTCGATGGCAGAGATGAACGCGGGCCCGAAGTCGCCGCTCGACCCGTACGCGTAATCACCGAGACGGATCACCGTCCCGATGTGGACGCGCATGCGCGTGCTGTCCCACTTCTGGGTCACTGTGGTCTTCCCGCCGGTCTGACGCAACTCCAGCGCCCGGCTACCGGTGCCGTAGGCCGACGACAAGAAGAGCAGATGGTCGGTTGCGGACCACACCGGCGTGCTGATGTTCAAACCCCAGTCGGTCTTGTGTGGATGGGTCCAGAGGGAACGACCGGTCGCGGGATCCATCCCGGTGATCAGATCGCCGCCGAAGACGACGAGCTGACGCTGACCGTCGACGTCGATCAGAATTGGCGATGCGGGCGCCCACACGAAGTAACCCGCCTTCCATGCAAGCTTGCCCGTCTGCGCATCGAACGCCGCCACGGCCTGGTCGGGTCCGCCCAGCGTGACGATGACGAGGCCGTTGTAGAAGAGCGGGCTGCAGGTGTAACCGCGACCAGCGGGAACGGCGCGGTACTCCTTGACCATGTCGTGTGCCCAAATCTGCTTGCCGGTCCTTCTTGTCGAGCGCGAAGATCTCGCTGCGTGAGCTCGTTGCGAACACGCGATCGCCAACGATGAGAGGAGTCGAGTGCGGCCCGAAGCCCTGACTGAAATCGATGCCAGCGACGGGAGCGGGGTACTTGAATTCCCAGATCGTCTTTCCGGAGCCCGCGTCAAATGCGGCGACGGCTTCCTGGTGGGTCGTTCCCTGCGGCGACTTCGTGATGTTCCGATAGAGCGTGTAGAGGCGACCGTCCTCCACCACGATGGACGAATGCCCTTCTCCGAGCGCGCGGCTCCAGAGCTTCTTCGGTCCTCCCGCCGGCCAGCTCGACGCCAATCCCTTCGAGTCCGACATGAAGTTGCGGGTGGGTCCACCCCATTGCAGCCAGCTCGCTGCCGCCGACTGTCCGCGCGCCGTCCCCGACGTTTCGAGGAGAGCGAGTGCGATCACAGCACCCAGCGTCAGCAGGCGTCGCGTCATCGTGTGTTTCCGGTCGATCGTCGGAACGTGAGCGGGAGCACCGCTGTTCCCTGAATGAACGTGCCCACGATCTCGGTGCCTTCAGCGTTGACTTTGCCAGAGTAAGAGCCGCCTACCGCTTTGAGGTCGAGGGTGATCGAGGACGCGTCCTGCTTGATAGACGCGATCGGAACTTCGAGTCCGTCACCGGGGTTGAAAACGGTGCCGGTCGACGATCCATCAGGCTCATTCGACAGCGTCAGGAAGACCTGGCGTTTGATGCCGTTCTGATAGGTGCCCTCGAGGGTGGCGCTCCACGGCCCCTCGAGTTCTTTTGCGATCGGCGCACTCTTGATCGGCGGATCGATCTGCGCCGCGCCTGTGCGCGACAGCGCGAAGTGCATGGTGAAGCCGCTCTGTATGAAGTCGCCGCTCATCGAGGCGCCATCGTCTGCCAGCACACCTTGAAAGACGCGATTGCCTGGCGCGCCACGGAATCGAAACGTGAGGGCTCGTCCATCTGCCGACTCGATGACCAGCGGAAACCCTCTCAGGTTCTGTGGCGGCACGCCAATCGTTCCGGCGATCTGCCCGTCGTTGTTCGTTGTCAGATCCACGACGACGCCGATCGATCCTTCCGGCGTGTCGATGCCGCCTTCCCAGTGACCCGATGGGTCGGGTGCGCCCTGTGCGTGGGCGGCGACGGCCGACCACAGAAGCAGTGCGAGGATTCGGATTCCCATATTCATTCCTGTCTGAGGGCGATCAGCGGGTCGATGCGCGCGGCGCGTTGCGCAGGTATGAACGCCGCGACGAGTGTCACAGCGAGCACTGCCGGTACTACGAACAGGAAGAGCGCCGGGTTCACGCCGCTGCTGACGGGGAACGCGGCGCGGAGCAGGCCATTCATCGCGGCCGCTGCAGCCAGCCCGGCTGCGATACCTGCAATCGACAACAGCAGGCCGTGGCGCATCACCATCCGCAGCACATTGCCGGGTCTTGCGCCAACCGCCATGCGGATTCCGATCTCTCGAGTTCGCTGACTGACGGCGTGCGCCACCAGTGCATACAAACCGACGAGCGCAAGAAGCAATCCCATCGACCCCATGCCGGCAACCGTGCCCACGATCACATTCGACACCGTGATCGCTCGTGCTCGATAGAAATCCTCCATCGTCCGCACGCTGAAGATCGGCATGCGTGCGTCGATCCCGCGGACGACGTCGCGCACGGGGAGTGCAAGCGCGGCAGGATCGCTCGTGGTCTGGACGAGCAGCGTGCTCTGCGCCACGCGCGATGGCTCCTGCAACCGCTGCAAGTAGACGAACTCGGTGGGGGCCTCGGCCACCCAGTTGTAGCGCACGGTCGACGCGATGCCGACGATCTCTGCCCACTCGCCATCCTGGCCGTTGACGCGAATGCGCTTGCCGATCGCGCTCTGTCCCGGCCAGTAGCGATTCGCGAACGTCGTGTTCACGACGGCAACGTGAGGTGTGTCCGCCGTGTCCGTGGACGCGAATGCCCGTCCTGACACGATCGTAATTCCCATCGTCGCGAAGTACCCCTCGTCAACGCGAGCACCCTGGATGGTGATGCTAGTACTGCCCGCTGGGAATCGATAGCCTTCGGGTGCAACGGAGACGATATCGCGCTGGCCGGTGCCGAGCGGAACGTCTGACGTGAGCCCGACGGCAACGACGCCTGGCAGCGCGAGCGTCCGCTCCTCGAGGAGGCGGAAGAACTCACGAGACTGTGTGTCGCTGTAGCGCGCGAGCGCGGGGTCGAGGTTCATCATCAAGAGATGGTCGGTGCGGTAGCCGGGCCCGTTCGCGACCAGCAGCCTGGTGCCTCGATACAACCAGAGAGAAACGGTGACGAGCACGAGCGACAGCGCAACCTGTCCACAGACGAGGCCGTGCCGCGTCCAGAGACGTGAACGGCGCGGCCTCGATCCCGACGCATCCTTGAGCGTCGCCGCGAGGTCGCCGCGGGTGGCTCGCCATGCCGGCAACAGGCTCGAGAGGAGGGCGCTGGCGATCGCGACGGCGAAGCCGACGGTCAGCACGCGTCGATCGAGCTCGAACGTAATCGCGGCCGGGAGATCGGTGGGAATTTCGATCTGTCGAAAGAGCAGGATGCCGCCGTACGCGAAGCAGAGTCCCAGCAGCCCGCCACCGAGGGAGAGCAGCAGGCTCTCGGTGAGGAGCTGACGCATCACGCGCGATCGACGCGCGCCCATCGCGAGTCGCATCGCCAACTCGCGCGCGCGCTCAGGTGCGCGGCTCGCAAGCAGACCGGCGACGTTGGCACATGCCACGAGCAGCACTGCGACAGAGAGCGTCATCAGCACCGTTACGAGCAGCGTGTCCGCGCTGTCTGAGGTTCGCGATTGAAGCTCGGTCTGAACAGTGAGCCCGAGTCCCCGGTTGCTGGCCGGGTGCTCCTTCTGGAGTGCGGCCGCGATCGTCGCGACCTCCTGGCGAGCCTGCGCCAGCGTCGCGCCTCGATTCAGGCGACCCTTCACTGTCAGCCAGCGGTAGTCGCGGTCGGCGAGTGCACCCGACGATGAGTTCGGATTGAGCGCAGGAGCCATCGCCAGCGGCACATAGAAGGCGGGACGGATATAGGCATCGAGCCCGGTGAATGATTCCGGCGCGATTCCGATCACCGTGAAGTCGATGCCCGAGAGCTGGACGCGCCGATCGATCACGTCCGGGTCGGCGTCGAACTGCTCGCGCCACGTGTCGTGCGCCAGAACGACGACCGGATTTCGCCCAGCCACCTCGTTCTCGTCCGCGCGGAACCAGCGGCCCAGTCCTGGAGTCATGCCCGCGGCCTCGAGCAGGTTCTCGCTCGCGGCGACGCCCACCTTGCGTTGCGCCAGCTCCGTTGGCGCAGTCGAGAACGCGACGGCGACGAGCTGATATGCCGCGAGTGCCGAGAAGCTGCGAGCCCCGTCGCGCACATCGACGTAGTCGCGATACGACATCGCCGGGTCTCGAAGCCCTTGCGCAGAAGGCAGAGCGGCAACCTTGATGATGCCTCCGGGCTGGGGAACGGGGAGTGGCCGGAGCACGAGGGCGTCGGCCATGCTGAACATCGCCGCGTTGGCGCCGACGCCGATGGCAATTGAGACCATCGCCACGAAGGTGAAGCCCGGGTTCTTGAGCAGCATCCGGGCGCTGTGCTTCAGATCTTGAAACAGTCCTGGGGCCATGGCTGGAATTTGGAGTGGGTGGCGAGGCGCAGATCCATTTGGGGATCTTTGATTGATGATTATTGATGTCGTTGTTGATAGGTGATTTTTGATTGGTGATTTATTGAGGAGTGGCGATTGCCGTCGCTGACTCGGCAACTGAATCCTCAATAAATCACCAATCGCCAATCGCAAATCATCAACGAATCAGAAATCGGCAAATCACTAATGCGTGGCCGTCGCCATCGACTCTTCGACGACGCGGCCGTCGAACAGGTGAATGGTGCGCTCAGCGTGTGACGCGTAGCGCGCATCGTGGGTCACCATGCAGATCGTGGCGCCGCTCATATGCAGTTCCTTGAGCAGATCCATGACGGCTTCGCCGTTCTTCGAGTCGAGGTTTCCCGTCGGCTCGTCTGCGAGCAGGATCGATGGCTCGCCACAGACCGCACGAGCAACGGCGACACGCTGCTGCTGACCGCCGGAGAGCTGGCTCGGAAGATGTTTCGCGCGGTGCGCCATGCCGACGCGCTCGAGTGCCGCGGTGACGCGCTGCTTGCGCTCGGCCGCACGCATGCCGCGGTAGGTGAGCGGCAGCTCGACGTTCTCGTAGACCGTGAGGTCGCCAATCAGGTTGAAGCTCTGGAAGATGAACCCGACCTCGCGGTTGCGGACGCGCGCGCGTTCCGAGAGCGAGAGAGCCGTCGCCGGCCGGTTGTTCAGGACGTAGCTGCCCTCGGTCGGCGTATCGAGCAGACCAAGGATGGAGAGCAACGTCGACTTGCCGCACCCCGAGGGGCCGGCAATCGACACGTACTCGCCCTTGGCGATCTCGATGTTGATGTTGTCGAGTGCGTGCGTTTCGACTTCGTCCGTGTAGAAGACCTTGCGGACGCTTTCCAGCTTGATCAGCGGCTCATTCATGATCGTCCTTATGTGTCAGTCTCTGGTCTGGTCTTTAGTCTCTGCTCGTAGCCGTCAGTCTGCCTACCGCCTACTGCCTACCAGTTAACGCAATCGCACCCTGTCATACGCGTCCCAGGCCGACATGTCCGAGAGCACCACCTTGTCACCCTCGTTCAGTCCCGACTTCACCTGGATTGCATTCACCGAGCTCTTTCCGAGTGACACCTGCACTCGCGTCGCATCGCCGGAGGCGTTGGTCAGCTTGAACAGACCCACGGTGCTGTCGTCCTGCCCGAGCGACGGACGTCCCACATAAAGAATGTCGTCCAGCCGTTCGAGCTGGACCGTCCCGTCCACGCTCAAGTCGGGCACTGCGCCCCTGGGAAGTTCGCCGGTCAATGAGACGTCAATGGTGACCGTTCCGTTCGCTGCCGCCGGATCTTTTCTGCTCACCTTGCCCTGAATGACGCCACTCCGGGTGTCGATCTCAGCCGACTGACCGATTTCGATGTCCTTGGCCTGGGTCTCTGCGATCTTCAGCTCCGCCTTGAGACGGCTCGGATCGGCGACTCTTGCCAGGTTCTGTCCCAGTGTCACCTGCTGACCGACTTCAACCGGCACGAGCTGTAAGACGCCCGAGAAGCCAGGTTTGACTTTGAGCGACTCGAGACGGCTTTGCTGAAGATTGGACACCGCTCGCGCCTGATCGACTGCAGCCTGCTGCACGCGAAGTCTCCCCTCGAGCGTTTGCTTGGAGGACGCGAGGCGCAGCGCCTCGAAGGCCGAGCGCTTTTTCAGGGTTTCAGCCGTGAGTTGGGACTTGCGGCGGGTGATTTCCGAAATCAGTTGCTCTTTGGCGAGTGCTTCGTCGGCCTCGGCCTGCATCTTCGCCTGCTCGTATTCGGCCTGGATTGCCGCGGTCTGCGACTCCTGCGTGAGCAGGTCGTTTTCGAGCTGCACCTTGAGGTTTTCGAGCGCTGCCTCCGCTGAATGCAGCGCGAGACGCGCGTTGAGCGCCTCCTGTTCGACGTCCGGGTTGCTCAGTTCGAGGATGACCATGTCCGGCGCGACCTGCGCGCCGGGACGCAGAAGGATCCGTTCGACGCGACCATTGGTCCTCGAGGGCAACCAGCGCGTGTCTTCCGGCACCAGTGTTCCAAGTCCACGGTGCTGCCGGATGATCGAGCCACGTTTGACGGTGTCTGTGAGGACCGTCGCCTGGTCGACCGTCGGCGCGGCCGGTTCCATTCGGGCCAGCGCGATCGAAACGGCGACAACAATCAGGACGCCGACGGCGGCGTAAAGCGCATGCCGAAGCTTCTTGCGCTTCAGGATTGCGGGGTCGCGGGCGATATCAGGCATTGAAGGTCAAAGGGCAAAGGGCAAAGGAAGCAAACGCCACAGGTTCGACGGTCAAAGCGTATGCCACCGTTGCCTCGGAGTTAAGTACTTTGTTCATGGGGGGTTGAACCTGATATCGAGGCCCCTCCAGCTCGACTTCTGTCCGCTTGTGGGACGGGCTGTTCGCTTTTGCGCTCATACGATCGCCGCCACCACTGTGGTTGCATCGTCCTGAAGCGGGCCTCCCGTGAAGGTCCCCACGTCGTTGAAAATCGCGTCGACCATGGATTGGGCGTCCAGGTGCCGGCATCGTTCGAGCGTTCGCATCAGGCCCGCGTCGTCAAACTCATCGCCGCTGGGCGACCGCGCTTCCGTGATGCCGTCTGTGAAGAGCACGAGACGATCGCCAGGGCAGAGCGTGACTCTGCTCTCCTCGTACGTGCTCTCGTCGAAGATTCCGGTCACGGTTCCGCCGGCGGGCAGGCGTTCACACGATCCGTTGTGCCGCAGGACGATCGGAGGGTTGTGCCCGGCGTTGGTGTAGGAGAGTACGCGCGTGGTGGAGTCGTAGAGCGCATAAAACAACGTCACGAACCTGCGGAGATCCTTTTGCCGGCAGAGCGCGCGGTTCACGCTGGTGACGACGTCCCGCGGCGCGCGCGCAGACGCGGCGAATGCGCGGAGCGAGGCAAGCAGGTTGGACATCAGCAGGGCAGCAGGCAGCCCCTTACCACACACATCAGCAATCGAAATCGCCAGGTGTGTCTCCGTCACACGGAGCGCGTCGTAACAATCGCCGCCGAACGCAAGTGCCGGTTGCCATTGCGCGGCAAGTCCAACGCCGGACATCGCGGGAAGGACGGCAGGGAGGAGCGCACGCTGAATGGCCTGCGCATCGGCCTGCTCGGTTGCGGCCAGTTTGTCCGATTCACGCAGCGCATGCCCTTCTTCGATCTCGCGGCAGACCGTCTCGGTCAGCGAGTGGTTGTCCCACGGCTTGTGCACGAACGTGCGCGCGCCGCGGCGCATCGCTTCGACGGCGGTGTCGATGCTGCCCCAGCCCGTCATGACGATCACCGGCAGCAGGCGATCGCGCTCGTGAATCTCCTTGAGAAGGTCGAGACCTTCGCGTCCCGACGTCGTGTCGCGTGCGTAGTTGAGATCCATCAAGACGAGGTCGTAGTTCTGTGTGTCGAGACGATGACGAACCTCTTGCACTGATGTCGCGGGGTCGACTTCGAGACCCGCACCGCGAAGCAACATGCGAATGGCGGCGACGACATCCTGCTGGTCGTCTGCGACGAGAACACGCGACTGCCTGGTGGCGAGCATGTCGACGCCGGTTCCAATCGGCGTGCCAGCGCACTGGTCGGTGGTTTGTGGTTAGTGGTTGGTGGTTGTTCCGGGTTCGTCGTTCGGCGTTCGTGCGCGGATGAACAACGGCGTCCCACGAGCGGACGGTCTGGTTGGTGGTAGGTGGTTAGTGGGGTGGTCAGTGGTTGGTGGTTGGTGGCGAAGACGAACCAAGAACTCAGGCAACCCACCATCCACTGACCACTATCCACCAACCAGTCATGTTGCCTATCAACATGGCATGGGATCTGCTCGTGTTGATGGCCAACAGAAGCGTTGGGAGTTGGGAGTTGGGAGTTGGGAGTTGGGAGTTGACATGAGTCCCCCCTCGTCGGAAGTCCCCTACGGCGCACTCGATTTGATGGTGCTGAAGACGCTCGACACGATGGGCGCGCAGCACGGATACGGGATCGCACGGCGCATCGAGCAGATGGCGGAAGGGATGCTCGCGCTCAATCAGGGCACGATCTATCCCGCGCTGCTTCGGCTGGAACAGAAGGGATGGATCGAGAGCGACTGGGGCCTCAGCGAGAACAACCGGCGTGCGCGCTTCTACTCGATTACCCGTGCCGGACGGAAGCAACTCGCGATCGAAGCCGATCTCTGGTCGCGCACGGTCGCGATGATGAGCAGGATGCTCGGGGAATCATCGTCATGACACTGCGTTCCATCCTGATGCGTATTTCGGCGCCGTTGAGACGCCGTTCACTCGATGCGGCGCTTGACGAAGAAGTGAGCGGGCATCTCGATTTGCTGGCTCGCGACTACGAACGCCGGGGGCTGGCGCCCGAACAGGCACGCCTGGCCGCGCGACGAGACTTCGGTGGAGTCGAGCAGATGAAAGAGACCTATCGGGATCGCAGTGGCCTGAGATGGCTCGACGACGCGCGGCGCGACGTCCATCACGCGTTCCGTACGTTGCGTCGGTCACCGGTGTTTGCCGGTGCGGCGGTGTTGACGCTCGCCATTGGCCTGATCGCGGTGACCGGCATCTACGCGATCCTCAACGCGTTCGTACTGCGCTCCGATGCCGGTCAGTCATCCCGAGCAGCTCGTGTCCATCGGTACGGGGCCGGACACGCACGTGCAGATCCCGCACGGGATGTCGTTCGTTGACCTCCAGGATTACCGGAAGGATCGCTCGGCCTTTGACGATCTGCTCGGCTACTCTGTGGCGATCGGAGGACTGAACAGCGACAACTCGACCGAGCGCATCACGATGTACGGCGTCACCGACAACTATTTCTCGATGCTCGGTGTACAGCCGGCTATTGGCCGACTGATTCAACCCAACGAGGGACGTGCGCGTGGCGATGCGCCGGTGATCGTTCTGACCCACGAGTATTGGCTGAGCCGGTTTGGCGGCGATCCGTCGGTCGTCGGGCGAAGGGTCCGGGTGACGGGACGGCCATTCACGATCATCGGTGTGACGCCAAAGCCCTTCGACAAGGCACATACCCTCATCTACCCGTCGGCCTACATTCCGCTCTGGATGTACGACGACGTGATGAACCTGTCGGGTGAGTCGATTCTCGAGCGTCGCGACAACCATCAGTTGTGGGTGCTCGGCCGACTGAAGCCGGGTGTCTCGTTGTCACAGGCACGCGCCTCGCTGCAGGTCACGACCTCTGGACTCGCAAAGGCGTACCCGAGCACGAACAAGGACACCGCGCTCGTCGTTGTTCCCGAAACCCACGCGCGTCCCAACCCGAACATCGGTCCTGTCTTCCGCGTTGCTGCGACCGCCTTTGCCGCGCTGGCCGTGCTGCTGTTGCTCATCACCAGCGCCAACGTCACCAACCTTCTGATGGCGCGCGCAGTTTCGCGCGAACGGGAAGTGTCGCTGCGCGCGGCGCTGGGTGCTGGACGAGGACGGCTGGTCAGACAACTGCTGACCGAGAGCATCGTGCTCGCGCTGTTTGCCAGTGCCGTCGCGTTGCCGATTGCGGCGCTCGCTCTGCAGAACTTCCAGCAGGGGTTTGCGGCGAGCACGGCGATCGCTACGCTCCGTCCGGACTTCAGCCTCGATGTGCGCGTGCTGATCGGAGTGCTCGGCCTGACGCTGCTTGCGGGAGTTGTGTCGGGACTCGCACCGGCGCTCATGGCCGCGCGCGCGGATCTCAACGGCGCTCTGAAGTCCGGTTCCCGCGGTGCATCGGGCGAGCCGCGAGCGTGGTTCCGCAGCGCGCTCGTTGTCGGGCAGGTGGCGCTCACGCTGATGCTGCTGGTCAGCGGCGGCCTGTTCGTTCGCAGTCTCGACCACGTGCGACGAGTACAGCTCGGCTTCGATCCGCAGCACGTAGTCGTCGCATCGGCGGTCCCAGGCGAGAGCGGGTACGATCCCGAGCAGCGATCGGCCTATTTCACTGCGGCGCGCGATCGCGTCCTGACGTTGCCCGGTGTCGAGCGTGCCGCCTGGGCGGCCTGGATTCCGATAGCGACCGTGAGCGATGGAGGGCCCTTCTGGCTCGAGAGCCGGCCTCCGAGAGCCGACGAGCAACCACAGAATGCCGCGACGGCTCGCGTCGATCCTGGCTACTTCGCCGCTGCCAACACACCGATTCTCGAAGGTCGCGCGTTTACCGATCGCGACGACGCGCAGGCCGCGCCGGTGACGATCGTCAACCAGACACTGGCGGCGCAGTTGTGGCCAACTCAGAGCGCTCTCGGCCGTTTCTTCGTCCTTGAAGGCACGCGAGTGCAGGTCGTCGGCGTCGTGCCGAATGGGAAGTACTACTTCGTCTGGGAAGCACCGCGCGCCATGGCGTATCGCCCCCTCGCGCAGAACACTCCGCTACGCGCGACGCTGGTCGTGCGCAGTTCACGTCCACCGTCAGAGCTGATCGGCGACCTGCAACGCACTCTGCGCCTCGTGGATCCAGCCGTCTTCGTGTACGACGTGCGGACCATGGATCAGCATCTGGCGATGGAGGGCGGTGGATTCGCTGCGTTCTCGATTGGCGCCACGGTGACCAGCGTGTTCGGGACCGCAGGTCTCCTGCTGGCAGCGGTCGGTCTCTACGGGATGATGGCGGGCCGCGTATCCCAGCGGACGAAGGAGTTCGGCGTGCGCATCGCTCTCGGGGCCGATCGCCGCGCCATTCTCCGGGACGTGCTCGGCCGCGCCATCCGTCTCGCCTCTATCGGCATCGTCGGCGGCGCTGTGCTGGCGGCGTTTGCGGCGCAGGGGCTCTCAGCGCTGTTGCTCGATGTGAGTCCCTTCGACCCGCTCACGTACGGGCTCGTGGCGGTCGTGCTCACCAGCGTCTGTGCACTCGCATCGTTCATTCCTGCGCGTCGCGCCACACGCGTCGATCCCATCGTCGCGTTGCGAGCGGAGTGATACGACGGCCTGGCCAACCAAAAGACACTTAATGGTGTCTATATGTGATCATCGGTTCCGCGTTCCAGGTTCCGTGTTCCCAATGGAGGGCGTGTGGAACTGCTCATCCAGGATCTGAAACACGCGTTTCGGATGTTTCTCAAGAACCGGGCGTTCACCGCGGCGGCGATTGCCGCGCTCGCCCTCGGCATTGGAGCGAACACGGCCATCTTCTCGGTCGTCAGCACCGTGCTGCTGAAGCCGGTTCCGTTCCCGGATCCCGATCGGGTCGTGCTGTTCATGAACACGTCGCCACAGGGGTCCGGACCGAATGCGTCTCCGGCCAAGTTCGCCCATTGGCGGCAGCAGACGACGGTCATCCAGGATGCGACGGCGTTCCGCACCAACGTCGTCAATTACACCGGCGGTCAGTTCCCGGAACAGTTGCGCGCCGGAGAAGTCAGCGCAGATTACTTCCGTCTGTTTGGGGCGCGCGTGGTGATGGGCCGTACCTTCACGCCGGAAGAGGACCGGCCTGGTGGCGAGAAGGTGGCCGTGCTCACCCACGGCCTCTGGACGAGGCGATTCTCAGCGGATCCCGGCATCATCGGCAAGACGATCTCGCTGAGCGGTGATCCATTCGTCATCATCGGCGTCATCGGTCCGGAATTCGACATCGCTGAGTTCGGACAGGAGCCCGATCTCTTTATCCCGTTTCAACTCGATCCCAACACCATCGATCAAGGGCACTTCTTCCAGGCGGCCGCTCGCATCAAAGAAGGGGTGACGCTCGAACAGGCGCAAGCGCGGCTGAAGCTGTCGGCAGAGGACTTCCGCGCGAAGTTCCCGGCAGCGTTGCAGGAGAACAACAGCTTCAGCGTCGAACGTCTGCAGCAGGTCTTCGTCCGGAACGCGCGGCCGACGCTCTTAATCCTGAGTGCCGCCGTCGCGTTCGTCCTCCTGATTGCCTGTGCCAACGTGGCGAACCTGCTGCTCGTGCGAGCGACGGCACGCAGGCGCGAGGTCGCCCTACGCGCAGCGATCGGCGCGGGTCGTGGCCGAATCATTCGCCAGTTGCTCACAGAGAGCGTTGCGCTCTCTGTGGTCGGCGGGGCGATTGGGCTCGTGCTCGGCATCCTGGGGATTCGGGCGCTGCTCACCATCAACACGGCCGGACTGCCACGCATCGGCGAACAGGGCGCGCTGGTCGGCGTCGATTGGCGTGTGCTTGCCTTTACTGCCGCCATCTCGGTCGTGACCGGGATCGTCTTCGGCCTGATGCCGGCGCTCCAGAGCTCGCGGGCCGATCTCAATCGAACGCTGAAAGACAGCATCGGTCAGTCAGGTGCCACCTTCCGCCACAACAAGGCTCGTTCGATCCTCGTCGTCGTCGAGGTGGCGTTGGCGCTGCTGCTGCTTGTCGGGTCTGCACTGTTGATCCGAACGCTCGTCAATCTGCGCAACGTGAATCCAGGCTTCGACCCGGGCAACGTACTGACGATGCGCATGTCGCTTGCGGGTCAGAAGTACGTCAAGACCGCAGGCGTCGAGCAATTGATGCGAGATGGCATTGAGCGTCTGCAGGCGATTCCGGGCGTGGAGCGCGCGTCGGCGACGTGTTGTGTGCCGCTCGAAGGCGGGTACGGGCTGCCGTTCAGAATCCTGGGACGCCCACTCGAGAAGGGCCCGTTCCATGGTGGCGGCGCATGGCTCACCGTGTCGTCCGGCTACTTCGACGTGTTCAAGATCCCGATCACGCGCGGGCGCGCGTTCACCGATCGCGACGACAGCCTGGCGCCGGCCGTGGTGATCATCAACGAGGCGATGGCCAAGCAGGTACTGGAAGGACGGCGATCCGCTGAACGATCGGATCCTGATCGGTGCGGGAGTGATGAAGGAGCTCAATGAGGAGCGCGAGCGCCAGATCATCGGCGTGGCATCGGATGTGCGCGACGGCGGGCTCAACAACGATCCCGGCCCGCATATGTACGTGCCGAACGCGCAGGTGCCCGATGCGCTCAACGCGCTGAACGTTCGCATCACGCCGGTCGCCTGGGTGGTGCGCACGCGTGGCGAGCCGTACGCGTACAGCACGGCGATCCAGGAGCAGTTGCGGCAGTCGAGCGGACTGCCGGTGTCGGAAGTGCGAAGCATGGAGGAAGTGGTCTCTCGCTCGATCTCGCGCCAGCGATTCAACGTCCTGTTGATGACGGTGTTTGGCGCCTCTGCGCTGTTGCTCGCAGCCATCGGGATCTACGGACTGATGGCGTACTCCGTCGCGCAGCGCACGCGCGAGATCGGCATTCGAATGGCGCTCGGTGCCGAGGCAGAGCAGGTCCGGAAGATGGTGGTCTTCCAGGGAATGCGTCTAGCCGTGATCGGGGTTGCAGTGGGTCTCGTGGCTGCGTTTGCGTTGACGCGGCTGATGGCGAGCTTCCTCTTTGGCGTCCAGGCGCGCGACCCGGTCGTGTTCGTCGCGATGCCGGTGCTGCTGACGGTGGTGTCGATCGCTGCCGTGTGGTTTCCGGCTCGCCGCGCGAGCACGGTGAATCCGCTGATCGCCTTGCGTTACGAGTGAAATATCGTGAAGGGGTCTGACCCCATCACAGTTTTTCACGGTTCAACTAGTCCCAATCGAATCGCGTACCGCACGAGGCCGGCCGTCGTGTGGATGTCGAGCTTCTGCATCAGCCGCGTGCGATGAGACTCTGCCGTCTTCACGCTGATGCTGAGCAGTGCTGCGAGCTCTTTCGTCGTCTTTTCCTCGCCGATCAGTTTCAGGACCTCTCGTTCGCGGACCGTCAGACGGTCGCCCGGCAAATCCGCTTTCGACAGGAACGCCTCGACGACGACCTTCGAGACGCCCGGGCTCAGATAGAGATCGCCGCGAAACACCTGCCTGATCGCATGAGCCAGATCGATCGCCGCCTGCGACTTGAGCACGTAGCCGCGCGCGCCAGCGCGAAGAGCCGCCAGCACGTATTGATCGTCATCGTGACGCGTCAGCAGCACCGCCTTCGCTTTCGGCTGCCGTTGCGAGAGTTCCTGCGCCGCATCGATGCCATTCATGACGGGCATGCTGATGTCCATCACGACAACGTCCGGATCCGCCTCGGCGCTCGACTCCACCGCCTCATGTCCGTTCGAGACTTCGCCGACCACGTCAAAGCCTTCCCGATCGAGCAACGCCCTCAGGCCCTGCCGAACCATCGTGTGGTCTTCAGCAATCAGGACTCTAATTCCCATCGGACTGCTCCCCACTGGCGACCGGAATAGTGATGATCAGGCGTGTCCCGTTGCCGGCAGTCGATTGCACCTCCAGCCCACCGTGCAACCCCTTGAGTCGATCGCGGATGCCCCGGAGTCCGAGACCCGCGGGTTGATGGCCGGTGTTGTCGATGCCGACACCGTCGTCGGTGACGGCGCAGACGACCCCGTCGCGGTCTTTCTGCATCGACACGCGGAGTTCCGATGCATGCGCATGCCGGACGACGTTGGTCACACCTTCGTGGATCGCGCGATACAACCCGATCGCGATCTGTGGAGGGAGTCGGTCTGGTACAGACGATTGGAACGACACCTTGAGCCCTGCACGTGTGGCAACTCCGTCCAGCAGGTGACGCACAGCTGCGTTGAGCCCGAGATCGTCGAGAGCGACGGGATAGAGATCGCGTGACAGGCTGCGCAGTTGCTGATCGAGATGATCGGCGAGCTGCAGCACGTGATCGAACTGCGGCGTCAAGTGACGGGGAAGTCCCGCCATCAACTCAGCGAGCGCGAGCTGAAGGCTGAAGAGGATCTGACCGGCTCCGTCGTGGATCTGTCGCGCGGTGCGACGCGACTGGTTCTCGAGCGCCTCGTTGAGCCCGCGCAGAGCGACACTCGACTCGAGGAATTGCCGGTACGGCATCTCGAATGGCGACAGCGACTCGAGCAAGAACGTCATCGCGCCAGCGGACACCTGCCGGTCGATGGCTTGCGGGAAACTGAGTGTCTGTTCCAGCGCCGACGCGTGCAGCGATACGAGATCGAGAGGGCTCAGACCATCGAGCAGCGCTTTGCGTCCCAATTCATAAGCGCCGCTCAATGTGCTCTCTTCCGGGCGCGCGAGGTAGGCCTCGAGCGCCAGAACGTACGCCTCCTTCGCCGTTGCCCACTCGACGGATGCGCGGTCTATTGTGGACACCATTTCGTCGCCGAGACCGTCGTGCCCTGGCCGACGGCGGATTCGATCCCGAATTCGTCCATGAGGCGACGCACGCCTGGGAGTCCCAGTCCCAATCGGCCCGATGTTGAGTCAGCGCCCTGCATCGCACGTTCGACGTCCGCGATCCCCGGGCCGCGATCGGTCGCAGTAATGGCGATGCCGCGTCGATTGCGGCAGTTCAGCGCTTCCAGTCGGATCTCTCCGGTTGCCGCGAAGGACAAGACGCTCCGCGCCAGTTCGGAAATCGCCGTGGCGATTCTCACAACGTCGGTGGGGGAGAAGCCGAGCTCGGCTGCGAGCGCGCGTCCTTTCTGTCTGGCAACGATAATGTCGCTATCCGAATCGATGGGAACGGACATCTGACACGGGGGGACCATCGAATTCACCACGCGATATCGCGGAGCAGGAACCGCGCCAACTCAACGTGGCCGGATTCAGAACGGTCGAGGTAAGCGGCTTCGAGCAGGTGCCAGGCGGGATGAGAGCAGATGCGCCGCCAGCGTCAGGGCGCGGCGGGCGGCGTGTATCGTTCACGTCACTGAATCTCGATCCTCACGGCCGTTTTCGTCGACGTAAATCTGTTCTCCCGATAGTGGATCGTGACCTCGTTCCCCCTGTTACCCGTGAGACCTTGCGCGTTGGTCTTGGTCGTTCCTCCGACGACCTGGGTGTCGTCGGTATAGGCGAACTCGTAGAGGTCGTCACCGAACGCAACGAACAACGTCCGTCTCTCGGGATTAACCGTTCGGAGCTGTCCTGCAAGCACGAGCGAACTCTTGTCCCGATCTCCCGCCCGAGGCGACTCAATTACCGTCCCGTCACGCGAGGTCGCGGGCGACTCGGTTCGAGCGCACGCGGCCGCGAGAGCGAGAGGGAGGAGCAGACAGAGCGTCGAGAAACGCGATGCGCGCGTCCTCATGACGTCACCTCCTTGATGGCGTGAAGGAATCGGAGTCGGGGGCCGAGACCCCCGACCTCCGATCTGGCTACGCTTACTTCTTCTCGTCGGCCTGAACTTCGATTTCCGTCGCAACGCGGTTCGCGCCTTCGTTCTTGAAGTGCACGGTCACCTGTTTGCCGTTCTCCGTGGCGAGTCCGGCGACACCGCCGCGCGCGCCGGTCACCTTGGTGCTGTCGTTGTACTGGAACTTCTGCTCGGCGCCAGCGGTCGGCTTGATCGTCAGCATCTTCGCAGTGGCGTCTATGCTCGAGAGCTCACCGCGCGCGGTCTGCTCCTCGGGCTTTGCCTGCGCGGCAGACGGGCTCGGCGACGGCTGTGGCCGAGGCTGGTCCGGCGCCTGCGCCGCCGGCGCTCCTGGCTGGGGTCGAGGTTGATCCGCCACCTGTGCAGAAGCCGAACCGACCATCAGCGTGAAGGCCGTCAACAGGCCAAAAACCGGAACAATTCGAATGTATTTGCTGGGCATGGTCCAAGTTCTCCTTTGGCAGGGCAGATAGCGAAGGACATGCCACGAAGAGAATGCTGTGGATTTCACGATTTGCTTAGACGTTTTGAGTCCAAAGCTATCGGATCAGTTTGGGCGAGCTCGTGAGTGGGAACGTAACTAATACGCACTTCCTTTTCGCATCGACAGGCGCGCAAAATCGCATGAAAAAAAGGCGTTACGGATTTCACCGTACGACCCGGGCGGGTGTTATCCTTATGCCGCTTCCACCACAACTCAACGCAATACAGGGCAAACCGAATTGCCGAGAACTCGTGTTGTTCAGCCGCTCTCATGGGTCGCGTTGTCGTCGACCTATTTGCTCTTCCTCTTCACGCTCGCGCTTGCTGCCGCACCCGCGGGAGAACCGTCCGCTCTCGTCGCCGAGCGTCTTCAGCATGTCGTCGATCGTCTTCGAGGCGAGCTCGGAATACCTCAGGATGTGGATGTCTCGATCGAGCCGCAGGTCGCGCTGGTTGTGTCCGTTGAAGCCCCACTCGATTCGGGCGAGCCCTTCCGGCTCGCGATCGAGGATGGATTCCTCGAGCGTCTGAGCGATGAAGAACTGGATGCGGCAATGGCCCACGAGCTCGGCCACGTGTGGGTGTTCACGCACCACCCGTATCTCCAGACGGAGAAGCTGGCGAATCAGATCGCGATGCGCGTCGTTACGCGCGACAGCCTCGTGAGCGTGTACCACAAGCTCTGGGAACATGGTGGTACTAAAGGAAATATCGAGAGCTTTCTCGGCCCTGCCTCGCTCGGTGAGTCTTCAGGCACTCGGCAATAAGGACAATGGCCGAGGTCCATTTGTAAATGTTGCGAGCGTTTTCGCCACATCTGCTCAGCGGCAGCTGACGAATGTCGCGCGTCAGGCTTTGAAAACCGCGTAGGGCCTATTCTGGCGAGGGCGAGAGGCAAACACCGCAAATGAGACTCGGTGGCCCCGAGGTTGCAGAGGTTGCACATCAACACTGCGAACCGGCGCGACGAAGTGGTGCCGGATACGGTCGCGGCTCACGGGAGGCCAAATGTTCAATCGAGTGCTTATCGCTGACGATCACGCGCTCGTGCGCGAGGGGATCGGCATCCTGATCTCGCGCGGCGGTTTCACTGTGGTCGCCGAAGCGTCGAACGGCCAGGAAGCGCTCGCGCAGGCGTCGAGCCACCAGCCGGACATCGCGGTGCTCGACATGAGCATGCCGATCATGAACGGCCTCGAGACCGCGCAAGAGATGCGCAAACTGTCGCCTCGCACGCTATCGATTCTGCTGTCGCGGCACGCCGGAGGGGACTCCGTCCTCGCCGCGATGCGTGCCGGCATCAAAGGGTATGTGCTGAAGTCGCAGTCGGTCGTCGAACTGCTGCAGGCATTGAACGACGTGGCGGCCGGAGGCTTCTATCTGAGCCCGGGCGTCTCGGGAGTTGTGGTCGACGCCGTTCGGTCGCAGTCGACTACACCTTTCGACGAGCTACTCAGCGTGCGCGAGCGTCAGATACTCAAACTCATCGCCGAAGGCTACTCGACCAAGGAGTGCGCCACGATCCTCGGCGTCAGTGCCAAGACCGCGGACTCTCACCGCACGCGCTTGATGCGCAAGCTCGATATACACGGCACGGCAGGTCTCGTACGCTACGCCGTGCGTCATCACTTCGCGGAAGTCTGATCGGCTCACTCGACCTGCCTGCGACCTGCAGAATGGATGGGGGTGGCCGTTACCGGCCGCCCCGCTGCCGCCGTTCAGCGCCCATCACAAAGATGACCGCGCCGGCCGCGGCGAGTACGATCTTCCAGGCGTCAATCCCGAGGAACGTCGCACCACTAGCACTCACGGCCAGAGCCGCGGCGACGATGAGACCGGCGAGCGCCCTTTGCATCTGGCACCAGCATACCTACGTCGCCTGACACGTCGGCGAGATTGACGAGGTTGCTCTGGGGGGAAAGCCCCAATTCCCCTCTCGACATTCAGAAGGTGTCGGCGCACAATCAATATCACCGCAAAGTTCAAAATACAGGGGAAGTTGATAGCTCATGGCGGGACAGACCGACCAGCCGCAATCTCACACCGGGACCACACCTGTTCCAGATCTCATTGAGCGCTACCGACTACGGCGCGACGCCTGGATTGCCCAGGCCGACGAACTCGCCAGATTGAGGGACGAAGTACGCGGGTCGGCCGAACGCGAGGCGATGGAGATCGTCACCGCGGCTCGACGCGACGTTCGAAAGATCATTCTGGAAGCCCGGAGGGAACTGCTCGTTCTCTCTGCGCAGGTGCAGGCCGCACTCGGTGACGCGACCCCGAAAATTGATCGCGCCACGCTGCTGAATAAAGCCGGAATCACGCCCGACGACCGCCAGCCGGCGTTGCTCGAAGGAGCAGTTGTCGCGTTTGCGCCCGAGGATGCGGTCAAAGAGATCCTCAACGAAGTCCAGGAGGATATGAGCGCGCTCGCGGAAGACGCGAGAACGCTTCCGCTTCAGGCCGTGCCGCAGTTGCGGCAGATTGCGGCGCCACCATCGCCACGATCGCAATCAGTGCGGGTATCGTCAACGTTGCCGGCGTCAGCGATCGCAAGCTCGTCGATCGCGCCCGCAGCGAGCGCACCTCCAACGTTTTCGACGCCAACGCCAACGCCAACGCCGACGCCAACACCGACGCCGTTGCCGCGGCCATCGCCACCGGCACCGGCACCCGAAATCTCGACGCTCGCCGAATTCCAGGAGTCGATGGAGATTCCGGAGTTGAATGAGGCCGCCGCGACCGTCTTGCTGTCGTCGCAATTTCCGAGCGATGCCGTTCCGGTTCAGGCCAGGAGACGAATCAGTGCGTTCGTCGCCGCATGCGTTGGAATCGGTGTCGTCGTGGCGGGTATCACGTTCTGGTGGCTGTCCAATCGATACTCTGGAGCGAGCGGACCTGCAATCGCATCAGAAGGCGCGACAACGACTGCGCCCTCTGCGGTCGCACGTCCAACACCACAGCCTGGCTCCGCCGACAACGCAGCGACGCCACCTGCGCCGTCTGCTGATGCCGCAGGTCTGTCGTCGCTTGATGCAGGTCTGTTTCTTGTGGCTGAAGCCGTTCGCGATGTCTGGGTGAGAACGACGATCGATGGCAGAACCGATGATGGTCGCACGCTTTCCGCAGGTCAGGTCATCGACCTCTCGGCAGTGAAGAGCATCTCGCTTCGAGTGGGAGACGGTGGTGCCCTTCTCTTCTCGTTGAACCGCGGTCAGAAACAGCTGCTCGGCCGGAGTGGTCAGCCTGTGACTCGCCAGTTCAACGCCGAGACACCAGAGACTCCGCAACCGGCCCCCGCGCCTCAGCCTGCGAAGCCGGTCCCGTCAGCGCCGGCAAATACGCGTCCGGCGCCGCCGATCGCATCGGCGGCTCCGGCGCTGGCGCCATCGATTCCGATGCCGACGACCACTGCGTCGGCGAACGCGGCGCCGGCAGCAAATCCGCCAGCCCCGCCGATGCCTGCACCGGCCGCGCCGCCGGCAAATGCGATCGCATCCAGCCAGCCTCCGGCACCACCGGGCGTCGTCAATGAGTTGAGTGCGCCCGCGAATTCGTCGGCGCCCGTGGCGGTTTCACCAGCGACCGTCGTGGTGGCCATCGCGCGGCAGTGGCTGGACGCCTATCATCGTCAGGACCGTAACGCGATGGCGGCACTGTCTACCGACAATCTGCTGCTTGCCGACGAGAGACGTCCTGACGAACGCTTTCCGCCTGGTCTCCCAGATGTCACGAGAGCGCTCGATCGCGTGAGCGTCCAGATTGCAGCCGACACGGCGGTGCTAACGGCTGTCATGACTGAGCAATCGACGTCTCAGCCGTCGCCCCACGTTTCTCCGATTTCCCAGGTGTGGGTGCTGGGGGAGGGGCAGTGGAAAGTTCGGCAAGCACGCTTCGTCAGCGAAGCGAGACTCAACCAGGTCTTCAGGTAGAGCGTGTCAGCGACGCTCGACGACTGCATCCGTGCGGCGTTCGACCGGATCCGCGTCAGCCTCAGCGGACAACTCGAAACCGATCTGAGCGCATCGACATCTGACATTCTGCGTGTAGTTGCAGACGAACACCGGCGTGCGCTCGCCGAAGCGACCGAGCGAACAGCCGCAACCGCGCGGTCGGAAGCGGAGCAGCAGCTTGCCGCTGAAGGTGAAGCGTTCGCACGAGAGCGAGAGGACCTCGCGCGACAGATCGCAGGACTCGAACGGATGCTCGCCGAAGTCCGCGATGAGGTCGATCTCGCACGCCGAACCCTGGAGGCGCGCGGGGATTCTGAGCCTGTCTCGCGAGAACTGCAGAGTCTCCGACGCAGGCTCGAGCACACTGCCCGGCTGATGTCGGCGTTCCGCACACTCGATGATGCGACGTCGCTGGGGGACATCCTCGAGCAGCTCGCTCAGTCCGCCTGTCAGGAAACCGGCCGCACGGCCGTATTTCTTGTAAACGCGGGGAAGCTGCGCGGCTGGCGCGCGTTGGGCTTCCCGGCAGAGCAGCCGATCGTCGGTTCCGATTTCGCTCCGGCTGAATCAGATGTTGTTGGACGAGCGGTTCGATTGGGCGCAGGCCAGCAGCACAGAAATGGCGACGCCACACGCTTACCGGCATTTGCCCAGGCCGATGGTCCACGGGATGCACTGGCGCTGCCGGTACAGGTTGGCGGGTCAATTATTGCGGTGCTGTATGCAGACGCGGCACGGACCGATAGACCAGAAGACCCCGAATGGCTGGATACGATCCACGCGATGACGAAGCACGCCGGCCGCGTGTTGGAGGCGATGACGGTCCGTCAGGCGGCGGCCCTATGGATGCCGCGCGGCGGGGGCGCACGCTCTTCACGGGAATGAAGAAGCTCGCTGTCGTCCTGCTCGTCCTCATCGGTGGGTCGATTCCGTATCTCGTCGCGCAGCAGCCGATCGAAGTCTCTCTCATACCACCTGCTCCGGTGGCGCTGGTTGCGACTGACCATCCACCGCTTCCCAAAGAGGTCGCACAGTATTGGTTCGTACCCGCCGCGACAACCGCGAGTGCTGCGTCGAAGGATTCGTACGCGAGCCTCGCGCGTGGTGTGAAGGCCGTCACCGACGGCGAATACGCCACCGGTCTCGCCCTGGTGAGCCGTCGAGAGCTTGCGGAGACGCGCCTCGCCGACTACGCGAAGTACTACCAGGCAACGGCGCTGCAGGGTCTGTCGCGCTTTGCCGAAGCCGATGCCGTGTTGACGCCGTTAGTGGCGAACGTGCAGGACGGTGCGCTGAAGGATACCGCCAGGTTGAAGCTCGCAGAGGTCATGATCGCGCGTCCCGATCCCGCACGCGCAGAGCAGTTTCTTCGCACGATCACGGCGGATGCGAAGGGTGCGTCCGAAGACGTCTGGATGCTGCTCGGCCAGGCGGAGGAAGCTCTCGACCACCGCGACCATGCCATCGAGGCGTATCGCAAGGTCTACTACGGCTTTCCGCTCAGTGGGCGCGCGGCTGACGCGAAGACGGGACTCGATCGACTTCAAGTAATAGTCGGAGCGGGTGGACCAGTTGGCGATGAGCTCGCACGCGCCGAACGTCTGTTTGCGGGGCGACGCTGGGCAGAAGCGCGCGTGGCGTTCGAGCCGCTCCTTTCGATTGTTCCGGCTGAGGATCGCGGACGCATCACATTGCATCTCGCCGAGTGTGACTATCACCTTGGCCGGCACAAGGCCGCGCACGAGCGATTGAAGACGTATCTCGAAGAGGGTTCGAAGGAGCCCGAGGCGCGCTATTACGACCTGAGCGCCGTGCGGGGCATGGGCGATCGCTCGACGTACGTCAGTCTCTCACGCTCGCTGGTCAAGGATCACCCGGACTCGCAGTGGGCGGCCGAAACCCTCGACGACCTGGCCTCGTTCTACGTCATCGACGACCAGGACGACGAAGCGGACCGTGTGTTTCGCGAGTTGCTCGATTTATTCCCGAAGCATCGATACGCAGAGCGTGCGGCATGGAAGGTCGGCTGGGAAGCGTATCGACAGCAGAAGTTTTCCGACACGATCAAGGTGTTCGAGTCGGCGGCGGTGACGTTCCCCCGTGCAGACTATCGCCCAGGGTGGATCTATTGGTCTGGTCGCGCTCGCGATCGCGTAGGAGACGCCCCTGGCGCAGCGGCTCGCTACCGTCTCGCCGTGATCGACTACGGCAACTCGTACTACGGCCGCCTCGCGTCGCGTTTGCTTGCGTCGCGCAAGGATGCCGGCGCATCTGCGATTCCCCCGATCGCGCGCTCGACTGCATCACCCGTGCAGGCTGCGGCGGCACCTCCGACGGAATCGCTGATGCGCGCCCTCATGACGGCTGGACTGTACGACGATGCGTTGAGGGAAGTCCATTTCGCACAGCGCACGTGGGGCGATTCGCCGGCGCTGCAGGCAACGTCAGCCTGGATTCGGGCGCAGCAGGCGCAGCAACTGCGAGCCGACGAACGCTTCGCTGCGCTTCGCGGCTCGATCACCGCGATGCGGCGCGCGTATCCACAGTTCCTTGCCGAAGAAGGGCAGACGCTCCCGCCTGAAGTGCTTCGCATCATCTTCCCGCTCGACTACTGGGATCTGATTGAGAAGTATTCCAAGCCGATGAGCCTGGATCCATATCTCGTCTCAGCACTGATGGCGCAGGAATCCACGTTCACGGCTGAAATCCGGTCGTCGGCGAACGCACGCGGATTGATGCAGGTCATGCCCAGCACCGGCCGGATGTACGCGCGCAAGATGGGCATTCGGCCCTTTACGACGGCATCGCTCTCTCAACCCGAAACCAACGTGCGGATCGGCATCCAGCACTTCAAGGATCTCGTCGACAAGTTCGGCGGCATTCACTACGCGCTCGCCAGCTACAACGCGGGTGACGGGCGGGTCGCCGAATGGCTCAAGGACGCGCCCAATCTGCCTGCGGACGAATTCATCGACAGCATCCCATTCCCTGAAACACAGAACTACGTGAAACGAATTCTCGGAACGACGGAAGACTACCGGCGACTGTACGGCACTGGCCTGCTCACACCCAACCCAAGGCCGACTGCGGCTCGATGAGCGACCCGCTCGAGCTGACGAGTCGTGCCGAGGCGACTCACTTCTGGTTCCGGGGATTCCGCGAGTTCGTCACGCCGGTCATCTCCGACCTGTGCGCAGGGCGCCGCGATCTCCGAATCATCGACTGCGGTTGCGGTACTGGATATAACCTCCGGCTGCTGAGCAGGTTCGGTCGCGCCGTTGGATTCGATCTGAATGATGACGGCGTAAAGATGACGCGTGCCGCTGGTGCGGCTGTCGTTCGCGCCGACGCCGCGCACGTGCCGTTCGCGTCAGGAGCATTCGACCTCGCGACGTCGTTCGACGTCATGCAGTGTCTCGAGCCGGATGCGGCAGTCGTTCGCGAAATGGCCCGCCTCGTTCGTCCAGGCGGGGCAGTCGTCGTCACGATGGCCGCACTCGAGATGCTGCGCGGAGATCACTCCGTGTCGTGGCGGGAGGTCAGGCGATACACTCCGGCGATGGCACGAGAGCTCTTCATGCAGGCTGGTCTCCGCGTGGAGCGTGTCTCGTTTCTCTTCGGCACGCTGTTCCCGCTGATGCTGACAATCAGGCTGGCGCAGCGCGCGCTTCGGCCGTTTCGTGCGCATCGGCACGACACGGACATCAGTGTGCCGTCAGCGCCGGTCAACGCGCTGTTGACGGCGTTGGTCACCGCGGAGGCACGAGCCGCACGCTATGTCTCGTTGCCGGTGGGCAGCTCGTTGCTGGTGGTTGGGAAGAAGCCGTAGCTAGAGGAAGTAGCGGTAGCTAGAACCGAACAAGTCCGCCGAAGTAGAACCCCTTCATCTTCAGGTCGCCTTCGTCTTCGTCGATCGAATAGTCCGACGTCAGACTGCGATACCCGGCCTGGGCCCCGACGTGACTGCCGAAGTTGACCGTTCCGTAGATGTCGAAGTCGTGGACCGCGACGTCGAGGTCCTCGGCGATTCGGTCCGTCAGCGTCTTCACAATGCCGAACACTTTGAAGCCGGTGTACTCCGCGGTAATGGAGAACACCCGGTGAGGATAGACGCGAGCGATGACGCCGAGGTTGATGATCGGGGCGGTGACATCGGTGCTCTGGGACTGAAATCCGATGGAGCTCACGTCGGCCGTCACGTGATTCCGCTTGAGCTCGGTGATGAAGCCGAGCAGGCCTCGATCGCCGGCGACGAAGTCATATTCGTAGCCGAAGCGCCACAGATCCCAGTTCAGTTCAGCGGTAACCGGGATCGTGATTGGGAAGGTGGCTCCTCCGAAGGAGATGTCCCGCGTAACAGGCGCCGTCTGGTTGTAGTCGAAGGTCACGTGGGAGACGCGGAACTTGTGCTTCCGCCCGGTCTTCACGACGGACCGGAACTCCATGAAGTACTTTTCCGCGAGCCCGAATTCGTGAACGAAGTCGACTGCTGGAATCCCCGCGGCCGCAAGTCCCCCCGTCTGAATCTCAATTCCTGGTGTTGGGTGCCAGAACATCAGGCCGAGTTCGACGTGGAAGTTCTCGGCAGGGGCCGGGCTCGGTACGCGGAACTGTGCCTCTGCACGAGTGGCCAACGTGACGCTGAACAGAATGATCGCAAGCAGTCGGATTTGCATTCGTCTGTTTATCGGCGTGCAGTTCTACGCGCTTTAGCGCCTCGAAGGGCCGTCCTGTATGGGCAGGTATACTGCGGAAATGTCCCCCCGGCGCCGCCTGATGCAGTACCTGGCACGTTATCGCCGAGCTTTTCTTACCGGTTTCATATGCGTCGTCCTGGCAACGGCCATCAACACCGGGGGTCCCTGGATACTGAAATACGCGATTGACGACCTGAGTCAGGGACTGACGTTCGAGAAGGTCCGCCTCTACGGTGCGCTGTTGTTCGCCCTCTCAGCCGTCGGCGGCGTCTTCAGATTTCTGATGCGGCGCATCATCGTGGGTGCGTCGCGCGACTTCGAATACGACCTTCGAAACGACTTCTTCGCCGCGCTTCAACGATTACACCTCGCGTACTTCCAGCACCATCGTACTGGCGATCTGATGTCGCGCGCCACCAGCGACCTCGGCGCCGTGCGCATGATGATGGGGCCGGCGGTGATGTACACCGCGAGCACCGTGCTCACGTTCATCGTCGGCATCATCCTGATGATATCGATCGACCCGTGGCTGACGCTGGTTGCGCTCGTGCCTCTTCCGTTCGTGACCGTGGTCGTCAAGTACTTCGGCCACGCGATTCACACGCGGTTCGAAAAGATTCAGGAGCAGCTCTCCGACATCAGCGCGATTGCGCAGGAGTCGCTGGCCGGCGTTCGCGTCGTGCGCGCGTACGGTCAGGAAGCCTTTGAGATCGAGAAATTCCGCCAGGCGAACCAGGAGTACGTCAATCGTAATGGCGCGCTCATCCGCTTGCAGGGGTTCTATTTCCCCAGTATGGGATTGCTGATGGGGATCGGGGCGCTGCTCGTGCTCTGGCTGGGAAGCAGACGAGTGGTGGCCGGGCAGATGACGATCGGCGAGTTGGTCGCGTTCAATGCCTACCTGACGATGCTCGGCTGGCCGATGATCGCGTTCGGCTGGGTCAGCAACCTGTTGCAGCGCGGGATGGCGTCGTGGAAGCGCCTGCTCGAGGTCCTGGACGCCGAACCACTCGTTTCGGACGCAGAGGCAAACGAGGCGATCCAATCGATCGACGGGGCGATCGAGTTCCGGAACCTGACGTTCTCATTCGGCGACGCCGTCGTGCTTCACGGCATTTCGTTCAGAGTCCCGCGAGGGACGACGACCGCGATTGTCGGCGGCACGGGCTCGGGCAAGTCGACCCTCCTCAACCTGCTCCCTCGCCTGCATGAACCGCCGGCAGGAACGGTATTCATCGACGGCGTGGACGTTCGCCACATTCCGCTTCACGTGCTGAGAGGGGCGATCGGCTTCGTCAACCAGGAGCCCTTTCTCTTCAGCACGACGTTGGCGGAGAACATCGCATTCGGTGCGCGCGGCGATCGGGGGCAGTGGGAGCGCATCGCTGCGGCCGCAGGCATCGCCCGTCTCGACAAGGACCTCGCGCAATTTCCCCAGGGTTACGAGACCACGATCGGCGAGCGTGGCATCACATTGTCGGGCGGGCAGAAGCAGCGTGTCGCGATTGCTCGCGCGCTGGTCGTCGAGCCGAAGATCCTCGTCCTGGACGACGCCTTGTCCGCTGTCGACACCCACACAGAAGAGGAGATTCTCGACCGGCTGTCCGGCGTGATGGCTCAGCGCACGTCCATCATCGTCTCGCATCGCGTGTCCACGGTGCGCGACGCCGATCAGATTGTCGTGCTGCACGAAGGCCGGGTCGCGGAGCGTGGCACGCACGACGAGCTGATCCGGCGCGACGGGTTCTACGCAGACCTCTATCGTAAGCAGCTGCTCGAGGAAGAACTGAAAGCGTCATGATCGACGATGACGTCCTCGGCAAAGCCTACGACGGCCGCTTGATGCGGCGGCTGCTCACGTATCTACGTCCGTATCGCGGGCAAGTGATCGTTGCCGTCGTCGCGATCATCGGTCACTCCGCGCTCGACCTCGCGCCGCCGTACCTCACGAAGGTCGTCATCGATCGATACATTCCGGCCGGCGATCTTGGAGGCCTCGGGTCGATCGCCGTACTGTACCTGGCCGCGCTCATCGCCTCGTTCCTGCTCGAGTACCTGCAGACGTGGACGATGCAGGTCATCGGGCAGAAGATCATGTTCGATCTGCGGACGCAGCTCGTGTCGCATCTGCACCGGCTCGATCTTCGCTTCTACGACCGTAATCCCGTCGGCCGGCTGATGACGCGTATTACGACCGACGTCGACGTTCTCAACGAGCTCTTCACGTCAGGCGTCGTGTCCGTGTTCGGCGATGTGTTCACGCTCATCGGCATCATGGGCGTCCTCATCTGGATGGACTGGCGCCTGGCCCTTGCCGCGTTCTCGGTGTTGCCGCTCATCGCCGGAATCACGCATTGGTTTCGAGTCAATGCGCGCGAGTCGTATCGGACGGTTCGCACCTGGATCGCCCGAATCAATGCGTATCTTCAGGAGCGCATTACCGGCATGGCCACGGTGCAGCTCTATCGTCGAGAGCAGCGGGACTTCGACGCCTTCGACGACATCGATCGGAAGCATCGGGACGCCAACGTTCAGTCGATCTTCTACTACGCGGTGTTCTATCCGGCGGTTGAACTGGTTGGGGCGCTCGCGGGGTCGCTGATTCTCTGGGTTGGCGGCGCGCGCCTCATCTTCGACGGCAGCGACCCGCTGACTCTGGGCGCACTCGTCGCGTTCCTGCAGGTACTCGCAGCGCTTCTTCCGGCCGATTAGCGATCTGTCGGAGAAGTTCAACATCCTTCAGGGCGCGATGGCATCGTCCGAGCGGATCTTCGGCCTTCTCGACACGCCGGTCGAGATCTCTTCGAAATCCCACCTTCCAACTCGCACATCACAAACCGTGCATGACTCGACACGTGGGAGCTGGAAGGGGCCGGGCGTCATCAGGCTCGAGAACGTGAGCTTCTCCTACGTCGAAGGAGAGCCGGTTCTCAAGAACGTCTCCTTCGAGGTCAGGCCTGGTGAGCGAATCGGGATCGTGGGGGCCACCGGTTCAGGAAAGACCACGGTCGTCAGCCTGCTGCTGCGGTTTTACGATGTGCAGGGAGGACGGATCACGGTCGACGGCGTGGACATTCGGGACATCGCGCTCGCGGACCTGCGCTCGCTGTTCGGGCTGGTCCTCCAGGACGTGCAATTGTTCGCCGGGACGATCGCCAGCAACGTCCGGCTTGGTAACGAAGCGATTTCCGACGACGACGTGCGACGCGCGCTCGACGCGGTGCATGCCTCGAGCTTCGTCGATCGACTGCCGCAAGGTCTCAACAGCATGGTTGCGGAGCGCGGTTCGACATTGTCTGTGGGGCAGAAGCAGTTGCTGTCGTTCGCGCGCGCGCTCGCCTTCGATTCGCGCGTGCTCGTGCTCGACGAGGCGACGTCGAGCGTGGACACCGACACCGAGCTGCTGATTCGCGACGCGCTGAAGGTCGTCATGCGCGGGCGGACCACCATCGCCATCGCCCATCGTCTTTCCACTATCCAGGACATGGATCGGATCCTGGTGATGCATCGAGGGGAGCTGCGTGAGGCGGGCACGCATCAGGAGCTCCTCGCGCTTCGCGGGATCTATCATCGGCTGTATGAGCTTCAATTCGATTCGACGACTGCGTAGCCGTGGCAGCGTCGTGGAGTTCGGGACCTCGCGCGCTTACTGCTGACCAGCGACAGGAGCGGGCGCGATCGAGTCGGCGGGCGCTTCCGGCGGCGGGGCAGGTGACTCCGCCGGAGTCGCTTCCGAAAGGTGCTCGCCTTCGGGTGCAAGGCCTGCGAGCGGCGGCGGATCGGGAGGAGGAATGCGTCGCGCGGCATCGCGACCCCTGAACACGCGGTCGATGAGGCCTGGCGAGCTCGCCGTCGGATCCCATCCGAGCCGGAGCACGGTGACCTGGACTTCCTTGCGGCCGAACTTCAGCGCCTCGTGGCAGCTCCACATGTACAGATCGAGGACCCGTCCCTGGACTCGAGGCCCCGTATCCATCACGGTGTAGACGCCGCTGTAACGAGCATCGCCGGCCGCGATGTTGACGACGCTGCCGACCGGGAGAAGCGTCGGATCGGCAGCGGCGACGCCTGTCCGCGCAACGACACCCGATGCCGTCGTGCTGCCCTTGCAGTACGCCGTCGCTGCGAAGGGCAACTGGCTGCCGGGGCGGGGAGGTCCGCTCTGCGCAAGCGACTGCCAGAAGGCGCTGCGCGAGTCGAACATCTCCGCTTCGTACATGAAGAGGAAGCCGACCACGGCAATCACCAGCACAACGATTTTCCGCCGCATCGACTGCGAGATCGTGGCCCACATGATTAAGTTGAGAAGTTTGACCTTTGAACTTCGGACTTATCTAAAGTGCTCGTACCCGTCCGGAAGCTCGCGTTCGCCCCGTTCGTCTTTGACGAGCAGACGAGCGCGCCCGGGTCACGACGCCGATCTTGGTTATCGGCAGATCACCCAGAAGACGTCGTACGGCTCGCAATCGTCCAGCCTGTCGGGGCCGGGCCGTAAAGATCAGCTCGAAGTCGTCGCCACCACTCAGCGCGACAGCTATTGGATCACGACCCTTACTGCTGAGCCACGACTTCGCGTCCTGTCCCATCGGGAGCGAAGAAGCATCAAGAGTCATGCCCACCGACGAGGCCTGCGCGATCTGACGCACCCCGTCCGCCAATCCATCGCTGAGGTCCATGCAACTCGTCGCTGCCCGGTTTCTCCCGAGCAGCGTGCCCGCTCGGACGCGCGGGTCGGGCCGCAGATACCTCGGTGCGTGGTCGGCCGCCGAGTGGTCCTCCTGAAGCCGCAGCAAACCGGCCGCAGCGTCTCCGAGCGTGCCGGTCACGAAGACCTCGTCGCCTGCGCGCGCGCCGTCACGCGTCAGCATCTTTCGCCGGTGCACGTTGCCAATGGCTGTGACGTCAAGAACCATCGGTCCACTCGTGTGCGTGATGTTGCCTCCGATGAGCGCCACGCCGTAGCGGACCGCCAGCGCAAGGAAGCCATCGACCATTCGATCGAACGCCTCAAGCTCGAACGACGGAGGAAGCGCCATCGAGAGCAGCGCGGCGCGCGGCCGCGCGCCCATCGCGGCAAGGTCGCTGAGGTTGACGGCGAGCGCGCGATGCCCGATGGCATCCGGCGGGACGAAGCGGCGGTCGAAGTGCACGCCATCGACCTGAGCATCGGTAGTCAAAACCTCCAATGCGCCGCGTACCGGTTCGATCACGGCGGCATCGTCTCCAGGGCCAACGACGACCCACTGCGGGGTAGCGAGCCGTTGTCTGATGCGAGCGATGAGCGCGTGCTCACCGCATTCGGCCACTGTCTGAGGATTCAAAATGGGGGGTGGCGAAAAGCCCCGCTTTGCCGTGTGGGGAGGTCGAATGAACCTGCGAAAGCAGGTGGAGCCGCTGTTGTCGGCCGCGCTTCAGGCTTCCTCGAAACAGAGGCATGCACAACGCGCGACCTCGCGGCTCGCTTGGGATTTACGTTGGCTCAGACGAGCCTCCGAAAACCATCACGAGCAAAGCAGGAGCTTGCCGATCTTACTGTGCGACCCGGAGAGGGTCAAGACACTGCACTAAACTGCTTGTTTCGTGGCGACTAGTGCGAGGGCTTCGTCGAGGATGCGTTCGAGTCGCATGGCACGCTCGTGTAGATCGTCGCTCGAGACCGATTGCTGATCGCGCTCGCGGAAGTACTCGTCGGCGATATTGAGCGCGACGAGGACGGCAAGACCGAGCATGTCGCTCGCGGGAGCCGAGTCGGAGGCGGTCCGCATCTTCTGATCGACATAGGCCGCGAGCTCGGCGACGTATCGCTCATCGAGCACGCTGCGGATCGGGTAGCGCTGGCCCCCGATCTCCACGGTCACGATACTGCTCATAGTCGAGTCAGGAGTCCTAGATCGCTTCGAGCTGTTCGAGCATCTCCGCGACGCGCGACCGAATCAGGTCGCGTTCTTCCCGCAGCGCGCTGAGCTCACTGCCGGTCGCCTCGCTCTCGGCGGCCAGACGTGAGCGCGCGTTGTCGAGCTCACGCGCGAGCCGGCCGTTCTCCTCGGTCACTCGTGCATGGTCCGCTCGGAGCTGCGTGACGATGCTGACGAGCGTCCGTACTTTTTCTTCGAGCCGATCGATGGGATCGAGATCTATTCGCGTCGCCACTGCTTGCTTTGCCATCCGGAACGAGCCTCGTGAATATGAGTGCCTGGTGTGCGAACAGATGGTGCCACGAACCGCGAGGACAGGCAAGCTTGTTAGTGGTTGGTGGTTAGTGGCTGGTGGGCACTCGAATCGTGAACCACGACGCTACCACCATCCACCAACTACCTACCACCAACCAGTGTCATCGCTGCACCGCGCCATGGTTCTTCTGCAGCGCAGACAGCACATCGTCCATGGCGCTTTGGACCTCGGCGTCCGTCAGTGTTTTATCGCCTGACCTGAACGTCAGGCGCACCGACAGGCTGACTTTCCCTTCGGGGATGCCTTTGCCGGCGTAGCGATCGAACTCGCGCAGACCCGCGAGATGTGGAATCGCAAGGCTGCGGACCGTTTCCCGGACGGACTGAGCTGGTGTCGTGTCGTCAAGGAGGATCGAGATGTCGCGATCGACGGACGGGGAAGCGCGGTGGCGCCAACGCCTTGAGCGAAGTACGCCTGAAGCGGGCGAGCGGCTCGATCGCGACTTCGGCGACGTACGCGGGCACTTCTGCCGGAAGGCCGAGCAGTTCGCCGACCTCAGGCGTCAACCTGCCAACCAGGCCGATGGCAGTGGCCGACGAGGCAGGCGAGTCCTTGCCGGACGCACAGACTTCGGCGGCCTGCCCCGCCACCAGAAACGCTGGTGGAGCGGTCAGCGGTTTGAATAGAACAGTGGCGTCGAGCCCGTCCGCGACCGCCGACACGAGGCTCGTCGCGTCGAAGAAGTCCGCTTCACGCGTCCGCTCGCTCCAGTGCTGCGGCCGGCCGGCACCCGTCCAGACGAATGCGAGTGCCTGCGTCTCGCCCGTCTGTTTCGTGAAGCGATTGCCGATCTCGAACAACTGCACGTCGCGCTGACCGCGCCGCACGTTTCGCCCCGCAGATTCCACGAGCCCGGGAAGGAGCGACGGCCGAAGCACGGCGAACGCTTCTGACAACGGGTTCTTGATCGGGACAATCGTTTCGCCCGTGGTGAAAGCTTCTGCCGCCGGCACGGACGTGAATCCAAACGTGACCGCTTCGGAGAAGCCCTGGCCCGTTGCCAGCGCGCGAAGCTGCCTGGTGCGAGTGATACGTGGATCGATCGGCGGCGGCGCAACCGTCAGCGCCGGGAACGTCGTCGGGATTCGATCGAACCCGCAGTGGCGCGCGACTTCTTCAATGAGATCGACCTCTCGAGTGACATCAACACGGCGCGTAGGGACGGTGACGTTCCAGCCGGCCTCGCCGTCGCGAAGCGCGAAACCGAGCGCCTCGAGGACTCGGCGAATATCGGCATCAGGGATAGTCACACCGAGAAGCCCGGAGATGCGGTCCCGCCGCAGCTTCAACATCGTCGGCTCGACCCGAACAGGATAGCGGTCGACCACCGTGCCGCGCGTCGTACCGCCGCCGACCATCTCGAGCAGCGCGCACGCGCGTTCCATGGCTGTCACCGGAAGGCGCGGGTCTGTGCCGCGCTCGAAGCGCATGCTCGCTTCGGTCTTCAGTCCGAGCGCCTTGCTCGTTCGTCGCACCGACAGCGCGTTGAAATGCGCGCTTTCGAAGACGATTGTTCTGGTGTCGTTCGTCACCTCGGAATCGCCGCCACCCATGACGCCGGCCACCGCGATCGCACGCTCGGCATCGGCAATAACCAGCATCTCCGGTGAAAGCTCGCGCTGTTTGCCGTCGAGCGTGAGCAGCGTCTCGCCCGGTCTGGCGGTCCGGACGCGGATCTGGCCGCCGCCGATGCGAGTCTGGTCGAACGCATGCATCGGCTGACCGAGCTCGAGCAGCACGTAGTTGGTGACATCCACCACGTTGCTCGTCGGCCTCACGCCCGCCGCGCGCAACCGCGACTGCATCCATTCGGGTGAGGGGCCGATCGTCACGTCGACGACTGCGCCCGCGTAGCGCGGGCACAGCTCCGGATTCTCGAGGACGATGTCGATGTCGCCTTGTTCGACAGTCTTGAGTGACGCCAGATGAAGAGCGGGGCCGCTTTCTCCCTGGCCATCCGCGCGCCGCAGCGACGTAGACACTGCCGGACGTCTGACCTGCAGGGCGAACGCGGTAGCCACCTCGCGCGCGATGCCACTGACCGACATACAGTCAGGACGATTGCCGGTGACCTCGAAGTCGATGACGGCGTCACCATCGGCCAGCCGTTCGAGGCCTTCGACCGCGAACCCGCGGATGGACATCGTCGCCGCGATGTCTTCCGGACGTGCGGAAACATCGACGAAGTCACGAAGCCAGGAGAGAAGCACTTTCATAAGGGACGACGGCGAGCAGTCATAGCGACGGGAACTGCTCGAGGAATCGAATGTCGTTCTCGTAGAACAACCGGATGTCTTCGACGCCGTACTTCAGCATCGCCACGCGCTCGATGCCCATGCCGAAGGCGAAGCCGGTCACACGATCGGGGTCGTAGCCGACGGCCTCGAAGACGGCCGGATGCACCATGCCGCTGCCGAGGATCTCGAGCCAGCCGGTCTGCTTGCAGATGGCGCAGCCACTGCCGCCGCACTTGTGGCAGCTGATGTCCACTTCGGCGCTTGGTTCCGTGTACGGGAAGAAGCTCGGTCGCAGTCGGATGTTCACGTCGCCGAAGAGCGCCGTCAGCATCGCCTGAAACGTGCCCTTGAGATCCGCCATCGTTACGCGCTCGCCAACGACGAGACCTTCGAACTGCTGGAACATCGGCGTGTGCGTGAGATCCAGATTGTCACGACGGTAGACGCGACCCGGGCACGATGATGCGGACCGGTGGCGGGAACGTCTTCATGTAGCGGATCTGCATCGCCGAGGTGTGCGTTCGCAGCAGCGTCGCCGCACGGACCTGAGCCTTCGGCACCGCGGACTGGCCGGCGACACTCAAAAAAGCATCGGCGGACGTTGCAGTGCGATGGGCGCCCCACGTGCCGCCGACGATCGGCATATCGAGATACAGCGTGTCCTGCATGTCGCGCGCGGGATGATCGGGCGGCATGTTGAGCGCTTCGAAGTTGTGGAAGTCGTCCTCGACTTCCGGTCCTTCGAGGATCTCGTAACCCATGTGGGCGAAGATGTCCTCGACCTGCTGACGCACCAGCATCAGCGGATGGACGTGGCCGACCAGCCGTTCGCGAGCGGGGAGTGTGACGTCGACTGCTCCGGCGGGAGGACGCGACGCCGCAAGCCCACGTCGCCGTTCTTCGACGGCCGTCTCGATGTCCTGCTTGAGTGCGTTGACCAGCGCGCCGAACTCACGGCGCGCATCGGGTGCGAGCGAGCCGAGCGTTTTCATGAGCCCGGTGACGCTGCCGGACTTTCGGCTCAGGAATTCGTCAGCGAGCGCCTTGACGGCCGCATCTGTCCCGGCCGCTGCGAGGCGGACCTGAAAGTCCGCGCGCAACGCGTCGACGGTCGAGCGATCGGTAACTTGTTCGGACATGGTCAATGCTCAACGCCCAATGCGCAATGCCCAAGCTCAATCACGAGCGCTTGAGCACTGAGTCTTGAGCATTGTGCATTGACTACGCGGCGGGAAGAGCGGCTTTGGCCTGTGAGGCGACCTTGGCAAACGCAGCCGGCTGTGCGACCGCCATGTCCGCCAGCATCTTGCGATCGAGCTCGTTGCCTGCAACCTTGAGGCCGCGGATCAACTGCGAGTAGGTCAGCCCGTTCTCACGCGCTGCGGCGTTGATGCGGACAACCCACAGCCGCCGATACTCACGCTTCTTGTTCTTCCGGCCGACGTAGGCGTACTTGAGCGCTGTGTCGACAGACTCTTTGGCCTGGCGATAGAGCTTGCTCTTCGTCTGGAAGAACCCTTTTGCTCTATCGAGCAGCTTCTTCCGCTTCGCGCGCCGGACTGATCCTCTTTTTACTCTAGGCATTGTCTACTCGTCCTTAAATCAGAAACCCGAGCCCTTGTAGGGCAACATCCTGTGTCAACTTGGGGGCGTCGCCCGGCGACACCTCCTTGCGTCCCGCGCATCTGGCGCTTGGACTTCGTGGTCTTGCTGGTCAGGATGTGACGCTTGAAGGCGCTGGCCCTGACGATCTTGCCCGTGCCGGTCTTCTTGAAGCGCTTGGCGGCGCCGCGATGTGTCTTCAGCTTTGGCATCTCTCTCGTCTCTCTACGATTCTTCAGTCGCGGCAGAGTCGCTGCCGTCAGCCTTGGCACGCGGCGCGCTCTTGCGACCCGCGCGCTGACTCAGGATGACGTGCATCTGGTTGCCTTCCTGCCGCGGCGATGTTTCCGCGAGCGCCACTTCACCCAGTTCTCCGATCAGCCGCTCGAGGATCCGGCGTCCGATCTCCGGGTGCGCCATCTCGCGCCCGCGGAAGAAGATCGTCGCCTTCACCTTGTCACCGTCGCTCAGGAAGCGCTCGATGTGCTTCTTCTTGAACTGGTAGTCGTGCTCGTCAACCTTGGGGCGGAACTTGATCTCCTTGACCTCGATCACTCTCTGGTGCTTCTTGGCCTCGCGAGATCGTTTCTGCTCCTGGTACTGGTACTTCCCGAAGTCCATGATCCGGCACACGGGCGGCACCGCAGTCGGAGAGATCTCGACCAGGTCGAGTCCCTTCTGACGTGCAATGGTGAGCGCCTGCGGCGGCGGCATAATCCCGAGCTGCTGACCGGTCTCGTCAATCACCCGGACTTCACGAACCCGGATGCGCTCGTTGGTACGAACGCGGTCATCACGTCTGGGCGAGCGATCGAATGCGATAACGTCCTCCTCGGGTTACAGGCTTTTCCGACGGATCTCTTCGAGCGCGTCCACCATGAACGCGTCGACCGGCCGTGCGCCGAGGTCTCCGCCAGAACGGCTCCGTACGGCAACGGTCCCCTCAGAGGACTCACGATCGCCGGCTACGAGCATGTACGGCACCTTTTGCAGCTGGGCCTCTCGGATTTTAAACCCAATCTTCTCCTGCCGATCGTCCAAGTCGACACGCAGCCCGGCGGCTGCGAGTTTGTCGCGGACGCCGGCCGCATAGTCCCGGTGGCGATCCGAAATCGGCAGAACTACGGCCTGAACCGGCGCCAGCCACAGCGGCCAGGCCCCGGCGAAGTGCTCGATCAGGAGCGCGATAAAGCGCTCGAAGCTGCCGTAAATCGCACGATGAATGACGACCGGACGATGTTCCGCATTGTCCGCCCCCACGTACTTGAGGTCGAACCGCTCCGGAATCTGGTAGTCGAGCTGAATCGTGGCGCACTGCCACTTCCGTCCGATCGCGTCGACGACGTCGAAGTCGATCTTCGGACCGTAGAACGCGCCGTCGCCCTCGTTGATCGTGTAGGGCTCCCCGATGGCGTCGAGGGCGCGTTTCAGCTCGGCCTCCGCGTGGTTCCACTGCTCGATCGAGCCGAGATACTCCGGCGGCCGCGTCGAGAGCTTCATCTCGGGCGTCATCCCGAAGTCGCCGTAGACCCGCTTCACCAGGCGCAGCACCTGCTCGACTTCGTCGCCGATCTGCGACTCCATCACGAAGCAGTGGCCATCGTCTTGACTGAACTGCCGTACGCGCGTCAGCCCGGACAGCACGCCTGATGCCTCGTTGCGATGCAGCGGCGTCTGCTCGTGATAGCGGATCGGGAGATCGCGATAGCTCCGCATCTCGCTGCCGAAGATGAGCATGTGGCCGGGGCAGTTCATCGCCTTCAGCCCCATCTGCTCGCCTTCGGACTCGACGAGGAACATGTTCTGCCGGTAATGCGACCAGTGCCCGGAGGTCTCCCACAGCGCCTTGTTGAAGACGATCGGCGCTTTCACCTCGGTGTAGCCCGAAGGGATGAGCACTCCGCGCATGTAATCCGCGAGCAGGTTGTAGAGCAGCGTGCCCTTCTCGAGCCAGAACGTCGCGCCCGGCGCCCACTGGTGGAACATGAAGAGCTTCTGCTCGCGACCGATCTTCCGGTGGTCGCGCTTCTTCGCTTCTTCGATGCGGGTGAGGTGATCCTTGAGGTCCTTCTCCGAGAGGAACGCGGTTCCGTACACGCGCTGCATTGGCTGATTGCGCGCGTCGCCTTTCCAATACGCGTTCGACGTCGTGAGCAGCTTGAACGCCTTCAGCTTTCCGGTAGTCGGCACGTGCGGGCCAACACAGAAGTCGACGAACGTCTCCTTGTCCTTGATCGTGTAGCAGGAGACCTCGCTCTGACCCTCGGTCTTCTCCTCGATCAATTGGACCTTGAGCGGTTCGCCGCGACTGGCGAAGTAACGCTTGGCCTCCTCGCGCGGCCACATCTGCCGCTCGAAGATCAGATCCTGATCCGCGAACTCGCGCATCTTGTTCTCGATCGCCTCGAGATCCTCGGGCACGAACGGACGCGGCACGACGAAGTCGTAGAAGAACCCCTCGTCGGTTGGCGGACCGATGCCGCACTGCACGCCGGGGAACATGTTCGTGACGGCCGCGGCGAGCAGGTGCGCTGTGCTGTGGCGGTAAAGGGGAAGAGCCTCCGCCGCGTTCTTCGACGTAATGATCTGAATCGGCGTGTCAGCGGTCAGTGGATACGTGAGATCGACAAGCCGATCTCCGACCTTGCCAGCCAGGGCCGCCTTGCCCAGACCGGGCGAGATCAACGTCGCCAGATCGCCGACAGTCGTACCGGAAGGCACACTGCGACTGGATCCGTCTGGAAGCGTGACGTTGATCTGAGACATCAAAAGTGAAAAGGTCTTACTACTTCGGATTTGGTAGGCGCGGGTGGACTCGAACCACTGACCTCCTCCGTGTCAGGGAGGCGCTCTAGCCAACTGAGCTACGCGCCTGTCCGTCGCAAAAACAGGCGAAAACCCGAACCTTCAGTATAACCTACGCGGCCTTCTTTTCCGTCAGGCGCGCAATTGCGGTGTCCAGGGTTTCATCCTTGGTCGGCGGTGGGGCGCCGAACTCCACGTCTGGTTGGCGGACCTGGACGTCGGGCGTCAGGCCACGTTCGTGGATACCGGCGTTAGCGGGAGTGAGATAGCGCATCGACGAGAGCAGCAGTCCGCTGCCATCGGGAAGCTTCACGAGCTGCTGGCGTGCGGCACGACCGAGGGTGCGCTCGCCGACCAATTCGGCGCGCTTGTTTCCATTGAGTGCGGACGCGAACAGTTCGGCGGCCGCCGCGGTCCCCTGGTCGACCAGCAGGACGAGCGGAGCGGAAATCGAGCCGTCGTTCGAACCAGCGGTGATGTTCTCGCGCTGCGACTTCGTCTGCCGAATCGCCAGTGTTCCGCTCGGCACGAACAGGCGTGCAGCAGCGATGCCGTTGTCGATATCACCAGCCGCTGTGCCGCGCAGGTCGACGACGAAGCGTGTGGCGCCGGTCTTGGTGAGGGCGCCGATCGCCTGCGTCAGCTTGGTTGGTGCGTCCTTTGTGAACTCCGCCACTCGCACATAGCCTGTGGCGGCGTCCGCCATGCGCGTCGTGATCTCGGCCGCCGTCGTGCGATCCCGAACGAGCGACAATTCATGAGGATCGGCAGCGTTGTTACGAATCACCAGCAACGCGACCTTGGATCCGACAGCGCCGCGCAGGAGACGCATTCCCTCGTAAGCCGACATGTCACGCGTGGCCCGGCCATCGATGGCTCGAATGTAATCGCCCGTCCTCAGACCAGCCTTGGCACCAGGGGAGCCGTCACGGGCTGACACGACGCGCAAGTAGTACTGCCGCGTCAGCTCGACGCCGATGTCTGCAGGACCGGGACTCACGTTCTGCTCGACGGCCTTGACCAGTTCCGGGGTGAGGTATGCGCTGTCAGGATCGAGAGCATCGGAGAGTCCGCGCATTGCCCCGCGCATGGCCTGCTGGATATTCACTTCCTCGACGTAGTTGTTCACGACGTGGGACACCACGTCGTCGAATACCCGAAGGTGCTGGTAGGTGTCGTCCTTGCCGCGAGCCTGACCGAGGTAGCCGCCGATGACGGCAAATGCAATCAGCGGGATCGAGACGGCCAGTATCCAGAGACGAGTGCGTGAGGTCATAGCTGGTGGACCGCCCTTACAAATAGTGTCCGGCTTCAGCGGTTCTTTCCTAACGTGGCTTCAACCATTGTACGGGATTCACGGATCGGCCGTCGATTCGCATTTCAAAGTAGAGGGTAGGAGGCCCGGCGGGTGCGAGGCCAACCCTGCCCACCTCTGCACCAGTTTCGACGGTTTGCCCTTGCTCGAGGGCAGTGGAGGCGAGATACCCGTAGAGCGAGTAGCCGTTGCCCCCATGGTCGAGGATGACCAGGGTACCGAACCCGGTAAAAGGGCCCGCAAACCCGACCGACCCGCCGTGGATGGCGCGCACTGGCATGTCTTCGTCCGCGGCGATCTCGATGCCGTTTCTCACCGCACCGCCACCCAGGCGATTCGACGGCTGCCCGAAGAACCCGATGATGCGCCCCTGAACGGGCCAGTCGAGGGCGCCCTGAAACGGTCGCAGTGGAACGGCCACGGGCTCTGTCCCTGGGGGCTTCTCAGTCGAGAGCGCGGTGACCTGCTGTTGAAGCTTCCCGTAGGCGTCCTGCAATTCGCCGACGTACTGCGCGGTCATATCGCGCCTGGAGTCGATCTGTCGAATCAGTTCAGAGGCTGATGCGACGGCCCCATCGGCCGCCGATTTCGCGCGGCGCGCCTCCGCGGTCTTCGTCTGAAGCTCCTTGGCCTTCTGTTCGAATGCCGTTCGCTCCTGGCGCATCGCGTCCACCGTCTTGCGATGCTCTTCGATTCGCCGCTCGTTGATCGCCGACAGCGCACTGACCGCGCGCGTGGCTCGAGCGAACTCGCGAAGATCGCCGGCACTGAAGAGCATGCGCGCGTAGCCGCTTCGTCCGCGCTTGTAAATGTCAACGAGCTGCGTCTTCAGGTCGGGCAGCTGATTGATGCGCTGCACCTCGAGATCGGACAGGCGCGTCGTCGTGCTCTGAAGCGCCTTCTCGGCGTCGGCCATCGCAGCCTCGGCCTGCTTGAGCTGGGCCGCCTTGATGTCGCGATCGACTTCCCGCTGTCGCAGATCGCCGACGAGCGTGCGAGACTCACCGGCCAGCCGCTGGGCCTCACGTTGTAATGCACGAAGCCGATCCGTAATACGCTCGGCATCGCCAGAGTCCTGCGCGAGAAGCGCAGGGGCCAGGAAGAACGTGAGGACCAAGCAATACGGTGCGAGGGTGCGAAGGCACGAGGGTGCGACGGTGCGGGTGCGAAGGTCCGGTTGGCCGAGGGGCTGTGGCATTCGGAATGCTAGGCAGTGCGAGGATTATACAGAGTGGGTCGAATAGCTGGACTGGATGTCGGGGAGCGCCGGATCGGCGTAGCCGTGAGCGACGCGACGGGGACACTCGCTCGCCCGGTGGGTGTTGTGCAGACCGCAGGGCTGGACAAGGACGCCCTGGACCGCGCGGCGACCGAGATCGCACGGCTTGCTGAGGAGGAGGACGGCCTGGTCGCACTCGTCATCGGCCTGCCTCGCCGGCTCGATGGTTCCGCAAACGACATGACGCCGCGCGTTCAGAAGTTCGCACAAACCCTCGGTGATCGCACGTCGTTGCCGGTTGTCCTTCAGGACGAGCGATTGACGAGCGTCGAGGCCGAAAGCCGGCTTGCCGCTCGGGAGAAAGACTGGCGAGTGCGCAAGGCTCGACTCGACGCCGCGGCTGCAGCGATCATCCTGCAGGATTATCTCGACAGCCGGCCGTGAAGAAACTCCTTCTTTCTCTTCTTGTCGTCGTCGTCCTCGTTGCCGGTGGTGCTGCCGCGTCTGTCTTTTACATGGTCAATCGGATTCAGCAGCCGTACAAGGGCTTCCCTGAGCCGGAACGTTTCGTTGAGATCCCGTCCGGTACGGGCGCAGCGGAAATACGCCGCCGCCTCGTCGAGGCGGGTGTCGTCTCCGACGAGCTCTCATTTCGCGCGGCGCTGATGTGGACTGGGCAGTCGCGCGCGCTCAAAGCTGGCGAGTACCGCTTCGATCGACCGATGAGCGTCGTCGACGTCGTCGAGAAACTGGCGCGTGGCGACGTCTACGGACACCCGATCACGTTTCCGGAGGGGCTCACGATCCGGGAGATGGCGGACATCGTCGAGTCGCGCGGGTTCGGCAAGGCCGACGAGTTCATCAAGGCCGCGCGTGACGGATCGCTCGTGAACGATCTCGATCCTGCTGCGAAGGATCTCGAGGGCTATCTGTTTCCCGAAACCTACACGTTGCCGCGCGGGACCCCGGTCGCGACGCTGGTGTCGCTGATGGTCGCAGAGGTTTCGCGACACCTACACGACGCTCGAGGCGAAACGCAGCGGCCAGGCGGACCTGTCGACGAGACAGATCGTGACGCTCGCGTCGCTGGTCGAGAAGGAAACAGGGAAGGCGGAAGAACGACCGCTCGTTGCGGCGGTGTACCGGAATCGTCTGGACAAGAACATGGCGATGCAGGCCGACCCGACCGTCGTCTATGCGCTTGTGCAGGCCGGCACCTACGACGGCAACATCCGCAAGCGCGACCTCTCGTTCGACTCGCCCTACAACACCTATAAGTACGCAGGCCTTCCGCCCGGGCCGATCGCCTCTCCAGGACGGGCCGCGCTCGAAGCGGCTCTCGCGCCCGCCGACGTCGATTACCTCTACTTCGTCAGCAGGAATGACGGGTCGCATGCGTTTGCCGAGACGCTGGCGAAGCACAATGCCAACGTTCAGGAATACCAGGTGCTGTACTTCCAGAAGCAGCGCCTCGAGCGTCAGCGCCAGCAAAACGGCGCGAGTCGATAGCCCTCATTTTCCACTCCACGGGCTCGTTTAGCCTGGACGATTTGACTTGAACGTGCGGCCGCGCTCAAAATCGCGCCGCTCGTCGAGCATCCGCGAGTCCACAGCCAACCAACAACTGGGGGAGATGGGTGATTCACCGCTCTGCGGTTTTCCGTCTGGTTCTCGTGGTCGTCCTTCTTGCCTGCTTGCCCTCCGCCGGTACTGCACGTTCTGTTGACGGACCGTTGGGCGACTACACGGTGACAACGTGGAAAGAGAACGAAGGCCTGCCCGCGGGCCGGATCCGCGGCATCGCGCAGGACGCCGACGGGTATCTCTGGCTGGCCACTGATGCCGGCCTCGTTCGATTCGACGGAGTTCGATTCGATACGTGGAGCGCCCTGGGCGAGACTCGCCTCCCCGTGGGGGCGGTGACGGCGCTCGTCAGTGCGCGAGATCGGTCGTTGTGGATCGGCGTGAGTGGCCGAATGCCGCTCGGTCGGATCAAGAACGGCAAGCTGACTCTGTACGGTGAGCGGGACGGTTTCGCTGAGCGGAGCTTGACGCTCTCGCTGCTCGAGGACCACGAGGGCACGATCTGGGTCGGCACCATTCACGGGCTCTTCCGTCGCAACGGGGAGAGCTGGCAACGGGTCGGCGAAAAAGACGGTCTGGGCGACGTGTCGGCCACGGCAATTTATGAGGACCGTCGAAAGCGCCTGTGGGTTGCGACGGTGAACGGCGTCTTCCGAAAGCAAGCGGGAGACGAGCGCTTCGAGCAAGTTGACGTCATCACGCTCTCGAGCAATGTCTGGCAAGGCTTCGCCGAGGACGCAACTGGCACGGTATGGATGAGCGACTTCAACGAAGGGTTCAGAGTCCCCGGGCTCGCTGCTCCTCATCGTAGACAGAAGCCGCTTCGAGGCTGGGGCGTTGAACTGCTTCATGACAGTCGAGGAAATCTCTGGGTTGGAACTCAAGGACAGGGACTGTGGCGCGTTCGTGGTCGCGATGGAGGGAAAAACCCGAACGTCGACGTGATCACGGCAGACGAAGGCGTCGCCAGCAATGCGGTGTACTCGCTGCTCGAGGATCGTGAAGGCAACGTCTGGGTAGGGACGCTCTCGGGTCTGCAGCGACTGACGCCGCACCGCGTGACGCCGGTCAAGGATCTTCCCATTCCTCGCGCGATCGAAGTGACGCCTGACGGCAGCGTGTGGATCGGGACCGCGGCGGGGCTCGTACGCTCTACATCGGGTGGACGAACGCTGTACACACAGGCCGACGGCTTACCAGGGTCGGTCGTGCTAGGGCTGTATGCAGACCGGCGCGGTGATCTCTGGGTCTCAGGAGAACGGGGTGTTGCGCGGTTTTCCAATGAACACTTCTCGCCGTTGCTGATGGTGCCGGGAGGCGGGATGCAGCGCATCATCAGCATGACCGGTGCCGGCGACACGATCTGGCTGCGCGACTTTTACTTACGCCTCTTCCGGTGGCGCCATGAACAGTTGACGTCTGCGGACGATATCCCCGAGGTACATCGAAAGGGCGCGTCCTTCATTCACGCAGGTAGAAGCGGCAACCTGTGGATCGGATCATCGGGCGGCAAGCTCGTGCTTCGATCGCCCAGAGGCGAGGTGCGTACTTACGAACCGGGCATCGGCATTATCAGCTGCATGCTCGAGGATGCGCACGGCTCCGTCTGGGCCGGCGGAGAGGAGGGCCTGAGCCGTTTCACAGGCAGCGGCTTCACCAGAGTCACGCGTCAGAACGGCTTCACCGGAGACGTGAAGTCCATCGTCGAGGACGAGCTCGGCTTCGTCTGGGTTGCGAACGGCAGCGGCATTCTCCGCCTGGATCCGAGCGAAGTCGACAAGGTTACCGCTGATCCTGCGTATCAGGTTCGGTTCAGGCTATTCAACACCGCGGATGGCGTCGCTGGCGTGCCCTTCAGCGAGGGGAGCCGCAGTGGAGTGCGCTCGCCAGACGGCCGCTTGTGGTTCATTACGAGCAGCGGTGTCACGATCGTCGATCCGCGCAATATCGGTGAGCCGCTCGGCGCTCCGTCAGTCAAGATCGAATCGATTACGGCCGACGCGCGTCCGTTCGATCCTGCGCGACCACTGCAACTGCCTGCCAGGACATCGCATCTGCAGATCGGGTTCGCGGCCTTGACGTTGTCCGATCCGATGCGCGTGCGCTATCGCTATCGTCTGGACGGGTACGACAGCGACTGGGTGGACGCAGGATCCGCGCGACAGGCCACTTACACGAACCTCCCGCCGCGCGACTATCAATTTCGAGTCATGGCAAGCGGCGGCGACGGGAACTGGGGTCAGCCCAGCACCTCTTTGACATTCGGCATCCAGCCGATGTTCTACCAGACTCGCTGGTTCTACCTCGCCTGCGGATTGAGCCTCTTCCTGGTGGTGTACTTGTCGTGGCGAGTGCACGTTCGTCAGGTCCGCCGCCAGTTTGCGCTCGTGCTTGCCGAGCGGATTCGGATGAGTCGCGCCATTCACGACACGCTGCTGCAAGGGCTGGCCGCGCTTGCGCTGCAGGTGGACGATCTGTCGCACAACACCGACTTGTCATCACAACCTGGCCGGAATCGGATCCTCGCCATTCGCCGGCAGGTTGAAGGCTACATTCGGCAGGCGCGCCGCTCGATTATGGATCTGCGCACGCCGACCCTCGCGACCGGCGATCTTCCCCAGGCGCTCCGCGACGCAGCGGAGCTGGCGATTGGCGGCAGGGCGGTGGCACTCGATGTCACTGTCAAAGGAACTCCCCACGCGTGTGCCGCACTAGTGGAAGAGCAACTGGTCTTGATCGGGCAGGAAGCGGTCAACAACGCTGTCCGTCACGGGCAAGCCAGCCGGGTGGCGGTCGAGATCGACTACCGCGACGACCGCACGTTCATGCGCGTAGCCGACGATGGGGTTGGGTTCGATCCTGAAGCCGCGAGGGCCCCCGGTCACTATGGTCTCGTCAGTATGCGTGAACGCGCCGAGCAGGTACGCGGACGGATCACCATCGCCTCGAGACCTGGGAGCGGCACCGAAATCGAAACCGTTGTCCCGGCATGACAAGGGAACCAGAAGAATGCTGAGCACCGATACCGTCGATCATCCAACGTTACAGCGCACGAACCGCATCCGCGTGCTCTGCGTTGACGACCACCGAGTCATGCTCGATGGATTGGCGCTGCTCATTGGCCGTCAGCCCGACATGGAAGTGATTGCGTCGGCGACGAGCGGAGAGCAGGCGGTCGAACTCTATGCGCGTCACCTGCCCGACATCACCTTGATGGATCTCCAGCTCCCGACGATGAGTGGCCTGGAGGCGATCGGCGAGATCCGCGCGTCACATCCCAACGCACGCATCGTCGTGCTCACGATGTACCAGGGGGATGAGGACATCTATCGTGCGCTCGAGGCCGGAGCGACCGCATACCTTTTGAAGGACACCCTGGCTGAGGATCTCGTCAACGTGATCCGGGAAGTGCACACCGGCAACCGTCCCATCCCAGCCGACGTGGCGGCTGCTCTCGCCGTCCGCAAGGTGCAGCCTTCCCTTACCCCGCGGGAAATCGAGGTGGTGCACCTCATCACTCAGGGGTTGCGTAACAAGGAAATCGCCGTCACCCTTGGCATCAGCGAAGAGACTGCCAAGGTCCACGTGAAGAACATCCTCGCGAAGCTGCATGTCAGCGATCGCGCTGCGGTAATTGCAGTCGCGGTCCGGCGGGGCATCATCCACATCTGGTAAGCCTCGCTCGAATAACTCTCCTTAGGTAGTGCGGAGCACCGACACGGTCGCTAGACTCGTGCCGCTCGACTAACGCAAGGCAGGAGAGGATTCGTGTCATGAAGCGACTGTGTTTCGTGATCGGAGCGCTCGTCACGCTTGTCGCCCCGCCTGATGGCTGGGCACAAGGCATCGGCGCGGCAAGTATCGTCGGCGTCGTGAGGGACACGTCCGGGGCGGTGCTTGCCGGGAGTGACGGTTGAAGCTGCGAGCCCGGTGCTGATCGAGAAAGTGCGCACCACTATCACCGACGCCGACGGCCGGTACCAGATCGCGGAGTTGAGACCGGGCGCGTATTCCGTGACTTTTACCCTTCCAGGGTTTGCCACCTTCAGGCGTGACGGCCTGGAGTTGTCGTCGAACTTCGTGGCCACCGTCAACGCGGACCTTCGGGTTGGAGCGCTGGAGGAGACCGTCGTTGTCTCCGGGGAGACGCCGCTCGTCGACGTCCGCAGCGTTTCGAAGGGAACGGTGGTGAGCCAGGAGACGCTCGCGGTGCTGCCGACGAGCAAGAGCGTGGGCGGATTGCTGGCGCTCGTTCCCGGCGCAGTGTCACCTGCCAACGGTGTCGACACCGGCGGAACCAAAGGCGAACAGTCCGTTCGAATCTCTGTGTTCGGCGCCCGGCCGGGCGACATGCGTCAGATGACGAACGGCATGCTCTACAGCAACCTGAATGGAGACGGTGCCGGCCGGCTGTATTTCGTCAATCCCGTCTCCGTGCAGGAGAACGTGATCGACCTCGGTGCTGCCGGTTCCGCCCAGTATCAACTCGCCGGAGCCGTCGTCAACACGATCCCCCGGGAAGGTGGCAACCAATGGTCTGGGACGATGTTCGGCGCATGGGCGAATCACTCGTTGCAGTCGAGCAACTTGAGCGATGAGCTCAAGTCACAAGGATTGACGACGGTGAACGGCCTGCGGTCGATTGCCGATTTGAGCGGATTGGTCGGGGGACCGGTGATCGCCGACAAGTGGTGGTTCGTGGCGTCGGGCCGGGTGAGCGGGAGCACGCTCCGAGCCGCCAGCCTCTTTCATGACGCCGACCTCGACGACTGGATCTACACGCCGGACACGAGCCGTCCAGTGGATCCCGACGAACGAAACCACAACTATCAGTTCCGGACGACGTTTCAATTGGGGACCAAGGATAGGTTCGGTGCTTCGACCGACATCCAGCGGCACTTCAGGGACCAGGCATTCGGGCAACTCGATCAAGGGATCGCGCGCATCGAGGCCAATGCGGCCATGTGTCACAACGACTCTCTGACGCAGGCGACGTGGAGCCGGCCACAATCCAACGTGCTGCTCTTCGAGGGCGGCGTGACGGTTGGCCTTAACACCTTCGGAACCGCGAACTTTGGCACGAAGCTCGATGGATCCGACTACGAGGAGTGCGGCCAGAGCCAACCCTTCCGGGTCAACATCGCAGATGCCGCGCGAGGCGCCAACTACCACGGCGTGGGAGCCATCAGCATTGGCGTCTCCAATCAATTCAACTCACGGTTCGCCATGTCGTATGTGACGGGGGCGCATAACCTGAAGAGCGGCTTCACCATCATTCGCGGCAACGTCACGGGGAACACGATCAACCGCGCGGACGATGTCAGCGGCCTGCCTCTCTCGTATACGTTTACCAACGAAACCCCGACATCGATGACGCTGTTCGCCAGCCGCAACAGCGACGCACACCTCGACCAGGACCTGGCGCTTTTCGTTCAGGACCAGTGGGCGTTGCGTCGCCTGACGTTGAGCCTCGGTCTGCGCCTGGACTGGATGAGCCAATCGCTCGGCGCCGTGGACAATCCGGCGAACGCGCTGTTCCCGGCCTACAGCTCGCCCGCGCGCGATGGGGTACCCAACTGGAAGGACCTCAGTCCTCGTCTGGGAGCGGCCTACGATCTCTTCGGCGATGGCAGGACGGCACTCAAAGGCGGCGTCAATCGGTATGTGGCTGGAGGATCGACCGGTGTGGCTGCGCAGTTCGGCCCGACGGCCAACTTCAGCACGACGCGTAACTGGACAGACGCCAACGCCAACTTCTCTCCCGATTGCGACCTCAAGAACCCGGCCGCGCAAGACCTCCGTTCGCGTGGTGGAGACCTGTGCGGCGCCTACAACAACCCGAGCGTGGCGACCTTCAGCGAAAACACCACGGTCGCGAATCCGGATTTCACGGACGGGTGGTTCAAGCGCGGATACAACTGGCGGGCGAGTGCGGGCATCGAGCAGCAGTTGACGAATCGCCTCGCCGTGAGCGCCACATACGCGCGCACGATCTACGGCAACTTCTCGGTGACGGACAATCTCAATCTGACGCCGGCCGACTACGACCCGTACTGCATCACATTGCCAACCGACTCCCGGTTACCGCGCAGCGGACAGCAGCTCTGTGGGCTCTGGGATCAGCGAATCAACGTCGCGACCAGCAATCTCGTTGGGTTCGCCGATGACTACGTCGACAGGTATCCCGTGAGCGGCCTGGAGCAAAGTCCTCAGACAGAGCACTTCAACGGGTTCGATCTTTCGATGGCTGCACGGCTTCCGCGAGCTGGAACGTTCAACGCCGGATGGAGTGTCGGCAACACGATTCAGAACACCGCCATCTCGGCCAACGGTGGTCTCGTGAACAACGCCATCTCGAACTGCTTCATCGTGGACAACCCCGAGCAGTTAACGAGTGAGGTGTCGCCCTGCGACGTGAGCACGCCTTACCAGCACCGGTTCCGTATGAGTGGGTCGTTCGAACTCCCGTGGGGCGGCGTGATTGCGTCGGGCGTCTACCAGGACCTGCCCGGTCCACTGATCGTGGCGAATCGTGTTTACACGAGCGCCGAGATCAACTCTCAGCCATCGGGCGGTCTCGGGCGTCCACTGCGCACCGCCACGCGAAGCATCGACATTCTCGAACCGTTCTCGATGTATGGCGATCGGCTGCGTCAGCTCGATCTTCGGGGGAGCAAGCTGTTCAGAGTGGGCGACCAGCGGTTTCAATTCAACGTCGACCTGTACAATGCGTTGAACGGCAGTACCGCGACTTTCATTCGCAACACGTACTCGGCGCCCGGCGCCGCGACGACCACTCCCTGGCTGCAGCCCACGCAGGTGCAGGACGGGCGGTTCTGGAAGTTCAGCCTCCAGTACGACTTCTAGGGTCGTCTCGTTAGCGAGGTCGTGACGATGTTCGAAGACAATCAAAGCGGAGTTCGCACTGGGAGGAGACGCGCGTTGCGGCTGCTCGGAGGCGCAGCCGCTGTCGGCATCGCCGCGCAACTCGAGTGGCTCGACGACGTGTCCGCAGTCTCGCGGGCGCAGGCTCCCACCGGAGGCGCGAAGATTCCGGTGCCCGCGGGCGGCGTCATCCGCACCATCACAGGCGATATCGATCCAAATAGCCTCGACCGGCGGCACGCTGATGCACGAGCACCTTGGCAACGGACGTGCGCCGCAGGCGAGAGGTGGGGGTGCGGCACCGCCCGTGGACAACCCGACGCAGGACCCGGCGTGGATGGCCGAGGAACTGACCCTCGCGCGCAAGAACGGAAACCTCGGCTGCATCGTTGCAGCTGGTCTCAACATGCCAGGTCCCGAGAACGCGGCGTATCTGACGAGGCTGTCGCAGGAAAGCGGTGTGAGAATCGTTGCTGCTGCTGCGTATTACACGCCCCAGTCGTATCCCAGAGGTACGGACACGATCGATGAAGACGGAATCGTGGAGCTGATCGTCAAGGGCGCACGTGATCTCGGTCTCGGCGCGTACGGCGAGCTCGGTTGCACGAACGATGAAGCCGACCTGCTGCCGATAGAGAAGAAGGTCTTTCGTGCCTTTGCCAAGGCGCAGGCGCGAACCAACCTGCCGATCTTCACGCACACGAACTATTCGACCGGTCCGAATGTCTCGATGGACATGGCGCTGCGCCAGCTCGACACGCTGGAATCGGCAGGTGGGAAAGCACCCAGCATCGCCATCGGTCATGTGTGTTGCTACGACGATCCGATGGTCGACGTCGCCAAGCGCGTGGCTCGTCGAGGCGCGTTCGTGGCCTTCGATCGTATGACGCGGCAGCAGCAGTGGGTGTCCGATGAGAGGCGCATCGAGATGATCAAGGCGATGCTCGACGCCGGCCTGGTTGACAGCCTCTTGATCTCGTCCGACTACATCGGGCGCATCAACACCGGAACTGGAGAGATCCCCGGCTATCCCGGGTCGCTCCACGGACGTGACGGCGGGCCTGGCTATGCCAGGCCGTTCATTCTTGCCGTTCCGCGGATGATGAAGGCGGGAATCCCCGTGGATGCGATCAGACGGATCACCGTCGACAATCCGCGCCGATTCCTGACTTTTGTTCCTAAGAATGCGTAAACGCCCAAATTCCAACTCCCGACTCCCAAAGAAGCCGGGAATTGGGAGTTGGAGGTTGGGAGTTGGGAATTGATTTATCGCGGGCTCGTCGCCTGCGCCTCGAGCTTCCTCGCGCCTGAGAGGATTCCGTACATCCCGACATTCCCTTCGTGGCACGCGTACTCCAGGAGTGGTTCGTCGGTTCGTTTGAAGTAGAGCCGCGCGGTCCACGGTTTCGTCCACGTCGCCGGATCGCTCATCGTCGCGTCGTATTGAAGCGTGTCCCGCCCGATGCGCGTGAAGCGCTCCACCAGGCGCAGGCCGGTCGACGATCCCTGGAAGTTGCTCTTGGACGAGAAGCCTTTCGTCTCCACCACCAGCGTGTCGCCTTCCCAGCGGCCGCGCGAGTTACCCAGCCACTGTGGAATCTGGTCCGGGAGATGCGGGCGTCCATCGACCGGAATGACTCGCGCATCGTGGATGGTCTCCATGTTGAAGACGACAGCCGTGGGCGACTGGACGATCTGATAGACGCTGCTGTACGCCGCCTGGAATCGCGGCACGCCGAACGTGATGCAGCGTTCGCTCAGCCCGCGGTTCTCCGGGCCGTCGGCGGGATGCAGTCGTCGTTGTTCGGCCACGGCGGCGCGCCGCTTCTGCGCCTCCGGCGTCTCGGGCGGAATCCGTCCATTCGGCGGATCGATGATGAGCGACGTACGCCGCTCGAAGTCGCGCGAGGGCAGCCAGAAGGCGTTGTAGTTTCCGGTTTCAGTGTCGTGCGACTTCGACTCCGTGTGTCCCTGCAGCGTGTCGACGATCAACTCGTCACCGAAGAGGGCATCACCATCCTGTTCGAGTTGTCGAGCCGCCTGCTGAACGCGAGCGACCTCGTCGTCCGTGAGGAACTCCTTGTCGGCCCAGGCGGCGGGACGCTGCAGCGGCGTCGCGCTGTTGTTCGACCAGACGCCTTCGAGATCGGGTTGCCCGAACGAGGTCTTCGGCACCTTGTAGGGAGCCGACGACTGGCTGTTGCTTTGGCCAGCCGCCGCAAGGGTCATGCACGCGATACCGACCAACGAGCAGACGTAAACGCCACGCATCATCGTCATCGCTCCCTCCAGCAGATGCAGTCTAGCCTACGGAAGCGTCGTGCGCGTGTGAATGTGAATGATCGTGTACTGCAGAGGAACTCCGGGGTCGCCGTACGCGAGGTGCCATGTGTTCGGTGGTATCGACAACAGGTCGCCGGCCTTCACCTTGACCTTGCGTCCGCCAATGAATGGACCGCCGCGTTGCTCGCCAGGGGCGACCAGATAGACATTTTCCGGTGCCACTTCTGACTCGACAACCACCGTGCCTGATCCGTTGGTGACCAGATAGATCTGCGTGTTGTCGGTATGCAGCTCACCCGTTGTGGGCTCCTGTCCGACCGCCGCGCCGGGGCGGGTGGTTCCGGTGAGCCGATATTCAGGTGCCCACTCGAAATGGGTCTTCTGGGTGTTCTGGAATTCAGTCGTGTACAGCCTCGCCTTTCCAGGCTGTGCGCGTGTTTCGGGTCCGGCCGTCACGAGAAACATGTTTCTCGCCGCGCGCGGGTTGTCGGTGAATTGTCCGCCTGGCGCCTGGCCGCGGCCGGCATTCGGGTTCGTGCCTCCTTCACGTCCCTGCCCACCTTGAGCCTGCGTCACGTGAGGCAGCCCTGCACCCGCCACGTATCCGATTGACAGCACCGTCAACAACATCATCAGACGCTTCATCTCATCCTCCGTGACAGACACATCACCTCGTATCGAGTGCGAGCGGGCGCGGAATTCTAGCTGTCCGTCACGCACGCCGCACTACCCACTCTGAGGTATCGCGCGCCAACTGAAGCGCACGCTCTCCTCGACGAATAACTCGGATTAGGTAGCAAGTCCTACGCCCCACTGTTGTACCGTCGTCCTGTCCGCACGGCACGTCGTACTATCGCACCATCGCCCGTCGCACCGTGCTCCATGCGTGGTCAGCGACTGGAGGGAAACGGAGAGGAGTGATACACATGCGCGCTCTGAAACGTCATCGTGTTGGGAATCATCGTGGCTTGCAGCGCCGTGGCGATCGGCCAGAGCGGCGCGCCCCAGGCAGCGGCGCCCGGACAGGAAGGGCAGGGTCGCGGTCGTGGACGCGGCGGCGAAGGAGCAGTGACAATCCTTCAGGCTGCTCCGACAGATAAGACAGTCAGCATTCCGCTCGAGACCCTCAAGGGGTACTACACGGACATGGATGCCAAGAAGCGCCAGACGCTTCGCATGCTCGAAGGCGGGCGCTACAACGTGAACATTCGACGTATCACGGATGCGGAGACCGGCCTCGTGCATCCCAATACCGCTGACGTCTGGGTGGTCACTGAGGGGTCGGGCATGTTGACGACCGGCGGAACGCTGGAGAAAGGCAAGATCATCGGCGGCGAGACGCATCCGATCAAACCGGGTGATGTCGAATTCATCCCGGCAGGAGTTCCGCACGGCGTGAGCGGAGTCAAGGGCAGCATCACCTGGCTCAATATCCGGTTCGACACGAACTATTAGGAGGCTGAGGCCGGGTTCGTAGTGCGACGAATCGTCAGAGGAAGGAAAACTATGCAGCGGACTATTGTTGGAACCATCGCTGGCCTGGTTGTGCTCGCGCAGGCTGTCACGTTCACACAGGCCCCCAAGCCCGTGCTCGCGACTGACATCACGGCCGCTCAAATCCAGGCAGTGCTGAGCGCTCCTTCAGCGAGTGCGGACCGACTGATCACTGCGGTCGACATGGGAAACTACAACGTCGGAGTGGGCGTGCTTCGGCGAACCCCGACGAAGCCGGGGGCTCCCGTCGGCGCGATCATGCACGAGCACATCACCGAGGTGTACTACATCATCTCGGGCACTGGCACGCTCTTCACCGGCGGTGAAGTGATCGACGCCAGACCGACGCCGGCCGACAGCGAGATCGTGAAGGTCGCCGTTGGTCCGAGCAGTCAGGGAACCTTCAAGACGCCCGCGCAGAAGCGGAAGGTCGGACCGGGCGATGTCGTGATCATTCCGCCGGGCGTCTATCACGGCTTCGACGATGTGACGAGCGGGATCGACTATCTGGCGGTGCGGCCCGATCCTACTCACGTGCTGCCGGCGGGATACGTCCATCCAGCGATCAGGAAGTAATCCTCATGACACGGAAGATTCTTGCGAGCGTCGCGATTGCTGTCTGCGTCGCAGTCGCCGCATGGGAGCGCGAAGGCACGGTCGCCGCGCAGGAAAGCGTCGCCGGCGCGCGCGGTGGACGAGGTCCCGCTCCGCGGCCGCCCGAACCTCCGAGCGCGATGGTCAATCCTTACCGGATTACCGAGAACTGGCCGCTGTTCGGAGACATTCGCTCGGGCGCGGCGATCGGCATCATCCCTGACGGCAAGGGCGGTACGTGGCTGCATCATCGATCCGAGCCGCCGATCCTGCACATCGATGCGTCGGGCAATATCATCAAGCGGTTCGGCGACAAGATGTTCGTGCAGGCGCACGGCTTCTGCCAGGATCGCGACGGCAACTTCTGGGCCGGCGACAGCGGACCCTTTCAGGACAACCCGAACACGATCGGGCGCGGGTTTCAGATGTTCAAGTTCAGTCCCGAAGGCAAAGTGCTGCTGACGTTGGGCAAGGCCGGCGAGTCGAAGGCCGGCCAGGATACGTTCATCGGCCCGACTGCCTGCGCCATCGCACCGAACGGTGACATCGTGATCGCCGATGGACACTGGCCGCGGCCGACCACCGCACAACAGGACGGCGATCGGATCGTTCGCATCACGAAAGAAGGAAAGTTCGTCTCCGAGTTCGGTAAGCTCGGCTCGGGTCCGGGCGAGTTCATGGGACCGCATGCGCTTGCGTTCGATTCGCAGGGTCGCCTCTTCGTCGCGGATCGATCGAACAACCGCGTGCAGATCTTCGATCGCGACATGAACTTCGTCGACGAATGGCGTCACTTCGGCCGGCCGAGCGGCGTCGCCATTCTGAAGGACGACACATTGATCGTGGCCGATTCGGAATCGAGCCGCCCGATCGGTGGCCCGCCTCACGCCCCGGAAGGTGGGGGCAATGCCGTGCGCAATCCCGGCTGGCGCCGGGGCATTCGGATTGGCAGCGCGAAGGACGGCTCGCTTCGATACTTCATTCCAGGCACGGAGCCTGAGGGGATGGCAGCCGACGAACTGGGCAACATCTTCGCAGGACTGACCAGCGGATGCGACACGAGCGCATCAGGTGGATGCTTGCAGAAGTGGGTGAAGAGATAATCGATTCGGGCGCACCTTGACATGCCGGGCGCGGTCAGATTGAATGCCCGCCATATGCGCATCCTCATTGCTTTCGCCGTCATCGTGGCCTCCGCCTCGCCGGTTTTGGCGCAGGCATTTGCCAACGCGAAGAGCTCGGTCGCCAACTACAGCGTTGCCGACTTGGTGCCCGCGAAGACCTGCGAGAGTCTCTCCACCTTCAAAGGAAAGGACATCGTCGCCATCCAGGCGCGCGTGGTTCCTGCGACGGCGGACACACCGCAGCACTGTCGCGTCGTCGGGACGATCTCTCCGGAAGTTGCGTTCGAGATCAACCTGCCCGATCGATGGAATCAGCGCTTCTACATGACGGGAAACGGCGGCCTCGCCGGTGATGCGCTCGACGGCCCGACGAATCCCGATCGGACGTCAGCGCTGACGAACGGCTTCGTGATGGCGCGCACCAATACCGGCCACGACGCGCGAAAGGAACCGAGCGGGTCGTTCATCCTCAGCAACCCGCAGAAAGCGATCGATTACGCGTATCGCGCGGTGCACGTGACCGCGGAAACAGCGAAGGCCGTGGCAACGGATTACTACTCGCAACCGATCAAGTTCTGGTACTGGAACTCCTGCTCGAACGGCGGCCGTCAGGGGCTGCTCGAGGCACAGCGTTTCCCCGATGACTTCGACGGCATCGTCGCCAATGCGCCGTGGGTCGATCAGACGGGCTTCACGATCGGTGCGATCTGGAATCAGAAGGCACTCAGTGAGGCGCCGGTCTCTCTGGACAAGATGAAGCTCGTGGCCGACAAGGCGATGGCGAAGTGCGACGAGGTGGACGCCCTGAAGGACGGACTGATCGACGACCCGCGCAAGTGCAGCTTCGATCCGGCGCGTGATGTGCCGGCGTGTCAGGCCGGAGCCGATACGGCCGACTGTCTGACGCCTGCGCAGGCGGCGGCGCTGAATAAGGTCTACAGCGGTCCTGTGAGCGACGGCAAGCCGTTCTTCCCTGGCTTCATGGTTGGCAGCGAGGCGCTCAACGCCGGTCCGAACGGCGTGACGGCGACCGGATGGGCGAATGCGATCGTCGCGGCGCAGCCCGGCGCCAAGCCCGCAGACTTCAACCTCGCCGAGGGCGTGATGCGGTATCTGGTTCTCGATCCGCCGCAGCCGGAATACGACACGATGACACTCGATTACGACGACGCTGCGAAGACAGTCAAGCGCTGGAGCAAGCTCGCCGATGCGAAGAAAACGGATTTGGCGAAGTTCCGCAAGAGCGGCGGCAAACTGATCATGACCTACGGTTGGGCGGACCAGATTCTCCAGCCGTTGATGGGCGTGAAGTACTACGAGGATGTCGTCGCGAAGAACGGCAAGGACACCACTGAGTTCGTCCGGCTCTTCATGGTGCCGGGCATGGCGCACTGCGGTGGGGGTGTCGGCCCCGATCGCAATGATGCCGTGACCGCCGTGATCGATTGGGTGGAGAAGGGCAAAGCCCCGGAGCAATTGATCGCCAGCAAGGTGACTGACGGGAAGGTTGTGCGCACGCGCCCGCTGTGCCCGTATCCGCAGGTCGCGCGCCACAACGGGCAGGGCAGCATCGACGATGCAGCGAACTTCAGCTGTGTCGCGCCGCGATAATCTACGACGATTTGGATCTGACTACTTCACGACGTCGAGCTTGATCGTGGTGTCCTTGAGAGTAACCGCCAGGTCGCTCACGTTGATGCGAATCGCGATGGGGATGTCGAGTGACGCGACGACGGCACCGGTGTCCTGACGTTTGAGATCGAGCTTCACGCCCTGGCCGGTCAGGTCGAGGCCGCCTTGCGTGATGTGGGCACGCACGTCTCCAACGAGCTCCGGACGATACCGCTGGCAGAGCTCCTGAATGAGTGCCGTGACGAAGTCGCGAACAGTCGCCGACTGCTCGCTGATGATGTCTTTGACCAGCTCGTTGGCGAACGCGGACACGCGCGGGCCGTACGTGTTCAGGACCTTGTCATTGATCCCGGTGGCGAGCGACTCGATTCTGGGAGCGGCAACGGTGGTGACGTCTTTCCCGACCGTATCGACAAACGTCTTCACATCAGACATGTGGCCTGCCTCGTGCGAGCGTGTTCAGTGGATGTGGGCTGCGGTTACTTGATCTGTGGAACCGGAATGACGACGTCGCCAACTCTGACTTGCGCGTCGACCGGAATGTCCACGTTGAGGAGATCCTTGCCCTTCTTCTGATCCCGGAGGGTCGAATAGAGGCGTCCCTTCACCGCGAGTCCGCCGTCCACCAGCGAGATGGTCAGCGTGCCGTTCAACTTCACGGCGTTCCGTTCAACGAGGTTCTCGACGAGATCATCGACGATCGACATGTTTACCTCCTGTCGTTTTACGCCTTCGGCTGCACGACCTCGATGCGCACATCGTCGGGACCGACGACGAACGAGATCTTCATGTTCTGGCCGGCAGCGTTCGTGAACGGACGCGGCTCGGTCTGAAACGTGACGCCCTTCTTCTTCATCTCCGCTGCGGCGGCGTCGAGGTCGGGGAAGGCGAAGCCGAGATGATCGATCGAGCGACCCTGTGTGGCCGCGAGCGTTGATCCTTCGTTGACCTTGTCGATGAGAAGCCACACCGAGCCGTAGCGCAAACCGTCCATGCGTCCCTTGAGCCGGTCGCTCTGGCCGCCGAAGACGTTCTGATACCACTTCAGCGTCGCGTCCGGGTTCGCCGAGATCAGATGGATGTGATGAAAGCCAAGAGTCTCCTTGTCTTCGACCACTTCGATGCGCGTGCCCCACGGATCCTCGATGAATCCCACTTTGAAGAGACCAGGCACGTCGCGCGGCTGCGTCACGACTTTGACGCCCGCTGCCTGAAACGCGCCCATCTTCGCCGTCAGATCGGCGAACGAGAATCCGATGTGATCGACGCCGGAGCCCTCGCTGCCGGCATCTGGCTTCCGGTTCGCAAAGATCAACTGGGTGGTCCCGATCTGACAGGCGTCGGGCCGGTTCATCGCCGTACAGCCCATGTTCGCGATGTACCGCTGAACGGCTTCGGGCACGTTCGGAGAGGAAAGGTGGACATGGTGATAGTCGGCCGCGCGCGCGACGCCAGGAAGCGCGACGAGGATGGCGACGAATGCAGCCAGGCCGAAACGGCGGTTCTTCATGATGGGTCCTCCTGGACGCACGATTCGAGCACGTATAATCTCATCCAATCCGCCTCACGTATACCCGAAGGCTGTTCCGGCATCACCCCTCTAGGCGTTGTTGCTATTCAGGGAGCAGTGACATGAGATTTCGTTTTCTGGCGCCGACCCTTGCTGCAGTATCCGTCGTCTTTGCCCTCAGTAACCCAGCCGAGGCGCAGTGGATCAACCATCCGACGCCTGGGATTCCCCGGACCGCAGATGGGAAACCCGACCTGACCGCGCCGACTCCACGCGCGTCGGACGGAAAGCCCGACCTGTCAGGCATCTGGGCCGCCAACGGACTGGGATACTCGACCAACATCACGAGCGTTGAAATGCTGCCGTCGGCGCAGAAAGTGTACGAGGCGCGCTCCGCAACTTACGGACACGAGGATCCAGCGTCGAACTGCTTGCCGGAAGGTCCACGGGCGGGTCTTGCCGGACTCGAGCCGTTTCGCATCGTTCAGACACCACACGTCAGCTTTTTCATGTACGAGTCGAGCCCTGCCCGTCAGGTCTTCGCTGACGGAAGAAAGCTGCCTGAGGATCCCACGCCGAGTTGGATGGGGTATTCCGTCGCTCGTTGGGAGGCAGACACGTTTGTCGTCGACACCGCCGGCTACAACGACCGGACCTGGCTCGACTTCACCGGTCATCCACACAGTGAGGCGCTGCACATGACCGAGCGCTTCCAGCGTACCGACTTCGGCCACATGCAGCTATCAATCACCTTCGAGGACCCGAAGGCGTACACAAAGCCGTGGACGATTAACGTCGCCGTCAATCTCGTGCCCGACACGGAGATGCTCGAGTATGTATGCCTGGAGAACGAGAAGGATCGGCCGCGCCTCGTGGGCCGTGCGTCCGATGACCGGAGCGCATCCAAGAAGGTGTCGCGCGACATCCTCGCCCGC
>CAWFTF010000025.1:0-114576 GCA_963818645.1 uncultured Acidobacteriota bacterium | reverse complement strand
CCGGCGGTTTGTCGCGGGACGATCACCGTATGAAGTTGGTGCACGCGATCTCTCTGTGGTTGCTGATCCTCAGTGTTCCTGCCTTCGCGCAAAGCGGAGGAGGCGCTCACGTCAAAGGGCGCGTCACTGATGAAACAGGTGGAGCGCTTCCTGGTGTCACCGTGGAGCTGCTGGGCGGCAGCGAGCCGCGCGAGGTCGTGACTGACGGTCAGGGCAACTACGACTTCGATAATGTTCCAGCGGGCACGTATCAGCTCTCGATGCGTCTCATCAACTTCGCCGCCGTGAACCACAAAGACCTCAAGGTGAGCGCTGGACAGATCGTCTCCAACGACGAGGTCATGCACCTGTCTCTCAACGCCGAAGTCGTCGTCGTGGGCAAGCGCACGTTCACCAACCTCGCGGACGTGGAAAATCCCGCAGAGGATCTCGTCGGCATCGCCTCGTCGGCGAGCCAGGGCGCGATCACCGCGAAGCAACTCGACGTCCGGCCGTTCATGCGACAGGCCGAGGTGCTCGAGACTGTACCGGGCGTGATCATCACGCAGCACAGCGGCGAGGGAAAAGCCAATCAGTACTTCCTGCGCGGCTTCAACCTCGATCACGGCAGCGACTTCGCGATGACGGTCGCAGGTACGCCAGTCAACATGCCGACGCACGCGCACAGCCAGGGCTATTCCGATCTCAACTTCCTGATTCCGGAGCTCGTCGCCGGCGTGCAGTACTCGAAGGGTCCGTACTTCGTGGACCAGGGAGACTTCGCCACCGCAGGCGATGGCAACATCAGCTACGCCACGACACTCGATCGACCATTGGTCCGAGTGGAGACGGGCACCTACAATTTCGGACGGCTGCTGCTAGCCGCGTCGCCAAAGATTGGCAAAGGCAACCTCCTCGCCGCGTTCGAGACGTCCACCAACTCGGGGCCGTGGACGGTTCCGGACTCCTACAAGAAGTTCAACGGCGTGGCGCGCTACAGCCAGGGCGACAACGTGAACGGCCTCTCGCTGACCTTCATGGGCTATCACGGCGAGTGGAACGCAACCGAAGCGTCACCGCAACGGGCGATCGACTCCGGCCTCATCGACCGTTTCGGATCCATCGACCCGACCGACGGCGGGCACACGTATCGCTACAGCGTCGGCGGCGAATGGCAGCACGGAAGCGGGCAGACGCTGAGCAAGATTCAGGCGTACGGCCTCGGCTACGACCTCGGTCTCATCTCCAACTTCACCTTCTTCCTCGACGATCCCGTGCGCGGCGATCAGCGCGAGCAGGTCGATCACCGCTTCGTCTCGGGCGTGCGTGCCTTTCAGAAGCGGCAGACGCGCTGGGGCGGGCGTCCCGTCGAAAACACGTTCGGCGTGCAGTTCCGCAATGACGATGTGATGCAGGTGGCGCTGTACCACACCGAGGCACGACAGCGCCTCGAGACCGTGAACGACGCCTCGGCGATCGTGAGCAGCCTCGGCGTCTACGGTGAGAACCAGGTGGAGTGGGCGCGCTGGTTCAAGACCACCGTGGGCGTGCGCGCCGACGGATCGCGATACGACGTCACCAACCGGATCGATGCGCGAAACGGTGGCGTCGAGACCGCAGGCATCGTCAGCCCGAAAGGGACGGCGACGTTCGGGCCGTGGCGCTCGACCGAGTTCTACGTGAACGCGGGCACCGGCTTCCACAGCAACAGCGCGCTCGGCACCACGCTGAGATACGACGCGGCCGGAGATCCGGCGAGTGCCGTCACGCCGCTGGTGCGCGCCAGGGGCGGCGAGGTCGGCGTGCGCACGGTCGCCATTCCGCATCTGCAAAGCACGGTGTCGTTGTGGACGCTGCACCTCGCCTCGGAACTCGTCTACAACGGCGACATCGGGGCGACCGAGCCAGGCCCTGCGAGCCGGCGATACGGCGTGGAGCTCGCGAACTACTACAGCCCGAAGCCGTGGCTCATCTTCGACGGTGACGTCTCGTGGTCGCGGGCGCGATTCACGGAGTTCAACGAGGCAGGTCAATACGTGCCCGAGGCCGTGGACGCCGTCGTCTCGGGCGGGGCGAGCATCGACAACTTCCATCGGACGTTCGCCAGCCTGCGGCTTCGCTACTTCGGTCCGCGCGCGCTCATCGAGGACAACTCGGTGCAATCGAAGGCGACGACGCTTCTGAACTTCGAGGGCGGGTATCAGGTCGCCAAGGCGCTTCGAGTGAATGCGCAGGTCTACAACCTGCTCGATGCGGAGGTCAGCGACATCGACTACTACTTCGCCTCGCGGCTGCCCGGGGAGCCGCTCGGAGGCGTCGACGACATTCACGTCCACCCGGCCGTGCCACGCACGCTGCGCGTGAGCATGGTCTTCGGTTTTTAGAGAGCGCTGGTTAACTCCCAACTTCCAATTTTCCAACTCCCAAGAAATCAGGCTGTTTTGGGAGTTGGAGTTGGATGTTGGGCGTTTGATGCCCCTCAGGAGTGCTCGCCTGCGGCGCGCGTTGCGATGACGCGCCCGCCGAACCACGCCGGCCGCCAGCGCCGCAGGTCCTCCCCGATGGCAAAGAGACATGGAATCAGGAACAACACGTAAATCGTGGAGCTGATCATTCCGCCGAACGTCGGCGTCGCGATCGGCTGCGTGATGTCCATGCCGGAACCGCTGGCAAACATGATCGGCAGCAAGCCGAGCACGGTGGTCGCTACGGTCATCAACTTCGGCCGCAGCCGCGCCACGGATCCCTGCACGACGGCGTCCATATAGGTCTGCTCCGGCGTCCGGTTCGCGAGCGCTTCCCGGATGAACTCGATCATGATGATGCCGGTCTGGATCGCCACGGCGAAGAGCGACACATAGCCGATGATCACCGCCGTCGTCATCGAGAATCCCTGCTGCCACTGCAACAGCACGCCGCCGACGAGGGCGAATGGCGCCGAGAGCATGATGAGGGAACTGTCCGCCATGGAATTGAACGCCATCATCAGCAGCAGGAACATGATCGCCAGCGTGATCGGCACGACGATGCTCAGCTTGGAACGGGCATCCTCCGTGTACTGATACAGGCCGGTCCATTCCGTGGCGTAGCCTGCCGGCACCTTCAGGTTGGCGTCCAGATACGGACGCGCGCGCTCGACGTACTCCGGACCGGTGATGTCACGCAGGTATACGTAGATGTAGCCAGCCAGCTCCCCATTGTCGTTGCGGATCATCTCCGGCGCCTCGCGAACGGCGACGTCCGCGATGTCGCCCAACGCGACCGCGCGACCGCCTTCGGTCACCACGGGCGTGTTGCGCACCTTCGCCAGCGTGTCGGTGTATTCAGGTGAGTACTGAATCGAGAGCGGCACGATCGTCTTGTCCGCCTGCCGCACGCCGATGACGTTGTCACCGCCGATGGCGAAGCGAACGGTCGAGAGGGCTTCGTCCACCGTCACTCCCTGCTGCGCCATCCGCTCGGGATCGAGCTGAGCGTCCACGAAGTACCCCTGCGAGATCCGCTCCGCGATCACCGACTGCGTGCCCGGGAAGTCGCGGAGCAGTTCCTCGACCTGCTGCGCGATCTGCTGGACGACGGCCAGGTCCTTGCCCTTGACCTTGATGCCGACCGGCGTCTGGATCCCGGTGTCCTGCATCATCACGCGCGTGCTGATCGGCTGCGTCCAGCTGTTCACGTAGCCGACGATCTGCATCGCATTGTTCATCTCCGCGATCAGCTTGTCCTTCGTCATCGACGGCCGCCACTCAGACTTGGGCTTGAGCATGACGGTGGTCTCGACCATCTCCACGGGCGCCGGATCGGTCGCGGTATCCGCGCGTCCGAGCTTGCCGAACACGCGCGCGACTTCGGGGAAGGTCTTCAGCTTGCGGTCCATCTGCTGGACGATCCAGCCCGCCTCACGTGACGGCAGGCCCGGCAGTGTCGTCGGCATGTAGAGGATCGAGCCCTCGTCCATCTCCGGCATGTAGTCCTTCTGGAACCGGAGCATGACCATCGTTCCGAGCACGAGGATGACTGCGCTCGCGCCGACGAAGGCATAGCGGTGCCGAATCATCCACAGCAGGGCCGCGCGATAGCCGCGCACGAACATGCTCTCCCGCACGTCGGGCGGCACCACGTCGCGCTTGAACACCCACACGATCACGACCGGCAGCAGGAACAGCGTGAGCAATGTCGAGAACGCCATCGCAAAGGTCTTGCTGTAGGCCAGCGGGTTGAACAGCCGTCCTTCGCGCTCGCCGAGGAAGAAGATCGGCAGGAACGACGTGACGATAATCAGCATCGAGAAGAGGAGCGGCTTGGTCATCGTCGCGGTCGCGTCGATGATGATCGCCATCTTCTCGCGGCCCGACACGGCGCCGCGCTGCGCCAGCCGCGACGTGCAGTTCTCGACGATCACGATCGTCGCGTCGGCCATCTCGCCGATCGCAATCGCCAGACCGGCGAGCGAGAAGAGGTTGACGGTCTGGCCGAACAGCGAGAGCGGCAGCGCCGTGAACAACGTGCCAAGAAGCAGCACGCAGATCGGCGCCACGGACGCCCGCAGGTTGCGAAGCGCAACACCGATCACGAGGATGACGACGACCAACTCGTAGCCGAGCGCCTGGGCGAAATTCTTCAACGTCTCCCAGATGAGCGCCGACCGATCGTAGGTCGGGACCAGCTCGATGCCGGCGGGCAGGGTCGGCTTGAGCTGCTCCAGCTTGCTGCGCAGCGCGTTGGTCACGGCCAGCACGTTGCGGCCCTGCTCCATGATGGCAATGCCGCCCACGACCTCACCGGTGCCGTCCAGATCCGCGATGCCGCGACGCAGGTCGTAGCCCGACTGCATGTAGCCGACGTCCTTGAGCTGAACCGGCCGGCCTTCCTTGTCGCGGCCGAGCACCAGGAACGCGAGCGTGTCGAGGTCGTCGACCTTGAGCGAGCCGCGAAGCTGATATTCGCGGTTGGTGACCTCGATCGTGCGTCCGCCGGCTTCCTGGAACGCGCCTTCGACGACACCGATGATCTGCCGGAGGGAGATACCGCGCTCGCTCAGGAGCGGAGGAAACAGCTTGATCTGATACTGCTTCTCGAGCCCGCCGACCGACGCGACCTCGGCGACGCCCGGCGCTGACTGCAGCATCGGCTTGATCTGGCTCTCGTTGAGCAGGCGAAGCTCACGCAGATCGCGCGTGCCCTCGTGGTCCACGAGAGCGTACTGGAATATCCAACCCATGCTGCTGGCGTTGGGCCCGACGGTGACGTTCGCATCTGCGGGAAGCTGCGCGCGAATCGCGCTCAGACGGTCCGCAACGAACTGTCGAACGACGGCGCGATGGCTCGGATCCTGGAGGATCACGTAGATGAACGAGTACCCCATGTGGGAGGTACCCCGGATCGACTTGATCTCAGGTGAGCCCTGGAGCGCCCTGATGACAGGTTCAGTGACCTCGCTCTCGAGCAGCAACGGGCTTCGCGGCCACTTCGCGTAGACGATGATCTGCGGATCGGAGATGTCGGGAATCGCGTCGAGCGCCACGGTGCGGAGCGCGTAGACGCTGAGGGCGACCAGGCCCGCCACCAGGCACCACACGATCCAGCGGAAGCGGATCACGAAATGGATGATGGCGGTGATCATGCCTCGAACGTCAGAGCCCCTTCAGCTTGTGGTCGGCGTCGATGAAGAAGCTCCCGAAGGTGACCACCTGCTCACCGGGCATGAGCCCCTTGACCACCTCGGTGAACAGCTCGCCCTGCACGCCCAACTCGACGTCGCGCGGCGCGTAGCTGCCGTCCGATCCTTGCACGTAGACAACGCGCTTGTCGCCTGTCTCGATGATCGCCTCATTGGGGACTGACAGCAAATCGCCGTGCTCGGTCACGATCTCGAGCACGTACCTCGAGCTCCCCTTCAGCCCGGGAGCAACCAGCGTCACGATGACCTGCGCGCGCTCGGGCCCAGGTGTCACCTGCGTGACGCGAGCCTGGAACATGGACGATCGGTGCTCTGGTGGAAACGCGCGGACCCGCTGGTCCGGCTTGATGAACCTGGCGTCGTCGTTAGGCACGAAGGCTCGCAGGACCTGACCCTCGCCCGTCCCGGCCGTGCGGACCCACACCTGAATAGGACGGACCTCGACCTGCGTGATCGTGAGCGTGAGCTCCGACGCCTGCGCTTCGTTCACCGACGTCGTCTTGTCGCGGTCGCCGCGAATGCGATCGCGAATGCCCTGGGCGAAGGTGGGCGAAGTGTAAAGTGCAAAGTGCAAAGTGCAGAGTAAGGCAAGAAGCGTGAACGCTCTCCACCTACTTCGTACTTCACACTTCACACTTCGAACTTCCATCAGTGGCAGTAATTGTCCTTGCTGTCCATGATGTGCGTGCCCCACGGGAACAGCCCGACGTTCCCGACGCGCTCAACGGCTTCCGTCTTGGCGTCGATGATGAGCACTTGATGGTTCGTGGACTCCGCCAGGTACAGCTTCTCTTCCTTCGTGTCGGTGGTCGCCGTCTCCAGCTGGATGTTCGTGCCCATCTTGATACGTCCGGCCGGCTTCAGGCTGTTCATATCGTAGACGTACACGAAGCCGCTCGTGGAGCTGATGACGAATGCCTTCCCGGCGGCGAAGTTGACGCCGGTCATGTTCGGGCCCGCTTCAAGCGTTGCCGCGACGGTGTTGGTCTTCAGGTCGATGATCGAGATCGTCTGGTCGCCGTTGTTGGGCGTGATCGCGTACTTGCCGTCGTGGCCCATGTAGATGCGCCATGGGTCCTTGCCGACGCGAATGTGCTTGATGACCGTGTCTTCGCGCGGATCGATCACGCCCACGACGCCGAGCGTTCCATCGGCTGCGTAGAGGTACTTGCCGTCAGGTGACGGCATCGCGATGTTGATGCCGTGGATCTCGCCGAGATACTTGGACGGATCCAGCTTCGCGACGCCCGGCACCTCGGCGATCTGAATCTTTTTGATCAGCTCGTGGCGTCGGACGTCCACGACACCAACCCAGTGGGCCCCGTAGTTGCCGACATACGCCTTGGAGCCGTCCGGCAGGAACGTGACGTTGAGCGGCTCGACGAAGCCTGGGATTGTCTTGATCTTGCTGAGCGACTGCATGTCGATCACCGAGATCGAATCGCCGTCCGGATTCCCCTGGTAGTACCAGCGGCTGTCGGGCGAGAACGCCAGATGCTCGGGCGCGATGTCCACCGGGATGGTCTTCACGAGCTGCAGCGTCTTGGTGTCGATGATATAGGCCTTGTTGGCGCGCGTGCCGCCGGTCACCACGTAGCGGCCGTCGGGAGACATCATCACCATGTGCGGGTTGACGTTGTTCCCCAGGAACACGCTTCCCACCATCTTATGGGTCTTGATATCCATGAACGCGATGTCGTTCGAATCGCGGTTCACGATCATGACCACTGACGTCGGGTCGGAGATCTTGACGCCCTGAGCTTCGAGGCCGACCGCCATCGTTGCGAGCGTGGCTGCAGCGACGAAGCCGGCGACGGTGTTGCGTCGAATGAGGTTACGCATAGTGGTGACTCCTAGAACGCTGCCTGGAAACGGATGCCTGGGAAGAGGTACCCAAACTTGCTGCCATTCTCGGGCGTATCGACGACGCCCGTGAGATGGAACGACAACCGAAGCTTCTCGGTGAGGAGAAGGTTGTAGTAGCCCTCAATGAGGTGCTCGTGCTGGCCGGTCTCCAAGTCCATGTTGGCGTAACCGACACCCCACGTGTCTTCCGGGTTGAGGATGAGCCCGTGCTGGAAGCTGACACCGAGGCTGTAGAAGCGATCATCCCCCAGATCGTTCTCCGCCTGGCCATAGCGGGCGAAAAGACCAACAGCAGGACTGAGCTTCTGGTCGAGGCTGAATCCGACGCCTTTGCGGATGACGTCCGGCTCGCCGTTGTCCGTCCTGAACCACAGGCGATAAGTCCCTTCTGGTAACGAGAATGGTGTGAAGGTGTAGCCGACCTCTGACAACGTGAAGAGCGAATCCCCGAGACTGGTCGGTTCCGGGCTGCTCTGCTGGAAACCGAACTTGAGTCGGAGGCCTTTCTTCGCATCGAGCTCGGCGGCCACGCCCACGCCGTTGACCACCAGACCGAGCATCTGGTTGTTCACGAGTGCGTCGCTGATGAACTGCGTGCTCTCGTCGTTGGCGAATGCGTTGGCGTCGAAGTAGTTGGTCAGGTCGAGCCGCCCGGCCGTGAGCGCCAGCCGATTCTTGAAGACCTCGGTGCGCAGCCACGCTTCACGCAGGTTCAGCGAGTTCTGTTCGACCAGGCGCGCGGTGTATCCGTTGATGAGCGTCAGCGTCGGGATCTCCGAATCGGGCGGCGCCCCGCTCAAGCCGACGATATCCGCGAAGAACAACGTGTTCTGGGCGATCCCCGCTGTGAAGAACAAGTCCGCCGACGCCAGGGCGTAGGCGGCGTGGGCGGGCTCGATGTCGCCCTCGGTGCGCGCCGCAAACTGCGTCGCCATGGCGGCGTCAACGCCAACGGTTACCCTGTGGGTCGCGGCATCCTCGAGCGCAGCGTCGATCTTCTCGCTGATCGTTTGACGGCGGTAGGTGCGCTCGCGCCGATACGTCACTTCTTTCCGCGCCCCCGGCACCGGTTCGTCGTGCTCCTGACCGGTGGCGGGGTCAACGTAGACCTCGACGCGTCGAACGCGCGTCTCTGGCTCGGACAGCACCGTCGTCGTTTCCAGGTCGCCCACGCGCTTCTCGAGCGTGGCGATCTTCTCCAGCAGTTGCTGGCGCTCGAATTCGGCGGCCTCGGCCGCCGATGCCGCGTCGAGCGTGATGTCGAGCGTGACCTTCCCGTCCATCGCGATGTCCACGCCACCACGCCGGAACGTGATCAATCCGCCCGTCGATGCGAGCGTGACGTCGTACTTACCAACCGGAAGGGCCCCGAAAGAGTAATTACCTTGCGCATCCGTCGTCGACCTGAACTCCGCACCGTTCTCGGCGCTGATTGCCAGTACCTCCGTGTCCGCGACAGCGGCTCCGGCAGCGTTGCGCACACGACCCGACAGCGCGCCGCGATGGTCCGCCATGTTCATCTGTCCAGGGGCTGCCGGCTTCTCCTGCGCCGACGCAGTGGCAGCTGCACACACCAGCGCAAGAACGCCTCCCACACAGCTCCACCAACCGTTCCCGGCACGCATCATCGTGTCTACCTCCACTGAGGTCAGAAGACACGACCTCGGCGCGATCTTAGGAGCATCGCAACGATCCGTACCTGAAGATTTCCTGAAGGATTTGTCAGAGTGCGGTTTACCGGCCGGAGGCAGGGATCAGATCGACGACGGCACCAGGGGAGACCCCCCGGATGACAGTCCCGGCCGGTAGCTGGATCGGTTTCCGCAGCAGAAATGGGTGCTGAAACCGTTCGTTGTAGTCGTGCAGCCAGAGCAGCGGCTGCATCGCCCCGTTTGGAAGAGATGCCGTGATTCGCATCGATTGTCCGGGCGGCACCGTGCGAGGCATCAGCCCATCGAGGACCAGCGGTCGATCGAGCGTCAGGCTTCCACTGACCGACACGACGTGCGCGGGCGGCGTCACCGCTGCAGGCGCCGAAAACTTCGGCTCCGCCGGCAACGCCTGGCGGTTGTTGCCGCGCGGCGCGTCGTTCTGAATCCAGTCAACGAAAAGCTCGATCTGCTCCGGAGTGAGCGCCTCATCGTTGCGAAAGTCACCGAAACCCTTGATGGCGCCCCAGGGAGGCATCCGCCGGGAGAGCACGGCCGCCTTGATCTCGGTGACGCGCGGTTGCACATCGCGATACGTCGTCAACGAAAACGCCGACCCCTCCGGCCGATGGCACGAGGCACACTTGTCGTAGATCAGCCTCGATATCTCACGGTTCCAGGTGATCGGGGTCACGCCGATGTTGTGCGCGGCGACTGCAGCCACACAACCCCAGCACAACGCGGCGATGAGAAACGTTCGAGCCATCGTGAGTAGTATCGATATGACGATAGCTCGGTCCGGCAGGTTTTGACAGCTGGTGCAGGAGCATTAGATGTACCCGATGCGTATCACCGTCGCGTTGTGGCTCGTGGCGATCTGCATCGTCTGCGTGTCCGCGCGAGCCGATCAGACGGGACCATCCGATGCGGTGGCGGGAACGGCGGTCGTCCAGGCGCCCGCCCCAGTCGATCCGTCGAAGGATCCTGTCTACATCTGCCCGATGGATCCGGATGTCCGATCGCACAATCCCGGGACGTGCCGCCGGTGTGGCATGAACCTCGTCGCGGGGATCCCCGATCCCGTCGAGTTCCATCTCGACGTGGAGACCATCCCTCAGCCGATCCAGGCAGGACGCCCGGCCGCATTGCAGTTCTTCATCCACGACCCATGGAAGGACCGCCCGGTCAGCAGCTACAACGTCGTGCACGAGAAGCTGTTTCATGCATTCGTGGTCAGCGAGGATCTGCAGTTCTTCAGGCACGCGCACCCGACGCTGGCCGCCGACGGTCTGTTTCAGCTTCCGATCGTCCTGCCGAAGGCGGGCATGTATCGCGTGCTCGGCGACTTCTACCCTGCCGGAGCGACGCCGCAGCTGAATGCGCGGACCATCTTCGTCCCAGGCGATGCACCCGCCCCGGTGCAGCTCGGACGCGACTACTCGCCCAAGTCCGGCGCGAACATGCGTGTGTCGATGGAAACGATCCCTGAACAGGCGATTGCCGGAAATCGCACGCAGTTGCGCTTCCGGTTCGATCCGGGTGATGGGCTCGAGAAGTATCTCGGGGCGTGGGCGCACATGCTGGCCGCGAGCAACGACCTCATCGACATGATTCACCAGCATCCGTATCGCGTGGACGACGGGCCGATGGTCGAATTCGAGATGGTGTTTCCACGGCCCCAGGTCTATCGCGTGTGGGTGCAGTTTCAGCGACTGGGCGTCGTCAACACCGTCCAGTTCGACGTGCCGGTGAAACCGCTGGAGTGACGTTGTCGTTCTCTCCGGGTAACATGAGCGCTCCATGCGAACCATCAACCGGCTGTTCGTTGTCTACGCGCTACTCGTGCTCTCCGGATGCACGTCCGGTTCGCAGACACCGAGCATCACGCAAGGGCAGACGGCAACCGCCAGCCCCGCGGCCACGTCATCCTCAGGGGGCGTGGCGATCGAGTTTCTCAGCGAGCCCGATCCGCCGAAGGCTGGCGACAACACGATCGCGGTCACCGTCCGGCAACCCGACGGCACGGCGATCACCGACGCTGCGGTCACCGCCGTGTTCTCCATGCCAGCGATGCCGGCGATGAACATGCCGGCGATGCGCACCGAAGCGACGCTCTCGCACGTCGAAGGCGGGCGCTATCAGGGCATGGGGCAGCTGTCGATGTCGGGGACGTGGAACGTGACGGTGACGGCGACGCGCGACGGCGAACCGATCGGGCGCCGCAGCTTCAGCATCGTGGCGAAATAGGAAGCAGAGATGCGACTCACCAACTGGCTATTCGTCGTCTGCGCAGCGCTCTTCATCAGCGGCATCGGCTTCATCATCGCCGGGGCGCGAACCGCGCAACTGGCGACACCGGTGGAGGCGCGTGCGCCGGAGATCGCGCCCGTCGCCACCGTGAAACAACTCATGGACGGCATCATCGGGCCGTCTGCGACTGTTGTGTTCGACTCGGTCGGCACGACCGTCGATGCGACCGGCATCCACGAGAAGCAGCCGTCGACCGACACGGAATGGGCTGCCGTCGGTGCGAGCGCCGCCGCGCTCGTCGAAGCCGCGAACCTGCTCATGGTGGGCGACCGCGCGGTCGACAAGGGCGAATGGGCCACGACGTCGAAGGCACTGGCCGATGCAGGCATGCTGGTCCTCAAGGCGACGCAGGCCAAGAACGCGGAGGGGATCCTGGAAGCAGGCGAGACGCTCAACGCCTCATGCGACAACTGTCACAGTCAGTATCAACGAAACTGATCACGCTCATGCAACGAGGAACGGTGAAGGGGTCTGACCCCTTCACGAGAATGCACATGACACAACGCAGGCTGTGGTTATTCGCCGCGATCGCGGTGCTCGTTGGCGCGGCGACCAACGTCGTCGAAGCGCACGGCGTCTCGGGCAAGGACGCGGTGTTCCTGCAGGGGCTTCAGGGGCGGGCCATCATTCCTCTGATGTACCTGGGCGCCAAGCACATGGTGACTGGGTACGACCACCTGCTGTTCCTGGTGGGTGTCATCTTCTTCCTCTACCGGCTGAAGGACATCCTGCTCTACGTCAGCCTGTTTACCATCGGCCATAGCGTCACGCTGCTCGCCGGCGTGCTGGGCGGCATCCACGCCAACGCGTATCTCATCGACGCGATTATCGGTTTCTCCGTCGCCTACAAGGCCTTCGAGAACATGGATGGATTCAGACGCTTCTTAGGGTTCCAGCCCGATACACGAATCGCCGTCTTCGTCTTCGGCCTGTTCCACGGCTTCGGCCTCGCCACCAAGCTCCAGGAGTTCGAGTTGTCAGGCAACGGGCTGGTGGCCAATATCGTGAGCTTCAATGTCGGCGTGGAGATCGGGCAAGGGCTGGCGTTGACCGGAGTGCTCATTGCCCTGAGCTACTGGCGCACGCGCAGCGGGTTCATGCCGCACGCGTTCGCCACGAACGCCGTCGTGATGGCGTGTGGTTTTCTGCTCGTCGGCTATCAACTCTCCGGCTATTTCCTCGCAGCGTGACGTAATGACCACACCATCAGAACAGACAGTCGAAGCGAGACAGCGACTCCTGGTTGCCGCGGGCGCGGCCCTTCTCGGCGCCGGCCTCATCCTCGTGATGTTCGTCCTGCCGGCAGAGTACGCGGTCGATCCGCTCGGCATCGGCGCACGCACGGGGTTGCTCGATCTCGGCCTCGTGGGTCAGCAGGTGGAGGCGCTCTCCGGTTCCGCGGCTACCACTGGTGCCACGGCGACGATCGTCGTGCCGCAGGACCGTGCCTTCAAGCAGGAGACGGTAGAGTTCAAGGTCGGCCCGCGCGAGGGAATGGAATACAAGTACCGTCTCGACAAAGGCGAAGCGCTCCTCTATTCGTGGAAGACGACCGGCCCGGTCAACTACGAGTTCCATGCCGAGCCCGACGGCGCACCGCGCGGCTACGCGCAGACCTACGAGAAGGTCGAGCGCAAGACCGAAGCGTCAGGGACGCTCACGGCTCCGTTTCCCGGCATCCACGGTTGGTACTGGGAGAACACCACCGATCAGGAGATCACGGTCACGTTGGTGTCAGCGGGCTACTACAACCTGTCGCACGAATTCCGCAGCGGCCAGCCGACGAAGAACAAGACGTTCTAACCCGCGTTTCAACATGACCGTAGCGGCGACTCACCGGGCGGGCCGTCGGTGTGACTGGGACTTCGCTCCGGTTCGTCGGCGTGGAAAATCGGGTCCTCCGGCGATGGTGCTGACGAGGACGCCGTCGCCTTGAATTGATCCGAAGCGACAGCCAGGAATCGGGTCGGTAACCAGCTGGCCCGTACGCCCGGTGGCGAATCCGCGGCGACGGCGCTCGCAGCGCCTTCAAACCCGATTTACCGCCCTCGCTCCTCACGCCGCGAACAGGTCGCCGACCCGAGACCCGCCGGTGAGCCGCCGCACGGTCTGCGAAGTGACGACGATGTGGCTGGGGCGGAGCGACTGTTCGCGCCGCGACCCGCGACAGTAGGCAAACGGGTCGGGAGCGGTCCGATCGGCGGTGGCGGTGATTCGCCACTGACGCACCGCGCACCTGGTTATCGACACGATTGTGCACAGTCGCGCGGATCAAATCAGCCGCCGCCGTCATCGTCAGTACGCGCGCGGACGAGCCGTTTTTCCGCGGCGACGAACTGGAGCGAAGTCCCGGCCGCATCGCCGTCTTTTCGCCCGGTGAGCCGACGCTACTGAGATGTCGAGCGTTCTAGTGGCGCGCTACGCCGCTGCGACGCTGGAGTAGGCGGGGATTGTGAAGCAGAACGTCGCTCCACTCCCCGGGTGCTGTTCCGCCCACAACTTTCCGCCGTGTGCCTCGACAATCGATCGGCTCACAGACAGTCCCACCCCGGTTCCCGAGTCTTTCGTGGTGTACGAGAGCATGAACATCCGCTCCACGTCGACGCCGTGGAGCCCGGTGCCGTGGTCGGTGACTGTGACCTGGACGAACTGATCGCTCGTGGACGCGGACGAGATGTCGATGCGTCGCGACTCCGGTGCCACCCGTTCCATCGCGTCGATCGCGTTGGCAATCAGGTTGAGCAGCACCTGCTGGAGCTCGATGCGATCGCCCATCACTGCCGGAAGCCCTTCAGCCAGTGACGTCATGAGCGTGATCTGATTGTCGCGAAGCCGCGCGGCGACGAGAGTCGCGGCACCGCCGATCACGGCATTGATGTCGACCGCCACGGCCTCCACCTTGTGATGCCGGAAGAGTTCGCGGTTGCGCTTGATCACCTCCTCCGCCCGTTGCCCGGCCGTGACCACATCGAGAAGTCCCGCCTTCACTTCCTCGAGGTCGGGCTCGCCACTCGAGAGCCAGCGTAGACAGATTCGCGCGTTGATGATGATGGCCGTGAGCGGCTGGCGCACCTCGTGCGCGATCGACGCGGCGAATTCGCCGAGTGCGGTCAGCCGCGACACCCGACTGAGCTCAGCGTGGGTTTCCTGCAGCACGCGTTCCGCCTGCCTGCGGTCGCTGATGTCGATGCACGACCCGATGTAACCAGCGAACGCCCCATTCTCCTCCCATCGCGGCACGCCGCTGTCCAGCACGACGCGATACTCGCCGTCGAACCGTCGCAGCCGGTACTCGATGCGGAACGGTTGGTGTGCGTCGAACGCAGCGGTGTATGCCTCGACGCAGAATGCCCGGTCGTCGGGGTGCACGCCCTCGACCCACCCGTCGCCGAACTCCTGCTCGAATGTCCGTCCGGTGAACGAGAGCCAGGGCTGGTTGAAGAAGTCGCACTTCTTGTCCACGTCCGATCGCCAGACCATGACGGGCACCGTGTCCGCCATGGTGCGGAAGTGCGCTTCGCTCTCGCGGAGCGCTGCTTCCGCGCGCTGCAGGTGTCGCCGCTGCACGAGCAGCGCGGCAATGAACACCGCTTGCAACGTGATCAACGCGACCGCTGCAATGATGTATCGGCGATACCGTTCCCAGGGGGTTGGCTGACGGAATTGGAAGATCGCTTCCCCGGGAACGCGGGAAGGGTCAAGACCCCATCGCGCCAGCTCGCGCCAGTCGAACGTCGCGATCATTGGTACTGGTTCGGTGGCAATGTCCTTCGCGGGCATACCGCGAAGAATCCGTCGCGAGATCTCCGCGAGGCGACTTCCAATCTGTGCCCGCGAGGGCAGCATGCCTCCGACGACTCCGGATCCAATGTAGGTGTTGCTGATTCCGTACACCGGCACTCGCGAGGCCGCGCTCACCAGTCGCGCGGTCTCGGCCGGAGACTGCACGTGTCCCTCACGCTCCCCCGAAGAGCGGACGTAAAGAATCACGCTGTCGGCAGGGACCGCGCTGACAGCGGCCAGCAGGCGATCGAGTGACGGCTCGTCGAAGTAGGTCAGCTCGACGCGCTTGGCGAACGACATCAGGCTCGGGCGAACTCTCTCCACCAGGTTGAAGGCAGGCGCGTATGCGATGACGAACACGTGCCTGGTCGAGGGCTGGAGCTGAAGGGCAAGAGCGAGCGTGCTGTCGTAGCCGGCGCCGCCGATCAGACCGGTCGCTCCGGGCCCTTCAGAGCGGAGCCGGGTGTCCAGCATCTCCGTCGCCGCCACGACGAGGGGGGCATTCGGAAAGAGCTCGGAGCGATGCTGCCGCACGAACTCCAGCGCCGGATCGGAGACAGCAATCACGACGTCAATCGGACGACCGGCATACTTCTGCCGGATGTAGGCACTGAGTGCCGCGGTCGCTTCTTCAACGGGAAAGCGATCGGACTCGAGGTATTCGGTGAAGTAGGCGACCGGCGTACTTGGGTCGGAGGACAGCGACTCCCTGATGGCGGCGTCGATGGCTGTCGTACTGGGAGAATCCTCGGAGCCCCAATGGATGGTGAGCACGGTGGACGACCGTCGCGGCTGAGCCTCGGCATCCACGCCGAGCAACAGTCCAGCCACAATGACGACGCCACTCAGCGCCAGGAATCGGCGTGCCGGCATCCTCATAGTTGGAATACGACCCTCACGGCCGACCGCCGGGTGAGGGTGCTGTCAGAAAATCGCGAGACGGAAAAATCATGGCGTTCAATCGGCGATCGCCTGTAAGACGAGCGTCTTGATCAACTCGCGGTAGTGGCGACGGATCGGTCCCGGCGTGTTGGCCAGATACACGACCGTCATCTCTTCCTTCGGATCGACCCAGAACATCGTCCCCTGCGCCCCGCTCCAGAGGAACTCGCCTGGCGTACCGGGAACACCGGCGACGCCCGACTGCCGTCGCACGGCAACGCCGAGACCGAACCCGTAACCCGCGATGTGTTCAACGGCGAAGTTGTTCAGGCGATCGACGTTGACGTCCGCACTCAACTGGTCCGATGTCATGTACTCGACCGTCTTGCGACTCAGGATACGTGTGCCGCCGAGCGTTCCCTTGTTCAGCAGCATCATGGCGAATCGCGTGTAGTCGAGCGCGGTTCCTGACGCACAGCCGCCACCGCAGTCGAACTGCCACGGCTTGACCGGTTCTCTGAACGTTGGTGCCGCCCCGGTGTCGGGATCGCGTGGCAGCGGCCTGGCAATCCGCGCGACTTTCGCGGCGGGAACGACGAACTGCGTGTCGACCATGCCAAGCGGCGCAAACAATCGCGCCTGCAGGAAGTCGCCGAGCCGCTGTTTCGTCACCGACTCGACAGCCAGCCCGGTCACTTCGAGACCGAAGCTGTAGTCCCACATCGTGCCGGGCTGATAGTGCAGCGGCAGTTTGCCAAGCGTCTCGAGGAACTGCGATCCGGTCATCGTGTCGCTGACGTTCCCGGACGGGTAACGCTTGTGCAGTTCCGTCGTGCCCTGGTTGCCGTACGTGACACCGGCTGTGTGCCGCATCATGTCCTGCAGCGTTGGCTGACGGCGGGCGGGTTCCGTGCCGGTGGTGGTGGCAACCTTCATGTCCTTCAGCGCCGGAAGATAGTTGCCGACCGGATCGTTGAGCAGCAGCTCACCTCGCTCGGCGAGCATCAACGCCGCGACCGCGGTCATCGGCTTGGTCATCGACGCGAGAGCGAAGATCGCATCCTTCGGCATGGGTGTGCCGGCAACCGTGTCGAGGAATCCGAACGACTCGTAGTAGGCGAGCTTTCCCTTTCGCGTGATGGCGATGACTGCACCGGGCATCCGGCCGTGATCGATATCTCCGCGCAGCGCCTGCGCGAGACGGTCGAGACGGGCCGAAGAGAGCCCGACGTCCTCGGGCTTCGCCGTAAGCAGAGGATCGTTGCCCGCCGCATGAACCAGACCAGTGACGAGCAGCAGTGCAAGAAGAACTCGCCATCTCATAGCCCGGATGGTAGCACGCAGGACGCGGCATAATACGGACCGACCATGTTGCGGGTACTCCTGTCATTGTTTTTCCTGAGTGCGTTTGCATCCTCCAGCGCTGCACAAACTCACTTCCATCACGTTCATTTGAACTCCACCGATCCGAGGGCCGCGATCGAGTTCTACACGACGCATCTCTCTGGTGCGAAAGCTGTCTTCGACGGCGCCGATGCGGTGTGGACGCAGGCGTCCTGGTTGCTGTTCAACAATGTGAAACAACCGCCGCCGTCCGAGGTCGTGTCTCCCCTCTTCCACATTGGCTGGGGCGCCGAGGACATGAAGGCGGAGTTCGAACGCCAGATCAAATTGGGAACGACGTTCCAGACCGTGCTGACGGACGGCGTGGAGCTCTTCGGCGCCGGCACCCGCGATCGCAACTTCTTCATGTATCTCGATGGACCCGACCACGCGACAATCGAAGTGCAGAGCGCGATGCATCACAACTTCATGCACGTGCACCTGCTGAGCGACGACCCGGTGTCTGCGGCGGCGTGGTACGAGAAACACCTCGGGCTGACGCCGCGCAATCAGCTGAAGACCGAGCGCGCGTTTCGCGGGATCCCGACGGGTCCCTCTGCATCATCGCAGCTCGATAACGTCACGTTCTTCTGGTATCCGACCGCGCACGCGAAAGCACTCTACGGCGGGCAATGGAAGGGACGCACGCAGTACGCGACCAATCGCGGTCGCGCGATCGACCATGTCGCGATCAGCGTGGACAACCTGGATCAGACGCTGGCCCGACTTCGCGAGGAAGGCGTAAAAGTATTGACGCCGCCGCGCAGGGCGAACGGCTTGCGGTCCGCTTTCGTGCTGGCTCCAGACAATATGGAGCTCGAGATCGTCGAAGGACATCCGCAGCAGCCGGCGTCAGCGACTGCGCCCTCACAGCCGTCGCGCGAAATCTCGTCGGAGCTCCCGGTCGCTGCCGCGACGCGTCTCTCCACCAGCCTGTCCGAATCCAAGCCGCACGCGAAGCACGTCTGGCGGGACACCCCACCCCTCAACGAGGACGGCACCGTCAACGCCTACGTCGAAATCGCTCGCGGCGATCGGAACAAGTGGGAGTTCGACATGGCGGCCAACAAACGCGCGGTCGATCGCGTGATACCCGAGAACATCGGTGGCTATCCGGTCAACTACGGCTTCGTCCCCCAGACCGTCTCATACGACGGTGATCCCTTCGACGTCCTCGTGCTCGGGCCGCCAATCGAAGGCGGCAGCCTCGTCCGTGGCGCCATCGTCGGCCTGCTGCTGATGAACGACGAGAAGGGCTACGATGCGAAGGTCATCGTGTCTCCGCTCAAGAAGGGGCGGCCGGAATATGCGCTGACCGCGCGAGTGCGCCAGGAGATCGCCGATTACTTCCGACGATACAAGTCGTGGGAACCGGACAAGTTCTCCTTCGTGCCGGGCTGGGGCACGGGCGCCGAGGGGCTGTCGCTGATTCAGATGACGCACGCCTTCTTCCTCGAGTGCCGTCAGGTGACCACGACGAGCTGCCACATCGCGCGCTGACGGGGGAAGAACTGATGGCGTGAGACCACGCCATGCGGCGAGGAGGTGCGTATGAAACCAAACATCCTTGCGATCGCCATCGTCGCGGCCTGCCTCGGGACCGTCGCCTGCGACGATGCGACGATGCCCACCGAGCCGTCGAGCTTCAAGAACGAATTGGACTTCACGCCGCTCGTGTTGCCCCGGCTGACATGGTCGATCGCTCACCCGTGTTCGACGGTCATGCCGGTCTCGGCTCCGGTCACCTTGAACGTCACGGCGGGCCACTTTCCGGTGACACTTGCCGAGGTCCGCTTCCAGTTGCTGGACCCGTTCCGCTCGACAGCACCGCCGACGATTTTCGATTCCGCATCGCTGACGCGCCAGTTCGGGAGCATCTCGATCGAGAGCTTCGCGGTTCGACAGTTCCCGTTCACGTTTCCGCTGGGATGCCTCAGGGGCAGCGTGCTCCAGACATCGGTGAGGACCACTGACAGTGGCGGCGCCTCACGCCTGCAGACAAAGGAGATGCCTGTGTATTGAGACCCTCGTGCTGGACATCGCGAGAAGGAGAGAACATGCGCGTCATCAAACGTGTGGTGGTCGCCTTTGCGTCGTTCGTGATCCTGCCGGCAACCGTCTTTGCCCAAGCGTCGCTGTCGGGCTTCATCAAGGACACCTCGGGTGGCGTGCTGCCCGGCGTGACCGTGGAAGCATCCAGTCCTGTGCTGATCGAGAAAGTGCGAAGCGGGATCAGCGATTCAAACGGTCTCTACCGGATTCCCGATCTGCCTCCCGGGATCTACAAAGTGACCTTCACTCTGCCCGGCTTCGCCACCGTCAGCCGCGAAGGCGTCGAAGTGGCCGGCGGCGGCGTCACGACGATCAACGCGGACATGCGCGTTGGAGCCCTCACCGAAACCATCACCGTCACCGGCGAATCACCAGTGGTGGACACACAGACCAGCACGCGACGACAGATGGTGCTGTCGAGCGCGGTCGTCCAGGCGATTCCCGCATCACGAGGCTACGGCAACCTGCTCGCCACGGTCCCGGGCATTCAGGCCACCGGGCTCGACGTGAGTTCAGGAGTCTCGACGAACTTCTTCACGGCGCGCGGCGGGCGCGGCAATGAAGGCACGATTCAAATCGACGGCATGAACGTCGGGTCGGCGTTCAATGGCGGCGGCGTCGCGGGCTTCGGCTATCCCATCGGCGAATCGTCCGAGATCCAGGTGACGATCTCCGGCGGACTGGGTGAAGTCGATCGCGGCGGCCCGGCGTTCAATCTGATCCCGAAGACCGGTGGCAACACCTTCAGCGGAACCGGATTCCTCAGCCTCGCGGGCAAGTGGTCGCAGGGAAACAACCTGGACGACGAACTGATCGGATTCGGGCTGACGCAGGTCCCTGGCTTGATCAAGAACTGGGACACGAATTTCGCGCTCGGCGGTCCGATCATCAAGGACCGGCTGTGGTTCTACAACAACATCAGGAGCTACGGGAACCAGCAGGAGATTCCCGGCCTCTTCGGCAACAGGAACGCAGGCGATCAGTCGAAGTGGTTCTACGACAAAGACGAGACGCTGACGGCGCGAGGCGCAGCCGCGAAGATGATCGAGGCGATCAGGTTGACCGGTCAGGCGACGCCGCGCAACAAGGTCGGTTTCTATCTCGACTATCAGAACGTCTGCAACGGATCGGCGTACGCGAAGGGCGCCGAACAGTGCCGCGATCGCGGCGACGACTGGGTGGCTCTCGGCAGCGTCGGCGCCGGATTCTTCGGCGCGCTGGCTCCGGAGTCGGGCAACGTGTGGGACAACCGCGAGAAGATCACGCAGTTCACGTGGACGTCGCCGTTCACGAGCAAGCTGTTGCTCGAAGCCGGATTCTCTCAGTTCGCGAGCCGGTTTGGCGGCCAGATCCCCGGCGGCGCACTCACGAACTTCATACCGGTGCAGGAGCAGAGCACGCTCGGCGGCACGCCCGTCGGCAACTTCACGTATCGCGGCTGGTCGTCGGCCGGATCGAACGAGCAGTTTCACAACGTGTGGCGCGCGTCGGGCACCTACGTCACCGGCGCACACAGCTTGAAGGTTGGATATCAGGCCGCGTTCCAGGTGCAGAAGAACTTCCAGAACGCGGGCAGCCAACTGAGTTACGTGTTCAACAACCGCACCCCGATTCAGTTCACGATGCGGGACGCGCCGTTCTGGCAGAGCAACCGCACGCGCTTCGACGCCTTCTACGTCCAGGATCAGTGGACGCGCGGCCGGCTGACACTGCAGGGAGGCCTCCGTTACGAGCACGCGTGGAGCTGGTTCCCCGAAGGCGAAAACGGCGTCGTCGAGGACAACCAGTTCGGCTCCACCTTCCTCTTCCCCAAGTTGGATGGCGTCACGGGCTACCACGACATCACGCCTCGCATGGGCGCGGCCTACGACCTGTTCGGCAATGGCAAGACGTCGCTCAAGGCGAACTTCAGCAAGTATCTGCAGGCCGCAAACAACGACGCGCAGTACACGATCGCGAATCCGGCGGTGACCTTCCAGCAGACGACGAACCGATCCTGGACCGATTCGAACGGCAACTTCGTCGTCGACTGCGTGCTGATGAACAAGGTGGCAGAGGACAACCGGCCCACAGGCGGTGACGTCTGCGGTCCGTGGACGAACCTGAACTTCGGCAACCCGTTCAGCACGACGACGGTCAATCCGGACGTGCTGCATGGCTGGGGAATCCGCCCGTACGACTGGCAGTTCGGCGTCTCGATTCAGCACGAGCTGCTGCCACGCGTGTCGGTGGACGTCGGCTACAACCGCCGGTGGTGGGGCAATCACTTCTTCACCGACAACCGGGCAGTCGGGCCGCAGGACTTCGACACGGCGACCATCACTGCGCCGAGCAATGCGAACCTGCCGAACGGCGGCGGCTATCCGGTCACGTTCGTGACGCGCAACGCCCGTTCGCCGCTGGGCGCGACAGACAACTACTACACCTTCGCGAGCGACTACGGCGACGTCACGACGTACTGGCATGGCGTGGACGTGTCGGTGAACGCGCGCACGTCGAACGGCATCACGTTCCAAGGTGGAACGAGCACCGGTCGCGGCGTTCGTGACTACTGCCAGATGACCGATGCGCTGCCCGAGCTGTTCGTCACTGTTGGTTCCGTCCTGGCCAACGCGCAGAAATCGGCGTGCGCGGTGGACGAGTCGTGGCTCACCACATTCCGCAGTTCCGTGACGTACACGATTCCGCGGATCGATGTACTCGTCGCCGGCTCCATCCGATCGACACCGAACACGCAGCCGTCGACGATCAACACATTCGTGGCGACCAACGGCGGGTCCGTCGCCGCGAATTACAACGTGACCAGCCAGATTCTCCAGGGTTCGTCGATCGGCCGTCCGCTCGCGCCGGGCCTGGCGTTTCAGACCGTCGACCTGACATTGCCAGGTGAGGTGTACCCCGATCGCATCAACTCGGTGGACATGAGAGTCGCAAAGGTCCTCCGCTTCCACGGCTACCGCATGGATGTCGGGTTCGACTTCTACAACCTCTTCAACGCGAACACCGGCACTGCGTTCAATCAGGTGTACGACGTCGTCTCCAACGGCGCGAGCTGGCTGCGGCCGACCTCTGTGCTCAATCCGCGGTTCGCACGGTTCAATTTCACGCTGAACTTCTGATACACGGAGTTCTGATTTAAGGATCTTTGATTGGCGATTCGTTGTTGATTGCTGATTCGTGATTGGAGATTGAAAACAGGTGTACCACAATCCCCAATCAGCAATCCCCGATCATCAACGACTCAACAATCAAAGATCCCCAAATCAACAATCGACGAGATTCAGACTGCCACCACCGCCTTCGGCTGATAGTCGCCGACGAGCGGCCGGAACGACACGTTGAGGCGATTCCAGCTGTTGATGACGATGACGGCGAACGTCAGCTCGACGAGTTCTTCTTCGCTGAACTGCTGCCTCACCTGCTCGTAGACATCGTCGGGAACGCGCGTTTCAGCGACAAGCGTCACGGCCTCCGTCCACTCGAGCGCGGCACGCTCGCGATCGGTGAAGAACGGCGTCTCGCGCCACGCGTCGAGTGTGTAGATGCGCTGCTCCGTTTCACCGGCGGCACGCGCATCTTTGGTGTGCATGTCGAGACAATAGGCACAGCCGTTGATCTGTGATGCACGGATCTCGACGAGCCTGAGAAGTGAATGCTCGAGATGTTTTTGCGATTCGAATGAGAGCTTGAGCAGCGCCTGGGTCAGGCTGGAACTGATGTACTTCCTGACGTCGATTCGGGTATTCATGGTCCGTCTCCTTCTACAGCGAAGACGGGTGGGCAGGGCGCGTTGTGACAGCGCCCGCTACCCGAGCTTGTCCGGATTCACCACGGCGTAGACGGCGAGAATCTGCTCCCCATCCGTAGCGATCGACATCGTCGCGATGAGGTGAGCGCCATCGCGGAGGCACAGCCCGGCCTCGCCGTTGATGGTGCCGAGCTCCAGCGTGCGTCCGTTTGTCCAGAACCTTTCATACAGCCCCATGACCAGCGTGGCGATGCGATCGGCGCCGACGATCGGACGCAGTGCGGCAGCAGCCTTGCCACCGCCGTCGGCCGTCCACGTGGCGTCGGGTGCGAACAATGCGAGCACGGCCTGCTCGTCTCGTGCCTCGGTGGCCGCAAGGAAGCGCTGCAGCAGTGTTTCCTTTGCAGACTCGCTGACATCGAAGCGCTTGCGCTCGCCACGCACTCGTTCGCGCGCACGATGGACGACCTGCCGGGCGGCAGATTCGGTCTTCTCGATGACGGAGGCGATTTCCGGGTAGCCGACGTCGAACACGTCGTGCAGGAGAAAGGCGGCTCGCTCTTCGGGCGCAAGCCGTTCGAGCAGCGTGAGGAACGCCATCGAGAGATCGTCGGCGAGATCGAGGTGACGATCCGGAGGCGTGTCGGTCACGATCGGTTGCGGCAGCCATTGGCCGACGTACGCCTCACGTTCGGTCTTGAGCCGTCGCAACCGGTCGATGGCCAGCCTCGACGTAGTGGTGACGAGCCACGCTTCCGGATTGTCAATCCTGTCCTTCGTCACCTCGTGCCAGCGCACGTACGCTTCCTGCACGATGTCCTCAGCGTCGGCGCGCGAGCCGAGCATGCGATAGGCGAGGCCAAAGAGCCGGCCGCGCAATCCTTCAAACGCCGTCAACAGCAGCTTCCACCTTGAGTCACACCATCTATTCTCCGGTACGAAGACGGATGAGCCGCGCGGCTGTGACACGCGACGACTCATCCACAGCAGATCACAGTTCACAGTTCACGGTTACAGGCCGACGTTATAATCCGCACCGTGGATCGCCGGGAGATACTGCGACTTCTCGCCTGCGCCGCGGTGGCGCCTCTGCAGACGCCCGCGTCACGCGAAGCGCTCACGTTTCCAAAGGGCGCGACGATTCGGACGGTGCTCAGGGACGTCTCGCCCGACACACTCAACAGGGCGACGCTGTTTCACGAGCACCTGTCGTTCGAGTGGGCGCGCGTGGCTCCCCAGTCGAACAGGTCGGGTCCGGCCAAGGATGCCGCACCAGTGCTCGAGCAGCTCGACGTTGCCGCGGCCGAAGGCATCGGCTGCATCGTCGATGCGGGCACCAACGACGTCGGCCGCGACAACGCCCTGCTCAGACAGATCGCGTCGCGCACCAGCGTGCACATCGTGGCCTGCGGCGGCCTGTACATGGAGCGCACCTATCCGCAGGATGTCGCGGCGAAATCTGAAGACCAGATTGCTGACGACCTCGTCAGCGACGCGAATGCCGCCAGGTACGGCGCCTTCGGGGAGATCGGCGAAACACCCGACGCGCCGATGAGCGCCGCTGAACGAAAGGTGTTTCGCGCCGTGGGCAGGGCACACCTCCGCAACCACCTTCCGATCTTCACGCACAACGCCTACGGCACCGGACCCAACGTGCCGAAGGACGCCGGCCTCAGGCAACTCGACGCGTTCGAGTCGGTCGGCGTCAGCCCCGGACGCGTGGCGATTGGCCACAGTTGCTGCCTCGACGATCCCTCCGCGGAAGTCGTCAAAGAGATTGCCAAACGCGGCGCCTATGTCGGCTTTGACCGCGTGACCGGCGGGCTGGTGCCCGACGACAAGAAGGTGGCGATGATCCTCGCCTTCCTGGACGCGGGGTACATCGATCGCCTGCTCTTGTCGTCCGACTACAACTTCACCGCACGCAGCGACGCCCGGCCGGGGTATGGGATCACGCTGACCGTGTTCGCTCCGAAGCTGCGCAAGGCAGGCGTGACTGACGAGATGCTCCGCCGGATCACCATCGACAATCCGCGCCGATTTCTGGCGTTCGTGCCAGCTTCATAACTCCCAATCTGATACGTGCGCCAACGCCCAACCTCCAACGTGTTGGAAGTTGGTCGTTGGGAGTTGGGAGTTGGGAGTTTGTATACTGCCGCGCATGAAACGCCATCTCGCGCGTTTGACCATTTGTGTGCTCGGGGCCATCGGCCTGTATGTGGTGTCCGGCCTCAGCCGGACCGCCTCAGCCGACCAGCAGTGCGTTGACCACTCGAGGGATCCTGCCGGCTGTCAGCCGAGCACCTTCGACACGCCGATGGCGCAGATGCCCTCGGTGCGCGTCAACCGTCAAGGCCAGATCGATCCGCATTCGTCTGAGGCGGACGCGAAGGCGGGTGCCTTCGAGGTCGAGAAGCGGCTCTTCCTCTTTCGCAATCTCGAGCACATTCACTGGGTGCCGTTGATTCCCTCCGAGCGCGATCCAGCGACCGGCGCGTGGCGTGGAGGCGACCTCGACGGAGCCGGCGATGGCCGCGGGCTCGGCGTCGCCGGCAATTGCGTCTTCGTCGGGCACTCGAACGGCGCCGGCGTCAAGCACGCAGTCAACATCCTGAAGATTCAGCCCGACCCCGCAAAGCAGCAACCGGTTGTCGTCGGTGAGATCCCGGCGATGGTCGAAGGCAACGAAGGCTTCGACGACCGCGAGCTGCGGTCGCTGGTCTACAAGACCTCACGTGGAGAGGACCGCTACATCCTCGTGCGCAACGCGGGCACCAACACGCTCGGTCGCATGGAGGCGTACCGCATCGACATGAACACGTGCCAGCCGACCGCGAAGAGCGAGGTCGTGGACTTCTATTCGCAGTCGCACGAGTTCTTCCTCTGGCACGATCCGTCGAATACGAACCGTGTCCTCGTTTACATGACGAACTGGACTGGCGGTGTCCCCGACCCCACGAGCCCTGGACTGAAGGTGCCCGACCTCCTCGTCATGGCCGTGACCGACGAAGACACCGGCGAGATGCTGATGAAGCCGAAGTTCCTTGCGGGCTTCACGCTCCAGGAAGTCGGCGGTCCGCCGATCGACGAGCGTCCTGACGCGACAGGCCTCTTCTCCGACGGGCGCTTCCTCGATTTCAGTGATTCCAAGAACGGACTCGGCCAGGCGGGCAACTTTCAGAACCGCGAACAGAACCGCCTGCACTCGGTATCGGTGACTGACGATGGCGAGCGGGTGTATGTGGCGGGGACAACAGCTGGCTTCTATGTGCTCGACTCAGAGAAGATCGCGCACTCCCGCGACGCGATGCTGGCGACAGGAGTCCGCCGGCTGCAACCAGCGATCGACCATCGTCTCGGCCAACGGTGTGCTGGACGGGGCGAAGATTCCGCAGATCGCCAACGACTGCCTGCACATGGTGGTCAACAACGATCCGGGTCTGAAGGCTTTCCTCGCGTCGAATGCATCGCCGGAAGCGAAGGCTGCGCGCTACCTCGTGCTCATGACGAGATCGCGCTTTGACGTGTATCCGCCCGTGAACGCCTCGCCGACGGGCACGCACAGCGCAGTGTTCGTGCCTGCCAGACCGGCTCGCGTGCGCGGCAACACCAAAGATCGTCCGGCGTACGTCTGGTTGAGCGACGAGAACGGCGGCTGCCCTCTCAACTACGCGCGCATGGTGTCCGTCGAATCCGAGATGGTGCCGATCATGGTGGGCGCATTCGCGATTCCCGACAATCAGATCGAGGAATGCCTCACGCAGGCGACGACAGAGCCAAACGGTCAGCCTCGTCGTCGCATCCCGCAGCAGAATCACAATCCGACGATCTTCAAGAACCTCGTGTTCACGACCTGGTACGCGCACGGCCTGCGCGTCATCGACATCTCGAATCCGTACACGCCGCGCGAAGTAGGTCACGCGCTGACGGTGCCGCAGGGTGTCGCGCGCACCTACCCCGTCTTCAAGGACGGCCTCATCTACTGGGTGGATAACGACACCGGTCTTCACGTCGCGCGCTACACGGGCCCGCGCGCCGACGAACTGCCTGGCCCAGGCACGGGCACGTATGAGGGCAATGCGACGAGCCCGCATCGCTGAACGCTGGACGTCGCTCCTGTTCCGCTCGCGGCTCGCACATCCTGCCTTCGCCGCGATCGTCACGCTGTCGTTCTGCCTGCTGGTGACGCTGTTCGTTCAGGCGCAGCAGTCACCGGGACCCGGGGCCCGGGGCCCGGGATCCGATTCAACCGATGTTGAAACAGCGTTCGTGTGCCCGATGCATCCGGACTACACGCTCGACATCGCAGGCACGTGTCCGCGCTGCGGCATGGCGCTCGTGCGCGGTGCGCCATTCGACGTCCGCGACTACGGGCTCGAGCTCACCACCGAACCGGCTGTCGTCCAGGCCGGCAAGCCCGCGAAGTGGCAGTTTCGCATCTCTCATCCGGGCACAGGCGAACGCATCCTGAAGTTCGAGACTGTGCACGAGCGTCAATATCACCTGTTCGTCATCAGTCAGGATATGACTCACTTTCAGCACATCCATCCCGAGCTTCAGCCGGATGGCACGTGGGTCATCGACGTGACGCTGCCGAAGGCTGGCTATTACAAGGTCCTGTCCGACTTCCTTCCTGCCGGTGGCGCATCACAGTTCATCGCACGCCCGCTGGTGACAGCCGGTTACCGAGGCGATCTCGCGGGCGACTCTGCGCGGCTCACTCCGGATGCCATTAACACGCAGACGATGGACGATCTCACGGCGAAGGTCAGCTACGATCCAGCGCCGTTCGTCGCAGGGCTCTACGGTCATCTTCAGTTCGATCTGACAGACACCGCGACAGGACAACCGGTCACCGATCTGCAGACCTACCTCGGCGCGTTCGGGCACACGCTCATCATGAGCGAAGACCTCAACGAGTACGTCCACTCGCACTCGCTCGACATCGTTCCCGGCGGGAACGACGACGAAGACATGCCGCAGTTCCTGATCCCGCCGGGTGCCGATCTCGAGAAACTGCGCGGCGGTCCCCGGGTGATCTTCGACGGCTTGATGCCGAAGCCTGGCCGCTATCGAGCGTGGACGCAGTTCAGGCGTCGCGACACGGTCCACACGTTCGTGACGACGTTCGAGGTGCGGGAGCGATGAGCCGGGCTCTGGGCTCCCGACTCTCGGCTTTGGTCTCTGGGCTCTTGGCTCTAGGAATTGCGCTTGTCATCGCATGGCCACAGGGAGTGCAATCGCATGGGTCGCTGACGACGACAGTGCTGTTCGATCGGGAGATCGTGCGGATCCTGGACCAACGATGCGTGATGTGTCACATGGACAAGGGGCTGTCGTTTCCGCTCGAGACCTACGAGCAGACGTGGCTGCAGGGCCGGGCGATGCGAGCGTCCGTGCTGCGTCGCCACATGCCTCCCTGGTCGGCAGTGGCCGGATACGGTGACTTCGTCAACGACAACCACCTGACGCTGCGCGAATCGCAGTTCCTCGTGTCGTGGGTCGAAGGACTTGGACCGCGAAACGGCGGCAAGGTATTTCTCAACGTTGTCGATCCGAACGCTTCCGCGACACGAGAGATCCGCGCCACGCCGCATACGGATCACTGGCAACTGGGTCAGCCCGACCTCTTACGGCCGCTGCAGCCGATCGCAATTGAGGCGAAGGCGACCGACACGACAAAGAAGGGTCGTGATCGATCTCGGCCTGACTGCGACTGTCCAGGTGCGAGGACTCGAGTTCATGCCCGGCGATCGTCGCGTCGTGCGTGGGGCAACGTTCAGCCTCGAAAGCACAGGACAGTGGCTCGGCAGCTGGACACCGTGGCATACCTTCGTCAGCTTGCCTGACGATGTCGCCTATCGTTTGCCCGCGCGGTCTCGCATCGTCGTCGACGTTCACTACCGCGGGACGAGTGAGCCTGCAACCGATCGCAGCACGCTCGGTGTCTTCTTCGCGATGGTTCCGGCAACTCGAACGGCGACAGATCTCGTGGTCGAAACGCGGGCCAGACTGACGAACGACACGCGCGTGTGGGCGATCCAGCCCGAGATGGTCGCCGGCCTCTCGACGCTCGAAGTGTCGGCCCGGCGGCCTGATGGCGGCACCGATGTCCTGCTGGCGCTGACCGATCCGTCGGCAGAATGGCCAACGCCGTATCTGCTCAAGACTCCACGGCTCCTGGCGCGAGGGACAGAGGTGTTCGTGATCGCGCGAGCCGCAGCCGGACAACCACGCCAGGTGCGCGTGCGCATCGCCAGGTATTAGCGCACGAAGCCTCTTCTCCGTTGCGCCGAGCGTATAATCGCGCCGCGTCACCACACAGGAGGAGCAATGCGAAAGCTGGCTCTGTCTGGCTCGCTGCTGATGTCGTTCATCGCCTGCGGCGTGGTCCTCATGTCGCAAACCAGCTCCGCTCCCGCGTCGGCCTCCCGTCCCCTGGTGACGAAAGCCGAATACGAACGGTGGCAGACCGAGCTCTCGAACTGGGGCCGATGGGGCAAAGACGATGAGCTCGGCACTCTCAACCTGGTGACGGCAGCAAAACGGGCACAGGCGGCAGCACTGGTGAAAGACGGTGTAGCCGTGTCGCTCGCGTCGAACGCCGAGACCGAAAAAAGCGTGGACGTTCCCTGCCCGGTGGAATGGGCGATGGTGACGGCCACCTCCTCGGCGGCCACCGACCGCATCGGTTATCCGTGCATTCATGGCGCCGGCACGACGCACCTGGATTCGTTCGCTCACGTGTTCTTCGGCGGCAAGATGTGGAACGGATATCCAGTCGAGCGGCTGGTCACCAAAGACGGAGGCGCCGCGAAGAACTCGATCCTCACGATGAAGAACGGGATCGTCACCCGTGGAGTTCTCTACGACATCCCGAGGCTGAAGGGCGTGCCGTACCTCGAGCCGGGCACGCGCATCTTCGCGGAAGACCTGGAAGCCTGGGAGAAGATGGCCGGCGTCAAGGCGATGGCTGGTGATGCGCTGCTTCTGCGCTGGGGCCGATGGGCGCGGCGGTCGACGCTTGGCCCCTGGCCGATCAACGAGGCGATGGCGGGCCTCGACAACTCGGTCATCCCGTGGCTCAAGAAGCGCGACATCGCGATACTCGGATGGGAGACGCCCGACTATGCGCCGCACCCGCCAGGAGATTTGGCCCCGAGCTCGCTGCACAATTTCGTGTTGACGATCCTCGGCGTGCACTTGCTCGATCGCGCGGACTTCGACGCCGTCAGCGCCGCCGCCGCGGCTCGCAAGCGTTGGGAATTCATGTTGATGATCGCGCCGCTGCCGATCCCGCGCGGCACCGGCTCACCCGTCAACCCGATCGCGATGTTCTGATTCATGCATATTGCGTTCGCGCTCCGCTCGGCCGCCGTCGTCACGCTCGTCGCGTTCTGCTCCGGGTCGCTCTCGGCGCAGTGGCCGTCCTTCCCTACTCCCAACGTTCCGCGAACAGCAGACGGCAAACCGAATCTTGCTGGCACCAGCACCGCGCACGGCCGACGGGAAGCCAGACCTGTCAGGCATCTGGGGCAGCCCGGGCTGGCGTGAGATCGGTGCGGGCAGCGGCGTCAGTGGGACAGGCGGCGCGCCCGGCACGCCTGCGGTGTTGCCGCGAGGGCCGGGGCTGTTCTTCGACATCGGATCCGGCGTTCCGGGTGGGCTGCCGTTTCAGCCAGCAGCGCTCGCACTCAAGAAGCAGCGCATGGCAGACAACATGAAGGACAACCCGGATGCGCATTGCCTGCCGATGGGCAACATGCAGCTCTACACGCATCCGCAGCCGCGCAAGATTATTCAGACGCCGTCGATCGTCGTGATCCTGTATGAAGGGAACGCGGGCATCAGGCAGATCCACACTGACGGCCGTCCGCTGCCTGACAACGACCAGCAGCCGTGGTGGTTCGGCTACTCCACCGGCAAATGGGTGGGCGACACGCTCGTGGTCGAGACCACTGGATTCCGTGATGGTGGCTGGCTGGACGTGAACGGCAGTCCGCTGACCGACGCCGCGAAGATGACCGAGCGCTTCACGCGCGTGAACTACGGCAATCTCGACATCGAGGTCACTGTCGACGATCCCAAGGTGTACACGCGGCCGTGGACGGTGACGATCAAGAACGAGATCATGCTCGACACAGAGCTGATCGAGTTCATCTGCCTCGAGAACGAGAAGTCAACGGAGCATTTTAGATAGGCTCTCGGCTCTCGGCTTTGGACTCTCGAATCCCGAATCCCGAATCCCGAATCCCGAATCCCGGATCCTTATCGCGCTCTCGCCAGCTCCATCACCACGTCGTACTGGAAACGCACGAAGCGGTGCAGATCGCTTTCGAGAATGCGCTCCTGGTCGCTGTGCGCGCCGAAGCCGCGCGCGGAGTCTTCGGTGTCGAGCGCCGGACCGATGCCGTAGCACTGCACACCCTTCGATCGAACCTGCGACATGTCGGTGGCCCCGGTTCCCATCATCGGCAGCGTGATCGTGTTGTAGTGCGCCTTGAGCTGCGTCTGCAGCACCGTGAACGCCTCGGTGTTCAGGCGTGACGCGCCAGCGGGGCGATACGAATCGCGCGACCATCGCACTTCCACCTTCGGGTCGTTGATGACGGCACGCACGCGATCGAGAAACGTCTTCTGGTCCTCTTCGGGGTGCAGTCGCACGTCGATGGTCGCCTTCGCCTCAGAGGGAATCACGTTGTAGCGATAGCCGCCATCGATGATTGTCGGGACGAGCGACGTATGGAGCATCGACCAGTGCTGTGGCTGGTTCTCGAGCATCCACTCGGCGGCTGCGGCTGCGGCCTTTGGATTGGTGCTCAGCACATCTCTGTAGCGTTGCGCCATCTCGGGCGGCACGACAGTCGCCAGCGTCTTGAAGTAGGCGATCGTCGTCTCGCTGAGTTGCAACGGAGGCACCCACGCGGAGATCTTCGCCAGCGCCGACGAGAGCCGCGCAATGGCGTTGTCCTTCAACGGCACCGAGCCATGGCCCGACGTCCCATGCGCGATGAGCTGAATCGGACGCGGCTCTTTCTCCGTCGTCCCCACAGTCGCCTGCGTCACGCGGCCACCCGAGCGCGCGACGCCGCCGCCCTCGGCAAAGCAGTACTCGGCGTCGATGGCGTCGAAGTGGTTGTCGATCATGAACTGCGCGCCGAATTCGGGGGCCCCTTCCTCTCCCGACTCCGCGAGGAAGATCACGTCGCGATCGAGAGCCGTTCCGTTGCGCTTGAGTGTCAGCATCAGCATCAGGCCGGCGACGACGCTGTCTTTGTCGTCAACGGCGCCGCGGCCGTACACATAGCCGCCGTCGCGGGTGGCGCCAAAGGGCGGAAAGCTCCATTTCTGCGGATCGACGGACACGACATCGGTGTGCCCCATCACGAGGATTGGCCGCTTCTTCCCGTTGCCTTTGATGCGCGCGACCAGGTTGGGACGTTGCGGATCCTTGGCGAACACCTGATAGGAGATGCCCTCGCGCTTCAGTACCTGCTCCAGGTATTCGACCGCGCGTCGCTCATTTCCTGGCGGGCTGGTGGTGTCCAGACGCAGCAGCGCCTGAAAATGCTGCATCGTTTCGGCCTCGATCGCAGTCGCATTCCACTGCGCGTGCAGACCGGTGTTGAAAGCCGATGCCACGACGATGAACGTGACGAGCAGGAGACGCGAAACATTCATGCGTCGAGAATACCGCAGCCGACCGGGGCCCGGGATCCGGGATTCGGGATTCGGGATTCGGGGTTCGCGATTCGGGATTCGGGATTCGAGCAGAACCGAGACTCGTGGACCGAGGACCGTGGACTGTGGACCGCCTATGGCCTGAAAAACGTCAACAGCCGTCCAGCAGACATGACGCCGATCCACGCGAGCAGCGACACTCCGCCAGCCAGACGTGCCGACAATGGAGGTGGGACGTCCGGTGGCGTCTCCAACAATCGCCTGAATGTTCGCGCGTAGAAGATCAGCACGTTCACGCCAGCAATCGTGATGAACGTCACCTTCCAGTAGAACGCCTTGTTGAACAGGTATTGATCGGGCGTGGCCGAGATGAAGCAGATACCGGTCACGAGGTTGATGAAGAAGCCCGAGATGCCAATCGGAATCAGCCGGTGCAGCGCAGCGATCGGAATCCGCCTTGCGAACCCGAGCAGCCGGAGGTCGAAGACGCCGACCGTTCCGAGCAGCAGGGACATGCCGAGGAAGTGCAAGCGACTCGAAGATCGGCCAGCCCCATCTCGCCGTCCGCAGAAACTCGCCCTGCGGCGTATGACGCAGATACGCCTCCACCGCGTGAAGCAGCTGGTCTAGCACGGGAAGTCCACCGTCAGACGCGTGCACGTATACGCAAGCAGTCGGCCCGCGAAGATGACGGCGATCCAGCACGCGAGCGATACCGCCGCGAGCATCCTTGCCATCGGAGGGGCGTCAGCGGGCGCGGCGAGCCCGTTCACCTCTCGACGAATCCGAAACGCCAGCACGACTCCGAACGCGATGAGCGCAAGCTTCGCGTAGAAGAGCGGATTGGTCAGCGCCTTGGTCGGATAGGCGATGAGCAGCAGGACGCCGGAAAAGGCGTTGATCCAGAAGCCGGCCCACATCACCAGGAAGTAGCGCCGTAAAGCCTCGAGCGGGATGCCCAGGCTGAAGCCGAGCACGCGAACGTCCCACGCGACGTTCGTGCCGACGAAGAACGCCAGCCCCACCGTGTGGAGAATCAGCACGAAGGGAAAGGCCCACAACGACGGTGACTCGCGAAGCCAGGTACTGAGAGACGTGGCCTCGAGCCACACAAAGAACGGCTCCATGTGGTCAATACCTTACTTCCAGGTCACCTCCATACCGAAGAAATGCATGAAGACCTCGCGCGCAGGCTTGTTCCGCTGATCCATTTTCGGACTGCGGATGTAGAAGTCGATCTGCTGCGTCGCGGGATTCACTTCCCCGCCCGGCAGCTTCTTGCCGTCAAGGGGGTACGCCACCTTCAGCGTCTTCCGGTCGCGAATCCCCTGCGTGACCATGAAGTGCATCTCGTAGTCCTGGTACAGCGGCTTGCCGTTGAGCGTCGCATGCCCGTCGCCCCATCCGGCGAGATAGACAAACGTCTTCGGCCAGTTGTTGTCCCCGCAGCCCGAGTCGGTACCGTGCTCGTGCAGGGCCGCGACGATCCCGCCGTTCTGACAGGGGTTGAACTCGCGAAATCGATCGAACGCCAGCACCAGATCGCCTTCGGGAACCTTCAGCCGCGCCTCGAAGCGCCCCGTGTTCTTGATCTCGTCGACATCGATCTCCACGGTCCCTGCCGCGGGTCTCAAGGTCGCCGCGGCATTGTCCATGTGATCCCAGCCGGGTGCATCGTTGAGCCCGCCAACCATGTAGACGCGCGACGCCGAGAGGATGAAGTGGCCGTCGTACAGATCGTGCTGCTCCGGGGCGAACATCGTCACCGTCGCGCCAGGTTGCTGACGAGGATTCGGTGCCTGCTGAGCAGCCATCGAAGTGAGCACGACGATTCCGATGATCATGAATGTTCTGCGCATCAGCTCCTCCGATCGCGTCATCGCAGACTCGATCCAATCACACCCACGCCCTGCTCGAACACCAGCCGTCCGCCACGCTCGGCCGTTTGCTGGAGCCCGGCGACTCCGACGAGCGAAGCAATCAGCAGCACGAAACGATAGCGACGTGCCAGAGGAGCGCGGTATGCGGCGCCCACTCGAATCAGCGTCAACAGGCGAGAAATAGAATGTCGTCGCAAGCGCCCACGTGCGATGCGATTCGACGATGGGATGAGCCATGCCGGGCATCAGCACCGTCTCGAGTGCCTGTTGCCCGCTCAGGCAGGCGACGATGGCGCCCGCAGCTCCCAACGCGAACAGCGTCGTGGCTGCGGACGCGAGCCACTGTGGGCGGCCAAACAGCGAGTCGACGAGGTCCGCGAACGCCGCAACGATGATGAGGGCGATCGGAAAATGGATCACGAGCGGATGGAGATTCGGGGCCCAGGACGGGAGTAGCGCCATCGTGTCCTCTCAGGGCGCGAGTGGCGCGAGCGGAATGATCATGAGTACAGCGAACGACCACGGGCTGGCGTCGTCCAGAAACCGTTCGTCGCCGATGATGTCGCCTGCTTTGGGCAGACCTGTCGCGAGATAGTCGAGCGACACCTCAGCCTCGACATTCCGAAGCCAGTGCCCCTTTGACAACCTGTTGAACAGGTGAAAAGCGGTGTCCCACTCGAAGTCGAGCTTGTGCGTGTAGGTGCTGCCCGCTCTCGGCGTCTCGCCCGGGCTGAACTGATCGACGACGTCGAAGTGGGACGAGATCCAGCCGCCGGTCTGTTCGGCCTCGAACAGATTGAAGTTGAATTCGGTTTCGATCTCGACGCCGTTGTCGCGGATCGAATCACGGCCCACGTCTGCGGCCGGGACACCCGTGAACGGATGCACGCTGGTCGAGCCGAACGGGCTGAAGATCGCCTCGAACGTGAACCCCACGCGTGGAATCGTGGTGGGCACATCCAACGCGAGCACGAGCTCGAACGCCGACTCGACGCCGACCGACTCGACCTCCCCATTCACCTCGATACGGCGCCGGCCGCCGAGATTCTCGATGGTCCACGTCGGCTCGATCTTGAGCTCCGGGGCGCACAGAACCACGCAGCGCGGCTCGTCCTGCGCGGCCGCCGGCGTCGGAAGGGCCACACACGCGGCGCTCACGAGAGACGCGGCTAACCGCCGACGCGCCATGCGGAAACCCCCGGCCATTTCTTCAACGCGTCGCTCGCCCACTGCGGCGTGCGGTCCTTGTGGCACGACGTGCAGGGATTGGGCACGCCATTCTGCAGAGTCGTGCTCGGGGAAATGAACTTGAACGTGTGACTGCGAACGTTCACCGTGCCGACAGTCCGCGCGATGAGCGGCATATGACACGCGATGCATTTGCTGCCTTCACTGTTGGCCGCGTGCTGCGTATGTTGCTCCAGCGTTCCAGGTGGGCCCGGCTGTCGCCGGGGATCATGACACTGTAAGCAGACCGCATTTCCCGGCAACCGCAGGTCAGCCTCATTCGGCGTGCCGTGCACGTCGTGGCATCCGTAACAGCGCACGCCTTTCAACGACATCTGACTCTGCACGAAGTCGTTTCCCTGCATCCGGTTCTTGTGTGCGTGACCGTCGGGCCAGTGCGTGAACGTCTCCTTGCCGAGGTGATGCTCTTCGAGCATCCAGACGTCGCTGAGTCGATCGCCCGGTTGATAACCCACCGGCCAGTCGTAGTAGACGCCCTCGAGCGGTTTCGTGCGTGGCTGACCCTGCGTATGACACTGCAGACACACATCGTCGGCCCGGTCGCCCTGGAGCTTCGCGGGATTGACGATGGTCGAGGCTACCGGATTCTGCACGTGCAGGCTTCCGGCGCCGTGACACTTCTCACAACCGACGTTCCACTCCGTCACCTGCTTGGTCTTGATGTCGTAGTTGACCGAATGACAGCCGTCGCAGAGAGGACCCGTCGGTCTCTGCATCTGGTCGGCTGGGTAATGCTCGGCCCACCAGTCCGTTCCCGGCTCGACGTAGTAGCGCCGCCACGTCTTTGCCTGGATGTCCCACTGCGCGGGGAACACGAAGTAGTCGTCTCCGCGTTTGGTGAAGTAGCGCTGCTTCCACTTCGTACCGTAGATGAACGCCACCTCTTCCTTCTTGAACGTGACGAGCGGATTCGGCGTGGAGAAATCGCCCAGCACAGCATCTGGATGCTGTGCCGGATCGAGGACGACACGCGCCATGAGCGTGTCCTTCCATCTGCTGTATTCGTCGCGATGGCACGATTCGCACGCGGCCGACCCGACGAACGTTTTTGCGGCGGTGGTCGCGGCAGGCGGCACCGGTGGTGGCGGCGAGGTGCACGCCGCCACGGTCAGCGCGATGACCATCAGCGCGGCGAACGCGCTCGCGTGTTGCCAGATTCGGTTGCTACCGTCGAACGACATCTCGACATGGTGGCGCGGACGCGAGCAACACGCAAGCACCGCCCGCGCCGACGCGCTATTTCGAGCGAAGATTCATGCGCACGGTCAGGCCGATCGTGCGCGGGTCTCCGGGCAAGCCGACGATCAATCCGGAGTTCCCCGGCTGCGCCGAGAGGATCTCGTAGTATTGCTTGTCGAGCAGATTGCGCGACCAGAGGAATACCGACCAACCATCGTTCCAGCGATACCCGGTCCGCAGGTTGACCAGTCCATAGCCGTCCACCATCATGTAGCGCGACGCGGACGGGCTCGACGAGAACTCGGTTCGATAGCTGCTGTCGACGGCGCCGAAGAACTCGCCGTTCTGGCCGAAGACAGTGGCCGGCTTGTTGTATTCACCACCGAACGTGAGTGCCCACCTCGAGATGCCGGGGAGCACGGAGCCGGAGATGTCCTTTACCTGTGGACCGCCGGTCTCTTCGAGCGGCGGCGGCGCGTCGGGGAACGAGACGTAGATACCGTCGGTATAGGCGGCGGCGCCATAGAACGAGAGCCGTTTGTTGATCCGTGCGCTGCCGTCGAATTCGGCGCCTCTCACACGCACCTTCTCGGCGTTCGCCAGGTAGCCACGTAACACGCCGACCTGCGCATTCACGACCTGCGTCTGGTAGTCCTTGATCCTGGTGTTGAAGACCGTGAAGTTCGCGGTGTAACCGGGGTGGAACTCGGTCTTCACGCCGAACTCCACGTGACGTGCGTCTTCCGGCTTGATCACCGCTGCTGAAAGAACTGGGTTGCCGAGCGCATCCGTCGGCACACCATTCAGGTTGAGGCCGACGGACTTGAAGCCGGTCGAGTATGTGCCGTAGGTGTTCACGGCCGGGGTGACCTTGTATGCCACCGTCAGCTGCCCGGAGGTGTTCGTGTCATCGACGTCGGCGGTGTATGCCTGCGGCGCGAGGACCGAGAGCTTCAGCGCGACGAGCGCCGGATTCGTCGTCTGGAGTCCGCCATAGACGGTCTGGTTGAAGTCCACGTCCTTCTGGTCGTAGTTGAAGCGCAGGCCCGGGAGGATGCGAAGGCGATCGGTGACGAGCCATTCGAGTTGACCAAACGCCGCTGCGCTCATATTGCGGAATTTCAGATATTGATCGAATCCGTATCCATCGAGAAGGCCGGGCGTCGCCGCGGCGGCACTCGGCGCCAGGAGGAAACGCGCCGCCGCCGATCCCTGCTCCTGCTTAATCACCGGATTGGAGTCGATGCCCTGGTGGAACGCGAAGATGCCGGTGACCAGATTGAAGCGCGAGGACAGCGGCCCCGCATACCGGACCTCCTGCGTCCACTGGCGCTGCTTCGAGGTGCCGGCCGAGATCGTCGTCACCGGCAGGCCGATGAAGTCGCGGTCATTGGATGGATCCCAGTTCCAGTATCGGTAGGCGGTCTGCGACGTGATCCGTCCTCGTCCCACCGTCCAGTCGATCGTGGCCGAGCCGCCACCGAGATCCTGGTTGGACTGCCAGCTCGTGTCGGTGTCCGTCAGGCGATCGAACGCGTTGTAGCTCGGCGGCGTGTAGTTGAGATCGGAGACGATCTGCGCCCACTGCCGGTTGGCCGGTCGAAGCGTCGGCGCCACACCCGCAATCACCTGTGCATACCCATTCGGGCGCTGCCGCGTGTGATCGACCGAGGCGTTGATGGCCACCTGCTTGGACGGCAGGACGAGCAATTGACCACGGAAGCCCAGATTGTTCAGCGTGTTCGTCTTCGCCTGCTCGGCGGTGTTGAAGATGAACCCGTCGCGCCCGGTGCCCGAGAACGAGACCCGTCCGGCGACCTTCTCATTGAACCCGCCTGACACCGAAGCCTTCGCCTGAACGAAGTCGTAACTGCCATAGGCCAGCTCGATGTTCGATTCCGGCGTGAACGTGGGCCGCTTGCTGGTCACGTTGATGGCACCCGCCGTCGTGTTCTTGCCGAAGAGCGTCCCCTGCGGTCCGCGCAACACTTCAACCTGCGCGACGTCGAGAAAGTCGAGCGTGGCCGACGCCGGACGCGCGTAGAACACGCCGTCGATGTAGAGGCCGACGCCGGCCTCGATGCCGTCGTTGGTGAGGCCGAACGGTGAACCGATGCCACGAATGGTGACCGCGGAGTTGCGTGGATTGGACGAATAGAACTGGACGGTCGGAATCAGTTCCTTCACGCGATTCACGTTGAACGCGCCGGCGTTGGCGACAAGCTCGCCACTCAACACCGACACCGGAATGGGAACTTCCTGAGCCGCCTCTTCGACACGACGAGCCGTCACGACCACGCCTTCCGTGAATCGAGCAGGCGTCAGCGTCACGTCGATCTTCGCCGCCTGGCGTCCGTCGACGGCACCACGAGCAACGGCCGGCTCGAATCCGTCGAGCGCCGCCTCCACGCGATACTGGCCGGGAGCCAGGTCGGTCACTTGATAGCGGCCCTCTGCGTCGCTGACGGCTTCCTGCGCGGCGCCGGTGGCTTCGTTAATCACGCGAACCGTCGCACCGGGGATGGCACCGCCGGACGAGTCACGAACCACACCGCCGACAGCGGCCGCGGTCTGAGCGCTGGCTGTCGCGGGAATCAACCCGGCGAGCAGCACCGCGGACAACATGAACACTCTGCGAAACATCGAATCTCCTCTGGCCGATGCACCGATCGGCGCCCCGAAACTGCTGTGCGTGCCTGCGCACAGCAACGTGTGTGTGACGTGAACTGGTGAGCCGATCGACCGGGGCAGAGGGTGGGGGCGGACCGAACTAGCGGAGGTCGCTTACCACCCGGTGGTCGTCGGCGTCATACATGCGCACCGACACGACGTGGGACGACAGGGACATCGATGGGCGAGCGGAGACATCGCATGGGCAAGAGGCAAGACCTGGACCGTGCGGGTTTTCCGTGGAATTTGACTTCCCAGACCCGGAATCATCTACTTCTGTTAAATAAGACAGATTTTCTGTAATAATAGCCAGTCGATATCTGTCATATGTCACAGAAACAGAAGATAGCTCCGACGCGGCTGGCTCCTGCCGTGCTCATCAATGGCGACACTCGCGCGGGCGAGGAGCGGCTGATCGGCGGCGACACAGGATTGGCGGCGGTGATGGCGCGGGCCCGCATCGTTTCCCGCAGTGCCGCGCCGGTGTTGGTGTTCGGTGAGACCGGAACCGGCAAGGAGATCATCGCCCGCGCAATCCACGAACACTCGCCGTTCCGGCACGGCCCATTCCGCCGCGTCAACTGTGGAGCGATTCCTGCCGAACTCATCGATTCGGAACTGTTCGGCCACGAGCAGGGCGCCTTCACTGGTGCAGTGGCCCGGCGCAAAGGCTGGTTCGAGCAGGCCGACGGCGGCACGCTGTTTCTCGACGAAGTCGGCGAGCTTGCACCTCGCGGCGCAAGTCCGCCTGCTGCGCGTGGTCCAGGAATCCGAGCTGGTTCGCGTCGGCGGAGAGCGGCCGGTCAAAGTGAACGTGCGAATCGTGGCCGCCACGCACCGCCATCTGCCCAGCATGGTCGAACAGCAGACGTTTCGCGAAGACCTGTACTATCGCCTCTCGGTGTTTCCGATCGTGATCCCGCCGCTGCGCGATCGCCCGAGCGATATCCGTGCGTTTGCCGAGTACTTCGCGGAGCTCGCGGCAAACCGCTTCGGTCTTCGTCCGGTGCCGGTCTCGGACAGTGACGTGAAGTTGCTGGCCGAGTATCAGTGGCCGGGTAACGTGCGCGAGATGGCCGCGGTGATGGACCGCGCGGTGTTAATCGGTCAGGGGAAAGCGCTCAACGTTGCGGGCGCACTCGGCCAGGACCCGAGGGCATCGGCTCCCGCTCCGGTGCGATCGAGCGAGACGGCGCCGTCCCGCCTTGCGCCGCTCGACGTCGTCATTCGACAGCACATCGAGGCTGCGCTCGAGGCGACCGGCGGCCGGGTCGAGGGGCGGCACGGGGCGGCGCGCCTGCTCGAGATCAACCCGCATACGCTGCGCGCGCGCATGCGGAAGCTGAAGATCGACTGGCGCCAGTATCGGCAGCATCACACCGTGGACGAGTCCGAATGAATGTTCGACGTCAAACGGTGCAGGCGTTGACAGAGTCGCGACAAACACGCAAGACTGGCTGGCTCACGACGTGATGGACCCTGCTCAGCTCGCACTCGTCTTCATCACGCTCGGCGCGGCTATCGTCAACGGTGCCCTTGGTTACGGGTTCTCGTCGATCACCGTTCCGATCGCGCTGCTCTTCCTGACCAACCGCGTTCTCAACCCGGCACTCATCCCGATCGAAGTCGCCCTCAACGCCTACGTGCTATGGGTGAATCGGGACGCACTGCCTCGCGTGTGGCGGCGCGTGCTGCCGATCGTGATCGGTCTGCTGCCGGGCGTCATCCTCGGCACCGCGATTGTGTCGATCGTCAACCCGGGCTGGCTCCGGTTCGGCACGTTCATCGTTCTGCTGCCGTTGATCCTGTTTCAGGCGGCCGGGTATCGAAGGCCGATCAAGTCCGAGCGGTCGGTCGGGTTGGTGTTCGGCGGCGGCGTCGGCGTGCTCTACTCGGTCACCACGATCTCAGGGCCACCGCTGGCGGTGATGCTGAGCAACCAGGGCCTGACGCAGAGAGACTTTCGCGCCGCACTCGGCTTCATCCGGCTGGCGGAATCGAGCTTCACTGCGATCGCGTATGCCTACGCCGGACTCTACACGGTGCAGAGTATGGCGCTCATCCCGTACATCCTGCCAAGCATTGCGATTGGCGTACCGATCGGCGCCTACATCATCCAGCGAATCCGCCCGGAAACCTTCCGTCGCTTGTGTATGAGCTTCGATGCGTGGATCGTCGGCTTCGGCTTGTCGACGCTGCTCAAGGACCTCGGCCTCGTGCAGAGCAATCTCGCATATCTCGTGCTCGTGGCAGTGGGCCTGCTCGACTCGTGGCTTCTCTATCGTTTCTTCTCGGTGCAATTGCCCCAGGTCAAACGCAACGAGGAGCTCGCTCGCTCTCGAATCACCCCCGCCGAGCCCATTCGACCTGAAGGCTAGACGGTCGCGAAAGCGCTGCCAAGGTGTTCTTGAAACGCTGATACGTTGATGCGTCCGTGTCGACGTACGTGACGATTCCAACGGGCAGAGCCTCTCGTGGAACAAGCAGGTAGTCCTCGGACGAGAGCTCGTAATACAAGAGATCCGCGCCGGCAGGACTGCTCGTCAGGGTATAGACAGTCCCGTTGTTCGAGCCGCGCCACGCACTGTTCCGACGCGCACGCCTGAGCGCGATCGTACGGCCATCGATACGCACCGTGCGCTTGCGAAACCCGTCGCGTGACGGGATCAGGGTGACGCGCTGGTGCGGCACCGACGATCGGATGTGGCGATAGAACCTGAGGAACAGCGCGTCCTCGAGCAATCGCCGCTTCATCTGATGCTCGCGGCACAACTGCTGTCGCTGATGCCCACGTGGCGCGTCCGGCAACAGGCGCTGATGCCACAGTCGGACGCATTCACGGGTGACACCGAACTCGGCTGGCGATGCGCGCAAACGTCACGCACGGCTGCTCGAGCATCGAGATGAGCCGCTCGGCCGATCCAGCGCCGTATCGATCCTCGAACAACGCTGCCACCCGCGACCAGTTGACGCTCCCCTCGTCGGCCTGAACCTCCGTGATCATCGATTTCCCCACTGGAGGCGCGGGAGGGACTCGAACCCTCGGATGGTGGTTTTGCAGACCACCGCGTTGCCGCTTCGCCACCGCGCCGAATCCGTTACTGCTTGCGTGGCTCGGCCGAGGCCGTGCTTCGCGATGGCGGCGCAATCTTCACGAGCGCGCCTCCCTCGGCTTCGTAGTCCTGAGCGCCGGCGGCACCGGCCACGTTGAAGCCGTTCTTCTGCAAAAGGTCCGCCGCACGTCCGGCGCGCGACGCGTGATTCGAAACGGTGATGATCAGGCGGTCCTTCGGAATCGACGGGAGTCGCTTCTCGAGATCACCGGCTTGCACGTTCAGATAAACCGGGAAACCGCCGATCGACCCGATCTCGTCGGGACGCCGCACGTCGATGACGAGCACGTTCGACGGCTGCGCGAGCAGCGCATCGATCTCCGCACGCTTGAGGATCTTTGCGGTCGAGGCCGGGCGCGACGACATTCGCCCTGCGCCGGTTGCTGCGCCTGCCCCGTGGCGCCCACACGTGACGAGGGCAGCCAACATCATCATGACACCTGCTGTCTTCATTGACGTTCTCCTGATTCGATACATATTCGTCAGCCCTATTGCCCGGAGGGCACGGGATAGAACTTGTCGTAGTCGAGCGTGTAGCAGTAGTTCTCGATCAGCTGAAAATTCGGGTTCGCGGTGCCGGTGCAGTATCACGCTCAGGCTCCACGGCCGCGTGTACACCGTCGGGTCCTCGAGCGTCGCGGTGTACTGAATCGTGTTGGCGTCGAGGAAGGACCAGCGCTCGACGACGTGCAGTTGGTCGCTGTGGAAGTTCCCGGCGCGATCGAGCCAGGTCTCGCCGTTGAAGTCGACGACATCGACGACGAGCGTGTCCCCTTCCCATCGAGCGCGGGAGTCACCGAGCCAGAATCCGATCGGGCCTTCGGGTGACGAGTCTCGTTGGTGTGAATCGTGCGCACCGAGTGCCCGAACTGGAAGACCAGCGTCAGGTCGCGTGCGCGCTGGAAGATTTGAAAGGGCTCCGGCGAGTAGATGCCGCGCGGCGTCCCGAGGGTGAAGCACTTCTCGCGCGGGTCGTTGGTCGCGCGCGCGTCGAAATTCTTCTTGCGCTGTTGCGACGCCTCCGGCCGATACGGGATGACCTGCCCTTCGACGATGCCCGGTCCGGGAGGTGCATCTTTCCGGGTCGAGTGCGGCTCCAGGTCGTACTCGGCGGCGCTCAGCGTCTGCCAGATTCCGGAGAAGTCAGGCTTGCCGTCGGCACTACGAGGGATCGACGGCTGTGTCTCCTGCGCCCACGCGCCGTGCGCTGTAAGCAGAGACGAGGCAGCCAACAACAAGAGCAGCGCTGGTAGCCTCATCGCGCGCTCACTTCCACCGGTGCGCCCGGACTGTCTCCCCCCGATGCGTAGAAGTTGCGTCCGTCGGGCAGCGTGACGCTCCGCGCGTTGGCCACTGCCTTGCCGGTCTTGGCGCGGAATCCTTTCACGACGACCTCGGAGCCCACCGGGAAGTCACTCTTGCGCAGTCCCTTCTGCAGCAGGCTGTACGGCGCACCGAACTCGATCGCCCAGTTCGTGACGACGCCGCTGGCGTCCTTGACGTCCACGTAGATCCACCCATGCGGGTTCGTCCACTGAAGCCTGGTGACGACCCCCTTCAATTCAACGGGCTTGTTCGCGTCGAACTCCGCGGCAAACGAATGATGCGCGGCTGCCGGCACCGTTACGACGAGCGCCCACGTGAGAACGGCGCCGAGTAAAGCAGTTGTGCGTGTCATGGCTATCGGGTTCTCCTCTACTTCGACTCGACAGCTACGCCGCCGTGCTCGCCGTTGTTCTCGACGCACGTGCGTTCGTAGGCTTCGATGATGGGTTCGGTGCCGGAGTGGATGGCGGGGAACGTGATGTTGTTCCAGCCGTCCTGCGGCGTCTTGTCGGTGATACGGCGGTTGGGAATCGTCACCGTGAACGGCCGCGTCAGCACGGTCGGATCGGTGTAGACCGCTTGATAGATGAAGCGCTCACCCGCGCTGTCGAAGATGTAACGCTCCTGAATGGTCGCGTGCTCGCTGACGAACTCACCAGTGCGCGCGAACCGCGACTTCGAGTTGTTGTTGGTGACGTCGACGACGAGCGTGTTGCCTTCCCAGTGGCCGCGCGAGTCGCCGTTCCACAGCTTGACGTTCTCCGCAAGATGCGGCTTGGCATCAAGGTGGATGATTCGCGTACCAGAATCGAAGAGGAACAGCACATAGCCCGGATACTGGCGGATCTCGTAGCCGTGCCACATGAACGACTTGGTTGGACCTGCGGGCGCGCACCGTGCGAGCGGCTCGACATACTCGGGACGCGTCGGATCGTCCAGATGAGAACCGAACTCCTGTTGTCTGGCTCGCGCCCAGGGCTGGTATGGGATCTGACCGTCTGGTGGATCACTCACCCGGCTCGGAGCGCGATTCGCCTGGCCCCGCTCCCTCGCTCCTCCGCCCGGCGCACCATCGTCGCCTCCTTGCGGACGAGTGAAGTTGTTGTGGTTGCCGATCGTGTTGGACCAGTGGCCCTGCACGTCTGGCTGACCGTCTGCGAGTCGCGCACCCGTCCACTCGACGGACGCAATTGGCACAACCGTTCGCTCGCGCCATGACTGGGCTCCCTGTGCGATCGCGGTGCTTGCTCCCGCCGCGATCATCGGCCATGACGATCGCGCCACTTCGCAACTTATGGTTTTTCATGAGTAGACCGTGGACTGAGGACTGTGGACTGTGGACCATAGGGTTCAGAACAGCAGCTTCACGGCAACCTGGCTCTGTCTCGCTGCGCCAGCAGACGAGATGCGCCCGAAGTTGACGTCGCCGACAGTGGTATTGGGGTTGCCGAGATTGACGGCATTGGTGACGTTGAACGACTCGAACCTGATGTCCGCGCGTACGCCCTCAGACACGCGGAACGCCTTCTGAATCGAGATGTCGAGATTGAAGTAGCCTGGCCCGCGAATCAGGTTTTTCGGCGCATTGCCGTATGTGAACGGCGCATTCGCCACGAATGCGCTGGTGTTGAACCACTGATCGGCCGTCGGATCATCCAGCCGCCACTCGCCCACCACATTCGGCCGATCCGTGCCGCTCGAGTTCGACGGGTTCCCGTTGACAGTCAGGTTGAGAGGCGCTCCCGAGGTCGCCGTGAGGATGGGACTGACGCTCCACCCGCCAAGCAACGCGTTCGTAAGACCATCCCAATCACCGCCAATCGATCGGTTGTGACCGAACGGCAGCTCGTAGATGCCGCTTCCAACGAAGTGGTGCGGGCGATCGGTGGACGTGGGCCCCACTTCGGCATCGATGTTCGTGTAGTCCTGGTAGCCGCCTTCGAGGCCGCGAGTCTTCGACCACGTGTACGCCGCAAGCAGCGAGATGCCCTTCGAGTAGCGCTTCTCGAACTTCGTCTGGAGCCCGTGGTACTGGCTCCAGCCGTCCTTCTGAATGCGCGTGACGTTGGCGAGCGTAATGACGTCGCCCGTCGGCGGCACGGCGGTCGTCTGGTAGAGGCGCCGGCGATTGAGGTTTCCCGGACCCGGAGGCGCCGGGTTGCCGTCGATCGATCGCCAGTTGTTGACCAGACGGTTGGAGTAGTAGCCGACCTCGACAACCACCTGACCGGGCAGCTCGCGCTGTGCGTTCACGTTCCACTGGTACGCCGTCGGCTGCTTGTCGCTGCGATCCCATGACACCAGATTGACGTCGCGCGCGTTCGCAACCGACAACGCGTCGGCGGCAAAACCCTGGCTCAAGAAGATCGATGGAATCGTCCGGTCTGTTGTCTGCGCGATGCGGACGTGATTCGGCGGATTGATCTCGAGCGACGACATGCCGCCGACCGTGATCATGTTTCCGTAGAAGATGCCGGCTCCGCCTCGAATGACCGTCTTGTCGCCGGGCAGGAGATACGCGAAGCCGGCACGCGGGGCGAACTGCCGGTAGTTGGTAGGCAACCAGCGCACGCGCGGCGCGATCGTCACCCTCCGAGCCCGCAAGCACGATGCGCGGGTTCAGCGGATCGGTATCCAGATCGAAATTCGCGATCGCGTCGTTCTGATCGACCGACGGGTAGTTCAGCTCGTAGCGCAGGCCAAGGTTGAGCGTGAGCCGCTCGCTCGTTCGCCAGTCGTCCTGCGCGAAGAAGTGGGTATAGGGCGTGCGGAAGTTCAACTTCGCGTACTTCGAGAGGCTCGCCGACGATCCGTATCCAAGCAGGTAATCCGCGAACGGATCGCCCGTGTACTGGCCGTTGAAGTTGAAGATGCCGCTGCTGCGCTGCGAGCTGAGGAAGTCGATCCCGAGCTGATAGTGCTGGACCCCTGTCTTGATCGTGTGCGTCCCCTTCGTCAGCGATATGTCGCCTGACACCTGAAGATTCTTCGAATCGTCGGCATTGGGCACGTTCGACACTCCCAGCGTCCGGTACCCGGTGATCGCGATCTGCGAGAAGCCCGGGTTGCTGGAGTCGACGCCGGGGATGCCGATCCCGCGCAGATCCTGTGGCGGCACGATCTCGTCCCAGTCGATGCGGTTGTATCCCACGCGGATCGACCCGATGACGTTGCGCGACCAGACCGCGTTGTGGACGACGACGATGCTCTTGTTGTCGGAGATGTCGCTCGCGCCTGAGACCACGTAGTTGCCGTTGGCATCCGGCGGGAGTGGCGAGTTCGGCTTGTTCTCGAGGCGCTGAGAGCTCACGCGGACATAGGCGTTGTGCTTCGGGCTGAACACGTGGTCGATGCGAACGTCCCACGTCTGCTGGTCCTGATCGGACGGGCTGTTGTAGGTGAAGTTGTTCGTGGCAGCGCCCGTCTGGGGCAGAGGCACGTAGCCGAGGATGCGCGCCGCCACAGCATCGACACGCGACGCCGGGATCTGATTCCCCGGGAACGGCAACGTCGTCAGCGGGTCGATGATCGTCCGCGAGAACTGACCGGCTCGCGCCGTCGCCGACGGCAGCGTCGAGAGCGTCGTCGTCTCTCGCTGGATGCGGCCGGTCTCGGAGTCGCCGAAGAAGAAGGTCTTGCTTCGGATGATTGGGAACCCGACGGCGCCGCCAAACTGATGCCGCGTGTCGACGGGCTTCGTCGTCGCGAAGTAATTGGTCGCGTTCAGCGCGTCGTCGCGAAAGAACTCGTAGAGGCTGCCATTCAGGCTGTTCGTTCCCGACTTGAGCGACACGCTGACCACGCCTGACGAGGAGCGGCCATATTCCGCTGAGTAGCTGTTGGTGACGACCTTGAACTCCTGAATCGCGTCCACTGACGGCTTGACGATCTCCTTCTGCCCCGAGTGACCGGTCGTGATCTGCTGGCTGTTGTTGTCGTGCCCGTCGAGCAGGAAGGCGACGGCGGTTCCCGATTGCCCGCCAATGACCACACCCTGGCTGCTGGCCGGCCCGGTGCCCGATGACAGCGATGCCAATTGCAGATAGTCGCGTCCATTGAGTGGGAGGGCCGCGATCTGTTCGTTGGTGATGACCGTGCCGACGGTCGAGTCCGACGTGTTGAGTGGGGGTGGCGTCGCGTCGACCGTCACGGTCTCGGCAATCGCTCCGATGTCGAGCGTCGCGTCGACGTTGCGAACGTCGCCGATGTTGAGCACGACGCCGCGACGCACGAATGTGCGAAAGCCGTCGAGCCGGACGGTGAGCTCGTAGTCGCCGATCCGCAATGGAGGCGTGCGGTACTGCCCGCGCTCGTCGGTGAGGATGTCGACCGAGGTATTCGTCGCCACATGAGTGGCGGTGACGGTCGCGCCTGGAAGAAATGCGCCGGTGCTGTCGCTGATGACGCCGACGAGGATCGCGTTATTCGCCTGCTGCGCCTGCAGCGCAACGGACACAAACAGGAGCAGAACTATCGAGAGCAACTTCCGAAACATGTGGGTTCCTTCGTCGTGTTCGCGAGATCGCCATGCTTCGGGGCCTGGACGTACAAAGAAAAAGGCCCGGAAGCGTGAACCTCCGGGCCTTCGATCGGTGGCCGAGTCTGAATGAAAGATCAGGAACTCAGGGCGTCATCGTGAGGCCCTCCACCGCGCGCGTGTCACCGGAGACACGTCTGTTGCAGCGACAACAACAGCAACAACAGAGGCGCGGGGCCGTGGGCGTCATTGGCATTACTTGTAGCGCAGCGAGCGGATCGTCGTCAAAGAAAGTTGACTTCCCACTACCAACCTACTTCGCGGGCACGCGAGGAAGCGGCGGCGGCAGCGGCGCGGGATCGATGTAACCGCGCGTGCCATCGGGACGAATCGGACCCGGTCCGAAACCGAGATGGGCCGCATCGACGTTGTTCTCGCTGCACGCGTATTCCTGAATTTCCTCGTCAGGCTTTCCCAGCACCCACGTTCGCGAATACGTGAACGGTCGCGTGTAGAACTTCGAATCCTCGATCAAGGTCTCAACGTGAATGTGGTCGGCATCAGGCCGCGTCCATCGTTCGACGACGTGCAGCGCGTCGCTGTGAGGGTTCGCGTTCTCGTCGATCCAGACCTTCTCGTCCTTGAACCCGATCGAGTCGATGACCAGCGTGTCACCTTCCCATCGACCCAGCTCCTCGCCGAAGAACGATGGATCCGGATCGTCGGAGTGTTTGCGATTCGGATCGATCGGAATCAGACGGAAGTAGCTGTACCAATAGAGGAACGCGATCTTGTTGTTGCCCTGGAGGACTTCGAACGGAAGACCGCTGGCGTTGTGGCGCGGGATCCCGCCGATGATGCACAGGCTCTCGGGATCGATCGTGGCCGTGAGGTTGTGCTTGAGCGCGGCCTCACCCGCCGGCGTGAGCGGCAGCTTCCATCCCGGCAGGTCCTTGCCGATGTTGCCGCCGGGCTTGGTATCCGTCGTCCCCTTCCAGTAGCCGCTGAAGTCGGGCTTGCCATTCGCCATGCGCGGCGTCGGTCGGTTCGACTTGAAGTCGGGGACCTGCAGTTGCGCACGTGTGGCCACCCCGGTGAGGGCGAGCGCCACCAGAACGGCGATCGAGACCAGGCCGGTGCGGGTCGCGGTCATTGCGGGCCTCCGTCTCCGGCGGAAGCACCCGACACGATGCGGCCGTCGGCCAGGGTCACGCGACGGGCATCCATCAGGTTGGACCCGTTCTTCGCGCGATACCCGTCAACCACGATCGTGTCGCCGAGTTTGAGGTCGCCGCGCTTGAACCCGCGCCGGCTCAACGCGCCTGGAGCGCCCGATTCGCAGGTCCACTTGACCACGTTTCCCTGCTCGTCCTTGGCGTCCAAGTAGAAGTAAATGTGGGGGTTGGTCCACTCCACCTTGGACAGCGTCCCGGTGACGCGGATGGCCTTGCTGGCGTCGAATTCCGCCGCAAACGAATGGTGCGCGGCGAGCGGCACAGCCAGCAGGCCCGACAGGGCGACAACGGCGTATAGCAGGCGTTTCATGGCCTTAAGCTACTCCTTTTTGCGTTCAGGGCGGCTGGCGGGTAGAATCTAATTCGATGTCCGTCCGAATCTGTCGCCTTTGTGTCCGCTGCTGTTGTAGCAGGACCTGTAAAGGTCCCCAAGGTGACGATCTGGCAATCGGGTGAATAGCAAAAACACCCAGACACGCTAACGCGATCGAAGCCCGGGGACACGAACCCGGGCTTTTTTATTGCACGTCTTAGGAAACATGTCGACAGTGGCCCTGACTCCTGACTCGACCCTCACCGCCTCTCGCCTGGATCATCTCCGGGCGCTGGAGGCCGAGAGCATTCACATCTTCCGCGAGGTCGTCGCCGAGTTCGAACGACCAGTGATGCTCTACTCCATCGGCAAGGACTCGTCGGTCCTGCTGCGGCTGGCCCAGAAGGCGTTCTATCCGGGTCCGATTCCGTTTCCGCTGCTGCACGTCGATACCACCTACAAGTTCCGCGAGATGATCGAGTTCCGCGACGAGATGGCTCGTGCCGTCGGCGCGCGGTTGATCGTCCACACGAACGAGGAAGCGATCGCGGACGGCACGCAGCCCTTCAAGGTGGGCACGCAGCGCTGCTGCGGACTGCTGAAGACGAAGTCGCTGCTCGACGCGCTGCAGGCCGGGAACTTCGACGCGGCTATCGGCGGCGCTCGGCGCGACGAGGAGCGCTCGCGCGCCAAGGAGCGCATCTTCTCCGTGCGCGACCCGAACGGACAATGGGATCCGAAGCGCCAGCGTCCCGAGCTCTGGACGCTCCTGAACGCGAAGCTGCGGCCGGGTGAAAGCATCCGCGTGTTCCCGCTCTCCAACTGGACCGAAATCGACGTGTGGAACTACATCCACGCGGAGAACATCCCGATCGTCCCGCTCTACTTCGCGCGAGAGCGCGAGGTGATCGTCCGCGGCGCCTCGCTCATCGTCCAGGAACAACCGTTCGTCGTCACGATGCCCGGCGAGAAGCCACAGGTCGTGAAGTGCCGCATGCGCTCGCTCGGCTGCTCGCCGTGCACGGGCGCGATCAAGTCCGACGCGGACACCGTGCCGAAGATCATCGAGGAGCTGATCGCGACGCGCCAATCAGAGCGTCAGCTTCGCATCATCGATCACGATCAGGATGGCTCGATGGAGTTGAAGAAGCGGGAAGGCTATTTCTGATGCCGGAACCAGGAACCCGGACCGTGGAATCCAGCCTCCTGAGAATCTGCACTGCCGGCAGCGTTGACGATGGGAAGAGCACGCTGATCGGGCGGCTGCTCCACGACTCGCAGTCGGTCTACGAAGACCAGGTTGCGTCGGTGGCCAAGGCATCGAAGAATCGCAACGCCGGGCCGATCGACTTCTCGCTGTTCACGGATGGCCTGCGCGCGGAGCGCGAACAGGGCATCACGATCGACGTTGCGTATCGCTATTTCGCGACCGCGCGTCGCAAGTTCATCCTCGCGGACACGCCCGGTCACGAGCAGTACACGCGGAACATGGCAACGGGCGCGTCAACCGCTGACGTCGCGATTCTGCTGATCGACGCGCGCAACGGCGTCCGCACGCAGTCGAAGCGGCATGCGCGAATCGCGCGGCTGCTCGGCATCACGAACTTCGTGCTCGCCATCAACAAGATGGACCTCGTCGACTTCGATCGCGAGGTCTACGAGAAGATCCTGGACGACTTCAGTGAGTTCCTCACCGGCGCGTCGGTGCACGCCATTCCGATGAGCGCGCTCGAGGGCGACAACGTCATCACGCGCAGCGCGCGCACGCCGTACTTCGACGGTCCTCCCCTGCTCGAGTACCTCGAGACCGTGCGGGTGCATCGCAACCTGCCGGCGGCGCCGTTCCGTTTCCCGGTGCAGATGGTGCTTCGTCCGGACCACGAGTTCCGCGGATACGCGGGCCAGATTGTGTCCGGCAGCGTCAGGACCGGCGATCGCATTACCGCCTGGCCTTCCGGCCGCAGCGCTCGCATCAAGCGCATCGTCACCTACGACGGCGACCTGGCCATGGCGTTCGCGCCGATGTCGGTGACGCTCACGTTGGACGATGAGATCGACATCAGTCGCGGTGATGTGCTGACCGTTGAACCGGCGTTTGTCGGGCAGCGGTTCGAGGCGGAACTGGTGTGGATGGACGAGCGGCCGCTGGATCCCGGTCGCGTGTATCTGCTGAAGCACGGCACGCGCACGGTGACCGCCGAAGTCAATCACACGTTGGTCCTGAATCAGATCGGCAACGTCCAGATATCCACGGCGCGGCCGATCGTGTTCGATCGCTACGCCGAGAATCGCAGCACCGGCAGCTTCATCCTGATCGATCCCGCGACGCAGTTCACGTGCGGCGCCGGCATGATCACCGATCCGCTTCGCGGTGCGGTTGAAGCGCAGGGGGCGCCGCTCACGTTCGCACAACGCCTGGCTCACATCGCCCGGCACGCGGCGTCGGACGAGGAAGCCGCCGAGGCTGTTCGCAAGGCACTCGAGGAGATGCTCACATGACCCGGGATTCGGGACTCGGGGTCCGGGATTCGGAACTCGTAGACCAGGCAAGACAAACAATCGAGCGCGCGCTGAGTAGCGCGCAGACACCGTGCATCACGTCGAGCTTTCAGGCCGAGTGCGTGGTGCTCACGCACATGCTGCGCGAGGTTCGTCCAGATATCCCCGTGCTGTTCCTCGACACGTTCCATCACTTCGCGCAGACGCTGGCGTATCGCGACGAACTGTCGGAGCGGTGGGGACTGAATCTGATCAACCTTCGGGCGCAGACGCCGAGCGTCGGGCTGTGGCAGGCCGAGAGCACCGAGGCGTGCTGCAAGCGTCACAAGGTGGAGCCGCTGTTCTCGGCGCTGGAAGGCTACGACACGTGGTTCACGGCGCTGCGTCGCGATCAGTCGCCGTCACGCGCGAACCTGAAAGAAGTGGAGCCGTTCAAGCTCCCCGGAAGGACCATTTCCCGGGTCGCGCCGATCGCTGGCTGGACCGCGCGCGACGTGTGGGCGTACGCGAAGGCGCACGACATTCCACTGCTGCCGCTGTACGAACTGGGCTACACGAGCATCGGCTGCGAGCCGTGCACGGAACTGCCGTTCGATCCGCAGAACCCGCGCTCGGGCCGCTGGCAGGGCCAGAAGCTCGAGTGCGGAATTCATATTCAGGCCAAGTAAATCGTCAACTCCCAACTCCCAACTTCCAACTCCCAATCTTGGGAGTTGGGAGTTGGCATCGCCTTGGGAGTTCGCGCGAGCGTCAGCGAACGCGCAGCTTCGCGAGTTCCGCGCTGAGCTCGTCGATCAGCTTTTGCATCTCTCGGCGATCCAACTGCGAAGCCGCGCTCTTCGCTGAGAACTCCGAGAGCGTCTTCTGCATGACTTCGATCTGCGCCTTGGCAGTGAGCGACTCGATTCGCATCTTCGCTATCTCGGCCTGCGCCTGACGAATCGCTTCCTGCTTGAGACCGACCTCCTCGGTGGCGCGGCGCAACTCCTCAAAGCTTTCGGCGATCTGTTGCGTGGCACTCGTGATCAACTCGTGGATCGAGTCCGGATCCAGGCCGAGTGGCTCCGCGGGTGGAGCCGGTGGCGCGGGAGGTGCCGGAAGCGCTGGTAACGCGACCTGTGAGTTCGGAGGTAATGGAGGCGCGGGCGCTAGGGGCGCAAGACTCGGCGGTGCCGGTGGCAGAGCGACGGCGGAAGGCGTCGGTGGCACGGGCGGCAGCGGTGGCTGAGGCCTGGGCTGAGCCTGAGGCCGCGGCGCTGGCTGAGGCTGAGGCTGCGGCTGCGGCGCGGGCTGAGCCTGAGACTGGGGCGCAGGCTGGGCCTGGGGCTGCGGCCTGGCTTGCGCCTGAGGTTGCGGCTCGGCCTGTTCGGCAAGCACCGCGACTCCCTGCGTCTCGCGGGCAAGCGCGTCAAGCGCCGCCTGCGTCTCACGGACGTAGTCAGCCCAGTCTGCCGTCTCAGACGTCTTGCTGGCGGCGCGCACACCAGCGAGCGGTGCTGGAGCAGTCGGCGGCGCAGGCACCTGCACGAGCTCACTGGCGTCGACGACGCTGCGGCCCGGTGTCACAACGATAGCGGTCACGACGGCAAGCGCGGCGACGATCGTCCATGTCGTCAATCGGCGCTCCTTCATTGGCGATTCCCCAAGGAGGCGGCGAATGCGATCGACGAGCCTCCCTCCAGATGCATTGAGCGAGAGCATGGGTTGAAGTCCTCTCAATTCTTCCAGTTGAGCGAGCGCGGCCGCGTACGCCACCCGATTGCCTCCGGCCTCGACCACCATGTCGTCGCAGCAGTGTTCACGCTCGATTCGAATCTGACGTGAGCACCACCACACCGCCGGGTGATAGAAGAGAAGCGTTTCGACAAGCGACTGCAGCGTGTTGATGAGGTAATCGTGTCTGCGCACGTGAGCGAGCTCGTGGGCGAGCACGGCATCGAGGTACGCCGGAGCAAGGCCCGTGATGACGCTCGCGGGAAGCAGAATGACCGGTCGCAGATAGCCGACGACGGTCGGCACTCGTACGAGAGCCGACTCGAAGACACGCACTGGCTTGTCGATGCCGAAACGATGTGCGAGCGATTGCACTCGCAAAGCGACCGTCGCATCCACTGCTCGAGTGGCTCTCTTTAGTCGCTCGACGCCGGCGCATGCCGCGATCAACCGAATCGACAGCAGCAGCACGCCCGCGAGCCACACGATGACTGTTGTGGGCAGCAGACGATTTATCGGCAGAGATGGCACAGCGGCGACGGCCGCTGTGGTAACGGAGACCACGTTCAGGGAATCAGATGTGCGATCGGAGAACACCGCGGCAATTGGCACGATCAGCATCAGCACGAGGCTGAAACATCCCACCGCGTAGCGCATCGTCGGTCGCGCTCCGGCGAGAAGTCGAAGAGCGATGGCGGTCGCGAGACCGATCGCAGTCCCCTGCCAGATGAAATGAATCAGCGCCCAGCCGATTGACTGGACGAGCGGCGTATCGAGCAGCGGCTCAGTCACGGGCCTTCTCCTCGTGCTCTTTCAACAGGCGGCGGATCTCCCGCAACTCCTCAGCGGAGGCCGGCGTCGCGGCAAGGGCCTGCATCACCAGCCGACTGGGCGAGCCGCCAAAGGCGCGATCGACCAGGTCTCGGATCAGGTGCCGCTGCGTTTCCTCCTGTGCGACAGCCGCGCGGTACAGGTGGACGCGGCCGTGCTCCTCTCGCATGGCGACGCCCTTTTCCGTCATCAACTGCAGCAGCTTCAGCGTGGTCGTGTAGGCGAACTCGCGGTCGGCAGACAGAACGTCGTGAACCTGCCGGACTGTGCTCGGCCCTCGCTCCCAAAGGACGCGGAGGATGGAAAGTTCGGCGTCTGTGGGCCGTGGAGTGGGGCGACGCGCCATATTCCGAAGTCTCCTACGATTGATTTCGTAGTGTCAACGAAATTCTTCGTAGCGCTCCACGGGCCTACCGCCTACTGCCTACTGCTTAGCTCGAAGCAGCGGCCAGAACCCGAAGAACACAGCGTGGTAGATGAGGAACGGGAACGTCACGCTGAGAAGCGCGTTGGCGAGCCAGATCTCGCGGTCGTATCCGGGTGGGCCAGAGGTGAGCGGTCCCGACACCATCGGCACCAGCGAGATGTACAGGCGCGCGAGTATCAACCCCACGGCGGCAGCCGCGATCGCGTTCATCACGCCTTTGAGGGGCTGCGTCATTCGCGCGAAGAGCGAGTTCTGCAGCATGTTCAGGACGATGATCGAGCCGAAGATGAAGGGAACCGTGACCTCGGTGAGAAACGCCATCGGGTCCGCCCCGGCTCCGTTGATCCCGATCGTTATCGCAAGTGCAGCGCCGATCAGCGCAATTGCCGTCCACACGAGGCCAAGCACAGGCTGCTTCATGATTCCGGGCGACAACGTGAGCGGCCAGAGATCGAAGCACAGTACGAGGAACATGACGGCGAGCGCCGTGACGTAGAACACCAGCGCTGACACGCCGTTGAACATCCCCTTCGGCGCCGACTGGAGATACACCGGCGCGCCCTGCATGAAGTCGTAGTTGAAGAAGACTCGGAAGACGACGTACGTCACGACGTATGCCGCGACCAGCGTGAGTAAACCGGAAACGATCGGGTTCGAGCTCACACGATTGAACGGCCACCCACCCATCATGATCGTGAGCCAGAACGTCGTCGGCACGACGATGACAGCGTAATGTGAGGGGATCGGTCCGGGCGGCGCGGCACCCTCACCCACCGTCAAGAAGACCAGCGGAGTGATGATAGCCGTTGCGATCGCCGTTACCAGCACCAGGACGATGCCCTTCACTGGCTGACGCAGCCCGCTTGCGAACGCAGGGTTGCCACCCCAGAGCACCACGGCGACGACCTGCATGGGAATAAGGCCGAGCATCACGAACGCGATCCATCCGGCGAACGTCCCGAAGTCAAAAAGCGAGATGAACCCCAGAGCGATCGCCATCACGATGGCGCTCGACAGCAGACCAAGTGCGGGTTGAGTCACAGAGTCCTCCTCGGTGAAGCGTGCGCACTACGTTGACGTGATATTGCGGGATGCCGGGCCCCTGTGAGGGACCCGGCTGATGCGTGGGGAGTATAAAGCCTTACTTGCCGCCCTTGAGTTCTTCGAAGATCACGCCGAAGTTGCCGCCCGGGCCGCCGCGGCCGCCTGTCAGGTTGTAGTCCTTGAACTTCTCGGGCAGTTTCAAATCCATCATCGCCTGCTCCGGCGTCTTGCCGGCCTTGAGCGATGCGCGCGCGTGCTCGAGGAACAGCCGGTTGAACTCACCGTAGTCCACCAGGTCCTGGAACTTCATCGTCACCGGCGAATGCCCGTTGATGACGATGTCGACTTTCCCGATTCCCTTGGCCGCTTTGGCGATCGTCTCCGGGTAGGCGATGCCGCTGCCACCGTTGTTGCGATCGATGAGCGGCTGACCCTTGTTCGCAAACGCATCACCGGCGTGGACGACGCGCGCGTTGCGGAACACGACGAAGGCGTCGCCGTTGGTGTGCGCCGGGCCAAAGTAGTACAGGTCGATCGCGTCCTTCCCGCTAAGCACCGTCATCTTGTCCTTGAAGGTGCGATCGGGAAGACCGTGTCTGTTCAACGCCTCCTGAAACGCCGGCATCTTCTGCATGTTCGCCGCGGTGTTCTCCTGCGAGACAATCTCTACGCTCGCCGGAAAGAAGACGTTGCTCCCGTTGTGATCGCCGTGCGTATGCGTGTTGATGATGTGCGTGATCGGCTTGTCGGTGACCGACTTCACCTGATCGAGGATGCCCTGCCCATTGTCAGGGTTCTTGGTGTCGACGAGGACGACACCCTTCTCAGCGATGTACACGGCGGTGTTGCCGCCGGCGCCGAAGATGAAATAGAGATTGTCGGCAACCTTTTCGATCTTGCCGAGTGCCGGACCGCCACCACCACGACCCTGTCCTCCCGCCGCCGGTTGTTGTTGCGCACCCAGATTCGCGGCCGCTGCCGCGACAACGCCCGCAACCACGATCATGCCGAGCACATACGTGCGTCTCATAGCGTCCCCTCTATGAAAACTCCCAATCTCCAACTCCCAACTCCAAAGAACCGTGAGCCCGTAGCCGAGCGAATTGTATTACCGTCCGGATCCAACCGGACCAAAGTTCTTCTTCAGTCCCTGCCAGTGCGCGTAGTAGTCGCGCTCGAGCAGATCCGTCTCCAGCGCGAAGCGCGTCGGACGAATCGGCAACTGCGTCTCGAACAGAAAGACGAGCGTGTCATCCAAAAACTGCGGCTTGAGCTCTGCGGTGCGTCCGCGCTCGTACGCCTCGGCATCGGGGCCGTGACCCGACATGCAGTTGTGCAGGCTCGCGCTGCCGGGACCGAAGTCATCGCCCTTGCCGATGTACTTCCCTGCGATCAACCCGAGGAACTCACTCGCGACGTTTCTGTGGAACGGTGGTGGACGGAACGTGTGTTCGGCCACAGTCCATCGTGGGGGGAAACACCCGAACTCCATGTTTGATGTGCCGGGCACCGACGTCGGCGACGCGAGCACGCAGTAGATCGACGGATCCGGATGGTCGAAGGTGACCGTGTTGATGCACTGAAACTTGTAGAGGTCGTACCTGAACGGCAGGTAGTTGCCACGCCACGCGACGATGTCGAGCGGCGAGTGATCGATCTCCGCTTCCCACATCCCGCCACCGAACTTGGCAATCAGGCCGAAGGCGCCTTCACGATCTTCGAAGCCCGCGGCGGGCGCCTGGAAATCACGCGCGTTCGCGAGGCCGAACGTCCCGATAGGGCCGAGGTCCGGCAACCTCAGGTGCTGTCCATAGTTCTCACAGATGAAGCCGCGCGCCGGCCCGTCGGGAAGCTCAACCCGAAACTTGATGCCGCGCGGAATCAATGCCACATGCCCCGGTGGCGCATCGAGGATCCCAAATTCTGTATGCAACACGATCGCGCCCGATTGCGGGACGATCAGGAATTCTCCATCGGCGTTATAGAAAAACCGATCCCGCATGGAAAGATTGGCCGCGTACAGGTGAATTGCTGCACCTGACTGAGCCGCAGGGTCGCCGTTGCCACCGATCGTCACGATGCCGTCGACGAAGTCAGTGGGCTCTTTTGGAATCGGTATCGCTCGCCAGCGGAGCTGGTTCGGTGACGGTGGAACTTCGTTGAAGGGACCACTCCGAATCAGGCGCGGGTCGCGTGGCTTGAACGGCTTGTGCATCGCCGACGGCCGGATGCGATACGTCCACGTTGATCGGCTGACGCCGCGCGGCGCAGTGAACGCGGTGCCGTTCAACTCTTCGATGTAGAGGCCCATTGGCGGCTTCTGCGGCGTGTTCTGATCCCGCGGCAACGCACCCGCGATCGCCTCAGATGCGAACTCATTTCCAAAGCCCGACAGATAGGTTCGTTCTGGAGAACTCGGTCCCGTAGATGACATGGCGACCGTAGGCTATCGCCGCTGCTGTGCAAGGTCAACACAGGCGGCGCGCCGCTTGCTACGTTCAGGAATGGCGACGCGATTTCTGGAATAACCGCGCGAAAGACCGAGCGGAAGGTAGCGAGAAGCTAAGAAAAAAGTCCGTCGCCGCGGAGACTGTTCGGTTGGTTTCAGAGACCCGACGTGATGGTCAATGTTGACCGCCCGTGGTCCGAATGTTCACCCACCTCATCACGGTGGCAGTTGCTCTCGAATGGGTGTGGGGTGATTCCCCATAGTGAACGGCGAACCGGTTATGACCGACGCCGACAACCGCGCGTAGCAGAAGACAGGCGCAAACAGTGACGACTGAAGGACCCGGGATGCTCCACATCGTCGCCAAGAACGATTCACCGGTGCAGCGCATCGCCGTCGCGAGGCGCCACATCGAAACCGCCATCGCTCACATCAACGACGTGGCGCAGACACGTGTGCTCGAGGCACGCAGCACGTCCGGCATTGATGAACTTCGATTGATCGTTCGCGCACTCGCCGATATCCGCGAAGCACTCCGCAGCTGCGAATGGTCGGCACCGACCCAGCCAGCCGACCAGGCTCAAGCAGTCGCCGTACCCGTCGAATAGCCACCCTTCGATCTACACTTTGCCCCATGCGCAAAGTGGCTCTTTCGGTTCCATTCATCCTTATTGCCCTCGCCGTCTGGACGCTGACCGGCGGTGCCGCTGACGCCGATCGCGATTGGCCCGCGTACGCCGGAGACAAAGGCAGCACGAAGTACTCGCCTCTCGAGCAGATCAACAAAGACACCATCAAGAACCTCCGCGTAGCGTGGACACGTTCTGGCCTGCCTGAGGAACTGCGTCCAACGTTCCCTGATGCGCAAGCGGCGGCCAACTACCAGCACACACCGCTCGTCGTTGGCGGCGTGATGTATATGAGTTCCGCCGTCGGGGCCGTCGTCGCGCTGGATCCGACGACGGGCAAGACGCTGTGGTACGACAGCCTTCCACTTCGCCCGGATGGGCAGGGCCCGGCGCGCGGCGGGGCCACGCGGAGCCTCGCGTACTGGACCGATGGACGCGACGCGCGCATCGTGACCAACGTCGGCGCGAATCTCGTCGCCATCAATGCCAAGACCGGAAAACGATACGCGGACTTCGGCGACAACGGCCAGGTCGACCTGACGAAAGGGTTCGAACGGACGATCACCGGGTGGCGCTGGAGCAGCGGACCGCTCGTCGTCAAGGACGTCGTGGTCGTAGCCGGTGTCCCCTCGCCTGCAACTGACATCCTCAACGAACGCGCGCGCGCACCGAAGGAGATGCCTCCCGACGATGTGCGTGGGTATGACGTGCGAACGGGCAAGCTGCTGTGGACGTTCCACGTCGTGCCGCGAAAGGGCGAGCCGGGCAACGATACGTGGCTCGACGACTCGTGGACGTACTCAGGAAACAGCGGAGCGTGGTCGCTCCTCAGCGCTGACGAAGATCTCGGCTACGTCTACCTGCCGTTCGAAGAAGCCACGGGCGACTACTACGGTGGCACGCGGCCTGGTAACAACCTGTATGCGGAGTCGATCGTCTGCCTCGACGCGCGCACCGGCAAACGCGTATGGCACTTCCAGACCATTCATCATGGTTTGTGGGATTACGACCTTCCCGCCGCTCCAGTCCTCGGCGACATCACGCTCAACGGACGACGAATCAAGGCCGTCGCGCAGGTGTCGAAACAGGCGTTTGTGTATGTGTTCGATCGCGTGACGGGTCAGCCGGTGTGGCCGATCGAAGAAAAGCCAGTGCCGAAAGGGGACGTGCCCGGCGAGTGGTACTCACCGACGCAGCCGATTCCGTCGAAGCCGCCGGCGTTCGATCAGCAGGGTGTCTCCGACAACGACTTGATCGACTTCACGCCGGAACTCAAGGCCGAAGCGAAGAAGATCGTCAGCGAGTACAAGACCGGCCCGATCTACACGCCACCGGTCCTGCTTGGAAGCGCCGACGGTCCGAAGGGTCTCTTGCTCGTGCCCGGAACGAACGGCGGCGCGGACTGGGGCGGCGCAGCGTTCGATCCCGAAACCGGCATGTTGTATGTGCCGTCGGCGCACATGCCCACTGTCATCGCATTGGGCAAGTCGCAGCATCCGGAGTCGACGCTCCCCTACGTGAAGCAGCAGTCGCCGTGGCCGTTCGGGCCTCAGGGCCTGCCCGATCCATTCAAGCCGCCGTACTCACGTCTGGTCGCGATCGACTTGAACAAGGGCGACATCGCGTGGTCGGTCGCCAACGGCGACGGCCTCCGCAATCACCCGGCGTTCAAGGGACTCAACCTGCCACCGCTCGGCACGCCCGGCCGCCTCGCCGCGCTCGTCACCAAGAGCTTCGTGTTCATGGGTGAAGGGAGCGACAGCGGCGTGGGGCTGCCGCCCGGCGGTCCGTGGGGCGGCAAGAAGTTCCGCGCGTTCGACAAGAAGACCGGTGCGATTGTCTGGGAGATGGAATTGCCCGCCGGCGTCAGCAATGCGCCGATGACCTACATGGCCAAGGGCAAGCAGTACATCGTCGTCGGGATCTCAGGACGTCAGTATCCAGGCGAGCTCGTCGCGCTGGCGTTGCCCTGACGCTCAATACGACGCAGGGGTCAGACCCCTTCACATCTTTGCGCAGGCGACTGGCACGCTTACATTGCTCGCTCGTCACACGCTCGTCCGCGTCCGCTCCGCACGGCGGGAAATTGCTCTCCGCTCGTACCCTGTCGCTCGCGCCGCGAGTAGTACGCGAATCCTACGTCCGCCATCGCGGCATACACCGTCAGAGCTCGATTTCCATCTGATGGATCGCGCGGCACGAACTCGCGGCGTTGAATCGCTGCGATCAATTTCCAGCTACGCGGCGTAGCGCCATGCTTCGAACGGACGCCGGGCCAAGCATGTAACGACCGAGCGTATAAGCCCCTGGGCGACGTTGGGAGCGGTGTTCCGTCGCGATTACGCCAACCATCGGGCGGTCGTCGAGATCTGCTGGTCCCGTTCGGATCATTGTGGACTTCACAAGCGGCTACCCGAAAAATGCTTGCGGGTCGCTCCGAAGGACGGCCGTTCGGAGCGCGGCGCGTCAGTGCGAAGCCGGAAATCGATCGTAGGGATTCACCGCCGCGAGTTCGTAACGCGCGATCCGTGACGTTCGCACCGGCAATGCCGGTGCATGCCGCGATAGCAGGCGTCGGCATCGGGCACTACTCGCGGCGACGGCGTCAGGGTACGAGCGAAGAGCGATTTCCCGCCGCGCGGAGCGGCCGCCGGAGATGGGCGACCCGCGAGCCGACGACGGAGCTCTTTTCTCTTCGTGTCTTCGTGCCCTCCGTGAGCTTCGTGCCTACGGAGTCGGCGGGGGCGCGTCGCCTTCACGACACGCAGCGTTGTTCGTATTGGGAACGGTCAGCCCCGTGCCTCCGCAGCAGTACACCGTGCACTTCGCCGGCGGCTTGTACGTCGACCTCAACTTCTTTCCGTACTCGGGATACGTCGTGGCCGCGCCACCACGTACCGCTTCGAGTGGCAGGTTGAATGTCTCTGCGAATTCGTTGAGATACGGGTTCTCACCTGGCAAGTAGTGCGGCACCACGCCCGGCGCGCGCGGAATCTCGACCTGCGGCTCACACGGCTCTGGCAACACTCGCGTCTGCGGGTCGAGCTCGAACGTCGCATTTCGAATGAACGGCTCCTCGTAATAGATCGGGTCGTTCAGGATCATCGTGATCGTGAGCATGTCGCCATGACGCGCGTAGTACTCGGTGATCGTGGCCTGATCGCTGTGCGGCACACCGTTCCTCCACACCAGACCAGCTTTCAAGTGCGTCGTCTGTGCGACAACCGTCCCGCCCTGCCAGACGCCGGTGCTGAACCCACCGGGCGTGTGCGGTGCGTTCTTCGACGGATGGGCACGTCCGTCCATCCAGACCGTGTGGGGGGCGCGATCGACCGTGCCGGTCATGTGCAGCGCGACGATCGCACCCGAGATCGGATCGACGTCAGGTTCGATGCGCAGGTTCTGAGGCCCCATGACGATGTACTGCGAGGTGTAGAGGATGCACTGCCGTTCAGGCATGTTCTGCATCGACACCTGATAGAGGTCGGCGTAGGCCCGCGCTTCGTCGTTGATCGGCAGACCGCTGTAGTCGCCGATATGCGGACCAGGTGCACGCTCGATCCAGTCTTCGTGAAGGCGGTTCGCCCACGATCCTGCCAGGTCGATGATCTGACCACGTGTCGCCGCGGCCGCGGCCTCGACCTGCCCCTGCGCAAACACCGGCGCGCTCACGAGCATCGCGAGAGCTGTCAGCACGGTAATCTTCATTCCACTCCCTCGCTCTCTTCTCAACTCGCCTCGCACGCTGACGGATCCCACTTCGATCCGTTGGCTTCCTTCTTGAAGTTGAGCGACGTGATCCACGTGCGCGTCAGATACGTCTGGTCCTCGACGACCGTTGTGATCACGATCCATTGCTCGCCAGTGGGTTGACGCAGCAGGTCCCAATACTCGGTGAGCGTCGTCTTTTCGCTGAACGGAACGCCGTTCTTGCGCAGGTACCCGGCCATCAGCCCCGTCGTCACCGTCTTGAGATTGCCGAAGCGCTGCTCCGGCGGAGGCTGCGGCGCACCGCGCCGGCCCTGGCGCATTTCCCACTGCGCGGTCGTATTGCCCTGTCGCGTCGGTCCTCCGGCTGGCGGCTTCCACTCGCCGAAGTGCAGCAACCGCGTCTGCGTGCCCGCGTCTGTTTCGACTTTCAGCGTCGTATCGTCCTGCCATGAGATGCGCAACCGGGTTGGCAGGCGCATGAGGCCAGGCGCTCCATAGGCCTTGCACTGGTCTCCGGCGGCGACGTCCTTTGCCGCATCCCACGCGTCCGCCACCTTCTTCGCTTCGGCGTTGATCGGGAGGCTGACGTAGTCGCCCTTCGGAGGTGTGACCATACGCCAGCGCCAGTCTTCGGTGATGACGGAGACCCAGTTGCCGGTGAGATCGATTGGTGCCGCAGCCCGAGGTGTCGGCGGCGGTTCGGGAGGCGCCTCTCCACGACCACCTCGCCCGCCTTGTCCTTGTCCGCGCGCCGGAGTCTGCGCGATGAGCGATGGCGACGCGACCAGCGCAACGAGCAGCGCCGTTGCGACTACTGAGTTGACCCTTCTCACGTTGGTTTACTTTCCGCGATTTACTTTCCGCCGAGGTCTGTGTAGACCGCCTCGATGAACTTGTCCGTGGTCCACGCGCCCGTGTTGGAGCCGTACCTGCCACGGAACCCTTTGACTGGATCGGCCTTGCGCACCTGTTCGAGCGTCATCCCTTTGCCGATCCACGATTGAATCCGGTCGCGGACAATGGTCACCATGTCGCGGTAGTCAACGACATCAGCTTCGTGGCTCATGAGACCGTGACCCGGCACGACGACGGTGCCGCCTTCCTGCCAGACGAACGGAACAGGCGGCACGGTGATGCCGATGATGCGGTTGAGACTGTCGATGACCCCTTGAATGCTCCCGCCTTTCTCGCGATCGATGACCGGGAAGCGCGTCTGGTCGAAGACGTCGCCGGTGACGAGCACGTCTGATCGCCGGAAGAACACGATGCTGTCGCCGTCAGTGTGCGCAGCGGGCTGATAGGTCGTGACGATCGCTTCGCCGTTGATGTAGAGATCCTTCTGTGTTTCCTCGAGCGCCGATGCATACGTCACGGTCGGCCACGCGCCGATTGGAAATGCAGACTTCTCACCCTCGGGCGCAGCCATTCGCGACTGGACGTTCTCTTCCGCCAGAATCGGCGCTCGTCCGCCGGCTGCGCCAATCTCGTTGAGACCGCCGGTCGGAATGACCGACTGCCCTGCCGCTGACACTTCGTCGTTGCCACCGACGTGATCGGGATCGGCGCTCGTGTTGATCACGTAGCGGATCGGTCGCGACGACAGCTTTCGGATCTCGGCGATGACCTGCTTCGCCTTGCTGCCCGTCCCGGTGTCGACGATCACGATGCCATCGTTCCCCAGTTGCACGGCGATGTTCGAGCCGTCACCCGCGATCACGTAGAAGTTGGGGCGAAGCTGAATGACCTCGAGGGCGTTCGTATCGGCCGCCGCTGCCTGTTGTTGCGCGATCAGATTCACACCGCCTGCAACGAGCCCCGCAAGCAGAGTGAGGAGCGCGGCGAGAAGTGCACGTGACATTCGGTACGTAGGTCTCATCAACAAATCGTTCTCGAGCAATAGTGGGAAGGTCTGACCCTACTCATTACGCGGGTTGGCGGACGGGCGTTTCACCTCGTCTCGGGCGTGGCTTCCTCGACGATGCGCTCGATGCGACCGTCGGCATGTTTTGCGAATCGCACCGGGTCTCGACCGTGGACGGGCGCATTCTCCGGCCACGGCCACCCACCGAAAAGCGTGCGCTGGTAGTCGCTGAAGGCGCGCTGCAATTCCTCCCGGCGTGTTCATGACGAACGGGCCGTATTGAGCAACGGGCTCGCCGATTGGACGACCCTGGAGCAGCAGCACGTCTGCAGGTCCGTCAACAGCCTCAATCGTGATCGGCTGATTCGCCTGAACCTGCACGGCCGACGTGCCCATCACCAGCCGCCCGGCAACGCGCAGCGACGTGCCTGCGAAGAAGTTGAGGGTGCGCAACGTGTGCGGACCGGTTGCCGGCGGCACCGTCCACGTGGCGTCTTTCTCGAGGGAGATCGACCAGATCGCAAGGTCGGACTCCGGCTTCGACGCCCACGAATGCGGTGGTGGCGCGAGCGGCATCGTTCCCTCGAGCGCACCCGCGATGATCATGACTTCGGTGCGCCGCCTTGCCGCGTCGGTGAACACTCGCCTCGGGATCTCGCGATCCCACAGCATCGTGAAATAGGGCTCGACAAGTTTGTCCTTCGACGGAAGGTTCAGCCAGATCTGAAACAGCTCCAGCGTGTTCGGACCTTCGCGATTGAGCAGCGGAAACATCTCCGAGTGCACGACGCCGGCGCCGGCGGTCAGCCACTGCACGTCGCCGGCACCGAACCTGGCTGCCGCACCAAGCGAGTCGGAGTGATCGATGTAGCCGCGGCGGATGATCGTCACCGTCTCGAATCCGCGATGCGGATGCTGCGGGAAGCCGGGCACGACATCGCCGTGATACATGCGCCAGCCGTCCACGCCCTCGAAGTCCTGACCGATCTCGTGACCGGTCAACGGGACTGCCGGACCAAACTCGCTCGTTCCCCTTCGGGTAGTAGTCGATGTGGTGAACGCAGAAGAGGAACGGATCGACGGTCTGCCAGCGATGGCCGAGCGGGCGGATGTCGAGAACGGGGTCACTCATTTACCAGATCAATTTTACCTTTGACCTTTTGACCTTTGACCTTTGACCTTCGGCGAAAAGTCTGCCGCGCACCGACCTCGGGCGACTTCCCGTCCTCGTCCACCGCGAGATTCATGCGGCGCATGCGGTCGGCGTCGATGGCTCCGTTCAGGCTCGCGCAGCGCGGCAATGGCATCGGGGTGCTCGCGGACGAGCCGAGCGCCTGCCAGGATGAGGGCGTCATACGGCGGAATCGCGTGCCGCTCGTCCTCCAGCAGCACGAGGTCGAGCGCAGCGATGCGGCCGTCGGTGGAGAACGCGCCGATGAGATCGACCTGGTCGTTTGCGACGGCCTGATACATCAGCGATGGGTCCATGCTGCGCTGCTCTCGGAAGCGCAGCCCGTATCGTTCCTGAATCGCGCGCCATTCCGGCCGCTGGAAGAACTCGTAGTCACCACCGACCGCGAGCCGCGGGGCATGCGCGCCAAGATCGCTGAGGCTGCGCACGTTGAGACTGGCGGCGTGAGCACGGCGCATGGCCATCGCATACGCGTTCTCGAAACCGAGCGCGCCGACGACTTCGATGCCGTGCTCGTCCTTCAGGTAGCGCCCGACCTCTCGGAGCACTGTTTCGCGATCGACGGACGAGGCATCGCGACGCATGATCGTCGCCCAGATCGTTCCGGAGTAGTCCACGTAGGCGTCGATGTCGCCGGCACGAAGCGCATCGAACGCGACGGTCGAACCCAGAGACGACAACACGTCCACCTGACTGCCCGTGGCGTTCGCGATCGTCGTCGAAAGAACCCTCGCGAGGATGTATTGCTCGGTGAACGTCTTCGCGCCGACGACGATCCGAGCCGGACCTGTTCGAGTGGCTGACGCCACGAACGCGATCGTGGCGTGCGCGTAGAGCAGGCCGAACACGGCGAGGATGGCAACCAGCGACGACCGCCTTGCGCGCGAGCACTGCGGCACCGAGTGCGCGCACCAACCCGTCGAGGAGCAGTGCCAACACCGCAGCCGCCACGCATCCGACGAGCACCGCAGTCAGGTTCCTCGTCTGCAGACCGGCGAAGATGTAGTTGCCGAGGCTCGGCGCACCGACCGGCGTGGACAGCGTGGCCATCCCCACCGTCCACACCGTCGACGTCCGAAGCCCGGCAAGAATCACCGGCAGCGCCAGCGGCAGTTCAACTCGCCACAACTGCTGCCGCGACGTCATGCCGACTCCGCGCGCCGCTTCCGTGAGCGCGGGATCGAGCCCGGCGAATCCGGTTACCGTGTTCCGCAGCACCGGCAGCACGCTGTACAACGTCAGGCCGATGAACGCCGGAAGGAATCCGATGCTGCGCAGGCCCAGCGACGAGAGCGCGGGCACCATGACCGCGAGCAGCGCGAGGCTGGGAACAGTCTGGATCACGCTGGCGACCGCGAGCACGGGGCGCTCGAGGCGACGGCTGCGTGTGATCGCGATGCCGGCGGGAATACTCACCGCGGCCCCTGCCAGCAGCGCGAACAGCGTGAGCTGCAAGTGCGCGGTGAGGTAACCGGGCAGGAGCGCGAGTTGCTCTTTCACGAGGGCCTGGCGGCGAGGAGGCCTTCAACCAGTTCTGCCTGACGCCGAGGCGTGCTCATCAACTGGCGGACGTAATCGTCGGCCGGCGACTGCAACAGCTCCGCCGGTGTGCCCACTTGCACGAGCCGTCCGCCGTGCATCACGGCGATCCGATCGCCGACGAGGAGCGCCTCCACCATGTCGTGCGTCACGAAGATCGCCGTCAGCGACAGACGCCGCCGGATGCGCAGGAAGGACTGCTGCAAGCGATCACGTGTCAGCGGATCGAGCGCGCCGAACGGCTCGTCGAGCAGCATCAACCGCGGCGAGGCCGCGAGCGCGCGCGCGACACCGACACGCTGCTGCTCTCCGCCCGACAGTTCATCAGGATGTCGATCGCGCACAAGACCCGGGTCGAGCTCCACGAGCTCGAGCAGCTCGGTGACTCGCGCCGCCACGCGAGCGCGATCCCACCCGAGCAGCGTCAGCGTGATACCCACGTTGTCCCCGATCGTCATGTGCGGGAAGAGACCCACGCGCTGGAAGACATATCCGATTCGCCGGCGGAGCTCGTGCGCCGGGATCGCTCCGGCATCCTCTCCCTCGATCAACACGCGGCCGGACGTCGGCTCGATCAGCCGGTTGACCATCTTGAGCGTGGTTGTTTTGCCGGACCCTGAGCCGCCCAGCAACACGACCAGCTCACCTTCGGCCACCTTCAGCGAGAGGCGATCGACGGCGGTGACCTGCCCGTAGCGTCGCGTCAGATCCTGTGCCTCGATCACGTCGTGATGGTTCCACAGAGCATTGGTGATTTGTCGATCTTTGATTGGTGATCGGTTGACGATTGGCGATTGCTGATTGGTGATTTATTGGAGATTCCGAACGACCCATCCGGAATCAGCAATCAACAATCATCAATCAACAACGAATCAACAATCAAAGATCAGCAAATCACAAATTGCCCCTGCCAGCACGTCCTTTGCTCCGATCACTCGGGGGCCCACCTGACCGTGTCAATTCCGTGCAGCAGTGCGCGGGGTCGATCACGGAACCGTCAGTTGGCCCACGCAACCGGAAGTTGAAGCAGGAGGTTCGAAATGATTCGTCATGCCGCAGCCGTCGTCATCGTTCTGTTGTTGAGCCCGTCATGGGTGACGGCCCAGGGCACTGAACTGACAGTCAACGCGTCGGCGGCGAGTGTGCACAAGGCGCCGAGCACCGCCAGCCCGGTGATTGGCCAGGCTGCTCGCGGCACCAGGCTCGCAGTCACGCGCAACGTTGGTGACTGGGTGAAGGTCGCGTGGCCATCCGCCGCGGATGGTGTCGGGTACGTGCGAGTGAGCGTGGGCTCCGTGTCGAATGGGGCCGTGTCGAACGGCACGGCGGCGTCCGGCGCGCCGCTGCCGAGCAACCCGCCTGCTCCGCGTGCCACCGCTCAGTCATCACCCCGTGTGACAACAACGTCCGCCGCGGTTGAGCCTGCGCAGACCGGCAACCGTCTGCCGGTTCGCACCACCACGCCATCGTCTTCAGGAACGACGCACAAGTTCGGCGTGGGCGCCCTCATGGGTGGTCCGTCCTTTGGTCTCGGCGTGACCGCGCGCGGATGGTCGCACAAGCGGGTCGGCGTTCAGTTCGATCTGTCGCGATACGAGGTCTCGAACCCGATCGATCTCGGCACGATGTCGTCAACCGAGTTCGGTCCGAGCGTCCTGTTTTCGTTCAACGACCACATCGCCGACTACACGTGGCTGCGCCCGTATGTCGGCGCCGGCCTCAACTTCTACCGCTCCTCGATCGCGAGTCCGGTGCTCGGCGACATGTCGGACTCACGTTACGGATCGCAGCTCTTCGGCGGAGGCGAGTTGTCGTTCGCCAGCGTGCCGCAGTTTGCGATCAGCACGCAGGTGAGCTACCGCTGGTTCAACGAGCCAGCGATCGGGTATGACCTCGGTGGCGTCGGTGTGAGCCTGGCGGGGCACTGGTACCTGAAATAAACTGCAAACTCCCAACTCTCCAATTCCCAACCTCCAACCGACGTTTGGAAGTTGGGAGTTGGAGATTGGGAGTTGACCTAGTGCGCGACCACTGGGACTTCCTGATGCTCCCTTGCGAGACGACGACGCATCAGACGGGCACGGGCGCCCTCGATGTAGACGTAATAGACGGGCGTGATGTAGAGCGTCAGTAGCTGCGACACCACGAGACCACCGACCACTGCAAGACCCAGCGGTCGACGCGATTCGGCGCCGGCACCCAGTCCCAACGCAATCGGCAACGTTCCCACGAGCGCGGCCATCGTCGTCATCATGATCGGCCGGAACCTCACGAGACACGCCTCGTGGATCGCTTCCGCCGCCGACTTCCCTTGCCGCTGGAGGTCCACGGCGAAGTCCACCATCATGATGCCGTTCTTCTTGACCAGGCCGACGAGCATGATCACGCCGACGAAGGCGTAGAGGTTCAACTCGGTCTTGAAGACCATGAGCGTCAGCAACGCGCCAAGGCCCGCGGCGGGCAGGCCGGAGAGAATCGTCAGCGGATGCGTGAAGCTCTCGTACAGCACGCCGAGCACGATGTAGATCACGACGATCGCCATCGCGAGCACCAGTCCCAACCCGCGCAATGAATCCTGAAATGCCTGCGCGGTTCCCTGGAATGCGAGGTTGATCGTGGCCGGCAGCGTCGTCGCCGCCATCGACTGAATCTGATTGACCGCGTCGCCGAGCGCAAAGCCAGGCGCCAGGTTGAACGCGATGGTCACGGCCGGAAGCTGACCGAAGTGATTCACCTGGAACGGCCCGACTTCAGTCTTCATTCGCGCGACGGACTCGAGCGGAATCAGCCGGCCGTTGTTGGCGCGGATATAGAGCAGCGACATCGCCCCGGGATCGCGCTGAAACTGCGGTGCGACTCGCAGAATCACCTGGTACTGATTGTTCGGCGCGTAAATCTGGGAGACCTGCCGCGTGCCGTAGGCGTTGTAGAGCGCGTTCTCCACCTGCGTGGCAGTCAAACCGAGCGTCGACAGCTTGTCGCGGTTCATCTCGACGGTGACCTGCGGGTTGTTCAACTGCAGGTCGCTGTTGACGTCTTCGAAACCAGGCGTCTGCCGGATCTTGGATTCGAACACCGGCGCCCACTTGTACAACTCGGCGGTGTCGGTGTCCTGCATCGTGAACTGATACAGCGCGCGATTCTGGCCGCCTCCACCGAGGTTGATCGGCGGCTGGTTGACCATGAACGACCGGATGCCCGTGATCTCGGCGAGCTTGGGACGCAGCTCCGCGATCACCTCATCGACGCTCTTCTGGCGCTCCTCCCGTGGTTTCAACTCAACGAACATGCGTCCCTGATTCGAGCCGCCGGTCGCATTGTTCCCCATCTGGCCGACGTTCACGCCCGCGCTGGCGATGTTGGGATCCTTCAACAAGACGTCGGCCACCTGCAGTTGGTGGCGAACCATCTCATCGAAGCTGATGCCCTGCGCCCCTTCGGTGTTGACGTTGAATCGTCCCTGGTCTTCGCTCGGCAGGAAGCCCTTCGGCACCGCGATGAACAGGTACACGGTCGCAACCATCAGAACCATTGAGATGGTCGCAGTGATGAACCGATATCTCAGGGCGACGCGAAGCGTCACGCTGTAGGCACCGCGCCACGTATCGAACACCCACTCGAACAGGTTGTAGAGACGGCCGTGATTCTGCGCATGCGGCGGCCGGAGGAATCGGCTGCACAGCATGGGCGTCAGGCTGATTGAGACAAAGCCCGAGATCAGAATCGCCGCGGTAATGGTGATCGCAAACTCGTGCAACAGGCGACCGACGATGCCGCCCATGAACAGCACGGGGATGAACACGGCGACGAGCGACAGCGTCATCGACAGAATCGTGAACGCCACTTCCTTCGAGCCATCGTAGGCAGCCTGCATGGCGTTCTTCCCCATCTCCATGTGCCGGACGATGTTCTCCAGCATCACGATCGCGTCGTCGACGACGAACCCGACGGAGAGGGTGAGGGCCATCAGGGACAGATTGTCGAGGCTGTATCCGAGCAGATACATCACCGCGAAGGTCCCGACAAGCGAGCACGGGAGCGCCAGGCTCGGGATAATCGTGGCGGAGAGGTTGCGGAGGAACAGGAAGATCACGAGCACGACCAGCATGACCGTGATCATGAGCGTGAGCTTCACGTCGTGCACCGATTCGCGAATCGTGAGGGCGCGATCGCTGCGGACGTCGAGCGTGACCGACGCCGGCAACTGCTCGCGGATGGTTGGCAGCAGCGCCTTGATCCGGTCCACGGTCTCGACCACGTTCACGCCGGGCTGCTTCTGCACCGGCAGGTAGATACAGCGTTCACCGTTCTGCCAGCTCGCTGTCTTGTCGTTCTCGACGCCGTCGTAGACGTGCGCAACTTCGTCCAGCCGAACGGGCATGCCGTTGCGGTAGGCGATGATTGTCGGCCCGTACGCGGCGGCACGCATCAACTGCCCATTGGACCGGACAACGAACGTGCGCTCACCGTAGATGGTGCCCGTCGGCAGATTCGAGTTCGCGTTGTTGATGGCGTTGGCCACCTCGTCGATGCCGATCGATCGCGCCGCCAGCTCGCGCGGGTCCACATCGACGCGGACCGCGAACTTCTGCGACCCGAAGATGTTGACCTGCGCCACGCCGCTGACCATCGAGATGCGCTGCGCGACCTGCGACTGGGCGATCTCATCGAGCACCGCGAGCGACAGCGTCGACGACCTCAGGACGATGAAGAAGATCGACTGATCCGCCGGGTTGACCTTCTGATAGGAAGGCGGCGACGGCATCTCCGGCGGGAGCTGCCGTGAGGCGCGGCCGATCATCGACTGGACGTCCTGGGCGGCGGCGTCGATGTTCTTGTTGATGTCGAACTGAATGGTGATGTCGGTGCCGCCCTGCGTGCTGGTGGAATTGATGCTGGTGACGCCGGCGATCGACGTGAACTGCTTTTCCAGCGGAAGGGCGACCGAGGCGGCCATCGTCTCGGGACTGGCGCCGGGCAGCGATGCCTGGACACGGATGGATGGGAAATCAACGCTCGGGAGATCGGCGACCGGCAGCACCTGGTACGCGAGTCCACCGAACACCAGGATGCCGAGCATCAACAGCGTCGTGGTGACCGGACGCTTGATGAACAGTGCCGACATATTCATGGCGCGCCCTTTCGGTCTTCTTGTGGCTGGCTTTGAGTCGCCTGCTGGGCGTTGTCGCCCTTGACGCTGATCCGGCTCCCGGGAACGAGCCGCAGGTGTCCGTCGGTCACGACCGTGTCGCCCGGCTGCACGCCGCCGCTCACGAGCACCGTGTCGCTTGCGCTGACGCGCGCGACGGTGACGGGACGCATCTCAACGGTCTGGTCCGGCTTGACCACGAACACGAACGTGCCCTGCTGACCGGTCTGCACCGCAACCGACGGCACCACGATCGCCTTCGGATCCGTCGTGAGCGTGACTACCACGTTGACGTACTGGCCAGGCCAGAGCCGGCGATCCGTGTTGGCGAACGTGCCTTTGACGCGAATCGTGCCGCTGTTCTCGTCAACCGCGTTGTCGATGAAGGCGATCTTGCCAGTGGCGGCGGGACCCTCATCGTTGGGCGGTGTCGCCCTCACGGTGAGCGCGCCGCCAGCGAGGTAGCGCTTCAATTCGGAAAGACGTGATTCCGGCACTGAGAACGACACCGACATCGGCATGATCTGGTTGATGGTCACGAGCGCGGTCTGATCGTTGGCGCGCACGAGGTTGCCCTCATGCACCGCCAGGGCGCCGGTACGACCGGAGATCGGCGCCTTGATCGTGGCGTAGTCCAACTGCACGGTCGCGTTCTCGACCGCGGCCTTGTCCGCGCTGACCGTTGCGTTGAGCGCAGCCATGTCCGCCCGCGACGTGTCCAGCTGCTCGCGCGGTGCGATGCCGCGCTTCGCGAGATCCTCGTAGCGCTTGGTCATGAGCGCAGCGTTCTCGGCCCGCGCGGTATCGCGTTCGAGATTTGCCTGCGCTTCGCGGAGTGCCAACTCGAGCGGACGACGATCCAGCGTGAACAGCACCTGACCCTGCTGCACATCGTCGCCTTCCGTGAAGTTGACCTTCTCGAGCTGCCCGGTGATCTGAGAACGGATGCCGACGTTCGAAAACGCCTCGGCCGTGCCGATGACGCTGATCTCGATCGGCATCGCCTTGGTGATGACAGGTGCGACCGTCACCGGCACCGCTCCACCGGCACCGCCACGGCCACCGCCGCGACCCGAGGCGGCCGACGCCGCGCTGGCGGCCGGATCTTCCGCGGCACAACCAGCCGCGGCGACCGACACAGCCGCAACCGTTGCAACAAAAAGGAGTCGAATGAAGCCCATGCGTGGTTCCGGTATACCGATATGAATGCCCAGACAGATCTTAGTCGGTCTGCGACCGCCATTGATGCTTACTGCGAATTTCTGTCTTCTGCTTACTGCACAGGCTCGATCTTGAGCACTGCGCCTTCTTTCTCGTCGGTCAGGAGGTACAACAGTCCGTCCGGACCCTGGCGGACCTCGCGAATGCGCTGGCGCAACTCGACGAGCAGCGATTCGCGGCGCAGTTCCTCCATCTTTTCGTTGAAGAGGATCCGCTCGAGGTGCCCGGTGCCCGGAATTTCGCCGGTCCGCAGAGCGCCGACGAACACGTCCCCCTTCCACTTGGGAAATTTGTCACCGGTGTAAAACGCCATACCGGAGGCGGCAATCGACGGGACCCAGAACACGAGCGGCGGCTCGAACCCTGCGTGTCCGGGAATCTCTGACTGCCACGGCCCTGTGTACTGGCGGCCGTAACTCACGATCGGCCACCCATAGTTCGCACCGGGCTTGAGGATATTGATCTCGTCGCCGCCGTTGGGCCCGTTCTCGTTGAGCCACATCTCACCAGTCGCGGGATTCACGGCCAGACCGAGCGCGCTGCGATGGCCCAGCGTGTAGACCTCGGGCCGGTGATTCGGTTTGCCGACAAACGGATTGTCCTTCGGGATGCTGCCGTCATCGCGAACACGCAGGACCTTGCCGCCCTGCGTGTTGGGGTTCTGCGGATCCTTCGGGTCCTTCGGGTCGGTGCCGGTTGTGGAGATGTACAGGTTGCCGTCGCGACCGAACGCGATGCGCGATGTGCCGGCTCGGTCCAGCACCAGGACGTCCTTCACTTCGGTCAGCGCCTTGCCGTCGAAGCGGCCACGCGCAACCGCGACCGTCGTCTTCTTGTCATCGAGTGGCTTGGTGTACGAAAGATACACGAGACGGTTCTGCGCGAACTGCGGATGGAGCGCGATGTCCATGTAGCCATGGACGGCTCCGGGCAGCCCGGACTCTCCGGTCCAGTACGACGCAGGTGCGCCGGCGACAGGCTGCGGATCGAGCACGCCGTTTCGAATCACGCGCAGGCGGCCGGCGCGCTCCGTGATGAGCATCGTGCCGTCCGGAAGGAACGCCAGCGCCCATGGGTATTCGAGCGCGCGCGTCACCGCTGACACGCGAATGCGCTGACCCTCGCCAGTGTCGAATTCAACCGGCTGGGCGGGCAGCTTGTGACCGGCAAGCCCCGACGGCGCGACAGGAATGCCGCCGCGAAACTCCACCTTCTGCTGGCCTGCGCGCGCGTGAATCCCGAAGGTCACAGTCCCCAGCGCTGCGAGGACGAACCAAAGACGATAGCCGTGCGCCGAACGTGGCCTGCTCATAACTGCGCTCCCTCCGGAAGCGATCAGTATAGGCCGTACCGACTCGGGACTCGGGACTCGGGACTCGGGATTCGGGATTCGGGATTCGGGATTCGAGGTTCGGGATTCGAGGTTCGGGACACAATATCCCCCGATGGCGACTCCGCTCCCGTCAACCGAAACCAAGCGAACGGCCCTCGGAGCCCGCCGCGTCGCGCTCGCGGGCGGAATCGGCACCACGATCGAGTGGTACGACTTCTTCATTTACGGAACTGCCGCGGCCGTCGTCTTTGCGCCGCAGTTCTTCCCCCAGGTGTCGGACCTCGCCGGTACGCTCGCGGCATTCGGCACATTTGCCATCGGGTTCATCGCGACGACCGTTGGGCGGCGTGGCGATGGGTCACTACGGCGATCGCCTCGGACGCAAGTCGATGCTCGTGTGGTCGCTGATGCTGATGGGGCTGTCGACGCTCGGCATCGGTCTGCTGCCGAACTATTCGCAACTGGGTGTCTGGGCGCCGATCCTGCTCGTCACGTTTCGATTCGTGCAGGGGTTCGCGCTGGGTGGCGAGTGGGGTGGCGCCGTGCTCATGTCCGTCGAGCACGCACCTCAATCACGTCGCGGGTTCTTCGGGAGCTTCGTCGCCCTCGGGTTGCCAGCGGGAATCATCCTGTCCAATCTCGTGTTCCTCGTCACATCGAGCGCGGTGTCACCGGCGGCGTTCGCCGATTGGGCATGGCGTATTCCGTTCATCGCCAGCGCGGTGCTCGTTGCCGTCGGACTCTGGGTTCGCATGGGCCTTGCGGAGAGCCCGATCTTCGCGCAGGTACTCAAGGCACAGTCCGCGCGGCGCATGCCAATCGTCGACGTGCTTCGTCATGACGCCCGCGCGGTCATGCTCGCGGCCGGGAGCTACATCGGCATCAGCACGCTCGGCTACATCGTGATCGTCTACTTCGTGTCGTACGCCACGCGCGAGCTCAAGTTCCCGCTGACAACGACCCTGGCGCTGCTTCTCATTGCTGCGGTGTTGTTTGCGGTGTCGATTTTCGTCTCCGCGGTCTTGTCCGATCGGTTCGGCCGTCGGCGAATCATGCAGTGGGGAAACGGCGCGCTCGTGCTCTGGTCGCTCGTCTTCTTTCCGTTGGCCGATACCCGATCGGTTCTTTTGGCCGGCATCGCACTCTGCGGAATACTGGTGATTCAGGGGGCCTACATCGGTCCGCAACCGGCGGTGTTTTCCGAGCTGTTCCCGACGGCCACGCGCTACAGCGGCGCGTCGCTGAGCCTGACGCTCGGCACGATTCTCGGCGGCGCGCTCTCCCCCGCCATCGCCACGTCGCTCTTCAGCGCCACCGGCGACTCGACGCTCATCACCATCTACATCACGGCGATGTCGCTCATCTCGTGGCTGTCGACGCTGGCTTTCACTGAGACATATCGGCGGGATCTGTCGACGTAGATGCGAACGCACGGTCCGACGGGGCGAAGGGGCGGCGGTGCGACGGTCCAGTCCGGGGTGCGAAGGTCCGGTCCGAGGTGCGAAGGTCCGTCGTCACGCTGGGCGACCGGACCATCGGACCGTCGGACCGGACCATCGGACCGTCGCACCGGACCATCGCACCCTCGCCCCTTCGCCCCTTCGGACCGCATGTTAGATGTACCCCAACTCCAACGCCTTGAGCACCGCGCGCGTGCGATCGCGGACACCCAGCTTGGACAGGATGCTCGACGCGTGGTTCTTCACAGTTCCTTCCGCGGTCCCGAGCGCTTCGGCGATTTCGCGATTGCTGTAACCGCCCGCCATCAGACGCAGGACCTCGACTTCCCGCTTCGTAAGCGGATCGGGTGGACTCAACGCGTCGAACTCGCGACGCACGTGCTCGAGCCCCTTGAGCACACGCTCCGTAATCGCCGGACGGATGATCGACCCGCCGCGCGCGACTTCACGAATGCCGTCCGTCAGCCGCTCGAGCGACACGTCCTTCAAAAGGTATCCCTTCGCTCCCGCTCTCACCGCATCCAGCAGCGCCTCGTCATCGTCGAACGTCGTGAGGACGATGGTCGGCGGAAGAGTGGACGACGCCTGCAGATCTCTCAGGACCTCGACGCCGCCCTTCCTGGGCATCCGCAGATCGAGCAGCACCACGTCGGGGTTCTCGCGCCGGATCACGGCCACCGCCTCGTCACCGTCGGACGCCTCCGCCACGATCGAGACATCGGAGGCGAGCTCGAGCAGAGAGCGAATGCCCTGCCGCACGAGCGTCTGATCGTCCACGAGCACGATGCGGATCATGCAGCGGCAGGTGTCGGAAGAAAGCCGCGGATCTCGAAGCCGGTGCCGTGCCCGGGAGTGAACTCGACGCGACCAGCGTACTGCTCGAAACGCTCGCGCATCCCGGTCAGACCGTTGCCGAACACCACGACATCCGCGCCCCGGCCGTCGTCTCGAGCATGTAGCGCGATGCCGTCTGGCCGTGCCTCCAATCGAATCCAGAGGTTGCGCGCGTGTGCGTGCCGAGCGGTGTTCGTGATGATCTCCTGGATACAGCGAAGCAGAATCTCTGCGCGTGAAGTGTCTTCGACGCTCAGCGCGTCGGGCAGATCGAGATGAATGGCCATGCCCTCGCCGTGTCCGGCCGCCGCCGAACGAATGGCCTGCGCGAGGTCGAGCTGACTCGTCTCCCGCAAGCGGCTCACGACATCACGCACGTCGCCGAGGAGCAACCGTGTGATGGCATGCGCCTGGCGGATGTGATCCGCCGGCTTGCCCTCCGAGAGACGCGCCGCGACGTCGAGTTGAAGACTCAGCGCAGTCAGGTGATGCCCCAGCGTGTCGTGCAGGTCGCGCGAGATGCGCAGCCGCTCCTCGACCCGGCTGCTCTCGGCAAGCAGCGCTCGTGTGCCCAGCAGTTCCCTGTTGACAGTCGCCAGCTCATCGCGCGCCGCCGCTTCGCTTTGCACGAGAAACGAGCTCGCCGCGGCAAACAGCATGAACGCCCCCATGCTCAACCCATAGCTCAACGCGCCGCTCCACGTGCGCTCGACGGCAAAAAGAAACGCCGTATTCGTCAGGGTGAGCACGCCGAGCATCGACCAGATCCAAGCCGGCTTGACGGTGATCTGCGTCTGCGGGCGAGCCGACTGGCCCTTCGACGACGCGAGATACGGGAGTTGTGCGGCGATGACGACGAACAAGCCAGGAGTGGAGTTCGTGCCGCGGAGATACACGACCGACAGCATCACGACGGCGAGCGCCGTCACCATTTGCACGACGAGGACCAGCAGCGGGGCGTAGTAACCGAGCCTCGCCCGCATGCGGCCGAGTCCGAGAAACACGATGAGGGCCGCGCCATACAGCAGATACGCCGTCAGCCACATGGTCGCCGGCCAGCCCGCAAACTCGCCGCGCGCGATGGCGATGCTCTGCGGAAGGCCGCACAACAGCCACGTCGACAGCGCCGCGACGTTCAGCCACCGCCTTCCGCGCATGCGGTCATTGTAGAGGCGTCGAGCCTGGGGAGACCCGTGCCGGAAGTCATGGATGGCGCCCGTGACCTTCGGCACATGCGTTCAGCGCCCGCGACGCGCATCATGTCGTCATGTTGAAGTCACTGCTGTATCTGCACATCGCCGGCGGCTCTGCCGCCCTGCTGTCCATGCTCGTTCCGCTCGTGACCAAAAAGGGCGGCGTCACCCATCGTCGCGCCGGCTGGGTCTTCGTGAGCGGCATGACCGTTGTCGCGATCACGGCGTTCATGCTGGCTGGCACGCGATGGCTCACCGGCACGTCGGCGCAAGAGCGCGAAGCGGGGGCCTTCCTGTTCTTTGTCGCTATCCTGACCTCCACCAGCGTGTCGGGAGGGATACGGGTGCTGCGCGCGAAGACGCGAACAGGCGTGCATCGCCACCCATGGGACGTAGGGCTACCGGCGCTTCTCACAGCCGCGAGTGTCGCGGCGGCCTTTTACGGCCTCCGCACCGGCCATCAGCTCTTCACGGCCTTTTCCTTCGTTGGCCTGTTCGTGGGCGGTGGACGTCTGGCCTATTGGACCAGGCCGCCATCCCATCCGATGCATTGGTGGTTCGAGCACATGGGAAGCATGTTGGGCGCGTGCATCGCCGCAACGACGGCTTTCCTCGTCGTCAATGCCAACCACCTCGGGGTCGGGACGTTCTCTCTGCTGGTGTGGCTGGCGCCGACGATCATCGGCATCCCGACGATTGCCATTTGGACTCGCTACTACCGGCACAAGTTCGCGCCGGTGGCGCGGAGTGTCGTAGCGGCGAGTCTCTAGGCATTGACGCGCGTGTCAACTCCCAATTCCCAACGCCCAACTTCCAAAAGTTTCGCCGTGTTTGGGAGTTGGAAATTGGGAGTTGGGAGTTGACAGGGTGTTCATGAATGCGTGGCTACTCACTCCGCAAGACGGCCTGCGGATCGAGCCTCGTCGCGCGGCGCGCCGGGAGGTACGAAGCCACCGCGGCAATCAGCGCGAAGATCGCCGGCATCGCGAAGAACGTCGCGGTATCGAGCGGCGTGATCTCGAACAGCAGGCTCTTGAGGTATCCCGTCAGGCTCGCGGCCACTGCCACGCCGAGCACCAGACCGATGGCCGTCAGGATCGTGCTCTGACGCATGACCAGACCGAGAACCGCCGCGCGTCGAGCACCGAGCGCCATGCGGATACCGATCTCATGCGTCCGCTGCACCACGCCATACGCGACGATCGCGTAGATGCCACAGACCGCGAGCAGCAACGCGACCGCGCCAAAGATTCCTACCAGCACCATCGAATCCCTCGGCGCATCCACCTGCCGCGCGAAGAACTGGTCCAGCATCTCGAGGTCCGAGACAGGAAGGCTGGCATCGACCTCCGCGACTGCCCGCCTCAACTCCGGCACAATCGCCGACAGTGGCTGCGAGATCCGAAGCATGTACGCCATGTTCACGCGGCTCTGACCGTACGGCACGCGCGATCGCAGCGACTCCTGCGCATGCGGCGCGTACAGTCTGGGCGACGCTGCCCGATCCCATCGGCTGTTCGGCGTATCGCCGACGATGCCGACGATCTCGCGCAGTTGTTCGCCAGGCACGATTGTGACGGTGAGGCGCTTCCCGATCGGATCCTCTCCGGGCCAGTAGCGACGGGCCATCGCCTCGTTGATGATCACGACTGGTGGTGCCTCACGCGTGTCACGCGCGGTGAACTCTCGTCCCCGGACCACAGGCACGCGAATGGTCTTGAAGAAGTCAGGCGTCACGAGTGAGTAGTTCACGAACGGATCGGTTGTTCTCGCTGCGAAGCTGGCCGCCGGGTCAGCTCCTCCTTCCATCGGTCGCCCTTCGATCCTGAACGACGCCTGCATCGTCGCACCGGACACGAGCCCCGCATTGGTCCCCCCCACCGACTCGACGCCTGGGATCTGGCGCAGTCGATCTCGCAGGCGATCGAAGAGCTGCCCCGGAATCGGACTCACGTCCAGCGCCACCATGCCGTTCTGATTGCCGACCTGACGAAAACCCTTGTTCGCCGGCACGCGAGTCTGGAACCACACCACTCGGTTTGAATCGAGTCCCAGGTTGACGCGCTGCAGTTGCCAGAAGCTCTTGATCAGCAGGCCTGCGCCGACGAGCAGCACCAACGTGAGCGTCACCTGTGCGACGACGAGCGCACCCTGCACGCGGCGATGTCCACGCCCTCCGCTCACGGCACGTGCAGCTTTGAGCGGCATCACCAGGCTTTGCGTGGAGACGCTCAGCATCGGCACCAGTCCGAACAGGAGCGCCGTGACCATCGAGACGACGACTGTGAACAGGAGCACCGTGCTATCGAGCTCGATGTGCTGCACGTTCGAGAGCCACTGCGGAGCGGCCGCAACGATCGCGCGCAGACTGAACCATGCGAGCGCCACGCCGAGGAGCGCTCCCACGCCAGAGAGAATCAGGCTCTCGGTCAGGAAGAGCCGAACGATTCGCTTCGAGCTCGCGCCGAGCGCAAGCCTGATGGCGACTTCCTTCTGCCGCGCGGTCGCGCGGACGAGGAGCAGTCCCGCGACGTTCGCGCACGCGATCAGGAGGACGAAGCCGACGGCGCCCTGCAGCACACCCAGGATGAGCCGGAGGCTTCCGAACAGTACGCTCTCGAGCGGTTGAACGCGGATGCCGCGCCCTTTCTGTGGGCCGGGATCTTCCTGTTCGAGTCGTGCAGCGATGCTCTCGATGTCGGCCTGTGCACGCTCGAGAGAGACATCCGGCTTCATGCGTCCGACGATCGTCAGGACGCGACCTGGGCCGCGCGCCTGCACCTGAAACGGACTGAACGAGCTGGGAAGCCAGAAGTCGTCGTCTCGCGCTGAAGACGCCGAAGCCGGGCGGCATCACGCCAACGATGACGCTTGGCGCGCCGTCGAGGACGAGCGTGCGACCGATGACTGCGGGATCAGCAGCGAATCTCGTGCGCCACAGCCGATCGCTGATCACGACGACACCATCGCCAAACCCGACCGTGTCTTCGTCGCGCGTGAAGAACCGGCCCAGTTGCGGTTGAACGTTGAGCGCACGGAACGCTGACGCGCTGAAGCGCGCGCCAGAGAGTCGCTCCGCGGGCTCGCCGTTGCGCTCAGAATCCACGGTGCTCGACCAGTCAAGCATCGTCCCGACGGCATCGAAGGTGCGGTTCTGGTCGCGCCAGGCGAAGTACTCGACAATGCGGGCGCCTTCGGTCGACTGCGGATCGCCAGCGGGAGTGGTCCAGATGATCGCCAGTCGATCGGGGTCCGGCAGCGGCGAGCCGCGCAGCGAGGACGCACGCAGCACGCTGAAGATCGCCGTGTTGGCCCCGATGCCGAGGGCGAGCATGACGACGGCGGCCACGGCAAAGCCGCGCGAACGGAAGAGGACCCGCAAGGCGTTACGAATGTCCTGGCGAAGTGTGTCGGTCATCGCACCCTCGGATGAAGAGTCAGGCGCCGGCACAAAGGTCAAACCATGTGCCAAGAGGGCGTCGGCGAGAGGGCCGAATTGCCGCGTTTTGCTGCGAAATCACAGGCGTGAACGGAGCGGGTTGGCCGTTTGTGGGACGGGCTCGTCCGTAAGCGCACGACCGGCAAACGGCCGGTGGCCTTAGACCGGAGACAGCTTCTTCAGCGACCGCGCGATCTCGGTGATGCGCTGTCCGTACTCCCGAGCCGCGGTGATCGGATCGCCTGACTCCATCTTCGCAGGAACGACGATCATCCCGGCGCAGGCAGCCGCCGCGTAGATCGGCTTCAGCACTGATTCCTCGTCACGCGCCGCGAGCGGCGCCGCGATCTTGCCGCGCATCGAACCGATCGACGGAAGCAAGGCGCAATACGATTCGATCTCCGCGCAGGACTCGGGCGGCGTCGCCAGCACGACGACATCCGCCCACTGCGGATCCGCCGGACGGGGCGCGACGTAGTCGCGATTCATCCGATCCAGGTTCTCGCGCCACGCGGGGGTCGCATCGATCGTCTTGGCGTCCGCGTGGTCGGCGACACGACGCAACCGGATGTTTGCCCTGGCCTGAATCGCACCCACGCCTGCCGCGAGCGCAATGCGTTCCGCGTTGCCGTAGCGGGAATAGAAGACGACGAGGACGTTGATGTCGGACATAGGCTCTGAACTTCCAGATCCAACCGCCAACTCCGGGACTTCGGGATTTGGGCGTCGGGATTCGGAACTAAGCCAAATCGAACAGCAGGAGCTCCGACTCGCCGCCGTTCGCACCACGCAGTCGCAATGCCGTTTCGTCGCTGACCGCGAGACCGTCCCCTTCCTTCAGCGCCACACCGTTGACGTCGATCGCGCCGGTTGCGACTTGCACCCACGCGTAGCGTCCGGGACGAATCGAGTAGTCAACCGAATCACCCGCGCCGAGCACGGCCGCGTACATTCGCGCGTCCTGATTGATGAACGCCGCCGGCGGATGACTCGTCTTGTCTGGTCCCGCGATGAGGCGTAACGCGCCGCGCTTCTCCGAGGATGGATACCCGAACTGCTGATACGACGGCTTTAGATCCTCGACAGCCGGGACGATCCAGATCTGAAGGAAGTGCGTCGCCGACGTCGATGAAGCGTTGAACTCGCTGTGGATCACACCGGAGCCGGCGCTCATCGCCTGCACTTCGTTCGGGCCGAGCACGTGCTGCTCGCCCATGCTGTCCTTGTGCGCGAGCCCACCGTCGAGCACGTAGGAAAGGATCTCCATGTCGCGATGGCCGTGCGCACCGAAGCCTTTGCCGGCTGCAACACGATCGTCATTGAGCACACGCAGAGCACGAAACCCCATGTGCTTTGGATCGTGATACCCGCCGAACGAAAACGTGTGATAGCTGTTCAGCCACCCCAGATCGGTGTGGCCGCGGTCTCCTGCCTTGCGCAGCGTTAGCATGCCTTCATACTAACGCGGCTGGAAGTATGCGGTATGCAGTAGGCAGTAGCGGAACGAGCCAGCGTAGGCCGGGTCCTGTTCTGTGGACCCGGCAGACGCGGCGGGTCTGCAAAGCAAGACCCGCCCTACGCTGCCTACTTCAAGCGTTAGACATTAAACGTGAGTGTGGTTCCGGATAGGGTCGACGCGAACGTCTGGAGCGCGCGATTGGCCGGGCCGTTGGCAACTCCCCCGCCAGTCGTGTATTTGGAACCGTGGCAGGGGCATGTGTACAGCTGCCCATTGAAGCTGTCTACCGTGCAGCCTTCGTGAGTACACACGGCCGTCAACACTGTGAACGCCGCCGTTGAATCACGGAAAACCAGGAAGACGTTGGGTTGCACCGACGACGCCTGGACGAGCGCCGCGCTACCAGGATTGGCCAGCGATCCGCTCACTGAGACTGAAACCGTTCGACCAGAGACGGTAGCGTTAATAACGGGCAACGCCTGACTGGTGCCGCCGCCACCCGACGGGTTCGTTGGATTTCCATTGTCACCACCACCGCCGCACGCGGGTAACAGCGCACTGACGGCAACGAGCGACGCCGCTTGACAGGCATGCGCACAAAACTGCCGACGCGAGGGTTCAGACCCTTGCTCCGATGAGAGTGTGATCACGGTCGGCACTTGCCGCTGCGGTGTTGTCACATGTCGCTCCTTGTCGAAAAAGACCTGACACCACCGGCAATAGTCGTGCCTGAAGCCGGCAATGCGAGTTCCTGAGAAAACCTCAACGCGACACACACTCAGTCCAACAGGACCGATACGCTCGTCCAAAAAGATGCACAACGGATTTGGCTGCAATGGACACTTGAGCTGTTTTCGCGAGCAACCGTTCGCATAGACTCCGCCTACTCTGGAAGCGGGCTGCCGTCGCAGCACGCGTGCGCCTCGACTCATGCCGAAAATTCTCGCGCTGTCCACCGCCATCCCGCCGCATCGAATGGACCAGGCATTCGCCCGCCGCGAGATGGCGCGGCTCTGTGAAGGTCAACCACACCTCGAACGTTTGATTCCGGTGTTCGACCGAACCGGCGTCGACACGCGACATCTTGTCCATGAACCCGAGTGGTACTTGGAGTCTCGCTCGTTCGAAGCACGAAACGAGGAATACGCCGCCAAAGCCCTCGAGTTGTCGCAGAAAGCGGTGCGCTCGTGCCTCGCGCAATCAGGCACAACGCCCGACGAGATCGACCACATCTTCGTCGTCACGACGACCGGGCTGACGACGCCAAGTCTCGATGCGCTGCTTGCCAGCTGTCTGGGTCTGCGCGCGGATGTGCGGCGCTCTCCCCTGTTCGGGCTCGGATGCGCGGGCGGCGCGGGCGCACTCATACGTGCGTGCGACGTGCTGTCATCGCGGCCGGGAGACAAGGCACTCGTGGTGTCGGTGGAACTTGGAAGTCTGATCTTTTCGAAGCAGGCACAGACGGCGACGGACCTCGTTGGCGTCGCGCTCTTCGGCGATGGCGCGGCTGCCGCGCTGCTCGGCGGCGACGACACAGACGGCCAGGGCATCCGCATCGCGCACACGCGCACACACCTGTTCAAGGACTCGCGTCATCTCATGGGATGGCGCTTCACCGGAGACGGGATGCGGCTGGTGCTGTCGCGCGACATCCCGTCGCTCGTGGGCTCGAGCGTGGCACCCGTGGTCCAGGATTTTCTGAAGGACGCGGGCCTTTCGTTCGCCAACATCAGGCACCACATCCTGCATCCCGGTGGCGCCAAGGTGATGTCCACCTATCGATCGGCGTTCGGTCTGTCTGACGATGCGCTGTCGATCGCGCGCGAGTGCATGCGTCAGTTCGGCAACCTGTCGAGCGCGGCGGTGCTCGTGATGTTGAGCAATCTCGTGGCAAGCGGTGCGCCGCAGTCTGGCGACAACGGGCTGATGCTTGCGCTCGGTCCGGGATTCGCCGCGGAAATGCTGGCAATCGTGTGGTAGCTGACGTCGCGATTGCCGGTGGCGGACCCGCGGGCGCCGCGCTCGCAATCGAGTTGGGACGCCGGGGCGTGCGCGTCAATCTCTACGAGAAAGCCCGTCATCCGCGTCTCAAGGCGTGTGGTGAAGGACTGCTTCCGCACGGTGTCACCGCGTTACGAGCGATTGCCGGATTGCCTGATGCCCCGCGCGTTCGCGGCCTGCGCTTCGTCGCCGGCAGCGCATCGACAGATGCCGACTTCCCCGAAGGCTTCGGCATGGTGGTCCGTCGCGACTGGTTCGACGCCTGGCTCTTCGAAAAAGCGGCGGCGACGCCCAACGTCGATGCGCGGCATGGGCATGCCGTATCGATCGGAAGGCGAGCCCTTCGTTGTCGGCGCCGACGGACGCCACTCACACTTTCATCGTCGGCTCGAAGCGCGTCGTCCACGACACACGCGCGTCGGGCTGTCGGCTCACGTCACCGGCCTGGACGATGTGAGCGATCGCGTGGAGGTGTTCTTCCATCGCGACGGCGAGTTGTATGTGGCACCGACAGGCGGCGGCGAGACGCTTGTCGCCGCGCTGTTTCATCAGTCGCACTTTCGTCGCGACGGCATCACGTATCTGCTCGACGCAATTCCCGAGATGCGCGCGCGCTCGCAACGCGTGAAGCTGACGACGCCCGTGCTGGCGGCGTCGCCGTTGGGATTGCGCCTGTCGCGCATCGTCGATCGCGGGTTGCTGTTGATCGGTGATGCCGCCGGTGCACCCGATCCGATCACTGGAGACGGCATCGCGCTGGCGATGGCATCGGTGGCGCCGGCCGCAGACGCGATCGTCTCAGGCGATCTCGCGTCCTACGAACGGGTCCGACTCGACGATGGGGCGCAACGCCGATCGGCTGGGACGACTGCTGCTGGCCGTGTCGCGCGCGGAAGGACGTGCAGCGCACGCGCTCCTGCGTAAGCGATCGCTCGTGACCACGCTGCTCGACGTCGCGCTCGGCCGACAGCCGATGAATGTCAGGACGATGCTGAAGGCGGCACTGTAACGACACGGTCCGAGGGGGCGACGGGGCGGGGGTGCGACGGTGCAGTGCGAGGTCCGGGTCCGGCGTGCGGTTCGCAAGCGTACGACCATCCGACCGGACGGACGATCGGACCGGGACTCTCGGACCGGGACCCTCGCACCTTCGGACTGGACCCTCGCACCGCCGCCCCGTCGCCCCCTCGGACCGTACGTCATGAGATCCCGCATCTACCAACCCGAAATCATGGACGAGGAGACCCTCGACCAGGACACTGTTGACGAGATCTATCGATATCTCGCGTCGGTGAATCGCTATCTCGGGGGCGTGAACGCGACGATTGCGCGATTCGAAGCGTTCAGCCGCAACTGGCGCGCGGGCGAGCGCATCGAGGTACTGGAGATCGCCTGCGGCGCCGCCGACGTCCCGAAGGCGCTGATCGCGTGGGGGCGCTCACGCGGCTTCGACCTGCGCGTGACCGCAACCGACATCCTCACGAGCGCGCTCGACTACGCGCGTCGCGTTCCGCCGGTCGATGAGCGGCTGCGCCTCGTCTGCGCCGACGTCGAGCGGCTTCCGTTCCGCGATCAGACGTTCGACTACGTCACCTGCGCTCTCTTCTTCCACCACCTCATCGACGCACAGATCATCAGCGCGTTGAAGGCCTTCGATCGGCTTGCCACCCGTGGCATCGTCGTCAACGACCTCGTGCGGTCGCGCCGTGCCTACGTCTGGACCTGGCTCTTCACGAAGCCGTTCCATCCCATCCTGCATCACGACGGCCCGCTGTCGATTCGACGGTCGCTGAAGCCCGACGAGATGCAGGAACTGGCCTCGGCCGCCGGCCTCCCATGGCTGACGGTCCAGCGCCACTTCGGTCATCGCATGACGCTCGCGGGGCAGAAATAATAGAGAACTCGAGGGGCTGACAGCTTCCTGACGAGGAATTCAGGATCTCTTCAGTTCCATCGCGAGCGGGACCCCGAGTAGCATCCGCGAGCAAGGACATCTGATGGTCAAACGCGCGCTCATCTTCGTCCACCGCTGGCTGGGCATCGCCCTCTGCCTGCTCTTTCTGCTCTGGTTCCCCTCGGGGATCGGGATGATGTATTTCCCGATGCCGAGCGTGACGCCCGCGGCTCACTTCGAGCGGCTGCCGATTCTTCAGGCGTCCAAGGTGATGGTCTCGCCCGGTGAGGCGGCAGAGAAGCTTGGCGTGGATCCAGAGGATCTCACGCTCACCTCCTTCGATGGCCGGCCGGCGTATCGCGTGGGAGGTGGTCGCGGCGGTGGCGGACCAGTGCTCTACGCAGACACGGGCGAGGAGCAAGGCGAGGTTCCCACCGAGTTGGTGCAGCGCCTTGCGTCCACATGGACTGGTCAGCCTGTGAGTAGTGCCTCCGTCGAGGAAATCACCGAAGTCGATCAATGGACGCTGCAGACGCGGCTCGCAGATCTGAGCCCGGTCTTCAAGTACTCATGGCCGAACGGTGAGCAGGTCTACGTGTCGCAATCGTCAGGTGAGGTCGTGCAGTACACGACGACCGCTTCGCGCATCGGTGCGTACCTCGGCCCCATCCCTCACTGGTTCTACTTCACGCCGCTCCGCAAGAACGGACCGCAATGGAGCCGGGTCGTGATCTGGTCGTCAGGCATCGGCACGATCGCCGCAATCATCGGCGTGGTCATCGGCATCTGGATGTATTCGCCGTCGCGGAAGTATCGCTACGCCGGCGCGCCAACGAGCATCCCGTACCGTGGTCAGAAGCGGTGGCACACCGTTTTCGGGCTGATCTTCGGCGTCGCGACGGTGACGTATGCGTTCAGCGGCATGCTGTCGATGGACCCGTTTCCCTCGTTCAACGATCGCGTGCAGCAGCGGCGTGCCGGCGGCGAACCAAATGTCCGCGCCGCTTTGCACGGCGATCTCGACCCGACCGGATTCGAAGCCAAGCACCCGAAACAGGCGCTCGAACAGCTTGGCGACCTTCAGGTCAAGGAACTCGAACTGATGGCGTTCAATGGCGAGGCGATCTACCTCGCCCGGCTCGCCGACGGCGATACCCGTGTCATCCCGATGCGTGGGGATCCAAGAGCCGGCTTCGATCAGAAGGACATCGTCCGCATCGTCTCAGCCGCCGCCGATGGACACATGACGACGCGGGTGCTGAATCAGTACGATCGCTACTACCTGGATCGCACCCGTCGTCTCCCGCTGCCTGTGATCCTTGCGGAGGCCACGACCGGCAAGCAGACACGCTACTACATCGACCCGAAGACCGCGCGCATCGTACAGACCTACAACTCGGGCAACTGGGTCAACAGGTGGCTGTACAACGGGCTCCACTCGCTGAACTTCCCCTGGCTCTATAACTATCGTCCGCTCTGGGACATCGTCGTGATCACGCTGATGCTCGGGGGCACGGCGCTCTGCGTCACGTCGCTGATCCTTGCGTGGAGAGTGCTGGGGCGTAAGCTCGCGCGAGCCCTCAATGCGAACGGCTCGCGAGAGCCGACGCTGTCAGAAGATCTCGCCTAGGAGCCTGTCCGATACTGGCATGAGTCGCGTTCCGAGCGCCGTGTCGGCAGATGCCAGGCGCCGCGACGCCGGCAAGGTGGGCCCTTGTCCAGGAGCGGCAACGCCGCAGATGCCGGCACGCCGCCGGAACCCGCCGGGCGCGACTCATGCCGGTACTCGGACAGGCTCCTAGTGTCCGTCTCAGTTCTTGCCTGCAGCGTGCGCGGATGCGGCCTGCCGCTGACGCGCCGCGATCGCGCCCTCGTCTGCTCCGCCGGTCATTCGTTCGACATCGCACGCAGTGGCTACGTCAATCTGCTGCAGCCGCAGGACCGACGATCGCTCGTCGCGGGCGATTCAAAGGCGGCGGTGGACGCTCGCGCCGCGCTCGAACAGGCGGGAGTCGGCCGCGCCATCGTCGATGCGGTCGTCCACACGACAGCCGCTCTCCTCTTACCAGCAGATGCGATCGTCATCGACCTGGGCTCCGGAAGCGGGGAGATGCTGGGCGGCCTGACCAAGGCGCGGCCGATCTCAGGGATTGGTATCGACCTGTCCGTAGCCGCCGTCGAACTCGCCGCCCGCCGATTTCCTTCACTGACATGGGTCGTTGCCAACGCGGATCGTCGTCTCCCGCTTCAGGACGACAGCGTCAACGTCGTGCTTTCCATCCACGGGCGACGGAATCCATCTGAATGCGCGCGCGTGCTGAAAGCGAGTGGCGTGCTGATCGCCGTGCTGCCAGCGCCTGACGACCTGATTGAGCTACGAACCGTCGTTCAGGGAGAAGGTGTCGAACGCGACCGCGTCGACGCGATGCTCGCCGAGCACGCCACCCACTTCAAGGTCGTCGAGCGACTCCCGATCCGGGAGCGACTCACGTTGGAACGAGACGCGTTACTGAATCTGCTGCGCGGCACGTACCGGGGCGCTCGATTCACACTGTCCGAGCGCGTCGAGGCGATGGAACAGATGGACGTGACACTCAGCTCTGAAATGTGTGTCTTGAAAAGATCCTGAGAAGATCAACTCCCAACCTCCAAATTCCAATTCCCAATATCGAAGTTGGGAGTTGGGAGTTGGAGATTGGGAGTTTTGAGGTTACGACCGCGGATGTCGCAGCGCGAGGAAGATGTCCGCGTTCTCACGCGTGACGAGCAGCAGCGCTGGCCGCTCGTGCGACGCCGCCAGGGCCGACTTCAGCTCGTTCGGCGTTTTCACCGCTTCGCCGTTGACCTGGCTGATCACGTCGCCAGGCTGCAGTCCGGCAGCCGCCGCCGCACCGTCCGGGTTGACGTCGCGAACGACGACCCCTTCCTTGCCGTTCGAAAGGCCGAGTTCACGTGCGACCCGCGGCGTCAGCGATTCCACCGCCATCCCGGTCGGTCCGAACTCCGGACCTTCCGAGTCCTGGTCATCGCGCGCCGCACGCTGCTTCGCCGGCTCGAGCGCCGCCAGCGTCGCGTGCACGTTCTCGGTCTTCCCGTTGCGGACGATCTCGAGGTCGACGGTCGATCCCGGCTTCGCTCCCGCGATCCGATTGCGAAGCGCGTTGCTGTCGGCAACCTTCTCGCCGTTCAGCGCCGTGATCACATCACCCTGCTTCAGTCCCGCGCGAGAGGCCGCGCCTCCCGGCTCGACAGAGTTCACCAGCGCACCGCTGGTGCTCGGCAACTTCAGGCTGGCCGCGAGATCCGACGTCACGCTCTGAATCGAGACGCCGAGTTTGCCGCGCTGCACGCGTCCGTCCGTCTTCAACTGGCCCATGACCTCACGCGCCATGTTCGACGGAATCGCGAAGCCGAGTCCGATGTTGCCGCCGGTCGGCGTGAGGATCTGCGAGTTGATGCCCACGAGCTCGCCGTTGATGTTGACCAACGCTCCACCCGAGTTGCCCTGGTTGATGGGCGCATCGGTCTGGAGGAAGTCCTCATAGCTACCGTCGCCAACGCCCGTCGCTCGACCCTTTGCGCTGACGATGCCCATCGTGACGGTCTGTCCGACACCAAGCGGGTTGCCAACCGCGAGGACCACGTCACCCACGCGCACCTTGTTCGAGTCGCCGATAGAGACGGTCGGAAGATTCGCTGCGTCGATCTTCAGCACCGCGAGATCACTTGCCGGATCGGCCCCGATCACCTTGGCGTCGAACACGCGCTGGTCGGGCAATTCGACGCGCACCTGGTCGGCACCGTCGATCACGTGGTTGTTCGTCAGGATGTAGCCATCGGTCGTCGTGATGACGCCCGAGCCGAGCCCTGACTGCCGCGGCACGCGCTGCTGACGCGGAAGCTGGAACTGCCTCCCGAAAAAGCGAAACAGGTCATCGTCGTCGGGAAACTGCGTTGGAACCACCGACGCCTTCTTCTCGACGCGAACGGTGACGACCGCCGGTGCGACGGCGTCAACCACCGGCGCGTACGAGCGTCGTGGTGTCGGACCCCTTGAGATGTGGCGTGTCAACGGTGCGGACGGCCGACTGCGCGGCCGACACGACGGCGCTCGGCGACTGCGCCAACCCGATGTTGTAGCCCGCTATGGCGACCAGCGCGACAAGCACCGCCCCGATTCCGGCGCGAGTCAAGGCGGGTCGCCGAGGAAAGTTGAACATGGCTCGTAACTCCTTTGCTCGAAAAACTGCTCACATCGAGTAGGACGAACCAGAAGCTTTCCAGGTCGTGACACCAACATTACATGCGTGTAATGGGCACCGGTTGGTGGAAGGTGGTTGGTGGTTGGTGGTTGGTGGATGGTGGTGGTGGATGGTGGTTGGTGGGTGGTAGAGCGTGATGACGGTCCACAGGAAGTTTGACGATGAACGTGGACCCGCGGCCGGGTTCGGCCTCGACATCGACGGTGCCGCCGTGCGCGGCGACGATGGCGCGGACCAGACTCAACCCGAGTCCAAGTCCGCGCTCCGCCCGGCTCTGATCGCCGCGGTAGAGACGATCCCAGATGTGCGGCAGATCGTGAGGCGGGATCCCGACGCCGGTATCCGAAATATCAAAGCGCACGACCGCGCCTTCACGGCGGGCACTCACCGAAACGCGGCCACCTGAGGGCGTGTATTTGATGGCGTTGTCAACGAGATTGGCGAGCACCTGACGCAGGCGCCTGGAATCAGCCGGCACGGTCAGGCCTGGTTCGACGTTCGTCGAGACCTCGATGTGCTTGTCTTCGGCGACGATCTCGTACAGCTCCACGACGTCCTCGACGATCGACGCCACGGCAACGTCGCTCATCTCCAGCCGCATCGTGCCGGTCTCGGCCTCGGAGATGTCCATCAACGTATCGAGCATCGCGAGGATGCGTTCCGATTCCTCGAGGCTGGTGACCAGCGCCTCGCGTTGTGCCTGCACGTCGTCGGACTGCAGCGCGCGTTCGGCAACACCACGCAGGCGTGTCATCGGCGTGCGCAAATCGTGCGCGACATTGTCGAGGGCGTGCTCCATGCCGCGAATGAGCGTCGTAATGCGATCGAGCATCTCGTTGAACAGCGCACTGAGCTCGTCGATGGCATCACGCTCCGGACGCACGGGCACTCGCGCGTCGATGCGCCCGGTGCGAATGATGTCTCGCACCGCCGTGATCAGCTGACGGATCGGCTGCAGCGTCGAGCGCGTCACGATCGCGCCGCCGGCCAGGCCAACCGCCACGATGACGAGCGAGACGATGGTGAGCACGTAGCGAAAGCGTGCGAGCAGTGCTTCGCGATTCTCGGTGCTCTTGCCAACCTGGAGCAGCGTGCCGTCCGTCAGCCGCGCCGACGCCACCTCGAGTCGCGCCGTCCCCGACTGCGACAGGATCTGCTCGAGGCCGCTCAGGCCGCGCAGGCGACTGACATCGAAGTCGTTGAACGCGTCAGGCGCGCTCAGAAAGAACGTCTCCGACTGGCCTCGCACCACGCGGACAAACAGGCGTTCCTGCCGGCCCGATCGCTGCTCGATATCCACCGCTTCTGCGAGCGAGTTCAGTCCGCCCTCTGCGTATCGCTGCGAGTACTCGCGCAGCGTGGAGACCACGAGTTGCTGATCGCGCTCCACGAGCGACGCCTCGAGCAAGCGGTACGTCAGCAGGATGATCGCCAGCGACGTGACGACGAAGACGACCGCGTACCAGAAAGCGAGGCGCAGACCCAGCCGGCCGCTGGGCTCTGTGTCCGACAGCCGCCGGTGGAGTCTCGGCCATCAGCTTGCCTTGAGGACGTAGCCGACGCCGCGAACCGTGTGAAGCAGCTTGGGGTCGAAGTCGCGATCGATCTTTTCGCGCAGACGCGAGACGAGCACGTCCACGACGTTCGTGCCGGGGTCGAAGTTGTAGCCCCAGACGTGCGACAGGATCATCGTCTTGGTCAGCACGCGCCCCTGATTACGCAGCAGGTACTCCAGCAACCCGTACTCGCGAGGGCGCAGGTCGATCGGCGTCCCCGCCCGCTCGGCTCGCCGACTGAGGAGGTCGAGCGACAGATCGCCCAGCGAGAGCCGCGTCGGTTCGGTCTGACCTGTGGATCGCCTGATGAGGGCCTGGAGACGCGCCAGCAGCTCCGCGAACGCGAATGGCTTGGTCAGGTAATCGTCGCCGCCCGCCTGAAGCCCTTTGACCCGGTCGTCTACGGTTCGGCGCGCGCTCAGGATGAGGACCGGCGTACCAACGCCGCGCGCGCGGATGCGATCGATCAGCGTCAGGCCGTCGAGACGCGGCAGCATGACGTCGACGATCGCGGCATCGTAGCCGCCTTTGAGGGCCAGCTCGACTCCCCGCTCGCCGTCGGTCGCGACGTCTACCGCGTAACCGCTTTCTGCCAGTCCCTTGCTGACGAAGTCCGCGATCGTCGCATCGTCTTCGACCATCAGCACTCGCACAGTACTGCGAGTGTACGGCACACTCCCGGTACGTGAGGACCTTCCTCGATCGGCCTCAATCCGTTCTTGCTCGACGTGCCATCTTCCAGGTCCATCTGTGGCTCGGCGTGCTGACTGGCCTCTACATTTTCGTCGTGTGCGCGACCGGCGCAGTGCTGGTGTTCAGGATTGACATCCAGCGGGCGATGCATCCCGCTCTCTTCACACCACGCACGTCCGGCTCGCTCGCGGATCCGGTGGCCGTGATGGAGAGCGTTCAGCAGGCCTATCCCGACTCACGAGTGTCGGGCGTCGAAGCGCCCACGACGACACGTCCGACCTATCTGGCCTATGCGACCAGTGGTGATCGCTTCGTCACGGTGCTCCTCGATCCGGTCAGTGCAGAACTGCTGGGCGAGGTGCCTGAACAGTCGTTCGTCCGCACGCTTCAGGACCTGCACTTCGATCTGCTCGGTGGCCGCAGGGGTCGTCTCGTCAATGGCCTGGGCGCACTTGTGTTGCTCGGAATGTGCGTGACAGGTCTCGTGATCTGGTGGCCTGGGACAAGTAACTGGACGCGCAGCCTGATGGTGGACTTCAGCAGGCAGTGGAGGCGGGTGAACCGGGATCTGCACAGTGCGGTCGGCTTCTGGGCCGTTACGCTGATCGCGATGTGGGCCGCTACTGGCGCCTATTTCGTATTCCCGACGCCGTTTCGGCTGGCCGTCAATCGCATCTCTCCGCTCACGCGTATCGCCACACCGCAGTCGAAGCCAGCACTCGGCGGGGCGTCGCGCCCGTCATGGCGTGCGCTCGTCGACGAGGCCCAACATCGAGTGCCAGGACAGCACGTCGCGCGTGTCGTGCTGCCTTCGTCCGAACACGTCATCGTTTCTCGTGATGTTCTCGCGCGTCCAGCCCACGCCGGCCAACCCCGAACTGACGTCCGTCTATCTCGATCAATACACGGGTGAAGCGGTCGTGGTGCCGCCTCCGGCCAGACCGTCTGCCGGAGACATCGTGATGGCGTGGCTCACGCCGCTGCACGTCGGCAACTTCGGCGGCAACGGCATCAGAGTGGCGTGGTTGCTGTTTGGAATGGCACCGCCGGTGCTCTTCGTCACCGGCTTCATCATGTGGTGGACGCGCGTCGTGCGCGTGCGCTGGCTTCGTGGGTCACGGCCGGCGGCCGAAACCGCGCAACCGTGACGCGACTATCAGGTCGCTACTTCGTATTCGCCGGCACCGGAGGGATGACCTCGTTCGGATACCAGTATTGCTTGTGACAGTTCTCGCAGGCCTCTTCGATCTTCTCGCCAAGCTCGAACACCTTGTTGCCGTCCTTGGCATCGATAGCCGCAATCACGTCGATCGCAGCGTCGTGAAGGTGCGTCGCGCGCTCGTGCCACGCCGCGCGATCCTTCGCGATGAGGACATCCATCTCTTCGGGTTCGAGCTCGACGCCCGGCGTGTCTGACTTTTCACCCGGCTGCGCCACTCGCCGGCCAGGCATCTTGAGCAGGTTGGCCGCCTCCGCCAGCGCAATCGCGCCGTGGCGAACCTTCTTCCACTCTTCGTCGGTCTTGGGCATCGTCTCCTTGAGCCCCTTCTCATCCACGATCGTCGTGACTGACAGCCACACGACGTCGGCCGAAGGATCCACGATGGACAGCATCAGGTCCTTGATCGTCGCCGTCGGCAGATACGTCGGCTCCGCTGGCGCGGATGGGGCGGCTGGTGCCTGAGGCTGGCTCTGGCACGCACCGATCAGCGCCAGGCAGAAGACGAGCATTGAAAGACCGATCGACATCCGGATGGTTCGCATCAGGGCACTCCTGCGCAGCACGCCTCAGTTGAACTTGAACCGAATCGTGCTGTTCACGTTAATCGGCTGACCCGGGAACGCATTGTTGCTGAAGTGTCCCGGGAGGAAGTAGTCCGTCTTATTGAACAGGTTTTCGGCGTTCAACGTCCACTCCCAGCGGTCGGTACGATAACCGATTGCGCCTGAGAAAATCGTGTAGGCGTCCAGGTGGACCGAGTTGTCGTCGTTGACGAACTGCTCACCGACGAAGCGCGCGCCAAACGCCGCGTTGAAGCCGCGCTGAAAGTCTTTACGGACCCACAGGTTCAGCAGATTGCGTGGAACGAATCGCGGGCGCAGACCGCTCAGTTCCTCGGCATCGTCGTAACGGGGCGTCGAGAAGCCGTAGTTGAAGATCAAATACGTCCGCCCGCCCAGATCCGTGTTGATGTCCACGTCGAGCCCTGACGCCGTCTGCTCGCCAACCTGACGGAACGTCGTGACCGACTCCTGCACCGTCACGTTGTTGCGGGTGATGTGATACACGGCGAGGCTCGTGTCCACACGGCCGTTCCATCCCTGCCAGCGATGACCCACCTCGTAGTTGCGCGCGGTGCTGGGATCGAGTTGGGAACCGTCGGGCGGCACAGTGTTGACCGGCGTAAACGAACTCGACGTCGCGAAATAGACCTGTTGATCGAAGCGCGGCGCATACACGATGCCGGCACGGTACGAGAACGCCGTCTCGTCGCGGTGAACCGGCGTGAACGGGTTCCCACCCACTCGATCCACATTGCGCCCGTAGTCATCGACGCGGCCCGCGATGTTGAGCTTCACCTGCGGCAAGAGGTCGATCTGATCCTGCGCGTAGAACGAATTGATCTGGTCGTCGACGAAGGTCGTGCGCTCGATCGTCTCGATGTCGAGCGGCGTCTGCGTTTCTTCCAGCGTCGAGATGTTCATGGGCGCAATCGTCAGCCACCAGTAGCCGCACAGACAGTCGGGATCGTCACCGGCGGTGACCTCCGTGCGGTACTTGTCGCGCTGATACTCGTATCCGAACAGAAGATTGTGACCGCCGAGACGGCCAACCAGTTCTGACTGGTTCTGGATCGGCCGCCGGATGTGATGGAAGTCGAGCGGCTCGCGGAAGACCTCGTCGGCGTCCGGGTCGCCGTAGACTCCTTCGGTGACGAAGTACTTGTCGCTGGTGCGTTGAATCATCAGCGAATTGCGGAACTCCCACTTTGGTGACAGGTTGCCGTTGAAGAGCACTTGCGTCTGAGAGTCCTCGACGAGCACGCGATCCTGCGGCAGGCTGAACCGCAGCTCCGGCTTGAAGCTGGCAAGGTCGATGATGTTGAGCGGCACGCCGCCATCACCATCGAAGCGGTCGCGATTGAATGTCTGGTGCACGGTCAGCCGCGCCGTGTCTGTCATCAGCCAGGTCAGTGCGGGAGACAAGTTGAACCTGTCGGCTCCCGCATCACGCCAGCCGTCGCTGTGTTCGAGACTCGAATCCAGTCGATACAGGAATTTCTCGCTGCCACCGACGGCGCCCGTCGCTCCACCGGCGATCTGATGCGTGTTGAATCGTCCTCCGCGATAGCTGAAGTCGTACGCGCGCACAGCCTGCGGCTTCTTTCTGACGATGTTGATGGTGCCGCCCACCGCGCCACGACCATAGAGCACGGAGCTCGGTCCCTTCAGAACTTCGACGCTCTGAATGTTGTTGGTCTGCGTGGCATAGCGGTTGCCGCCCATGCGCATGCCGTCGAGCAGAACGACGTTGAAGGAGTCGCGATCGGGATCGCTGAACCCGCGAATGGTGTATTGCTCGTATGCTCCGTACCACCGGACAGCCTGGACACCAGACGCGTTCTGCAGCGCCTCGCCGACGGTATTGAAGCCCTGCTGCCGAATGAGTTCCTGCGGAATCGAGCTTACCTGCGCCGGGACTTCGTCGTTGGCGACGGGCAGTCGAGTTGCGGTTGCCTTTCCGCCCGACGCGGTCACCGTCAGTGTCGTCGACACGCGCCCCACTGACATGACGACGTCGATTGCCGGCGTGTCGCTCGTCAGCGTGACTGTGCGAGAGATCGTCTCGAACCCGCGCATCGAGAACGTCAGCTCGAAACTGCCCGCCATCAGCGCCGGAAAACGATAGCTGCCGCCCTCGTCGGTGGTCACCGTCGACACCTGACTTCCGCCTGAACTCAGGACCACGGTCGCACCGGGAATCACGCCTGCGTTGTCGCGAACGGTACCGGATAAAGAAAGCTGCTGTGCGGCGCTCTGTGTCGCGAACGCACACAGGATGATGACTGGTAGAACGAACCTGGCACGCAGTGCCCTCATTCCCTGCACCTCCATTGAGAAACTCCCAACTCCCAAGAGCCCAACTCCCAAACAAAAGACTCGACTGTATAGGGAGGCACTGAGGCTCCTACCTGAAGATTTTCTGAATTTTGCGCGGCGATCTCCTGACAAACAATTCAGGATCGATTCAGACTCGGAGCGGCTCGTGATAGTCTCCGGCGCCGGAGGCATCGATGAGAATGTCCGCGCTCGCGGTCATCGTGGCCACGGCATGGAGCGCGCTCGCGATGCCGGTGGCCGCCCAGTGGATCCGCTATCCGACGGCCGCCGTTCCGCGAACGCGCGACGGCAAGCCTGACCTGTCGGCGCGTACTCCTCGCGCTGCCGATGGCAAACCTGATCTCTCGGGTGTCTGGCAGAACGACGGCTACGGTCCCCCGGGTGGCGAAGGGCTTGGTGCCACACCGAAGACCGTGTTCTTCGATCTCGCTCACGGAATGAATGGCGCGCCTCCCTTTCAACCGTGGGCGGCGACGCTTGCCGCGCAGCGACGGCACGACGAGGCGAAGGACAATCCCGATGCGCGCTGCCTTCCACTGGGACCGCTGCAGATGCTGGCGCATCCGCTGCCGAAGAAGATTCTCCAGTCACGCGGTCTCGTTGTGATCCTTCACGAGCGCAACATGGAGTTCCGTCAGATCTTCACCGACGGACGACGGTTGCCTGAGGATCCGCAGCCATCCTGGTATGGCTATTCGTCCGGACGCTGGGACGGAGACACGCTGGTCGTGGAAACGATCGGACTGCGCGACGGGCTGTGGGCCGATTTCTACGGAAGCCCGTTGACCGATCAGGCGCGAATGACCGAGCGGTTTCGCCGGCCCAACTACGGCACGCTGGAGATTCAGGTGACGATCGACGATCCGAAGGCGTATACGAAGCCCTGGACCGTCAATGTCAATCAACACATCGCGCTCGACACAGACCTCCTCGAGTACGCGTGCCTCGAGAACGAAAAAGACGTGCCGCACCTCGTCGGCAAATAGGCATTCATGGAGCGAGTGCTCGAACCCGAGCTCATGGACGATGAGCTGCAGTCGATTGCGTATGCAAGGGCGGACTTCAGCTCGTCGAACCAGTTCTTCGTCGATGGATTGATCAACGATTTTCCACGGCCCCTGCGTACGGCGGTGGATATCGGGTGCGGGCCGGGCGACGTGATGATCAGGCTCGCACGTGCGCTGCCCGATCTTCATATCACCGCAATCGACGCCTCAGCACCGATGATCGCGCTGGCGCGTGGAGCGGTGATGACGGAGGGACTGAGCGACCGCATCGAGCTGGTGCAGGGATATGTGCCTGGCGTGGCGTTGAAGGCGCACAGCTTCGACGCAGTGCTGTCGAAGGATCTCCTGCATCACGTCCCGGATCCGTCGGTGCTGTGGAAGGAGATCGCACGACTCGGCAGGCCTGGCGCTGTGGTCTACGTGATGGACCTGGTTCGCCCACCGACGCCCGAAGAGGCCCATCGAATCGTGGACCGTGTTGCGGCGCGCGAGGATCCGATCCTGCGCGAGGACTTCTACAATTCGCTGTGCGCCGCGTTCACCGTCGACGAGCTTCGCGAACAGGTCGCCGCTGCCGGACTCGATCTCGAGGTCAGGCAGGCCAGCGACCGGCATGCGCTCATCAGCGGAGTTACTTCACCTTAGCTTTGGCCTTCCGCCGTTCGGCCCAGTATTTCCTCATGCGCTCGGACACCGCCTTGCGCTCTGCCGCGCTCATCGTCCGCACGCGCCTGCGCACTTTCTGAAACGCCTCACGAACGGCCCGGCGCTTCTGCGGTATTGCCAGTTCTGGAAACGTTCGCTCGATGGCAATAATTTCTGCGCGAAGTTGTTTGAGCATGGTGTCGGCACCGCTGCGAGCCAGGTCGCGGAGCCGTTCTGCAGTCAGTCCACCTGATCCTCTTGCCACTTGCCTCTCCTTATGACTATCGGTTGTCTACGTATGAATCGCTTGTAGTTGCTTCAAATGGTGAATGTCGTGGCCGGCCATCTGCGCCATGATCCAGCCGACCGTCAGCTCACCATATTCGGGGTGAAAGAACCTGCGATCGAGCTGCTCCTTCGTCAGACGTGTCCACATCGCAAGATTCAGGCCGCGGAGCGACGTGTATGCGGCGAGCGCGATGCGGGCGATCGGCGCCGTGATCGATAGGCATCCAATCGTCCTGCGAGAACGCCTGAGCCGTGTAGCCCGGCTGGGCGAGCGCGAAGCGTGCACGGGTGCTGAGTGCCAGCTCCGTCTGTGAGAGGTGCACGAGGATAAGCCGCGCACTCCACTTACCTGGCGCGTAGCTTCTCTCGAACTGGTCGTTACTCCAGGGCGTGACTAACTGACGAATACGTTCTGCGGTGTCTCCGAGGGCTTCGAGCGGTTTGCGGTTTCCCAGATCCTCGGCATACGGATTAGCGACGGGCATAATCGATCAGTGATCGAAAGTTACATCCCGTCAAGAGCTACTATCCGTATCAGCCCTTAGGAAGGACGGCAACCGCGCGAAGAGGGGCTCCACTGCCGCCACCTATCTTCATAGGCAGGGCAATGACATAGGCTCCTGTAATCGGCAATCGATCGAGGGCAGTCAGGTTCTCGAATGCGGGTATATCGTGCTCATACAGGGCGCGATGAGACTCGAACAGAGTCGAAGGGCCGTAATCGATGCTGGCGGTATCGATCCCAATGGCGCGAATGGGTCTATTTGTGACAATCCATCTCGCGGCATCCGGATGAAGTCCCGGAAAATGCAGGCTGCGCGCGCCTTCCTCCCCCCGCAGCGTCGTGCCCAGATATCGCTGCGTACCCGGCCAACGAGTGGAGAACCCGGTTCTCAGCAGGACGATCGCGTCTTTCGGAATCGCGCCGTGATCCTGCTCGAATCGCTGAAAGTCGGCAACGGAGACCTGGTAGTCGGCGTCATCCGCGCTCTGCTGGGTCACATCCACGATGACGGCCGGGCCCATGAGGCGATCCAGCGGGATCTTATCGACAGTTTGATGGCCTTCGGCAAAGTGCACCGGCGCATCGATGTGCGTGCCACCGTGCTCCGAGGTGAAGAAGCTATTGGCCGCGTAGTAATAGCCGGCGGGGGTGACGCCGTCCGCGTCGCGGCGGAGTTGGAATCCTTCCGCGGTGGGCCAGTAGATCGTTTGTGAGTCGTAGGTATGTGAAAGATCGACGATTTCACCGGTCGGGAACGTCACCGCCGGCCTCGAACCCGAGCACGCGGCAATTGAGAGGGTCAGAAGCAGCAGCACGGATCTCATGCCGCCACATTAGCAGGTTCCGCCGATGGAATCTCCCCGACAACTGAACCGCGACTATCGCTTCGCAGGGTTCTCGAACATCGCCTGCCTGATCCACACGCCACGAACGTGCTCCTCGCTCGGCGCGAGTGGCGTGGAAAACTCGGGAAGCATTCGCAACTGGCGATCACCGCGCGCAGGCGACGCCGCCAGCCCACCCACACTGCGTAAGAGGCCAACGCCCTCGTTTGACAACTTCACTGCGGGCTTACCAAAGCTCGGCAGCGGTAACGAGGCGAACATCTCCTCAAACTCCCGCGAACGCTGAGGGCTCGCGACGATGAGAAAGTGTTCCGTGCCACCAACGCTGGTCACCTGCCACGACACCAACTCTCCATCCCACATGCCGGGCAGGCGATGACGCTGCCCCGGCGGCAGTGGATTTCTCAATGCCAACCCAGGGATCGGAAAGAGAAGATATGACTCCCCTTTTTCGTCTTCGTTGACGACGTAGACGTACGCTGGCGCCGACAGCTCCACCTGAAGTGAGAGCGTTTCATCGGGAAGCAGCTTCGCTCCAGGAGTGAGCCGCTCGACTGCCCCGGTGCGGTCACGATAGAACGCTGCGTCGATGCGGTACTCGGAGGTCGGGCTCGCTGCAGATGGAGTTGTTGACGACTGTGTTGCTAAGGGTGTGCTCGGCTTGTCCGGATGCACTCGGCTCGGATGTCGGTGATGGGCCTCTGAGTTGCGACACCGTGGAGAGATCCAACCGCCAGCACCAGAAAAGCAAAAGCCGCCAACAGAAGTTTGAGCGAGCGAGTTGAGCTTCGGTGAGGCTCCGTCGCTGGTCCCAGCAGTTGGGCCAGCGCGGTCTCCATCGCGCCGGCGCTTGGCGAATCGTTGCGAGGGGTCTTCGGCGAGAGCACGGACGATCACACGAATGAACGGATCGGGCAGGTCCGGCCTCACGTCGCGAAGCGGCCTCGGCGGACTATGCCTGCTCGTGCAATTGTCCCGATCGCGGTCCGCGTCTCCCCTTCAAACGGATGTGCACCTGAAACCAGGAAGTCACAGAAGCACACCGACGCTGTAAATCTCCGACTGCATCGTGCGGCTGCTTCCGGCAAAGACTTCCGGTGCCAGATACAGCGGCGTACCTGCGAAGTCGCCACCGGGACCTGGTGGCTGACGATTGAGATCCCGGCTCGTACCGAAATCCATCAACACGGTCCGGCCACCATCCTCGCGCATCACGTTGTGCGCCTTGATGTCGCCGTGAAGGACTCCGACGCTGTGTACGGCTGCCAACGCGCGACAGAGATCGATGCCGATGACTGCGGCCTCGTTCGCGCTGAACGGTGACTGTCGCCTGACGATCTCGTCGAGCGTGTGACCCTTGACAAGTTCCATCGACAAGCCGATTTCGTCGCCAACACGTTCGGCGCCGAATGCCCTGACCACGTTGGGATGCTTGACCTTGACCAACTGGCGCGCTTCCTCGAGGGCCTTCTCCTGTTCGCCAGCCAGTTCAGGATGACGAGGCCGCGTGATCTTGAGCGCCACTTCAATCTGCAAGGTGGGCTCGATGGCACGATAGACAACTCCGAACGTGCCGACACCGATCTGCTCGACGATCTGGAAGCGGCCCCACGAGGCAGGGACTGCCTCGTTGACGCGCGCATAGCGCTCGAGCGAACGAAGCTCCTCGGCAACCGCGGCCTGGTCGGGTGTGGCGATCTGATCCTGCAGTTCGTTCCAGTCGACGGGGACGCCGTTCGAGATCTTGCCGGCGACTGACAGCAACGGATCGTCAGCGTTTCCGCTCATGTGCCATCTCCTCCGCCAGCCTGACAAGCGCACGGCTGAGCGCCATGTGCACGGACGCAACGCTCGGCTTGTCGAACATCACGGCGATTTCCGCGTGAGGGAGGCCCATCTCGATGCGCGCGATGATCAGTTCCTTCTCCTCAGGGCGAAGACGATCGAGTGCAGCTTCGTAGCGTTCGAGCGTTTCGTGTCCGATGGCAAGATCGAGCGGTGAATCCTCTTTGCCAGCAATTTCCGGATCCAACGGGTCTGGCGGCCCTGTCCGTTGATACTGCCGCGCAATATCTCGAATGCGGTTCCACAAGGCTGTCCGCACATATCCTTGAAAGGCGCCTTCGTGGCGGGGCTCGAACGACGGCAGTCGTTCGACCACTCGCATGAGCGTGTCCTGCACCAAATCGTATGTCTGAAGCGCACCGCGCGCAGCAGGCGGAATGCGGCCATGTGCCCAACGCTGAAGGCGCGGCGTGTAGCGAGCACAGAGCGCTTCGAGGGCGTCTCGATCGCCGGCGTTCGCGCGCAGCACGAGGTCCCCGGCGAGCGCGAGCCACTGGTACGAAAAGTTTCTCTTTGCCAAGCAGACGCTCTGGAATGAACTGGTCCGGGCGCTTGCGCAGCCAGAGTAGTTTGCCGCACAGCGGCGGAGGACGTATGGACAAAGACGCCGAGAGATCAGGCAAGGATGCCGAGAAAGGTAAGGACGCTGAGAAAGGCAAGGATGCTGAGAAGGCAAGGATGCCGAAAAGGGTTTCTCCGACGGCTCTGAATCAGCAGCGCGCAGTCGCAGAAGATATCTTTCAACGCGTCGCTGGCCTCGGGGGGTTGCTGGTCGTCGCCATGATCACACCGGTCCCGGCAGGAAACGGAGGCACTGCCTGTGTAACTTCCGGCGCAAAAGAACGGGCCGTGTCGGATGTGGCGAAAAAGGCGCGGAATCGAAACGTCGAAGACGAGAACGCGCGGCGTGCTGACGAAACCCGAGTGCTCCGGACCTTGGCCGACGCTATCAAGAGCAAGCAAGGTCCAATATAAGAGGTTGTCGGCCACAGGCCCGACGGAGCCGCGTCATCCAGGTGCCAGTTATCAGAAAGGGATGTCGTTCACCGCCTCGCCGGGGATTCGGTTGCTTCATTGCGGCTCCTGCCGCAGTCGTGGCAGCGACGACAATGCTCTACGGGTGTGCCCGTAGTTCCGATGTCACGGAACAGACGCTGCACGATCTTCTCGCCGGCGGTCAATACGTTCGAGCCGAGTCGGTCGCACGTGCTCAAATGGAGCGTCAGATTCAGCAGTCCGGCGCTGCTTCGCGTGAAGTAGCGGTGTGGTCTGAGTTGCTGGTGAGGGCACTCCTGCTCAACGGAAAGGGAACGGACCCCAACACACTCGCACTCGCCAGGCAGGCCGTCGAAAGCGCTCGTCCCGATGGTCCAATGCTCGTCCGGTCGTTTCACGACTGAATCTGGCGGACGCGCTCGCAAGCACGGGGCAGTTCCAGCAGGCGTCCGACATCCTTCAACACCTCGTCTCCGAGCCGTCCGCAAGGCCAACCCGCGACGAGTCTGCGCTGCTGCCCGATGTCCTTGAGCGGCTCGGCGTGACGCTGATTCGAAACGATCGCATCGACGAAGCCCTGCCCGTGCTCCAACAGGGCCTCGAACTTCGACGCAGAGCCAATCGGCCAACTCATTGCCCGTCGCACAGTCGTTGCTGGCGCTGGGGTGGGCATTCCAGCGGAAAGGCGAATACGGCAGGGCGGGCGCTTTGATTCGCGACGCGGTCACGATCGAGGCCTCGCTGATCTCCCTGTCACCCCGGTGGTACGCGGAAGCGCTGAGCCTTTTTGGCCTTCAGTTGTGGTTCGAGGGCCGACTCAGGAGGCGAAGGACACATCGATGAAGGCCTTCAATGTCGCGCAGCAGACGCTGCGCCCTGACCATCCGACGACGGCACTGGCGTTACGACGCCTTGCGTCCAATGTCGGCAGCCTCGACCTCGTCGAGTCCAGGTCACTCACGCAGCGCGCGCTGGCGATGGCTGAACGCACGTTCGGCCCTCGCCACTATGAGACCTGGGCGTACATAAACAACCTCGCCAACGTGAACTACCGACTTGGTGACTACGTGGGTGCACGAGAGTTGTTCGAACGTGCGATCGCGATTGCGGAGGAGCGCTTCGGCGAGTGGCACGACAGCGTGGCAACAACCGTGCACAACCTGCGGCACTCGTAGATGCAAGCCTGGGTGACTACGCCGCCGCCCGCCGCGAACAGAACCGATCCGCTGAGATCTGGGAGCGTGTACTGGGTCCAGATCACGTCTTCGTCGCACTGGCGCTGACGGAACTCGGAGGCGTCTTCCTGTCACAGGGGGCACCCGAAGAGGCTCTTCCAGTTCTGCAGCGCGCACTCGCCATCCGCGAGGGCGCCAGGGTCGAAATCATCGCGACGTCGCACGCACGCTGACAGACCTTGCGGCAACTTACCTGCGCATGGATGAACGCGCCCTGGCCCAGGAACTGGCCGCTCGTGCGGTCGCAATCTGGGAGCAGACACCGTCTTCGGATCCGGATTTTGCAGCGACGCTCGACTTATACGGGAAGCTTCAAGTGGCTCGGAGCGATGCGCGCGCCGCCCGGACATACCTCGAGCGGGCGTTGGCCATCCAGACCAGGGTCTTAGGCCCCGCGCATCCAACACATGCCGACACTCAGGCGAGCCTCGCGGTCGCGCTCGCCATGCTGGGCGAGTCGGACGCCGCGATTCAAAACGCGAAAGCCGCGGAGGACACCGGACGAGAACACCTTCGGCTCATGCGACACGTTCTCTCCCGGAACGCCAATCTCTGAACTATGCGACGAGCCGCCCGAAGGCCCTCGATCTCATGCTGCTGCGCGACGCGATCCCCAGTTCGGCGTCGACCGCGTTCGACGCTCTGATCAGCAGTCGGGCGCTGGTGCTGGACGAGATGATGTCGAGGGCGCATCCCGCTCCATCTGCATCGGCCGAGTTGCCGAGTTGCGCGCCTCGCTGGTCTCCGCGCAGAACCGTCTGGCTGCCCTAGTGGTGAGAGGCCCTGAGGCGCAGGCTCCAGACCGTTATGCGATTCAGATCGAAGAGGCCCGACGAACGAAGGAACAGGCAGAACGCGCATTGGCGCAGCGCAGCGCAAAGTTCAGCGCAGAGCTCTGTACGAGCGCGCAAGCCTTTCCGATATCCGTAGGGCGATGCCGCCACGAAGTGCGCTCGTTTCGTATGTGCGCTATACCCACACCGTCTTTGCGCGTGGCTCAGCCACCAGCCGCCCGTCGTATCTCGCCTTCATCGTCAGACCTGAAGGGCAGCCGGTCGTTGTTCAACTCGGCGACGCCGGTTCGATCGACGCGCTGGTTGTCCAGTGGCGATCCGAGGTATCAGCCGCGCCAGTCAAACTCGATCGGACCAAGCCCCCATCAGACGCACTGCGAATGTCGGGCGCCGCACTCCGCGCCGCGATTTGGGATCCGCTCTATCCACATCTCGCGGACAGAGCAACTGTGTTCGTGGTACCGGACGACGCGCTGAGTTTGGTGCCACTAGCCGCCCTCCCGGGCGGGAAGATGGAGTTCGTGCTGGAAGAAGCGCCAGTCATTCACTATCTGACAGCCGAAAGGGATCTTGTTCAGACGGAGGAAGTCACGAAGGAATCAGCTCGCAGTCTCCTCGCAGTTGGCGGTCCGGCATTCGATGACGCCTCGATCTTCTCGCGCGCCAGAACGGATCAGATCTCTCCACGACCCGCCGCGTACAGTCTGCGCTCTCCGCAATCGCACTGTGACAGTTTTCAGACGATGCAGTTTGGCCCGCTCTCTGGAACGGTGCGGGAAGTGCAAGACGTGGCGCAGCTGTGGCGCGGCCTCGGCGGCAGTATGGCGGCTCGCGTTCTTGTCTCGCACGAAGCTACTGAGCGCCTGTTCAAACAAGAGGCACCCAGGCACCAAGTCATCCACCTCGCAACACACGGTTTTTTCTTGGGTGCGTCCTGTCCGTCCACGACCGACGGCTTGCGGGCCGTGGGCGGTCTGGCGTCCGGAACGAGAACTCGAGCCCGGCAACTGCCAGCCACCATCCCGGAGAGTCCCTTATTGCTTTCTGGCGTTGCGCTCGCCGGCGCCAATCGGCGAGCGTCAGCGGAAAGCGGCGAGGACGACGGTATCCTGACGGCCGAAGAGATGTCGGGACTCGATCTCTCTGGCGTAGAGTGGGCAGTGCTCTCGGCCTGCGACACCGGGGTGGGGAAAGTGAGTGCGGGTGAAGGAGTGTTCGGCCTCCGCCGAGCGTTTCAGATCGCTGGTGTCCGCACCGTCATCATGAGCCTCTGGCCGGTCGAGGACGATGCAGCCCGTCTCTGGATGCGTTCGCTCTATGAAGGTCGACTGAAGAAGACACTCGATACCGCTAATGCCGTGCACGAGGCGAACCTCACCGTACTGCACGCCCGCCGAGCCGCTGGGCAGTCGACTCACCCGTTCTACTGGGCCGCGTTCGTTGCGGCCGGTGATTGGCGTTGGCGTAGACTTCGTCACCTATCGCGACCAGGCGCTGCAGGCGCAGGAAATGCGTCCCCGCCAGAACACGCGCCGGCACTCCTGGCACTGCCTGAAAGAGCGAAAGCGACGATACACCCGCGGCGGCACGAGATCGGACTACTTCCTTCGCGAGCGATCGCAACCAGCTCGCCGTTGCACGCCATGCAACGCGTGAACGGCCGCAGCAGGCGTTTCAGGTGTAACGCCTCCACGATCTCCGTCACCTGCTGCTCGGGATCGCGCGACCGCAGCCACTGCCCCCGCACGACGGCCTTGCGCTTGAGCAGCCCCACATCACGCGTGAGCAGAATCCGCTTCTCCCGTGACGTGATCGCCGCAAGCTCCGCATCGTCCAGGCCGTTGCCGTAGCGAGTGTCGAAGCCGAGCAGACGCAGGAAGCGCGCGAGCGTCCCGAGATGCACGTCCGCCACGAAGCGCGGCTCGCGCAACGGCTTGGGTCTCAGGCGATGGAGCGGAGAGATGTCGAACCGCTCGAACTCGGGATACACGGCGATGCGCTCGCCACCACGCAACCGACGATCGAAGCGGACCGACCGGCCGTCAACGAGAATCAGGTCGATCTCGGTATGCGGCACGCCGAGCGACTCGATCGCATCCTTGACCGACGGCGTACCCGTTATCTCGTGCGCGATGGTGCGCTTGCGTTGCTCCGGCGGAAGGTAGTCGTTGAGCTCTTCGTAGAAGCGGAACTCACACGTGCACCTGGGCACAGGTTTCCTGGATTGCCCGCGTGGTGTCGAAGAAGACCTGGGCGTAGTGCTCATTGCGACAGAAGGGGCGCACGGCCAGCACCGGCGCGACTGCCGTCCCCACAATGTTGAACGACAGAATCTCGATCACCGGAGCCGGCGTGTCGAGCAGATGCGGGATCTGACGCAGGCGCTGGCGAAGCCGCAACGTCACGACCTCCGAGTCGACGTCCGGCAGCAACTGTACCGTGAGATCGACGCGTCGAAACGGCGTCGCGCTGAAGTTCTGTACGTTGTCAGAGAACAGCCGGTTGTTGCCGACGTAGGTCAGGACATTGTCCGCCGTCACAATCGATGTCACGAACAAGCCGACCTCGCGCACGGTCCCTGTGACGGTGGCGGCGGCGATCGTGTCTCCTACCTTGAACGGTCGAAACACCAGTAGAAATACGCCCGCCGCGAAGTTGGCGAGCAGACCGGACCACGCTGCGCCTACCGCCAGACCCGCAGCGGCCAGCAGCGCCGCGAACGAGGTCGTCTCAATACCGAGAACGCCAAGGACGGCGATGAAGAGGAGAACCTGAAGCAGGACCGCCGCAGTGCCCTCGACGTACGACGCGAGCGTGACATCGAACTGGCGCAGATGCAGGAAACGGCTCAGGGCTGCCCGGGCGAGCTTGATGACCCAACCGCCGACGATCCACAGAGCAACGGCACCCAGAAGTTTCCATGCCGTCGGGATCAAATACACACGGGCGAATGCTTCGACTTGTGCGGTGAATTCAGCGTCCACGATGGCGAAGCCGACGCACGCTCGGTGCCAACCGAACGGCGTCACGCATTGCGCGCTCCTGCATCGAGCGCTCGCGAGCCCGCGCGCGCTTGCACAGGCTATCGATAGGCCGCCGCTTGAATGCCGTAGAGCTGAGAGTACTGACCCGCTCGCGCCATCAGGGCCTCGTGCGATCCAACCTCGACGACGCGTGCGCCATCGAGCACGACGATCAGGTCCGCCATCCGCACGGTCGAGAAGCGATGCGAGACGAGAATGGTGATGCGGCCTTCAGTACTGTCATCGCGCACGGCGGCAGCGTAGCGCTCGAACAAGGCATGCTCGGTTTCCGCATCGAGCGCGGCAGTCGGTTCGTCGAGCACCAACACGATGGGTTCGTCACGCATGAAGCCGCGCGCGAGGGCCAGCTTCTGCCACTGACCGAAGCTGACATCCACGCCACCCGGCCACGTACGACCGAGCTGCGTCTCGAGTCCTTCCGTCAGCTTCACCACCACATCGTCGGCGCCAGCGCGGCTCACAGCCTTGATCACAGCTGGTTCATTGTCGAGGCGAGGAACATCGCCCACACCAACCGTGTAACGGGCGAGAAACTCGAAACGGAAGAAATCCTGAAACGCACCAGCCAGCCGGGCGCGCCATTCCATCGGCGGGATACGCGCAAGATCGGTCTGGTCGATCAGGATCCGGCCGCTGGTTGGCTCATACATCTTGGCCAGCAGTTTGACGAGTGTGGACTTCCCTGCTCCGTTCTCACCGACGACGGCCACGACCGAGCCCGCAGGCAGATCGAGATTCACATCGTTGAGCACGAGGCGGTCGGTGCCCGGATAGACAAACGACACGTGCTCGAAACGAATGCCCTGACTGAGCCTCGCGGGCGCCGGCTGATCGGCATTTGCCACCAATGAGCTGGCATAGTCCTCGAGCCACGCAAGCCTGATCGCCGCATCCATCCACACCCCACGAAGGAAGCCAATCTCTCCAACGGTCGCCCCGACGTAGAACGACAGGCGCGAGCCCGCAGCGAGCGCAAGAAGCACATCTCCCGCGGGCGCGCCAAGGCCGTACGCGACGAAGACAATCGCGCCCACGTAACCGACACCGAACACGGCCCACGCGGCCGTGTGCCACCCGGCAGTACGCCATCGGGCGGCGGAGATGGGCCGGTTGCTGAACTCCCATGCGAGCCTGCGCTCTTTGATCAGGCGAGTGCCGATGCCGGTAACGCGGACTTCTTTCCCCGCAGGTGCGGTCGTCGCAATGTCGAAGAGATGCCGAGCCAGTCGATTCGCCTGCGCGCCACGCTCGAACGCATTTCTCTCGACCGCTGGCCGCCATGCGGACGTGAGCACGGTCGGAAGCGCACACAACAGCAGGAGCACGAGCGCTGGATGAATCGAGACGAGCAATCCAACGGTCACGACCAGCCGAAGGACCCACGCACACGTCGTGAAGAGCGACATGTACATGTGGTCGAGCATGAAGACCTGGTTGCGCAGGACGGCCAGTCGATCCAGATACTCGGGGCGCTCCTGATGCGCGATGGTGGCAATCGAGGCGAGCAGCGTCGCCACGTGCGATTCGAGCGCGATTGTCACCTTGTCGCGGAATCGGCGTTGAACCCTCGTGCTGACGGTCTGAAGGAACCACGTCGCCGTGGACGACACACCGAGCGCAACCGCCGCAAACACGACGAGCGACCAGTTGCGCGCGAGTGCGCCGTCGCCGAGCAGCTTGAACCAGAGCGCGAGCAGCGAATCGGGCAGCGCCGACAGCAGCGCCAGCGAGAACGCCGCAAGCAAAAGCCCGCGCTCATGCCGGTAACCCAGCTTGCACAAACGCCACATCGACGACAGACCTGGCGGAAGACGATCGACGTTCTGCCGCGTGTCAGGCGAGGACGTCAAAGCTTTTCCCCTCCTCGTCCTCCGCGCCGAAGCGCTGTGCCTGCAAATCGAACATCGTGCGATAGCGTCCGTTCAGGGCCATCAATTCGGCGTGCGTGCCGAACTCGACGACCTTCCCCCTCTCGAGCACGCAGATCCGATCGACATGACGAACGGTCGAGAACCGGTGTGAGATCAGGATCGTCGTGCAGTGGCGCGTGGCGGCGAGGATCCGCTCGAAGATCTCCGCCTCGCCTCGAACATCGAGCTGCGCAGTCGGCTCGTCGAGCAACACCACACCGGCGCCTTCCTTGACGGCGCACAAGGCACGCGCCAGCGCGACCCGCTGCCACTGCCCGCCTGACAGCTCTATCCCGTCGTCGTAGCCGCGCGCCAGCACGGTATCGAGTCGCGCCAGCTTCGAGGCGCCCGCAGCGTCGAGCGCGCTCAGCACCACATCGTCGGGCGCACCAGACGGGGCGACGTTGTCGCGGAGTGAGAGCTCGAATCGCGTGAAATCCTGAAAGACCGCAGCCAGCCGTGTCCGCCACTCAGTAAGATCGAGATTGCGCACGTCGACGCCATCGATTTCGATTCCGCCGTTCTGCGGGTCATACAAGCGGCACAGCAACTTGGCCAGCGTTGTCTTGCCGGCGCCATTCTGTCCGACGATCGCAAGGGAGGTGCCGGCAGGAATCGTCAGGTCGAAGCCATCGAGCACCGGCGTTCCGCCGGGATAAGCAAACGTCACGTCGCGAAAGCGAATCTGGCGCGCGGGCAACCTGGCTGCCGATCGCTCACCGGAGGTCAATCGTCCAGCGCTCGCCATGGCCGGCAGCAACCGCCGAACTGCGGCCACAGGCGCCGATGCGCCATCGAGTGCCCAGTTGAGACCGCCGAACGCAATCATCGACGTCGCCACCGCGCACTGCGCGTAGATCACGATCTCGCCAAGATCGATGCGACCGGCAGCGGCCGCCGCGGCAATCGACCACAACACGGCGACGTTCGCAGCGGTGACGATCAGCACGCTCCACGTGAGCGGGCGCTGACGCAGTCGCGTCGCCTCGTACTGAAGCGCATGCAGGCGCGTGCGCCGAGCGACGAATCGATCGATGTTCCAACGCACCAGGCCGAAGAGCCGCAGTTCCTTGCTGGCCGGTGGATCGACCGCGAGACGGTACGCGTAGTCGGCGTCGCGCTGCGCGCTCCGCACGTCATCGGTGTTGCGATCGCGCCAGATACCGCTCTCACGCAACAGCCAATGTGTCGCGAGCCACGCACTCACCAGAACGATTGGCGCCCACCATGAGAAGCCGAACAGCACGACGGCGGCGGCAAGGCCACCGACGATGCCAACCAGACCGCCGGCGATGAAGTCCATTGAGTACGACAACGGCGGACCCGTCATGCCGAGGTCGAAATCGCGCGCCACCGTCAGGTCGCCCATGAGTGACGGGTCCTCGAGGTGCCCCATGCCCTGCGGGCGCACGCACGCCGTCGTCAACCGGTCGTAGAGATATGCGGCGGTCCGATCTCCGAGGTTGAACCCGATGGCCGTATGGATCGGCGTCAGGACCTGAAGCAGGACGAAGATGACGCCCACGACCGTAAGCGGTTCCGCGAGGCTCTCACCTCTTTGCACCGCGGCAACCAGCACGCCCATCGCCACGGCAAAGAGCGCGGGCAGAACGCCGCGCAGCAGCAACACTGCCCACCAGACGAGGGCGAGGAAGCTATCCGCCTTCGGCAGAGCCGCGAAGAACTGCCATTCCTGACGTTCACGCAGACGGTGCAGCATATGACCCGCGGGCTCGGGGCTCATCGGGCGCATCTTATCGCTGAGAGCCTCCGGGGAACAGATCGAGGCACTGGCATTGCAAGAGCGACGGCATTTGCGTTCGTGGCTTGAACGATACGGGGCGCCCGCACTTCTGGCTTGTGCGTTCACGGCCGCGTTGGCTCTTGAAGTCTTCGCGCCCGGGAAACGCACCGCGATTTTCCTGGCATCGATCCTTGCCATCGTCCCGCTCGCGGGATACATCGGCCGCGCGACCGACACTCTCGCGGCCCACCTCGGCGGATCGATCGGCGGCTTGCTCAACGCGACCTTCGGGAACATCGCCGAGTTGATCATCGGCGCCTTCGCGCTTCGAGCGGGATACATCGATCTCGTCAAGGCGTCACTGACCGGCTCGATCATCGGCAACACCTTGCTGGTGTTTGGCCTTGCCGCGCTGGTCGGAGGGGTGCGTCGTCCCGTCCAACGTTTCAATCGCACTGCGGCGGGGCTCGCGACGACGATGCTGCTTCTGAGCGTTGTCGCGCTCGTCGTGCCCGCGGTTTTTCACGCCCTCTCGAGGCGAGCCGGGCAGGAGCCTGAACTCCGGATGGACACGGAGATTGCCGTTGTCCTGCTCGTCACCTACTGCGCGAGCCTTGTGTTCACCCTCAAGACTCACAGACAACCACACAAGCAGGTCGGCCCGCCGCCCCGAACGTCGATCTCACAGTCGATTGCGCTGCTCGTGGGTGCCACTGCCGGCGTGGCGTGGATGAGCGAGTTGCTCGTCGGCGC
>CAWFTF010000024.1:0-142494 GCA_963818645.1 uncultured Acidobacteriota bacterium | reverse complement strand
TCGGCAGCAACGATTTGTCGCGGATGGGCGGGCTCGCTCGCCGCATGCCGCAGACGGCGACCGTCTTCATCATCGGGACCCTCTCGCTTGCAGGCATCCCGCTCTTTGCCGGCTTCCTGTCGAAGGAAGAGATCCTCGGATCGGTATGGGCGGGCGGACTCGTGGGCCCCTTTCTGCTCCTGATGCTGGTCGCATTCCTCACGGCCTTCTACATGTTCCGTGTCGTGTTCCTGGCGTTCTTCGGCACCGCTCCGGCTGCCGCCGGGCATCACGAGAGCGCGCATCATGGCGCGCACGAACACGATCCGCCGATGCCGATGCTGTTGCCTCTGTGGATCCTCGCGCTGCTCTCGCTGGCGGTCGGCGTCTACTCGACGTTCATCGGGCCGGGGCTCGTTGCCCTGCCTGAGGGCGCTGCCGAGCACACTGCACCGGGCTGGCTCACGCCGGCTGCGGTCGGCGTCGCGATTGCAGGCATCGCGCTCGCGTGGCTCACCTATCAGCGCCGCACCATCAACGCGGCGTCGCTCGCATCGATGTTCGGCCCCATTCGACACGCGGCGCTCGCAAAGTTCTGGATCGACGATCTCTTCGAGCGCGTATTGGCAGCAGGCACACTTGCCTTCTCCAGCCTCGTCGGGTGGGTCGATCGCTACATCGTCGACGGCGTGCTCAACGTGGTGAGCGTATGGACCGTCACGACTGGTGATGAGATGCGCACGATTCAAACGGGCCGCGCGCAGGACTACGTCTACGGTCTTGCGGTCGGTCTTCTTCTGCTGCTCGTCTGGGCGCGCTGGTCACTGACGTGAACGGATTCCCGATTCTCTCCGTGATGACCTGGGCGCCGTTCATCGCGGCGCTCGCGGTGATGTTCTTCGCGCGGCGCAATCCGCTGCTGGTGCGGCTGCTCTCGCTCGCCGGCGCATCCGTCTCGCTGATCGCGTCGCTCTGGATTTACGTCACGTACGACCGCGTGACGGCCGGCTTCCAGTTCCAGGAGAGCCTGCCGCTGGTGCCGTCGCTCGGCATCTCGTATTTCTTCGGGCTCGACGGCATGAGCGCGCTCATGTGCCTGCTCACGTCGATCATCATCTTTGCCGGCGTGTTCGCGTCGTGGACGGTGAAGGAGCGCAGCCAGGAGTTTTATGCGCTGCTGCTGATTCTGGTCACCGGCGTCTACGGAGTGTTCGTCTCGCTCGACCTGTTCGTCTTCTTCCTGTTCTACGAGATCGCCGTGCTGCCGATGTATCTGCTGATCGGCATCTGGGGCTCATCGGGAGAAGTCAGGCCGCAAGGGATCTTCGGCTGGGCGCTCGGCCGAACCGGCGTCGGCACGAAAGAGTACGCGGCGATGAAGCTGACGCTCTACCTGCTCTTCGGCTCGGCCTTCATCCTGGTCGGGATCCTGGCGCTCTACGTCGGAGCCGGCCAGAGGTCGTTCTCGTTTCTGACGATGGCCGCGCAGCAGTTCGATCCGACGCTGCAATCGTGGGTGTTCCTCGCCTTCTACGTCGGATTCGGGATCCTCGCCGGCATCTGGCCGTTGCACACGTGGTCACCAGACGGGCACGCGTCGGCGCCCACCGCCGTGTCGATGCTGCATGCGGGCGTGCTCATGAAACTCGGCGCGTATGGTGTGGTACGCCTGGGCATGGGGCTGCTTCCACAGGCGACTGTCGAGTGGGCGTGGCTCGTCGGCACAATCGCCTGCATCAACATCGTCTATGGCGCGCTCAGCGCGATGGCGCAGCGCGACTTGAAATACGTGATTGCGTACTCGTCGGTGTCGCACATGGGCGTGGTCATGCTCGGAGCCGCGACGCTCACGCTGAACGGGCTGAACGGATCCGTCTTCCAGATGTTCGCGCACGGGATCATGACCGGGCTGTTCTTCGCGCTCGTCGGCCTGATCTACGAGAAGGCGCACTCGCGCGAGATCTTCAAGATGGGCGGGTTCGGCACGATGATGCCCGGCATCGCGGTCGCCTTCACCATCGGCGGCTTGTCCTCGCTCGGGCTGCCGGCGACTGCCGGTTTCGTCGCCGAGTTCCTGACGTTCCTGGGCGCGTGGGGATCGGCGCATTCGTGGTGGTTGTATCCCGGCGTGATCGGCGCATTTCTGACGTCGATTTACGTGCTGCGCGTGGCGAAGCAGATCTTCTGGGGCGCCAAGTCCGACGACCCGCACTTTCAGCACCTGCCGGATGCGAAGGGTCCTGAGTGGGCCGCACTCGGAATCCTCGTGTTCGTCCTCGTCTTGTTCGGTGTCGCACCCAGCATCGCTATCGGTCCGGTAGACACGGCCACCGCTCCGCTTCTTCGGAGAGTCTTGCCTCGAGAGTCCACACAGCTCGAGATGCCTGTTCCGATTCCGAGATGACGGCCGACCTGATGCTTCCCCTCGTGCCCGAGTTGGCGCTCTTCGCGCTGAGCGTCCTCGTGTTGGTGGCCGGGCTGATGCGGCATCCGTCCCGTGTGGTCGCATCGGGGGACGGCAAGCTGTTTGGCTGGATCACGCTCGTCGGCCTGCTCGCTGTGATCGGTCTGACCTTCACGACGAAAGAAAACAGCTCGCTCTTCAACGGCGCATTCGTGCAGGACGGCCTGGCGCTCTTCGCCAAGCGGCTGGTGCTCGCCGCCGCCGCGTTGAGCGTCCTCGCGTCGCTGACCAACAGGCAGGTGACATTCGCCCGCAGGGCACCCGAGTATCACTTCACGTTGCTGTTCTCGCTGCTCGGCATGATGGTGCTGGTGTCGGCGCGCGAACTCGTGCTGTTGTTCGTGGCATTCGAGCTGATGTCGATCCCGCTGTACGTGCTGACGGGATTCCTGAAGCGCGAAGCCGCAGCCCCTGAAGCGGCGCTCAAATTCTTCCTCGTGGGCACCGTCTCAGCGGCCGTCATCGCCTACGGGATGTCGTTCATGTACGGCATGATGGGGACGACGCTCCTCGCCGCGGTGCCGGCGGCGATGGCGCAGGGACGCCCGCTCATGATGCTGGGCCTCGCGCTCGTCCTCGCGGGCCTGGGATTCAAAATCGCAGCGTTCCCCTTCCACATGTGGGCGCCCGATACCTATGAGGCTGGCAGCACGCCGTTCATCGCGTGGCTCTCGGTTGCACCCAAGGCAGCCGGCTTCGTGGTGATCATCCGGCTCTATCTCGAGGGCGCGGGAAGTGCGGCGCTCGCGTGGGCGCCGCTCTTCTCGATGCTTGCGGGCGTCACGATCGTCGCCGGCAATCTCATGGCGATCCCGCAAAGCAACGTGAAGCGACTGCTTGCCTACTCCGGCGTCGCGCACATCGGCTACATGCTCATCGGCCTGGCGGCGATGTCGGCGAACGGCGTCGCGATGGTGCTCTTCTATCTGGTCGCGTACGTCTTCGGCAACATGGGCGCATTCCTGGTCGTGGAGACAGTGGCGCGATCGGAGCAGTCAGACGGGATCGACGCCTATCGCGGCCTCGCGCAGCGATCGCCGCTGCTGGCGCTCGCAATGCTGCTCTTCCTGCTGTCGCTTGGCGGGATTCCGTTCGTAGCCGGCTTCTGGGCGAAGTTGTATATCTTCCTCGCGGGCGTCGAGCAGGGTCTGCTTGGCCTGGTCTTCGTCGGCGCGGTCCTCACCGTTGTTGCGCTGTATTACTACCTGCTCGTCGCGCGACGCATGTACATCGAAGCGCCGGCGCACAACGGCTCGGTGAAAGTGGACCTGCCACTGGGCGCAGCGATCGCCATCTGCCTGGCCGGCGTGATCGGAATAGGCGTTTACCCCGGTCCGTGGGTTGCCGCCGCGCAGCGTATCGCGCAGACGCTCTTCACGTAGCTACTTCGCTTCCTTCTGCACGTCCGCTGCGACACACTTGCCGCCCTCGCAGCGATTGTTCTCCGCACACGAATATTCGTAGAGCTCGGTGCCCTTCTCCATCAGCACGAACGTCCGAGTGTTCCTGATCGGCTTCTGGTAGTACTTCGAATCCTCGATCGTGACGTCCCAATTCAAGTGATCGAAGTCAGGGCGCGTCATTCTGATCGTCAGCTTCAGGGCGTCGCTGTGCGGATGCTGCGCGGTGTCGAGCCAGGTGCGACCGTTGAAACCCGCTGTCGTGATGACGAGCGTGTCGCCGTCCCAGCGTCCAACTGACGTCCCCATCCAGGTGGGCTCGAGATCCTTCGGCAGATCACGTCCGTCGGTCGGCACCATCTGGAAGCGGTTGTCCTGCTCCCAGAGGATCACGAGACGATCCGGGTGATGCACGTAGGCGTGCGGATACGGTGTGTTGTAGGCGCGCACGAACCCCCACGGCTGACAATGCGAGCCGTAGTCGTAGGTCGTCGGCTTGTTGTTCTTCTCCCACTCGGCCTCGCCTGCCGGCGTGAACAACAGCTGACCGGAGGCGACGCTCTTGCAGCCGGTGCTGCCGGCCGCGCATGCGCCATCCACGCTTTTCGAGATATCTCCCACTCGCGGATGATCCCAGACGCCCGTGAAGTCGGGTTTGCCGTTCGACAATCGCGGCGCCGGCTTCGACGTCTGCGCGCTGACGACAACGGCCGCGAGCACAATCAGGGCGCTCACACGAAGGATGCTCTTCATGTCGATCTCTCTTTCCCGCGCGGGAGTTATTTGGGAGCCGGAGTCTGCTCGGACGCCGTGAACACCTGCCGGCCATCCGAGAACGTCACGCCTCGACTCGCGGCATTGGGCGAACCGTCCTTGGCACGGATGCCCTGTACCTTCACGGTGTCGCCGACCTTGAGCGAGTCCTTGGTGACGCCTCGTCGCCTCAGCCCGTTGGGAGCACCGCCGGAGAAGCCCCACACCGCCGCGAGGCCAGAGACCTCGTCCTTGCCTTCGACGTAGAACCAGATGTGGGGATTGGTCCATTCGACCTTCTTGACCACACCCGTCACTCGCACCGGCTTGTTGGCGTCGTACTCCGCCGCTTCGGAATGATGGGCGCGGAGAGGAACAGCCACAGCGAGCAGCCCGATGCTCGCAGCCAGCACAACCGCACCGAGTTTGCGTGACATCACAGCCCTCCTGACAGGCGGGACGCGTTTCGTGAGGATTATGGTCGCCGGTTTTCGATTCTTCAAGGGGACGATTGTTCGACTAGACTATGCGGCACACTCGGAGGTCCTTATGCGCGCATTCGCCTGTGTCGTCGTCGTTGGTCTGGCGATCCTCGTTACCGCCGGCGCGCTGCGAGCGGCCGGCGATCCCCCCGGATGGGCGTATGCGATCCGCACCGGCACCACCGGCCGCGCCGGCCGGGGCACCAGCGGCGCAACCAGCCCCGCCCGACCCCGCTCCACGAACGCTCCCCGGCAGCACGCTGAATTTTCCGCTTGCCAACATTCGTGACGCATTCGGACCGGCGGATTGGTTCCCTGGCGATCATCCTGCAATGCCGGAGGTGGTCGCAAAGGCCGCAAACCCGACGTGCGCGCGTGCAGCCTGTGCCACTACCCGAATGGCAAAGGCCGTCCCGAGAACGCTGGCGTGGCGGGACTGCCGGTCTCCTATTTCATCCAGACGATGAATGACTTCAGGAGCGACGTGCGCAAGAGCGGCGAGCCGCGCAAGGCCAACACGAACGTGATGATCGCGATCGCCAAGGGGATGACCGAGGACGAGATCAAGCAGGCTGCCGGCTACTTCGGCTCGATGAAGTGGACGCCGTGGATCAAGGTCATGGAAACGAAGGCGGTGCCGAAGACGCGCATCCAGGGCGGCATGTATCTTCGACTCGAGGGCGAGGAGACCGAGCCGATCGGCATGCGCATCATCGAGACGCCGGAGAACGTCGAGCACACCGAGGTGCTTCGCGATCCGCGCTCAGGCTTCATCGCCTATGCGCCGCCCGGCAGCATCAAGAAGGGTGAGGCGCTCGTGACGACGGGCGGTAACGGCAAGACGGTGCAATGCAGCGTCTGCCACGGCGCGGACCTGAAAGGGCTGGGCCCCGTACCTGGTCTCGCGGGCCGCTCGCCGAGCTACCTGGTCCGCCAGATGTACGACATGCAGGCCGGCGCTCGACATGGTGTGTGGACCGATCTCATGAAGCCCGTCGTCGCGAAATTGACCGACGAGGACTTCGTCTCGATCGCCGTGTACCTCTCGTCGCGTATGCCGTAGTCACTTGATAGTGGATGGTGGGTAGCGGTTCGCGCCCACCATCTGCTTCCAGGCGATGGCCGTCGAGCGATGGCTCATGGCTGGCGTATGCGTGCTCCGGCTTCGCCGGGCTCGTCTACGAGATCGCCTGGACGCGCCTCCTTACGCTTCATCTCGGACACACAACCGCCGCTGTCAGCACGGTCACCGCCGCGTTCATGGGCGGACTGGGACTGGGCGCGGCGCTGGGCGGCCGCATTGCGTCCACGCTCAGCCGACGACAGGCTCTTTGGACCTATGCGCTGCTGGAACTCGTGGTCGCGGTCGCGGCGCTGTCGATCGCGGGCGGCCTGACACTTCTCACACCCTTGTTCGCGTGGGCGTACGGCGAGGACGGCGCCGGGCTTCTCTTTTCGACAGTGAGAATCGCCAGCTCGTTCGGCGTGCTCCTGGTGCCGGGCGTCGCGCTTGGTGCCACCTTTCCCATGGCCGTGCGCGTCGCCGTCACATCGCCTACGCGACCGGGCGGGGCGGCGGGCCGCCTGTATGGCGCCAACACGGCTGGCGCCGCGATCGGCTCGCTGGCTGCAGGCTTCGTCCTCATCCCGATCATCGGCCTCACGAGCACGACGTTGACGGGCATGGCGGCGAGTGCCGGTGAGCATCGCGCTCGCACTCTCCTTCGTCCGGCGCCACCTCACTGTCGCTGAGTCTGAGGACGCGACAACGAAGACGCGCCTCAATCCAAAGGATGCCAGGCACAATCGCTCGAGGCCGAAAGCCGGTCTCGCCGCGGCACACGTCGATGGTTGGGACACCGAGCGGCATCGATACGGACTTGCAGCGGCAGTGTTGGCGCTTACCGGCTTCGCGACGTTCGCGCACGAGGTGGTCTGGACGCGCGTGCTGGCTCTTGTCGTTGGCCCCTCGCTCTATGCCTTCGCCGCCACACTGACGTCGTTCATCACGGGTCTTGCGCTGGGCTCCTTCGCAGGCGCCTCTCTCGCCGAGCGCGGCCGTCGGCCGGCGGTTGCGCTCGCGTTGACCCTGATCGCCACCGCGATAGCGGGGTGCGTGAGTGTCGCTCTCGTCGGCGGCTCACTGCTCGAGATTGGGCCCGGCACATTGGGACGCTCGGCCACGCCTGCCGGCATCGCGCTGCCCCATCTGGCGATCGCGTTCGGCTTGACGTTTCCGATCGCGCTCGGTCTGGGCGTCGCGTTTCCGCTATCACTCGAGCTCGCCGGCAGCCGCGACGCGATCCCGGCGCAACGACTGGGCGTCCTGTACGCGGTGAATACCGCTGCGGCGGTGGTCGGGGCTCTGGTGGCCGGCTTCATCGCCATATCCGCCGTGGGCCTGCGCACGTCACTGCTCGTCGCCACCGCTAGCCTGCTGCTCGGCGCTGCCGTGCTGGTTGTCCGCGGGCGTTTGTCGAGTCGCGACCGAGTTGCAGTGCTCCTTCCACTCGCGGTTGTCGTCGCGTGGATGGCCACGAGCCCGGGCTGGGATCGTGAGTGGCTGGCGGCCGGCGGCTACCTGTACACGCGGTTCGTGCCGCCCGGCATCGATCGCCATGCGGCGCTCACAGCCGGCACGCTCATCTACTACCGCGAGGGCGCGACCGGGACGGTCTCGGTCAAAGCGCTCACCGGCGCCCGCTCGCTCTCGATCGACGGCAAGGTCGACGCCTCAACGGCGCGCGACATGCTCACACAGAAACTGCTCGCGCACTTGCCCCTGCTGCTTCATCCCAATCCGCGACAGGTGGGCATCGTGGGACTCGGCAGCGGCGTCACGCTCGCGTCGGCGCTCGTGCACCCGGTGGTCTCAGTTGACGTCATTGAGATCTCGCCCGAAGTCGTGGAGGCCTCGGCGTATTTCGCCGACGTGAATCGGCGAGCGCTCGACGATCCTCGCACGCGGCTGGTGCGCGGAGACGGGCGGACGCACTTCTCGCTGACGTCGCGGCTCTACGACGTCGTGATCTCCGAACCTTCGAATCCCTGGATGTCCGGCGTGGCGGCGCTGTTCACGCAGGAGTTCTTCCAGCGGGTGCGCAGCCGACTCGCAACCGGCGGCATCTTTTGTCAATGGGCGCATACCTACGACGTGAGCGACGCCGATCTCCGGTCCATCGTTGGAACGTTTCGTTCGGTGTTTCCTGACGGAACCATGTGGCTCGCCGGCGATGGCGACCTTCTTCTCGTCGGCTCGACGGCCCCGCTCGAGCCGCGCCTGGAGGACCTTTCCACTGCCTGGCAGCGACCGGGAGTCGGAGAGGACCTTCGCACGGTAGGAATGCGCGAGCCTTTTACACTGCTCTCGCTCTTCGTCGGCGGATCCAGAGAGACATCGAGATATGGAGCTGGGTCAGCGCTCCAGACCGACGACCGGACAGCGCTCGAGTTCTCCGGGCCGTTTGCCGTCTTCGCCGGTGCGCCGTCCAATCACGCCCCCACGCTCCGCGGTTTGCTCGACGGAGGGCAACAACCATCGGCCGTCGCGCGCGCGCTCACCGGCGCGACCGCCTCGCAATGGCGTGACCGGGGCGCGATGCTGATGGGCGCGGATGCGGCTGATTCTGCCTATCGCGCCTACGCGACGGCCCTCGACCTGGACCCAACCGACATGATCACTCTCGAGGGGTTCGTGCGGGCGGCCACCGCGGCGCGTCAGGAAGACGATGCCGAGCGGCGGCTGCGCGCGATGATCCAGTCTCGCGCAGGTGAGCCAGCGCCGCGGGTCTCGCTCGCGGAGCTTCTGGGAATACGTGGGCGATTCGACGAAGCGACAGCGGTCGCAACCGAAGCCACCAGGCTCGCGCCAGGCGATCCCACGGCATGGGAGCAGCTTGCGTCTCTGCATGCCGATCGCGGCGACGCTGACCGTTTACGACAAGCAGCGGAGGTACTGCGACGCGAGTTCCCAGACCGCGCCGCAAGCTGGTACTTCGCAGCCAGCGAGCGCTTCTTGCGGGGCGACGTGGCCTCCGCACTGCCACTCGTACGCCGCGCCATCGAGTTGGACGCAAACTACGCCGACGCGCACAACCTGCTCGGCGCAATTCTCGCGTCGGCCGGCGACATCGGCGCGGGACGCGACGCATTCCGGACGAGCCTGCGCCTCGATCCGCACGACGCTGTGACCTACGTCAACCTCGCGCAACTGGAGCTGGCCGCGGGCCAGCGAGATATCGCAGCTGACTTGTTTGCCGAAGCGCTCTCACTCGACCCGAACTCGGGCGCAGCGCGCGACGGGCTGGCGCAGGCGAGAAGTGTCCGCTGAAAGTAAGCCCGTCTTCTACTGTTGATTAGGCGATCTTTGATTATCGATTCGTTGATGATTTCTGAGTGTGGATAGTTGATTGCCTGACATGACGGAGTCCCACGCTCTCGCCACACTGCGCCATGACAGGGCGGACTCAACTCGCGCGCACTCGTTGTTCAATCAAAGATCAACAATCTGCAATCAACAACGATTCAACAATCAAAGATCACAAATCAACAATGCTCTCAGAAGCTCCATCGCACGCCGAGCCGGGCGATCCGTGGGTTGACGGTCGTCAGGACATTACCGAAGCTCGCACCCGTCTGCGTATTGGAGCTGAGGATCGCCGGTGAATTGCTGACATTGAAAATGTCGAGCAGCCCTTCGAGCTTGGTGCCAGCCACGATGAAACTCTTCGAGAACCGAAGATCGAGCAGCCGGACCGTGTCGTAGAAGAACGTGCCGATTGGTTCGACCGTGAGGTTGACCGTCCCCTGCGTCAGCCCGGTTGTGTTCAACGTGCGTCCGTATGGCTCGCCCTTCGTCAGCCGGATCGATGCTGACGACGAGATGCCCCACGGCAGCTCGTAGCTGCCGAGGAACTTGTACTGCCAGTGCCAGTAGTCCTGCCGGTTGTTGTACGTGAGTCGATTCGGATCCTGAGGCACGCCGAATGCGCTCGTGTCGGTGGCGATGTCCTGCGAGATCGCCGACTGGAAGCCCCAGGTGTCGTAATGACTGATGTCGAAGCCGGTCAGCACCTGTGACTTGCCCGAGAGACGCTTGACGACTTCGACGTTGTAGGTTTCGTAGTCGGCCGTGAACAGCGGATCGTTCATGAGTACGTCGGCGCGCCGCCCGACATAGGCTCTGTCCAGGCTGTAGAGCGTGAGCACGCGGTCGTCGGCCGTTGATGCGAGATCACGGCCTCGATCGGTAAACGCCACCGGGATGTTGTACGCCTCGAAAGGAATCGCGGTGTTCTGCAGCTTCATGCGGTTGCGTTCGAGCTTCCGGACGTAGTTGAAGCGCAGCGTCGTCGTCTTCATGAGCTGCTGATCGAGGCCGACCACGAACTCGTCGGTGTAGGGCAGCTCGAGACTCGGGTCCAGGGTACGATTGGCGCCACCCTGCGTCGAGAGGAGATTGGCTGGATTGGGAACGTACGGCAACGTGCCATCCCAACGGTAGCGTTTGACCGTGCGAGCCATGGGGTTCACGAATCCCGCCATCATCGAGTTGGCGTTGGTCATCGTGCCGGCGTTGTAGGAGTAACGGCCGTAGGCGAGCTTGATCGCCGTTCGGCCCGTACCAAATACGTCGTAGACGCCCGAGATGCGAGGCACGAAGCCGCTCAGAGTATGGAACTCGAAGCCGGGATACGTCACAGCTTCTTGATACGGCCCCGTCCCGTCTTTACCTTGCTCGTCGTAATAGGGCTTGAACGCATCGAGCCGGACTCCTCCGTTGAAAGAGAAGCGGCCCTTCGTCCACGTGTCGTTGATGAACGCCCATTGATGCGTCACGTCGTTCTCGAAGGAAAACGGCGTGTCGTACGTCTCGATCTCGGCGGGCACCCGGAAGCCACCGCGCCAAAAGGTTCGTACGCTGTCTTTCGGCGCAATGAATTCATAGGGCGCGCCTTCGTACAGGTAGCCGTAACCCACGCGAACGTTGTGGCTGCCACCCCGGCCACCGGACGTGATCAGCGAGTAGACACCTGAGATGTTCATGTGATGGCTGCGATCGATGAACGGCGCGTTGCGTCCGCCGCGTATGAGTTGCGTGTCGAGATCCATCCGTGAGATCTCGTCGGCGCCCGGCCTGGTCCACCACTTCCAGCCGAATTCACCCCACTTCACCTCGAGTGTCGAGCGGTTGGAGAGAATCGACGTGAGGGTCGCGCCCTGGATCCAGTACGGGAAGTCTGTCAGTGACGTCGATGCCGAGTCCTGAAACGCCGAGGCCCCGGAGTTGGGCAGGGACTTGGTGTTGTACTGCGCGGAATACGCAACCGTGTGATTGGAGTTGAGGCGGTAGTTCAGCTTGACCGCATGGTTCCGCAATTCCGTAAACACGGGCTCCGGCTCCCCCGTGTAGGTGTTGTAGTAGCCGGGAGTCCAGTTGTCGGAGTTGAGGTTGCGAAAGGCGTAAAACCACCAGAACCTGTCGCGCAGGATCGGCCCGCCGACGTCTGCGTGAACCGACTGATATCGGGCCACTGAGCTGGTATTGGTGACGCCTTGCGCCTCGAGCTCCGGCGAGAGATTGGAGCTCTGAAGAGACAGCGGTTCGCGATCGTAGAAGAACAGACCGTGGATGTCGTTGCCACCGCTCTTCACGATGAAGTTGTTGAACGAGCCTCCCACGGGAGCGTCGGCGCCCTTGCTGGCGCCCGCCACCTGGACCTCTTCGTAGACGTCCGGGTCCTCGTACTGCAGTGACGCCATGATGGCGCCCTCGATGACATTCCACTGCGAGGTGCTGCCGAACACGCGGAACTGCGCGCGCAAGCCCGCGCGGCTGCCGCCGACGTCCGGTGCCGTCACCTGGACGCCAGGTGTTATCGCCAGCACCGAGAACACGTCGTGACCAGTCGGCAGCACCGCCGTCAACTCCTTGGAGAAGTTGGTGGCGACCACGGCGTTCGTCACGTCGACGATAGGTGACTCCCCGACGACGGTCACGGTTTCGGCAACGGCGCCGACTTCCAGCACGATGTTGAGGCTGGAAGTGAAGCCGGGGGTCAGCGTAATGCCTTCCCGAATAACCGTGCCGAACCCCTGAAGCTGGAACCTGACAGTGTAGGTGCCGGGAGGGAGCAGAGCGAGTCGGTAACTTCCCTGCTCGTCACTGACCGTCGACCTCCCACCCAAAAGCGCCTGGCTGGTGATGGACACGTCTACACCGGGCAGCGCGCCACCCGACGGATCCGTGACGCGCCCGGTAATGACGCCGTCCTGAGCCCACCCAGTCGCCGCGGCAACCAGCAGGAAACACACCGCGATCCCAACTCGCCCGATGCTCATAGAGTCCCCCACAATCAAGCAAACTACGCGAGTACCGTCGTTCTGGTTACTGACGGACTCACTCCGGTCGAAACGTCACGCCACGTCGTCTGCCGGGCGACACTCCGAAGGTGCCGACGGTCGGATGGACGATGTCCGCGAAGTCGGCGTAGTGCATGCAGAGCGAGTCGGTGTGCGTGCCGGCGTTGAACACCAATTCGGGCTCGCCGACAAAACATCGCTCGACGAACACTCGGTGGCCGTGCATCATGCCGAAGGGCGGCATCGCGCCCACCTCGAACTCCGGGTACAAGGCGGCGATTTCCTGCTCCAGCGCCAGTCGCAGCGACGCACTCCCCACCAGCCGATTGAGTGCGTCGAGATCGACCGAATAGTGCGCAGGCAAGACCGCCTGCACGGGTGCCGCATCGGCAATGCAGATGACCACCTTGGCCAGGCGACGCCCTGGAATATGGGCGACGGCGGACAACTCCGGTGCGGTGAATGCCGGCGGATGCCGCAGTGTGAGATACGGCACACGCTCCCGCTTCAGGACTTCTGCGAGACAGGCGAGTAAGGGCACGACCGCCCCCTTTCGAACGTGGAATGGACGGGGATCGCGAGGTTTCAATAGCACGTCCGCACCCCGAGCGTCCAGAGTTCTTTTGATCTAGAATTCAGCTCTCAGCTCGGGCCCGCCACAATTCGTCGTCGATCACGGGGAGGCGTTTGATGAACTTCCGGCCTCGTTACCCCGGCGTTCGTATTACGGCCAACGGCAACCAGCTCGTCTCCTACCACACCGAAACCCGTATCGCCGACGCCGGCGTCTTCTACCCGATTACGCCTTCGACAGAGGGCGGCGAACTCTACCAGCAGGCCTTCGCCGAGGGCAAGCTCAACGCCTTCGGGCGCAACACCATCGCCATCGAGGCCGAAGGTGAGCACGCCGCGCAAGGGGGCGCGATCGCGCACTCGGTCTGCGGCAAGCGCGTTGTCAACTACACGTCCGGACAGGGCGTCGTCTACGGAGTCGAGCAGTATTACCACGCCCCAGGCAAGTGTTCGACGATGGTCCTCGAAGTCGCGGCGCGAGCACTCACGAAGCACGCGCTCAACGTGCACTGCGGACACGACGACGTCTACGGCGCGCTCGATACCGGCTGGATCATCCTGTTCGGGAAGGATGCGCAGCAGGCCGCAGACCAGGCACTCATCCTGCGTCGCGTTACCGAGCTCAGCCTGACACCAGGCATGAACGTGATGGACGGCTTCCTCACGTCACACCTCGAGCGGACGTTCTACAAGCACGAGTCGGCGCTGATTCGCGAGTACCTCGGTGCGCCTGAAGACATCATCGACTGTCCGACGGAGAGTCAGCGGGTTCTCTTTGGTCCTCGGCGCCGCCGCGTGCCGAAGATGATCGACCTCACGAACCCCGTGCTCCTGGGCCCGGTGCAGAACCAGGAGCACTACATGCAGGGCGTCGTCGCCAGGCGCAACAACTTCACCGAGCCGATTCTCGAGTTCCTGGAAGCCGCTTACAAGGACTTCGGCGAACTGACCGGTCGTCACTACGGACTGGTCACCGAATACAAGACCGACGATGCGGACACGGTGTTCGTGTCATTGGGATCGGCGGCGGAGAACATCGAGGCGGCCGTCGACTATCTGCGCGAGCGTCGCGGCGCCACAGTCGGCTCGATTCATCTCAACGTCTTCCGCCCGTTCCCTGAAGCCGCCGTCGTCAAGGCACTCACCGGCAAGAAGAACGTCATCATCCTCGAGCGGACCGACGAACCAATGGCGGGGGACAACCCCATGGGTCGCGACATCCGTACCGCACTCAACAAGGCAATGCAGGGCGATGCGGGCCTGCCCGCCATGACCGCCGATCACATGCCGCGACTGTTCGGTGGTGTCTATGGGCTCGGCTCGCGCGACTTCAGACCAGAGCACACGATCGGCGCGTACGAGTTCGCGATCGGCCAGCGTGCCCGCAAGGATGGTAAGCGCGCGTCAGACGGCATCTCGTTCATAGTGCTCGGCGTCGATCATCCGTACGAGGTGAAGGCGGACGAGACACCATCGCTGCTCCCGGACAAGGCAATCGCGGTCCGCTTCCACTCGGTCGGTGGTTGGGGTGCGATCACGACCGGCAAGAACCTCGGCGCCATCATCGGCGACCTCAACGATCTTCTCTATGAGCGCGACAAGGTCGTCGACGAGTTCGGCAACCCGAAAGAGATCATCCACGTCAGCGCGAACCCGAAATACGGATCAGAGAAGAAGGGGGCCCCGACCTCGTATTTCATGATCGCCGCCCCCGAACGCATTCGGGTGAACTGCGATCTCCGTCACGTCAACGTCGTCCTCTGCTGCGATCCCAAGGCCTTTACCCACACCAACCCTCTCGACGGCATGTCCGAAGGCGGATGCCTGGTCTGGGAGTCAGACGAGGAAGGCGAGGCCGCGTGGGAGCGGCTGCCGCTGTGGGCGCGGAGGCTGATCATCGACAAGAACATCCGCGTCTTCACGCTGCCTGGCTTCAAGATCGCGCGCGAGGCGACCGACCGCGGGGACCTGCAACTCCGCATGCAGGGGAACGCGTTTCTCGGCGCGTTCTTTTCGGTGTCGCCGATGCTGCAGGACTTCGGCATCACACCCGAGCAGTTCCGCGACGCGGTCCACAAGCAGTACGTGAAGAAGTTCGGCAAGCTTGGCGAAGGGGTAGTGACCTCCAACATGGAGGTCATGACCAAGGGCTTCGAGCTGGTGCGCGAGATCAAGGTTGGCGAACTCGAAGCCGCCGATCGCTCGACGCTGCGCGGCAAGGCACTGCTGCCGATGGCCATTCCGGAGAGCATCGCTGCCAGCGAGGGGTGCGGCACCGGTTGCCGGACGATTCCGCTGCCGCAGGGACAGGAGCAGCGTCCGCCGCTGACGCGCGTCGCCGAGTTCGACGCGATGTTCAGGGCGAAGCTGGGCTACAACCAGCCGGCCAACGCCTATGCGTCGCTCGGCATCATGGCGGCCGGCAGCGGCGACACCGCGTCGAAGTACGTCGCGCGCCGCGAGACGCCTCTGTACATCCCCGAGAACTGCACGCAGTGCATGGAGTGCATCGCGGTCTGTCCCGACACGGCGCTCCCGAACTGCTCGCAGGATCTCGACACGATTCTGTATGCCGCGGTCAGCAATTACGTCAGCGACGGCAGCGAGCGACAGAAAATGCTGACGCTGCTGCCGGAGATCACCAGGCAGACGCGCGAGCGCATGCGCGAGGCGGTGGCCAAGAACGACAAGACACCCGCGCAGCAGTTCATCAAGGACGTCACGCACGCGGTCAACGGCTTTTCGCCGACAGCGAAGGAGGAGTTCTTCAGCGTCATCGACAAGGTGCCGATGGCGTTCCACAAGGCCAACGCCATCTTTGCGACACCGGAGAAGAAGAGCCCGGGGTCGGGCGGCATCTTCTCGATCTTCGTCTCGGATCTCTGCAAGGGGTGCGCGGCCTGCGTCACTGCCTGCGGCGAACACCAGGCGCTGCGGATGGTCCAGGAGACCGAGGAGGTCAACGCCGAGCACGAAAGCGGCACCGCGTTCCTCAACCTGTTGCCCGATACGTCGCAGAAATATCTCGGCCTCTACAACGACACGCGGCCGCAGGATTCGAAAACCGCAACGCTCCGCAACATGCTGATGGTACGGAAGAACTACGACGCGCTGGTCTCCGGCGACGGCGCCTGCGCGGGCTGCGGCGAGAAGAGCATCCTGCGCGCGGTGGCGGCGGTGACCGAGGCGTACATGCGGCCGCTCTATCACGCAAAGGCCGATCGCTTCCGCCGGAAGGCCGACGAGCTCGACAAGGCCGGCGAACAGAAGCTCGCGGAGCTGAAGGCGCGCAGCCAGCAGGAATACGAGCTGTACCGCCAGGCGGTGGCGCACCTGCTCATGGGCCTCGGCGGTGAAGACGACAAGGACACCAAGGGACGCATGGCGGCGCACGGGCCGATCTCCGACACGGACATCATCGGCGCCATCACCGCGGTCCTGCGCCACGAGGCGTTCATCCACAAGAACATGCAGCCGGTAGACGGCCGCGCCGCCAACGGCATGTCCGTCATGGCGATGGCCGCGCACACCGGCTGCAACACGGTCTACGGATCGACGCCGCCGAACAACCCGCATCCCTATCCATGGATGAACTCGCTCTTCCAGGACGGCATAACCGTTGGCTGGCTCCTCGGTGAGAGCTTCATCGTCGATCACGGGCGACGGTCCGTGATTCCCGAGCGGCTCACCGATGCGCTCATGCAGCGGGAGAACGACGTCATCAACCCGCGCGAGTTCTACGAGTACGTGCACTTCACCGACGCGACGATGACCGACCAGGAGATCCTCGAGCTGCCGAAGGTCTGGGTCGTCGGCGGCGACGGCGGGATGGGCGACATCGGCTATCAGAACATGTCGAAGGTGATGCTGCAGAACCGGCCCAACGTCAAGGCCGTCATGCTCGACACGCAGGTCTACTCCAACACCGGCGGCCAGAACTCCGACTCGACCCCGATGCTGGGCGGCAACGACATGAACGTGTTCGGCGCGGCCACACAAGGCAAGAACGTCGAGAAGAAGACCGTCGCAGAGACGTTCCTCGCCGGTCACGGCTCGCCGTTCGTCGCGCAGGTCTCGATCGCGAACGCCCCGAAGTTGTACCGCGCGATCCTCGACGGCATCGAGTACCGCGGCACCGCGTTCCTGCAGTGCTTCACCACGTGTCAACCCGAGCACGGCGTGCCCGATGACATGGCGCTGACGCAGGCGCAGCGCGTGCGCGACTCCCGTGGTGCGCCGGAGTTCGTCTTCAACCCGAGGCTAGGCGAAACCTATCAGGAGGCGCTGGACGTCAAGGGCAATCCATCTCTCGACATGGACTGGTTCGAGACGCGGTTCAAGGGCACGAACGCACCGTATCGCTACACCGTGGCGCACTGGTGCGCGACGGAAGCGCGTTTCAGGAATCACTTGAAGAAAGTGAAGCAGGATGATCTCGCCAGGCTGATTCCGCTCGAGAACATGCTGGCCCGCATCACGCAGCAGGATGTGGTCTATCGCCGCTACCTCGTCTCGAGCCATCGCTCGTACGTGCCGGACTTCGGTGTGTACATCACGATTCAGGGGGCCAACGGCGATCTGGAATTCAGGTCGCTCTCACGTCAACTGGTGCTCTTCTGCGTCGAGCGACGGAAGGCATGGCGGATGCTCCAGAGCAAGGCGGGGATCGAAAATCGGGAGTACAAGGCACAGCGATCCCTGCTGGCCGATGTCGATTCCGGGAAGATTTCGAAGGAGGATTTCCTGGCGCATGCCGATCTGATGTTGAAGGAACGGCTGCAGGCTGCTGCCGCCCACAGACCGGCGGAGCCAAAGGCGGTTGCGCCACCAACTGCCGCCTCGAAGTCGAGTCCGGCAGTCGTGGCGCACTAGGTGGCTTACAACGCCTTGTTCACTTCGGCCCAGTTGACGACGTTCCACCACGCGCCGATGTAGTCGGGCCGGCGATTCTGGTACTTCAAGTAGTAGGCGTGCTCCCAGACGTCGAGTCCGAGGACCGGCATCTTGCCGTCCATGAGCGGGTTGTCCTGATTCGGCGTGCTCGTGATCGACAGCTTTCCGCCGTCATTCAACAGCCACACCCATCCGCTACCGAAGCGGCCGGCACCGGCTTTCCCCCACTGCTCCTTGAACGCGTCGAAGCTGCCGAACGAGCCGTTGATCGCGTCGGCAACCTTGCCAGTCGGCGCGCCACCAGAATTAGGCGCCATCCACGCCCAGAACTTCGAGTGGTTCCAGTGTCCGCCTCCGTTGTTGCGCACCGCGGTACGAATCGCCTCGGGGACGCTGTTGATTCCGCGGCACAGATCCTCAACGCTCTTCCCCTGCAGATCGGGATGCTTTTCGAGTGCGGTGTTCAGGTTGGTGACGTAAGCCTGATGATGCTTCCCGTGATGAATCTGCATCGTCTGCGCGTCGATGTGCGGTTCGAGCGCGGCAAAGTCATATGGGAGCTTGGGCAGTTCGTGCGCCATTCGTCCTCCTCAGCGAGCGGTCTCGACACAGATTGGTCGAGCGAAATCCTCTAGAACCGAGGATCGTACTCCAATCGCTAGGAGATAGACAGCATCCGGTCGAGTGCGACGCGGTTCCAGTGCTTCTGATCGTCCGGCACGGTGACCTGATTGGGGACGCGACCGTCGAGAAGCTCTTCCAGAATCCACAACAGGTGATTGGGTGAGACGCGGAACATGGTCGAGCAGAGACAACCGAACTGATCGAGCGACAAGACTGTCCGACCGGGTGCGAGTTGCTGTGCCAGACGATTGACGAGATGAACCTCGGTCCCCACCGCCCAGATGGATCCTTCCGGGCTGTTGGTGACCGTCTTGATGATGTATTCGGTGCTGCCGCTGTCGTCCGCAGCCTGCACCACATCCCACGGCACTTCGGGATGGACGATGACGCGCACGCCAGGATTCTGCTGGCGAATCGCTTCAATCTGCTTCGCGCTGAACCGCGTGTGGACGGAGCAGTGCCCCTTCCACAGGATCATCTTCGCCCGGCTCACCTGATCGGGATCGAGACCGCCGCAGATCTCATCTGGATCCCAGACCACCATCTCGTCGAGCGGAATGCCCATCTTGTAGGCAGTGTTTCGTCCGAGGTGTTGGTCGGGGAGAAACAGAACGCGCTCGCCACGCGCGAACGCCCACTTCAACGTCGCCATCGCATTCGACGATGTGCAGACGGTGCCGCCACGCTCGCCGACAAACGCCTTAATCGAGGCGGCCGAGTTGATGTACGTCACCGGAACGACACCCTGCCCCGCGGCGCCCTGGGTGGCGATGCCCATCTGAGTGAGCTCTTCCCAGCACGTCTCGAGCTGCTCGGGCGCGGCCATGTCGGCCATCGAGCAACCGGCTGCGAGATCGGGAAGGATCACTTTCTGATGCGGCGCGCACAGGACATCCGCGCTTTCCGCCATGAAGTGAACGCCGCAGAACACGATGTAGTCGGCCTCGGGCCGGCTGGCGATCTGACGAGCGAGACGGAACGAGTCACCCGTGTAATCCGCAAAGCGGATCACTTCGTCGCGCTGATAGTGGTGACCGAGGATCACGAGCCGGTCGCCGAGCGCGCGCCTGGCGTCCGCGATGCGCACGTCCATCTCCGCATCGGAGAGACCGAGGTACTTCTCAGGAAGCGCCTGCCGCTCGGAGATGTGTTGCTTCTCGAACTCGGTCAGCAACGGAATGATCGACGCCATCGGCTTTGGTCCTCTTTGTGAAACTTTTCGCAAAGTCGGGACGTGAAAAAGGTCCAAACCCCGTTGCTGGGCTATCGCCCGGCGGGATTTGGACCTGAGAGAATTATACCGTCTCGGGGCGTTTACGGATCAAGCCGCCGCACGGTGGCGCTAGGCGACGACGTTATCGACGATGTTGTAGAGCGTGTCGCGCTCGAGGGGTTGCCGGCCCGCCGCTCGAACCAGACGACCCAGCGCGGCCGTGGTCATCCCCTCGGGAGTCGCCGATCCGGCCATGTGGTAAATCTTCTCTTCCTGCACGGTGCCGTCGAGGTCGTCGACGCCGAACCACAACGCCGTCTGAGCCAACTCCAGACCCGTGGCGATCCAGAACGCCTTGATGTGCGGAATGTTGTCGAGCATCAGCCGCGACACGGCGTGCACGCGCAACGTATCCGTGCCGCTCGGTGCCGGCAGCTTGCGCATCTGGTTGTTATCAGGATGGAAGGCCAGCGGGATGAACGCCTGAAATCCGCCGGTCTCGTCCTGCAACGCTCGCGCGCGCAGCATGTGATCGACACGCTCCTCCATCGTCTCGATGTGCCCATACAGCATCGTGACGTTGGAACGCAGCCCGAGTCGATGCGCGATGCGATGAATATCGAGATACCGCTCGGTGCCGCACTTGTCGCTACAGATCTTCTGACGCACGCGCTCGGCAAAGATCTCTGCGCCGCCGCCGGGCAGTGAATCGAGACCCGCATCCATCAGCTCGCGCAACACCTGCGTGTCGGTCATGCCGTAGAGATCGGCGAAGAATGCGATTTCGACGGCGGTGAAGCACTTCAAGTGGATGCCTGGACGAATCCGTTTGAAGCCGCGCAGCAGGTCCGTGTAGTACGCGAACGGAAGCTCCGGGTTCAGTCCGTTGACGATGTGCAGCTCGGTCAGCGGCTGATTGGCGCGCTGACGCAGCTTGTCCCACGCCTCCTCGAGCGACATCGTGTAGGCCTCGGCCATGCCGGGCTTCAGTCGCGCGAACGAGCAGAAGAGACAACTGGCTTCGCAGACGTTCGTCGGCTCGAGACGGAGGTTGTAGTTGAAGTACGTGCGCGTGCCGTGTCGCTTCTCGCGCTCGCGATTGGCGAGCCACCCGACGGCGAGTAGATCGGGTGAATCGAACAGACGAACGCCGTCCTCGAGCGTCAGTCGGTCGCCTCGCTCCAGCTTGTCGTTGATGTCGGCCAGTCCGGCCGCCTGCAAACGTGATTTCACAGCAGTGAGCGCCCATCGATTTGGATGGGCAAAACCTTCGTAAATTCTAGCGTGCTATACTCGCCGCTGGAAAGCTCCCGTCGGGTGAGATGAGGGAAGTGGGTGGAAAACCCACGCGGTCCCGCCACTGTAAGCGGAGAGATTCGATCGCACACGCCACTGAGTTCAGGTGGTCTAGACCCGCCGGACTCGGGAAGGCAGATCGAATCATCGCAGCTCCGCGAGCCAGGATACCTCGCACCTGAACTATCAGTCCCTGCCTTCGATCGCGCTCGCGCGAGTCGCAAGGTGCTCCGGCGCGAAGGACGCCGGGAGGAGACGAATGTTCCTGGTTGCCGATCGCGTTTCCTACACCTACAACCGGCGCAGCAGTGTCGAACCGGTGCATGCCGTCCGTGACGTCAGCGTCCGCATCGCCCGTGGCTCGCTGACCGGGCTGATCGGCCCGAACGGCTGCGGCAAAACGACGCTGCTCAAGCTGCTCGCCGGCGTGCTCGCGCCGGACAGCGGCACCGTCTCGCTCGACGGCCGCGCGCTGACGACGATGTCGCGGCGGCACATCGCGCGACGGATCGCCGTGGTCCCGCAGGAGACGCATCCCGCATTCGAATACACCGTGCTCGAGATGGCGCTGATGGGCCGCCATCCGCATCTCGGTCCCCTTCAACTGGAGGGGCCCGCCGATCTCGCCATCGCTCGTCGAATCGCTCGAAGCGACGGGGACTTCTCATCTCGCGGAGCGCTCGTACATGGCGCTCAGCGGCGGTGAGAAACAGCGCGTCATCATCGCCAGCGCCCTCGCGCAAACGCCCGAAGTGTTGCTGCTCGACGAGCCGACGGCCTCGCTCGATCTCGGATATCAACTCGAGATCGGTCTGCTGATGCAGCGCCTGAATCGCGAGCGTTCGGCAACGATGGTGATCGCGACGCACGACCTGAACCTCGCCGCCTCCGTCTGCGACACGCTCGTGCTCATGCGACACGGACGGGTGCTGGCCTCGGGCAACACATCCGAGGTGCTCACCTCCGCGATGGTGCGTCAGTTGTACGACGTGGAGGCCGACGTTCGCCTTCATGAACTCGCCGGCCACCTCACCGTAGTGCCGCTGGGTCGGCTTTCATGATTACACTCGACTCCGCCGACGAATCCTCGTTGCCGCGCCGCGTGCGACACGCGTCGATTCGCGGCCGCCTGGCCTCGACGATCATCGGTTTCGGCACACTGGCCGTCGTCACGTGCGTCCTGGCGCCGCTCGTCGGCACGACGTCGATCAGCCTGACGCGCGCGTTCGACCCGTCGATTCCGTTCGACCAGAACGTCGACGCCCAGATCTTCTTCGTCGCCAGACTTCCACGCGTCCTGGCCGGCGCGCTCGTTGGATCCGCACTGGCATCGGCTGGCGTGGTCTTTCAAGCGATGTTGCGCAATCCGCTCGCCACACCGTTCACGCTGGGTGTCTCCGCGGGCGCATCGCTCGGCGCGATGCTGGTCATCATCTTCGGCGGGGCATTTGCGCTCGGGCCGCTCTCCGCTGTTCCGGCCGCCAGCCTTGTCGGCGCTGCGGCCGCGACCGCTGTCGTGTACTGGCTCGCCAGCCGGCGCGGCCACGCGATCTCGACGTCGGTGCTCCTGCTTGCAGGCGTCACGCTCAATTCGTTCCTCTCCGCCCTCATCATGTTCGTCCAGTACCTCGCCGACTTCGCGCAGGTCTACCGTGCCGCGCGCTGGATCATGGGCGACCTGGACATCGGAGGCTACGACACGTTGATCGCGTCGCTGCCGCTGGTGATCGTTGCGTTCGGCCTGTTCGCACTGCTGCCCTCGTCGCTCAACCTGCTCAGCGTCGGCAAGGATGCGGCCGCCGCACGCGGCGTTGACGTGCCGCGCGCACAGCGTCTCGCGTTCTTCAGTGCGTCGCTGGCAACGGCGGCCGCGGTGTCGCTGGCCGGGCCGATCGGATTCGTTGGCATCGTCGTCCCGCACCTGGTTCGCCTGCTGGTCGGCGTCGATCATCGAATCGTGCTGCCCGCGTCGGCGCTCTTCGGCGCCGCGTTTCTCGTCGCGTGCGACCTGGTCGCACGGACGATCCTCTCGCCCGTGGAGATTCCCGTCGGGATCGTGACCGCCATGATTGGAGGGCCGTTCTTCCTGTGGCTGCTCGTGCGCAAAAGCTGATCGCACTCGTTGCGCTCGCCTTCATCGTCTTCGCGCTCGCTGCGCGAGCCCAGGACAAGGTGCCCGTTTCGGCACCGCGCCGAATCGTGTCGCTCGTCCCGGCGATCACGGAGATGCTCTTCGCGGTCGGAGCCGGGTCGCAGGTGGTAGCGGTCAGCAGCCACGACGAGTTCCCGCCCGAGGTGAAGGCGTTGCCGAAAGTCGGCGCGCTGATCGATCCCGATACCGAGCGCATTCTGGCACTGCGGCCCGATCTCGTCGTCGTCTACGGCTCCCAGACCGACCTGGAGAAGCAACTCGGGCGAGCGGGTCACCGCACGTTCAGCTATCGCCACGGTGGCATCGCAACGACGCTCGACACGATTCGAGACATCGGCGTCGCGACAGGTCATCGCGCCGAGGCCGACAAGCTGGTCTCCTCGCTTCAGGCTCGACTCGACGCGGTGCGCGATCGCGTCAAAGGACGCCCGCAACCGCGCACGATGCTGGTCTTTGAACGGCAGCCCGGAACACTGCGCGAGGTGTACGCCAGCGGCGGCGTGGGTTTTCTCAACGAAATGCTGACCATCGCCGGCGGCAGGAACGTGTTCGCGGACGTCTCACGCGAGTCGGTGCAGCCGTCGACCGAAACGATGCTCGCGCGAGCGCCGGAGGTGATCCTCGAAGTCCGTGCCGCAGGCCTCATCGAGAAAACTCCATCGCCCGAACCCGACGCATGGTCAGCGCTGTCGTCGGTTCCGGCGGTCAGGGGCCATCGCGTGCACCTGCTGACAGGCGACTACCTCGTCGTGCCAGGCCCGCGGCTGGCGGCCGCAACAGAGGCGTTCGCGCGCGCGCTTCATCCGGGCGCCTTCAAATGAAGATCCTTCTCTCGTGGAGCTCGGGCAAGGACAGCGCGTGGGCCTTGCATCGCCTCAACGAAACGCATCCGAGTGCGGTCGGCTGGGTTGTTGACCACGGTGAACGAGGCCGTTGACCGTGTCGCGATGCATGCCGTCCGTCGCAGCGTGCTCACCGCGCAGGCGCGCATGGCGGGACTGCCGCTCCGAGTCGTCCCCATTCCGCATCCGTGTCCGAACGAGGTGTACGAAGAGCGCATGGCCATCGCCGTTGCCGACGCGGTCAGTGACGGCTTCACGCACGTTGCCTTCGGCGATCTGTTTCTCGAAGATGTGCGGCGCTATCGCGAGGAGCGACTGGCAGGCACGGGCCTCGAACCGATGTTCCCCGTATGGGGCCTCCCGACCGCACGGCTCGCGGAAGAGATGATCGAGAAGGGACTGCAGGCGCGACTCTCGTGCATCGATACGCGCGTGCTCGACACCAGCTTCGCTGGACGCGCGTTCGATCGGTCTTTGCTGGACGACCTCCCCGCACACGTCGATCCGTGCGGCGAGAACGGCGAGTTCCACACCTGCGTGAGTGCCGGGCCGATGTTCGCGAACGCACTCGAACTCGAGACTGGACAAGTCGTCACACGCGAACCGTTCGTCTGGACCGATCTCGAGCTACGACACGTATGACCCGGTACCCCTCACGCATCGTCTGCCTGACCGAGGAAACGACAGAGACGCTGTATCTCCTGGGCGAAGGACATCGCGTCGTCGGTGTGTCCGGTTACACCGTGCGACCGCCAGAGGCGCGACGCAAGCCGAGAGTGTCCGCGTTCATCAGCGCCAAGTACGATCGCATCGAAGAGCTCCAGCCTGACTTGATCCTGGCATTCTCGGATCTGCAGGCAACCATCACCTGCGAGCTGGTTAAACGCGGATACCCGGTGGTCGCGTTCAACCAGCGCAGCATCGCCGAGATCCTGCAGATGGTCCGCATGGTAGGGGCGCTCGTCGGCTGCGCCGAGCGAGGCGACAAGCTCGCCGCCGATCTCGAGCTCGAAATCGACTCGATTCGAGCGGCAGCCACGCGCCTTCCAACGCGCCCGCGTGTCTATTTCGAGGAGTGGGACGACCCGCTCATTTCAGGCATCCGGTGGGTTGAAGAACTGATCGAGGTCGCGGGCGGCGATCCGATTTTTCCCGAGCTTCGCGATGCGCGGCTCGGCCGCGACCGAATCATTTCGTCTGAGGCCGTGATCGAGCGACGGCCTGATGTCATCGTCGCGTCGTGGTGCGGGAAGGCCGTGCGCCCGGAACGGATCGCCAATCGCCCGGGATGGGAGGATGTACCCGCCGTTCGCGACGGGCACATCTACGAGATCAAGTCGTCGTACATCCTGCAGCCAGGACCGGCATCACTCACCGAAGGCGTCCACCAACTCCATCGCATCGTCTCGCGTGTCGCGCAGGACATCGCGGACCATCGCCTGCGCGCCTGAATGCATTGCTGAGCGGTGATCTTTGATTGATGATTCGTTGGTGACTGATGATTCTTGATTGCTGATTCAATCAACGCTCAACAATCGCCAATCAACAAGCATTCAACAATCACAGATCATCCAATCAGCAATCAGTTGGGCTTCGAGTACTTATTGCGCGGATCCTTGCCGACGATGTGCTCGACGTCCTGGTTGTTTTCGTTGCAGATGTACTCCATGAGCTCGGTGCCCGAGTCGTAGTCGTGGCTGCCGTAGAGCGTGAATGGCTTGGTGAACGCGCCCGGGTCGTCGATGGTGACCTCGTATTCCAGCTTGCCAAAACTGGGACGCCGATAGCGCTCGATGGTATGCAGCTTCTCAGTGTGCGGATGGCCGGCGAAGTCGAACCAGAATTTGTCGTTGAAGCCCACCGTATCGATCACCAGCGTGTCGCCCTCGAAACGGCCGATTGAGTGGCCATACCACGTCGGGTCGAGGTCTGCCGGATCGGGGTGCTTCGCGTTCATGAAAATCTGCCGGTAGCTGTGGATGTTCCCCTCGAAGAGGAAGAACATGTGCGTCGGCGTCTGAAGAATCCGCCACGGATACGGCGCCTGCCGCGGCACGCCGGCGGGTAGACACAACGCTTCGGGATCGTCCTTCGACAGACGCTCGAGCGTCACCTTCAACGCCCAATCCTGGATCGGCAGCGTCTCGCCCGGCTTCAGCGCATCGTTGATGTCGTAGATGAACTTCCGGTCGGGAGTCCAGATGCCTGAGAAGTCCACCTTGCCGTCTGGAGTGCGCGGTGTAGCGGCAGGAGGAGCAGTGCGTTTCGGTGTGTTGAGCGCTTCGCCCTGCGCCAGCGCACGAACCGGCGCAACGATCGAAGCGGTAACCACGAGTGCCAGAACAACCGAGTGGCGAATAAGCGCCTTCACGATCACACCCCCTCGTTTCGTGGCCGGTGACGATGTCGTGGCCCGATCATACGGGCGATCGGGCGTAGCGGAACACGTCGAGCGGTTCCGACGACAGATTCGGAAACACCAGGTGCCGGAGAAGCACGCCTTCGCGCTGAAAGCCGCATTTCTCGAGGACGCGACACGACGCCTGATGGTCGACGTGGCACAAGGCATACACGCGTGCGACCTTGACACTCAGCCGCCAGCGCGACCATCGCGCGAAGAGACTCGGTTGCGTACCCCTTGCCCCAGGAGTCGCGCGCGAACACATATCCGGTCGCGGCGCGATCCGCGGTTTCCATCACGACGCCTGAGCCTCCCAGCAGCGTGCCGCTCTCTTTGTCGAAAGCCAGCAATGGCCCCACGCCCCAGCGCGCCCACTCAGACTGGCTGAATCCGACAAATGCTTCCGTGTCCTGAACCGACGTGTGCGTCGGCCAGCCCAGATAACGCGTGACCTCTGCATCGGAGGCGTAACGCTCGAAGATCGCCTGTGTGTCCTCCCGGGTTGGAGGCTTCAGCAGCAAACGCTCCGTTTCGATGACGGTGGATTCAGGCACTGAGGAAGAGATCCTCTTTCATTTCAGGTATCACTCCCGAGTTCCTCGCTCGTTCGAAGAGCACTTCAACCGCGCGTCTGCCGTCCACCCCAAGGTCAACCGAGTACTCGTTCACGTACAGGTCGATGTGTTTGTACATCACCTCGTCGCTCATCGCCTGCGCGTTGGCACGCACGAACGGCAGACTTGCGTCTCGATTCGCGAAGGCGTACTCGACGCTGCGGCGCATCACCCGATTCACGCGTTGTCGAACGTCTGCAGGCAGGCGACGGCTGATGACGATGCCACCGAGCGGGATGGCGGCACCGGTCTCGGACTCCCAGAACTCGCCAAGGTCGATGATCTTCTTCAGTCCCCGGTCCGCATAGGTGAAGCGATTCTCGTGAATGATGAGACCCGCGTCGAATCTGCCATCGAGCACTCCGGCTTCGATATCTGAGAACAGACACTCCGACTTGTCGGTCGCCCGAGGAAACGCGAGGCTCAGGAGAAAGTTGGCGGTCGTGTACTTGCCCGGGATCGCGATGCGCAAGTCACCGGCCGCGACCTCTTCCGGTGAGATCGGTCGCTGCGAAATCAGCAGTGGTCCGCAGTTCCGCCCGAGCGCGCTGCCAGCATCCAGCAGCACGTAGTCGTCCGCGCAGTAGGCGAAGGCGTGGAAGCTCAGTTTCGTGATGTCGACACCGCCGGCGAACGCGGCGGAGTTCAGCGCTTCGATGTCGGCCATGCGCACGTCGAAGTCGAGTCCCTCGAGATCGATCCGGCGATGCACCATCGCATCGAACATGAAGCAGTCGTTCGGGCAGGGCGAGAATCCAAGAGTAAGGGTCATGGCTCCAGAATCTGTCGGGTAACGGTGCCCAGGTTCGCGATCGCCTCAGTGAGCTTCCAGGCCGCCCGATTTCGTCGCTCGACCATGTTCGAGACCGCCCGCACCTGCGCGAAGGGCACACCTTGAATCAGGCAGGCGTACATGAAGGCTGCGCCTTCCATGCTCTCGACGTCAGGCGAAAAGCGTTTCGTCACACGAGCGATGGAGTCGTCGTTGCCGTGCACCGTGTTCACCGTGATGCCGTTGACGGCTCGCATGCTGGCGAGCACTCCGAGCACCGGTGGTGACGCATTGACCAGTCGTCCACCTGTGAACGGGAACTCGTCATCACCAGAGCAGGTTCATCTCCTGAATCGTGAGAAACGTATCGTCGTCCTCGGCGCCCAGTTCTGCCAGACGATCGGACACCACGTGCACGACGGCGCCAGGAAAGATCTCCGGCTTGAAGCTGCCGCAGACACCGAGGTTGAGCGCGACGTCGAATCGTTCGGCGGAAAGTACACGCGAACACCACGTGGCGGTCGCCACCATTCCGACGCCGCTGATCAGGATGTCGATGTCATGACCGCTGCCCTGATAGCGCGTGACCCTCGGCCCGACGGCCGAGGCGCGACCCAATCCCGCGACAAGAGGGCTGACCTCGGCCTCTGTGGCCGCGACGAGCAGTACCCGCACGGTTGTTAGATTACTTCTTGTCCTTCGACTTGTCGGCGAACCAGCGGGAGAGCGCCGAAAAATCGGCGGCGGGCGCGCGATATTCCTGCGGCGTGATCTGCTCGATCATCTGGCGGTGCGTCGGGGCGCCGTACGGCGGCGGGCCCGTGAACAAGCCCGGCTCGCGTTTTGGGAAAAGCTCGATCCGAGGAGCCTGCCCGTACACGTCCACGACATATCGGAGGTTGAGCCCCACACTTTCGTCGCGGACTGTCGTCTGTTGCAGTTGTTTTTGAAGTCGCGCCAGGTTGACGGGCAGCTTGGCCACGTCGACCTTGTCCTGCGCCGTGGCAGGCAGAGCCAGCGTAGACAACAGAAACGCCGCAGCAAGGATGTGGCGGCAGCTCATATCTTTTTAGACGGCCGGCATATCTTACCGGTTTCTCTCCTCCCTCCCTAGTGGTTGTCCTTCCATTCTTCGTACCAAGCCATCTGGATAGCCTCGAGCTTCGGTTCGTTCGATGCCTTGGGGTCATCGTCGAAACCGTCGAGCCCCATCACCCTTTCGCGCAGGTCCGTAAACCGGACCGTGAGCGGGTCAACCGCTGGAAACTTTTCAAAGAGGGCAATCCCGATGTCTTCAGAGTTCGTCCATTTCATGGCCGGGCTCCGTCGCGATCCTTGTCTCGATCGCCTTGCTCTTCGGACTTGCCGAGTTGAATCGCGCCGCCCTCCTGCACGTAGTTCCTCGTATACATCGGGAACTCGGCTACGACGTCGCCCTTGATGACCGCCTGACACCCGAGCCGCGAGCTCGTCGTCAAATCCCACGCCGTGTCGAGACGATCGAGCTCGTTGTCCTGCTCTTCGCTCAGGTTCTGCGCTCCCTCGCGGATGATGAGATGGCACGTCGTGCAGGCGCAGCTTCCGCCACAGGCATGTTCCAGCGGAATACCGAGGTTCATCGCCACGTCGAGAAACGATTCCGGCAGCCCGTGATGCTGATATTCGAGCTTGCCGTGCTCGAACTCCACGGTCGTTTCCTTACCGTCCTTGATGAAGGTGACTTTGGGCATTTCAAAGCATTGGAGATTTCATGATTCTCGATCTGTGATTCCCTGTTGATCTGTGATTTCTGATATTGAGATTGGCCGAGCCAATCATCAATCGACAATCCCCAATCAACAACGAATCACCAATCAAAGATCAGTCAATCCAGAATGCGCTCTCCTTAAACATCTTTGACATTTTTGCCAGCGAGCGCTTCGCGAACGCCGCGGTTCATCATGACTTCTGCCAGGTGCTGTGTGGCGTGATTGAGGGCGTGTGTCAGGTCGCGAACCGCGTCGCGATCGGCGCCACCCATTACCTGCTTCAACGCGTCGAGGGCGGACTGGATCTTCTCGTGCTCACCAGGCTGCAAATCGGCGGCGGCGATCTCCGGGAAGTCCGGCCGGCGCAGCGTCTTCTCCGTCGCCGTGATCACCGACTCCCCTTCGTTGCGCGCCTCGATCAGCAGGCGCGCTTCGATGTCGGCCTGCGCGTGCTCGAACGACTCGATGAGCATGCGCTCCACTTCCTGGTCCGTCAGGCCGTACGACGGCTTGACCTCGATCGTCTGCGCGATGTTCGTGCGCAGCTCCGACGCCGCGACACTGAGGATTCCGTTCGCGTCGATCTGGAACCTCACTTCGATACGCGGCAGACCCGCCGGCATCGGCGGGATACCGCGCAGCTTGAACCGCGCGAGTGAGCGGCAGTCGTTCGCCAGTTCACGTTCGCCCTGCAGTACGTGAATATCCACCGACGTCTGATTGTCGACGCCGGTCGTGAACATCTCGCGTCCGCTTGCCGGGATCGTCGAGTTGCGCAGGATGATCTTCGACACCACTCCGCCCATCGTTTCGATACCGAGGCTGAGTGGAGTGACGTCGAGCAGCAGCATCTCGCGGCGGCCGCTGATCAGAATGTCGGCCTGCACGGCAGCACCGAGCGCCACGACTTCATCCGGGTTCAGCTCACTGTGCGGCGTTCGGCCGAACAGCTCCGACACGATCCGTCGAACGAATGGCACTCGCGTCGAGCCGCCAACGAGGACAGCCTCGTCCACTTCGGCCGGCTCGAGGCCTGCGTCGGCGAGAGCCTGACGAACGGGTTGAATCGTTCGCTCGACAAGCGGACGAATCAGTCGCTCGAACTCGCCGCGCGTGATCCGTCGCCGGTAGTCGAGCGATTCGAGACGAATCTCGGTTTCCTCGACATCCGTGAGATCGTGCTTCGCGGCAATCACGGCCTTGCGGATCGCCTGAATATCTTCGGCTGGTCTGGAGTGCAAAACCCGCCCTGCTCGTGGGACGGATCCTGTTCTCGGTCGACCTCACGCAGCACCAACTCCACGAGGAGCCGATCGATGTCGTCGCCACCCAGATGCGTGTCGCCGTTGGTGGCGAGCACCTGGAACACGCCATCTTCGACCTTGAGGATCGAGATGTCGAACGTGCCGCCGCCAAGGTCGTAGACCGCGATGATGCCGCGGTCGCGGCGATCGAGGCCGTAGGCGAGCGATGCGGCTGTCGGCTCGTTCACGATGCGCAGCACTTCGAGCCCGGCCAGCCGGCCGGCGTCGCGCGTCGCCGTTCGTTGCGCGTCGTTGAAATAGGCGGGCACGGTGATGACGGCGCGATCGACTTCGAAATCGAACTCACCCTGCTCGCGGAAATGATCTTCCGCGCGCTGTTTCAATTCGCGAAGCACGAACGCAGAGATCTCCGGCGGCGTGAACTCACGATCGTCCAGCCCGATGCGGACGACGCCTCCGGCTTCACCGCCAACCCTGAACGGCAGCAGTTCCGCTTCACCTCGGACGTCATCGATGCCGCGGCCCATGAATCGCTTGACCGAGTAGACGCTGCGCGACGGAGCCGTCAGCAGACGCCGCTGCGCCTCGCGGCCCACGAAGAAGGTCCCATCCTCGCCGAGAGACACGACCGACGGCACGAGCCCATCGCCCGACGCGTCCCGAATCACCTGCGGCACGCCGTCGCGCACGTACGCGACGAGACTGTTCGTCGTCCCGAGATCGATTCCTACGACTTTACCCACGGCTCTCGGCTTTCGGCTCCAGGCTCTGGGCCTCGCGATCGATGGAGGCCAACAGGTTGTTGATGTAGTTCCGTTCCAGCAAGCGCTCGCGCAGCGCGTCGAGCGTCGCGCGTTTCTCCGCGGGACTCGCCATTGCCTGCCGGTCCCACTGTGCGCTCAGCGCTTCGACTTCGCGCTCGTGCTCCTCGCGCTTCAGGTCGATCGGTTTGCGCGCCGACTCGAGCCGCTCGCGCAGCGCAGCCGGATCGCCGCCTGACTCACGCGACTCACGAATCTCGTCGAGCTGTTCGTTCAACTCGAACACTTCCTCGAGCAGCCCGGGCGGAACCTTCGATGCCGCCTGCCCTGAGCTCGTCGACGGGTCTTCCGACTTCGCCGGCGGCAACCCTTCGATCGCGAGCAGATGCTCGATCCGCGAGATCGGATTGCGCAGCGCGCGATACGCGTCGTTCAGATACGACGACCGCTCCAGACTTGCGAGCCGTTCCGTGGCCGCCGCGTTGTAGAAATAGTCCGGGTGAAACTGGCGGCTCAAATCGCGGAACCGTCGCTCGAGCTGCGCCTGATCGATCACAAGCCGCCGCGGCAACCCGAAGAACGAAAAGTAGTCACCGTGCCGTCCGAGCGCCAGGATCCGGCTGCACTGCGGACAGAAGTGCTCGTCAACGGGCGCGCCGGCACCGCAGTTTCGGCACTCCAGTGTCGCGACAGGCTGGGCAGGAATCGGGTCGGGAGTCATCGGGCACTTTGCAGTAGGCAGTAAGCGGTAGGCGGTAGGCCGTGCGTCGTAGCCGGCATACTGCCTACTGCATACCGCCTACGGAACGGCTACGCCCCAAAGGAGCTGCCGCAACCGCAGGTCTGCTTCGCGTTCGGATTGTTGAACACGAAGCCCTTCGTCAGGAGCGCAGTGTCGTAGTCGAGCGTCGTCCCCTTGAGAAACAACAAGCTCTTCTTGTCCACGAAGATCTTCGCGCCGTGTCCCTCGAAGACCTCGTCGCCGAGACGTGGCTGCCGCTCCCAGGCGAATGTGTAACTCAACCCGGAGCAGCCTCCACCCTTCACGCCCACACGAAGACCGCCATCGCTGATGCCCTGCTTGGACATGAGCGATTGAATCTTGCGTGCGGCGGTCTCAGAGATCTCAATCATGTCAATTCCCAACTACCAACCCCCAATTTCCAATCCAAACCCCAAACAGCGTTGGGAGTTGGCGTCTTGGGAGCTGGGAGTTGCTTAAGCGTTCGGCTGCGCGTGACCTGCAGTTGCCGGAACGCCCTTCTCTTTTTCCTGCTTGGTCTTGTAGTCCGCGATCGCGGCCTTGATCGCGTCCTCGGCAAGAACCGAGCAGTGAATCTTCACCGGCGGCAGTGACAACTCCGCGACGATGTCGGTGTTCTTGATCGCAAGCGCCTGATCGACGGTCTTCCCCTTCAGCCACTCGGTTGCGAGGCTGGAGCTGGCGATCGCCGAGCCGCACCCGAAGGTCTTGAACTTCGCGTCGTCGATGATGCCGGTCTCAGGATTCACCAGGACCTGAAGCTTCATGACGTCGCCGCACTCCGGTGCGCCGACCAGCCCCGTCCCGACGTCGGCGCTGTCCTTGGGAAGCGACCCGACGTTGCGCGGGTTCTCGTAGTGGTCGATCACTTTGTTCGAATAAGCCATTTCACTTCACCTTTGCCTTTGACCTTTTGACTTTTGACCTTAGTGAGTCACCCACTGCATCTTCGACAGGTCCACGCCTTCTTTGACCATTTCATAGAGCGGCGACATCTCACGCAGCCGGCGCACGACGTTCGTCAACTTGTCGATCACGTAGTCGACCTCTTCTTCCGTCGTCCAGCGGCCGAGGCCGAAACGAATGGACGAGTGCGCGAGATCGTCGCCCGCACCAAGCGCCTTCAATACGTAGGACGGCTCCAGGCTCGCAGAGGTGCAAGCCGAGCCCGAAGAGACCGCCACATCGTTGATGCCCATCAGCAGCGATTCGCCTTCGACGTACGCGAAGCTGATGTTCAGGCTGTGCGGCAGGCGATGCTCCAGTGAGCCGTTGACGTAGAGCTCGTCGAGGTTCTTGTGAAGCCCCGCGTTCAGGCGATCGCGCAGCTTGCTCAGTCGTTCGGTGTCCGCCACCATCTCGAGCCGGCACAACTCGGCGGCCTTGCCGAGGCCCACGATGCCCGGCACGTTGAGCGTGCCCGATCGCATGCCGCGCTCGTGACCACCACCGCTGATCTGCTCTGAGAGCAGCACGCGCGGATTGCGACGGCGCACATACAGCGCGCCGACACCCTTCGGGCCGTACATCTTGTGCGCGCTGAGCGACAGCAGATCGACCTTCATCTCATTGACGTTGACGGGAACCTTACCGACCGCCTGGACCGCGTCGGTGTGGAACAGGATCCCCTTCTCTTTCGCAATCGCACCAATCTGGGCGATCGGCTGCAGCACGCCGATCTCGTTGTTCGCCGTCATGATGGTGATGAGGATCGTCTTGTCCGTGATCGCGGCGCGCAGTTCGTCGAGATTGATGCGTCCGTCCTTCTGGACCGGCAGATACGTCACGCGAGCGCCCTGCTTCTCGAGCTTCTTGCACGTATCGATGACGGCCTTGTGCTCGGTGACGCAGGTGATGATGTGATTGCCCTTCTCGCGGTACATCTCCGCGACGCCCTTGATCGCCAGGTTGTTCGACTCGGTTGCGCCGCTCGTGAAGATCACTTCCTTGGCGCTCGCCCCGATCAGATCGGCGACCTGCTTGCGCGCGTTCTCCACCGCCTCCTCGGCTTCCCAGCCGAACGCGTGATTGCGGCTCGCGGCGTTGCCGAACTGCTGGGTGAAGTACGGGAGCATCGCCTCGACCACGCGCGGATCGGCCGGCGTGGTGGCGTGGTAATCCAAGTAAATCGGAAGCTTCATCGTCATCCCTGTCGAGGGCCGTGGCCCGCGCTTGCTGGTATCCCGCTCCTGCGCACGACGGCGAGTTCCGACGCCGCTGCGGTCGCGGGTTCACTATCTGCAGCCATCTCCGCGATGCTCACCATCCCGAGCGTCGCGACGATCCGTTCTCGAATCTGCCAGAGCGGGCCGCGCACGTTGCACTTGCTGTACTGATCGCAATCGTGCTGCTCCGTCGAGCAGGCGGTCACCGTAAACGGGCCGTCGATGGCCTGAATCACGTCCGCCACGCTGATCGACACCGGCGGCCCTGCTGAGCATGTAGCCCCCGCGCGTGCCCTGCGTCGATACCAGCAGTCCCGTCCGAACGAGGCGCTGAAGAACCTTCGCCATCAGCTCGATCGGGATGTCGTATCGCTCCGCGATATCACGCGCGCTGGTCGACGCACAGGGACTACCTTGCGTTCGCGCAAGGTGGTTCATTGCGATCAGCGCGTAGTCAGCCTTTTTCGACAACCTCAACATGGCATTGCCGGATATCCGACTTCTCCAGTCGGTATTTTAGTCCCCTTTACGAAACCCCGTCAAGAACGGTCGGCATTCAGTACTTGGGCTGAGACGGATCGACCTTGTCGATCCATTCCAGGATTCCGCCCTTCAGGTTCTTGACGTTGGTGAACCCGACGGTTTTCAGGAAATCCATCGCCTTCGCGCTGCGGCCGCCCATCTTGCACTGGGCCACGATCTCGCGGTCCCGGGGCAATTCCTGATATCGCCTCGGAAGCTCGCCGAGCGGGATCAGCGTCGACCCCGGAATCCGATTGATCTGATACTCGTTCGGCTCTCGGACGTCGAGAATCAACGGCGTCTCCCCCGCATCGAGCTTCTTCTTCAACTCGACCGGCGTAATCTCCCAATCGCTCACAGTTCCTCCAGCGTTCTCGGTTGCGTGAGCCGGGGCGATGCCACAGAACTGGTCGTAGTCGATCAGCTTCGTGACGGTCGGATTCGGGCCGCACACCGGGCACTCGGGATCCTTCTTCAACTTCAGCTCACGGAACTTCATCTTCAACGCGTCATAGATCAGGAAGCGTCCGATGAGCGGCTCGCCGATGCCCGTGACCAGCTTGATTGATTCGGTGGCTTGAATGACACCGATGATGCCGGGCAACACGCCGAGCACTCCACCCTCAGCGCAGCTCGGAACGAGTCCGGGCGGTGGCGGCTCGGGATAGAGGCAGCGATAGCACGGGCCGTCCTTGGTCGCGAAGACCGACGCCTGCCCCTCGAAACGGAAGATGCTGCCGTACGCATTCGGAATCCCCGAGATCACGCACGCATCGTTCACGAGGTATCGCGTCGGGAAGTTGTCCGTCCCATCCAGAATCACGTCGTAGCCCTTGAAGAGACGCATCGCATTCTCGGAAGAGAGCGCCTCTTCATAGGTGTCGACCTGCACGTTGGGATTCAGCGCAACGACCTTTTCCTTCGCTGACGTCGAGCTTCGTCCGCCCCACGTCGTTCGTCGTGTGGAGCAACTGTCGCTGCAGATTGCTGTAGTCAACGACGTCGAAGTCGACGATGCCGAGGCGGCCGATGCCCGCAGCAGCGAGATACATCGCAGCCGGGGAACCCAGTCCGCCGGCGCCGATGCACAACACGCTGGACTGTTTCAGCTTGCGCTGCCCGTCCATGCCCATCTCCGGCATGATCAGATGCCGGCTGTAACGCTTGATCTCTTCCGGCGAGAGCTCGGTCTCGGGCGGTGCCGCGGTAGTCGGCGCCCCACCTGCCACCGACGGGACGATGCTCAGCGTGTCGCCGGCCTTGACCGGCGTCGCTTCGCGCTGCAGGTAGCGGATGTCCTCGTCGTTCAGATACACGTTCACGAAGTTCCGCAGCTTGCCGTTGTCGGCATAGAGATGCTTGCGGAGTCCCTCGTAGCGCGTCGTGAGATCGAGAGAGCAGCTCACCGACTGTGGTGCCGCTGACCTCCACGGCTTCCTTCTTGTCGGTGAACGGGCGAAGCGGCGTCGGAATGTTAATTGTATTCGGCATATGTCAGGCGTTCCGGGTCGAAGGCTGAACGGTCCTCGCGCAGCCGCCAGGACGTCATCGCCTCTGGCCTGCCCGCGCGAACGGACACGATGATGTACGAGAAAAACGGCCACGCGTGATCGAGATCGTACTGCGATGGCCGCGCAGGATGATCCGGATGCGAATGGTAGAACCCGAGGAGCTCCGCGCCAAGCTCCGAGGCACGTCGTTCGGCGGCCACGTAGTCCTGCGGACGGACCAGGAAACGGCGTCGCGGTCCCTCGTCGGTCGTGTTCGAAAGCGCCAACGTCGCCGTCACCACGCCGTCGCGCCCGTACAGAGCGCCGCAGCATTCGTTCGGATACGTCTCGGCGCCGTGCGCACGAATCGCCTGCTCCACATCCCGCTGAACCGTCAGCCTGGGCGTCGCATCTTCATCCCAGAAGCGTTCAGAGAGGTACTTCTCTCCGCCGTCGCAGAACACCACGACGATCACTGCGTCCGACGTGTTGCGCGCGACGCGAAGAGCTCCTGCGAGATTCGCTCCGCTCGAGATACCGACGAACAGGCCGTCCTGCGCGAGGCGACGCGTCAACTCGTGTGCTTCCTCGGTGCTGACGCCAAGGTCTTCGTCAGCGAGCGCCGGGTCGTAGATGCCGGGCACGATCGCGGTCTCCATGTGCTTGAGACCTTCGAGGCCGTGCAGCGGTGAATCGGGCTGAACCGAGATGAGCCGAATGGACGGATTCACCTCGCGAAGCCTGCGGCCGACGCCCATGAACGTGCCGCTCGTGCCGAGCCCGGCGACGAAGTGGGTGAGGCGGCCACCGGTCTGTTCGAGAATCTCAGGCGCTGTCGTGTCGTAATGCGAGCGCCAGTTACCCGGGTTGTTGTACTGATCCGCGTAGAAGTAGCGATCCGGTTCGGCGGCATAGAGCGCCTTCGCCTTGATGATCGCGCCGTCGGACCCCTGCATCGGATCGGTGAAGATGATCTCCGCCCCGAACGCGCGCAGAATCCGCTTGCGCTCGGGCGTCACGTTTTCCGGCACGCACAGCCTGACGCGATAGCCACGCGCCGCGCCGATCATCGCGTAGGCGATCCCTGTGTTTCCCGACGTCGCGTCCAGAATCACTTTGTCGTGCGTCAGCGCGCCCGATCGCTCGCCGTCGGCAATCATGCGGGCCGCCGGCCGATCCTTCACGGAGCCACCGGGATTGCGCCACTCAGCCTTTGCATAGAGCTCCACGTTACGCAGACCCGCCTCGAAGTTGGTGAGGCGGATGAGGGGGGTATTCCCGATCAGGTCAACGACGGAGCCGGCCGTTCGAAGAGGGCCGGAAGTGGCAACCGACATATCCGACTGGTCTAGTCCGGGATTATATCAGTCTCCAGTCCACAGTCCTCAGTCCACAGTGGGTCTTACCAGGACTGTGGACCGGGGACCGAGGACTGAGGACCTACTTTGTGGGCCTGCCTTCGGTATCCCGCGTCTCGATTGCGCCCAGGTTCAGCTTCTTGAGCTGAGGCTCGATCTTGGCCTTATCTCCAACAGCCACAACGATCATGCTGCCCGGCACCAGGTATTTCCTGGCGGCGGCGAGCGTCTGCTCAGCCGTCACTGCGTTCACCTGCTCGGCGTAGCGCGTGTAGTAGTCGAGGCCGAGGTCGTAGATGAACACGTTCGAGAAGTTGCTGACGGCGTTGGCGCTCGACTCGAACGCGCCCGGCAGTGAGTTGGACATCGAGTCCTTGGCTTTCTTCAGTTCTTCTTCAGAGACCGGCCGCTCAACCATGCCGCGCACTTCCTTGAAGATCTCCGTCACGGCGGGACCGGTCACATCCGTTCTGACGCCGGACGCCACTTGAAAAGGTCCCGGGGCACGCCGGAACGCGAACTGTGACGACGCACCGTAGGTGTAGCCATGCTGCTCGCGCAAGTTCATGTTGATGCGGCTCGAGAACAGACCGCCGAGCGCGAGATTCATCACCTGCATCGGACGGAAGTCCGGCGACGATCGCGCGGCGCCGATGCTCGCGACGCGAACCTGCGTCTGCGGACTGCCCGGCTTGTCCACCACTACGACTTTCGCGGTGGTCGTTGTCGGTGCTCCCAACGCGGGTTGCGCCGGCGTGCCTGCCTGCCATGCGCCAAACGACTTCTCAGCCATCGTGCGGAGTTCATCCATCGAGATGTCGCCTGCAACAACCAGCGCGGCGTTGTTCGGAACGAAGTTCTGTTTCCAGAACGCTGCCATGTCATCTTTCGAAAGCGCCTTAACCGAGGCTTCGGTGCCGACCTCGCTGTATCCGTAGGGATGCTTCGGGCCGTAGAGCGAAGCGGCCATGACCTGCGCGGCGACCTGATTCGGGTTGTCGCGCTGCTGAACGAGTCCTGCCAGGCGGCTCGCGCGCTGGCGCTCGATCTCCTCGGCGGGGAACGACGGGTTCAGAACGACGTCAGAGAGAATCTCGAGCGTCGCCGGGAAATTCTTCGTCAGCGATCGCGCCGAGACGGTCGTCGCGTCCATCGAACTGCTCGTGCCCAGCGACGCACCCATCCTCGCCACATCGTCGGCGATCTGCAGCGCGTTGCGCTTGGCTGTTCCTTCATCGAGCATCGCCGCGACGAAGTTCGCCATGCCCGGCTTGTCGAGCGGATTCGCATCGCTGCCCGTTCGCAGCACGAGATTGGCTGCGACGATCGGCAGGCCGCGACGCTCGCTCAGGATCAGCGTGAGACCGTTTGCGAGCTTGGCGGATACCGGCGTCGCCAACTGCAGCGGTCGCGCCTGACCTGCGCGCGGCACCTGATTGCGCCACGGCTCGTCCGGGTTGATCGATTCGCCGCCCGCCTGTGCCGCGGTGGCCGCCGGTGGCGTTGGCACTTGCGCGACTGCTTCCGGCTCACCCGGGACGACGTGCATCACGACACGTGCGTTCGTGGTGAGCTGATCCTTCGCGAACGACTGGAGCGACGCAGCGGTGACTGCGCGATACCGCTCGACGTCCTTCGCCAGGTAGTCAGGCGTGCCCAGATAGTGGTTGTAGGAGTTCAGTCGATCGGCCACGCCACCGAAGCCGCCGAGGCGCTCGAGACCGCCGATTATGTTCGTCTCGATCGTGTTGCGGGCGCGCTCGACCTCACTGGTATCGACAGGGGCCGAGCGGAACGCGGTCAGCTCCTCTTCGATCGCTTGCTCGAGTTCTTCAACCGTGTGGCCAGGACGCGCCGTTGCCTCGATCTGGAAGACCGATCCGAGAATCAGGGAAGACTGCTGCGCCGACACGCTTTGCGCGATCTGCTTCTCGTAGACGAGCTTCTTGTACAACCGGCTGGAGCGACCGCCGCCCAGCACGTTCGACGCAATATCCGCATCGGCATCTCCGGGCTTGAGAATCGGCGACGTCACCCACGCCATGTAGACCCGAGGAAGCTCGACGCGCGCCTTCACAACCTTGCGACGTTCTGACGTGATCTTCGGCGTTTCCGCCTTGATGGCAGGAACGTCCGCGCCACGCTTCAGCGTGCTGAAGTACTTCTCGACGAGCGACTTTGCGAGGGCGGGATCGAAGTCGCCGACGATCGCGAGGCTCGCATTGTTGGGCGAGTAGTACTGCTTGAAGAATCGCCTCACGTCATCGAGCTTGACGGCCTGAATGTCCGCGTGAGAGCCGATGACGTTGCCGTAATAGGGATGGCCGTTCGGAAAGAGATTCTGAATCAGCGTCTCTTCCGCGAGCCCGTACGGCTGGTTCTCTACGCTCTGGCGCCGCTCGTTGCGAACGACGTCCTGCTGGTTCGACAGCGCCGCCTGATCGACCTTGTCGAGCAGGTAGCCCATGCGATCCGACTCGAGCCAGAGCGCCAGTTCGAGCTGATTGCTCGGGACGGTCTCGAAGTAGTTCGTGCGATCGTAGTCGGTGGTGCCGTTGATATCGCTTGCGCCTGCCGCCTCGAGCAGCTTGAAGTGCGAGTCGGGCGGCACGTGCTTCGAGCTCTGAAACATCATGTGCTCGAACAGATGCGCGAAACCCGTGCGGCCGGGCTCTTCGTTCGCAGGGCCGACGTGATACCACAGGTTCACGGCAACCATCGGCACACGCTGGTCACGGCTCAGGATCACGTCGAGGCCGTTCGGCAGCGTGTACTTCTCGAACGCGATCTTGGGAATGTCGGATGACGCCGACGCAGACTGCTGGGCCGGCGTCTCGCTTTCCGATGCAACTCGTCACGCCAGCCAATGCGACGACGAGAACGACGAGGACGCTCACGTAGGATTTGTTCAGCATGATGTAGATACAGGCATCAGCACGAGTAAATGTGCGGCAGCGGTTAGCCGCGTCCGTTCTTGCTCGTTTTGAGCGGCCGGGCGTCGAGACTCGCCCACAGGTACCAGCAGGCCACCGATCGATATGGCCGCCACGTCTCCCCGATCTTCGTCAGCCGCGCGGGAGTGGGCAGCGCGCGAAGCTTGTACGCTCTTTGGACGGCTTTGACGATGCCGAGGTCCCCGACGGGGAGCACATCCGGCCGGTGCAGGCGGAACATCAGGAACATCTCCGCCGTCCAGCGTCCGATGCCTTTGACGCTCGTCAGCGCCTCAATCACCTCGTCGTCTGCGAGCGCCGTCAGCGTGTCGAGCTCGAGCGAGCCGTCGAGAATCCGTGCGCACAGGTCGCGTATGTATTTGAGCTTCTGCCCGCTGAGGCCAACGGCCCGAAGCTTCTCATCAGGAACACGCGCCACCGCGGCGGGTGTGGGTCCGCCGTCGAAGAGCGCGGAGAAGCGTCCCTCGATCGTGCGGGCAGCCTTGGTCGACAACTGCTGCGCGATGATGGCATGCAGCAGGGCATGAAACGGGTCTGTCCGCTGCGACGAGGCCAGGCCGCATTCACCGTGCTGGCGAATGAGCATCGCGATCACCGGGTCGCGACGCATCAACGCACGACGAGCGCGAGCATAGTCAATCGAGGCCGTCATTTCAAAGGGACATTCTAATCTTCAACTCCCAACTCCCAACTCCCAACACTGATCGTCTCCATTGGAATTGGGAATTGAAATCGTCACTTAAGAGCAGCGGTCAGACTGACGCGTGCACGAATCTCGATCTGGCCGGCCGCGATCGGGGGGGCGGCGTCGGCCGCCGCGGTCTGTGCCGCCGCGCGCATGTAAGGCATCGGCACCGGCGGGGTTCCGCCTCCCTGCTCGTCAATCCGCACGATTCGGTCGATGGCGCGACCTGCGCCGGCAGCGGCCGCTTCGGCCTTCGACCGGGCATCCGAAACGGCCATGCGCAAGGCCTCACGTTCGAGCTTGGCCTGGTCCTTCATGTCGAACTTGATGCCGTTCAGCGAGGTGGCGCCAGACCCGACGGCGATCTCGAGATACTCCCCGACGCGGTCCACCGCGTCGATTCTGACCTCGATGCTGTTGCGGGCGACGTATCCACGCCCGACACGCTTGCCGTTGACGAAGTCCCACTCGTACTGCACGTCGTAGCCGGTCGTCCTGATGGCGTCAGCGGGCAGACCTGCGCTTCGCAACTTCTCCTGCACTGGTCGCATCAACTCGGTGTTGCGTCGCTGCGCTTCGCGCGGACTGGGCGCTCGCGATTCGGCGCCAATCGTGATCCAGGCGCGGTCGGGCACGGCGTTCACCAGGCCTTCTCCGATGACTACAACCACCGGTTCCACCGGCGTCGCTGGCGTCTGTTGCGCCGAAAGAGCCGACGGCACGAGCCACAGGAGGAACAAGAGAATGGCGAGCCTCAACGTGGGATCTCCTCTCCACAGATTCTGACGCGAAACGTACGGTCCAGGTTGGGAGTCACTAGAATGGAGCCCGCATGCCCCCAAGCGGCCCACTGAGTGGCGTCTTCGTTCTCGACCTGACTCGCGTCCTGTCCGGCCCGTATTGCACGATGCTCCTGGCCGACATGGGCGCGCGCGTCGTCAAGGTGGAACGTCCAGGCGACGGAGACGAGACACGCGCGTGGGGCCCGCCATTCGTCGCGGGTGAGAGCGCATATTTCCTGGGAACGAACCGCAACAAGGAAAGCATTGCGCTCGACTTCAAGCGGCCCGAGGGGCGGCGGATCATCCATCGTCTCCTCGACCAGGCGGATATCGTCGTGGAGAACTTCCGACCCGGGACGCTCACGCGACTCGGCCTTGATTACGCGTCGCTCAAAGATGCGCGGCCAAAGCTGATTCACGCGTCGATCTCCGGCTTCGGACAAACAGGGCCACGGCGATTCGAAGCCGGCTACGACGCGGTAGTCCAGGCCGAGGGTGGCCTCATGAGCATCACCGGCGATCCGGATGGCCCTCCGTTTCGCGTCGGCGTCGCGATCGCCGATCTCGTGGCAGGCATGCTGACCGCCCACGGGATCGTGCTCGCGTTGTATGCGCGCGAGAAGACCGGTCGCGGACAGCAGGTTGACATCGGTATGCTGGACGGCGTCGTTTCGATCCTCAGTTATCACGCATCGATGCATCTGACCGCGAACATTCGATCGCGGCGCGTCGGGAATCGTCACGCGACGATTGCTCCGTACGACACGTTCGCCACGGCTGATGGTGAGTTCTTTCTGGCGGTTGGCAACGACGATCAGTTCCGCCGCTTCTGTGCGGCCGCCGGTCTTGCGTCGCTGCCCGAAGATCCGAAGTTTGCAACGAATCCTCTGCGCGTCGTCAACCACATCGAGTTGCGAGAACGACTCTCGCCAATCCTGTGCGTGCGTCCGCGGGCATATTGGATCGAGGTACTGACAGCGGCCGGCGTCCCGTGCGGGGCCGTCCGTGACGTGCCGGAGGCGCTCGCCGATCCACAGATACTCGCGCGCGAGATGGTCCAATCCGTAGAGCACGTCGCCGCCGGAATGCTGAAGGTGGTGGGCGTGCCGATCAAGCTGTCCGACACGCCGGGTTCTGTGCGCACCGCGCCGCCGACGCTGGGACAGCACACCGTGTCGATTCTTCGAGAATTGCAGATGGCTGACGAAGAAATCGAGCGCTTGCGTGATCAGCGCGTGATTGGTTGAGAGAACGGAAGCCTTCGGAGATAACGGATCACCACGGAGGCACGGAGTCACGGAGGACCCACGGAGAAATGACACCCCTGGCGCAGACGGCCGCGCAACGCGCGGCTCGGACCGCGGGACGCCCGGAAACACAAGCCAAACCAGATCACGCTGCTTGCGTTTCTGGGCGCCCCGCGATCCGCGGCGCCTGGCCCATCGCCGGCGCCCACTTGCGCCAGGCTTTCTCCGCGTCTCCGCGGCTCCGCGGTGATCCGTTGCCTCCGAAACCTTCGATACAAAGGGAGTGATGCCATTGGAAATCTCACTAGTCCGAAAACGAATTCAGGCCGCCATGACGACCGCCCGCGATCGCGCGAAGCAGCGCCGTCAGAAGGCCGATGAAGCCGAGCAGGCGTACGAGAAGTTTCTCGATCAGCTCGCCGCGCCGCTCGCGCGTCAGGTCGTCAACGCGCTGCGTGCCGAAGGCTACGGCTTCACTGTATCGACGCCAAACCGCGGGCTGCGAGTGTCGTTGGATTCAGGTCGCGACGATTACATCGAGCTGGCGCTCAATTCCGAGACCGATCAGCCGCACGTCGTCGGTCGTGTCCGTCGAACGCGCGGCTCACGCACGATCGACGAAGAGCGCCCGATCAAGCCCGGGGCAGGGCCGGACGACATGAGCGAAGAGGAGGTGCTGGAGTTTCTGGCGGGTGCGCTCGAGCCGTGGCTGGAGCGGTAGGCTGGACTTATTGAGCTCGAAGCAGAAGCACCGGGATCTTCACGAAGTGACGGACTTTGCTCACCGTCGTTCCTCGCAACAGATCGTTGAAGAAGCGATGCCCGTGCGTGGACATCGCGATGAGATCGACGTTGCGCTCCTCTGCGAGCCTGATCAACTCGTTGGCCGGGTCGCCCATCGCGAGTTCACACTGCACCGTCAGTGAGTCCGCGGTGAGCTCGGACGCGATTCGCTCCAGGTAGGCGCGATCGGCCTTCATCTCTTCAGATTCCCGCAATTTCAGCTGATCGAAGTTGCGCGCCGCCCAGCCATCGGCAACGTGCACGAGCAGAATCTCCGCCTTCGTCAGCGTGGCGAGCTGACGGACGTGCGCAAGGATTGTCTTGTCTGCCAGAGAGTTCTCAACGGCAACGAGGATCCTTCGATACATGCCTGTTTATCTGTGAAATGGGCCTATCCGAGAAACGTCTGATAGAGCAGCCAGACGTTCAGCGCAGCAATGATAACGGCGATCGTCCACGCGAGCGCGCGCACCCAGCCGGGCGCGACGAACACACCCATCTTGGCCTTGTCGCTCGTGAAGCTGACCAGAGGGAACACCGCGAACGGCAGCTGCAGGCTCAGGATGACCTGGCTGAGGATCAGGAGGGCACCAGTGCCGCGCTCGCCATACAGGCTGACGACGATAATCGCCGGGACGATGGCCACGAGGCGTGTGATGAGACGCCGCAACCATGGCCGCAGGCGGATGTTGACGAAGCCCTCCATGACAATCTGACCGGCGAGCGTGCCGGTCAACGTCGCGTTCTGCCCTGAGCACAAGAGCGCTACAGCGAACAGGACTCCCGCCGCGCCGGTGCCAAGGAGTGGTGACAGGAGCTTGTGCGCATCGCCGATGTCGGCGACCGATTCGTACTCCGTGCCGTGGAACACCGCCGCCGACACGATCAGGATCGCCGCGTTGATGAAGAGCGCCGACATCAGCGCGATCGACGAGTCGAGCGTCGCGAACCGGATCGCTTCCTTCTTGCTCGCCACCGTGTCCTCGTATCGCCGGGTCTGGACGATGGACGAGTGCAGATACAGGTTGTGCGGCATCACCGTCGCGCCGAGGATGCCGAGCGCGATGTAGAGCATCTCCGGGTTGGTGATGATCTCCGGTCGCGGGATGAAGCCAGCAACGAGCGCGCCCGGATCAGGACGTGCGAAGAAGATCTCAATCGCGAAGGATCCGGCAATCGCGACGATCAGCCCAACGACGAGGGCTTCCACGTATCGGAAGCCGCGATGCTGCAGGAAGAGAATCAGCAGGACGTCAAGCGCGGTGAGTGAAACACCCCAGATGAGCGGCAGTCCGAAGAGCAGGTTCAGCGCAATGGCGGCACCGATGACCTCCGCCAGATCGCACGCAGCAATCGCAATCTCGCAGAGCACCCAGAGCACGATCGTGACGGGCTTCGAATAGCTGTCGCGGCAGGCCTGGGCGAGGTCGCGTCCACTGGCAATCCCGAGGCGCACGGCCAGCGCCTGCAGCAGGATCGCCATCATGTTCGAGATCAGGATGACGCTGAGAAGGGTGTAGCCGTAGCGCGCGCCACCTGCCAGGTCGGTCGCCCAGTTGCCCGGGTCCATGTAGCCGACGGCCACCAGATAGCCCGGCCCTGCAAACGCAAACAGCTTCCGCCAGAACCCGGCGTCCCGCGGCACGGCGATCGACCCGTGCACCTCGCGCAGGCTCGGGGCGTCGGGGACACTTCGCCAGCCAGCCTGCGGGGCCGCTGAAACCGGGGCCTCACCTTCCATTTCGGCTCGCGTCCGTCATTTTTGATTAGTCAAAAATTATATTGTTCTCTGTCAAAAGTCAAATTACACTCGAGTCAAATGCCGTCGAGCACCGTCGAGAACTACCTCAAAGCCATATACATCGGCACGAACAGCCTGGAGCCTCCACAGCGGCTGCTGCCGATGGGCCAGCTGGCCACCGCCCTCAACGTCACGCCCGGCACGGCGACGACGATGGTCAAGACGCTGGCGGAGTCGGGGCTCGTGGAATACGAGCCCTACGCTGGCGTGGCACTGACCAAGGCCGGACAGAAACTCGCCGCACTCGTCACGCGTCGTCATCGCCTGATCGAGCTCTTCCTGGTGCAGGTGATGGGCTACTCGTGGGACGAAGTGCACGACGAGGCCGAACAACTCGAGCACACCGTCAGCGATCGATTCGTCGATCGAATGGACGCGATGCTGGGCAGGCCAGAGACCGACCCGCACGGCGATCCAATTCCCAACGCCGAAGGCCTCGTCAAGCCGCAGAAGCTCCAGACGCTGCTGACGTGCCCACTCGACACCAAGGTCACCGTCACGCGCATCATCGATCAGGACAAAGACTTCCTGCGCTTCATCGAGCACCACAATCTGAAGCCGGGCGAGGCGATCTCGGTCGAGGAGCGCGATCCCGCAGCCGATAGCGTTCGCGTCCGGCGCAGCAACAATCGCAGGCTGACGATCGGGACGAAGGCCGCGTCCAAGCTGCTCGTGCAGGCGGTGCATGTGTTGCTCCTCGTTCTGCTCTCGTCGCCAGTGTGGGCACAGGCGACGCCGCGAGCCGAGCAGCCACGCACGGCGCTCTCGGGTTACATGGACTTCCATTTCAACAACCCCGAGTTCAGCGACGCGCAACTGGACTTCCATCGATTCGTCCTGCTCGTCACGCACAACTTCTCCGAACGCATTCGCTTCGTCGGCGAGCTCGAGCTCGAACATGCCGTGGTCGAGGGTCTCGAGGAGAAAGGCGAGCTCGAACTGGAACAGGCGTACGTCGACTTCCTGCTCTCCCGCTCGTTCAACGTCCGCGCGGGGATGCTGCTCATGCCAATCGGCATCATCAACGAACGCCACGAGCCGCCGGTCTACTACGGCGTCGAGCGCCCCTTCAACGACACGTTCATCATCCCGACGACCTGGTTCGAGGTCGGCGCGGGCGTGCATGGCGAGGTCGGCCGGGGGTGGCGATATCGCGTGTACGTCGTCGCGCCACTCGACGCCGGTGAGTTCACCGCCGAGGAAGGCATCCGCGAAGGCCGACAGAAAGGCTCTGAGGCAAACGTCAGCAAGCCCGGTGTGACAGGACGACTCGAATACGTCGCGATTCGCGGGCTGACGCTGGGGGCAAGCGGATGGTCCGGCAAGTCGGGATTCCAGTTCCAGCCGGTCTTCGATGTTCCTGTCTCGCTCGCGGAGTTCGATGCCCGCTACTCGCGCCGTCAACTGGAGCTGCGCGGGCAGTTCTCGCAGGTGTGGCTCGACAACGCGGGACGCTTGAACGATGCCCTCGCGATTCGCGTTGGCGTCAACCCGAACGTCGCGCGGGTGCTGCGTGGCTTCTACGGTGAGGCTGGTTATCGAGTGATCTCACATCCGCGGTTCGGCGAGATCGGCACGTTCGCCAGGTACGAGAACTTCGACACGCAGTTCCGAATGCCCACGGGTTATGTTGGCCTTCCGGAGTTCGACCGCGACGCGTGGGTTGTTGGCGCAACGTACTGGCCCGATCCCGACGTCGCCGTGAAGTTCGACTACTCGATCGTGGGAAATCGCAGCACGGTGATTCAGGCGCCGAACTCGGTCAACATCGGCCTGGGATGGTGGTTCTGATGCGACATGCCCTCCTGTCATTCGTACTTCTCGTCACTGCAGCAGGTTCGGCCAGCCGGGTAGATGCCCAGGATGCGCAGGTCATCGAGATCAGCGCCGAGCGTTTCAGCTTCAACCCGTCCGAGATTCGCGTCAAAGCGGGAACGAAGCTCGAGATTCGCCTGACGAGCGAAGACACGATGCACGGCTTCCACATCGTGGGCACCGACATCAATCTCGAGTTGCCCAAGCGAGGACGCGGTATTGCGTCGGTCACATTCCAGCCCACAGCAGGCCGTTACGAGTTCCAGTGCTCCAGGTTGTGCGGCGCCGGTCACTCGTTCATGCGCGGCGTCATCATCGCCGCCGAATAGAGGTCCTCCATGTCGAGTGCAGTGTCCGGATCGCGCCGGACTACCACGGTTGCCACGATCGTCCTGCTCAGCGGTCTGCTCGTCGCGCAAACACCAGGAGGCGTGCCTGGCGACCCATTAGCGGGCGTGACACCGGTGGAGTTCGAAGAGTTTCGAATTGGTCTCGACGACTTTCTCGAAGTCGAGACTTCAGACGAGGGATTGGGCCCGGCCTATAACGGCACGAGCTGTGGCGCATGTCACAGCGTCCCGGCGGTCGGAGGTACCGGGCACATCGCCGAAGTGCGCGCCGCCAAGCGAGGTCCGCGCGGCGAGTTCGTCGCGCTCGATCCCTCGGGCGAAACGCTGTTCCATTTGTTCTCTGTGCCCAGCCACTCGTGCCAGCCTCAGGTCCCCGCCGACGCCACAGTGTTTGCGCGACGCGTGCCGATCCCGCTCTTCGGTGCGGGTCTCGTCGAGGCGATTCCTGACGAATCACTGCTCGCGCTCGAAGATCCTGTCGATCGCAATCGCGACGGCGTCAGCGGCCGCGCGGCCATCGTCGTCGATGTCGCAACCGGCGAACGGCGCGTCGGACGATTCGGATGGAAGGCGCAGCACGCTACACTGCTCACGTTCGGCGCAGACGCCTACCGCAACGAGATGGGCATCACCAACGAACTGTTCTCGCAGGAGCTCGCCGTAGGCGTCACGGGCGATCGCATGCGGCTGTGCGATCTGATTCCAGATATCGAGGACAAACGCGATCCGCGCACCGGTCGTCGCGGCATCGACAACTTTGCCAGCTTCATGAAGTTCCTGGCGCCCGTCGCTCGTGGTCCGGTCGGCGAATCGGCGCGTCTCGGCGAACAGGTGTTCGGTGCAATCGGCTGCGCCGCATGCCACACACCGTCGCTGCAAACCGGGCCGAGCGGCAATCCGCTCTTCCATCACCGCCAGGTCCCACTCTTCTCGGATCTCCTGCTGCACGACATTGGGACGGGCGATGGCATCGCGCAGGGCGTGGCGGCACCGGAGGAGATTCGCACACCGGCACTCTGGGGGCTTCGCTTCCGCAGGCCCTACCTGCACGATGGATCGGCGGCGACCCTCGAGGACTCGATCGGTCGTCACGGGAACGAGGCGGAACTGTCGCGGCGGGGATACGAACGCGCGGCCGACAGCGATCGCGCCGCGCTGCTCGCGTTCCTTAGGTCTCTCTAAAATGGAGAATAAGCAGAAGCTCCTGAGCAAACGCGTGTTCGTCCAGCGACTTGCGCGTCAGGGTCTGGTTGCCCTGATCCTGGTGCTGGGCTCACTGGCACTTGGAACGGTGGGCTTTCATGTGTTGAGCGGCCAACTCTGGATCGATGCCCTGCTCAACTCCGCAATGCTGCTCGGTGGGATGGGACCGGTGGGCGATCTCGGTCCGTCGAGCGGCAAACTGTTCGCGGCGTTCTTTGCGCTCTACTCAGGTTTGGTCTTCCTCATCGTCGCCGGGCTCCTGTTCATGCCGGTATTTCATCTCGTCCTGCACCGTTTCCATCTGGACGTCACTCGCGCCGAAAAGAGCTGACGGCTACTGTCCGATGCCGTAAAGGTGACCCAGGGTTCGCACGACGATCAGGCCGTCCGAGATTGCCGGCGTGGCCATGACTATTTCCTTCATGTCGTTCTTCGCGACCTGCGTCAATCCCGGCGCAGCGGTAATCACGTAGATCTCACCGTCTTCACTCGCAACATACAGACTTCCGTCTGCGGCGATCGGTGAGGCAGAGAACGATCCGCCAGTGCCGACGCGTCCACGAAACGCGCGCTGACCAGTCTCAGGGTTGTACGCCGAGACGATGCCATTGATGTTGAGAGTGAAGAGGTAGCCGCCGTACAGCAGTGGCGTCGGGATATACGTCCCCTCGTTCATGTTGCTCCAGGCAATCGCCTGATTCGAGTCTTGTCCTTTTTGAAGCGAGATGTCGCCCTCAGCGCCGGGCCGGATCGCATAGATCGGCCGCACTGGAGGATAACCGCCGGTGACGTACACGAGACCATTGCCGGCGACAGGCGTACCGATCGTGATCTCCGAGTTCGGTCCGAGAGTCCACAGCTGCTTTCCCGTCGCCGGGTCGTAGCCGCGGATCTTCGTGCCGTTGGTCACGATCTCATCGCGGCCGTCTGCCGTGCGTGCGAGCGTGGGCGTTCCCCACGTCGAGATCTCGTCGGTGCGCGCGGTCTTCCAGAGTTGCTTGCCGGTGGCCAGATCCCATGCCGCGATGTACGAGCCCTTCTGCACGTCGGCCTGAAGGATGACGGCATTGCGGTAGATGATCGGCGAGCTCGAGTGGCCCCACTGAAACGCCGGATCGAAGAACCATCCGCTATCAAGGACGCCCAGATCGACGCGCCACAGTTCCTTGCCGTTGAAGTCCCACGCGGCGAGAACGCCTGCGGAGCCGAAGACGGCAACAACGCGCTTGCCGTCAGTAACCGGCGTCGAGCTGGCCTGACTGCTCTTGGTGTGCCGCTTCGTCTTTGGTGTCGCAGTGACGGCAGTTCGCTCCCAGAGAATCTTTCCTGACGTTTTGTCGAGCGCGTAGACCTTCCACTGATGCTCAGACAGGTCGTCCACCGGCTTGACGTCGCCGTACAAGCCGGTCTTGAACGTGTTGTCGCCGGCCTTGCTGATGGCCGTGACCGCGAACACACGATCCCCCCAGATCACCGGGCTCGAGTTGGCGATGCCAGGGATCGGCGTCTTCCACTTGATGTTCTTTCCACTCGCGACATCCCACTCGGTCACGGCACGCTGGCCGTCGCCATTGCCCGAGGCGCCTTCGCCACGAAACGCGGGCCAGTTACGCGGGCCGGTCGATCGAGGGACTGACGCGGCTGGCGGCAGATGGCGCCGCGACAGGCAGTGGGGCGGCTGCGGCCGCCGCCGCGTCGGGCGTCATGCGCGCGAGGCTGATGCTCGCGGGACCCTGCACCAGATCCACTGACTCGATGAGACCGCCGCGACCGGCGAACGTCAGCGTCGCATTGACTTCGGTGATGCGAAAGACATCCGCGGCCGACGGCACCAGCCGAACCGCCGGCTGGCCCGTAACCTGCGACATCAGCGTCCCGTCGTTCAGCGTCACGGTCATCGTCAAACCGCTTCCGGCATCGCGGTATGTGCCGACGTATTTCGGAAGAACCGTTGCATCGACGACGAAGGCAGGTGCTGCTGTCTCTGGCGGCAGCTTATCGAGAGCACCTTTGATAAGCGGGACGAGAGAATCCCGCTTCATCGTGCCGGCCATGGCGACAGCCGATTGCAGTCCCTGACGTGTGACCTTGCCTGCCAGTGCCGCCTTGATTAATGCCTCGCTGTTGCTCTGGACGCCTCCCACAAGGGCGCTGTCGGCGTCCGAACCGCTCTGTACGAGCAAGACCGCGACATCGATATAACCGTTCGCGATGGCCATGTCGGCCGCGCGTCCGCGATAGAAGGTGTCCTGTGCGTTGACGTCGGCACCGCGCGAGAGCAGCAGCTTCACGGCATCGAGGCGTCCGTTGCCGGCTGCGAAGATCAGCGGCGTGACGTCGTACCTGGACTTCGCGTTGACGTCAGCACCCTGCGCGAGCGCCGCAGTGATCCGGGTGGTGTCGCCGGCGCGTGACGCTTCCCACAGCGACTCGTTTGCCGCCTGCGATCCCTGTCCGGCGAGAACGCCAGCGGCGGAGAGCACAGCGACTCCCAGGAACACGAAGACGCTTTTCAGAACGCTCTTCTTCATCTTTCACCTTTCATGTCGAGGCGGCTGTGGACGCGAATTATAATCCCCGGCCTTGACACTTCCTTCACCGACGCCGGTCGAGGCGCGATCCGGACTCGATCCATGGCAAGCGGCAGACCTCCCAGAACCACCCAGACCCCGCGGGCTCGAATGGATCGGCGCCGTCGGCCCTGGCGTGATCGCGCTCGGCGTGTCGATCGGGAGCGGCGAGTTTCTCCTTGGCCCGGCGGCATTCGTGCAGCACGGTTTGTCGCTGATGTGGGTGGTCATCGTTGCCGTCACGCTCCAGACGATTTTCAACACCGAGGTGATGCGCTACACACTCGCGACCGGTGAGCCCGTCTTCACCGGGTTCATGCGCACGAGGCCTTCGTCAACGCTGTGGGCGTGGGTCTACGCGGCTCTGTACTTCCTCCAGGTCGGTTGGCCCGCATGGGCAGGAACGGCCGCCGCCGCAATCTTCTTTCTCTTCGCCAAGCGACTGGCGGTCGCTGCCGATGCCGGGGCCATCTACGGGATCGGCGTTGCGGCGTTTCTCGGCTGCGTCGTCATCCTCACCGTCGGCCGGCGCATCGAGCGCACGCTCGAACTTCTCAACTGGATCCTCGTGGTCACCATCCTCGGTGGCTTCTTCGTGCTCGTTCTGCTCTTCGTGCCCGGAAGTGCGTGGCTGGAAGCCGTGGCCGGGTTCGGCGGCTTCGACCTGCCATCAGGGACATTCGATCCGCTACCAGCCGGCGCCGACTTCTTTCTGCTCGGAGCACTTGTCGCGTACTCGGGTTCGGGCGGTGTCGTGAACATCGTGCTGTCGAACTGGGCCCGCGATCGCGGCTACGGCATGGGCGAGCGCGCCGGCTACATTCCAGCAGCCGCCTCCGGTGAGAAGGGGCATGTCGCACACACTGGTTTCATGTTCTCCGGCGATGCCAAATCGATGGAGCGCTGGCACGGATGGTGGCGAGTGGTGTCGGCCGATCAATGGGGTCTCTTCTGGATCGGCGCGCTCCTCGGAATGCTTCTGCCCGCGCTGCTCTACGTCACGTTCCTTCCGCGCGGCACCAACATTCAAGGTCTGGGAATCAGCGCTGCGCTAGCGTCGGCGATAGGCACCCGGACCGGTGCAGGCGTCGGAGCCATCATCGCCTTTCTCGGCGCGTGGCTGCTCTTCAAGACGCAACTCGACAACCTCGAAGGGATGGTGCGCGCGATTGCGGACATTCTCTGGACCGGAAGCCGTCGCGTGCGCGCATGGCGCGGCGGCGACGTTCGCGCGGTTTACTACACCGTACTTGCGATTCTCGTCGTGTGGGGACTGATCGCGATGCGCATCGCCCAGCCGATCGTGCTTCTGCAACTCGGCGCCAATGTGGCCGGCCTGATCTTCGTCATCGCCGCGCCGCACCTGCTCTACATCAACACTCGACTGCTGCCGCCGCACGTGCGGCCGCCGATGTGGCGCCGGGTCGCGCTCGTCGTGATGACACTGTTCTACGGATTCTTCGTCGCGCTCTCGTTTGGCAGTCTATTCAAGTAGAAACCGCTCGATCACGCTCGCCAATCCCTTCACATCGTCGACCACCGAGTGGCCGTCCTGGAGCTGTTCGCGCTTGAAGCTGCGAAACCCGAAGCCATAGGAGACGATGCAGGCGTGAGCGGAGGCATGGAGCGCCGTCTCGTAGTCGACCGCCGAGTCGCCGACCATGAGCGTGCGTTCAGGAGTCACGCCGGCGGTGGCCATGATGGCGCGCAACCCTTCGGGATCCGGCTTTCGCGGATACGGACCGTCGCCGCCGACGACACTTTGAAACAGATCGCGAATCGCGAAGGCGTCGAGCAGCTTCGTCGTCGGAGCGAGCGGCTTGTTCGTCAGCACGGCGAGACTGGCGTGAGAACGAGCAGCATTGAGAGTCTCGAGGATGCCGTCGTAGACGCGAGTGTGGTTGGTGAGACGCGTATCGTAGATCTCCAGAAACCGCACGACCGCGTCCTTTGGATGCTCGAGGCCAGCGGCGTCGAGCGCGCGCTTGACGAGTAGCGCGGCTCCCCCGCCCACCATCCCGCCAACCGCGTCTTCCGACAGCGGATTACCGCCCAACTCTGAAATCAGCTGGTTAGCGGACTCTGCAAGGTCGCGGTGAGAATCGATGAGGGTGCCGTCGAGATCGAATGCAATCAGGCTTTGTACGTGGCCCACGAGGTCGGAGTCTCCCATACCGTGACGCGCGAGACCGGCAGCCCCTGCTCGCGCGAGATGTCGAACAGCAGCCGCGCAATCCGCTCGGCGGTGGGATTGCTGTCAAGCACGTAGACCGGCTCGCCCAGCGATTTCAATGAGGCGACGAGCGGATCGTCGTGGCGCAGGATCATGCGGTGATCGAGCTCGCGATCGATCCAGCCTTTCATGGCACGCTTGATGTCGGTGAAATCGGCCACCATGTTGCGGTGGTCGAGCGCGTCGGTCTGAATCTCGAGCTCCACGACGGCGTTGTGGCCGTGCGGGTGTTTGCAGACACCGTCGTAATCGAGAAGCCTGTGGCCGTAGCAGAAGTCCAACCGCTTGGTAACCGAATACATACTCTGTAATCTTATCAGAACTCCCAAAGCCCAATTTCCAACGCCCAAAAGACAGTGGGATGGGTTGGAGTCTTGGGAGTTGGGAGTTGGGAATTGGTAGTTGGCGTTCTTTTTTCGGCCGGACTCGATAGTGCGGTCCTCGCTGCCTCGGAAGCTCGGGCCTCGACGGTGCATCCGATCTATGTGAGCTGCGGGCTCGCCTGGGAGTCGGAGGAGACTACGACTTGCGGAGCGACTGCTCGCCACGCCTGCCTATCGCGGTGTGCAACCGATTGCCCGCCTGGCGTTCACGGTCGCGGATCTCTACCCCGCGAACCACTGGGCACTCACAGGAACGCCGCCCGGTTTCGACACGCCCGACGAGGACGTGTATCTCACGGGGCGCAATCTGGTGTTGTTGAGCAAAGCGGCGATTCACTGCGCGCAGCGACGCATTTCGCGTATTGCGATTGGGACGCTCGCCGGAAATCCGTTTCCTGACGCAACGCCGGACTTCTTCGACGCACTGGCGAAGGCGATGTCGCTGGGACTCGCTCACCCGATCCGCGTCGACGCGCCTTTCATGCAGATGCATAAGAGCGACGTCATTCGCCTGGGTCGCGAGCTCGGGGTTCCACTCGAGTTGACGCTCTCGTGCATGAACCCGCGCGATGGGCTGCACTGCGGTGAATGCAGCAAGTGTCGCGAGCGGCGTGATGCGTTCCGTGAGGCGGGGATTGAGGACCCAACCCGCTACCGGCAAATCCCGATTCGGTGACGGCGTGTAGAGGCGGGCCTTCAGGCCCGCCTTGATCAGGAAGCCGCCTCGACTCGATTGGTGAGCGTTCCCACACCCTCGTACGTGCAGACGGTGCGATCACCCGGCTTCAAATAGATCGGCGGCTGACGCGCGGACCCGACGCCCGACGGCGTCCCGGTGGCGATCACGTCGCCCGGACGCAGCGTCATGATGCTCGACCCGTACGCGACCAGCTCGAAGACGTCGTGAATCATCAACTGCGTCGTCGCATCCTGCATCAGCTTCCCGTTGAGCGAGAACTTCACCGGCAGGCTCTGCGGATTGGACACGAACTCTTTCGGCGTGATGAACGGACCCATCGGCGCAAACGTGTCGTGCGACTTGCCAATCAGCCAGTCCGACCCATAGCGATTGTCGCCGCGCCCTTCGCGATCCGAGACATCCATTTCGTTCGTGTAGCCGAAGATGTAGTTCGCTGCCTGCGCAACCGGAACCTCGCTCGCCATCTTCGAGACCACGACGCCGAGCTCGCATTCCCAGTCGATCTGAGTGCGTCCTTTCGGAATGCGGATCGCGTCACCTTCTCCGACGATCGCCGACGGCGCCTTCAGGAAGGCATATGGATTCCAGCGCGTGTCGCCCGTCTTCCGTTCCCAGATTCCAGGCGCGCTCTTCGTCCCTGGCGGCGCTGTTCCCGGCGGAGGCGCGCCAGCGGCTTGCGGCTGACCCGCGCGTCGCTCCATTTCCTCGCCATGCTCGCGATAGTTGACCGCCGCATTGAGCAGCGTCATCGGATACATGATCGGCGGCAGCGTCTTGAGCGACGAGAGCTCGTGCACGTAATCCGGCCGCGCGCCTTGCGCAGACGTCACCGACTTCACGACGGCGTAGATGCGCTCACGCACGCCCGCGTCGTAGCGTTCTATGAGCTGCTTCATGTCCGCCGGCGCAGCTATCGCGACCGCGGCCGATCACCGAGTCCGCCGCGGCAAAGTCAATCACCTGGGTGTCGCGGACCACGATGCCGATGAACGTGCGGTTTTGAAGCTGGAACGTGCCGAGCTTGAATGGGGCCGGCGCCTGAGCGTTGAGAATCACGCCGACGGCCAGAAGACCGGCACAAGTGGCTGCAACTGCAACGCGCTTCATCGTCTGCCTCCCTGAGGAGGGAAGATTATTACCGCGTTACATCGATAGATCCATCTCCACTTCGAAGATGGAGCGTTGCGCCTCCTGAGCCCAACTGTCCGACGACCCTTCGTCGTTCTGATTCGTCGCCGGTGCGAGGCCGATCGATGCCATCCACTCGAACCGTCCCGTCACCGGTCGATGCGTCAACCGAGGCGTTGAAATCGCTCGGCACTCTCAGGCTGATGCGACCGTCGCCCGTGGTGATGCGCCAGTCGTTCTTCATCTCGCTGCCGTTTGACGCGTCCACTCGGACCGGCCCGTCGCCTGTTCGAACAGCTAATTCGTCGAGCCGGCCGGTGACCTCGACCGACCCGTCTCCGGAATCGGCGTCAACTTTCCCTGCGGCCTGATCGATTCGAATGGTTCCATCGCCGGTGTGCACCTTCACCTGGCCATCGAGGTGTGCCGCAACGATCCGGCCGTCGCCCGAGTTCAAATCGATCGTTCCCTGAAGGTCCGACACGTCGATCCCTCCGTCGCCTGTGCTCGCTTCGAGCGCGACGCGACGTGGAAGGGTCACGGAGAAGTTGACCGACTGCGAGACGCCAAAGCTCACGCTCCGGCGATTTTCAGCGGTCGGAGCCTCGATCGTGATCTTGTTACCGTCCTGTGTCTGGTTGACGACGAGCGCTTCGGCTGCCGACTGATCGGCCGCCCGGCGCTCGATTTCGACGAGCACCTCGTTCTTGTCCCACGATCGCACGACGAGGGTGCCGTCGAAGGTTTTGAGCTTCAGTTCGACCGGTTCAGCCGAGGAAACCGTGAATCGTTTCTCCTCGCGCGCCGACACTTCGCTGCCACGAACATCAACGCTGCAGGCGACCGCACTGGCAGCAACCGCGAATGCGACGATCTGGAGCGGACTCACCTTAGCCATGTTCAACCTCCGCTCCGACTTAGACGCGACACAGGTTGACGGAGTTCAGGCCCCCCACACGTGCTGGCCACCGATGAACGTGCGGAGGATTCTGAAGGCACGGTCGAGCACCACCACATCGGCGGCCGCCCCTTCAGCCAGCACGCCGAAGCCACTCAGCCCCAGGGCACGGGCCGGACTGGTCGAGCACAGAAGCGCAGCGTCCACCAGCGAACCGCCGAAACTCGTGACGATGTTCCGGAAGGCCTTGTCCATCGTCAGCGTGCTGCCTGCCAGCGTCCCGTCTTCGAGAAAGGCGGCCTGCGCTCCCACTTCGATCGGTCGCCCGCCCAATCTGGCTTTCGAGCCCTGTTTCAATCCGGCTCCGGATGTAGCGTCGGTGATAGCCATCACCCCGTCCGGCCCCTTTGCGGCCACCGCGACACGGCACATCGAGGGATGCACGTGATAGCCGTCGCAGATCAGCTCGACGGTCACTTCTTCACGCGCCAGCACCGCTCCCGGCAGTCCGGGCGCGCGATGGGTCATCGGCGTCATGCGATTGAAGAGATGCGTGGCATGACGCGCTCCGGCCTCGATCGCTTCAATCGCGGTGTCGTAGTCGGATCCGGAATGACCGAGCGACACGCGATGTCCCGCCGCTGCCAGCGAGCGAACGAGTTCGATACCGCCTGGTAGTTCGGGCGCCATCGTCACGATACCGACATCGGGACGACCCGCTGAAATCACATCGAGGACATCAGCCGCTGAGTAGACCCCATCGCGCGATCCTTCACCCGCATGTCGCAGACAATCCGCGGGCTGCGCTCCTTTGTACTCCGGGTTGATGAAGTTGCTTTCGAGGTGGGCCGGCAACACGCGTGCAGATCCGGCCACCGGCGCAACTCTCGCCTGGCGGACCTGCTGCAGCACGCTGCGGAGATCGTCGGGACCGCACGCCACCGTTGTCGGGCAAAACGCCGTGACGCCGTATCGCGGCAGCAGCGCGGCGATGTGCGCGACCGCGCCCTCACCATCGAGCGTGTCGTGTCCGTGAAGGCCGTGCACGTGGACATCGATGAAGCCTGGCGCTACGTAACAGTCGCTCGCGTCGACGATCGTCGCTCCTGCCGGATCGACACGACGCGACTCGATCGCCGTGATGCGGCCACCGTCGATGATCAGCGACCCCTCGCTGACGAGGCGCCCGGACAGAATCAGGTCGCCACCGCTGACGACGATCACGGCGCGATTCTCTCTCCGTCCCAGTCGATATGGACGTGAAGCTTGCGCCCTTCGAGTGGCAAGGGGACGTCAGCGATCTCGTCGGAACCGTTGTCGGCGAGCGGCGAGCGGCGGAGAACCTCACGATCGACGCGCTTGAGCAGGGCCATCAGGCCCTTCTCGACCGGCGCCCACATCACCAGCACGCCACCGCTCTGCTCAGGAGGAAACTTGCGATCGTCGAGATAGTCGCGATCCTGTGTGATGAGCGTTCGACGAAGCTGTCTCGCCAGACGGTAATGCTCACCGTCAGGTGCCCGTCGCAGTTCTTCATGTTCGAGCACGAAGAGCACATCCCACCGCAGCACCTGTCGCATGAAGGACACGAGTCCGGCCGGCACGTTCGCGTCAACGTACACTCTGGGTTGTCCCGAGACCTGCTCGGCGTAACCGCCTAACTCGGACGCCAGGGTACCCATCTGTCGGCTCTTTGGGTTCTACGTCCTGGTTTCGGCCCTGGATTCGACGCTCTCTTTTGCCTGCTTGCGCAGCGCCGCGACCAACTGGTCGCGTTTGTGCACGAGTTGCTTGAGCGGACGGCGGCCTCGCGGCGATCCGACCACGTACTCACAGAAGAGCGGGAAGCCGATCGTCGAGTCCACGTAAGCAACGGCGGTGTCGGGAAGGACACCGGGATTGACCTTGCCCCAGCTCACGGCCTCGGCCGGCGTCGCACCTGAGAGTCCGCCCCAGACGACTTGATCGGTCGTGATCTGAATGAAGTAGTCGTTGCCGCCCTTGGGGATCCCGTAGACCTCCCACAACGTCGGCTGTCCCTGGAGATAAAAGTTCTTCGGGGAACCTCCACCGAGGATCACGCAGCCGTTCTTCTTGCCGGCGAGGATGAACGCGCAGATCTCGTTCACGTCCTTGTTGGGATCGATCATGAGACCGCTGTCGTTCATCAACTCGTGAAACGCCACGTTCATGCCGATCGAGCTGTCGCCGGGAGAAGAGGTGTAGATCGGAACGCCGCAGGCTGCTGCCGCAGCGAGCACCGAATGCTCCCGGCACTCAGGGTGACTCACCAGCAGGTCCTGCCCCAGCGCGAAGTGCAGCTCGGCCGTAGAGACCGGTCGATCGACACCCCACCGCACGAGGAAGTCGCGAATATAGGCGTCAGTCTCGAGCAGTACGGTTGCTGGAAAGAGCACATCGTAGATGCGAATAACGCCCTCTTCATAGAGCTCGACGTCGTTGACGAATGGTGAGCCTCGGTGAAGGGTAAAGTTCAGAGCGTAGTGAAGATCGTGGTAGAGGTTGGCGCCCGTGCTGATCAGGAAGTCAACGAGCCCGCGCTCCATCAGCTCGACCATACAGCCGCCGAGACCCGCGGGTGTCAATGCACCGGCGACGGTCAGCGCGATAGTCGTGTCGTGCTCGGGCAGCAGCATCTTGTCGGTGAAAATCCGACAGGCTTCACCAAGCCGCGCCGCATTGAATGCCTGAAAACCCTCCTCAATCAGGTGCCGGAGGTCGGCGCTTCCGCGGGGCCGATAGTAGCGAATGGCTTTGCCAGTGAGGTATTTGGCGCCTGATTTCTCGGCGCCCGGGGCACGGTAAGGCATCGCCTGGCTAGCTTAGCACCTCCGCTTCACGTCTCTGTTTCACGACGCAGGCAGGTCCGTATTGCAGAAGACCGCTGTCGGTTGCACGCCTATGCGCCGATAACCAAACGAGTCTTCTTGGGTACAGAACCTGATGAGTGCAGCCACCAATCGAGCGGTCACGATGCCGAGGCCTGACGTCAACGGGGATCAGGAGGCGAGGTTTCGCTCGCTCGTCCAGTCCCCTCTCCGGGCCGGACTGCTGCGCTTTCTCTCGGCGCGTCCAGGCGAGGCCTTTGAAGTCGAATCACTGATGGCGACGTTCGGGCGTCTGCGCCTGGACATCGAGAACTGCCTTCGCGAGCTCGTTGAATTCGGCATCGTCGGCCGCGCTCAGGGAAGCCCGGCGCAGTTTTCGGCCATCCGCCCGGAGAGCGACGTCCTCAACCGACTCCTCGATACCTTCCTCGAGCGGCGCGCGGACATCAGTCTCGAGGACCAGGCGCCGTCAGTTCAGCGCTTCCGCGAAATGATCGGCCGCGACGAGAAGATGCTCGTCGTGTTCGAGTGGATTCGCACGGCAGCCAAGTCGGACATCTCCGTCCTGATTCTTGGGCCCACCGGCTCCGGCAAAGAAGTCGTCTCGCGCATGATTCACGAACTGAGTCGTCGCGGGACCGAAAACTTCCAGGCCGTGAACTGCGCAGCATTGCCCGACACGCTCTTCGAATCCGAAATTTTCGGATACGAGAAGGGCGCGTTCACAGGTGCACACGATCGCAAACCGGGCCGCGTGGAACTGGCCGATCGCGGCACGCTCTTCCTGGACGAGATCGGAGACCTTTCTCTTGTCGCTCAAGCAAAGCTGTTGCGCGTCCTCGAAGACCGTCGGTTCGAACGACTGGGTGGACAGCGATCCGTGCAGGTGGATTTCCGCCTGATCTCCGCGACGAACCGGCCACTCGATCAGTTCGTGCGCGATAGCCGCTTCCGTGAAGATTTGTACTACCGCGTGAATGCGTTCTCGATTCGGCTGCCGTCGCTGCGTGAGCGCCCCGTAGACATAGGGGTGCTCGCGAATCGATTCATTGCACGCTACTGCGCAACGAACGGACTCCCGCTCGATGCGAAGGCCTTCTCGCCCGAGGCGATCGCACGACTCCACTCCTACCCCTGGCCAGGGAACATCCGTGAACTCGAGAGCACCGTGTCGCGCGCTGCGCTGTCAGCTCCTGGCCGGGTGATCAGAGATACGGACATCGAGTTCCTTCACCCACAGGCAACGGTCACCGCCGACGCGCCGCCGCGTGTGCCAACGCTGGCTGAGGCCGAGCGTGCGCACATCGTGCGCGTGCTCGAAGGCACCGCCTGGAACAAGAAGGAAGCCGCCCGGCTCCTGGACATCAGCCGGGGCACCCTCTACCGAAAAATCGTGGAATACGGCCTCGAACCTGAGGCCCGCGCATTCCGAAGCAAAGAAGAGTAATAGGCCCGAAGCCGGGTTCTTTTTCGTGTTCACGTGTTCCGATATGGAACATTCAGCGTGGAGGAGCTTCTATCTCAAGCGCAACAGCAATTTACGCCGATCTGACAACCAAAACCGTGTGCAAAAACCGCACACACTTAGCTGAGTTCGTAATCGGGAAGTGATTATGGCACGTCGATTTTATCCCGCAAGTTGCTCATTCCTAAGCTTTTAGTCGATCGCATTTGCAAACATGCGGATTACGGCAGAACTCTTGCCCATGAGCTAGCCGCCGATATGTCGATTACACGATCGCTCCGGACCGCAACCTCAGCACTTCTGGCAGTGGCCGCAGTCCTGCTTATAGCCCCTAGTGCCATGGCGCAATCAAGTGGCAGCGGCGACAGGGCCGACAAGCTGGATAAGGTCCTGAGGCACCGCGCGGGCGAGTTGTCCGGCCGCACTCGAGTCATCATCCAGTTCAACGGCGATAGCGACGTGCGACTGCTCGGGAAACGAGCCGAAGCCGGACGACGCCTCGGCCGCAGGGGCCAGGTTGCGGAAGTGGAGAACGTCGAGCTTTCGAGGATCGCTGCGGATCCGCGCGTCGAGGGCGTCTATCTCGATCGGCCGATCTTCGCGACGATGGAGCGGACCGGCCTCTCGACGGGAGCCTCGCTCGCACGCCAGCAGATGAACGTGACGGGTAAGGGCGTTGGCGTGGCGGTGATCGACTCCGGCATCACGAATTGGCACGACGACCTCACTCGAGGCAATTCGCGCGTCGCGCACTTCAAGGACTTCACCAACGGCACGAGCGTGTGGTCGAACATTTCCTACGACGACTACGGCCATGGCACGCACGTCGCGGGCATCATTGCGGGCTCAGGATACGACTCGGGCGGTAAGCACAAGGGAATCGCGCCGGGAGCGAAGCTGGTTGGCCTGAAGGTCATGGACGGGCTCGGTCGCGGCTACATGAGCGACGTGATCGCGGCGATTGACTACGCGATCTCGGTCAAGAGCACATACAACATTCGCGTCATCAACCTCTCGGTTGCCGCGGGCGTGTTCGAGTCCTACTGGCTCGACCCGCTCACGCTGGCCGCGAAGCGCGCTGTCGACGCTGGCATCGTCGTGGTCGCTTCTGCCGGCAACCTCGGGCAGAACACGCAGGGACAGACGCAGACGGGTGGCATCACGTCGCCCGGCAACGCTCCCTGGGTTCTAACGGTCGGCGCGTCGAGCGAAGAGGCGAGCAGCCAGCGCGGGAACGACACGATTGCGAAGTTCAGCTCGAGTGGTCCGACGTGGATCGACTTCCAGGCCAAGCCGGACCTCGTGGCGCCTGGCGTTGGAATCGAGTCGGTGGCGGATTCACATAGCTTGCTCTATGCCACGCTGCCCTCGATGCTCGTGTCGGGCTCGCCTCAGCTCAACCTCGCGTTCAAGCCTTACATGAGCCTGAGCGGCACGAGCATGGCCGCTCCGGTGGTGTCAGGCACTGTGGCGTTGATGCTCGAGGAAAACCCGAAGCTCACGCCGAACGCGGTCAAGGCGATTCTGCAGTACACCGCGGAGCTTCGCAGCAGCACCAGCTTGCTGGTCCAGGGCGCGGGGATCCTGAACGCGAGCGGCGCAGTGCGTCTTGCGAAGTTCTTCGCGTCACCGGCGACGACGACCCTCGGCGACATGGGCGACACCATACAGGGCGACTGGGTGCCGTGGGCGCGTCATCTCATCTGGGGCAACTACCGCATCACGGGCGGCATGCCGCTCCCGGGCAGCAATGCATGGAGCACGGGCGTCCGCTGGGGCTCGCTCGAGACATCAACCGGTGCACGAGTGGTATGGGGCTCGCGGCTCGACGACAACATCGTGTGGAGCACTGCGAACAACATCGTGTGGAGCACTGGCGCCGACGACAACATCGTCTGGAGCACTCGTGGTGACGACAACATCGTCTGGAGCACTGGTGGCGACGACAACATCGTGTGGAGCACCGCCCGCAACGACAACATCGTGTGGAGCACGGGCACAGGCGACAACATCGTCTGGAGCACTCGTGGTGACGACAACATCGTGTGGAGCACCAAGGGCGGCGACAACATCGTGTGGAGCACCGGCACCCTCCAGAACATCGTGTGGGGCAACGACTGCGCCGGACGCAACTGTCAGCAGACGGTGTGGGGCTCGCAGAAGAACGGCATCGTCATGGGCACGGCGACCCGCGACGACAACATCGTGTGGAGTACCCTCCGCGACGACAACATCGTGTGGAGCACTGCTGGTGATGCCAACGACAACATCGTGTGGAGCACCAAGAGTGACGACAACATCGTCTGGAGCACCAGCCGCGATGACAACATCGTGTGGAGCACCAACATCGTCTGGAGCACGTCTGAAGCACTCGAGGAAGTGCTCTGGGCCGAAGAACTTGATCCGTTCGTCGGGCACGGTAGGCATTAACACGAAACCTCCGGGGGAACGAGTATGAGAAAACGCGTCACAATCATCTGGCTCCCTGCTGACGTCCGCTAGGAGCACGTAATGCCCCAGCCGCCGCTTTGGCTAACTAGCCTGGCACTAGTCTGGGGAGTGCTCTATTTCGGACTGCGCGCGTATCGCATCTTCAAGGCTCGATTCAGGGCCGAGCAGAGACGCGCTGAGCAGCTGGCCGAACTGCACCTGGCGACGATCGAAGCGCTCGCGCGCGCGATCGACGCAAAGGACGGAACGGCCGAGAACCATATCCGCCGCGTGCAGCTTTACGCGACGGCAGTGGCTCGAGAGCTCGGCATGTCGGCCGGCGAGACCCAGGCGGTGCGTACGGCGGCGCTGTTGCACGACATCGGCAAGCTCGCTGTGCCGGAGCACATCCTCTCGAAGCCTGGACCTCTGACCGCCGAAGAGTTCCAGAAGGTACAGGCACATCCGCAGGTCGGTGCGGATATCATCGCGGCTGTCCCCTTTTCGTACCCGGTCGCACCGCTCATTCAGAATCACCACGAGCGGTGGGATGGACGTGGATACCCGCGCGGCCTGAAAGGTGACGACATCCCGCTCGGCGCGAGGATTCTGTTTCTCGTCGACTACTTCGACGCGCTGACCTCGAATCGCCCTTACCACGAGGCGATGACGTTCGAGGCGGCCGTTGCGTTGATCGAGCAGGAAGCCGGCAAAGCGCTCGATCCGCGATGCGTCCAGGCGTTCGTTCAGGTCCTGCCTCAGGTTCGCCACGAGGCGGAGAGCGCCGACAAGGAGCGCAAGAGCGGTCCGGTCGATGCCACGTCCGCACAGGCGACGCGAACCGATCGATCGAAGTCGTCGGTGTTCAATGACATCGCGATCGCGCACGGCGAAATCTACGCGCTCTATCAGATCGCTCAGACGATGGGCACCAGTCTTGGGTGTGTCGGACACGATGGCGCTCATCGCCTCGAAGCTGACGAGCCTGGTGCCGTTCTCGGCATGCACGTTGTTCCAGTACGACGAAAGCCAGAATCTTCTGACCTGCCGGTTCGCAACGGGCACCGACTACGAGCTGATGCAGCAGCTCACGTTGAAAGGTGGTCAGGGCATCACCGGGTGGGTGGCACGCAACCGGCGCCCGCTCGTCAATGCCCGCCCGAGCGGCGATCTCGAGGCCGGGGGCTCGTCACTGCCCACGACACTGCAGTCAGCACTGGTGTGCCCGCTGCTCCTCGGGGACCGCGTCATCGGCACGCTGGCCGTGTATCACACGACGCCGAGCTTCTACGGCGACGACCATCGCCGCCTGCTCGATCGCGTGTGCGAACAGGCCGCGGCGGTGATCCACAACGCGATCGTCTTCGAGCAGACGCATGAAGCGTCGCTGACGGATCCGTTGACGAACCTGCCGAACACGCGATTCATGGTCAACCATCTTGGACGCGAGCTCGCTCGTGCCGAGCGCGGCAACGCGGAAGTGTCGCTCCTCGTGATGGACCTGAACGACTTCAAGGACATCAACGACACGTTCGGACATCACGTCGGCGACCGCGCGCTGCGCGAAATCGCTCAGGTGCTCCGTGGCGCCATTCGTCCGTACGACGTCTGCGTCCGCTACGCCGGCGACGAGTTCTTCGTCGTGCTCGCGGGCTGCGGTTGGGACGAGGCTGAGTACAAGAGACTCGAACTGCAGGAGGCCGTCGAGAGCCTGGTGTTCGAAGCCAAACCAGGCGTACGGATGCCGCTCTCGATCAGCGCGGGTGCTGCGGTGTTCCCGCACGATGGAAATACCTACGAAGTGCTGATGGCGAAGGCCGACCGCCGTATGTATCGGAACAAGGTGATGTACAAGCGCGATGTGCAGGCACGCGCCGCGTCTCACCCGCCAGCCGCGTCAGACAATCGCGCTGTTTCGTAACCCACGGCGGGTCTCCGCCGCGGCGAAATCGTCCTTGTAGAGGCAGGTCCTCGGACCGCCTACATCCCAGTCACGTGGTAGCCGGCGTCGACGATGAGCACTTCGCCGGTGATGCCTTTGCCGGCATCACTCAAGAGGAAAGCGGCCGCCTCTGCGACTTCGGACGTCTCGACGTTACGACGCAGCGGCGCCCGATCCGGATACACGTGCAGGATGTTTGAAAACCCTTTGATGCCGGCAGCAGCCAGCGTCTTGATCGGTCCTGCCGACACTGCATTGACGCGAACCCCTTTGGGGCCGACGTCCGCGGCGAGATAACGCACGGTGGCTTCGAGCGCCGCTTTGGCAACGCCCATCACGTTGTAGTTCGGAAACACGCGCTGGCTCCCGAGGTACGACAGCGTCACGACCGATCCACTGCCGCGTTTTTCGAACAGCGGCATCGCAGCCCGCGTCAGCGCGATGAGCGAGTACGCAGAGATGTCCAGCGCCACGCGAAATCCATCGCGCGTCGTGTTCACGAACGGCGCCTCGAGTTCTTCGCGAGGAGCGAATGCGGCACCATGCACGACGAAATCGAGCCCGCCGAACTCCTGATCGACCTTCTCACACACGGCTGCGATTTGAGCGTCCGATGACACGTCGCACGGCAGCACGAGCGAAGACTGCTCCAGCCCTTGCGACAGATCGTTGACGTGCTCTTCGAATCGACCCTGATAGGTCAGCGCCAATCGGGCTCCCCGTCGTGCGACCGCCTGCGCGATCGCCCACGAAATGGAGCGCTTGTTGGCCACACCAACGATCAGGCCATGTTTGCCAGTGAAATCAGTCATGTAAAGGGAGTCTCTGGTCGGATCTTCGGTCTACAGTCTTCGACCCGCGGTCAGGTCATGTGGCTGGACTGACGACCGACGACCCGGAACCGGACTACCGCCCGCGCTTGGGGCCGCGGCCTTGTCCTGGCCGATTGCTGCCACCACCCTGGCCGGGACGTCCGCCGCGCTGTCCGGACGATGGGCCTGGACGATTGCCGCCGTGGCGCTGTTGATTGCCGCCCTGCTGCCCACCACCTTGACGCGAGCCGTATCCCGATCCCTGGCGTGAACCGCCGCCGCCGAATCGTGACTGTCCCTGCCCTTGTCCCTGAGCGTGGCGACCCGGCCTGTTCCCGCGAGGCTTGTTGCCATTTCGCTCGCCGTCGAACCGACCGCTGTTCTGACGGATCGTGAAGTCGGTCGGTTTCCGCTCAGGCGTTTGCCCCTCTGGTCGTGGAAGCGTGGCGCGAATCAGCGGTCGATGAACCCACTCGTCTTCTGTCCCCTCGGCCGGGGGTTCGTCGTCAACCACCCCGGCAACTTCTGGGGCCTCGGATTCTTTCGCAGCTTCCAGTGATGATGGAGGTACGGGCGCGTCGTCGATCATCTCTTCGACAGTCTCTTCGTCGTCGGACATCAGGGTTGGCGACTCAGTCGCCTCCGCGGACACGAGTGCTGCCGCGGCGACAGGCTTCTTGCGTCGCGGTGCTGGCATTTTGGCGTGCTTGTACTCATGCTCGGTGTCGCACGTGGTGCAGCGTGTCTGCTTCACCTCGTCTTCGATCATCGCGACCACCGCATGGTTCGTGATGCGGCGCTCGCGCGAACAATAGTCGTCTAGGACGTCACCGAGCCGAACCCGGCGCTGCTGCATGAACTCCCCCGGAAGCAACCTTCAGGGCGGGGTGGGTGAAAATCAGAGTGAAGGTCCGACTGAGTGTAACTCCAAAGACGGAATTTCCCAAAAGCAAACCCTACGAGGGAGAGGCGACCCATTTACGGCACTCCGCAAGCGCCGCCTTCACGGCGTCAGGGTTGGTCGATTGAGGGGTGCGACGCGCCTGAACCGACGCCAGCGCTGTCGCCGCCTTTGGCGCATCGTCTCCGAACATCTCGCTCGCCTCGCGCCATTCAGCCATGCTCAGCGCGCTGAAGTCGCGCCCTTCTGCGAGCAGTCGTCTGACCATCGCGCCCACAACCTCGTGGGCCCGCCGGAACGGCATGCCACGCGAAACGAGGTAGTCCGCCACGTCAGTCGCGAGCAGCAAGCCGGATGCCGCCCGACCGGACCGCTCCGAGTTGACCGAGAGCCGGGAAACCACAGCATGCGTTGCAGCCAGCGAAGCCGCGTATGTCGCTTCGGCGTCGAACACCGCCTCTTTGTCTTCCTGTAGATCCTTGTTGTACCCGCCGGGCAACCCCTTCATCGTCGCGAGCCAACCGGTGAGACGCCCGATAGCCCGGCCGGTTTTGCCGCGGACCAGCTCCAGCGGATCGGGGTTCTTCTTCTGCGGCATCATGCTGCTTCCAGTCGCCGAGGCGTCCGACAGATCGAAGAACCCGTGTTCCTCGCCCGTGAAGATGATCAGGTCTTCCGCCATCCGGCTCAGATGCACCATCCCGAGCGAAATCGCATACAGAAACGACGCCACGAAATCGCGATCCGAGGAAGCGTCCATGCTGTTTGAAACGACCCGTGAGAATCCAAGCGTGCGGGCGAGCAGTTTCGTGTCGACGCCGTAGCTGGTGCCGGCGATCGCGCCCGAGCCAAGCGTCAACGAATCGGCTTCGTTCGCCGCAATCACCAAACGCCCGTAGTCACGACGAACAGCCGCGGCGTGCGACAGGAAGAAATGCGCGACGAGCACCGGCTGCGCACGACGCAGGTGGGTGTACGACGGCATGAGCGCCGCACCTGCCTGATCCGCCTGATCGGCACACGCGGCCACGACGTTTACGACCGCCTGCTGCAGCAGGCCGATACGACGACGGAGATAGAGTCGCAGGTCGAGCGAGACCTGCTCGTTGCGCGAGCGGCCGGTGTGCAGGCGCCGGCCCGCATCACCGACGCGATCGACCAACTGACGCTCGACGAAGCTGTGCACGTCTTCGTCTGGTCCGGCGACCCACGACGGATCGTGACGACCCTGCTCGAGAATCTCGCGCAGGGCGTCGACGATGGCCGTCGTATCGGCAGCCGACAATACTCCCGCGGCGGCAAGCGCCTCCGCCCAGGCGATGCTGCCGGTGACATCGTCTTCAAAGAGCGCGCGGTCAAAGCCGAACGAGATGCCGAAGTCGAACGCGGCGGGATCGGGAGCTGTATCGAAGCGACCGGACCAGAGTGTCACGCGAGATTCACCACTTCTGTGCTGCGACCGACAACCGTGCAACCACCATTGAGAACTGACAAACGCACCACGCCGGAGCGATCACCCAGCGCCGCGCGAGCCGTATGCAGCACCATGGCCGCCGGGGCGTCGTAGACGACCGTTCGCCCGTTGTTGGTGCTCTCGAGTCGTCCAACGCCATGCCCTCCGGCGATGAGCGCGAGGCTTTCGACCAGTTCGACAGGAGGCATCGGCACGTCGTTGATTGAAACGGGAACGCCACCCTCGAACTGAAGGGCGATCTGCGCGGCCTCGTTCGACGCCGATAGCGGCTTGAGGTGGGCTTCGCTCGGCCGGCCATCCAGATCGCGGAAGCTGATCATCCGTCCCCAGAGGCTTTGATCGATCCGGCACTGCGGCTCGAACGTGGGTCTCGGCGGCACTCCGTGCATGCGCGCGTAGCCGGACAACTCTGTCGCGTCCATCTTCCACTCGCGCGCCGGCGCAAGGATCTCGACACGAGGATCCAGAGCACGAATAGCCGCATCGAGCGATTCATCGAGCGATGCATGTGCGACGATGGAGGCACCCTCGATGCGAGCAACCTCCAGCAGCTTTCGCGCGATCAGGGGGCGCGTGAACTCCGCGATACCCGGTCCCTCGCTCAACGGGCCGCGAACCAGTGACGGCAGCAGGAACTCGCGCACGAGCTCCTCGCGTGCGTCGATCGCATGCGCGCGCACGGCGCCACACGACAACGCACGAGCGCGTACCGCAGCGAGATCATCGCCCTGACCCACGTCGAGCGTGACCGTGACGACGTCGGCCGGGTACTTCTCCATCAGCCAGTGGATCGCGTTGGATGAGGCGAACCCGCCGGAATAGGCGAGGACGATCGTGTTCATGCGTGTGACATCTCCTCGAGTCGCTTGACCAGCGTCCGGGCGCGGCGCGCGTCCGCGGTGATGATCAGAATCGTGTCCTCTCCCGCCAGAGTGCCCACGACGTCAGGCAGCTCGGCGCCATCGAGTGCGGCGCACAACGACTGGGCGTGGCCCAGGCCGGTCTTCAGGAGCACGAGTTGCTGGACACGATCGATGCGCCGCAGTTGTGACGCGAGGGCGCGCTGGAACATCGCCTTCGCGGTATGTCCGTTCACCTCGACTCGACCCTGCGGCTGATAGGCACCGTCAACCCCGCCCTTCACGAGGCCGAGCTCACGAATATCGCGCGAGAGTGTCGCCTGCGTCACGTCGTAGCCGGAGGCCTTGATCATCCGCCGAAGCTGCTCCTGGCTCCTGACCGGCTCGTGCCGAACGATGTCGAGGATGGCGGTTTGGCGTCGCGCTTTCATGGCGCTGTCTCTCTGCCGTCACTTCCGAATGCACAGCATAACTCAAAACTTGACTGTTTATACATTCGAATGTATAAATATTCTTTTCCCCTAGACTTGGATACGATGGCCCTGACGACTCCGCTCGAACGTGACCGCGCGAACGCGACCGACAAAGTCCTGACGCGCGTCGCCATAGCCGGCGCCACCGGCTATGCCGGACAGGAACTGGTGCGCATCCTTGCACGGCATCCGCGCGTGACGCTGACGGCTGCGATGTCTTCCGGCGCCACCAGCACGCCGCGCCCGCTGCCAGCCCTGGCTCGCATCTGGGACGGCGCGGTGCAGCCGCTCGACGTGGAGCGCCTCGTGAGCGAAGCCGATGTGATCTTCCTCGCGCTTCCCGAAGCAGCGTCGGCGGAACTGGCGCCAACGCTCCTCGAGCGCGGCGCACGAGTGATCGATCTCTCTGGCGCCTTCCGTATCCGGAGCGCGTCCGATCGTCAGCGGTGGTATCCCGCAACGACTGACCTTCCCGAAGGAACCGTGTACGGATTGACCGAGGGCCATCAGGCCGAGATCCGCAGTGCGCGCCTCGTCTCGAATCCGGGTTGCTATCCGACGGCGGCGCTCCTTGCTCTCGAACCGCTGCATCAGGCCGGACTGCTGACAGGTCCGGTCGTCGTGGACGCGAAGTCGGGTGTGTCAGGCGCGGGCAAGACACCGTCCGAGCGCACGCACTTTTCGGAGAACCACGGCAGCGTGGCGGCGTATGCCGTGTTTCAACACCGGCACACGGCGGAGATCGAGCAGGAGCTGGGGTCGAGCGTCACCTTCGTGCCGCATCTCGTACCGCTCGATCGTGGGATCCTCGAAACGATCTACGGCACCCTGAAACCGGGCACAACCGAGCAGCAGGTCGCCGATGCGTTCACTGCCGCCTACGCCGATGCGCCGTTCGTCCGGCTCACGGGCGGAGCATTGCCCGAGATCAAGCACGTCGCGCACACCAATTTCTGCGACATCGGCTGGAAGGTGGATACGGAGCGCAACCGTATCGTGCTCGTGTCCATCATCGACAACCTGTTGAAGGGCGCCGCGGGATCGGCAGTCCAGAATCTCAACGTCATGCTGGGCCTCGACGAACGGACGGGCCTGCTGTGAAGCGGACCTCCGTATCGACTCGCGTGCGCAGCGCGAAGAAGCCGGCCCTGGTACTGAAGCTCGGTGGTGAACTCCTCGAGCAGCCAGAGGATCTGGACAGCATCGCCAAGGCGATCGCTCGGCTGTCGCAGCACGCGTCGCTCGTCGTCGTGCACGGAGGCGGTCGCGAGATCGACGCCGCGCTCAATACGGCTGGCATCCCGAAGCAGCAGGTTGACGGACTTCGCGTCACCGACGCCCGAACGCTCGACGTGGTTGTTTCGGTTCTGGCCGGAGCCATCAACACGCGCCTGGTCGCGGCCGTGCGCCGAGCCGGCGCGCAGCCCGGTCGGACTGACGGGGGCCGATGCCACAGTTGCGACGATGAAGCGGGCCGCGCCGATCGTCACGGTGGCTGGTGAGCACGTCGATCTTGGTCTCGTCGGGGCTCCCGTGCGCAACGGCGCGCCACGTCTGCTCACCGATCTGCTCGCCGGTGGCTATGTGCCGATAGTGGCTTGTATCGGCGCTACGCGAGACGGCCAGCTGCTGAACGTCAACGCAGACACGCTTGCCTCGCATCTCGCCTCGGCGCTTCGTGCGCGGCGACTTGTCATCGCCGGTGGAACGTCCGGAGTGCTCGACGAGCAGGGACAGACGATCGAACGACTGACGACGCGCGACGCTGCGCGTCTGGTCAAAGCCGGCACGGCGAACAAGGGCATGGTGGCAAAGCTCCAGGCCTGTCGCGCCGCGCTGCAGGCAGGTGTCGGCGATGTGGTAATCGCCGACGGCAGGAAGACTCGGCTGGGCACCCTGGCCGACTCCTCAACGCCTCTTACAGGGTGCACCCAGGTGGTGCGATGAATACGACCTTCGACAGCATACAGACGCGAGAATCCCAATACGTCCTCCACACCTACCGTCGTCAGCCGGTGGCGTTCGTGAAGGGCAAGGGCCCGCGTCTCTACGACGTCGATGGCCGTGAGTACCTCGACTTCGTCTCCGGGATTGGTGTTGCGTCACTCGGACATGCGCATCCGGGTCTCGCCGCTGCAATCGCGGACCAGGCACACACGCTACTGCACACGTCGAACCTCTATTACCACCCGTATCAGGCGGAGGCCGCGGCGCGCCTGGCGAAGCTCTCGGGGATGTCCCGCGTGTTCTTCTGCAACAGCGGCGCAGAGGCCAACGAAGCGTGTCTCAAGTTCGCGCGCCGCTATTGGCACACGCTGGGCGTCAAGGACCGCACGGGATTCGTCGCCATCGAGAATGCGTTCGCCGGCCGCACGATGGGTGCGCTCTCGGTGACATGGGACGAACACTATCGGACGCCTTTTGCGCCGCTGCTCGGGCCCGTCACGTTCGTCGATCCGAATTCCCCCGAATCGCTGTACGCGGCGGTCAGCGACAAAACGGCAGCAATCATCGCGGAACCGATCCGAGGTGAAGGCGGTGTTCGCCCGCTGCCCCGCGCGTTCTCCGACGCGATAGCCGACGTCTGCCGCAGCACCGGAACGTTGCTCATCGCAGACGAAGTGCAGACCGGCCTCGGTCGAACCGGGCACCCGTTCCACTTCCAGGCACTCGGCTGGGAACCGGCGCTGGTGTCAGTCGGAAAGGCGTTGGGCTCTGGTGTACCGGTCGGCGCCGCTCTGGTCTCGGAGAAAGTTGCGCAGACGATCTCGACCGGCGACCACGGCACCACCTACGGTGGCAACCTGCTCGCGACTCGCGCCGCGTCGTTCTTCCTCGAAGAACTGATGGAGCGCGGCCTGCTCGATCACGTGCGCTCGGTCGGCGATCACCTGGAACGGCGTCTTCGATCGCTCGCTCTCAAGCACCCGGTCATCGTCGAGGTGCGGGGCGCGGGGCTGATGCGTGGAGTCGAACTCCGCGTCGATGCCACGGCGGTCGTCGATCTGGCGCGCGAGCGCGGACTGCTCGTGAATCGCACGAACGAGAAGGTCGTTCGGCTTCTTCCCCCACTGACGATCACCGCAGCGGAGACTCGATGCCGGGATCGACATCCTCGATGCCGTTCTGGCGGCAGTCCCCGCCGAGGTGCACGCATGAGCACAGCAGTGATCGAGATTCAGAAAATGAAGTCCCGATCGGCATCGCGCTCGGTCGGCGTCGTCGAGCACGAAGTCGACGTCGAGTCGATCGTGCGTGCCGCGACTGACGCCGACGTCGACGCCATCCATCGACTCGTGTCCGAGCACATGATCGAAGGACGGCTGCTCCCGAGAAGCCGCGACGAGATCGCCGCCCGCATCGCTCGCTTCGTCGTTGCGGTTGAGGACGGGCGCGTGGTTGGCTGTGCGGATCTGGCGCCTCTGAGCCGGCGGGTAGCAGAGGTGCGCTCCCTGGTGGTAGCAGGCGGCGTTCGCTCCTGCGGGGTTGGCCGACGTCTGGTGCGGGAGCTCGAAAAGCGTGCGCTCGCATCAGGCTTCGAATCATTGACGGCGTTCACCCACACGCCGGGTTACTTCGTCCAGCTGGGGTTCTCGATCGTGCCGCACACATGGGTGCCGGAAAAGATCGAGGCCGACTGCCGCACGTGCGCTCAGTTCCGCCACTGCGGGCAGTACGCGGTGATGTTGCCGCTCATTCGCATGCAGTCGTCGCGCGTGCCTGCCCACTCCACACATGCCTGAGGCAATCACCGTTCGGGATCTGACGATCACCCCCACCGAAGGGGGCATCACGGCGCCGAAAGGCTTTCGCTCGGCCGCGCTTCACTGTGGGATCAAGGCCAAAGCCAACGCGCTCGATCTCGCCGTCATTGCGGCCGATACGGCCGCCTCTGCGGCCGGACTCTTCACGACGAACCTCGCGCAGGCGGCGCCGGTGCTCATCTCGAAGCGTCATCTCGCGCGGACCGGTGGCGTCGCGCGAGCGATCGTGGTGAACAGCGGCTGCGCCAACGCCTGCACCGGCGACCAGGGGATGTCGGATGCCGGGCGCATGGCCACCGATGTGGCTGCGGCGCTGGCGTGCGATCCGAGCGAAGTGCTCGTGGCATCGACCGGCGTTATTGGCGTCAATCTCAAGATGGATCGCGTCTCAACCGGCATAGCCGGTGCGGTCGGCGCACTCGCCCGTGGCAAGGGCAGCGAGACTGCGCGCGCCATCATGACGACGGATCCGTTTCCGAAGGAGTACGCGGTCACTGTCCAGACAGGGCGGGGATCGTTTACGGTTGGCGGCACCGCGAAGGGCTCGGGCATGATCGAGCCCAACATGGCCACGATGCTCGGCTTCCTCACGACTGACGCCGGCGTCAGTCCGGCGTTGCTCGATCGCGCGCTGCGCGAATCCGGACGCGATACATTCAACGCCATCACCGTGGACGGCGAGTGCTCGACCAACGACTCGTTGTTTGCCCTGGCGTCAGGCGCGAGCGGTGTCACGGTCGACGAGGAGCTCTATCCTGCTCTCATCGAAGCCTTCCTCACCGTGTCGAGAGAGCTCGCGCTCGGGATCGTGCGCGGTGGCGAGGGCGCGACGAAGTTGATCAGCGTTGAAGTCCGCGACGCGCGGACCATCGACGAGGCGCGCCAGGTTGCGCGCACCATCGCCAACTCTCCGCTGGTCAAGACCGCCGTTCACGGCGCGGACCCGAACTGGGGTCGCATCGTCGCGGCTGCCGGACGCGCGGGCGTGAAGTTCGACGTGCAGCGTGCCACCGTGCATGTGGGCAAGATTCTCCTGTTCGAGAATGGGCTGCCGCATGACGACGCAGCGCCGCGCGCGGCGGAGCACTTGAAGGGCAAGGACATCCAGATCGAGGTCAGCCTGGGCACCGGTGGACATCAGTCCGCGACGATCTGGACATGCGATCTCAGCGCCGAGTACGTGCGCATCAACGGCGAGTATCGAACATAAAACGACGCGATCGATTGCGTCTTCGCCGGTTGCCTGTCGAAGGGTCTGGGAAAATGGATAGCTCTGCGCCGCCGCATTTCGCCAAGGACTTTCTATCGATCCTCGATCTGTCTCCAGACGATCTCGACCGGTTGCTGCGAGTCTCGGCACAGATGAAGGCCGACCGGCGGCTCGGACGCCAGGCGCCGCCTGGCGACGGCACTCGCCGGCTTGCACGTCGCGCTGCTGTTCGAAAAGCCATCGCTACGCACGCGATCGACATTCGAGATTGCCGATTCGCGAGCTGGGCGGGGATACGCTGCATCTCCCGGCCGCATTGGCAGAAGGCACGCGCGAGCCTCTTCAGGACATCGCGCGCAACCTGGAGCGATGGGTTCGCGCCCTGGTGATTCGCACGTTCGCCCAGGAGAAAGCCGCAACGCTGGCAGCCGCCGGGCGCGACCTGCACGTCATCAACGCGCTCACCGACGAAGAGCATCCGTGCCAGGCGCTCGCCGACGCGTTCACGTTGCGTGAGCGATGGGGCGATTGCCGCGGCCGCACAATCGCGTTCGTCGGCGACGGCAACAACGTCGCGACGTCACTCGCCCAGGTGGCGTGCATGCTCGGCGTCACCGTTCACGTGGCGTCTCCCTCCGGCTACGAGTTACCTGATTCCGTCGTCGATGAGGTTGGGCGTATCGCGCGAGATGGCGCAACGGTTCGGCTCTTCTCCGATCCACGACGCGCCGTCGAAGGCGTCAATGCCGTCTACACGGATGTGTGGGCGTCGATGGGCGAGGAGGCTGAGGCCACAGCCCGACGTCGTATCTTCATGCCCTACCAGGTCAACGCCGAGCTGATGGCCGCGGCCGATCCGAATGCCCTCTTCATGCACTGCCTGCCCGCCCATCGCGGCGAAGAGGTCACGTCCGATGTCATCGATTCCTCCGCGTCGGTAGTCTTCGATCAGGCGGAAAATCGCCTGCACACGCAGAAGGCGCTGCTATCGATGCTGGTCGGATAGGCAGAGCCTTGTAGAATCCCTGCGTGAAGCCCTGGCTCGCGCATTACGACGACGACGTCCCTGCCACGCTCGTTCCGTATCCCGACTGCACGCTCCTGGACTACCTGACCACGCTCGCGCGCGATCACGCCGACAAGGCCGCGCTGCTGTTCAAGGGCAGAACCGTCTCGTACGGCGAGCTCGACGCGGCGAGCACGGCGTTCGCCGCCGCGCTGTGGAGTCTCGGTGTTCGCAAGGGCGACCGCGTCGCGCTTCTGCTTCCCAACTGTCCGCAGTTTCTCATCGCTGAAATCGGTGTCTGGAAGATCGGCGCTGTGGTGGTGGCAGTCAACCCGACCTACACGGAGCGCGAGATCGAGGGCATGCTCGACGCGACGCGTGCGAAGACGATCGTCACGCTGACGGCGTTCTACGAGCGGGTGAAGCGCGTGCAAGGACGCTGTCGGCCTGGAGCACGTGATTGCCACGTCAATCAAGGAGTATCTGCCCGCCGTCCTGCGCGTGCTGTTCACGATCCTCAAGGAGAAGAAAGAAGGACATCGCATCCGGCTCGCCGCCGGAGATTTGTGGATGGCCGATCTGATTCGCGCGCACGGCGGCTCGGCCCAGCCGTCTGTGTCCGTCGGGCCCGACGACCCCGCTGTCATCCTGTCGAGCGGTGGAACGACTGGAACACCCAAAGGTGTCGTCGGACTTCACAGGCACTACGTCGCCGCCGGGAGACAGTTGTACGAGTGGACGAAGTCGGCGAAGAGACCGTGGGTGGACGTCATCATGCTGCCACTGCCGCTCTTTCACGTGTACGCGAACGTGGGTGTTCAGCCGATGGCCTTCCTCGGGCCGAACCCGATCTCGCTCGTGCCGAATCCCCGCGACATCAACGACCTGCTGAAAACGATCGACACAGTCAAGCCGGCGTTTTTCAACGGCGTGCCGACGCTCTACACCGCGATCCTCAACCATCCGGAGGTGCGCGCGGGAAAGATCGACCTGAGCTCGATCAAGTTGTGCTTCTCGGGTTCCGCCGCCCTGATGGCTGAAACCAAACGGCAGTTCGAGGAGAAAACCGGCGCTCGCATCGTCGAGGGGTACTCGCTGACCGAAGGCATGATGGCCTGCTGCGTGAACCCGGTGCGAGGGAAGAACAAGATCGGATCGATTGGTCTGCCGCTGCCCGACGTCGAGGTCAGGATCGTCGACGCCGAGACAGGGGTCGGTGACAAGCCCGCTGGTGAAGTCGGCGAGTTGATCATGCACTCGCCGCAACACATGCTGGAATATTGGAACAACCCTCTCGAGACGCAGGAGACACTTCGACGTCGTGACGATGACGGCAAGGTGTGGCTGCACACCGGCGACCTGGCCTACATCGATGAGGACGGCTACGTGTTCCTCGTCGATCGCAAGAAGGACATGCTGAAGACGAGCGGATTCCAGGTGTGGCCGCGCGAGATCGAAGAGGTCATTTCCGCGCATCCGGCGGTGCTGGAGGTCGGTGTCGCCGGCATCCCCGATCCGGTCAAAGGCGAAGTCGCGAAGGCCTGGGTCGTCCTCAAGCGCGATGTGGTCAAGGCGACCAACGTCGGACGAGATCCGCGCGTACTGTCGAGAACGGCTGGCGCCCTACAAAGTTCCGGCCTACGTCGAGTTCCGTACCGAGCTGCCGAAGACGATGGTGGGAAAGGTTCTGCGGCGTGTGCTCGTTGCGGAAACCATGAGCTCTAACTGACGCCGCTCGCGGCACCTACAGGCAGAACGCTGACACCGGCATCGATCAGCGCCTTCCGAATGCGTGACGCGAGCACTGCCGCGCCCGGCGTGTCGCCGTGCACGCAGATCGTTTCCACCTCGAGAGCAACACGCGAGCCGTCGATCGCGTTGACTGCGCGATCGCGAGCCATGGAGATTGCGCGATTCACAACGGACTCCTGATCCTCGATGACGGCGCCCGGCTCACTACGCCGGACGAGTGTGCCGTCTGGTCTGTAGGCACGGTCGGCAAACCCCTCGCGCGCGGTACGCAATCCTGCTCGCGTGCCGGCGGCGATCAACTCCGAGCCCGGCAGTCCGAACAAAATCAGCGAGCGATCGACTGAGGCGGTTGCGCGTGCGATAGCGTCCGCAAGGGTCGCGTCACGGACCGCCATGTTGTAGAGCGCGCCGTGGGCCTTCACGTGCTGGAGGCGCATTCCCGCCGGCGGCGGCCACCGCCGCCAGTGCGCCAATCTGATACACGACGAAATCTTCGACCTCGCGCGGCGTCGCTCGCATCTCACGACGTCCGAACCCAACGAGGTCGGGAAAGGACGGGTGCGCGCCCACCGCTACGCCGTGCTGTTGAGCCAACGCGATGGTCTCCCGCATCACGCCGGGATCGCCCGCGTGAAAGCCGCACGCGATGCTGGCGGAGGTGATCGAGGGCATCAGTAGCCCGTCCTGGCCGAGCTTGTACTCGCCGAACGATTCACCGACATCCGCGTTCAAATCGAGACGCATTACTGTGCAGACAGTCGTGTAATTCTTCCCACGTTCCTGAGGGCGTGAAACGCTCGCACTAGCGATTTTTCCTAAGGAAATGGCTCGGCATGCCCATTGCCTCTTTGCTTGGGGTCGGCCTGTGGTTTACGGCAGGGCGCCGTAAATGCTGGGGGGAGCCAGGCTGGCATTTGCAGGATGGGGCACCTTAACGGGCGCCCCGTCCTGTATTCTTTTCAGCCCTAAACGCCCGCCCCTTCCGGGTATTCCAACGCCAGCTTCAGTTCACGGGCAAGTGAATCGACGGTCGTACCGGCGCGCTTCCACACGCCCTCGCTCTCGAACCTGACGTTTCCGATTCGACGACCCCAGGGTGCTATCACGCGGCCAATTGCCCGATAGTCGGTGCGATCGGCGTGCTCCTGGTCGAGCCTCCGCACCACATCCGGTGCAACACGAATGAACGCACGAAGTGCCGTCGCCGACTTGATGCTGTACTTCCGTCCGTTCCACGCCACGCCGAACACAACGGAAACCTGCTTGAAGTAATTCACGAAGAACTTCTTCGACTCTTCGCGGAAATCCGCGGCCTTCCGCGGCCCGCCGAACGCGTCGCTCGCGAACAGCCTCTTCAGTTCCTGCGCGATCGGTGCCTGTGCCACTCGCCCGTGGCCGACGCCAAGCAGCTTGATCTCGCCGTGAAGCGGAGAATCCTCGCGATCGTTCAGTGCCCGAACGACATCATGCGCCGCGGCCAACGCGTCGTCGCGATACAGCTGACGGCCGGACAGGCTGACGAGGTGCGACGCATTGAGGCGCGTGTGCTTTGCATTGATCGTCACAAACATCTGCACGACGTGATCTTCCGGCAGACGATCGAAGATGATCGCCGGCACCGTGAAGTCCTCGTCCTTGATGTTGTCGATGTCGGCGTGCAGCGCGAGCAGGCGGTGCTGGCCGTCGATCGCGCGCAGAATACCCTCTCGCTCGGGCACCTTGAGACGGCCGATCGACGCGCCCTCAGAGACGGGCTCGAACGCGAGCTTCTCGTCGCACGAGATGATCACAGCGCCCGCGATCGACGGAAGGTCGCGAGCCTGGCGGCATTGCTCGTAGTACTGCACGAGTTCGTCAATTTTTCGCCTGATGATCTGGCGCTGATAGGCCTTCTCGCTCGAGGCGATGCGACGTTCGAGCAGGTCCCAATTGACCTTCGATGGCGCCTTCTTGTTGCCACCACGGACCGGTTGTCCGGAATCGCCGTAGTTGAGCACTTCGAAGCGCACTAGCTTGTCGATGTCTCCAGCGGTCAGCGAGGCCTGATAGAACCGGACCCCGAACTGCTGCATTCGGATGGCGGCGACGTTAATCATTCGTGTATTTGTCCGTCTGCGATGATTCCGTTCACGGAAGAGGCGAATTGTAGCGGCCAGTCGCCCATAATCTCAACCCGTTTTGTCGGCTTTCTCCCTGAGCCAAGCTCGGCCACAGAGACGCTGCAACTCTCCAAACGTATGAATTATCGCTAGTTATCGAAATTCCGCAGGAATGAATCGTCAGGCACAGTCGAATGCCTGTGCAGAAATGGACGCACAGGCGAAACTCAGCCGAGTTTCAGATGCCGTGAGAGGGTGCGAGCGATGGAGGCGGAGGGGACACCGGACTCCGAACGAAGCGGTCCTTCAGTCTGACCAGCCCATAAAGGAAAAGGCTGAAGGCGATATAGGACAGCAAGGCCTGCTCGAAAGTCAGTGCCTTGTGAAGCCAGAAGCTCACCACGCCGTAGACCATCTCCACGTGTATCCAATACACGAAGAGAGACGCGATGCCGAAATCGCGCAACGGCGACCACCCGCGAAAGGACGCATTCCAGGCGTAGGCGATCGGTATTGCGGTGATCAGAACGCCGAGGCGCACGAAGAAGTAAGTGGGAGAGCCGGTCCAGAAGGTGGTGCCGGAGTAAATGGCTGGCAACGCCGTCGACAGGTAACCGACAACCCCGATCGCTGGGCCCGCGATGGCCATCGCCCAGATCACGCGGCGCTCGTCATCGTCGGTGCGAGTGCGATCCAACCACAAACCGATCACCACTCCGAGGAGCAGGAAGCCCACCCAGGGGAACAGCGTGAACGCACCGGAACCGGCGACCGCCTTGAAGTACCACAGAAATGGATACGGAAGGCTCGCGACGAGCGGCGCCGACCTGACGAGCGGAGTCACCATCGCGAAGATCAACGCTACCGAGGCGAGTGCCGCCCCGCGCCATACGTTGCGCGAACCGATGCCCCACAGAACGGCGGCCAGCACCATCGACAGCCCCATCACATTCAAGATGTCGACTTTGAGGAGCGTCTCAGGAAAGGGACCGCCGCTGATGATGAACGACTGAAGCCTGAAGAGAAATGCGAGGCCGAGAATCTGCCAGCCTCTGCGACGTGCAATCGCCGCCGTTTCAGATGCTGTGAGTCCCTTGCGTAGGCGCGAACCGGCGGCGAGTGCCATCGCGACGCCCGCCAGGAAAAGAAACAGCGGCGCGCTGAATCCGCCGACGACCATCGCCCATTGATAGGGATGCTCGGAGCGATCGATCACGCGCACCCACGCGTCGAACAGGTGCGCTTCCACCATGATCAGCACGGCGACGCCACGCAGCCAGTCGAGATATCCTCTGCGGCTCACGGGCACCCGCGAGATTTCGTGACCGAGATCGTGGCCCGTCGCGTCAGCGCGCGACGGTCTGTTCCAGTCCGGCAGTTCTCGCACCGGGCGTCGGCTTCTTTGATCCAAAGAGTGCGGCGAACGCGAGCCAGCCCACCGGAAGCGCGAGGAGCATGTAGCTCAGAAGCTGACCGTATCGGCCATCAGGACCGTACGGTTCGGTGGCCCAGTGCAGCGCTTCGCTTCCCTCCCACAGGTTCGCTTCCGTGAGTTCGTGCAGACCGTAGATCGCCAACTGGATCACGAACACAGAGAGGAACACTGCAGTGACCTGGAAGAAGAGCGCCAGGTTCACGCGATATCCGTAACGAGACCACAACCACGCGACAAACGCGGCGCACAGCGTTCCACCAACAGCGCCCACGAGAATGTTCGTGCCGGCCTCCTGAAACAACAGTGTTCCCATGAGCAGCGCTGTTTCCATTCCCTCGCGCGTGATCATCAGCAGCGTGAAGAGGAACACGCCTGCGAATGCCTTCGCGCCCGTTTGCAGCGCCGATGATTCGAGACGCGTTTCGATCTCCTGCTTGATCTTCCGCGCGTGACGCCACATGTGAACGATGAGCGACGCAACGAGCACTGCGGCGACGAGCGCGAGCACGCCCTCCCACAACGCCTGATTGGATGCCTGTTGAAAGAGCAGGGCCGCAGCGATGCTCACGACAATCGAAACGCCGATGCCCCAATGCACCGCGGAGACAAGACCAGGACGTCCCGTTTTCCGCAGATACGCAAGACTGATCGCGACGATGAGGAAGGCTTCGAGTCCTTCGCGCAGCGTGATGACAAATGCCTGTAGCATGAGGAGCCCCGCTAAACTGAGATCGAGTCTCAAGTCTATTACGGCTGCCTTCTGCGAAACAACCACTCCCAGGAGCCCCCCGATCTCGCGAGATCTGGGTCAGGCGGCCCGGGAGCTTGTAAAGTTCGCCGCTTGAGATTGTCGTTTTAGGAGCGGGCTACTGAATGGGGATTGTCCAAAAATAGACAGTACGTCCGTTTACATTCAGCGTCTCTCTCGGCTTCCGCTCGGTGCCGTCTGCACTCATGTCGAATGCGTGCGAGACGATCCGCGTCCCCGGTTTGAGTTCCTTGTTCAGTTTCGGGATCAGCTTAACGTTCAGTGACGGAAGCAGATAGAGGGTCACGACAGTCGCCTCGCTGATGTCCGTCGTGAAGAGATCCTGATTCAGGAACTTCACACGATCGCCCACCCCGGCCGTCTTCAGATTCTCCGTGGCTTCCTTGATGCGCTGGGGATCGATGTCGATTCCCACGCCGCGCGCGCCGTACGTCTTGGCCGCTGTTATCGGAATGCGGCCATCGCCCGACCCGAGGTCGTAGATCACATCGTTCTTCGTGACCTTGGCCAACTTGAGCATCGCGTCAACGACCTCTTGTGGCGTCGGAACGAAGATCACGTCTGGCGAGCGCAGGGGCTGCTGCGCCCGAGCAGGAACGACAACCGTCGTGGCCAGAATCGCCAGGAGCAGGATCAGTCTGCGAGCAGTCATGGGCCTCCTTCGACGAAAAAGCGTGAAGGAGGATTATCTATCAGCTTTTCAACGGCTCGCTATCGCTGGCGGGAAATACCCGCCAGCTCAAGGATGGGTGCCGGGTGCGCGTCGCGGACGGAATGCGTCAACGCCTGTGAGCCTGTTCCACAGCGCACGGCTCGGCTGGCTGATGAACGCATGCCATGGCTGCACGGTATCTTCCGTGACGACTTGGTCGGTGCTGCGTCGGCCCTGCTCGTGACTGAACTCGTCGCGATAATCAGACGACGAGGCGACGATGGAGGCAATCTCCTGGATCGTCCCGCCCGCCCGCCGATCGCCCTGCGGGAACAGCCGGCAGAATTCGTCCACGGTGTCGACCGGATCGAGATCAACCGCCAGGGCGTATGCGCGGATCCAAGCGCGTGAATACAGACCGCGAGGCCAGCCTGTCAGATCGTTGTTTTCCAGACCTTCGATCAGTTCCGGACGGATGCGAAGGTGAGTCGCGATTTCCTGGATCGTCACACGACTGCGCGTTCTGTGACGACGCAATCGGGTTACGAACATCTCCTGAGGGTTCATGTGTTCTCCAGTGTCCCGACCGAACCGGAGCAATTCCCGCGCCTTCGGGCTGTTTTTGAGGCGCGTCGCTTTCTCCTTCCAGAAAGGAGACTTATCGGACCCTACGAAACCGTAACCTGGCGAATGATCACGGAATTCGCCCTGCTGGATTACGAAATTCCGAATGCAGAAATTAGGCCGACTCTTCCGTATTAACGCCGGCGTGTCGATTGTTGAACGGCCGAAGGCCGGTCTATTCGAGCGTGGGTAGCGCGCCGCCAAGGTATGCGGCGAGTTGGGTGATGTCGAACTGAAGGCCGGTGTAGAAGGGACCGAACTCCGCGAACTTGGCGCTCGCTTCATCGAAGCGCATCTCGTAGATCAACTTCTTGAAGACGAGCGGATCCTGCGCAAAGAGATCAACGCCCCACTCCCAGTCGTCGTATCCGATCGATCCGGAGATCACCTGCGTGACTTTCCCTGTGTAGTGGCGTCCGATCATTCCGTGCTCACGCATCATGTGCGCGCGCCGCTCGAAGGTCTCCGAGTACCAGTTGACACTCTCGCCACGACGCTTGTTCATCGGATAGAAACAGACGTAGCGCCAACGCGGCACCTCGATGAACAGACGGCTCATCACTCGCTGACGCTGCGTCTCCATCTCCGCGTCGAAGGCGCGCTCGAATTCTTCACTGCCAGGCTTGTGCGCTGCTCCGAGCTGCTCGTGGAGCTTGCCGGTCATCTCGTACATCCCGAGCTCCACGATCGACACGTACGAGGTCGTCGCCTCGAGATATCCGCTCAACTCAGTTCGAGACAACGCGAGCTGCGACTGCGCAAGCTGCTCGAAGCTTCGACGGAACAGGATGAACATCAGGTCGGCTTTGTGCCCGAGCATCTGCACGGCGGCCGTCGCTCCTGCGTCTGGCACGGCAAGCGCCCGCGTCGCTTCATCTGCCAGGCGCTGAAGGTCGGACTGACTGGCACCGCGCAGGCGATCCCAGCGCACTCGGTACATCAGGTGCAAAATGCTCCAGCCTTCGAGTGATTCGGGAACAAACGGGTTGTGCATTTGCTGAATGTTACTTTCTCAACTCCCAACTACCAATTCCCAACCTCCAAAAAGAACGTTGTCCTTGGGAGTTGGAGATTGGGAGTTGGGAGTTGACTCCTGCGCCGGCCTACGTCGTCCCCGTCGCGCCCGCGTGGCCAGGTTCGTGAAGAGTTTTGTCGCTCGAGCGGAAGAGACGTGCCCCGAACCAATCGCGCGTGTCGGCAAGGATCTCGTACACAGTCGGGATCACGAGCAGCGTCAACACCGTCGAGGTGACAACACCACCGATCACGGTGATACCCAACGGGGCACGGAAGTCGCCGCCCTCACCAGATCCAAGTGCCACCGGCACCATGCCGGCAACCAGCGCGAAGGTCGTCATCAGAATGGGACGCAGGCGCACACGACCCGCCTGAATGAGCGCTTCGCGGCGATGCATGCCGGCCTCCTCCGACCACTTTGCGAAGTCGATCAGCAGGATGGCGTTCTTCGCCACGATGCCGACAAGGAGGATGACGCCAATCATGCTCATGATGTTGAGCGACTCGCCGGTGATCATGAGCGCCAGCATCACGCCGATGAGCGACAGTGGCAGCGACAGCATGATCGACAGCGGCTCCAGGAACGAGCCGAACTGCACGACCAGCACGAAGTACATCAGCAGAATCGCCACGCCAATCGCGACGAACATCTGCGTGAAGATCTCCTGCTGCTCCTCGGTCTCGCCACCCTGGCTCAGGGTATAGCCCGCTGGGAAGGTAATGGACTGCTGGACGCGAGCCATCGTGTCGCCGACAACGGCCGACAAGGCACGATTCTCCGTGTTGGCTTCGACGATGATCACGCGATCGCGATCGAGGTGATCGATACGCGCCGGACCAATCGACGGAGTCACGCGCGCCACCTGACCGAGGGGAATGCTCTTGTCGTTGTCGCTGCCCACGAGGAGCGGCAGAGACTCGAGATCGGCGACCACCGTACGCGACTCTGGCGCGAGACGGATCGTCACGTCCCTCGTCTCTCCTGACGGATCGATCCAGTCACCGACGTCGATACCGGCAAACGCCGGGCGCAATGCCTGCGCAACCTGACCGACTGTCACGCCAAGCGATCCCGCCAGCGCGCGATCGAGCTGCACGTCGAGTTCGGGTTTCTGCCCCTTGGTAGACAGTGCGACGTCAACTGCGCCAGGAACCTTGCGCATTTCCGTCGCCACCGCTTGCGCCAGCCGCGTCAGTTCCGTCGCGTCCGGTCCCTTCACCTGCAGCTGAATCTGCTTTTCGCCAGGGTTGAAGCCGGTGCTGATCGATGACGTGATGCCGCCAAGCCGCACCAGGTCTGAGCGGATGTCCGCCACCACCTCCGCCTGCGCACGCGTCCGTTCGGTCTTCGGCTTCAGCTTGACGTAGACGCGGCCCTCGTCCACCGCGTCCCCTTGTCCGCCGATCGACGTGTAGACGTACACGACCTCAGACCGCATGCGCGCGATCCGCGAGACTTCCTGGGCCTTCAATTCGGTGTAGGCCAGATTCGATCCGGGAGGCGTCTCGATGTCGACGGCAAACTCCGAGTTGTCCATCTCCGGCACGAAGCCAGCTCCGACGATCCCCATCGCTGGAAGCGCCAGCGCGCCAACGAAAGTCGCGATCGCCAGACACACCATGGCAAAGCGATGGTCGAGCGCCCAGGCGATCACGATCTTGTATCGCTCCGCCTGACGATCGAACCAGTGATTGAAGCGGCCGAGCAGCCGAGAGATCAGCGGTCGCCGTTCCAGAGGCAGATGCGGATCCGGCCAGTAGGCCGACAGCATCGGGTCGAGCGAGAAGGACACGAAGAGCGACACGAGCACCGAGCAGACGATCGTCAGGCCGAACGGCTTGAACCACTGACCAGCGATCCCGCCCAGGAACGCGATGGGAATGAACACGACAACGATCGAGAGGGTTGTCGCCGTGACCGCAAGGCCGATTTCGTCAGTGCCGTCGAAGGCCGCCTTGTAATGCCCCTTCCCCATCTCGACGTGCCGCACGATGTTCTCGCGCACGACAATCGCATCGTCGATGAGAATGCCGATCGACAGCGACAGCCCGAGCAGTGACATCGTGTTCAGCGTGAAGCCATACGCCCACACGGCGACAAACGACGCCAGCACGGACACCGGCAAAGCCAGGCCGGTGATGACTGTCGAACGCCACGAGTTGAGGAAGAGAAAGACGACGACCACGGTCAGCGCGGCGCCTTCGATGAGGGCCTGCTGAACACCCTCGACCGAATCCTCGACGCGCACGCCCGCGTCCGTCACGACGCGTAGCGTCACCCCCGCGGGCAGCGTGCGCTGAATGTCGGTGACGCGGCTGCGGATCTGCTCCGCAACAGCCGTGGTGCTGAAGCCAGTCGACTTGAGGATGTCGATGCCGACGGCCGACTCATCGTTGTACGCGGCAAACGAACGCGGCTCTTCGGTCGAGTCGCGGACGTCGGCCAGATCGCCGAGCCGGATGACCCGCCCCTTTTGTTGCGAGACAACAAGCTGCTTGAAGTCGGCTGGCGAATCGAGCCGGCCCTTGAGCCTGATCGTGCGCTCGTCGAGTTGCCCTGCAAGCCGTCCCACCGGCGACGCCAGATTCTGTGACTGCAGCGCCTGAACGACCTGCGCGACGCTGACGCCCGTGGCCTGCAGGTCTCGCGGCCGGATCTCCACGACCAGCTCGCGCTCGATTGCGCCAACGAGGTCAACGGTTGCCACGCCGGAAATCGCACGCAGCCGCCGCGTGATGTCCGGGTCGGCGATGCGCGTCAGCTCGGCACCGTTCAGACCCGGCGACGAAAGCGTGAGCGACATGATTGGCCGGTCGGCGGGATCGAACTGCGTGAGGATCGGCTCCTCCATCTCCGTCGGCAGCTCGTTGCGAATCTCCGAGATCTTGTCGCGAACCTCCTGGCTCGCGAGGCGCGGGTCTTTCGAGAAGTCGAACTCGACGATGATGTTCGCGAAGCTGTCGAGCGAGTTCGACGTCATCTTGTCGACGCCGCTGATGCCGGAGATCACCTCTTCGATCGGATCGATGACTTCTCGCTCGACGACGTCAGGCGACGCGCCGGGATACGGGATCGCGATCACGACGACAGGGGCGTCGATCTCCGGGTACTCGTCGGTATCGAGCTGCACGAGGGCCACCAGCCCGAAGACCACGAACAGCAGCATCGCGACGATCGTCAGGACCGGGCGTTTGATGGCGGTATCTGAAATGAACATGGCAGTGTTACCGTGCCGCAGCCAGCTTCACTGGCGTTCCCGGACTGATGCCCTGCGCGGCGCCGCGCAGCAGCACGTCTCCTTCAGTAAGCCCTGACGCGATCTGCACCTGCTCGCGCCGGGGGTCGCGCAGTCCCAGCATCACCGGCACGCGCTCGGTGGTCTCGTTTCGTACGCGCAACACCCACGGCTCTGGGTCGGAGGTGTTGACGGCGTTGATTGGCACGATGAGCCCCGACGCCGAGCTGCTCACAACCCGTCCTTCGGCGAAGAGTCCCGCCACCAGCCGGCTACCGGGGTTCGGGATCGCCACATAGATTGGCACCTGTCTCGTCGTCGGATCCGCCTGCGGAGCGATCCGCTCGATGCGTCCGGTGAATGAGCGGTCGTAGCCACGCACGGTGAAATCGACGTTGGCGCCGACGCGCAGAATAGACAGGTCTTCTGACGGAACCGACGCCTCCAGCCGCATCGACGACGGGTCGATGATGCGGAACATCTCAGCCCCGGGAACGACAATGTCGCCCGTGTGCACGTTGCGGCTCGCGACGATGCCGCTGAAGGGCGCGCGAATCGTGGTGTCACCGAGCGAGCGTTCGGCGCCCGCGAGCCGTGAGCGCGCATCCGCGACCGCCGCTTCAGCCGCCGACACCGTGTTGCGCGCGACGTCGAGCTCGCGTGCCGCGAGCGCACCAGCCTCGACGAGCCGCTCCGTCCGCTCGGTCTCCCGCCGCGCGACAGCAAGCTGATTCTCCGCCGAGCGCACCGCAGACGCGGCTGACTGACGCGCATCCTCCAGCGTTCGTGTTTCGATACGCGCGAGCAGCGCGCCTTTCGCGACGGCCTGCGCTTCTTCAACTGTCACTTCGAGCACGGCGCCACCGAGCTCGGCGCGTACCGTGGCTTCACGCGTCGGCGACAGCTCGCCGGAGATGATCGGGCCGACGATGATCGTGCCGGACTGCACCGAGACGACGTTCTCCGCGCCGATTTGAACGGCGAGCGACGCGGGCGCGGCGCCCTCGCCTTCGACTTTCTGATTGCACGAGGCCGAGATGACGGCCAGGTTCAAAAGCATTACCAGGGACCACCGTGTACTCATCGAGTTCCTGCCTGTGGCTGTGTGAATTGCGCGGAAGCATTTCTCTGCCCGCCATTCTGTGGCGCGGGCTGCACTGGCACGGCGCCCGGCGTCGTCTGTTGCGGGATGATCGGTGCGGCACCCGGAATGGCATTTCCAACCGGGAGATCCGGCAGCAGCGCGACACGCGCGCGCGACACCTGAAGGTCGCGGGCCGCAACCGCTCGATTGGCCTCGGCCTGCTGGCGCTGCACCCGCGCATCCGACAACTCGAGCTGCGTCGAGACGCCGGCGCCATAGCGGACGTCGGCGATCTCGTACGCGCGATTCGCCTGCTGGACGGTCCCGGCGGTGGATTCCCACGCGACGCGCGACGCAAGAAGCTCCGCCCACGCCGAGCGCGTGTCGAGCGCGGCGAGCTCCTCCATCTGGCGTTGCTGCAGGAGCGATTGTTCGAGCTCCGCGCGCGCGACCTGCTCGTCACCTTTCTGCCGGCCGCCAGTCAGCAGCGGCACGCTCATGCTGACACCGACGGACCAGTTCGCTCGATTGAAGGTTGGCGCGGCGACGTTCTCTGGATAGGCGATGCGCGCGTAGTTCGAGTTCAAGGACACGCTCGGCATCTTCTGCGCCTCGATCAGATTCAGCGACGCTTCGCGCGTCCGCACCGTGGCGCGCGTCTGGTCGACCGCCACACGCGCAGGCAATGACAGGCCGCTCGTGATGCTCAGGTCGGCGGCCTCGTTCGAACGGAGCGCGTTCTCCACCACACTGACCCGTTCAACGAACGACGGTGACGGCGGAAGGTTCTCGTCCTCGAGAGCGTTGGCCAACTGAAGGTCCGCCTCCGGCGGAAGGTCGAGCAGCCGCTTGAGCCGCAGGTACGCCAGCGCGCGATTGACTCGCTGTCGAATGAGCACCGGCTGCTGCTGGTCGCGCGTCACGCGTGCGCGCAACACTTCGAATTCCGGCTGCGTGCCCGCGCTGAGGCCCGCCTCGACCTGACGGAGCGTCGCCCCGGCTTGCTCGAGCGTCGCGGCCGCGATGTTGACCAACTGCTCGCTCAACACGGCGTCGTAGTACGCCTGCGTCACCTCGAACAGCAACTGCGCCCTCGTCGTCGTCAGTCCGAGCTGCGCCGTCTCGTGCCCGGCAGCCGCCAGCGAGATTTGCGCGCCGTTACGGCCACCGGACCACAGGTTCTGAGAAAAGGACAGCGACGCACGCCAGGTGTTCTTGCGACCAAATGGGAGATCTGACAGGTCGCCCGATCCGAAGAATCCGCCACCACCGACGGCGCCGCAGTCGATTGCCCGCTCGATTTCCGCTACACGGGCATCGATACCCGCAGTCGGGTTGGGTGCGAATTTCGGACACGCGGGTCCTGTGTCGGTGCTGTCGAACACGCCCTCGAATTCAGACGCAAGCGCGCGGTCGTAACTCGCGGCCGCGGACAACTGGGGACGCAGGCCGCTCTGCGCGCGAACCTGATCGCCTTCGGCTCGCCGCACGGCCGCAACGGCAATCGACACCGCCTCGCTGCGTGGCTCGGCCAGCGACAAGACCTGATCGAGCGTCAACGGACCCGGCGGTATGGGCGGCGGAGCCTGTTGCGATTGAGTCGGTGTCGGCGGCTGAGCCTGCGCCCAGGCGGAGACCGGGATGAGAACAGATGACAACAGCCACACTACGGCCGCCATGAACTGCTTGGTAAATCTGCGATCGGACATGTGCGTGGAGTTCCTTCTGCGTGCAGCCGTGCACTGGTTTAGGACGGTGTGCGTATGAACGTCGTTCCGTCCAGTCGATCAGTTCCGCAGGATGTGCGCCGTGGGCGGCGGCGGTACGACTCGTCGAGCGCGTCGCGGGCGATGCGCCTTGCGCGGGGCCAATGGTCGTTGAGTCTGCAACCACGCCACGTGATCAGCTGCCAGGGCCAACGCCCTGGTCAGGTAGTCGACGATCAGCGTCAGCTGGCGATCGTCGTATTCCTCGTGCAGTCGAGCCGTACTGTCAGCCAGCCGTCGATACAATCCGGCAACATGTTTGAAAGTTCTCGGTAACGCTTCGACGTGGACAAGGCGCCGGTCCTCGACGTCGCGCACCCGGCGCGCGTATCCGGCGGCCTCGAGTCGATCGATCACCGCCGTCATCGCGCCCGTCGTCAGCCCCGCATGCTCGGCCAGGCGCCCGGCCGTCGTCGGGCCGGCCATCTCCAGCAGGTCCAGGCACTCGAGATCCGTCGAGTTCACGCCGACCAGCCTGGCGACGGTGTCGCTCAACAACACCGACTGCGCCCCGACCTTGCGCAGCGTTTCCTCCAGCTGTTTCAGGAGGTCGGTACGGGATTTGGACGTTCTCGGCATCAATTACTCGCCTGATAAGTATCTCACACATCAAGATACTTGCTACCAGAGGCACTGATCGTGTATGGGCGCCCGGCGCTGGGGTAGAATCCCGCGACCAAGGAGGCTTCCCCCATGCGCTTCACGCTGACGGCCCTGGCCGTTGCCGCCGCTCTCGTCACCGGCTCCTTCACTGCTCGCGTCAGCGGCTCGACCGGCCCCATCCCGCTCAATTGCGATCGCGACGTGTCTCGAAGGTCTCATCGATCAATACCTGGCCGCCGTCGTCGCCCACGATCCGTCGAAGCTGCCGTTGTCGAAGGACGTCAAGTACAGCGAGAACTACCAGATGCTGGAGGTCGGCGACGGCTTCTGGAAGACCGCGAGCGGCGTCGGCAACTACAAGCACGTCTTCGCCGACCCGGAGGCCGGCCAGGTCGCGATGATGGGAACGATGCGCGAGGCAAACACGACGCTCCTCATGAGCGTGCGCCTGCGCATCGAGCTTGGACGGATCACCGAAATCGAGTCCGTGTACTTCAAGCCTGGTGGCGGCGGACCGAACAACATCGAGGGAATGGACAAGAGCGGCAAGCCGGAGGACATCTGGTTCAAGTCGATTCCGCCGGCGCAGCGATTGTCACGACAGCAGATGATCGCCATCGCCGACGGCTACTTCACTGGTCTACAGAAGAACGACGGCAAGGGCATCGGGGGCAGCGGCACCTATCCCTTCACCAACGATTGCCATCGCATCGAGAATGGATCGCCGACGACCAACGTCCCGCGTCCGCCGAACGAGAAGCCGGGCACGATCAACCTGTTCTCCATGGACTGCCTGTCTCAATTCAAGATGGGGCTGTATTACGTCGTGCAGAACATCCACGGGCGCCGCTACCCGCTCGTCGACCTCGAACGTGGTGTCGTCTGGGCACACTGCGTGTTCGACCAGGGCACGGTCAATCAGGGCGTGCTGTCCGATGGCACCAAGCACAGCTACCCGGGCTTCAATCGCCCCAGCAGCATTCTTGTGACTGAGGCGTTTCTCATCGAAGATGGAAAGATCCGTCGAGTCGAGATGATCGGACCCTCGGCGACCTATCACATGAACTCGCCCTGGCCAGGGGGCCTGAGCGGAAATTGACGTTTTCTCTACCAAAATCTGGTTAGAGACGCTGTTCGTCACACGAAAGACGTTTCGATCAGTACGGCTGTCGGGCATACTTCCTCGAGTGACTCGGAAGCTCTTTGCATTCGTCGCGCTGTGCGCTGCTCTGGTGTGCTCGAACTCGGGCACGAGCGCGCAACAACCCGTCCGAAGCGCGACTGCGGTGCCGAGTGCCGCGACACATCAGGCCATGCTGCAGCAGGTACTGTGTGACCTGTCACAACGCGCGGTTGAAGACGGGTGGCCTGGCGATCGATCAACTGGATGTCGCCAACGTGCGCCGCGATGCCGAGACCTGGGAACAGGTCGTACGCCGACTGCGCGTTGGCGCGATGCCGCCGCGCGGGGTGCGTCGGCCCGAAGCGGCCGCGTCCAAGGCGCTTATCTCCTGGCTCGAAGGGGAACTCGACAAGAGCGGCACGAGCAATCCGGGCCGGCCCACGCTGCGCCGCCTGAATCGTGCCGAATACGCCAACGCGATCCGCGACCTGCTCGCCCTCGACGTTGACGTCACCTCTCTCTTACCACCAGACGGTTCCGCGTTTGGTTTCGACAACGTCGCCGATGCTCAGGGCAGCTCGCCTGCACTGCTGCAGGCATACCTCGCCGCGGCCCGCCGAATCAGCGCGGTGGCTGTGGGCGACTCGCGCATCGGGGTGGGCAGCAGCACCTACACCGCACGCCAGGATCTCTCGCAGGACGTTCACCTCGAAGGATTGCCGCTGGGAACAATCGGCGGACTCAGCGCCACGCACACGTTTCCTCTTGATGCCGAGTACGACTTTCAGGTCCGCCTCTATCGCACGAACCTGAGCGCGATGCGCGGCCTCGAGGATCCGCAGGAGGTCGAGCTCACCGTGGACGGCGAGCGCATCCTGACGGCGGCGTTCGGCGGCGACCAGGATCTGATCGCGCTGCAGACCAATCCGACCGACACGTCGGACAACATCGAAGCGACTCGCCTGCGCGTGCGTAGATTCGTCAAGGCGGGCCAGCGCGACGTCGCTGCGGCCTTCCTCGAGAAGACATCGCCCGTGTTCGAAACCCACCGCCTGCAGCGCTTCATTCGCGACTTCGCCAATCCATTCGACGCAGAAGGCGCGCCACACGTGCTGTCGATCAGCATCCAGGGGCCCTTCAATGCGAAGGGCGCAGAGACGCCACCCAGCCCGCGTGTCTTTGCCTGCAAGCCAGCGAGCGCGGCTGAAGAGACTGCGTGTGCCCGCCGGATCCTGTCCACGCTCGCGGGTCGAGCTTATCGCCGTCCCGTCGCGAACAACGAGATTGCCGACTTGATGTCGTCCTACGATCAGGGCCGATCGAACGGCTCGTTCAGCACGGGCGTGCAGTTCGGGTTGCGGCGCATCCTCGCAAGCCCCTCGTTCGTGTTTCGACCGGAGGTCGAACCGGCAGCGGTGGCGGTGGGCGCCGCTTATCGCATCAGCGATACGGAGCTCGCCTCACGTCTCTCCTTCTTCTTGTGGAGCACACTCCCCGACGATCAACTCCTGCGCATCGCGCGAGAGGGCCGGCTCAGTCAGCCTGCGGTGCTCCGGGAGGAGGTACGACGGATGCTCGCCGATCCGCGTTCATCCGCATTCGTCAAGAACTTCGCCGGACAGTGGCTGCACCTGCGCAACCTTCGCGGCATCATCCCGAACTCCGACCTGTTCCCGGATTTCGACGACAACCTTCGGCAGGCGTTTCAGCGTGAGGCCGAGCTCTTTTTCGAGAGCGTGCTGCGAGAGAACCGCAGCGTCCTCGACTTGATGAACGGCGACTACACGTTCGTCAACGAACGGCTCGCTCGCCACTACGGCATCAACGGCGTTTTCGGAAGCGAGTTCCGTCGCGTGCGCATGAGCGACCCGGCACGCTTCGGGCTGCTCGGGAAGGGAGCCGTGCTGCTCGCGACGTCCCATCCGACCACGACATCACCCGTGCTGCGCGGCAAGTGGGTGCTCGAGAACATCGTCGGCACTCCTCCCCCTGCACCGCCGGCGAACCTGGACACGGCGCTGAAGACCGACCCACCGGGCAGCGCTCCGAAGACCATGCGCGAGCAGATGGAGCAGCACCGCACGAGTCCCGTCTGCGCGAGCTGCCATCAGACGATGGACCCGATTGGCTTCGCGCTCGAGAACTTCGATGTCGTCGGAAAATGGCGGACGCAGGATCACGCCGGGCTCGCGCTCAACACGGCTGACGTGCTGAACGACGGCACGTCGATCAGCGGCGTCGTCTCGCTTCGCGAAGCCCTGGTGAAACGCCCTGACGTGTTCGTGCAGACTTTCACCGAGAAATTGCTCATCTATGCACTAGGTCGAGGCCTCACGGCGGAGGACATGCCGACCGTGCGAAAGATCGTGCGCGAGTCGGAACAACAGCAGTATCGTTTTACTGCGCTTTTGCAAGGGATCGTGGACAGCGCGCCCTTTCAAATGCGCCTGAAGACGGCGGCGGCGACACAGGAAATAGCGAGTAGGCAGTAGGCGGGCAGCATCGAAACTGGAGACCGGACATGTTTCTGACGAAGACCGCATTACCAAGACGGACGTTCCTTCGCGGTGTCGGCGCGACCATTGCGCTACCGCTGCTCGATGCGATGCTGCCGTCCGCGACCGCATTGGCCCAGACCCCTGGCGTCCGGCCGTCGAGAGTCGGCTTCATCTACGTCCCGCATGGCGCGGACATGGCCTCCTGGACGCCAACGTCCGCCGGCACACAGTTCGAGCTCTCGCCGACGCTGCAGACGCTCGCCCCGTTCAAAGACTCGCTCGTCGTGGTGAGCAACCTGCGCCGCGCGGGTGGACAGGCCGAGATGCATGCGGCCGCCGCGAGTGGTTGGCTGAGCGGCGCGATCCCGAAGCGAACGGAGGCAGAGGACTTCGCGTGTGGCACGACGATCGATCAGGTGCTCGCGCGAAAGATCGGACAGTCGTCGCCGTTTCCCTCGCTCGAGTTCGCAACCGAGGACTTCACCGGCTACGTCGGAGGGTGCACCCCCGGCTACAGCTGCGCGTATCACGACTCAATCGCGTGGGCCTCGCCCACGACGCCGCTCCCGATGGAGATCAATCCGCGCGTCGCATTCGAGCGGATGTTCGGCGACGGTGGATCAGAGGCAGATCGTCAGCACAACCTGCGCGAGGATCGAAGCATCCTCGACGGCGTCCTGAACGAGATGCGCGCGTTGCAGGCCCGCCTCGGTGCGCGCGACCGTGCAAGAGTCGCGAATTACCTGGACGATGTGCGGGAGATCGAGCGCCGAATTCAACGGAGCGAGGCCCAGCAGCGTGCCGACGTGACGATGGTCAAGCCGCTCGGCATCCCAGACTCCTTCGAAGCGCATTGCGCGCTGATGGCCGACCTGATCGCCGTCGGACTCCAGGCGGAGCTCACCAACGTCTTCACGTTCATGATGTCGCGCGAAGGCAGCCAGCGGACGTTCTCGAACATCGGAATCAGCGATCCGTGGCACGTGACCTCGCACCACGGCGACAAGCCGGAGAAGATTGCCAACAACGCGAAGATCAACGTCTTCTGCCTGCAGACGTTCGCGCGGCTGCTCGAAAAGCTGAAGGCGACTCCCGATGGCGACGGCACGATGCTCGATCACTCGCTGATCTTCTACGGCAGCGGCATGGCGAACTCCAATGTGCACGCGACCGATCCGCTTCCGATGGTCGCCGTCGGTGGCGGTGCAAGCACCAAAGGCAACCGTCACATCGTCCTGCCGAAGGAAACGCAGCTCGGCAACCTCTGGCTGAGCGTCGCGAATCACTTCGACAGCCCGATGACCAAGTTCGGCGAAAGCACCGGCACCGCCGAGTTCTTCTGATGCGCTTCGTCCTCGCGCTCCTCGTCCTGGCGCTAGCTGTGCCCGCGCGAGCCGCAGGGCCGGAGCCTGCGCTCGTCGCCGCGGTGAAAACCGGCGACACCGCCGCCGTCCGAACCCTCCTTAACAGCAAGGTGGACATCAACGCGACTGAGGTCGATGGCACCAGCGCATTGCACTGGGCCGTTCGCGCTGGTGATCTGTCGACGACCGAGTTGCTGATTCGAGCGGGCGCCCGCGTCGATGCCGCCAATCGCTACGGCGTGACGCCGCTCTCGCTTGCCGTGCGCACCGGTCGCGGCGACCTGGTCGGCCTGCTGCTCAACTCGGGCGCAAACATCAAGACAGCGGAAGCCGGGCTCCCCGAGGGGCAGACGCTCGTGATGCTGGCCGCGCAAACAGGAAGCGTGGATGGGTTGAAGCGTCTCGTCACAGCGGGCTCCAACGTCAACGCCCGCGAGACGCGCACGGGAACGACAGCTCTGGTCTGGGCTGCCTCGAGCAATCGGGCGGACGCCGTGCGCGCGCTCGCTGAAGCCGGCGCCGATCTGAATATTCAGTCGAAGGTCACCAACTACCCGCACACGCAGAACGGCGTGCTGCTTTCGGGCGTCGAGGAAGGCGTCTCATACGTGGGTCAGACCGTGCTCCCGCGAGGCGGCTGGTCCGCGGTGATGTACGCCGCGCGTGAAGGAGCGACAGACGCCACCCGAGCCCTCGCAGATGCCGGCGCGAACCTGAACCTTCTCGATCCCGAAGGCACCTCCGCCCTCATCATCGCGATCATCAACGGCCACTGGGACACGGCGTCGGTGCTGATCGAGAAGGGCGCCGATCTGAATCTTGCCGACATCAAGGGCATGACGCCGCTCTACAGCGCGATCGACATGCACACGCTCGGCGACACGTTCGGCCGGCCCTATCCTGCGCCGCCGGTGATCGAAGGCAGCATCCCGATCGTCAAGATGCTGCTCGCCAGGGGCGCCAATCCGAACTCGAGTCTGAAGGGCCCGATCCTCAAGCGCGTCTACGACGCCGGCGACGGCCGGCTCGGTGAAGGCGCCACGCCGCTGATGCGCGCCGCGCGCAAATGCGACGTGACCGTCATGAAGCTGTTGCTCGACGCCGGCGCCGACCCGAAGCTGACGCAGAAGAGCGGGAACAACGTCCTCATGCTGGCCGCCGGTGCGGTGACATCTGGTGGCGACGAATCGCAGCACGTGTCAGAGGAGCAGGCGCTCGCCGCGATCAAAATCGGGGTCGCTGCCGGGATCGACGTGAACGAAGCGAACGCCACCGGCGACACCGTGATGCACACGGCGGCAACGACGGGCGGCGGCCTTCGCTCCGTGATTCAGTTCCTCGCTGACTCCGGCGCCAGGCTGGATATCAAGAACAAGGGCGACCGCACGCCGCTCGAAGCCGCTCGGCGTGCGCGCCAGCCCAACGAAGCCACGATCGCGCTGCTCGAGCGATTGAGCCGCTGACACGGCCGCCGTCATTCCCTCAATCGATCGTCAACGGACAGTTCGGTGGGTGCGGTGCGTTGATCCGCCGTCCGCTCGGGCCGAATGGCGGAATCATCTGGACCGAAAACCCACGCGCCTCGCTCGACGTCTCGTTGCGCAGGACGTGCACGTCGTCGCCGCCGGAATCGATGAACGTGTTGCCCAGCGGTGTCCCGATTCCGTAGACATGTGGACTGCAGTCACCGTCATCGCTCTCATATGCCGTGACTAGTCCTGCGGTAATGATGATCAGGCTCGGCCCGGGGTGCGTGTGCCAACCCGAGCTCCCTCCAGCGTCCCACTTGTTGGATTGCACGAACAGGTCAGACTGTCCGAGAGTCTTCAACCTCAGCTGCCAGAAGTCCGCCGGAACCGTGTGAGCCTTGACGTCGATTTCCCCGAACCGTCCCGTTACGACGGTCGTGCCCGAAAAACCGTGAGCATCGGTGGCGAGCACTTTCCCGCTATACAGTGCGCCAACCATCAGAAACGACGCCATAGACAAGAGCACCCGTTTTCTCATGTTGTCCCCCTTGCGCTCGTGCGCGCTCCGCCACAATCGCCGGCGATGCGGGGACTGCCAAGCAGCAATCGACCGCACGCGGCCGGATTTCTCGTGCCGCCGCTCTTTGCCGTCGATTGCCGCTGCCTGAGGCGGGCGCTACAATCCCGGTCATCTCCGGAACGAGCAACACAATGGCCGATCCTTCGTCCGACGCCCCACCGATGGCCGGCCCTGCATCCGAAGCGCGACTGGATTCGTGGAAGGAGATCGCCGCCTACCTGAAACGTGACGTCACGACGGTTCAACGGTGGGAAAAGCGCGAGACGATGCCGGTCCATCGCCACATCCACGACAAGCTGGGCTCTGTCTATGCCTTCAAGTCTGAGCTCGACGAATGGACGCACAGCCGCCACGACGAGAGCGAGCGCAGCAGTGCGATTGATCCAGGCCCGGCGTCACCATCGATTTCTCAGCCCACTGCCGTAACGCCTGCGTCGCGCAACCGATCAACGATCCTCTGGTCTCTGACCGCGGCGGCGCTCACGGCCGCACTGGCTGCGGGTTGGTGGGTCGTCGACAGAACGGAGTACTTCTGGCGCAATCCTCTTGATGGCGCTCAGTTCAAACGACTGACCGACTTCAACGGCACGGAGGAAGCGGCCGCCGTTTCGCGTGACGGACGATTCGTCGCCTTCCTCTCCGACCGAGACGGCCAGATGGACGTGTTCGTGACGCAGGTTGGCACGGGACAGTTCTACAACCTGACGCAAGGTGCCGTGCGCGAGTTGATCAATCCGTCGATTCGCACGATGGGATTCTCGCCGGATGGCGCGCTGGTCACCTTCTGGACTCGCAACCCCGGCACGTCAGGCGGCGACATCAGTTTGTGGGCCGTCCCCACGCTTGGCGGGAAGCCACGCCCCTACCTCGAGGGGATTGCGGAGTTCGATTGGTCGCGCGATGGAACTCGACTCGCCTACCACACACCCGGTCCTGGCGATCCGATGTTCGTGCGCGATTCCGGTCGCGACACGACGGACCGGGCCATCTTCACTGCAACCTCCGGGTTGCACGCGCACTTTCCGCTCTGGTCCCCCGACCAGAGGTTCATCTACTTCGTTCAGGGATCGGTGCCGAATGCCATGGACGTCTGGCGTATCGGTCCACAGGGCGACACAGCCGAGCAGGTCACGCATCACGCCGGGCGCGTCAGTTACCCGGTGATGATCGACAGCCGCACGCTGATGTATCTCGCGAGCGATGGCAACGGCTACGGTCCGTGGCTCTACAGCATCGATGTCGAGCGACGCGTGCCGCATCGTCTGAGCTCTGGCGTTGATAGATACACATCGCTCGCGGCCACCGACGACGGACGACGCCTGGTGCTGACGCTCGCGAACCCGAAGGGAACGCTGTGGCGGGTTCCCGTAACCGGCACTCCAGCCGACGCGTCACATCTCACTCCCGTCTCCCTCACGACGGGCCCTGGATTCGCTCCGCAAATGGGCTCCGGATACCTGCTGTATGTGTCTTCCAAGGGCGCAGGTGACGGAATCTGGAAACTGGCGGACGGCGACGCCACCGAGCTGTGGAGCGCACCCGAGGCGCGGATCATCGGTAGCCCGGCGATCGAACCCCGAACGCAGCGTATCGCTTTCGCGGTCGAGCGGCACGGTCAATCCGAGCTCCTGGTGATGAACGTCGATGGCACGAACGCCCACGCCGTTGGATCGTCCCTGAAGCTCCGCGGCAGTCCCGGATGGGCACCTGACGGCCAGTCGATCACGTCCGCGGCGGACGTGGACGGAACACCACGCCTGTTCACCATCTCGCTCGATGGCTCCGTCACACCGTTCACGCGAGACTACGCGATTGATCCTGTGTGGGCGCCGGGCGGTGAGTTCGTCCTCTACTCCGGTCCCGACATCGGGACAACATTCTCGGTCAAAGCGGCAACCAGAAGTGGGCCGTATCCACTACCGGAACTGACGCTGACGCGGGGCGCTCGACGCCTCCGATTTCTTGATACAGATTCAATCGTGGTGATGCGTGGCGAGATTCAGCACAAGGATCTCTGGCTGATCGACTTGACCACGCGTGCCGAACGTCAGCTGACCAACCTTCCGCCCGGCTTCGACGTGCGCGACTTCGATGTCTCTCCCGACGGCCGTGAGATCGTTCTCGAACGCATGCAGGACGATTCCGATGTCGTGTTGCTCGAGCGGCGCTGATAGCCGAACAACGATGGAGATCGCTCAGCGTGCGCCTATCGTCGCTGGCTCAGCCGTCGCGTAGTAGATCGCGTTGAACAGGAACTTGAACGTGCCGTGCGATTGCGCGCGGTAGTTGACCTCGGGGCCGAACAGCAGCACGCGTCCCCGGCCGACCTTCGCATCGACGACTGCGACGCCGTTTTCGAGATACTGCTGACCCCAGGCCCATCCGCTGCGCAGCGGCGCGGCACTCGCGAACCATGCGACGCGAGTGGCGGGGACGGCGGATTGCCCGATCCGGAACACCGGACTGTTGTCGAAGAACACATCGACCTGACGCTCAAAGCCGTAGCCAAGTGGCGACGTGTTGTCGACGCTCACGCTCAGCACCGACCCTGGAATGTAGTACTGCTCCGGCTTCAGCGGACGCGCGTTGTCGCCCTTTCCATCGACGAGGGCACTCGACACCGGTAAGCCGAGTTCCTCGGCGATCGACGTCGACTGGCCGACGGCGATCAGCGTTCCCCCCTCTTCGACGAACTGCTTCAGTCTCGGCAACGATCGCGCAGTCGTGAGCGACCCGGTCGTGTGGCTGTACTCCTGGGGCACGCGGTCCGCGGCGCCGTTGCTGCCGCCCCTCGCGTCGAGCCTCGCGTCGTCGGTGAGAATCAGGACGTCGTATCGTCCCGGCAATCCTCCCGCGTCGATGGCCTGCGCGTAGATGATGTCGAAGCGGAATCCGTATCGTTCGAGCAACCAGCGCGTCCATCCGCTCGAACTCGATCCCCCGTAGCGATCCCAGAGAGCGATGCGGACCGGGCGGAGCTTCATCGCCGGTCCCGCAGGCGGCGCGGCGGCAGCCGCGAAAACCAGGCCGAGGTCACCCGAGAGTTTCTCGAGAAACGCGCGCGTCTCCGATCGCGCGGGGATGTACATCGCGCCTGTGTTGCCGGGCGCGCTTCCAATCGATCGGTCTCGCGGCCACAGGACCTCCTGCCCGGCGGCGAGCAAGCGGCCAACAGCGGTGAACGCGTCGTTCTGTTGATGGCCGAGGAAATATCCGACAGCCTTTCCTGATCCGATCACATGGCCCTCGGGGAGGGTCACCGAGTCGATAGGCTCGAATGGGCCCTCGAGCGCCTCGAGGAAGCGATCGAACTTCACGCCCATCTGAAATGCGAGCGTCCACCCGGCGTTGTCGTACGGCGGCGTTGGCGGTCCACCGGGAGACGGAATGTCGTCGGGATGGTCCTGCGGCTCGAACATGTCGAGCACGTGTGGTCGAAACGCCTGCGCGGTCTTCACGACGAACGAGCCCGCCGGGTAGCTCTTGTCGCCAGCCTTGAACGCGGCGGTCGAGCGATGGACCGTCACTCCCGTCTTGAGCAGCGTTTCGATGAACTTCGTCGCCGTCAGGAAGTCGGGCTGATCGGATGGCAGGATGTAGGCGCGTGCGTCTCGATGGGCCGGGTCACGGAACTGGCGCTCGAAGTCGCCGCGTCCGCGAGCAGCGGCCAGCGCGCGTGGAGAGACCGTCCAGGAGTCGCGGTTCCCTCGATCGATGGCGTTCTTCCCCATCCGGTAGACGCCGAACAGCAACGCCTCGCGATTGCGTGAGGCAGCATCGATCACAGCGCGGTTTGCCGTGACCGAGTAGTCGATCGACTGTCGGAACTTCCAGCGCTGCGGCGCGATCGGGAACGGCAGATCGGCGCTCGGCAGCTGCCGGTCTGGCACGAACGGGATTTCAACCGGCGTCGGGTCGCCGATGGTTTCCGTGAGCAACCCAATCTGGTTGTGGAAGTACGCCGTTGTGCGGAGACCGCCGTTCCACCACGTCGAGTAGTTCGATCCGGTTCGCATCGTCACGCCCGCCTTGCCTTCGGCCGCAAAGCGCGCGTGCATGGCGGCGCCGACGAGGTCGATCGACACCGGAATCAGCGGATCGAGAAAGTAGTTGAACGGATCGCGGAATGGCGGCGCAAACATCACCGTTCCCGCCGGCCCGGTCTGGTGGTGGTCGTACACGATCTGCGGGAACCACTCCTTGTAGAGGACGCGGTTCATGTTGATCGTCTCGGCCTGCGTTGACATGTAGAAGTCGCGATTGTTGTCGTGCCCGACGTACTTCTGGTACGCGCGCGGAACTCCGGAAAGCGAGCGGCGCAGGGGATCCTGCTCGCGCATGTACCAACTGGCCACGAGCTCGTGACCGTCGGGATTCGCGTCCACCGCCAGGACGATCACGTCGTTCAGGAAGCGACGCGTTTCCTCGTCGGAACGGCTGACGAGTTGATAGACCGTCTCGATCAGTTGTTGTGCGCCGAGCGTTTCGTTGGCGTGTAATCCGCCATCGATCCAGACGACAGCTTTCCCTCGAGCGGCCAGCGCGCGTGCCTGACCGTCGTTGAGACCTTCCGCGAGAGCGAGGCGACGTGAGATGTCCTTGTACTCATCGAGCTTCTGAAGGTTCTCGGGCGACGAGACGATCGCCATCCACTGCGGTCGTCCCTCTTCCGTTCGTCCGATCTCCACGAGTCGAAGCCGATCCGACTCCTGCGCGAGCTTCTTCCAGTAGGCCTCGAGTTGTGAGTACGTGGCGAGGAAGTAGTCGTCGCCGATGTCCGCGCCGAACTCCGCCGACGGCGGCGTGATCGCGGAGACGCTCTGTGACTGCGTGGGAGCGTATGCCCCCGTCAGCAGGAACAGCAACGCCACCGCGACCCCCGCGCGGATGCGTTTCATCCCTGCCACGGCCCACGATCGTCCCATGGCCTCAATACTTGACCAGAATCGCCCGCGTATACACGACGCGGAAGCCGCATCGCTCGAACGTCCGCTGCGAGACACTGCCCGGTTCAGTGGTCGCGATGATCAAGTCGGCTTTCCCCCGCCCATCGTTCAGGGCGCGCGCAACGACGGCCCGCTGCAGGCCGCGCCGACGAAACGCCTGGCGCGTCGCCGTCCCGGCGATACACATCACGCCATCCTTCACGAAGCTGACGGCTGCCGAAGCTGGATGTCCGTTGACGTGTGCCACATATCGCACAATCTCCGGGTGCACGAAGAATCGCATCACATCGCCGATGGCCGCGACCGCGTCGTGCGGCACCGGCGAACTTCCCGGCACGAGTCGATCCGGAACCGAAAACCCTTCGGCAACGATTTCCAGCCACGGATGTTCCGCGGCCCCCACTTCGACCGTGATATCGGCATCAGACGAGGACGGCATAGGCTCGGTCGGCGCGAGGCGGGCGAGCTCGTTCTCGAATGCCTGCAGGACGTAGCCGCGCTTCGACAATCTCGACGGCAGATCCGGCGACGTGAGCGGGCACAGCTCGATTTGCACGGGGCATCCCCGCTCGGCGTAGAAGTCCTCGATCGCATCGAGATCATCGTCAGCACATTCGACCCCGAGCCCGAGGGCGAGCACCTTGTTGACGGGCGAACCAGGTGCGGCGTACACCGCCAGCCCACCGCCTCGCTCGAGCGTTGCCGCATCCGGCGAAACGCCCATCGTGGCCATGGCGCAGAAATCAATCTCGGCGCGATCGATGCGTCGTGCGAGCTCGAGCGTCGCGTGCATGCCCTACACTTTATTCTGGTTGGTGGTGGGTGGATTGTGGCTGGTGGTAAACGGAAGCTCGATAGCCACGAACTGCTACCCGCCGACCACTAACCACTAACCACCAACCACCACCCACCAACCGGATGAAAATCGCCACCTGGAACGTAAACGGGATCCGCGCCCGGCAGACCGAGCTTCAGCAATTTCTGGAGCGCGAACAGCCGGACGTCCTCTGCCTGCAGGAGATCAAGGCGTCGCTCGACCAGCTTCCGGTCTGGATCTGCGACCTCGAGGGATATTCGTGCTACTGGCACGGCGGGAAGGGGTACTCGGGCGTCGCGCTGCACGTCCGGACCGCGACGTTTCCCGACCCGCCCACGTTCGAGCATCCACCGTTCGACTTCGAGCATCGCATCGTCACCGCGCAACTGCCGAAGGTGACTGTTGCGTCGATCTACGTGCCGAATGGAGGCAAAGACTTCGTTGCGAAAGTGCGATTCCTGGAGGCGATGGATCAATTCGCCGCTGACTCGCAGTCCGCGGGAAAGCCGCTCATCATGTGCGGCGACATGAACGTCGCGCGCACCGACATGGACGTGCACCCCAAGGAACGGAAGCCGGGCATCGTCGGTCAGCGCGCCGACGAACGTGCGCTCATCGAACGCATTCTGAGTCGCGGCCTCGTGGACGTACATCGCACACTCGACCCGGACAACACGGACTCTGTTCACATGGTGGGCGCCGTGGCGCAACCTGAAGCAGCGCAACATCGGCTGGCGTCTGGACTACGTCTTCGCAAGCGAGTCACTCGCATCGCGCGCGACGTCGTGCGTCGTGCAGCGCGAGTTCGGGACGAGCGATCACGGTCCAGTGATCGCCGTCTTTGACGTTTCGGATGTGTAGGTAGCGGCGGAAAGGGAATTACGACTCGGCCACTGACCAGGCGGCTGCCAGATCCTCGCCGACGGCGAGGTGATTGAGGATGAAATCGGCACTTCGGAAGGCATCGCGCAGCAGGTCGGCGTCGAGATGCCGTTTCGCATCACGGCACTGTCGGGCCGCTTCGACGCGCACGACCGCCAGTGCCGCCTCCAACCCACGCACGATCGACGCGACACCTCGCCCCTGGTAAGCAGTCCATGAGGCGAAGGCCTTCGCCGCGATATATCGATTGAGCGGAACGAAAAACCGCGCCCACATCGGACCGACGTACTCCACGAACGCGACGTCGAGTCCGTGCTCGTCCGGGTGAGGCCGCAGGTCCTCCGGCACCGCTTGGATGACCTGGGCATAGAGAGAAGCGGTGCGATCGAATGCGCGCGGCATGTCGGCCCGTTCAGGCTGCACCGGCAGATCGCGAACGGCATCGACCAGCGTCATTCGTCCCGGCTTCCACGCGCGCAGCAGGCGAGCATCCCGTTCCAGGGTCGCCACGACGGATTCAGGGCTGCGCTCGCCTTCTGCGCAGCGCATCACCATGTGGCGCTCCCACGCCGAGTAGCCAGGCCCGTCCATCAGCATCGTCGGCGTGAGGAGCGGAGGCAGGTCGTCGCTCGCCACAACGAGCCCCTCGTACTGACCCGGTGGAAAAGCATGTGGTCCCGAGGTGATCGCGAGCGCACAGTCGTCACGAAACAACATCGACGCGGCCGTCGGGCAGAAATGCGAGAGCGTGATGAACGTACCGCGATCGTCGCGAACAGCGAGTCGAGGAAAGTATCGACACGTCGCCGGCAACGCCGGTTCACCGAGATCGCGATGAACGATGCACAGCTTCGTCCCGCTATCGAGGAACACGCACTCCCCGATCTCTGTGCGCTCCAGCATCGCGGCCGCATCTTCAGGCAGGTCTGGTTCGACGACGAACGGATGGAGATGACGGGCGGAGACCTGCGGCTGCAGGCGACCGGCAGCGACCGCGTCCTTCAGGGTCCGGTAAACCGGGAGTTCTACCGGAACGTCCCAATCGGCGGAACAACATGCACCCGAGTGCCGACACCGGTAATCGGCGTGAATCGAGAGCGCGAAGACATCGGCCGAACTCATTGAATCCCTTGTAGTTGGTGTCGGGTACAGAAGTATTACAGAGGCGCGCCCGCTGGACTGCTATGGTTTGGCGACTCTCTTTCCGACAACCCTTTAGGAGGATACCTGCGTCAATGGCGACCCCGATGCTTCTGTACGGCCGTAAACATCAAACAGGCCTGAACTGGATTACCGCAATCGCCATGACCGGGTTTCACGTCGGCGCCGTGGCGGCCCTCTTCTACGTGGATGCCGGCGCGATGCTCGCCGCATTCATTCTCTATTACGCCGGCGGGATGCTGGGCATCGGCATGGGCTACCACCGGCTCTTGACGCATCGGGGGTACAAGACGCCGAAGTGGGTCGAGTACTTCCTGACCTTCTGCGGGACCCTTGCGCTCGAAGGCGGTCCCATCTTCTGGGTGGCCACGCATCGCATTCATCATCAGAAGTCCGATCAGGAAGGCGACCCGCACACGCCGCGCGAAGGCACGTGGTGGGCGCACATGGGTTGGATCCTGCTGGGCGACGGGCTCCATCACGACGCCTCGGTGCTGGCGCGCTACGTTCCCGACCTCAGCAGTGATCGCGGTCCACGTGTTCCTCTCGACATGGCACTGGGTGAGCAACGTCGTCGTCGGTCTTGGTCTTCTGGCCTTTGGCGGCATCCCATACGTCCTCTGGGGCATCTTCTTCCGCACGACCTTCGGTCTCCACGCCACCTGGCTCGTCAACTCCGCAACACACAAGTGGGGCACGCGCCGTTTCAAGACGCGTGACGATTCCACCAACAACTGGTGGGTCGCGCTCCTGACCTTCGGCGAGGGCTGGCACAACAACCACCACGCGCACCCGACCAGCGCACGCCACGGCCTGGCGTGGTATGAGCTCGATCAGAACTGGATCGGGATTCGAACGCTGCAGCTCCTCGGCCTGGCCTGGGACATCAAGCTGGCCAAGATCAGGCAGCCCATGAGCGAAGACGACGTGGTGCCGGCGGATGAAGCGGTAGCGTAACCGACACGAAATTCAGAATTCAGAAGGCAGACGGGGTGGAAGGCATTGCGCTTTTCACCCCGTTGCTACGTACAGGCACTGTCTGAATTCTGCATTCTGAATTCTGCATTGCTAGAATCACCCAGTGACCCGGCGCCAGAAAGCCATCGGCTTCTTCGTCGCCCTGTGCGTGCTGCTCGTCATCGCGGCACTGCTGCTGAATATCGGCTGGGTGATCACCAATGCGGGCCGAATCACGCCGATTATCGTCGGCATTATCCTGTTCGGCCTGATCATTGCCGGGCTGATTGTCTACACCGTCTTCCTCGTACTCGAGATCAAGCGAAACGAGGAGCACGACAGCTTCATCAACGCCGTCACACACGAACTGAAGACACCGATCGCATCTATCCGTCTGTATCTGGAGACGCTGCAGTCGCGTGAGGTCAGCGAGGTGAGACGCCGTGAGTTCTACGACATCATGCTGGCCGATGCCGACCGGCTGCATCACACGGTCGATCAGGTGCTCAAAGCCGGTGTGGTTCGCGAACGGCAGAAGGCTGTCGCGCGCGGCCCGGTGGATGTGGGCGCACTCGCCGATGAGTGCGTGGGCCTGGCGATCGTCCGACATCATCTGCATGCCGGCGCCATCGAACTCGATGCACCACGCGATCGCGCACTGGTCGTCAGCGGCGATGCCGAGGAACTTCGCACCGTCGTCACCAACCTGCTCGACAACGCCGTGAAGTACTCGGGAAGCCAGGTGCAGGTGACGGTGTCTGTCGCGGCACCGGCCCCGGACACCGTCTGGGTTCGCGTTCAGGATCGCGGCATCGGGATTCCGCGAAAGCAGCTCAAGCGGATTTTCAATCGCTTCTATCGTGTCCAGGCGAGAGGCCTGCGCAACATCAAGGGAACGGGCCTCGGCCTCTATATCGTGCGGTCGATCGCTCGTGCGCACGGCGGACGGGTGTTCGCACAAAGCGAGGGCGAGGGGCGCGGCGCCACGTTCACGCTCGAACTGCCTCGACTGATCGCGCAATGACTCGCATCCTCATCGTCGAAGACGAGCAGCACATCGCCGATGGTCTTCGCTTCAACCTCGAGGCGGAAGGCTACGACGCTGTGGTCGCACGCGACGGGGAGCAGGCGCTCGAGCTGCTGTTGAAGGAGCGTCACGGGTTCGAGATCGTCGTCCTCGACGTGATGCTGCCGGGCAAGGACGGTTTTACGGTGGCGACGGAGTTGCGAGCGGCCGGCCAGTTCGTGCCGATCCTCATGCTCACGGCCCGAGGACGTCCCGAGGACGTGTTGCGCGGCTTCGAATCGGGCGCGGACGATTACCTGCCCAAGCCGTTCGAGCTCGCGATCCTGATGGCGCGGCTCAAGGGCCTGCAGCGCCGACGGCGTTGGAACGAGCGCGACTCTGAGACGCCGGAGCCCACTCCCGAGACGTATTCGTTCGAGGGGCGCACGCTCGACTTCGGCGCGATGGAAGTACGCGTGCACGACAAGTCATATCGGCTGACGCAGATGGAGTGCGATCTGCTGAAATACCTGGTGCGAAATGCGGGGCAGGCGATCTCCCGTGGCACGCTGCTCGAAGAAGTGTGGGGGTTGCACGAAGGGACCGACACCCGCGCCATCGACAACTTCATCGTGCGGCTTCGGCGCTACATCGAGGATCGGCCCGGCTCTCCGAAGATCCTGCTGACAGTCCGCGGCGTCGGCTATAAGTTCGTCGGGCAGGAAGCGCTCAAGAAGTGAAGTCGCAGCTTCAAAGCTTGAAGCGGAACAACCAGTACAATGACTGCCGATGTCAGTCACAGACACGATCGAGGCGGAAGGCCACCTGATCGACTCGGGCCTGCTGTCAGCGATCTTCGACAAGATCATCGAGGTCAAGGGCTCTTACGAGATCATCACGTTCGACATCGGCAAGACCAACGACGACAAGTCACGCATTCAGATGCGCGTGTCCGTCAATGACGAGGCGACGCTCGAGGATCTCTTCCAGCAGCTCACGAGTTTCGGGGCTCATGCGGTCCGCGAGGCCAACGCCGTTCTGAAGCCGGCCGAGAAGGATCGCTGCGTCTCTGACGACTTCTACTCGACCACCAATCATCGAACGCACGTTCGTCTTAAGGGGCGCTGGGTCGAGGTAGACAAACAGCGTATGGACGCGGTCATCGTCGTCGATGGCTCATCTGCCGCCTGCCGCAAGCTGCGGGACGTGAAGGCAGGCGAGAAAGTCGTATGCGGTCACGTCGGCATCCGCGTCACGCCCGAGTTCAAGGAACGCGACCGCCACGGCTTCGCGTTCATGAGCAACGACGTCTCGTCCGAGCGTCGCGTCGAAGGAAGCGTGTCGCGCATCGCCCAGATGATGCGCGATGTGAAGGGCACGGGCGGCCGCATCGCCGTGGTCGCCGGGCCGGTGCTCGTGCACACCGGTGGCGTCGAGCACTTCTCAGCGCTCATCCGTCAAGGCTTCGTGGATGTCGTGCTGGCTGGAAACGCCCTCGCCGTGCACGACATCGAGTTCGCGCTGTCGGGAACATCACTGGGCATCGATCTGGTGGCCGGCGCCCCTGTCGAGCAGGGACACCGCAATCACATGGCCGCGATCAACACGATCAATCGCTCTGGCGGCATACGCGAAGCCGTCGAGCAGGGCGTGCTGAAGTCGGGCGTGATGTACGAGTGCGTGAAGAAGAACGTCGAATTCGTCCTCGCGGGCAGCATTCGAGATGACGGGCCGCTGCCCGAGACCGTGATGGATCTGATCGAAGCGCAGGAGCGCTACGCGGCGGCGTTGTCCACCAACGTGCACATGGTGCTGATGCTGTCGTCGATGCTGCACAGCATCGGCGTCGGCAACATGCTGCCGTCGTGGGTACGGGTTGTCTGCGTGGACATCAACCCCGCCGTCGTGACGAAGCTCAGCGATCGAGGGTCACAACAGACCGTCGGCGTCGTCACAGACGTGGGGCTGTTCCTGCACAGGCTCGCCGAAGCGCTTCGCTAAGCAGCGGACGGGTCGACCCCTGCACCAAGTCGCATGTCAAAAGCCGGCCCGCGTCGGACCCCATCACACGACTGCGCGCGCGGTTGGCGCGCGATCCTCCAAACATTCGTTGACGCGCGCCAGTGCCTGCTCCAGGCTGCCCCGGGTTCGCGGCGTACCGAGACACAGACGCACGGCTCTCGGCTGCTCCGAGCCGAGCGTGAACTCAGACGACGAGTTGAGCGCGACGCCTCGGGATCGTGCCTGCGCAACGAACCCTTCCGACGACCACCGCATCGGCAGTGTGAGCCAGATGTGCGGGCTGCACGGATGCGTCTGGTATTTCTGCCCGGTCAGCACTCGCTTTGCGATCGCCTGTCGCGCAGCTCCCTCATGTCGCTTCCAATCGGCGATGCGAGCCGCGGTTCCATCCTCGATCCAACCGCTCAAGAGATCAGCGCCGATCGAGGAGGTCGTGATCATCGTCGCCCACACGGCTTGCGTGATCCGCTCCAGGATGCCGGGCGGCGCAACTGCACACCCGAGCCGCATCCCGGGGAACAGGCTCTTCGACAAGCTGGTGACGAAGACCGTCCGCTGTGGGATCAGACGGGCGAGGGGCCAGCGTTCGGGCGAGAGGAATCCGTAGGTGTCGTCCTCGATAACCGTCAGTCGATACTTCTCGGCAATCGCCGCGATCTGACGGCGACGTCTCTCAGACATGACGGCTGATGTCGGGTTCTGTAGCCGCGGCATGCAGTAGAGCACGCTTGCGCGACTCGTGCGGCATGCGGCATCGAGTGCCTCTGGCTTGAGTCCCTCGCCGTCCATGGACACACCGCGCAGCTTGAAGTGCATCTGTTGCGAGAGCAGCCGGATTCCCGAGTACGTCAGGTCCTCGACGAGCAGCGTCTCGCCCGGCTTGACCAGTGCCGAGACCGTCGTCGCGAGCCCGTGCTGGGCACCAGCCGTCAGCACGATGTGATCGGGATCGGCGGGCATCCCGAGATAGGTCAACCACGCAGCCATTGCCTGGCGATGGCGGAGATGGCCGCGCTTGGGTGCATATCCAAGCAGTTGCGTCCACGGAAGGACGCGTCTCCGCATGAGATGCACTTCGAGATTGGCGACTTCTTTATCCGGCATCAACACGTTGATGCTGAGGTCGACGAGGCCGTTGTCTGATTCTTCCGGTTCGCGTCCGCGGATGAATGTGCCACGACCAACGTGACCTGACGTCAGCCCACGACGCGCGGCCTCCGTGTAGGCGCGTGTCACGGTGGTCACGGTGACCCCGAGGTGATCGGCGAGGTCCCGATGCGGCGGCAGGCGCGTGCCCGCCCGAAGAGTGCCTTGTTCCACGTCCGCGTCGATTGCGTCCGCGATGGCCCGGTAGACGGGTCCTTTTCGCCCTTCCAGGTTCGGCAGCCACATTGTCATTGCCGCAATATACGCATTGTCGGTAGGGACAATCCACATGTCCTACAGGCAATTGTCCCTATTCGGTTGGTGGTGGGTGGTGGTAGTGGTGGTGGTGTGGTTAGTTCCTTGTTCGCTGTTCCGTGGCGCGTCGAGGTGTGGCAGTCGGCTGGCCGGGCTGGCGGATGGTGGCGACCGTGAAACGACGCGGCTCGCTGAGTCGTCTTATGAGTCAGCAAACGAATTTTCGGGCCGAACCCTGAACCTTGAACAACGAACAACCACGAACCACCGGCCACCAACCACCAACCGATTTGGTATCCTGAAACCGCTATGGGCAAACGAATATTCCTGTTCATCCTGACCAACATCGCGATCGTCCTGACGCTCAGCGTCGTCGCGGCGTTCCTGGGCGTCGGCAGCGGCATCGGCCCCGAAGGGCTGAACCTCCAGGCGCTGGCGGTGTTCTGTCTCTTCTGGGGTATGGGCGGCGCGTTCATCTCGCTCCAGATGTCGCGATGGATCGCCAAGCGTGCGACCGGCGTCCGTCTGGTGGACGGCCGAACCGGAAACAGCCAGTCTGACTGGCTCTACGAAACGATTGCGCGGCTGACGCGCCAGGCCAATCTCCCGATGCCGGAAGTCGGTATCTACGAGTCGCCTGAGGTGAACGCGTTCGCAACGGGTCCGAGCAAGAGCCGGAGTCTCGTAGCCGTTTCCTCAGGCCTGCTGCGATCGATGCGGCAGGACGAGGTCGAGGGCGTGCTCGCTCACGAGGTCGCGCACATCGCCAACGGCGACATGGTGACGATGACGCTGCTGCAGGGCGTATTGAACGCCTTCGTGATGTTCCTCGCGCGCGTCATCGGCTACGCGTTGACCCGCTCGAACGACTCGCGCAACAACAATGGCGGCGGCAGTTACTTCCTGATCGTGATCGTGCTGCAGATCGTGCTCGGCATCCTGGCCGGGCTCGTCGTGAACTGGTTCTCACGCTCGCGCGAGTTCCGAGCCGATCACGGCGGCGCCACGCTGGCCGGCCGCGAGCGCATGATTGCGCGCGCTTCGTCGTCTCCAGGCCAACCACGAGCTCGTGGACACGCAGCATCAGGCGCTGGCGACGATGAAGATCAATGGCGGCCGCAGCTGGGCCAAACTGTTCTCAACGCACCCGCCGCTCGAAGAACGGATCGCCGCACTCGAAAACTACCGCTGATATTTGGATCGTGGTGGGTGGTGGGTGGTTAGTGGTGAACCTGAACTCCTACCAACCACCAACCACCAACCACGAACCAGCAAGCGCCCGTGTCTTACCGCACTTTAATTTCCACCGACGATCTTTCTTCCCATCTGCGCGACGGGTGGGCGATCGTCGACTGCCGATACGATCTCCAGAACGAATCGTGGGGGCACGACCAGTATCGTGCCGCGCATATCCCGGGCGCCGTCTACGTCAGCCTCGGTGAGGACATGGCTGCGCCTCGCACGGGGAAGAATGGCAGACACCCGCTGCCCTCGGTCGAAGCGCTCGCTGCCTTGTTCGGCCGGCTTGGAATCTCACGCGACACACAGGTGATTGCGTATGACCAGGACAACGGCATGTACGCGAGCCGATTGTGGTGGTCGCTGCGCTACCTCGGTCACGACGCGGTGGCAGTTCTCGACGGCGGCTGGGCGAAAGTGGACGCGCGAAGGTCGTCAGACCAGTTCAGGCGACGAACACCGAGCGCCAACGACCTTCGCAGCCCATCCGCGTCCTGAGATGCGGCTGAGCGTCGAGGATGTCGGTGCTCGCCTGGAAGACCCGTCGATGCTCCTCGTCGACGCCCGGGCGCCCGAGCGGTTCGAGGGTCGCAACGAAACGATCGATCGAGCCGCTGGCCATATCCCGGGCGCAGCGAATCACTTCTTCAAGACGAACCTCGCCGACGACGCGACGATGTTGCCGACAGACAGACTGCGGGAATCCCTGGGTGGCACGCTCATGGGCCGTCGTCCGACTGAAGTGGTCATGTACTGCGGCTCCGGCGTCACCGCCTGCCAGAACCTGCTGGCCATGGAACATGCCGGGCTGCCCGGCGCCCGTCTCTACGTCGGCTCCTGGTCCGAGTGGTCGGCCGACCCATCACGTCCCACCGAAAAAGGTCCATCAACCCGATAAACGCGCCGGGCCGTTCTCCCGTCCAAGAGTGCCGGAGGGATCGATGGCTCGAACTGTCTGGACGACACTGCTTGTTCTTGCAACGGCCGCGGCCGTGGGCCTGCCGGCCCAACGCAACCGGGATCGTGATTTCGGCCTGAGCCAGGAGGAGTGGTGCCGCGACGCACGACGCTCCGATGTCTGCGAGGTTCGAGAGGAGACAGTCAACAACACCCGCGTGATAGACGTCGATGCCCGCGGCAACGGCGGGGTCGCTGTCCGCGGCTGGGATCGGCCTGACGTGCACGTGCGCGCACGGATCGTCGTCTATGCCGACAACGACGCTGAGGCGAAGCAGATCGCCTCGGAAATAAAGCTGGTCACGACGGGCGGACGCATCCGCGTCGATGGTCCGTCGCGCGAGCGCAATGGGTGGCGCGATCGCGGCTGGTCGGCGTCTTTCGAGCTTGAAGTGCCACGCGACTCCGAGCTCATGGTCGGCGCGACCAACGGAGGCGTGAGTGTTCGCGATGTGCGCGGTCGCATGGATCTCCGAACCGTCAATGGAGGCATCACGCTGGACGACGTGTCCGGCGAGATCAGAGGCGAGACGACAAACGGTGGCGTTGACATCCGGATGACCGGCGACAAGTGGGAAGGTCCCGCACTCGAAGTGAGAACCGTCAACGGTGGAATCAACCTCGCGCTTCCACCGAATCTCTCCGCGGAGCTCGATGCGCGCGCCGTCAACGGCGGCATTCACATCGACTACCCCGTCACGGTGAGCGGATTGATCAGCAGTCGCCGCGAGCTGCGCGGAACGATCGGCAGCGGCGGGCCGAGAATTCGCGCCTCTGCCACCAACGGCGGGATCACGATCACGCGGCGCTAACGCGCCGAACTCCCAACTCCCAAGCGCCAACTCCCAAGAAGTCTTTTGGGAGTTGGAAATTGGGAATTGGGAGTTGACGCCAGTACACTGCCTCAGTGACTTCGGCGGCGACTACTACACAAGAACCACAATCCCTCTGGTCCACCGTCAAGGAAGCGATTCGCGGCTCACATCAAGACTTCACGGAAGCGCCCATCGGGCGTGCCGTCGTCCTTCTCGCAGTGCCGATGGTGCTCGAGATGATGATGGAGTCGGTCTTCGTGGTCGCCGACGTGTTCTTCGTCGGCCGCCTGGGACCTGACGCCGTCGCGACCGTCGGGATCACCGAGTCGCTGATGACGGTGATGTACGCGCTCGCGATCGGACTCTCGATCGGCGCGGCGGCCACGGTCGCGCGGCGCGTCGGTGAGAAAGATCCTGATAGCGCCGGGCGAAGCGCCGTCCAGTCGGTCCTCATGGGGCTCGGCGCGGCGGCCATCTTCGGCGCGATCGGCATCCTCTTCGGACCACAACTGCTCGCGCTCATGGGCGCGAGCGACGATGTACTTCGGACCGGATCGACATTCGCGCGGGTCATGCTGGGCGGAAGCGGCACCGTGGTGATGCTCTTCCTCATCAACGCCGTCTTCCGTGGCGCGGGCGATGCCGCGATCGCGATGCGGGTGCTGTGGTTCGCGAACGCGATCAACATCATCCTCGGGCCGTGCCTGATCTTCGGCATCGGCCCGTTTCCGGAGCTCGGCGTGACCGGCGCCGCTGTCGGGACGACAATCGGCCGTGGCAGCGGCGTGGTGTATCAACTGATTCATCTATCGCGCGGCAACGGCCGTCTGCGGATTCGACGGTCGCATCTGAAGTTCGATCTCGACGTGATGCGCAGCATCGTGCGCCTCTCAGGGACGGCCACGTTCCAGAATTTCGTCGGGACCGCGTCGTGGATGGGGCTCGTGCGCATCCTCACCGGATTCGGGAGCGCAGCAGTCGCCGGCAACACGATCGGCATCCGGATCATCCTGTTCGCGCTGCTGCCGTCGTTTGGTGTGAGCAACGCCGCCGCGACGCTCGTCGGTCAGAACCTGGGTGCGAAGAAACCGGACCGGGCAGAAGCCGCCGCATGGAAAGCCGGGATGTACAACACGATCTGCCTCGGCACCGTTGGAGCGATCTTCCTGCTGTTTGCGCCGCAGATCGTTTCCCTCTTCACCATGGATCCTGAGGTCGCGCTCTACGGTGTCCGGTGTCTTCGCATCGTGTCCGCAGGATTTCTGTTCTACGGCTACGCGATGGTGCTGACCGCGTCGTTCAACGGCGCAGGCGACACGCGCACGCCCACGCTCATCAACCTCGTCTGCCTGTGGCTGTGGGAAATCCCGCTCGCGTGGGCACTCGCTCACCCATTCGGCTTCGGACCAACGGGCGTGTTCATCGCCGTCAGCGTGGCGTTCTCGACGATGGCCTTTGTCAGTGGCTGGTTGTTTTCGAAAGGAATGTGGAAAACCAAGCGGGTGTAGACTGCGCGCATGTCGCCGAAGGTGACACGTCGCGAGTTCATCGAGTCTGCGGTCGCCACCACCGCGATCGCCACGACGGTCACGCCCGCTTACGACGCCACCCGCCCGAACGTGCTCTTCATCCTCGCCGACGATCTGGGCTACGGCGACTTGAGCTGCTACGGACGCCCGGACTACCAGACACCGGTTCTCGATAATCTCGCGCGGCAGGGTATCCGATTCACGAGCAGCTACGCAGCCGCACCGGTCTGCACACCGACGCGCTGCGCGTACATCACGGGCCGGTATCCGCAACGCCTACCAGTGGGACTGGCAGAGCCGCTGCAGGCGAGCTCGCCACCTGACCTCGGGCTTCCACCGGACCATCCGACGATCGCATCGCTGCTGAAAGCCAGCGGCTACGAGACATCGCTCGTCGGCAAGTGGCACCTCGGCTGGCGGCCGGAGTTCGGACCGAACCGGCACGGGTTCGACGAATTCTTCGGCGTGCTGAGCGGTGCCGTGGATTACTTCACCCATCGCGCGGCTGATGCGAGCGGTGGCAGTCCCGGGGAAGGCGGTGGACGCGATCTCTGGCAGGACCTCACGCCTATCGAGCGCGTCGGCTACCTGACGGATCTGCTGAGCGACAAGGCGATCGAGATCATCGGGCGCCGGCACACGAAGCCGTTCTTCATCAGCCTGCAGTACACGGCGCCGCATGCGCCGTGGGAAGGACCCGAAGACGAAGCAATCGGGCACACGGCGCACGGGCCTGGCCCGATGACCGCTGGCGGATCGCTCAAGATCTACGCCGCGATGATGAAGCGCATGGACGCCGGTATTGGCCGCGTGCTCAAAGCACTCGAGCGAGCGAAGCTCGACCGCGACACGCTCGTCATCTTCACGAGCGACAACGGCGGCGAGCGCTACTCCTACAACTGGCCGTTCTCGTTTCAGAAGATGTACCTGAACGAGGGTGGCACACGTGTGCCGGCAATCGTGCGATGGCCTGGCGTCATTCCAGCCGGCCGCGTGACCGATCAAGCCGCGATCACCATGGACTGGACCGCAACAATTCTCGGCGTCGCAGGCGCCGCGGCCGATCCGTCGTTTCCTCTCGATGGCGAGAACCTGATGCCGGTGTGTAGCGGCCAGCGCGCTCCGTACGACCGCACGCTGTTCTGGCGAATCAGAGGCTTCGATGCCGCACGGGTTGGATCGTGGAAGTACCTGCGAGATCGATCCGGCGAGCATCTGTTCGATCTTGCCAACGACCCTGGTGAGAAGGCGGACATGCGAACCACGCACGCCGATCGCTTCGAATCGCTGAAGCGCCAATATCAGACCTGGGCTTCTCAGATGCTGCCGTTGTCAACGTTGTACGGACCCGACGTCACCCCCCCAACGTCGAGCCGGTAGATACGTCCGGCCATTGCTGTCGTATTAGCATAGGAATCCCGGCCGGCCCTGCCGTTTGCCGCAGCCGTCGGTTTGTCGAAAACCGCAACCCATCCGAGGAGAGTTTGAGAGTGAAGAGCGCACTTTCCGCATTCATCGGCGCGATCGCCATCATCGTGGCCTGTTCAGCGTCGATCACCGCGCAGTGGCCAAAGTATCCGGAAGCGGGAATCCCGCGCGACGACAAGGGCAACGCGCTCATGGACGCGCCAACGCCGCGCACCGCGGACGGCAAGCCCGACTTCTCAGGCACGTGGATGCGCGCCAACAGCGGTCCGCCGAGAGGCCAGGGCCGCGGCGGACGCCAGGGTGAGGGCGGTGGAGCGCAGGGACGCGGCGCAGACGCGGCTGCACCGGCGCCAGCCGAAGGCAGGCAGGGCGCAGCCGGTGGCGGAGGAGATACGAACTCCGCATTTGGAGGCGGACGAGGCGGCGTGCAGCTAGAGCCACCGACCGACGGCTTCCCGTTCGATCCGAATGGTCCTCCGGTCGCGACCTTCTTCGAGGCCGGCGGCAACATCGAGGGCGGTCTTCCCTACACCGACTGGTCGCGTGAGATTCGCAAGCAGCGATTCGAAGTGGACAAGGCGAAGGACAATCCGGACGCCAACTGCATGCCGATGGGATTCCTCCAGTTCCATCAGCAGCCGCAGCCGCGCAAGATCATCCAGACGAAGCAGATGATCCTGATCGAGTACGAGGCCAACTACGGCATCCGTCACATCTACCTCGACGGCCGCAAGCTTCCGCCGCAGGGTGAGCCGCAGCCGTGGTGGTATGGCTACTCGGTTGGAACCTGGGACGGCGACACGCTCGTCGTCGAGACGAACAACCTGCGGGGCGCGGAAGACGGCCCCTGGGACGGATGGCTGGACGTCAACGGCAGCCCCTACAGCCGCGAAGCGAAGTTCATCGAGCGCATTCGACGACCGAAGTTCGGCCAGTTGCAGATCGACACGACACTAGAAGATTCGAAGGCCTACACAAAACCGTGGACGGTGCGCATCGATCAGCGATACCTGCCCGACCAGGAACTGATCGAGTTCGTCTGTAACGAGAACCAGCAATTCCGTCGCCGCATCAAGATCGACTGACTGAAGAGGGGTCAGACCCCTTCACGCTTTTCCCCGGCGTCATGTTCGAGCGCTACACGGAACAGGCGCGACGCGCGCTCTTCTTCGCCCGCTACGAGGCGTTCCAGGTTCGGAGCGCGTGGATCGAGACCGAGCATCTTCTGCTCGGTCTCTTTCATGAAGAACAGTCACCAACGGTGCGCGTGTTCGCGCGCGCGAATCTCTCGGTAGACGGCGTGCGCCGCGAAATCGATGCGCGGACGGCACGTCGGAGCTTAACGTCTCAGTCGAACGACGTGCCGTTCAGCGACGAAGCCACGTCTGTGCTCGCCTATGCCGCGCAGGAGGCTGACCGGCTGCTGCACCAGCACATCGGGACCGAACATCTGCTGCTTGGTCTCTTCCGCGAGGAACGCGGCATGGCGGCGACGATCCTCGCAGAGCAGGGACTGCGTATTGCGACGGTTCGCGATCAGATCGTGGAAATGCTCAGCGCCTCGCTGCCCTTACCCGCGGGCTTTCCATTCAGTCGGTTTGTGGCTCCCGCCGAGGCGTCGGGCCTGCGGATCTCGCCGAGCCGACGGAATCCGCACGAGGGACCGATGGCAGTCACCAGTCCTCGGAGCGTCAGCGCTGATGGATTCACGTTAAAGGAGCTCATCGCCTGGGCCTACCGCGCTGACGTTCGACAGCGTGGAAATGCCGGTCGAACTCGACACCCGCGAGAGATACGATGCGCGACTCGATCTGCCCGCCCCACACGGCTGGCCCGCGCTGGATCGCCTCGTCCAGGAAGGCATCAACACGCACTTCGATATCGAAGTGACACACGAGACGAAGTCGATCGACGTCTTCATCCTGACGGCATCGGATGGCCCATGCCCGGGACGCCGTAGGCAGGAGGAACTCGATGGCGGAAAGGCAACCTACGCGGGATTCAGCACGGTGGACTTCTCGACGTCCGAAGCCTTGCCATTCTCGGGCCTCGAGTGGCGCGATCGCCTTCATTCGATTGGTCCGATCATCCTGACCGCGACGACGATCTCCGATTTCGCCCGCTGGCTCGAGGAGTTCGTCGGTCATCCGATCGTCGACGAGACCGGCCTCGCCGGGACGTACGACATCGAAGTTGAGGGTGAGATGCAAGGCCTCGACGAATTACGTCACGCGCTCATCGAACAACTCGCGCTCGTGCTGACCAGGACGCAGCGCGATCTCCCGGTCCTGGCTGTGTATCGAGTGACGTCATAACTCGGGCACAGCGGTGGTGTTAGGCTGAACGCATATGACCGCACACGACGCCGTGACACGCGGACGCGCGGCATTCGATCGGAAGGCATGGTCCGAGGCCTACCGCGAGCTCGCGCTCGCCGATCGGCAGACACCCCTCACGCCTGAGGATCTGGACAGCCTCGCCACGGCGGCGTATCTCGTCGGCGAAGAGTCCATCGCCAGCGACGCGCGCGCCCGTGCGCATGCCGCTTTCGTCGAACGCGGCGACCTTGTTCGCGCGGCGCGCAGCGCCTTCTGGCTTGGCTATGCGCTGATCAGCATGCCGGCGCAACAGTCCCAGGGCAATGGTTGGCTCGCGCGCGCGAAGCGACTGCTCGACGACGCTGGCGAGGAGCGCGTCGAGTACGGGCTGCTCCTGTGCACGCAGGGCTACCTGAAGATCGTCGAAGGTGATCTCACGTCGGCGCTCGGCATGTTCGAGCAAGCCGATCGCGTGGGAACGCAGTTCGCCGACATCGACGTCACCTCGCTCGCGCGCCACGCACAGGCGCGCGTGCTGCTGCGGATGAATCGACGTGCTGAAGGCTTCGCCCTGCTGGACGAAGTCATGCTCGCCGTCACGGGCGGCGAGGTCGTTCCGATGATCGCGGGCGTGATCTACTGCAGCATGATCAGCGCGTGCTACGACGTGTTCGACGTCGATCGCGCGCAGGAGTGGACGAATGCGCTGAGCGGCTGGTGCGCCGCCCATCCAGACATTGCGCCCTTCCGTGGCCAGTGTCTGGTTCGGCGTTCGGAGCTGATGCAGCTGCACGGGGAATGGGACGACGCGGTGGCCGAGGCGCACCGGGCGACCACGCTGCTCGCGCGGGCGGCAGTCGAAACCGAGGTCGGCGCCGCCCATTACCAGGAAGGCGAGCTCTATCGCCTTCGCGGAGATCTGGCGCGTGCGGAGGAATCGTACCGTCGCGCCAGCCAGTCGGGACGAAAGCCCTACCCCGGCCTCGCACTGCTGCGTCTTGCGCAGGGCAACGTCGAGGCCGCCGGCGCTGCGGCCCGTCGCATGCTCGAGGAGACACGAGACGCGCGCAGTCGCGCGCGGTTGCTTGGTGCGGCGGTAGAGATCATGCTCGCGCGGCACGATATCGCATCGGCTCGCGCTGCCGCAGACGAGCTCTCGCAGATCGCCCGCACGTTCGAATCACGTGTCCTGCACGCGACAGCGGCGCAAGCGTGTGGTGTGGTCAGCCTCGCAGCTGGAGAATCCGGCGCTGCGTTGGAGTTGCTGCGAAGCGCGTTGACAGCCTGGCAGGAGCTGCATGCGCCGCATGAAGTGGGACGCATTCGCGAGCTCATTGGCCGCGCGTATCGTCTGCTCGGTGACGAAGAAGGTGCGCAGATGGAGTTCGATGCCGCGCAAGACACCTTCGATCGCCTCGGCGCCGCTCCTGACGCGGCACGTGTCGCGTCGCTGGTCGCCCATCCGACGGCGCCCGTGTCAGGCGCGCTGACCGGCCGCGAGGTCGAAGTGCTGCGACTCGTCGCTACGGGAAAGACCAATCGTGCGATCGCCCTCGACCTCTCCATCAGCGAAAAGACCGTGGCTCGTCACCTGAGCAACATCTTCACCAAGCTCGACCTGCCATCCCGCTCTGCCGCAACGGCTTACGCGTACGAGCACAAGCTGATTTAACTCCCAACCTCCAACTACCAACTCCCAAACCGGACTGGCCTTGGGAGTTGGAAACTTGGGAGTTGGGATTTGACAAGAGTTTCCCTACATAGAAATACCCACGCCAATCACCCGCTCAGATTGGGCATTTCTGCCGATGCGCGACCCACCGCTATCGTTCTACCTTGTTGATACAGCGGAGGCACCATGCGCAACGAATCTCACACAGAGCGGATCGACACAGTCGTCATCGGCGCCGGTCAGGCCGGCCTCTCGGTCGGGTATCACCTCAGTCAACGCGGCGTGCCGTTCGTTATTCTCGACGCCAACGAACGCATCGGCGATCAATGGCGGCACCGCTGGGATTCGCTGCGGCTCTTTACCCCGGCGCGATTTGCGGGTCTCGACGGCATGACGTTCCCGGCGCCGCCGAACTCTTTCCCCACCAAGGACGAGATGGGGAATTTCCTCGAACACTATGCGCGAACGTTCAAACTGCCCGTGCTATCCAGCACGCGCGTGGAACGCGTGTCGCGTCACGGCGATGGGTTTCTCGTCATCGCTGGCACTCGACGCTTCGAAGCCCGCAACGTCGTCGTGGCCATGGCGAACTATCAGCGCCCCCGCGTGCCACCGTTCGCGAAAGAACTCGACCCAGGCATCGTCCAGATCCATTCCTACGACTACCGCAATCCTGCGCAGCTCTGCGACGGGGACGTCCTCGTCGTCGGAGCAGGCAACTCCGGCGCAGAGATCGCGCTCGAAACGTCGCGCGCACACACGACGTGGATGTCAGGTCGCGATGTCGGCCACGTGCCATTCGATATCGACGGCCTCGCCGCTCGTCTCCTCTTGTTCCGCCTGGTGCTGCGCGTGCTTTTTCACCGCATCCTGACAATCGCAACACCGTTCGGCCGCGCCATGCGCCCGAAGGTGCTCCATATCGGCGGCCCACTCGTGCGAACGAAGCCAAGAGACCTCGACACTGCCGGCGTTCGGCGCGTACCTCGTGTAGCGGGCGTCCAGCACGGGCTGCCAGTCCTCGTTGACGGCCGTGTCCTCGCCGTGAAGAACGTGGTGTGGTGTACCGGCTTCCATCCGGGATTCTCGTGGCTCGATCTCCCGGTCTTCGCTCCAAACGGCGATCCCATGCACGAGCGTGGCATCGTGAGTAGCCATCCGGGCCTCTACTTTGTCGGGCTGCACTTCCTCTACGCGTTCTCGTCCACGATGATTCACGGAGTCGGACGCGACGCTGAGCGGATCGCGAGTCACGTCGCGGCACGCGCGAGCCGCGCGACGGAACGGCCGGCAGTCGCGTCGAGCGCCGCCTGATCCTTGCCCCCTTGCGCTTCGACAGGAGACGCGCTAGGCTCCTGTCGAAGTACAAGGGGTGAGGCCATGTCCGACGAACAGATCGATCTCCCGCAGGGCACCCTCGACCTCCTGATCCTGAAGACGCTCGCGCTCGAGCGACGCCACGGCTGGGCGATCTCGGAGCGTCTGCATCAGATCTCCAGCGCCACACTGAGAATTCGCCAGGGCTCGCTCTACCCCGCCCTCCATCGCCTCGAGCGCCGTGGATGGATCAAGGCGTCGTGGGGCACGTCAGACAACAACCGCCGCGCGAAGTACTACGAGCTGACGAAGAAAGGGCGCACGCGCCTGGAAACGGAGATCTCCGCCTGGCGGAAGCTGACGACGGCCGTTTCACAAGTCATCGAGAGCGTGTAGAGGCGTCCCGATGCTGAGCGATCTTCTTCATCGCCTGCGCGCGCTCTTTCGTCGCAACGCTCGTCGAACGCGAGCTCGACGAGGAGATGCGCTTCCATCTGGAACAGCAGGTCGACTCCTACATGCGTGAGGGGCTGTCTCGGTCCGAGGCAGCGCGGCGCGCGAGGCTCGAGTTCGGCGCTCTCGAACAGATCAGAGACGAGCATCGCGACGCGCGTGGGATCGGCGTGATGAGCCACCTCGGTCGCGATCTGCGCCACGGCCTTCGTCAGTTCCGCCGATCACCGGGCTTCACTGCGCTCGCGGTGCTGTGCCTGGGGCTTGCCATCGGCGTGAACACGTCGATCTTCGGCGTCCTGAACTCAGTGCTCCTCCGGCCGATGCCCGTGCAGCAGCCGGAGCGACTGATCGTCGTCAGCCGCGGCGACACCGCCAGCTTCTCGCATCCGACCTACCGCGAGTTCCGCGATCGCAACCGCACACTGTCTGGACTCGCGGCCTCGATGCCGAGCGAATCCGACCTCGACATCGACGGCAGCAGCACGTTCGTCGCCGCGGAGGCGGTGTCGGGAAACTACTCGACGGTGATCGGCGTACGGACGGCGATCGGGCGCTGGTTCTCGAGTGACGCGGAGCCGGCCGCGGTGATCAGCTACGCCGTCTGGCAACGTCAGTTCAATCTCGACCCCAACGTGCTGGGACGAACGATTCGCTCGGAGTCGCAGTCGTACTCGATCGCGGGTGTCGCGCCGCGCGAGTTCAGCGGGATCTTCTCGCCGCTCCGAACAGACATCTGGGTACCGATCGGCACGCGGCCATCGCTCGTCGCGCTGCAGGAAGACAGAACAGCTCGAACACTGATGCTCTTCGGACGGTTGGCCGACAACGCCACACCGGTGCAGGCATCGTCCGAACTCAACACGATCGAGGCGCAGCTCGCTTCGGAGCGCACCTCACCATCGGACGCAGTGGCGCCGATCGTGGCCGATCGGGTCCGCGGCATCGCCAACGTCGGCAATCGCCGGCGAGCCCAGGTCGTCGCAACCTTCCTGACGGTCGTCGTTGCGCTGGTGCTTCTCATCGCCTGCGTGAACGTGGGCAATCTGTTGTTGGTGCGCGGCGCCGTCAGGCAGCGAGAGTTCGCACTGCGGCGCGCCTTGGGGGCGAGCCGGCATCGCGTGCTGCAACAACTGCTGACCGAGAGCCTGTTACTGGCGATCGGTGGCGGCGTCTGCGGTCTGGTGCTCGCGCGCTGGACCAATGCTGTACTCGAGCGCTCGCTGCCGCTGGCCCAGGGCCTCTGGCCAATGCAACTGACGTTCGACCTCGACTGGCGAGTGCTCACGTTTACCGCCCTCGTGTCGTTGGCGACCACGGTGCTCTGCGGCCTGCTGCCAGCCTGGCGTGCCTCTCGCACGGACGGCCTCGTCGCCTTCAAGGGCGAGATCGTCGTTGGCACGCCTCGCCGGCGTCCACTCGGATTGGTCGCACAGGTCGTGATGTCGTTCGTCCTGCTGCTCGTCGCGGGGACGTTCGTCCAGGCGCTCGTGCGGATGCAGACAGCCGATCCAGGATTTGCTGTGAACGGCCGGCTCTACGCGTACTCGTTTATCCCGACGCCCGGTATCACCCCTGCCACCAGTCGTCAGGTCTACTCACGCGCCATCGACGAACTGAAGGGCTCTCCCGGGGATTCGCAACGCGACGCTCTCGTACGCGCTGCCGCTCATGCCGACCGGTCCTGAGTGCGCCGCTCGCGCAAGTGGACCGCGCATTCCGATCACCACAGGCAGCGTCGATCCCGGCTACTTCAAGACGATGAAGATCGACGTGGTGGCGGGGCGGGAGTTCGCTGGCCTCGGACAGTCCCGGCAACGCGACCGTGGTGATTGTGAACGAACGCCTGGCCACCGCGTTCTGGCCGAACAGCTCCCCGATTGGCGAGCTCCTCATGATTGGTTGCAACAACGACGTGACGCCCGCCACCGTGATCGGCGTCGCGCGAAACTCGTCGATCCGCTCGCTTGGCGAGAATCCGCAACCACATCTCTACTTCCCGTTCGCGCAGGGATACACCGGCGGCCTCATCGCGATTCTCGTCGAGACGAGCACGCCGCCTGGCGCGCTGGTCGAACCGGTTCGGCGAACGCTGCTGGGACTCGGACAGGGAATCCGTGTCTACACCGTGCAGCCTCTAAGTGAGCACGTCGAGCGGTCCTACAGCGCCATCCGGTGGCAGACGTCTGTCCTCACCGCCTTTGGACTGCTGGCGCTCATCCTCGCTGCCGTTGGACTCTACGGCGTGATCACCTATCGAGTGGCTCTCCGCACGCGCGAGATCGGGGTGCGCATGGCGCTCGGAGCCGGACGCCGCAATGTCTTTCGCGAGGTCGTCGGGCAGGGTCTGTCGATTGCGCTGATCGGCGTCGCGATCGGCGAGGTCCTGACGATCATGGTCGGGCGCGTGCTGGGCGCGCTCGATCCAGACATCCAACCGCCGGGCATCGTCGTGCTCGTCGTCACTGGCCTGATCTGGATCGTCGTCTCGATCCTGGCCACATACGTTCCTGCTGCCCGCGCATCCGGCGTGAACCCGCTGATCGCGCTGCGATACGAATAACATGCTCGAAGCCCGCGGCCTCACGAAGCGATACGGCGGATTCCTCGCCCTCGATCGTGTGGACTTCCAGGTCCGCCGCGGCGAGATCCTCGGTTACCTCGGACCCAACGGATCAGGCAAGAGCACCACCGTCAATACCGTGGTGGGTCTCATCGATCCGAGCGGTGGTTCACTCTGGATGGACGGGGCCCCCATCTCGGACGATCCGATCGGCTACAAACGGCGGATCGGATATGTTCCGGAAGAACCGCATCTCTACACGCATCTCACGGCGATCGAATACCTGATGCTGGTCGGCCGGCTGCGCGGTCTTTCGGAGCAGACGCTCGCTGAGAAGATTCCTGCCCTCCTGACGCTGCTCCTGCTCTGGGACAGCCGCTACGCGACCATGGCGGCCTACTCGAAAGGCATGCGTCAACGCGTGCTGTTTGCGGCCGCGCTCATGCACAACCCCGATCTGCTCGTGCTCGACGAGCCGTTCTCCGGGCTCGACGTGACCGCCAGCCTGCTCTTTCGAACGCTGCTCCGCATGTTTGCTGCTGGCGACCGCATGGTGCTCTTCAGCACGCACCGCTTCGACATGGTCGAGAAGCTCTGTTCGCGCGTCGTGATCCTGTCCAGGGGACGGGTCGCCGCGGAGCACGACATGGAGGAGTTCCGCAGTCAGCAGTCGCGATCGCTCGAGGAGGTCTTCGTCCAGACTACGGGCCAGGACGATTTCACGCCTGTCGCCCGGCAGATCCTCGATCTGATGCAACCATGACGCGCGGGGCCCTGGCCGCATGGCGGCAGCGTTTCACCGAACGCGAGGAGTGGCGCCTCACCGAGCACTTCTTCCGCGCCTTGTTCGACTTCGGCTTCCTGAGCGATCTCGCGGCCGATTCGTTCAAGCGCGTGCTCATCGGATCGGTGGGCGGCTTCATCGCGTTCGGGCTGCTGATGACGCGCGCGTTCATGGTCAAGTACGCAGTGCTGCTTGGCACCGGGACGCCCGAACGGTACCGGCGTGCGCTGCTCGGCGACGACATGCTGATCATCGGGCTCCCGATGCTGCTGGTCGCATTCGTGACGCTGCTCGTCAGCCACTCGCTGTTCCCGGACGAGCGGGACTTCCGCATCCTCGGGCCGCTGCCAGTGCGCAGGTTCGTCGTTTTCCGTGCCAAGTTGACCGCGCTCCTGATGTTCGCGGGGCTGTTCACTGCCGCCGCGCATGTCTCGCTCCTGCCGCTGACCCTCCTCACATCGTTCAATCCCTGGGGCGAACACAACGTGCTCCTCAGGTTGATCGCGTGGGCCATTGCCAGCGTCGCTGGCTCGGCATTCGCCGTCCTCACCGTCACGGCGGTGGTCGGAGCACTCGTCCTCGCTCTGTCGCGCAGTCAACTCCAGTCGTTATCGACGTTCATGCGCAGCATGGTGCTGGGCCTGCTCGTGGTGTGTCTCCCTCTGGTCTCGCATCTGCCGACGCTCGGCGGGGCGCTCTCGAGCCGGGCACCATGGATGCTGTTCGTGCCCCCCGCGTGGTTCCTCGGATTTCAGCGCACGCTTCAGGGCCTTGCGGACTCCTGGCTCGTTCAACTCGGCGTCGTGGGATTGCTCGCGACGCTGCTTGCGGCCACCGTCGTCGGCGTCACGTACCTCGTGCTGTTCCGGCAGTTCGAGCGTCTCATGCTTCGTCCGGCGCCGACGTCAGCACCATGGTGGCGCGCCGATCGACTCTCAGTCCGAACGCGAGTGTCACCCGCGTTCGAAGGCGCCTATCGCTTTACGGTGAAGACCATCGGCCGCAGCCAGCTGCATCAGGGCGTGCTCGTCGGCTTGTCGGCATGCGGCATCGGACTGGCGACGATCTTCCTGACGTCGGCTCGATTGTCCACGTCGGCCACGTTCGTTCCGTTCGTGCTGATGTTCGCGTGCGGCGTAGGCACGCGCGCGGCTCTCGCGTTACCGATTGAGTATCGAGCGAACTGGATCTTTCAGGTGACGGAGGACCGAATCGTCCGGCGGGAACAACTGCGCGCTGTCGATCGCATCGTGACGCTGTACGTGATTGGTGTGCCGCTGGTCGCCACAGTGCCACTCTTGTGGATGGCTTTCGGGACGAACGCGCTGCTTCCACTTGCTGTCGTTGCGGCGGTGGGGCTCGTCTTCGTGCACGCCGTGCTGCTCGACTGGCGGCGCATCCCGTTCACATGCTCGTATCTGCCGGGTAAACGGTTCATCGGCCACAGCGCGCTCATCGGGGTGGCTGCCTGCGTCCTTTTCACACTCACGTCTGGAGCGTTCGTCCGTCTGGCGATGGTTGACGGGACACAGGGCATCGTCGTCGTCGCCTCGCTGCTGCTCATCGGATACTGGCTCAGAGAGAGACGCCTTCTCAACTGGACCAGGACCCCGCTCATGTTCGAAGATGAGTTTCCCGATCAGACAATCCAGCTACAGTTGTAACCCGGCCGCCGGAACGAACACCGACGCGTACGCGTCTGAAGCAGCTAGAATCTGCTGACTGCCAACGTGTCTCACCATGTGAGGTCCAACCACTATGAAGAGAGCGCTTCGACACGTCATCGCAGCGGTGGCGCTGATGCTGTGGGCCATTCCCAGCCTCGCGCAAACCGCGGACGAGATCATCGAAAAGCACCTGGCGGCGACGGGAGGGCGTGCGGCGCTGAGCAAGGTCACGTCGCGGGTCTCGAACGGAACGATCACCCTCACCACTCCGATCGGCGATCTGAAAGGGACGATCGAGCTGTATCAGAAGAAGCCGAACAAGACTCGAACGCTCATCAAGCTGGACGCGACCGCGCTTGGCGGTGGCCAGATCGTCAGCGATCAACGATTCGACGGCACGAATGGATACGTGGTCGACTCGTTCCAGGGCAATCGCGACATCACCGGCGATCAACTGGAAGCGATGAAGAGCGGCGGGTTCCCGACACCGTTTCTCAATTACAAGGAGAGCGGTATGACCGCCGCGCTCGGCAATCGTGAGAAGGTAGACACGCGCGATGTCTACATGATCCAGCTCACACCGAAGGCGGGGCCAGGCGTCAAAGCGTTCTTCGATGCCGAGAGCTTCATGCTCGTGAGGACGATCCTCACGATCACCGTTCCTCAGCTCGGAGGCCCGATCGACCAGGTCGTGGATTTCTCGGACTTCCGCGACGTCGACGGGATCAAGATTCCGTACGTGACGAAGTCGTCGAACCCAGTCCAGACGGTCCTCGCAACCGTCACCGAGGTCAAGCAGAACACGGACGTCGACGACAGCTCGTTCGCCAAGCCGGCTCAATAACGGAAGGCCGTATGTTCAGGTTTGCATGGCTGCCTGTTGCGCTTCTCATCGTCGGCTGCAGTGAACCGGCCGGCGAGACGCGCCGGGAACAGCAGTCGATCGACCTCGCCGGGACACAGTCGGCGCGCGTCAATCTCGCGATGGGCGCTGGCGAGCTGATGGTCGGAAGCGGTGCGAGCACGCTCGTTGAAGCGGAGTTCACCTACAACCTCGATCGCCTGAAGCCGACCGTCGAGCATCACACGAGCGGCGGTGAGACCGACGTCGCGATCTCGCAGACGGAGACAGGCAGCTTCAACTTCGGCAACGTCGTCTCACGCTGGGACCTGCGACTGAACAACGGAGTCCCGCTCGACGTCGTCGCGAAGCTTGGTGCCGGCGAAGCGCACATGAACCTGGGCGACCTCACCCTGCGACGGCTCGACGTCGGTATCGGCGCCGGAGAGGTGCACGTGGATCTGCGCGGAATGCCGAAGCGCAGCTACGGCGTCGAGATCAAGGGCGGTGTCGGCGAGACCGTCGTCTACCTGCCGCGCACCGTCGGCATCTCCGCAACGGCCGCCGGCGGCATCGGGTCGATTACGATGAACGGCCTTGAAAAGCGCGGTGAGCGGTGGATTAACGCCGGCCATGAGAGCGATCCTGTGCAGATCACGCTCGACGTCAAAGGCGGCATCGGCGAAATCACCGTCCACGCACAATAGCGCCGGTACGAACGGGCTGAGATACTCCGACCTGGAAAATAAGCTCGGCGCCGCGATCGACGCTAGAGCGGCATCACTGTCACGGTGAACCCCTCCTGATTCGGCGCCGCGTACTGACGGTGGCGACGAATCGCGGAGTACGGGATCGTGACGAGGACGTCGTGAGTGCCTTCCGGCTGCGGGTGGATCTGAAGGGTCATCTCCGCGGTTGCCGTCGACAGGGCGCGCGCGTCGTCCGCCGTGGCAAAGCCGATGATGTAGATCTCACCGCTTGGGAGCTTGTGAGTTTCGTAGCTCCGATATCGACGCACTGAAAAGAGCGGGGCACTCGCCAGGCCCGGCGAGTAGGTGAACCCGTACACACCGCCAGGCAGCGCGTTCACTCCCGTGCCTTCCTCGTCACCGGCGACGATGCGCACCTGATGGGTCTGGCGCAGGGCTTCCTGGTCGCTGGTCGACTGAAATTCCGTATAAACAACTCGGCTCATTGGGTGAATTATACCGTTCGACGTCGTCAGTTCTCAGGTTCGAGATCCGCAGTTCCTGCGTTGTTTGAGTCCGATCAGGATTGCGGAAACTGCGTGGTTTGGGAAGTCCTCTCTCGAAAGTGGCCTGTTTTCGATCGGTACGCCGCCTGCTCCTGTCCAACGGGCATGAGACAAGCTGCCAAACGATTCACGGAGCTCCGAGCGTGGCAGGCGTGCAACGCATACAAGCAGGCCATCTACCGCATGTGCGCCGAGGGTCCCCTCTCGCGCGACTGGGAACGGCGCCGACAGTTGGAAGACTCTGTCGCGGGCCCTCCGGAACACATTGCCGAAGGCTTCGGACGATTCAACCCGACAGAGTTCACGCGGTTCACGGCGATCGCGCGCTCGTCGTTGATGGAATCGCGGGACCATCTTCGCAATGCGGTGGACAAGCGATACATCACCGATGCGTTTCGACGAGAACTGGACGGACTCGCCGAAGAAGCGTTGCGAGAAGTCACTGAGCTTATCGAGTCACTCCAACGGGACAGCTCACGCCCGTTCCGCCGAGTCCGCAGTACCCACCCGGATTCTTGTGAAGGTACTGCTGGTGATAGTCCTCGGCGTAATAGAACGGCGGTGCATCGGCGATCTCCGTTGTGATGCGACCGTAGTCTGCGTTCGTCAGCTGATCCTGGAACATCGCGCGCGACGCTTCAGCAGCGGCGCGCTGCTCCTGTGAGAAGGCGTAGATTGCGGATCGATACTGCGTGCCGACATCGTTTCCCTGCCGCATACCCTGCGTCGGGTCGTGGTTCTCCCAGAATACTTTCAACATGGCGTCATAGCTCGTGACCTTCGGATCGAAGACGACGAGCACGGCTTCGGTGTGGCCCGTCATCCCTGAGCACACCTCTTTGTAGGTGGGGTTGGGAGTATAGCCACCCGCGTATCCGACGGCGGTCGAGTAGACGCCTGGCGCCTGCCAGAACTTCCGTTCGGCACCCCAGAAGCAGCCCATACCAAACACCGCCTGTTCGAGACCGGCAGGAAAGGGTGGCGTCAGGCGCGCGCCGTTGACGGCGTGTTTATCAGGGACCGGCATCGGTGTGTCGCGACCCGGGAGTGCCTGATCGGGCCGGGGCAAACGCAGATTCATCGGACTCGTGAACAACGCCATGTGATCCTCTCGTGGAACTCGGCCCACCGCCTACTGCCTACTGCCTACTGGTAATTACCAGCTTAAGATGCCCGAAGTGACCCAGGAGATTCAAACGACCGATGTGCGGCGCAGACCTCAGCCGGAAGAAGGGCCGCTCACAATCATCTACGAAGACGAGTGGACGCTGGTCGTCAATAAGCCGGCCGGGGTCGTCGTGCATCCAACCTACAAGAACACCTCGGGAACGATTCTCAACGCCGTCCTGTGGCGGGTGCGCGACCGCCCCGGCGCCCAGCCCGGAATCCTGACGCGTCTCGACAAGGACACATCAGGCCTCGTGGTCATCGCGCTCATGCCAGACGTGCACGCCACGATGCAGAAGGACGCTGCCGCTGGACGAACGACCAAGCACTACCTCGCGGTCGTCGTCGGCTCACCAGAGCCGAGACAGGGACAGATCGTCCTGCCGCTCGCACGAGATGCCGGCGATCGGCGGCGCGTGGTCGTGACGCCCGATGGTGCTCCGTGCGAGACGCGCTACGAAGTTCTTTCGTGTCACGAGGGACAGTCGATCGTCCGATGCGAGCTCGTCACCGGACGCACGCATCAGATCCGTGTACACCTGGCCGCTCGCGGATGGCCGATCCTCGGCGATCGCGTCTACGGAGCGCCCGACGAGAACATCACACGCCAGGCGCTGCACGCCTGGCGTGTCTCTCTGCTGCACCCGATCACACGGCAGCCGCTCGAATTCGAAGCGCCGATTCCCGCGGACATGCGACACCTCTTTGAAGAGGTCTGACCCTGCTGCCCATCCATCCGTCGGTGTCCTTCAGCGTTCCTCTCACGTAGTCGAGACCGCGACCGTTCATTTTGCTGTCAAGAAAGAGGGGTACACTCCACTCGCTATGGGTCTCTCACGTCGTGCCTTTCTTCACACCACCGCGGCGGCGGCGGCGGTGTGGCCGCTGACCGTTCGCGGATGGCAGACTCCGCCGGGGACGCAGACCGGCCTCTTTCGTCACGGTGTCGCGAGCGGCGATCCGTTGACCGATCGCGTGATCCTCTGGACGCGAGTCACGCCGCCGGCAGGACACAGCGACAGCAGACCTCTCGACGTCCGATGGCGAGTCGCCTCCGACGAACAGATGTCGAGCATCGTCGCGCGCGGCACGGCGCAGGCGGCAGCCGAACGCGACTTCACCGTCAAGGTGGATGCCGGAAGCCTCAAGCCTGGAGCGACCTACTACTACGCATTTGACAGCGCCGGCGAGCAGTCGCCCATCGGTCGAACCAAGACACTTCCTGACCGCGGTGCGCAGCGCCTTCGCCTCGGGCAGGTGAGCTGCTCGAACTACCCGACGGGCTACTTCAACGTCTATCGCTGCCTCGCCAATCGCCCAGACCTCGACGCCGTCGTCCACCTCGGCGACTACATCTACGAGTTCGCCGCCAACCGCTACAGCGATCCGTCGATCAGCAGAAGCGTCGAGCCCGTGAGTGAGATCGTCACGCTTGCCGATTACCGTACTCGTTACGCCTATTACCGTAACGACCCGGACCTCCAGGCCGTCCATCGTCAGCATCCCTTCATCGTCGTCTGGGACGATCACGAGTTGGCCAACGATGCATGGTCGGGCGGCGCAGGTAATCACGAGCGCGAGCCAGGGTGATTGGAAGGTTCGACAGCGAGCGGCGTACCGCGCCTATCTCGAGTGGATGCCGATTCGCGAAGTGTCCGCCACGGAGATCCGGTTGTATCGCCGCTTTGCGTTCGGCGGCCTCGCCGATCTGATCATGCTCGATACGCGTGGATTGCGCGACCAGCAGGTCACCGGTGGCGACAAAGCCGCGTTCGCGGATCCACGCCGCACGCTGCTGGGCGCCGCGCAGGAGTCGTGGCTATCCGATACCTTGCGTGCGTCGCAGAAGTCAGGCACGCAGTGGCGGATCCTCGGGCAGCAGATCCTCTTCTCGCCGCTGACGGTACCAGGCATGGCGGTACTGCGACCGGATGTCTGGGACGGCTACCCGGCTGCACGCGAGCGCATGTTCGACATGATCGACAGCGACCGCATCACCGACGTCGCGATCCTCACCGGGGACATTCACAGCTCGTGGGCGCTCGACGTGCCGAGGAATCCGTGGTCGGCAACCACGTACGACCCCAAGACCGCGAGCGGATCGAGAGCCGTTGAGATCGTCACGCCGGCGGTGAGCTCGCCGCCGATGTTCTCGAGCCAGGCGCAGCGGGATGTCGCGACGATGCTGGAGCCGCTCGCGCGGCATCTGAAGTTTCTCGAAGGCGACAGTCGGGGCTACGTGCTGCTCGACGTCACGCCCAAGACACTGCAGGCGGATTGGTACTTCGTGCCGACGGTCACCGAGCGCACGGACCAGGAGAAGCGCGCCGCGCGCTTCGTCTGCGAGCGCGGCTCATCGCATCTGGTGTCGGCGTGACAATCCGTGAAGGGGTCTGACCCCTTCACAGAAATGCGGCTGACAACTGCTGCCACGCGTCCGCGGCCATGCGGACGCCTGATGCGAGCAGCAGGATCGCGCTGGCGATCACCACAGCGTCCACCGCAGCTCTCACTCGAGGCAGATGCAGCCATCGCTGCATCAGGACAAACAGCGGAATGGCCGCGAGCGCAGGCGTGACCATCGCCAGCCACGCCGCGATCGCGCCCGGCCACCCTGCCGCGAGATATCCAACCGCCACGACGTAGGCGCCGATCGGTCCTGGTGTCGAGCGACCCACAAGGACGGCCTGACTCAATTGCTCGGCGGTGATCGCGCGCCTGGTCTCGACGAAGTCCTGCTGAATCTGCGGCAGCGAACCCATGCCCGCGAACGAGCTGCCGATAGCCTTCAGCAGAAGAACGTAGACGACGAACGCGTTCATTCGGCCGTGTCCAACGGTTGCGCGGAGCCGCCGATGATTGCACCCAGCGCTGCGGACAACAGCAGGATGCGAACCGGGGTGACGTCAGCCAGAAACATCGCCGCAGCAACAACGGCGATGATCGTCGAACGTATCAGCGCGTGACGCCGCGCATAGGGACGCAGCAGTGATCCGGCGCTCGCGAGCACGAGCACCGTCGCCACGAGCACGCCGATCGCCAGCAGCATCCGCACGATCGGATAGTCCTGGACTCGCACGAGTGCGCCGGCCAGCACACACACGACGAGAGACGCTGGCAGTGACGCCGCAACGACCGCCGCGAGCGCACCCGCCCAACGGTGCAGCGCCCATCCCAGGGCGACGCAGTAGGCAAGGATATTTGTGCCAGGCGTCAGCCTCGACACCGCGACCAGGCCGGCATTAGCGGCCTCATCGATCCATCCGTTGGCGATGAACGTACGCCGAAGCAGCTCCATGGAGGCCAGGCCTCCACCGAACGTTCGGTTCACATCGCGGGTAACGATCCAGGTGAGCTCTCGAAGCGAGAGTAGCGACGACTTTCCCTTTGCCCTTTGACCTTTGCCCGTTGACCTCCCTTGACCTTTGCCCTTTGACCTTTGACCTTCGTGTCACTTCGCGCCGATCGTCTGCAGGTACTTCTCCACGAGCGCCTCGTTCGGACCTTTGTAGGCCGCCGAGTACTTGCGGAGCTTCGTGCGATCGACGTTCGACAACGGCTGTCCGTTTCGCGTGACCTCGTACTGCGCGACGATCGCCGCGTACAGCATGTCCTGATCCGTCGGCTTGCGCGTGAGGTAGCCGTCGAGCACGGGCAGCGCGTCGGCATGCCGTCCCGTCATCGAGTACGCCATCGCGAGACGACGAGCGATTTCGTCCTGCATTGGATCGCGTTCGTAGGCCGGCTTGAGAATGTCGATGGCGGATACCGCCTGTCCGGTACGCAATCGCGCGTCGGCGACCATCGTGTAGACAACCGCTGGCCGCGGCTCTGTGCCGAGCGCAAGTTGCCACACGCCGGCAGCGTCCTGATCGCGGCCTGCAGCAGCGAACAACGCGCCGAGATAGAAGGCGGCAGGGAAGAACTCGCGACGTGGACCGGCGGACACCTGGAACTGCGTCGCGGCCTGATCGATCTGACCCTTGGTGAAGAGATCGATCCCTCGCAGGAACGCAGCGACTGTCTGATCTCCGGCCGTGAATGCCTCGAGCGCCGCCGGGCCGTAACGCCCCTCGCGCGCCTGCGTCATCGCATCCTTGAGCGTCGTCGGCGAACGCTTCTCCGCCATGTCCAACATCGGACCGAGCATCTCGGGCTTGAGCACCGACGCGGAATCAAACTTGGGCAGCGATGATGCGAACGAGACAGCGGCGGCGGCAACGGCCACGCTTCCGGCAGCGGGAGCGGCGGCACCTTCGTGCTCGAACACGAACGGACGCGCGAGCACGCCAACCGCTTTCCCGTCGCGTGCGATCTTCGCGCGAGCCACATAACGGCCAGGCGGGAGTGCCTTCGCGTTGATGACGCCCGACGCCACGCGCCATGTCGGCTGCCGGCCCGGGATCAGCGTCACCGGAACCGACGCGAGAGGAGCCGAGTCCGGATCGTCGGCGACTTCGAACGTCACCGTCGTGCCGTTCCACGTCTGATCGGTCGTGGAGTACATCTCGAGGTAGGCTGCGACACCTTCGGTGAGCACGTACGGCTCCACCTGGACGGTCAGCCCTTGTCCGGTCGTCGGCACGCCGCCAACGATCAGATCGCCGAGGGCGAACGACTCGCCCGCCATCTTCCACGCGCTGACGTCACGGATGACGCTTCCGCGCCGGCCTTCTGAGTCCACCGCGCCGATGCGAAGCGAGTAGATCCCTGGCTCCACCAGGACGCCACCCACGAACTTGAGCGGTTCGTTGGCGCTTCCCGCCCCGTTCGTGAGCGAGACCTGATCACCGAACGAAGCGGCCACGCGATTCTGATCGTCGATGACCAGATAGCCGATCGCGAAGTTGCCGGGCTTGGCGCCGGACTCGCCGACCTGCGCAGCCACAACAATTCGAACCTTGTCGCTTCCGGGATCCTGCTGCGCGAACGTCGTCACGCGCAGCGGCAGGCCGGAGATCGCAAACGGAGAGGAAAGTGCGTCGCGGAGATTTTCCGCCGGCGATCGCTTCGCCGTCCTCGACGGCGACAGCACGAACGCCTGACGCGAGCGAATCGTGACGTCGCTGCGGCGGACCTCGACGTCGATGCGATGGCGATCGCCGATGCTGTCGCTCGGCTTCTGCTCGACACCGAGCAGGTAGTACGCGGAGATCTCCGACGCGAGACGCTCGAAGATCGGCTCGCCTGTGCCCGCGATGTGATACAGACTGCCGCGCGACATCGACGCGATCCCCTCGAGCCCCTGCATGAGAATGCGGCGATCCTCCGCCTCGGTCGGCGGCTGCTCTGCGATCGTCACGTCACCACGTCTCAGGTCCACCGACAGCACGTTGATCGCCGTGCGGGCGGCGCCGGCCAGGCGAACGAGGTGCCGCAGGTCGTTGGTTTCCGACGTGGCCAGTCCCTCGGAAATCAGAATCAGCGACTTCGGACCGTCAACGAAGGTGAGCTGCTCGAGCAGTTGTTGCAGGCCGCGAAGCGAGATGTCGGCGTCCTCACGCGAGTTGCGCGCGATCTGCGCCGACTCCGCCACGATGTCGCGCTCGCACTGCGCCAGCTGCCGCGGGTCGTTCGATCGACACTCCCTCATCACGACGGCCGCAAGGACAATCTGGTCTCGCCGCTCTTCGATGTTGATCGCCTCGGACACGCCGATGTTGTACGTCCCTGGCCTGGCGCGCGGCTGCTGGCCAACCAGTCCCTGCATCGCCCGCTTGAGGCGAAGCTTGTCGTTGGTGAAATTCACGCGCGGTCCCGGCTCTGGGTAGGCGACGAACGCGATCTGATCGAGCGGGCTCAGCATGTCGAGGAAACGCGCCGCGGCATCGAGGACGGGGCGCAGCGAACCCGGCCGGATGTTCACCTGATCGACGGCGATCACGATCTGCCGTCCCTGCGGCGGTGTGAGGTTGCTCGTGTAGAAGGTCTCGGTCTTGTCGGCCACCTGTTTGCGCGCGGCCTCGATGTCGACTTTGATCAGTTCGGCAGAGACGACGCGACGGACTTCGCCGTCGATCTTGACGGCGAATTCGGCAGCGTGCAGATCCTCAATCGGGCGTCCGCGCCGATCGACGACGGACACGTCGACCGCAACCAGGTCGACACCCGTGCGGAATGTCGGACCCTGAATCGGTTCGTCCTGTTTCTGTTCCTGAGGGGGCTGCGCTTGCTGCTGTTGCGGCTGCGCCTGCTGTTGCTGCTGCGCGGCAACCGTCGCGAGACCAAGCAACAGGCACGTCCCGACGGAGAGCAATATCCTCATCGTCGTCCTCCCGGAATGCAGGATGGTATCCCGGACGGCTAGATTCCGTACACCTCGGCATCCCATGTCAGCCCGAGCGCCGAAGGCGGAGCCATGTAGCCGGCAAGCGCAGACGCCGCGACGATGGCAGGGCTGGCCAGATAGCCTTCGCCACCAACACCCATGCGGTTCTGCCAGTTGCGATTGAACGAGGTGATCGCGCGCTCACCCGCACGAAGCGCATCGGGACCCTGGCCGAAGCAGGGGCCGCACCAGGACTGACGAATTTGCCCGCCTGCCTTCCGAAACACCTCGGCGATCGATTCACCGTCGAGCCGGGGGTCGGGACGCTCGATCGCGCGTGCAACTCCGCCCGAGCCCGGAAACACGACCAGCGGCCGAGTCGCCTTCGTTACACCCTTCCGTCTCGCCTGATGCAGGACGAGCGCGGCCTGAAGCAGATCGTCATAACTGCCGTTCGTGCACGACCCGATGAGCGCCTTGTCGAACTGAATGTGCTCGGCAGCGACCTCGTCCGCCGGAAACGCATTGCCTGGACTGAATGGCTTCGCGATCATCGGCGCCACATCGTCGAGTGACAGTTCCTCGTCGATCTCGTATCTCGCGTCGCTGCCAGGAGAGACTCGTGGGTACGGCAGGGTCTCGATCCCCTTCGCCGAATACCACGCACGCGTCGTATCGTCTTCCGCGAAGATGCCGTTGAGAGCTTCGGCCTCGGCCATCATGTTGGCGATCGTGTTGCGATACGCAATCGGCAGTTGCCGATTGCGATCGACGAACTCGACCGACATCCCCTGCGCCTGCTGACTACCCCATCGTCGCAAGAGCTCCAGAACGATGTCCTTGCCACTGACCCACGGCTGCAGTCGGCCACTGACGACGACGCGTCGAGCCTTGGCGAGGGTGAAGTAGATGTAGCCCGTCGCCCATCCGAACCCGAGCGTCGTCGAGCCAACGCCCATTCCGACTGCGCCGTATGCACCGTACGCGCGGCTGTGAGAGTCGGCACCGGGAATGAACTGTCCGGGAAGCACGAGGCCTTGCTCCGGGAAATAGAAGTGAAAGATGCCGTCACCTGGTGTGGCGTAATAAGGCGGCTTCAATTCCTGCTCGCGCGCGAACGCGCGCCCGATGCTTGTCTGCTTGTCGTCGTCCTCACGTCCGGTGAACACGAAGTGATCGTTCGCGATCGCCGCTTGCCGCGGGTAAATCGCGCGGCCGCCAGTGATCTGGTTGAAGGTGTGGATCGCAAACGGCGCGGTGCCATCCGACGCTGGAAGCAAATCAGCGTAGACACGCAACGTGTCGCCGGGCTTGAGCTGCCGTTGCTCCTTGTCCACCCGATGCGCCCAGATGATTTGCTCTGTCGTCGTCATCGAACGCGCACTCGACGGATCGGGAAACTCGATGACAGGCGATCGTTCGATCGAGCTGCGCAGCTCTCGCCGTCCAACGGCAACAATGCCGCCGCTCTTTCGAAGCTCGTCTTCCTTGGCAGTGAGCGGCACCGGGTCGTAGGTTCGATTCTGCGTGACGTTGGTGAGTTGTCGCGATTCAGGATCGAAAGAGAATTCATCGCCGTCGCGTGCGTCTTCGACCGCCTCCGGAGCTCTGCACGACGTGAAGACCGAGGTTGAGTGCATTGCGGCGGAAGATGTCGCCCATATTGCGTCCGCACACGATCACCATCTCGAGACCGGCCTCGTCAGCGATGCCCTTGAGCCCGGCCGGGCTCATCTCACGAGACGATCCGATCGCAAATCGATCGCCCGCAATGACAAACGTCTCGCCGCGATGAACACGGGCGCGAAAGTCGGGCATGAGATACCGGAAGGAGCCCGCCTTCCATCGTTCGTCCAGTGTCTCGAGGCTCTCGGATACGCAGTCGGCCGCAGGCGTGATTTGATCGGTATCGATGGCGTCGAGTTTGCGGCCGTATCGGGTGCCAGCGAGCTTCGGATCCCAGAAAATCAGCGCACGTCCCCGAACCGGCCGCATCTCGGGACCGCGGGCGGTCACAAGTTGTCGGGAGATCCGTCAATCTAACGCCCGGCCGCAACTCCACGCGACGGATTATCTGCATTTGTGACTAGATCTTAGCGTCACATAAGTAGCTCTGATATACTCGGGAGTCCCCGCCGATAATGTCGGGTCCGGCACCCCAATGGAGAATCCAAGAGAGTCAGCAGTTGCCGAGTCGCGTCCACCGGCTGAGCGCCGTACGCCCCGGCACAACCGCGCCGCACCGGTACCCCAGGTCACGAATCAGCACGCAGATCCTGCTGACCTCAAGAACCCTGCGCTCTACATCAATCGCGAGCTGAGCTGGCTCGAGTTCAACGAACGTGTGCTCGACCAGGCGCGTGACCCATCACATCCGCTCCTCGAGCGCGTGAAGTTCCTCGGCATTACCGGTACGAACCTCGACGAGTTCTTCATGATCCGGGTGGCGACGACGCTGAAGAAGCTGCGCGAGGAGATCGAAGACGTCGCACCGGACGGATACAACACGGAGCAGCAACTCGAAGCCATGCGCGCACGCGCGCGACGCATGCTGAGCGATCAGGCATCGACGTGGGCCGAGCTGCGCAAGCTTCTCGAGAAGGAACAGATTTCGTTTCTCGATGAGGAGGCATGGACGCCCGCGGTTCGCGAGCATCTGCGCACGCTACTTCTCGCGCGAGATCTGTCCCGTCCTGACGCCGCTCGCGTTCGACCCGGGACATCCGTTCCCGTTCATTTCGAATCTGAGCAAGAACTTCGCTGTCGTCGTGAAGCACGGTGGCCGCACGAAGTTCGCGAGGGTGAAAATACCGGATGTGCTTCCGCGTTTCATCCCGGTGCCGCAGGCGATCAGTCCGGTAGGCGGAACAACATGCGTCTTCATTGAAGACGTCATTCGAGCCAACATCCAGGAGCTTTTCTCGGGCACGCAGGTCAAGGGCGCGTATCTCTTCCGCATCGTCCGCGACACCGATCTCGAGATCGAAGAAGACGAGGCCGACGACCTGCTCGAGAGCATCGATCGCAGCCTGCGGCAACTCAGGCGCGGCGCGATCTCGCTGTTGCATGTCGAGGCCAGCATGCCGACGCGCGTGCTCAACATCCTCGCCGAGAACTTCGAGGTCAGCGACGAGGTCGTCCTGCGAACGCAGGATCGTCTCGGGTTCGGTGACTGGTCGCAGCTCACGCGACTTCATCGTCCGGAGCTGAAGGACGCGCCGTTCTCGCCGCACAGCCTCTGGCGCAACGACGAAGACCCCGAGGTGATCTTCGACCAGATCCGCTACCAGGACATCCTGGTCCATCACCCGTTCCAGTCGTTCGCCTCGGTCGAGACCTTCCTTCGTGCGGCGGTACAGGATGCGCATGTGACAGCGATCAAGATGACGCTGTACCGCATCGGCTCGAATTCGCCGCTCATTCCGCTGCTCATCGCCGCAGCCGAAGCGGGCAAGCAGGTCGCCGTCCTCGTTGAACTGAAGGCGCGATTCGACGAGCGGAACAACATCCTGTGGGCCAAGCGGCTGGAGACGCACGGCATCCACGTCGTGTACGGCTTCACCAATCTGAAGACGCACGCCAAGCTCTGTCTCGTCATCCGTCAGGAAGCCGGCGGGATTCAACGCTACGTTCATACGGGCACCGGGAACTACAACCCCGACACCGCGAAGATGTACACGGACCTCGGTCTCTTCACCGCGGATCCGGACATCGTCAATGACGTCTCCGACGTCTTCAACTACCTGACCGGCTACTCGAATCAGAAGGAGTTCCGGGCGATGATCGTCGCGCCCGTGCAGCTCCGGCAGCGCCTCAAGGAGTTGATCGAGCGGGAGATCGAGCACGCCCAGGCTGGCCGTCCGGCGCGGTTGATGATGAAGGTCAACGCCGTCACCGACGATCAGATGATCCGGCTGCTCTATCGCGCGTCGCAGGCGGGCGTCTCGATGGACCTGATGGTGCGCGGGATCTGCTGCCTGCGTCCTGCAGTGCCGGGCGTCAGCGACAACATTCGCGTCCGCTCGATCGTCGGCCGCTTCCTCGAGCACTCACGCATCTACTGGTTCCATAACAACGGACAGGAAGAGATGTACATCGGGAGCGCGGACCTGATGGAACGCAACCTCGATCGACGCGTGGAAGCGCTGGCGCCGATCCGGGATCCCGAGATCCTCGAGCACCTGCGAGACATCGTGCTCGGCGCCTACCTGCGCGACATCGATCGGGCGATGGTGCTCGACTCGTCCGGCCACTACGAGCGGCCGCCGAACGGCTCAGAACACTTCGACGCGCAGCAGTTCCTGATCCGTCACTACACGGACACGATCGGCGAACAGTAAGCCGCAAC
>CAWFTF010000023.1:0-128711 GCA_963818645.1 uncultured Acidobacteriota bacterium | reverse complement strand
GAGGAAGAATCGGCGTCCACTCTCATTCAGATTCCAGCACCTAACGGGCGATGGGGCCCGTCGATTCCCACTCCAACGTCCAACTCCCAGGTCACCGGGCCTTTCGAGAGTTGGGCGTTGGAAATTGGGCGTTGATGTCATGAGGGCCGTCATCCAGCGCGTCACCTCGGCGCGTGTTCGCGTGGGCGAGCGCGTGGTCGGTGAGATTCATCGAGGACTGCTCGTGCTGCTCGGCGTCGGCCGGGATGACACCGAGACCGATGTTCGGTATGTGACCGGCAAGATTCGCGACGGCGCGTCTTCGAAGCCGACGCCGGCAAGCCGATGGACCGCTCAATCGCAGACGTGAATGGGGCAGTGTTGGTCGTTTCTCAGTTCACGTTCTTACGGTGACACTCGCAAGGGACGTCGTCCGTCGTTTGACGAGGCCGCGCCACCCGAAGCGGCGAGGGTAACCTACGAAGCCGTCGTGAGAGAATTGCGCTGCAACCGGCCTCGTCGTCGCGACTGGTGAGTTCCAGGCCATGATGCAGGTCGAACTGGTCAACGATGGGCCCGTCACGGTTCTCGTCGACAGCAGGCGACAATTCTGATGAGACATGCGTTTTTGTGTGTGGCTGCGCTTGTTGTGCTGCAGCCAGTCCTGGTGTTCGCGCAGCAGCGGCCGCTCAAGACCCTGAACTATTGGCGCGGGACGCCTGCTCATCGAGGGTGGATTCGACTACGGAAGCGGCGTTGATTTACCCGACGTCCGGCCTTGAAGGGAACCGTTCTGCTTTCCCGGCCGTCGGCGTCAGCGTCGGCCTGAGCTCGATCGCTGAGATTCAGATTGATGGCGGGTTCTACAACCATTTGAGCATCACGTCGCGACAAGCCGGCCCCGCTCTCCGACATGGTCACGGCGACCGGCGATTCGACCTCGGAGTGTTCGAAGGGCATCGTCATCGGCACGAGATTCGAATTGCCGGCGAGACCGAGTCACGTCCCTCGTTCGGGCTTCGATTCGCGACCAAGCTTCCGAACGCATCGAACGAGAGCGGTCTTGGCCTCGACACGACTGACTTCTTCGCGTCCGTCCTGGTGGCCAAAGACGATGCAGAGGGTCCGAGTCGTCGGCAAAGGCTGGGCATTCTGGAATATCTCGATGCGGCGATCAGCAGAACGATGTGCTGACTTATCGACTTTGCGCGTGCGTTGACGCAGCAGGCCGAGGTCGTCGGTGGGATCAACGGCCGCGTCAGCACGCGCGGAGCGGTGGCCCGCCTCCTGGTACCGAATCGCGCGGCATCGCTCGAGTCGGTGCCCGCTACACGTTCGGGAACTGGCGGGCCGATGCCGCTATGCTGTTCGGCCTGACGTCACTGGACCCGAGCTTTGGGTTCGCTGGCGGTTTCACTTACGTGTTCCAGGCGTTTCAGATTCCATGATGTCGTCTGTTCGCGTTGTGAAGGCGCACGCCTACGGGAACGATTTCCTGTGCGCTCCCGCTGACGAAAGGCTGGTAGCGATGTGCCCACGCTCGCTCGCGCCATGTGTCATCGGCACCATGGGATTGGTGCCGACGGCCTGCTCTTGTATAGCCTCCGCGATCGTGGTGCGACGATGAAGCTGCTGAATGCGGATGGCAGCTGGTCTGAGCTCTCTGGAAACGGGCTGAGATGTCTGGCGGCGCTCGTGGCGCGCAACCAGGATCTTCGACCGGATACGACTCTGACAAGCTCCACACCGATGCCGGCGTGAAACGGCTCGAGCTGCTGGCTCGTGACGGGGAGCGCTATACCTTTCGCGCCGCGATGGGGCAGCCGACGAACCTTCGACAGGCCACGTATCGATGTTGCTGGCGAGTCTGTCACGGCGTCGGTGCTTGAAGTCGGGAATCCCCAGTGCATCGTGCTCGGCCCGCTTCCCGATGCCGAGCGATTCAACCGCCTCGGACCGGCGCTTGCCACGCATGCGATGTTTCCCGCTGGCACCAACGTCGAGTTCGTTCACGTGGAAGCGCCAGATCGCGTGCGAATGGTGATTTCGGGAGCGCGGCGTGGGTCCGACGACGTCTTCGGGAACCGGGTCGTCCGCGTCAGCCGTCGCCGCCGCAGCCCACGGCGGCGCTGCGCGCGCGGTAGACGTCGTCGCACCGGGCGACCGACGCGTCGAGTGGCGTGACGAGGGCATATACCTTACCGGCTGGGCGGAAATCGTTTTCGAAGGAATCTGGACGGGAAGGCAGTGAACCCGCCCTTCGAACCTTGAACTTGGAACCTCGAATCTCGAACCGAACCTGAACGCGAACTGAGAACCGGAAACCTAACCAGGAACGGCATGTAGATATTTTTTGTACTGTTCCTACGTTCGTTGTGAGACTGCGACGATGGCCCCCGCGAGATTGTGGTCACGACGGACTGGATCTGCCGCTTGATCCCCGTCAATAGCTGATCCGCCTCCTTATATTTCTCAGCCTGAAGGCTTGCGTCCGCTTTTTGCAGCTCTCCCTCGAGTTGCTTGAGGCGCTGCTGCGCCGTGCGTCGGGTGCCGCGCGGGATTATCGGCGCCGGATGGACCGTCCATGCGCGCACGCGCCTGAGCGATCAGCGATTTCGCCTCGGCAATCGATCGCTCGAAAATCGCCTCTGAGCTTGGCTCGGGTGTCGGCCGCGGTGCGGGCCGCGTTCTGCGCCTGCTCCCGGCTCTCGAGCGCGTAGTTGAGGGCGAAGTCGATAGTCGCGAAGCGGCGACCGCTCGGACTGTGTGAGAGCCTTCGTCGCCGCTGTGAATTCGGCGGCCGCGTATTGTTCGGCGCCGGCCGCGCGCGCGGCATCGATGGCGCCCTGCGCCGATCCATTTCCTTGTGAGGGGGTTCCGCACAGGAGATTGCAACGAGGACGACGACGAGCCACAAGCCACGGGCGAGCCCCGTGGAGAAACGCATAAGGATTTGAGTATAGATGAAAGCTGTTGCGCCACATGATTGGCCACGCGAGAAACTCGAGCGCCTCGGCGCCGCCGGACTCGGCGACAACGAGCTCCTGGCGCTTGTACGTCTGAACCGGGTCGCGCGCGCGGAACGCCCTGGACGTCGCCAACGATTTGCTCCACGACATTGGAGGCACGCACGGGTTTGACGCGTGTGGCGATTGACGATTTCGGCATCGTGTTGCTGGCACATCGGCCGCGCGCGGGCCGCGCAGGTGCTTGCAGCCGTCGAACTGGGACGCCGGACGCTGACGCGCGGCGGCGTCGAACGACCGAAGCTGCGGGTCCGGCCAACTGGCGGCATATCTTCTGCCGCTCTACGGAGCAGCCGCGGTGGAGCAGTTCGGGGTCGTGATGCTGGACACGAAGCACCACCTGATTCGGGTCCGGATCATCGCCATCGGCACGCTCGACTCAACGGTCGTTCACCCGCGGGAAGTGTTTCGAGAGGCAACGGCAGCGGCCGCCGCGGCTATCGGTCCAGACCACCCGTCAGGCTATTCGGCGCCGAGCGACGACGACCTGATTCTGACCAGCCGGTAGCGCCGGCATGGTCCACGGGGATTCCATGCTGCGGATTACATCATCCTGGGCGACCAGCGTGCAACTGCTCGCTGCTCGAGGTCGGCGCGATCCCCCAGCGGAGCTGACGGCCTGTCGCGACGCTGCTGATAAGATTGAGGATTTTGACCGCGCTCTATTTCGACTGCTTCTCGGGTGCCTCCGGCGACGATCCTCGGCGCACTGATCGACGCCGGCGTGAAGCTCGAGGACGTGCGGCAGGCTCGGCGGCCTCGCGATTACGGCGGATACGATTCGGACGGAGCCGGTGGTTCGCGGCGGGATCGCGCAACGAAGTTCAACGTCCGTGGGGAGGCGCATCCGCCGCCCCCTCCCACCACCACGATCATGCGCACGAGCACACGCACGCGCAGGCGGGAGAGTCCCACCGAACGCTGCAGAAGATCCTCTGTCTGATTGATTCCTCGCAACCTGGCCCACCGGGCGAAGGATCGAGCGAAGACCCTCTTCACCAGGCTCGGAGAGGCCGAGGCCGCCATCAACGGCATGTTGCTCGATCGCGTTCATCTGCACCAGGTGGGTGCGCTCGATCTGATCATCGATATCACAGGCGACCGTCTTCGCGCTCGAGCAGCTCGGCCTCGATACGATCGTCTCGTCGCCGCTGAATGTCGGTGGCGGGACGATTCACTCTGCGCACGGTCGCTATCCGGTGCTGGCGCGGCGACAGCGCGGTTGTTGAAGGGCGCGCCAATCTACTCGGCCCGGAAGGTCCAGCTCGTCACGCCCGACAGGGGCGCTGCTCATGCCCGGTTACGCGAGCACGTTCGGCCCGCTCCCGGCAATGCGCGTCGATCGCATCGGATACGGCGCTGGCACCCGCGACTTTCCGAATTCGCCGAACGTGCTGCGCGTGCTGATTGGTGAACTGGATGCCGCCGCGCCGAGCCAGTCGGTCGTCGTGATCGAAGCTGAGATCGACGAACGAACCCGCAGATTTTTGGCGTCCTGATGGACCGATGGTGCTGCAGACGGCGCGCTGGATGTCTTCTACACGGCGATACAGATGAAGAAAAACCGGCCTGGAACGCTGTTGACCGTGATCGGCTAAACCGGGCAACAAGGATTCATCTGACTGGCGACGATCTTCCGGGAGATGACCACCATCGGCGTGCGCTATCGCGAGACGGCGCGCGAGGTGGCTCGACCGCGGAATCGCATGACGCCGTGACGACTGAACTGGGACCGGTCCGCGTCAAGGTCCGCGCGCCGCGCCGGTGAATTACTGAATGCTGCACCGGAGTTCGAGGATCGTAGGTACGACTGGCAACCGAGCACCACCTGCCGACCAAGCACGTCCAGGCGCTGGCAATGAAGGCGTACCTGGACACGACGAAACGGGGACTATGAGCGAGTCGTACCTCACGACACCGATTTATTGACATCAACGCCCAACCTCATATTGGCCACGCCTACACGACGATGCTGACCGATGCGATTGCGCGGTCACGCCGCCTGATGGGCGACCACGTCTTCTTCCTGACCGGCACAGACGAACACGGGCAGAAGGTGGATCGGGCCGCACAGAAGGCGAACCTGCCGACCGCCGCAGTTTGCGGATCAGGTGTCGGCGGCGTTCCGTCAGATGTGCCGAGACCTGAAGATCTCGAACGACGATTTCATTCGCACCACAGAGCCCCGGCATTACGCGGCGGCGCAGGAGATCTGGCGACGCGTGCAGCGCGCCGGCGATATCTACAAGGGAGAGTACGAGGGCTGGTACTGCACGGTCGACGAGATCTTCGTCCCTGAAGCGCAGCTCGTTGACGGCAAGTGTCCGACGTGCGGCAGCAAGGTCGAGCGCCTGAAGGAGGAGAGCTACTACTTCCGCCTGTCGAAGTACCAGAAGCCTTTGCTCGACTACTACCGCGATCATCCAGACTTCATCCGGCCGGAGTTCAGGCTGAACGAGGTGCGGACGTTCGTCGAGGCCGGGCTGCAGGATCTCAGCATCAGCCGGACGTCGTTCAAGTGGGGCATTCCCGTGCCGGACGACCCGAAGCACGTGATGTACGTGTGGTTCGACGCATTGACGAACTACCTCACGGCGCTCGGCTTCGGATCGGGGGATGCGGCGGCGGAGGACCGTCTCGCTCGCTGGTGGCCAACGGTGACGCACTTCATCGGCAAGGAGATCGTGCGCCAGCACGCGCTCTACTGGCCGGCGTTTCTGATGTCCGCCGGCTTGCCGGTGCCTCGTCGGATCATCGCGCACGGCTTCTGGCTGATGGGCGGCGCGAAGATGTCGAAGTCGCTCGGCAACGTTGCGCGCTACCAGGACTACACCGCAGGTCTTCGGGCTGGACGGCCTCCGCTACTTCGTGATGCGCGAGATGCCGCTCGGTCAGGACGCGAGCTTCTCGGACGAGGCGATGCTCACGCGGTTCAACGCGGATCTCGCCAACGATCTCGGTAACCTCGTCAGCCGAGCGATCACGATGGTTCATCGGTATCGCGATGGCCGTGTGCCCGCGTCACCTGTCGATGGCCGCGATTCGCTTGACCGCGATCTGGTGGCCGCAACGGCTGCGACGATCGAATCGGTCAAGGCATGCTTTGGCGAGATTCAAGTGAGCCAGGCGCTGCAGGACACGTGGGGCCTCGTCCGACACGTCAACAAGTACATCGTCGAGCGGGCGCCGTGGGTGCTCGCGAAGGACGCCGCCAACGACGCGACGCTCGATCGGACGCTGTATCACGCCGCAGATACGCTCAGGATCATTGCGGCGCTCGTCGATCCGGTGATGCCGGACGCGGCGGGCCGCATTCGCGGAATGCTCGGCCTCGACAGCGCCGAGCCGTGGACGTCACTTCAGGTTGGAACGCTTGCGCCCGGCGCACAACTGCGACCGGTCGACGCGCTGTTTCCGCGCATCGAAAAAACCATTGAGGAACTACGAGGCATGACGACATCCAACGAATCCACTCCGGCTCCTACGGCCGCAGCGGCGACGCCAGTGACGCCAGCGACTCCTGTGCCGGCCACACCCGCTGCGCCTGCACCGGCGGCTGACTCGCGTATCTCGATCGATGACTTCATGAAGGTCGAGTTGCGTGTGGCGAAGGTGCTCGAGGCCGAGGCTGTGCCGAAGTCGAAGAAGCTGGTGAAGCTGAAGGTGGATGTGGGGACGGAGCAGCGAACGATCGTTGCTGGCATCGCCGAAGCGTATCCGCCCGATCAACTCGTCGGACGGACGATCGTCATCGTGGCGAACCTCAAGCCGGCAAAGCTGATGGGCATCGAGTCGAACGGAATGGTGCTGGCTGCCAGCCCCGAAGGCGGCCTGCCGAATCTGGTCTCGGTCGATCCGTCACTGCCGGCCGGCTCGCGAGTTCGTTAGGGCAGTGCTGGTCGACAGTCACTGCCACATCGCTGGGCCTGAGTTCGTCGAGGATCTCGATCACGTCATCTCACGCGCACGAGAGGCGGGTGTCGGCCGTGCCTTCGTCATCCTCGCGGCCGACGACGAACCCGAGTTGCAACAGGCGAATGAGGTCAGTGCGCGGTGGGGTGACGTCAGATTTTCAATTGGCGTCCATCCACACGCAGCAGGGAAGTTCGCGTCCGATCCTGAAGAGGCTGCGCGTCAGGTCGGTCGCGCGCTGGATGCGCAACCGCTCTCGCGGGCAATCGGCGAGATCGGCCTCGACTACCACTACGACTTTGCGCCACGAGACGTCCAGCAGCAGGTCTTTCGTGAGCAGATCAGGCTCGCGCATCGACTGAAGCGGCCGATCGTGATTCACACACGCGAGGCCGAGGACGACACATTCAGGATTCTTACTGAGGAGCGGGCGTCAGTAATCGGCGGTGTTTTTCACTGTTTCACCGGCGACCGGTCGATGGCGCGGCGTGCCCTGGACATCGGTTTCCACGTCTCGCTCGCGGGCATTGTGACGTTTCCGCGCGCGTTAGAGCTGAAGGAAGTGGCGCGCATGGTTCCCCTCGATCGACTGCTCGTCGAGACTGACAGCCCGTTTCTGGCGCCTGTTCCGCATCGCGGCACCCGCAACGAGCCGGCGCGTGTTGTTCGCGTCGCCGAAGTCATCGCAGAGCTTCGAAACACTAGCGCCGAGGCGGTTGCGAAAGCCACGGGAGAGAACTTCGGGCGGCTGTTTGTCCCGTAACTCCAAGCGAGAACACGAATTAGGCCGCACGGCTCGTTGACACTCCCGCTTCGATATGGTCTGATCTGACAACTTGAATCCCGCCGCGCAGAAACCATCCGTCGCCGCCCTCGCGCAGTTGTTCGAGCCGATCCGCGAAGACCTTCGTGCCGTCGAACGGGAGTTCGCCCGTCACGTGCAGTCGCAGGTCGCGCTCATTCCAACCATCGGGGACTACATCCAGAACGGTGGCGGCAAACGTATTCGTCCGGCCGTGCTGTTGATGGCTGCTCGCATGGCGGGCTACAGCGGCGAGCGCGCCGTGCTCTACGCCTCGGTGCTCGAGTTCATTCACACCGCAACCCTCGTCCACGACGACATCATCGACGAGTCGCAGCTCCGTCGTGGCCGCGAGGCCGTGCACACGCGGTGGGGCAATCACGTGACGGTGCTCTTCGGCGACTTCCTGTATCTGAAGTCGATGTCGCTCGCACTCACACAGGATGACCTCGCGATTATTCGTCTGCTCTGCGACGTCACTCTCCGGATCGTCGAAGGCGAGATCTACCAGCTCACGAAGAACGGCGACGCGGATCTGACCGAGGCGGAGCACTTCGAGATCGTTCAGAGCAAGACGGCTTACCTCTTTGCGGGATGCGCACGCATCGGCGGCATGCTCGGCCCGATCACTCGCGAGCAGCAGGAAGCGCTGTGGCAGTACGGGCTCAATATCGGCATGGCGTTCCAGATCGTCGACGACCTGCTCGACTTCACCGGCGAAGAAGTCGCGCTCGGGAAGCCCGTCGGTGGCGACCTGCGCGAAGGCAAGCTGACGCTTCCCGTCATTCACATGCGAGACCGCGGCGGCCCGCGTGCACCGGCGTTGCTGCGCAAGGTGGTCGAGTCGCGCGAGGTCAGCCTCGACGAATGGCACGAGATCAAGGCGATGCTGACGCAGACGCGCTCGATCGAGTACGCGAACCGCGTGGCATTCGACTACGTCGAGCGCGCAAAAAAGACGCTCTACAGCTTCCCCTCGTCCGACGCACGCGATGCGCTCATGTTCCTTCCTGACTACGTGGTGTCACGCGATCGGTAGCCGTCGGTGACGGGTCGTAATGCAGAATTCAGAATGCAGAATGCAGAAGCCTCCGGGTAGCGTCTGCATTTTGAATTTTGCATTCTGAATTACAGCCTGCAATGGATCCCGCCTCTCGCATCGCAGAACTCCGTCGCCAGATTCGACATCACGAAGAGCGGTACTGACGTCGCGAACCAGCCCGAGATCAGCGACGCTGAGTTCGACGAGCTGCTGCGCGAGTTGCAACAACTCGAGGCCGATCATCCAGACCTGGTCAGCGCTGATTCGCCGACGCAGCGCGTCAGCGGGCGCGTCGCCGAAGGGTTTCAGACCGTCGCGCACGCTGAGCCGATGCTCAGTCTCGACAACGCCTACGACGAAGACGAGCTCAGAGCGTTCGACGATCGAGTGCGTCGCGGCCTTTCCGAGGGCGGCTCCGCTCCAGGCTCAGTCGATTACGTGGCCGAGCTGAAGATCGACGGCGTCAGCATCGCGTTGACATATGTCGATGGCGTGTTCGTCCGCGGTGCCACCCGTGGCAACGGCACCGAAGGAGAAGACGTCACCACCAACGTACGGACGATTCGGAGCATCCCCCTCCAGCTGAACGAGCCGGTGGCTGGACCGATCGAGGTCCGTGGCGAGGTGTATCTGCCGCGCGCCGCGTTCGAGAAGATGAACGAGGAACGGGCCAGCGCCGGTGACGTGCTCTTTGCCAACCCACGCAATGCCGCCGCCGGAGCACTGCGGAATCTCGACCCTGCCCTGGTCTCAAAGCGTGGCCTGCGTGCGTTCACGTACCAGCTCGTCGTTCTGAAGCCAAGGCAGACCCATCTGGCCTCGCACGCGTTGACGCTCGAACAGCTCGGACGATGGGGGTTGCCGGTCGAATCGCATTGGAGGCGGTGCGCCGGCATCGAGGCGCTCGTCGAGTTCTGCTCGGAATGGGCCGACAAGCGGCGCGGTCTCGGCTTCGACACTGATGGCGTCGTCATCAAGGTCGACACCATCGAGCAGCGACGCCGGCTTGGCACGACCAGCAAGTTTCCCCGCTGGGCGGTGGCGTTCAAGTTCCCGGCAGAACAGAAGAACACGTTGCTCAAACAGATTGCGGTGAACGTCGGGCGCACCGGCGCCGTGACGCCCTTCGCGGTGCTCGAACCAGTGTTCGTCGGCGGCACCACCGTGTCGATGGCCACGCTCCACAATGCCGACGACATCGCGCGCAAGGACATTCGCGAGCGCGACTGGGTCATCGTGGAGAAGGCAGGCGACGTGATCCCGCGCGTCGTCGGTCCCGTGCTCGCCAGGCGTCCCGAGGATTCGGTGCCATGGGTGATGCCCACCACGTGCCCGGTCTGTGGAAGCCAGATCCATCGCGAAGAAGAGGAGGCCGTGTGGCGATGCGAGAACGTCTCGTGCCCGGCCAGGCTGCAGCGCGGCCTCGAGCACTTTGCATCGCGTGGCGCGATGAACATCGAAGGCCTCGGCGAGTCACTCGTGGCGCAGCTGATCGCAGGCGGTCTCGTTCACGACTGCGCGGACCTCTATCACCTCACCGTCGAGCAGCTGGGAACGTTGACGAGCACATCCGAGCGCGAGGGGAAGGCAATCGAGCGGCGGTTCGGTGAGAAGAACGCGGCGAAGGTCGTCGAACAGATTGCGCGCAGCAGGAACAACGACTTCTGGCGTGTCATCTACGCGCTCGGAATTCGCCACATCGGCGAGCGCGGGGCCCAGGTGCTTGCCCGCGCATTCGGATCGATGGAAGCGCTCGAAGCGGCGTCGCTCGAGGCGCTGCAGTCGACGAACGAGATCGGGCCGGTCCTCGCGGAGTCAGCGCGAAGCTGGCTGGATGAGCCGCGCAACCGGGAACTTGTGTCGAGGCTTCGCGCGGCAGGTGTCCGCATGGAGGTGCCCGAATCCGAACGCGTGAGCGCTGGACCGGGGCCGTTGACCGGCCGAACGTACGTGATCACGGGCACGCTCGCCTCGATGACGCGCGAAGAGGCGACCGCGGCACTGGAGCATCTGGGCGCTAAAGTCTCCGGATCGGTCAGCAAGAAGACGACGGCCGTGATCGTGGGCGAGGAGGCGGGGAGCAAGGCCGACAAGGCCAGGACGCTCGGCGTGACGATGTTGGACGAGGCGGCGTTCAAGGCACTGATCGCGCAGAACACCGAGGGCGGGAGGCTATCCAGCGCCCAAAGCCACGAGCCGAAAAGCCTATAATGATCCCGATGGCCCGGCGATTTCTGGTCGTAACGGTGTGTCTGGCGGCTACCGTTGCGTTCCTGTTCGGACTGATCGTAGCCGGCTCGCTCACGCCGACCCCCGCGCAATCGGCGACGAAGCCCAATGTCTCCGCTCTGCGGCCGTCGAAGCTGACGACCTCGGGGCCGGCTGCGGCGTCGTTTGCCGATATCGCCGAGCAGCTGAATCCGTCGGTCGTCAACATCGATGCCACGTCGCGCGCGGGCAGCCGTCCCCGTCAGCGCGCCGGGGCTGCGGCGCCTGATAGCCCCGACCTCTTCGGTCGCGCACCGGAGCGAGAGCGTCAAGGACCCCATCGCGGCGCCGGAACTGGATTCATCATCGATCCCGATGGCTACATCCTGACCAATCACCATGTGATCGAGGGCGCCGATCGGATCGCGGTACGGCTGGCGGATGGCCGCAGCCTTCGGGCTGAAAGGGTGGGATCCGATCCGGACACCGACATCGCCCTCATCAAGGTGTCCTCTCCGAAGGCGCTGCCGCACGCCGTGCTCGGCGACTCAGACACCTTGCGAGTTGGGGAGTGGGTCCTCGCGATCGGCAATCCGCTGGCCTACGAGCATACGGTCACGGTGGGCGTGGTGAGCTTCATCGGGCGGAAGCTGTTCGACTCGTCGCTCGACCGCTACATTCAGACCGACGCAGCGATCAACTTTGGCAACAGCGGCGGGCCGCTGATCAACTCTCGCGGCGAGGTGATCGGGATCAACGCCGCGATCAGCTCGCGCGCGTCGAACATCGGCTTCGCGGTTCCGAGCAATCAAGCCAGCTTGATCCTTCCGCAGCTTCGCGAGATGGGTCGCGTGTCTCGTGGCTACATCGGTGTGGCGCTGAGAGACGTCGATCCGGATCTGCAGCGATCACTCGGACTGAGTTCTTCGAGCGGCGCCCTCGTGCAGGACGTGACCGCCGGCTCACCGGGAGCGCGCGCCGGTCTTCGTCCGTATGACCTCATCGTCGCCGTTGACGGCAAGCAGGTCGTGCGCAACGACGAGCTCATTCAGCTCGTCGCGGCACGTCAGCCGGGCACGTCGGCGACCCTTCAAATCGTGCGCGACGGCCGGGCGATGAACGTGCCCGTGAAGCTCGCCGAGCGTCCGGTCCGCGATCCCGAGCCGGACGAGATCGACGAAGGCGCGCGCCCGACCAGCCGTACGGGATCGCTGCTCGGAATGCTGGTGCGTGAAATCGACGTCGAGTTCGCCGCACGCTTCAACCTGCCAAAGGGCATGCACGGGGTTGTCGTCTCTCGTGTGGATCCCATGGGGCCGGCCTACGACGCCGACATCGAACGCGGCAACATCCTGCTGGAGATCAACCGGCAGCCCGTGCAATCAATCGACGACTTCCGCCGCCTGACCGCCAACGCCCGCTCCGGAGAAGTGATGGCCCTCTATCTCTACAAGCCCGAGGGGCCGAGACGTGAGCTGCGAACGGTGAAGGTCGATTAGCGCCGTTCCATGTTCCACGTTCCGGGTTCCTCGTCCGTGTGCAAGGTTCCGGTTCACAGTTCCGAGTTCATCGTTCTCGGTTCGATGTCTGCGCTTCAGAACGTGGAACCTGGAACCCATGAACCTGGAACCTTGAACTCGAACCCAGCACCCGAACCCGGAACCCGGAACCAGGAACTTGGAACCGTGCTCTCCGGCCCCCCGTGGCTATGAAATCTCGCGTACTGGTCATCGATGACGAGGCAGCGATCCGCGACTCGCTGCGCATGATCCTCGAGTACGAGGACTACCAGTTCGTCGGCGCCGCCAGCGGACAGGAAGCGCTCGACCTCATTCGCCGCGAACGTCCGGACATCGTCCTGCTCGACATCAAGATGCCCGGCATGGACGGCATGGAGGTGCTGCGGAAGCTGCGCTCTGTGGACGAGACGTTGCCGATTGTGATGATTTCGGGTCACGGCAACACGGCCACCGCTGTCGAAGCGATTCGGTCTGGTGCGATCGACTTTCTCGACAAGCCGCTCAGCAGCGAACGCGTCATCGTCACGCTGCGGAACGTTCTCAGGCAATCGGAACTCACGAGCGAGAACCGCGACCTCAAGGTCGCGATGGAATCCAAGTACGAGCTCGTGGGACAGAGTCCGGCGCTGCGCAATGTGCTCGAGGCCGTGACTCGCGCGGCTCCAACGAATGCGACTGTCCTGTTGCTCGGTGAGAGCGGAGTGGGCAAAGAGCTTGTCGCACGAACCATTCACCGGAACAGTCCGCGTGCATCGCAGCGCTTCGTCCAGGTGAACTGCGCCGCGATTCCCGAGGAGTTGATCGAGTCTGAGCTCTTCGGCCACGAGAAGGGCTCGTTCACCGGAGCCACCGAGAAGCAGGTGGGGAAGTTCGAGCAGGCCGACCGCGGCACCATCTTCCTCGATGAAGTCGGCGACATGAGCCAGAAGACGCAGGCCAAGGTCCTGCGCGTGCTGCAGGAACAGGAAGTCGAGCGACTTGGTTCTGCCCGGACGATCAAGGTTGATGTCCGCGTCATCGCGGCCACCAACAAGAATCTCGAGGAGGCGATCGAGCGCGGTGAGTTCCGGGAGGATTTGTTCTTCCGGTTGAACGTGATCCCGATCATCGTCCCGCCGCTGCGCGAGCGCCGCGAGGACATACCGCGACTGGTTCAGCACTTCGCGAAGCGGACCGCGGAAGAGCACAACCTGAAACCGAAGAAATTCGAGCCGTCGGCGACGGACGCGCTCTCGCGTTATCGCTGGCGAGGCAACATCCGCGAGCTTCGAAATACCGTCGAACGTCTGCTGATCATGGCGCCGTCGGAAGTCGTCCGCGTCGAGGATCTTCCGCCAGAAATTCGAAGCGGCGAACCAGCACGTGTCACCATGGCGACCGAGCCGGATGTGCCCGCGAAGACCGGTGAGTCTGTCGCCCCGGGGGCCGGCACGTTGCGCGAGTTCAAGGACGCCGCCGAGCGAGCCTATCTCGTACAGAAACTGCGCGAGAACAACTGGAACATCTCGCGCACGGCCGAATTGATCGACACGCCCCGAAGCAACCTGTACAAGAAACTCGAACAGTACGGAATCAAGCAGGAAGTGGACGGGTAGATCGCGCCTCGGACGGCGCGAGAGTCGATATCACCGACCGCCCATCTCGCCTACAATCAGGCGGTCGTTCGCAGACCGCGCTCGCCGCTGCACAGAGGAGATCGACATGAAACGCGCGATCGCGTGGGGAGCCGTCATCTTCACGATGGGTTCGGCGTCGATGGCCGCACAGTGGCCGAAGTATCTGGCGCCCGGCGTTCCGCGCGACGCGGAACAGCGCGTTCGGATGGACGCTCCACCGCCGCGCATGGCGGATGGCAAGCCTGACCTCTCCGGCAACTGGATCAGATTCAGGGGCGAGGGCGCCTTCAATCCGCCGGAGCTCGCCGGTCTGACCCGCAACCCGGCCGCCGCCGCTCAGACGCCAGCGCCGCCTCCGGATCCAAACTCGCCGCCGATTGCCGCATTCTGGGAAATGGGCGCGAACGTTCCCGGCGGCCTACCGATGACACCGTGGGCCTCTGAACTCAAGAAACAGCGAATGGCATTGAACGACAAGGACAACCCCGACGCGAATTGCTTGCCGATGGGGCTGACGCAGTTCCACACGCATGGGCAACCGCGCAAGGTCGTTCAGAACTCGAGCGTGATCGCGATCATGTACGAGGCGAATTACGGCCTCCGCTATATCTACGTCGACGGACGCGCGCTGCCGACTCAGGGTAGCGTGCAGCCGTTCTGGTACGGGTATTCGGTGGGACGATGGGAAGGCGACACGCTCGTGGTCGAGACGAACAATTTGCGAGGAGCGGAGACAAGCCCCTACGATGGCTGGCTCGACGTGCGTGGCAGCCCCTATTCGGAGCAGGCGAGATTCATCGAGCGCATTCGCCGGCCCGCCTATGGCAAGCTCGAGATCGACGTCACACTCGAGGACTCGAAGGCCTACACGAAGCCATTTACCGTTCGCATCAATCAGCAGATCGCGCCCGATGACGAGGTGATCGAATTCGTCTGCAACGAGAACCAGCAGTTTCGCCGGCGCGTGAAGATCGATTGATCACGCCTTCCGCAACGGGAGACATCAGAACCCCTGCCTAGGTAGCAGAACACTCGCAGTCGCTCGCCCATCAAGCTGCGACTGCTGGCGAGAGTTCACCGCCGCGGTGGTACGATGTCTCCCAAACTTCCGCGTGCCGTACGATTCCTCCTCGCGGAACAATGCCGCTTCATTGTTAAGTCGAATACATGCGTCTTCATACGCGACGCGGCCGAGGAAGTCCCTATGATCGCGATCATGTGGCAATTCGAGGTCAAGCACGGACAAGAGACCGAATTCGAGCAACTGTACGGAGTCGATGGCGAATGGACTGCGATGAATCGCCTCGCGCGGTCGTATCTGGGTAGTTCCTTCCTTCACGATCAGAGCCGCGCTTCGAGATACATCGTCATCGAATACTGGAGTGAGATCCTCGTCTACGAACAGCATCGAGCGTACCGGACTGACGCGATTGCCTCCCTTGAACAACGCAGCCGGGCGCTCGTCGACTCCGTCGAGCCGTTGGGAGTCTTCTCGGCACTGAACGTGCCTGATCGTTTCGGGCCCACTTGGTCGCAGCGGAAATAGAAGATGGCCCCGTCGCGAGGGGTGTGGATCACTCCAGAGGCAGCAGGGCTTCGGCGGCCAGCACCTCGATTGTGGCGGAGGCGAACGGCGTGGTGACGCGCCCGTCGTTCACCTCCAGAGTAGCCACCACGCCCGGCTGGAAGATGTCCTTGATGCGTTCATGACGCTGTAGGATCACCTGCCCGTTCGCGTCGCGGTACTGCGTCTGGTACAGGACGTCGCGAAAGGCCACGCGCGGGTTGGCGATGCGAAGCGTGATGCTCCACAGCGCGACGCTGCGAGGACCCATGGTCAGTCGGGTGTTGGTGAACTGGACGTCCCGCAGGGCGTCGTACGGCCTGGACGGATCCTGCAGGGAGGACGGGCCCCCGCCGATCGCGAACGGGCGGCGGTGGGCGAACAACTGGGGCTGCTTCGTGCGAATGGCGGCGGCCACCACCGCGCGGTTGCGGAAGATCGACTTCTCCGGCGCCTGAATCCAGGCCTGCCCGATGTGAAACGCGACATTCGCCGCGAGGATCGCGCCGGCGATCCGGCGCCATCGCGGCGAGTCGACGAACGTCCAGCAGTACGCCGCGAACATGAAGGCCACGGGCGCAAGCACGTAGAACGAGTGCGCCTGGGGCGGCTCGAGTACGAACCAGAAGCTCACGTAGACGAGCGCGACCGATCCGGCGACGATCCACCGGAGCGTCTGCCAGCCGGCGTGCGGCGACTGCGAGCGGAACCACTCCCGCAGCATCCAGAACGGCTGCCAGACACCGGCCGCCCAGACCACGATCGTCAGCGGCACCATCCAGAGGTTGCGGAACAGGAACATCGTCCGCATGCCATCGCCGGTCGCGATGAAACGCCAGATCTCGAGGCTCGCGAACGAGAAGAAGCGAGCCAGGACGGACAGCACCTCGTACGGGCTCACCCAGTGCGGACGCAGGTTGCGCACCGTGCCGCCGGAGCCGCCGCCAACGCCGTAGACAACGAAGGTCGGCACCAGGAGCGATCCGAACAGCAGCAGCCCGGCGATGGCCGCCACCGTGTTCAGCGCGACCGAGCGCGCGCCGCGCAGGAAGCTCGTGGCCCAGGCGAGGGCGACGTAGGGAAGGAGCAGCGGCCAGGAGAGGTGAATTTGCATCACCCAGCCAAGGGCGGCTCCCATCATCAGGAACGCCATCGGCACCGGCACCTTCCCGAGGCGGAAGGTCGGCAGCGCCTCGAAGAATCCGATGAAGAAGACCAGAACCGGGGCGAGCAGGTACGACGGATTGGTGACGTGCGTGGAGAACTCGAGGGTCCACGGCACGGTCATGAGCCACCCCCACACCAGCCACCTGGGCAGCTGGGGCAGGCGGGCCGTGATGTACCAGGCGAAGAGGGCGAGCCCGGCGACGGAAATGAGGTTCAAGAACACGTACGGCGCTTCCGGCACCGGAGCGATTGCGAGCGGGAGGCCCACGAGGAGCGGCTGCAGCGCGCCGGGAATCTCGCTCTCCGTCCACACGACGTCCGGGCCGAAGTACGGCCAGTTGCCGGTCGCGTACCAGCGGAGGCCCATCAAGAAGATCTGCGTGGGGTCTTCGAAGAAGAACTCGCGCGTCAGCCCGTACAGGAGGCGGAAGACGAAGAACGCCGTGAGAGCGGCGGCCGCGATTGCCACACGACGGAGCGTGCTGGCCGTTGGAGGCGCGCCGGCCGGGAGCACTGAAGGGTCAGGTGTTCGGAGCACCGGTCGATGAGCTCACATTCTGACACGCGCGGATGTGCCGGTCGCGTCTGCAGACGGGAGACAGTGGACCGGGACAGTACGAGATAATCGTGCTGTCGCAGTCAGCTAGACGATCGCTGCTTCCGGTAACCGCGGTTCCCGCGTAGTGCCGGGGGGAGAGGAAAGTCCGAACTCCGAAGGGCAGTGCGCCGGGTAACGCCCGGGCAGGGTAACTTGACGGACCAGTGGCACAGAAAATATACCGCCCCGAGCGAGGTGCGTAAGCGCCGAGTCGAGGGGTAAGGGTGAAAAGGTGCGGTAAGAGCGCACCGCGCCGGCGGCAACGTCGGTGGCAGGCAAAACCCCGCACGGAGCAAGACCAAATAGGGTGGCGCTGCAGGCGTCGCAAGACGCCGGCCGGACGCGCAAGCGTTCCGTAGGACGGCCCGTCCGAGCCACCGGGTAGGTCGCCGGAGTCAGTGAGCAATCACTGGCCTAGAGGAATGATCGTTGCGCCGTAGCGTCGGCGCGCCGAAGGCGCGACGAGCGAAGGCGGACAGAATTCGGCTTACCGGCTGACTGCGACGCTTTACTCTGCCCAAGTAAAATGCTCCGCATGACTCGCAGAACACCTGTCGTCGTGTTCATCCTCATTGCGGCAGCGGCGGTTGCCATCGCACAGGGGCAGCCGGGTCAGGGCACTCCGGGCGCCCGCCCGGGTTCGGGCCGTGAGCCAGAGTTTCCGATTCCTGACATCCGCGAGTACAAACCCGAGTCGACGCTCGTCGTCCCACAGCATCCGGTGCCGAAGGCCAGGTTCCCGGTCATCGACTTCCACGGCCATCCGCCGCAACTGACGTCGCCAGAGGCGCTCGCGAGCGTCGTAAAAGCGCTCGACGATCTGAATGTCCAGCGCATGGTCGTCAACAATCCGCAGCTACGGGGCGACTTGCTCAAGCAGTGGATCGGCGTGGCAAACGCATCGCCATATGCGGATCGCTTCATCTACTTCACGAGCATCGGCTTCGGTCGTGAGATCGGTCCTGGATTCGGACAGGCCGCAGCAGAGCAGCTCGAAGCCGACATCAAAGCTGGGGCGAAGGGCATTCAGGAGATCGCCAAGAGCTTCGGCATCAACGTGAAGAAGGCTGATGGCTCACGACTGCAGCTCGACGATCCCGAGCTCGATCCGATCTGGGAGACAGCGGCACGACTGGACATCCCCGTGTTCATTCATACTGCCGATCCGCAGAAGTTCTGGGACCCGATCGACTACACGAACGAACGCTGGCTCGAGCTCGCGCTGTTTCGCGATCGTCGATATCAGGACCCGGCGTTTCCACGATTCGAGACGCTGATGGCCGAGCGGGATCGTCTCTTCAAGAAACATCCGAAGACCAAGTTCGTGACAGCGCACCTCGGCTGGCACGCCAACGATCTGGCTCGCCTGGGACGCATGTTCGACGAGATGCCGAACGTGTACAGCGAGATCGGCGCGGTGCTCTACGATATCGGCAGGCAGCCGCGGTTTGCGCACGACTTCTTCGTCAAGTATCAGGACCGGATTCTGTTCGGCAAAGACAACTACCAGCCCGACGAGTACCCGTACTACTGGCGTGTCCTTGAAACGAGCGATGAGTACTTCGATTACTACCGCGATTACCACGCTTTCTGGAAACTGTACGGGATCGCGCTGCCAGACGATGTTCTCAAGAAGCTCTATTTTGAAAACGCCTTGAAGATCATTCCTGGATTGTCTCGATCGGGTTTCCCGCAGTAACGACACCATGCCTCACTATCTGGTGACCGGCGGCGCCGGCTTCATTGGATCTCACTTGTGCGAAGAGCTCGTTCGTCGCGGCGAGCGCGTGCGTGTCGTGGACAGCCTGATCACGGGCAAGCGGCAGAACCTCGCACATCTTCCCCAGGTCGAATTCATGGAGGGCGACCTCGCCGACATCGACGTCGCGCGCCGTGCTGTGCACGGCATCGAATACGTGCTTCACCAGGCCGCGATTCCGTCGGTGCCGCGCTCGGTCGAGGACCCGCTCACGTCGAATCGCGCCAACATCGACGCCTCGGTCAACATCCTCGTGGCCGCGCGCGATGCGAACGTGAAGCGGCTGGTCTACGCAGGTTCCTCGTCGGCCTATGGCAACTCCGAGGTGCTGCCCAAGGTCGAGACAATGCCGACGGCGCCGTTGTCGCCGTATGCGCTGCAGAAGCTGGTGGCCGAACAGTACTGCCAGATGTTTACGACGCTCTACGGGTTCGAGACGGTGACCATCAGGTACTTCAACGTGTTCGGACCGCGTCAGGATCCCTCGTCGCCGTACTCGGGCGTAATCTCACTCTTCATCAGCGCGCTGTGCGACGGACGCCGTCCAACGATCTACGGCGATGGAGAGCAGACGCGCGACTTCACCTACGTCGCGAACGTCGTCGACGGTGTGCTGCGCGCGTGTCATGCGCCGGGGGCGAGCGGGGAAGTGATCAACGTGGCGACCGCCGGCCGCATCTCGCTCAATCAGCTCTTCGCGAGCGTGAAGCGTGAGGTGGGCAGTTCGCTCGAGCCGAACTATTCCAATCCGCGCGCCGGCGACGTGCGCGATTCCCAGGCAGACATCGGCAAGGCACAACGTCTGCTCGGCTACACACCGATTGTCAGTTTCGAAGAGGGACTGGGACGAACGGTGAAGTGGTATCGGGAATCGATGGTGACGAAGTCGTAACGAGCATCGGGTCCCCTTCACGAAAATCGCAGGAGGTCACAGGCCCACGGGAAACGTGGGGGCAACCGACGCTCAGTACGGTTATCGGCCCGCCTCGATCGAGGTTCAATCGCACCTACCCGGCGCTGACCGCGTTTTCACAGAACATTCGACGCCCTTCAATCCTGATATGGCAGCAGAGGGCCACGTGAGTGTGAACGCCTGTGCCATCCTCAACGTAATATGGGCAGAACCGAACCAGTTCCTCGAACGTCTCATCGTCAGCATCTCGGTTGTCCAGTTTCTCAGACGGCAATCTGACGGAGGTTAGGCATGCGGTCGAAGCTTCTGATGGGAGTCGCAGTCGCTCTGTGCGTCGCCAGCGGCGACGTGCGCGCGCAGCAGCAAGTTCAGCTTTACGCCAGCGTTGCGGACGTCACCGGAAAGCCGGTGGCGACCCTCGAGCCTGCCGATCTCAAAGTGTTGGAAGGCGGCGTCGAAGCGAAGATCGTCAAGGTCGAGCCGGTCAGCTGGCCGGTGAAAGTCCAACTCCTCGTGGATAACGGCATCGGTCTGGGTGGGCAGAACATCCAGAGCTTGAAAGACGGGATCAAGGGACTGATCGAAGCGCTGCCCGAGAACCTCGAGGTCACGATCGTCACGACGGCGCCGCAACCGCGCTTCCTCGTTCGTCCGACGACGGACAAGGCGATGATGATCGAAGGGTTGTCACGGCTCGCGCCCGACGGGGGAGCCGGCCGCTTCGTCGAATCGATGAACGAAGCCACGCAGCGCATCGAGAAGGACAAGAGCGATCATTTCCCTGTGATCATCTCGTCGGCCACGAGCTCTGGAGACGCCAACGTCCTCGAGCGCGACGTGAAGCGAATCTTCGAACGGATCCAGAAGCGCCCGACGACCGTCCACGTCATCCTGCTGAATTCGACAACGGGGTCAGCGACCGGCGGCGCCAATCAGACCCAGGTTGGCCTGTCGGTAACGCAGGCGACCCGCGGACGGTACGAGAGCATCGCTGTCCCGACCCGGCTCGCCACGCTGCTTCCGGAGATCGGCAAGCAGGTCGCCGCAAGCCACGAGAAGCAGAGCCATCAGTTCAAGATCACGGTTGAACGTCCGGCAGGCAAGTCGGGGGAGTTGGGTCAATTGAGTGCTGGCGCGCGAAGCGGACTGGTGCTGCAGGGATTGTCGACCGACGGTCGTCTCCCTTAAGAAATTCCCAACTTCCAACTTCCAACTCCCAACAGAACCCCACTGAGCTTTGGGAGTTGGGAGTTGGATCTTGGGAGTTGTCGCCTCCTGCCGTCGTCTTGACAGGTGCGCGATTTGATATACCATGTATGACTAATGGCTCATCCCGAGTCGATTGGTCAATTCGAGCATGTCGTCCTGGCAGCGGTCCTCGCGCTGGGCGACGGCGCGTACGGCGTCACGATCCACACGAAAGTTGAAGAATTCATCTCGCCGAGGACGGTGGCACTCGGCGCGGTGTATGCGACGCTCGATCGCCTCGAAGACAAGGGGCTCGTCACCTCGTGGCTGTCCGACCCGACGCCCGAACGCGGCGGCCGCTCCAAGCGTCACTATCGACTCGAATCAGCCGGCGAGCGCGCGCTGAGGGACGCCAGCGTCGCCGCCAAACGCATCTGCGACGATCTCGAACGCATCTGGGGAGAAGACGTATGGACCGCAGGCCGACGCTGGAAACCCGCCCGCCAGTCCTGATCGATGCCGTCGTGCGCGCGCTGATTCCGCCGGCGTGCCGCGAGCACGTGATCGGGGATCTGTGGGAGCGCTATCGCTCGCCGTGGCAGTTCGTGCTCGATGCCGCGGGGACGATTCCCTTTGTTGTTGCCAGTCAGATCCGCCGCACCTCTACGCTGGCAGGCGTGATCATTCATGCCTTCACCCTGCTCGTGAGCCTTGGCGTAGGCAGCAAACGCACGGGGGCGGCCGTTGCCGCGCTCGGTGGCGCGATGCTCGGGTTCGTCCTGCGCGATGCCTACAAGCGCGGCATATCGGTGTCGGTCAGGCAGGTCGCTGTCGATCTGGTGTTTGGCGCGGGCGGTCTCATCGCGTCGCAGGCGATCGTTGCGCTCGTACTGCCGCGCCAGTTGTTGCCGCTCTCCGCATACGCCGGATGCCTTGCGGCGTTCGGCCTGATCTTCCTGCTTCGGCTCCAGAACCCGAACCTTGGAGGCATCCCTCGCCAGGCAATGACGCACGTGCCTGCAACCTTTGAGGCGCTAGTGACAGAGGTGCGGCTGTTCGAACGAATGAGCCGACGGGGAATCAGAATCGAGGCGTATACCGGCGTCGCCATTGCCGCCTTCTTCATCATGCCGGTGGTGTCTTCGCACCGAACTGGGCCTTGCGAATCGGATGGGCACTCGCGTCCGCGTACGGATTGTACGTGGCAGTGGTCGTGTGGAAGTCATCAGACGCCGCCCATGCCGGAGAGCCTGGAGTTCGATGCCGCGCTCGCACACTATCGCGGCGAGCTCGAACGACGTCGGCGGATTATTCAGACCCTGTGGCGCTGGTACCTCATGCCCATGGTGCCCGGCATGCTTCTCATCGTGGCGGGTGCCACGATCGAGGCCTCAAAACGCGGCAGACCACTGTGGCCGGCGCTCATCTTCATTGCGCTCATGGCCGGCATGGGTGTCGCTATCCATTTGAGCAGTCAGGGCTGGGCGCGAAAGCTGCGCATCCGGATTGACGCGCTCGGAGCGATTGCGCAATGACGACAACGCGCGCGCGCTATTGAGTCTGCTCGGTGTCGCGATCTTCCGCGTATCGCCGCTGGCGCAGTCGCCCGGCACGAGTGGCCTCGCGTCCGACGCCGAGATTCAGAAGATCCTGGCCGAGCGCGTTGACACCTATCGACAGAGCGTCGGTGTTGTCGTCGGCGTGATCGAGCCGTCAGGACGGCGCATCGTGACCTACGGCCGCACATCTGCGAACGCCACGACGCCGCTCAACGGCGACACACTCTTCGAGATCGGCTCGATGAGCAAAGTGTTCACGTCGCTCTTGCTGGCCGAGGCCGTGCAGCGCGGCGAGGTTGCGCTGACCGATCCGATCTCGAAGTATCTCCCCGCGAGCGTCAAGGTCCCTGAGCGCGGGCGAGCGATCACGCTGGAGGATCTGTCCACGCACAGTTCGGGTCTGCCGCGCATGCCGGGCAACATGAAGCCCAGGGATCCGGAGAACCCGTTCGCCGACTACTCGGTGGACCAGCTCTATCAGTTCCTCTCGACGTATGAGCTGACCCGCGACGTCGGCGCGACGTACGAATACTCGAACCTCGGCGCTGGCTTGCTCGGCCACATCCTGGCGTTACGCGCCGGGATGGACTACGAGTCGCTCGTGAAGACTCGAATCACAGGCCCGCTCGGCATGCCGAGCACCGCAATCACGCTGACGCCGCCGCTGCAGGCGCGGCTCGCGTCCGGACACGATCGAACGCTGCAGCCCACGAAGAATTGGGATCTCACGTCGCTCGCGGGCGCCGGCGCCTTGCGATCGTCCGCCAACGACATGCTGGCGTTCCTCGCCGCGGAGATGGGATACACCCAGTCGACCCTCGCGCCTGCGATGAAAGCGATGCTGCAGCCCCGTCGTCCTGCGGCGGGTCCGCCGGGACTCGAGGTTGGGCTCGCGTGGCATCTCCTCACGGCCAACGGCAAGACGATCGTGTGGCACAACGGTGGGACGGGTGGTTATCGCACCTACTTCGGTTTCGACCCGGAGGCCCGCACCGGCGTCGTTGTGTTGATGAACGCGTCGAGCCTCGCCGGACCCGATGACATCGGCCGGCACATTCTCGATCCCAAGAACCCTCTCCTGCCCGCGAATTCTCCGGCGCTGGTGCAGCCGAGGCCGCGCACGGAGATCTCGCTCAGCCCGACGACGTTCGACCGGTACGTCGGCCGGTACAATTTCTCACCAACCGCATTTCTGACCGTGACGCGCGACGGTGATCGCTTCATGGCGCAACTGGCCGGACAGGCCGCCGCCCAGATCTACGCCGAGACCGAGAAGGACTTCTTCTACAAGGTCGTTGACGCGCAGCTCACGTTCGAAACCGACGCGGAAGGGAAGGTCGCCGCCGTCGTGCTGCACCAGAACGGCCTCAATCCACGCGCAGTCCGCGCAAACTGAGGTAACGGCGCCGATTCTCCGATAAGGTGGCCATGACAGAGGCCACCTCCGGGCTGCCCGCCCACGACGCCGTCGTCGGGCTCACGAGGACGATCGAGTTCGTGTCGCTGGTGGCCGCCGGGGCGCTGGTTCTTGCGAATATTGCCCACGCTTTCACTGCCGGTCTGCTCCTGCACTGGTGGTCGCCGTTCGTCGTGCTGACGGCTGCCCTCGCGGCTGATCTGGTCTCTGGTCTGGTGCACTGGACCGCTGACACCTGGTTCAGCGAAACGATGCCCGTGCTGGGACGTCGATTCCTTCGACCCTTTCGTGTTCACCACGTCAACCCCGATGACTTTCTGCGGCGCGATTTCATCGACTGCAACGGCGACGTGGCGATGCTCAACATCCCGTTCCTGACCGTTGCACTCATGCTTCCTGGCTCGACGATCGGTTGGGCAACATCGCTTGCGCTGATGACGTTCGCGATCGTCTCGCTGCCGACGAACCAGGTGCATCAGTGGGCGCACATGCCGTCGCCGCCGTTACTCGTTCAGTGGCTGCAACGTCACGGCGTCATCCTGAGCACCGAGGCTCATGGGAGCCATCATCGCGCGCCGTATGTCGCCAACTATTGCATCGCGACCGGCTGGTGTAATCGCTGGCTCACGGCGATCGACTTCTTTCCGATGTGCGAGCGGCTGATCATGCGCGTCGCCGGCCTGCAACCGCGCGCCGACGAGCACACGTTCGCGGAGCGATGGTGACAGCCCTGACACCGAGGGCGTTCGGATCGGGATGGCTGAGCGGCGTGCTCTCCGCCACGCTGGGAACGATTGGCCTGGGTGCGGTCTTCTGCTTCCACTATCCGTCGCTGCTCACGATGCCGGAGCTGCGCGGGCTGTATCCCGTCCCGTTCATCAGGGCACTCCTGCACCTCGTCCTGGTCAGCTCGTTCATTGCCGGCGTCATCAGCGTGTGTCTTCGCCATCGCAAGATCCTCGGCATGGCTGGCATCTCGTTGACGTTGATCGCTGCGCTGCTCGGCGGCTCGCGGGTTCCTCTCGACGGAGAGTTACAGAACGGCCCGTTCCTGGGGCTCGACTGGTTTCTGCTGAACCTGATGGCGTACTCCGCCGTCTTCATCCCGCTGGAGCGCCTCTTTGCGCGCCTGCCGGAGCAGGACGTGTTTCGTCGCGGGTGGCGCACCGATCTTGCGTACTTCTTCCTGAGCGCGCTGCTCGTGCAGGTGACGACGCTGCTGACGATGAGACCGGCGATGACGCTGTTTGCATGGGCAGTGTCGGGAGATGTGCAGCGAGCGATCGCCAGTCAGCCGCTCGTCATCCAGTTCGTCGAGATCCTGGTGCTCACCGACTTCGTGCAGTACTGGGTGCATCGCGCATTTCATCAGGTGCCGATGCTCTGGCGCTTCCATCGGATCCATCACTCGGCAGATGTGATGGACTGGCTTGCCGGATCGCGGCTGCATCTGGTTGACGTCGCCGTCACGCGCGGGCTTACCTACGTGCCGATTTACGTGCTCGGCTTCGCGGAGACGGCGCTCGTCGCTTATGTGGCGTTCGTAAGCATTCAGGCCACGTTCATCCATGCCAACGTTCGATTCAACTTCGGTCTGTTGCGCTGGGTGATGGCCACGCCGCAGTTTCATCACTGGCACCACGGCGCCGATCGCGAAGCCGTGGACAAGAACTTTGCAGTCCATCTGCCACTTCTGGATCGGCTGTTCGGCACCTGCTACCTGCCAGGCGATCGCTGGCCTTCGTCCTATGGACTGGCTGGAGGCAAGCCAGTGCCGAGTGGCTACGTCCGCCAGTTCGTCGATCCGTTCACGTCGAAATAGTCAGGTCAGCGCGGGGTAGGTGAAGCCGAGGATGTGCGCGGTGTTCACCAGGAAATGCGTGAGGATCGACGCTTCGATGCGGTTCGTTCGCCAGAACACCCACCCGTAACCGATGCCAGCGATTGTCGCGAGCACGACCGACCACACGCCACCCGCGTAGTGAGCGGCGCCGAAGATAATCGCGGCGAGGATCAGCCCGCCGACTGCATGGCTCGACATGCCCGATGACTCCGGGCCTTGAAGCTGTCGCTGGATCACGCCTCGAAACAGCGCCTCTTCAGCAGCGCATGTGAAGAGCAGATTCGACCAGAGCCAGACGGACAGGAAGTCGGGCCACTTCGGTTCCAGGCGTACCTGACCGATCAGCAGCGCGCACGCCATCAGCACCACGATCAACGCAACGGCGCCGGGCAGCGCAGTCCTGAGCATCGCCATCCACTCTGGTCGTGAGGCGATGAGTGGCGGACCGAACGCGAGAAGGAAGACGCCGATCTGCCCTTTGTCGAAATTCATGTACAGCGTGTAGGGCACGGCACCGGGAGTCAGTACGGCATCCCTTACGATCAGCGTATTGGAGAACCCTGGCACGACGTGCGCCATGAGCGCGAGGGAGAAGACGATCGCGGCAAGCGTCAGCAGGATATTGAGAGGACGGGACGTCTCTCGCGAACAGGCGTAGCAGAGAAGACCGAAGACGGCGATGGCCACGATGCCAACGACTGAGACGATGCCGGTAGCGTAGGCATGGGCAATAGCAAGAGCCAGCCACATGCCCGAGACACCGAACCGAGACCATAGTGTCCGAGCCGCGGCCTGCGGCGGAAGCCAGACCCACACGATTGCGAGCGAGAGCCACAGGTAGGGCAGTAACACGCGACGAGTGTACGCAATTGTGTGAAGGGGTCAGACCCCTTCACAATTACTGCGCGTGAGGTCAACATGTCGAACAGTGGCGCTGAGGCGATGCTGAGGCAGGTCCTCGTCACGCTGCTCAGCGAGGCACTTTACGGACCACGCGGTGATGCGTTTTTCCTGAACAGCGGCGATCGCGGTCTGGTGGCATCGCTCGACGCACTCTCAGCCGAGACTGCGAGCGCACGACCCGGTAGTCGATCGTCTGTGGCGTCTCATGTGGAGCATCTCCGTTACGGCCTCGAGCTGTTGAATCGCGAAGCCAAAGGCGAGAGTCTGTGGTCGATTGCGAACTGGGCCGATGCCTGGACGCATCAGACCGTCACCGATGATCAGTGGCGAAAGCTCCGGGCCGATCTCGCGCGAGAGGCGCAGGCGTGGCTCGAAGTCATGAAGCGCCCGCCTGCCTGGGACGACGTCGGCCTCGGTTCTGCAGTCGGCAGCATCCCGCATCTGGCCTATCATCTCGGCGCCATCCGGCAACTCGCACAGGCGGCCAGCGGACCGCCTGCCACGAGCTGATCACGGGCGTGTCTATCGCAGATGCGGAGGCACTGGGCTGAAGCTGTCGTCGAACCCGCGCGCACGTTCACGGCGATCGAGCGGGTCGGGGGTCGGCGACAGGATGCCGAGCCTCACGAGCTGTGGACGGAACTCGTAGCGGATGTTCACGGTCTGCGACGATGTGTCCTCGAGGTCCAGCCAGACCTGCGTGACGGCGTGATCGGTAGCGACGGCCCATACCGGTCGCCGCGTATTCGTCCGCCGCTTTCAAGCGGCTCGGCGGTGCGCCAGCTTCCTGAGCCGCTGCGGCCGGCGACGCCTGGTCCTTGATCCTGCCGTCGCCTCTCATCGTTCGACGAATACGGCACAGGAACAGGCACGCGCTCCTTGAAGAACACCGCGGTGATCATCCCGAGGTTCTCGGTCTTCCCGAGCGCCGCCCCGTACGAGCGCGCCTCCGTCGTGAACTCGAAGCGGCGTGCTTCGCTCTGGCTCGTCTGCCAGCCGCTGATGGTCACTATTTCATAGGGACCGAGCACCCACTTGCGCGCATCGCCGGCCGTCGTCTCGCGGGCATCGATCGTGTTGAGCCCATCGACCGAGAGCGCCACGGCGACGCGAACCGGGTAGGGATTCCGCAGCCGGATGGCATATTCCCGCCCCTTGAGGGCCTCCACATAGAGGCGGCCGTTGTGGACGAACTTGGGCTGCGAGACTCCTTTCACCATGATCTCGACGCCCGCGCTCGGACGATTGTCCGATGCACAGAGCATGACCGGCAGGGCAGCGGCACAACCCAGGACGGCAATCAGCACGCAAGCACGACGATGATTCATAACTCCTCCTGGCCTTAGAACGGGGGAGTCTGGAAACCTTGCACGCTCGGCCACAATGGGCCTGACCGCATGACCTTTCACAATTCAGCACTGGCCCGGCTCGTGCCGGATGGGGAACTACCGGGCGGACGATCTTGCGCGTGTCGAAGCGGCGCTGAGCGATCACCAGACGCTGACGTTCGTTCGTCCTCAGGATGTGGCCAATCGTCCGCACATGCGCTTCGACGGTCGCACACTCAGCGAGATCGGAGACCAGCGCTGGCGCACTTGCAAAACGACGCGCTTGGATACTTCCTGTGTCTTCGTCAACGCTGGCCGCGAGCGACGCGTCGAGGCCAGACGCGAACCGACACGAACGCCGTCTCGGTGCTCACACGTCTCGTGCGTCTGCGTGGCGCCCGCTACTGCTCAGCTCGCCTCTTCGGGTGTCTGGTCGGTTCGACGACGGCGACCGAGGCGTTATATCCAGTAAGTCGCCTTCGGCCAGACGTTGATGATCATGAGTAATCCGATCGCGATCTTCTTCGACCTCGGAGACACACTCGTCATCCCCCAGTTTGGCGTCGCATCGCCTCGGCGTCATGTCGAACACACCGGCGACCGCGGCGTCCGCCGGCTTTCAGGTCTCGTTCCATCCGCTTCACCTCTTTCACGTGTTGCGGCAGATCCCATGAGCTCGCGACGTCCAAAGGAGTTTCCGATGTGTGACCGTCTCTCGATTCAGTGCATCATCCCGCCGTACATCAACGACAAGCTCGCACAATCCACGAATCCAACTGTCCGCGCCCGCGCCATCGCCAACATCAGAGCCGCGGCCACACTGCGCACGCAGCGTGTCATGAGCCAGGCGATGCCAGGGTTGATGGTCTCGGCGGCGCCGGCGAAGAAGAAGCAGCGGCTGGTGTACGACGCAAAGAAGGGCGATCAGCTGCCGGGCAAGCTCGTTCGCTCCGAAGGGCAGCCGAAGGTGACCGATGTCTCCGTCAACCAGGCGTACGACTACTCCGGGCACACCTACGACTTCTACGATCAACTGTTCGGGCGTAATTCGCTCGACAACAACGGCATGACGCTGGTCTCCTCGGTCCACGTTGGCGAAGCGGACGAGAACGGCGCGCTGGTGCCGATGAACAACGCCTTCTGGAATGGCGAACAGATGGCCTACGGTGACGGCGACGGCGTGATCTTCCGCAACTTCACCGGGTCACTCGATGTCGTTGGCCACGAGCTGACGCACGGCGTCGAGTCGTTCACCAGCAACCTCGAGTATCGCAACCAGTCGGGCGCGCTGAACGAGCACTTCGCCGATGTCTTCGGCGTGCTCGTGCGGCAGTGGATCAAGGGCGAGACGGCGCTCAAGGCCAACTGGTTGATTGGCGCTGAAGTCCTCGTGCCGGCGCCAACCCGCCGCGCGATTCGCGACATGGAAAATCCCGGCACTGCGTTCGTCGGCGATCCCGACCTTGGCGACGATCCGCAGCCTGCGCACATGAGGAATCTCTACAAGGGTGCGGCCGATCGTGGCGGCGTCCACATCAACTCCGGTATTCCCAATCGCGCGTTCGTGCTCGTAGCCAAGGCACTCAAGGGGAGCGCCTGGAATGTTGCCGGCCGCATCTGGTACGACACGATGCTTCAGCTGACGACGACGAGCCAGTTTGCCGACTGCGCGAGGGTCTCACTCCAGGTCGCAAGCACGCCGAAATACGGTGCCGCAGCGAAGAAGGCGGTGAAGGCCGCGTGGAAAAAGGTGGGAATCAACCTTTGATATCATCGAGGTCAAAGGCCCGTTGTGCGTGTCCAGTTCACTCAGTCCGGTGGCATTGTCGGCGCAATCCGTGAGTGCACGCTCGATACCTCGTCGATGCAAGCGGACGAGGCCACCACGCTCGAAACGCTGGTGAAAAACGCAAACCTCCTCTCGACGCCTGGTGAGCAGCGATCGCTCACCGGGCGCGACCTCGAGGACTACCAGATCTCGATCGACGATGGTCACGGCGACGTGACCGTCGTCCGGGATCAGTCCACTCTGACGGCTGAGGCCAAGGCCTTGGTGGCGTACCTGAAGAAGTGCGCCAAACCGGCCAGGCTCAAGTAGCCCCTTACGCTCAGTTCACAAGGGCCTTGAGGCTCTTCAGCGGGAGTATGCGAACCTTCTTCGAGGCCGGCTTCGCCTTGAACATCATCTTTTCCTTGGTGAAGGGATTGATGCCTTGACGCGCCTTCGTCGCGGGCTTCTTGACGACCTTCATCTTCAGCAGGCCAGGGAACGTGAACATACCAGGCCCACGGAGGCTCTTCTTGATGATGCCATTGAGTGACTCGAACACTGCGGCGACCTGCTTACGGGACAGCTCGGCGTCTTCGCAGATCTGAGCCACGATGTCCGACTTGGTGGGGGCGCCATTTTTCTTTGCCATTCACACGACTCCTGTTAAAGACCACATGAAGCACCGGCCGAGATCGGCCATGTGCAAATTCGTCCGCGGAAGCATGATACACGCGGTCGCAGTGCTGTTTCTCCTCGAAAGCGACGGCAACCTGGCCAATCCGGTCAGCTTCAAATAACCCCCCCGCATACCGCCAACCGCAGTTCACGGTCTCGCGGCCTGACCAAACTCGCATTTCCGTCGTCGTGATGTAACTGCTTGGCGGTCATGTGGCTGCGTCGACGAAGTGTGTGCGCCGACCCCGGCGTCACGCTTGCTCTGAGGTGGGTCGTCCCGGCGGGTTCGTGTTGTCAGCCGTGCACCCAACCGCCCGTGTGGCACCAGCCCCGTCCGGGACCTTCGCGCGCAGAGGAGCCATGTGGCAGGTCACCGCGCACCGATTCACGTCTCGAAGCGTCCGCACGTTCCCGCGTTCACGTCTGAGTGCGCCTGCCAGATGCGGACAGGAGGCAGTTCATGATTCGCATCGTCATTGCGGTTCTGGTCGCACTGGGTCTCAGCATCGCGACCGTCTCGGCACAGGCTGGCACCCAGCGCACGGCGGCGTCTGCGTCAGCGCCGATCAACCTGAACACGGCGAGCGTGGCGCAACTGGAAACGCTCCCAGGCATTGGGAAGGCGACCGCGGAACGCATCCTCGAATACCGACAGAAGAATGGATCGTTCAAGAAGGTCGAGGACCTGATGAACGTGCGTGGCGTGGGGGAGAAAAGCTTCCTGAAGCTGAAGCCTCTCGTCACTGTCGTCACCGTGAAGGGCGAGTCGGCGGGGCAGTAGTTACGATGTGCGGCAATGGTCGCGGGCGCTCCCCCAGCGCCCGCGGCCACCCGCCCTTAGCAGTGCGGGCTACACGTTCCTCGAGATCCAGTTCACCCTGATACTCAGAATTTGCCCGAACCCTCCGTCACGCGGCAGACTCAGCGCCAGCGCCAGCGGTATCTCGTTCACGTTGGTGCCGGCACCGATGTTGAACCCGCGTGGACTGCCGTCATATCCGGGAATCCCGGTGTCTGATCATTGAACGACATTCCAGCTGTGCCCCCGCCGTTGAAGTGGCAGCCGTTGCAGTTCTTGTGGCCCGGCTCCGGCTCGAACAGGTTCCCGCTGTCCAGAAACAGGGTCTTGCCGTTGCTCGCCAGCGTGCTCTTCAGCTCTAGCGTCGGGAGGTTGAAGTCTTCCTGCCGACCGAGGGAGAGCTGATATGCGACCAAAGCATCCAGTTCCTCATCCGTCGGCAAGCGGAAATCCACTGCTGCTGTGCGACTGACCGTTCTCGTGGCGTGCTGCGCGATGGCCACGAGCGCAAAGTCGCGAAGCGGTGGGGCATCGTTGCCCCAGCCGAGGCGCTCGGGTGGATTCGGATTTCGCCCGTTGGTGCTGAAGTCGATGCCAAAGCTCGGGTCTTGCGGCGTCGTGGAGTTCGCAAGCGCCTGCACGTTCTGAGCGCCGCGGAACACGTGCCCTCTCGATGGATCGAAGCCGTCTGCGTTGACGAGGATCAACCCGAACCGGCGCAACAGATCAGGATTCTCGAGCGTTGCCAGCGCCGGATTCGTCTCGGCCACGAAGAGCGGATCGCTCGAAGGCAGAGTGGCGATGAGCTTCGGATCGACGGTGAAATTGTTGGTCTCGACGTGGCACGTCCCGCAGGTCCGTCCGTTGCCCTCGAACCTCTCGTTCAGAAAGAGCTGGCGGCCCTGGGCGGTCACTCTCGCAAAATCGGCAGCGCGTGCCGCTGCCGTGGGATCGAATCCGAGCGCCGCAGCCGCGTCGTCGACGAAACGGATCTGACGCTGCCGGAGTCGCGTGAAAAACGTGGTGGGACCCGTCAGCACGAACCCGTCCAGGGGAGCTTTGCCCCGACCTGACCACGAACGCCCGATCCGGGTAGAAGCTGGTGAAGGCCGTCGGTCCCAGGGACACCGACAGTGTGTGCCTCCCCGCTGACACGGTGTACGTGCCGACCTTCAGCAGGCCGTCCCCGTGATCCGCGAGCGTGCTGTGACCGGGCCCCGGCTGGTTGTCGATCAACCAGAGGTCGAACGTGTCACCAGGTGGAAGTAGTCGGACGTTTGAACCCACGGCGCCCGTCGCGAGATCGACCGCGACCCGTCCGCCGGCGTTCAACGCTTCGCTGCTCACGCCACGAAGATTGGAGAGCGACAGGATCACAATATTCGCTGGCGCGCCGCCGGCCGCAAACCGGTCGAAGGCGCTCATCAAGAGCGACCGGGTCAGCCATGCCCGTGTTCGGCAGATCGCCATCGGCGGCGCGGACGGCAACGAAAGCCGAACCCGGCGAGAACCGCTATGCAACTTGCTCTGGTCCACGTTGCTCGGGAACTCATGACGAACCTCCCTCGTGAAGGCCACGCACGCTTCGGATCGGATTGCGATGGTATGGTCCGCGCTAGAGGAAGTGGCAGGCGTCCGGCAGGAATTCGGCAGGTTCCGTCGACACAGATGACAGCGATCGCGGGCTAGAATGGGGCCGTTCCCCAGAGGTCTCGTAGCAATGTTCCTCGCGGGCTCGCGAATCGGCCCTTATCAGATAGTGGGTAGGCTCGGTGCCGGAGGGATGGGCGAGGTCTATCGCGCCCGCGACCCTCGACTCGACCGTTCGGTCGCCGTCAAGGTACTCACCTCGTCGCGGGGCTCGACGCCGGAAGAGCTCGAACGGTTCGAGCGGGAAGCGCGAGCGATCGCTCGCGTCAGCCATCCCAACATCTGCACCGTCTACGACGTCGGCCAGGACGCGGGCGTGCCGTTCCTGGTCATGGAGCTCCTCGACGGCGAAACGCTCGCCGAGCGCGTGTTGCGCGGTCCCGTTCCAATCGACGCAGCCCTCGCAATCGCAACCCAGATTGCCGAAGCGCTCGGCGAATTACATAGCAAGGGCGTCGTCCATCGCGATCTGCATTCCAGCAACGTGATGCTGACCGCAGTGGATCAAGCTCCTGCACTTCGGCCTCGCCAAGCTGAGAGATGGCGAGTACGAGGACAAAGTCGAGAAGGCGACCAAGAGCCTGCACTTGACCGGCCAAGGGACCGTGCTCGGCACGCTGCCGTACATGGCGCCCGAGCAGGTCGAGGGACGCCCGGCCGACGCTCGCACCGACACCTTTGCTCTAGGTGTCGTCCTGTACGAAATGATCACGGGGCGTGCGCCCTTTCAAGGCACAAGTCAGGCGAGCTTGACGGCTGCGATTCTGACGCACGAACCGCCCCCACTTTCGTCGCGGATCCCGACGACGCCGGCCAGTCTCGACCGTGTCGTGAAGAAGTGCCTTTCGAAAGATCCCGACGAGCGTTGGCAGAGCGCGAACGACCTCGCGTCGGCACTGCGTTGGAGCGCGGACGACAGCACGGCTCACCATCCGGCGACTGGCCCAGCGGTGAGCCGTGGACGCCGCCGTACCGTGACGGCGATCGCGGCCGTGCCGTTGCCGCAGCGCTGATCGCGGCGGCGGTCTGGGCGGTTGGCAGCGGCCAGACGTGGCAGTGCCGCAGCCGCTCCCACTCCTCGATTCATTCCAGTGACGTTCCGTGCGGGAACGCTCACGGCCGCCCGATTCGCTCCAGACGGAGACTCGATCGTCTATAGCGCGGCGTGGGGAGTCGATCCGATACGCGCTCTTCATGACTCGGCGCGACAGCGTGGAGTCCCGGCGACTGGACGTCCTCGATGCGAAGCTGCTTGGCGTATCGTCGAGCGGCGAGCTCGCATTTCTCCGTGGGCCACACAGTTCGTTGAGATTGCTGAATCCGTTGCTCGGTACGCTTCTCCGCGTTTCCCTTACTGGAGGTGGCCCGAGGGAGCTCCTCGACGACGTCATCGCAGCAGATTGGAAGCCTGGAGGGAGTGATCTCGCGGTTGTGCGACTCGGGCAGGTGGAGTTCCCTGTAGGGACCAAGATCTACGGCCAGCATCGGTTCAGACACGTGCGCGTCGCGCCCGATGGCCAGCGACTGGCCCTCGTCGAAGGGCCTGGGACGCGACGCGGAGGGAAAACAGGTGGCGTCGGCGATAGTCCTGCTCGACCGCTCCGGTCGAAAGACCACCTTGTCATCGGGCTGGGGAGATTTGACGAGCCTGGCCTGGTCGCCTGCGGGCGACGAGGTGTGGTTCACCGCAAACCGCCTCGAGGATCGTGACGAGTTCGGCCCTGCGAGCCGTGTCCACGGACGGAAGAGAACGCGTGATCCTTCCTTCTGCATCGCGAATTCTGTCGATACACGACGTCTTCTCCAACGGCCGTGTGTTGCTCTCGCAGCACCGTCTCCGGATGGGATGCTCGTGCCTCGCCGCCGGGTGACACTCAACCGCGAGATCTCGGGTGGCTCGATGGTCCGGCGCCTGAAGCACTCTCGGCGGATGGACGAACGGTGCTCATGGGCGAAATGCTGCGAGGCGGAGGCGCAGCAGCGCTCGATCTATCTTCGAGGGACTGACGGTTCGGATGCCGTTCGACTTGGTGACGGCTTTCCAGAGGATCTGTCACCTGATGGCAAGTGGGTGCTGGCTGCGCCGATAGGTAATCGGACGCACTGGTTCATCTTGCCGACCGGGACGGGATCGCCAAGAACCTTACCGCCCGGACCCCTCGTCGAGCGGTTCGAGGCGAACTTTCTGCCGGATGGACGTCGGATTGTGTTCGGAGGGCGGGAGAAAGATCACGATCCGCGGATTTTTGTTCAGGATGTCGAAAGCGGATTGGTCAGGGCGATCTCCCCGGAGAACTCGGGAACCGTCGGAGTTGCAACGCCGGATGGTCGGTTCGTGATCGGTGGTACAGCGGCAAAGCGCTTTCTGTATCCCGTTGACGGAGGCGCGCCGGTTCCATTGCCTCTCATGGCGCCCGATGACACCGCCCTGCAGTGGAGCTCCGACGGACGGCTTCTGTACGTGCGGAGAGACGGCTCATGGCCGCCGGTCGTGGACCGTGTCGATGTCTCGACTGGCCGTCGCGAGGCGTGGAAGACGATTCAGCCTGCGGACCCCGTTGGCGTCGACATCATCAGCCAGGATCCTCGTCACGCCTGACGGGAAGGCCTATTGCCACGACTACGTCCGCTTCCTTTCGGAACTGTTCATCGTCGAGGGCCTGAAGTGAGCCGCGTGTCCTTCGGGGACTTCGTGCTGGATCTGGACTCGCGGGAATTGCTGCGAGGACCTCAGGCGGTCCCGCTCACACCGAAGGCGTACCAACTTCTGGAGATCCTCGTCACCAATCGACCCAAGGCACTCTCCAAGTTCGCCCTTCAGGAGCGCCTCTGGCCCGACACCTTCGTGCTGGAGAAGAACCTGGTGAATCTCATCGCCGAGATTCGACAGGCCCTCGGCGACGATCCGACAGAACCTCGCTTCGTGCGCACCGTCCACCGGTTCGGCTACGCGTTCCAATTACCCCCGGCCGAAACCGCATCGGACAACACAACCATGCACAGCACCACCGTCCGGTTTCGCCTCCAGTGGGCGAACGGCCGCGCGCGTCTCGGCGAAGGCGAACACGTGCTGGGACGAGATCCCGATCTCGAGCTGTTCTTCGATTCCCCTGGCGTCTCCCGGCGCCACGCGCTGATTCGGGTCGTTGGAGATACGGCGACGGTCGAAGATCTCGACAGCAAGAACGGGACGTTCGTCGCCGATCGGCAGTCTCGACTCTCCAACGCAGTTGCGTGACGGCGACCGTATCCGCATCGGTTCAGTCCAGTTGACGTTCAACGCTGTTCGAGCGCCGGCCTCGACCCGCACTGAGCGTCGTCCGCACCGGGCCGACGTCCCGCGCCGGTAACTGGCGGGGTCACTCTCGAGCCCTCCCTCCATGCTCTCCAGCGCCGCGCAGACTTCGATGATCTCGATGATCTTTCTTGGTTTTCCTGACGATGAAAGGCGCGGGCTTCAAGTTGACTTTGATTGGTATACCACATACGGTATTCCATTCTGATCGCCCAAAAGCCACTGCTCCGGAGGACACTATGTTAGAGACTGCGGCCTCCACCGCCGATGCCAACGCAGCCGATACCGAGCGGAAGCTGACGGACGGCTTTCACCTCGTCATCGAGGCGCTCACGCTCAACGGCGTCAAGACCATCTACGGTGTGCCTGGCATCCCGATCACGGACCTCGGCCGTCTGGCACAGGCCGCAGGCATGCGCGTCATCTCGTTCCGGCATGAGCAGCACGCCGGCAACGCCGCGGCCATCGCCGGCTTCCTGACGAAGAAGCCAGGCGTTTGCCTCACGGTGTCAGCTCCCGGCTTCCTCAACGGTCTGACTGCGCTGGCCAACGCGACGACCAACTGCTTTCCGATGATCCTGATCAGCGGCTCGTCCGAGCGCGAGATCGTCGACTTGCAGCAGGGCGACTACGAAGAGATGGACCAACTGGCGATTGCCAAGCCCCTCTGTAAGGCGGCGTTCCGCGTGCTGCATGCCGCGGACATCGGCATCGGCGTGGCGCGCGCGATCCGCGCAGCGGTTTCTGGTCGTCCAGGCGGCGTCTATCTCGATCTGCCGGCCAAACTGTTCGCTCAGGTGATCGACGCGGAGGCTGGCAGCCAAGTCACTCGTCAAGGTCATCGACCCCGCGCCGGCCCAGCATTCCTGCGCCGGACGCTGTCGCGCGTGCGCTCGATCTGCTGAAGGGTGCCAAGCGCCCCCTGATCATTCTCGGCAAAGGCGCGGCATACGCGCAGGCCGACGACCAGATCCGCGCCCTGGTCGAAAAAAGCGGCATACCGTTTCTGCCGATGAGCATGGCCAAGGGCCTTCTGCCCGACACGCATCCGCAGTGTGCCGGCGCCGCACGCTCGACGGTGCTGAAGGAGTCCGACGTCGTCATGCTGATCGGCGCCCGGCTCAACTGGCTCTTGTCGCACGGCAAGGGCAAGACCTGGGGCGACGCGCCGAAGACGTTCATCCAGATCGACATCGAGCCGAAGGAGATGGACTCGAATGTCAAGATCGTCGCTCCGGTGGTGGGCGACATCGGCTCCTGCGTCTCGGCGCTGCTCGACGGCATAGGCGCCCATTGGCCGGCGCCGCCGGCGGAGTGGATCAACGCCGTCAAGACGAAACGCGAGGAAAACATCGCCAAGATGGCGCCGCGGCTGATGAGCACCAGGTCACCTATGGACTTCCACGGCGCGCTCGGCGCATTGCGCACCGTCATCAAAGAGCGGCCGGATGCGATCCTCGTCAACGAAGGCGCCAACACGCTCGACCTGGCGCGCGGCGCGATCGACATGTATCAGCCACGCAAGCGTCTCGACGTCGGCACCTGGGGTGTCATGGGCATCGGCATGGGCTTCGCGATCGCCGCGGCCATCGAGACCGGCAAGCCCGTGCTCGCGCTCGAGGGCGACTCCGCCTTCGGCTTCTCGGGCATGGAGGTCGAGACCATCTGCCGCTACAACCTGCCGGTCTGCGTCGTCATCTTCAACAACGACGGTATCTATCGCGGAACCGACGTCAATGCCACGGGCTCGGATCCGGCGATCACCGTCTTCGTCAAAGGCTCGCGGTACGACAAGATGATCGAGGCGTTCGGAGGCGTCGGCATGAATGCGACGACGCCCGACGAGCTGAAGCGCGCCGTCGACGCGGCGATGGACTCCGGCAGGCCGACCCTCATCAACGCGGTCATCGACCCAGCGGCCGGCACCGAGAGCGGCAGCATCGGCAAACTCAACCCGCAAAGCGCGGTTCGCAAGAAATAACCTGAATCGATTGGAGAGGGCCTCATAGATGGGCAAGGCACTAGACGGCGTTCGCATTCTCGACTTCACTCACGTTCAATCCGGGCCGACGTGCACGCAGCTCCTCGCATGGCTGGGAGCCGACGTCGTCAAGGTTGAACGCGCCGGTGAGGGGGACGTCACGCGCGGCCAGCTGCGCGACATTCCGGGAGTGGACAGCCTGTACTTCACGATGCTCAACTCGAACAAGCGTTCGATCACGGTCGACGCCAAAAACCCGAAAGGGAAAGCCATCCTCGAAGCCCTCGTGAAGAAATGCGATGTGCTCGTGGAGAACTTCGCTCCGGGAGCGCTCGACCGCATGGGTTTCACCTGGGAGCGTATCCGCGAGATCAACCCCCGCATGATTGTCGCGTCGGTCAAGGGTTTCGGCCCCGGGCCGTACGAGGACTGCAAAGTCTACGAGAACATCGCGCAGTGTGCCGGTGGTGCGGCGTCCACGACCGGCTTCGATGACGGCCCGCCGCTGGTCACCGGTGCGCAGATCGGCGACAGCGGAACCGGATTGCATCTTGCGCTGGGCATCGTGGCAGCCTTGTACCAGCGCAACACCACGGGCCGCGGTCAGCGCGTGCTCGCCGCGATGCAGGATGGCGTGCTCAATCTGTGCCGCGTGAAGCTGCGCGATCAGCAGCGGCTCGCACGGACCCACGTCCTCGAAGAGTACCCGCAATACCCCAACGGCACGTTCGGTGATGCCGCCCCGCGGTCGGGGAACGCCTCTGGCGGCGGGCAGCCGGGATGGATTCTCAAGTGCAAGGGCTGGGAAACCGATCCCAACGCCTACATCTACTTCATCACGCAGGCTCCCGTCTGGGACGCTATCTGCAAAGTGATCGGTCGTGAGGAATGGTTGACCGATCCGCGGTACGCGACGCCGAAGGCGCGGCTGCCGCATCTGTCGGAAATCTTCGACGGGATTGAGGAATGGACGAAGACGAAGACCAAGTTCGAAGCGATGGACATCCTCAACGCCCACGACATCCCGTGCGGACCGATTCTCTCCATGAAAGAGATCGCGGAAGAACCGTCGCTGCGCAAGACCGGCACCGTCGTCGAGGTCGATCACCCGACGCGAGGCAAATACCTCACGGTGGGCAATCCGATCAAGATGTCTGACAGTCCGGCCGACGTGAAGCGATCGCCACTCCTCGGCGAGCACACCGACGAGATCCTGGCAGAACTCGGCTTCGGAGCGAATGAGATCGCAGCTCTGCGGACCGAGAAAGTCATCTGAAACGGGCGTATACGGACCACTAGACATGACGATGATCACCAACCCGACCGAAGAAGTCAGACGTGTGCTCGATGCAGTCAAAGCCGAAGGCCGCACCGCGCTCACCGCACCCGAGGGCAAGCTCGTATGCGAGGCGTACGGGATCCCGGTTCCCAAAGAAGGCGTCGCGAAGTCGGCCGCCGAGGCGGCGACGATAGCGACGGGGATGGGCTTTCCGGTGGTGCTCAAGATCGTGTCGCCGGAGATTCTGCACAAGACCGAGGCGGGGGGCGTGCTAGTCGGCGTGAAGAGCGCCGACGAGGCCCAGAAGGGCTACGACACGATCATCGCCAACGCGAAGAAGTACAACGCGAAGGCCACCATCCTCGGCGTCCAGGTGCAACAGATGCTCGCTGGCGGTCAGGAAGTGATCATCGGCGCGGTCACCGATCCTGTCTTCGGCAAACTCGTCGCGTTCGGTCTTGGCGGCGTCCTCGTCGAAGTGCTCAAGGACATCACGTTCCGTCTCGCGCCCGCGACAAAGGACGACGCGCTGTCGATGCTCGACGGCATCGCTGCGGCGCAGATCCTCAAGGGCGTCCGCGGTGGGGATCCGGTCAACCGCGACGCGCTCGCGACAATGATCCAGGGCGTCTCGCAGCTCATCGCCGACAACCCGGAAATCGCGGAGATGGACTTGAACCCTGTGTTCGCGACCAAGGACGGCGCGATCGCCGCCGACGTCCGGATCGTCGTCAACTTCTCGCCGGCGCCGGCGCGGTTCCGCCCGAAGCACGAGGACATCGTGCGCGACATGAACCGCATCATGAAGCCGAAGGCGGTCGCCGTCATCGGCGCCTCCTCGGAGGCGGGCAAGATCGGCAACTCGGTGATGAAGAACCTGATCAACGGCGGGTACAAAGGGCAGATCTATCCGATCAACCCGTCCGCCGACGAGATCATGGGCCTGAAAGCCTACAAGAGCGTCAAGGATGTGCCTGGCGACATCGACGTCGCGGTGTTCGCGATTCCGGCGAAGTTCGTGGCGTCAGCGGTGGCAGAGTGCGGCGAGAAGAAGATTCCCGGCGCCGTCCTCATTCCTTCCGGTTTTGCCGAGACCGGCAACGTCGAGGGCCAGAAGGAACTCGTCGCGGTCGCCCAGAAGTACGGCGTCCGCCTGATGGGCCCGAACATCTACGGCTTCTACTACACGTGGAGCAACCTCTGCGCGACGTTCTGCACGGCGTATGACGTCAAGGGCCACGCGGCGTTGTCGTCGCAGTCGGGCGGTATCGGGATGGCCATCATCGGCTTCTCCCGCTCGGCGAAGATGGGCGTCTCGGCCATCGTTGGCTTGGGGAACAAGTCCGATATCGATGAAGACGATCTGCTGACGTTCTTCGAGCAGGACGACAACACGCACATCATCGTGCAGCACTGCGAGGACCTGAAGGACGGCCGCGCGTTCGCCGAAGTCGCGAAGCGCGTATCGAAGAAAAAGCCTGTCGTCGTGCTGAAGGCCGGACGCACCTCTCTGGGTTCCAAGGCCGCGAGCTCGCACACCGGTGCGCTCGCGGGCAACGACAAGATCTACGACGATGTGCTGAGGCAGTCAGGCGTGATTCGCGCACGTTCGCTGCGCGAGATGCTCGAATTCGCCCGCGCGCTTCCGATCCTGCCGACACCGAAGGGCGACAACATCGTCATCATCACCGGGGCCGGCGGCTCCGGCGTCCTGCTGTCGGACGCAGTTGTGGACAACGGCCTGTCGCTGATGGCTTTTCCCCCGGACCTCGATGCCGCGTTCAAGAAGTTCATCCCTCCCTTCGGTGCATCCGGCAACCCCGTTGACATCACCGGCGGCGAGCCGCCGAAGACCTACCAGAACACCGTTCGACTCGGGCTCGAAGACCAGCGGATCCACTCACTGATTCTCGGCTACTGGCACACGATCGTCACGCCGCCGATGGTCTTTGCGAAGCTGCTGGCCGAGATCGTCGAGGAGATGCGGGCGAAGGGCATCGACAAACCGATCGTCGTCTCGCTGGCGGGCGACGTGGAAGTCGAAGAGGCGTCGGAGTATCTCTTCGATCACAAGATTCCGGCCTATCCCTACTCGACGGAGATCCCGGTGGACGTGCTCGGCGCCAAGTACAAGTGGGCGCGCGGTGCCGGATTGCTCTGACGTCAGACGGCGCTCCTTCTCGAATTGCCATGCTCGACCTCGGAGCAGAGCGACCACTCGATCTGGTTGGGGAGTGACGCTGACGAGGCCCGCGTCCCGCGACAGTCAACTGGCGGGGTCACTCTCAGCCGCCTCCATCGACCGGCGTTTCGACATCGTCCACACCGCACCCATTCCTTCGACAGTTAACTGGCGGCGGCACTCTCAGCCCCCTGCATCGATGGGCATACTCGCGTCGGCTGATAACGCCTTTCTCGTCAGCACGTTAAACCGACGGATTCAACGACATCCAAGCGGCTTCTCGTTTGCTTTCGTCGAGAGCGACGTGGCGGAATGCACGATCGATTGCTCGTTGTGGCGAGAGACCGATGAAGCCTCGTGCTACGCCGCACGGTAGTGTCGAAAGTGGGTCGTGGCGGGCGCCGCTGGTGGGCGCATCTCGTGTGCACCTGCATCAACACGACGCCAGCCATTCTTTGAAATCAGATCGAGGACCTGATGAACGTGCGCGGCGTGGGGGAGAAAAGCTTCTGAAGCTGAAGCCTCTCGTCACTGTCGTCACCGTGAAGGGCGAGTCGGCGAGGCAGTAGTTACGATGTGCGGCAATGGTCGCGGGCGCTCCGCCCAGCGCCCGCGGCCACCCGCCCTTAGCAGCGCGGGCTACACGTTCCTCGAGATCCTGTTCGCTTCGGCACTGCTTTGCATCCTTGCAGGCATCAGCGTCTCGAGCGTCGGCGCAGTCGTCGACCGATCGCGAGGCGCAGGCGCGGCGCGATATCTGACAACCCGGGCAGCGCTTGCACGATCGCGTGCGGTCGGCCGCTCGGCCACCGTCGCGTTGTATTTCGAACAAGACACGAGAGGCGTGAGGTTCTCGATGGTTGAAGACGGCAACGGCGACGGCGTGCGCACGGCGGATATCACGCAGCAGATCGATCGCGTGATTGAAGCACCGGTTTATCTGTCCGATCTCTATCCCGGAGCCGCGATAGGGCTCGCTCCGGGAACTCCGGGGACCAGCGCCGTAGCACTGGGCGGAACGATGATTCTCTCCTTCAGTCCGAATGGCACCGCCACATCCGGAAGCGTATACGTCGTTGGACGCGACCAGACGCAATGGGCCGTACGCGTACTCGGTGTCACCGCCCGCGCTCGCGTACTGCGGTACGAGCGGGCGACGGGAGCGTGGGTCAATGCAGACTGAGCCCCACGAGCGCCGGCAGGGGGGTCGCTGGATACCAATGGCCACGGATCCGCTCTCGCGCGTCCGGCTGCGTCTGGGTCGGGAATTGTCGGTGATCAACGTGTCATCGAGTGGGGTTCTTGTTCGTGGAACGACGCGGTTGCTACCGGGGACCCACGTTGACGTGCACGTGACCGCATCTCAGGGACGGGTTCTGATCCGCGCTCGCGTAGTCCGATGTGCGGTCTGGGACGTCACCGCGGACGTCGTTCAGTATCGAGGTGCGCTGGCGTTCGACACACCGGTCGAACTACAGCCGATCGACCTGGCAGCGATGCCCGTGCTCACAGATCCGCAAGCTGCCGAGAACCTTCAGCTTCTGGAACCGGTGTAGCCCGGCTGCCGGTCAGTTCGGCTGTGAGTTTGGCCAGGTCGAGCTCGTCCTCCCAGCGCGCTACGACAATCGCAGCCACGCCGTTGCCGATGAAGTTCGTGAGCGACCGCGATTCAGACATGAAGCGATCGATCCCTAAGATCAACGCCAACCCGGCGACGGGAATCGACGGGACGACAGCAAGTGTCGCAGCGAGTGTGATGAAACCTGCTCCCGTGACGCCAGACGCGCCCTTCGACGTCAGCATCGCTACAGCGAGAAGCGTCAACTCCTGCCGCAGCGTGAGGTCGATGTTGAGCGCCTGCGCCACGAAGATCGCCGCCATTGTCAGATAGATGTTCGTGCCATCGAGGTTGAACGAGTAACCAGCCGGCACAACGAGTCCGACCACCGATCGAGAGCACCCGAGTCTCTCGAGCTTCTGCATCAGCGGCACGAGTGCCGACTCCGATGACGAGGTTCCGAGCACCGTCAGCAGCTCCTCTTTGATGTAGATGATGAAGCGGATGATGCTGAAGCCGGTGAAGGCCGCGATGCTGCCAAGGACGACCAGGATGAAGAGGAGGCACGTCAGGTAGAAGCTGCCCATCAGGGCGGCCAGCGGCCTCAGTGCCTCGATTCCATAGCGGCCGATGGTGAAGGCCATCGCGCCACCGGCACCGATGGGCGCGAGCTTCATCAGCGCGTTCATCATGGCGAAGAAGATGAGCGAGCAGGCCTCGATGAACTGGTGCACGGTCTTGCCACGTTCGCCCATGTGCGTCATCGCGTAGCCAAACAGGATCGCGACGAACAGCACCTGCAACAGATTCCCTGACCCGGCAAACGCGTCGAAGAAAGTGACCGGGATGATGCTGAGGATGAAGTCGGTCGTCGTCTGGGCGTGAGCCCGCTTCGCATAGTCGGCGACGGCGTTCGCATCCAGCGTCGCCGGATCCACATTGAATCCGCTGCCCGGCTGGGCGACGTTGATCACGACCAGACCGATGACCAGGGCGATGCTCGAGACGACCTCGAAGTAGATCAGCGCCTTCGCGCCCACCCGGCCGACCTTCTTCATGCTTCCCGCGCCGGCGATTCCCAGCACGACCGTGCAGAAGATGATCGGGCTGATCAGCATCTTTACGAGGGCGATGAACCCGTCGCCGAGCGGCTTCAGCTTGACCGCGGTTGCCGGGTCTACATAGCCGAATACCCCACCCGCAAGGATGGCGAGCAGCACCCAGAAGTAGAGATGCCCAGTGAGGCTTTTCATTCGAGGCCGCAAGTGTATCGCAGGGGTGCAGGGGTATAGGCTTCTCGACCCTTCAAACGGCGTCCCGCTCGCCGAGGGCACAACCTACCCGATGCCGCTGTGCCTATTTCGTCTCGGTCAGGTGAAACCATTGCACGTGCGGACGTTAGTGAGACCGGTCAAAAGTGGCATCGCCTTTGGTATGTCCGCGGCGGAGGGCGCTGTGAGTGAGACCTATGCCGTGACGCGAGGGAACGACGCGACCAGTGTGCGACCTGAGGGAAACGTCGCGAGCCTGCGACAAGTACTCGAGGCGCTCGGAGCTGCACTTGCCAACGCTGCCAACGATGATCTCGGAGCCACCTTCGAGCAGCACGTAAGACAGGCACTGCAGCTGCGAGCCGTGCGATTGCGAGAGGTCCGAGCGCGATACCAGGCGCGGCTGGTCACGCCAACGCGGACCTCCGACTCGATCGTCCTCGGTGTGCCGACGGCCGATCCCCGTATCCAGGCTGTCTTTGAGGCGTCGTGTCAGCCAGACCGGCCGCTGGCAGAACCCGACTACGACCTGCTGGTCGCGCTCGCGCATATCGGCGGGCTCGTGCTCCAGATCGGTCGCGGACGAACGCCCTCGACGAGCGCGACGCTCGGTGCTGGTCCGCTGATCGGATCGACCGACGTCATGAAGGCGCTGCGCGCGCAGATCGAGCGCGTTGCAGCGACCGACTTCACCGTGCTGATTGAAGGCGAAAGCGGCACTGGCAAGGAACTCGTTGCCCGACAACTCCACGAGCTTGGCCGTCGCCGCCGTGGGCCGTTCGTCGCCGTCAACTGCGCCGCTGTCGTCGAGACGCTGCTCGAAGCCGAACTCTTCGGCATCGAAGAGCGGACGGCCACCGGTGTTCGCGGCCGTCGCGGCAAGTTCGAGCACGCGGACGGCGGCACCATGTTCCTGGACGAGGTGTCCGATCTCTCGTTGTCCGCGCAGGCGAAGTTCCTGCGGGTCCTGCAGGATCTCGCCGTCGAACGGGTCGGAGGCCACGGCACGAAGCGCATCGACACGCGCATCGTCGCGGCGACCAACCGGCCGCTCTCCGAACTGGTCGCACGCGGTCTCTTCAGGGCCGACCTGTACTACCGGCTCAGTGGAGTGGAGATTCATGTGCCGCCGCTCAGAAACCGCAGCGAGGATGTCCCCGAGCTCGTGCGGTACTTCCTCGGCCGGCACCGGAGCCGGGAATTGACGCTGTCGGCCGAGGCCGAGCAAGCGTTGCGTATCTATCCGTGGCCGGGGAATGTGCGCGAGTTGGAGCGCCTGGTCGAACGCGCGCTCGCGCTGATGGAGTCGGACCGAATCGAGCTGGATGATCTACCGGCCAGAATCCGGGGAGAGTTCGCCGAGGTGCTCGGACCGGCCATCGGGCGCGATGAAAGCATGCGTGCCTGGGCCTGTCATTACGCGCGGCTCGTGTTCGAGAAGTGCGGCCGCAACAAACGCCGCGCGTGTAAGAGACTCAACATCAGCTATCACACGCTCGAGGCCTACCTGCGCGTCGCAGGCACGAGCGGGCGCGGTCCCGGGCAAACGACTCCCGCGTTGGGTCAGGACAATGAGCACGCCTCAAGCGGAGTCGTGACGAGGGTGCGATGGGCGACCTTCGGTATCTCGTCCGCTTCTTCCATGTAGTGCCACCAGTCCCCTCGATGATGACGGGGACGTTCGCTGTGCTCACGCTGGCGGCCGCCATCGCCATCGTCGGCGATTTACAGGCGGCTGCTGGCGCTCTTGTGCCGGTACTGCTGCTGCAGGTCTTTGCCGCGTCATCTGGTTTCACGCTCCCGGCCAGACGCGGCCATTACGACCTTTTGTTCACGCGAGCTAACAGTCGCACGTCGATCGCACTGATGCACTGGGCGTCGTCTATCGGAACCGGCATCACAAGCTGGCTCGCTCTGGCCATGCTGGAGTTCGTTGTGAGCGCCGGAACTCGGACGACGCTGCTGGCCTCTGGAACATGCGCGGCAGTAGTTCTGGTTTCCACACTTCCGTGGGCCATAGGCGTGGCACTTCCGCGTTTCTCGGCTGGCATTGGCTGGCTGCTCCTCGTCGTCACGACTGCAACGACCTTCTCGAGAGGTGTCATGGGAGATTGGACCGCACCCTCGACGCGCATCGAAGAACTCGCGTGGCCAGCCTGGGCTTTCTTCGTCTATCCGATGGGTGCCATCGGTCAGCACCTTGCACGCCCCCAGATCATGGCCGTTGTCCCTGCGTTGACTCTCGCCATCATCGCGATGGCGATCTCCTGCAGGTGGATCGCACAACGGGACGTGCCACTCGAGGCCTCCCAATGACGTTGGCCGTCTCGATCCGTAACCTCGCGATGCAATACGGCCGGCGGCTCGTCTTTCAGGAGCTCTCGTTCGATCTTGCCGCGGGCCAGGCGGCAGGCGTCGTCGGCCCCAACGGCTCCGGCAAGACGACGCTCCTGCGCGCAATCGCGGGCTGTCTGGCCCCGCGATCGGGAGAGATTCGTATCAACGGACTGACACCTCGTGACGCGATCGCCCGAACCGGCATCGGCTACTTCGCTGGCGAAGCCACGTTGCCTGGCAGTGTGCGAGCCGCGAACTGGGGGAGTCTCGGAGCGGGCGACCACGTGACGCTGGAGAGCAGGCGACTCCGAACGCTGTCGCGAGGCACCCGACAACTTCTTGGTCTGCGGACGGTGCTCGGACGCCATCCGCTCGGGCTCATCGTCCTTGATGAGCCATGGGAAGGGCTCGATCCGGATGCAGGTCGCTGGCTATCGACGATGCTCGAGACGAAGCGCGATCGCGGCGCCGCCGTCGTGCTGTCGTCGCACCGGCTGCACGATCTCGCCGGGCTATGCGATCTCTACGTGTTTCTACTCCCGCACCACGTGACCGTCCTGCGGGCGCACGAGATCGTCTCCGTCGGCCCAGTCACGGCCGAGCATCTGGTCGGCGTGTTCGACCGTCTCCGCGGTGGCGCGATGCTTCTGAGAGCGACGCCCTGATATCGCCTGTGCCTTGACCCCCTCGTTCAGCGGCGAGTACAGTCATAGCAGTTGGGCCCTACCTCCTCCCGTTCTGCTCCATGACCGACACGGCCGCCGCCAGTCTTCGCACAACCCCCTTACACGCACGGCATCGCGCATCGGGTGCCCGCATGGTGCCGTACGCCGGCTGGGAGATGCCCGTCGAGTACTCCGGCATCACCGACGAACACATGGCCGTGCGTACGCGCGCCGGGCTGTTCGACGTGAGCCATATGGGGGAGATCGAGATCGCCGGCAAGGGCGCGCTCGAGGCCGTGCAGCGAATCTCGAGCAACGACGCGAGCGCATTGAAGGTCGGCCAGGCACAGTACGCGGGCCTGCTGACGCCGGACGGCACCTTCATCGACGACATGCTCGTCTACCGCATGGCATCGAGCCACTTCATGCTCGTCGTCAATGCGGCCAACGCGGCCAAAGACTACGCGTGGATTAGCGAGCAGGTGAAGCTTGCGGGCGATGCGGCAGTCGTTGATTCGAGCAGCCGCTACGCGTTGATCGCGATCCAGGGCCCTGCGGCCCGCGACGTCCTCCAGCAGCTGACCGCTGTCGACCTCGGCGACATTCGCTACTACTGGTTCTCTTATGGGGAAGTGGCGAACGCACGCGTGACCATCTCGCGCACCGGTTACACAGGCGAGGACGGGTACGAGATCTTCGTCCCACCCAACATGGCCGACCGCGTCTGGCAGGGCCTGATTCAGGCAGGCCGGGGCGACGTAATACCCTGCGGCCTCGGCGCCCGCGACACGCTGCGACTTGAAGCCGCCATGCGCCTGTACGGAAACGACATCGACGAATCGACGACGGCGCTCGAGGCCGGCCTGGATTGGACGATCGGGTGGAAGAAGGGCGACTTCATCGGGCGCGAACGCCTGCTCGAGCAGAAGGAACGCGGAATTACGCGAACGCTCGTCGGCTTCGAAATGCTCGAGCGCGGTATCGCGCGCCAGGGCTACATCGTCACGAGCGGCGGAGACGAAGTCGGCAAGGTCACGAGCGGCACGCAAACGCCCTTCCTCAAGAAAGCCGTCGGCATGGCGTACGTCCCCGTCTCGCTCTCAGCACCGGGAACGCAGATCGACATCGATATCCGCGGCCGCGCCACAAGGGCGCAAGTCGTGCCTTTGCCGTTCTACTCACGATCCCGTTCGGGTCCCGGGCCCCGGATCCCGGGACCCGGCCAGTAGGTGCCTCCATGCCGTATCCCACCGACTTGAAGTACACGAAAGACCACGAGTGGATCCGCATCTCGGGCGACATCGCTGAGATCGGCATCACTGACTTCGCGCAGGATCAGCTCGGCGACGTCGTGTTCGTCGAGCTCCCGGAACCTGGACGCACGATCAAAGCGGGCGAGTCGTTCGGCTCGATCGAATCGGTCAAGGCGGTCTCGGAGCTCTTCGCGCCGATGAGCGGGGAGGTCGTCGAGGTGAACCCGTCGCTCAAGGACCATCCTGAGATGATCAACAGCAAGCCTCATGAGACCTGGATGGTGAAGGTGCGCGTGTCAGATCCGAAGGAAGCCGGATCGCTGCTCGACAGCGCGCAGTACGACGGCATCACCCACGCGTAATGAGCTCACTGGACGCCAGCGACTGGTTTGCACGCCGTCACATCGGACCGTCGCCGGACGAGCGCGCCGCGATGCTCGAGGCCGTCGGCGCGCCAACGCTCGACGCGCTGATGGACGAGGCGATTCCCGCCTCGATCCGCCTCGAGAAACCGCTCGCACTTCCGCCTGCTGAAAGCGAGCATCAGTACCTTCATCGTCTCGGTCATCTCGCCCATCGCAACAGCGTCTTCAAGTCCTACATCGGCCTCGGCTACCACGACACGTTCACGCCGAGCGTGATTCTTCGGATGGTGATGGAGAACCCGGGTTGGTACACGCCATACACGCCGTATCAGGCGGAGATCGCACAAGGCCGCCTGGAATCGCTCCTGAACTTCCAGACGATGGTGACGGATCTGACGGGGATGGAAGTGGCGAGCGCCTCGCTGCTGGATGAGGCGACGGCCGCCGCCGAAGCGATGGCGTTGATGCACCGCGCGCACACCAGCCAGAAGAAGGGGTCGAACCGACTGTCTGCTACGCGAGCGACGGCTGCTTTCCGCAAACGATCGATGTCCTGCGTTCGAGAGCCGAACCACTGGGAATCGATCTCCGCGTCGTGCCCATCGATCGGATGACGTTCGACGCGTCGGTATTCGGCGCGATCGTTCAGTACCCCGACGCGGGTGGAGAACTGCTCGACCTGAGACCGCTGATTGGACGGGCCCACGAGGCGGGCGCGCTCGTGTCGGTGGGAGCGGACCTCTTGTCGCTCGCGTTGGTCGTTCCGCCGGGTGAGATGGGCGCAGATGTCGTGTACGGCAACTCGCAGCGCTTCGGCGTCCCGCTCGGATACGGCGGCCCGCATGCGGCGTTCTTCGCGACGCGTCACAGCTTCGTCCGTCAGTTGCCCGGCCGGCTCATCGGCGTCTCAGTCGACGGTCATGGCAAGCGCGCGTATCGCATGGCGCTGGCCACGCGCGAGCAACACATCCGGCGCGAGAAGGCGACCTCGAACATCTGCACGGCCCAGGCGCTCCTCGCCAACATGGCGGCGATGTACGCCGTGTATCACGGCCCGAAGGGCATCGCGGCGATCGCATCGCGCGTCCATACGCTCGCGCGCATTCTCGAAGCGGAGCTCGCCTCGCTTGGGATCACGCAACTCAATCCGCACTACTTCGACACGCTGCTCGTGAAGGTGCCAGGTGAGGCGGAGCGTGTCAGACGACGCGCGGAAGACGCGAGCATCAACTTCAACATCTTCGACGCCGACACGATCTCGATCGCTCTCAACGAGACGCTCGACACCGCCGGGCTCCGTGACATCGTCGGCGTCTTCGCGACCGCACTGGGCAAACGTCCACGCGTGATCGACTGCGAGGCCGCGGCAGCGGCACTCCAATCTGCGTCGCCAGACAAGTTGCCATCAGGGCTGCGGCGCACGAGCACGTTCCTGACGCATCCGGTGTTCAACACGCACCATTCCGAGACGGAGATGATGCGTTACATCCGCAGCCTCGAGCGAAAGGACCTCGGGCTCGACAGCTCGATGATCCCGCTCGGGTCGTGCACGATGAAGCTGAACGCGGCAACCGAGATGCTCCCGATTACGTGGAATCCGTTCAGCCGCATGCATCCGTTCGCGCCGGAAGAGCAGACCGAGGGCTACGCGCACGTTTTCAGGGAGCTCGAGGCGGCGCTCTGCGAGATCACCGGCTTCGCGAAGGTCTCACTGCAGCCGAACTCAGGCGCGCAAGGCGAGTTCACCGGGCTGATGGTGATTCGCGCGTATCACCACGATCGCGGAGAGCCGGGACGCAACGTCGTGCTGATTCCGGCCTCGGCTCACGGCACCAACCCGGCCAGCGCCGCCACGGCGGGCATGCGCGTTGTCGTCGTCCGCAGCAGGGCAGACGGCAGCGTGGACGTCGATGATCTGCGGGCGAAGGCTGCAGAGCACCGCAGCCATCTGGCGTTGCCTGATGATCACGTATCCGTCGACGCACGGCGTCTTCGAGGACGACATCCGCCAGATCTGCGACGTCGTCCACGAGCACGGCGGTCAGGTGTACATGGACGGCGCCAACATGAACGCGCAGGTCGGGCTGACGAGCCCCGCCGCGATCGGCGCCGACGTCTGTCATCTGAATCTGCACAAGACGTTTGCAATCCCTCACGGTGGCGGTGGCCCGGGCATGGGACCAATCGGCGTCGCACGTCACCTGGCGCCGTTTCTGCCGGGTCATCCGATCGTGCCTGTCGGCGGAGAGAAGGCGATTCATGCCGTCTCGGCGGCGCCGTGGGGCAGTGCGAGCATCCTGCTGATCTCTTACGCGTACGTCCGCATGCTGGGCGCGGAAGGATTGGCCGATGCGACGCGGCACGCGATCCTCAACGCCAACTACATCAAGGCGCGACTCGAGCATCACTATCCCGTGCTGTATTCACGCGACAACGGGCGCGTGGCCCACGAGCTCATCTTCGACTTGCGTGTGTTCAAGGCAGGTGGCATCGACGAAATGGATGTCGCCAAGCGGCTCATCGACTACGGCTTTCACGCACCGACGGTCTCCTTCCCGGTGGCCGGCACGCTCATGGTTGAACCCACCGAGAGCGAAGACAAAGCCGAGCTCGATCGCTTCTGTGATGCCATGATCGCCATCCGAGAAGAGATCGAGGACGTGATCACGGGTAAGGTGGACGCACAGGACAACGTCCTCAAGAACTCCCCGCACACGGCCGCTGCGGTCACGGCATCCGAGTGGTCGCACCCGTACACGCGCGAGAAAGCGGCGTTTCCATTGCCATTCGTGCGCGAGCGCAAATACTGGGCGCCGGTCGGGCGGATCGACAACACATACGGCGATCGAAATCTTTTCTGTTCATGCCCGCCGATCGATGATTCTGGAGTGATGCAGTAGGCAGTAGTTGGTAGGCTGTAGCTTCTGGCCACTGCCTACCGCATACTGCCTACCGCCTACTACCCATGCGAATCCTGACTGCCGAGCAGATGCGCGAGGCCGATCGCTACACCATCGACGAGATCGGTATCCCGTCCCTGGTGCTCATGGAGAACGCCGGCAGGCAGGTCGTCGCCGCCATCGAGTCCGCATACGAGTCGAAGCTGGATGGCCGGGTCGCCGTGCTCTGCGGCCGCGGCAATAACGGAGGCGATGGCTTCGTCGTCGCGAGGACGCTGCTCCAGCACGGCATCGAGACGTCCGTCTTTGTCATTGGTGCCCTCGCCGATGTGCGCGGTGATGCGCGCACCAATCTCGACATTCTCGGCCGACTCGGTGTGACGGTCGTTGAGATCGGCGACGAACAGAGCTGGGAACTGCACTTCTCCGAAATCTCACAGTGCAGCCTGATCGTCGATGCGATCTTCGGAACCGGACTCAAGACAGCCGTGGCCGGAATGATCGAGACCGTCATCGCTGACGTGAACGCGTCGGAGATCCCGGTCGTGTCGGTCGATCTGCCAAGCGGTTTGTCCGCAGACACGCCGCATCTGATCGGCGACTGCATCGACGCGTCGCTCACGGTCACGCTTGCCGCGCCGAAGCTGCCACTCGTGTTGCCGCCGGGCGAAGCCTACGCCGGCGAGGTGGTCATTGCCGACATCGGCATCCCGTACGAAGTCATCGAAGGTCTCGAAGGCTCGCACGTCGAGTTGCTCACGCCCGAGCAACTGCGCAGCTCCGTCGGCCCGCGTGCCGCCGATTCGCACAAAGGAGACTTCGGCCGGCTGACGATCGTGGCCGGATCGATGGGCAAGACCGGGGCAGCGCACCTGGCGGCGATGGGAGCGCTTCGATCCGGAGCTGGCCTCGTCACAGTCGCGACGCCTCGATGCTGCCTTCCCCTGCTTGCCGCGTTGTCGCCGGTGTTCATGACGGTCGATCTACCAGACGACCCGGCGGGAACTCTCGACGCGAGCGGCGTCGATAAGCTGCTCGAGCAGGAGCACGACGTCATTGCGTGCGGCCCGGGCCTCGGTCGCACGCCGCAGGTCGCACAGTTCGTGCGCGCATTGCTCGACAAGGCCACTGTGCCTCTCGTCCTCGATGCTGACGCGCTCACTGTGCTGGCCGACGATCCTGGCCAGCTCAGCGGGCGCGAGGACCGCGACCTGATCATCACGCCGCACCCCGGCGAGATGGCTCGCCTCGTCGGCGCATCGATTGCCGATGTACAGGCGAATCGCATCCAGGTGGCCAGCGACTTTGCGACAGCGCACCAGGTGTATGTCGTCTTGAAGGGTCATCGCACCGTGATCGCCACACCGGAAGGGCGGGTGTTCATCAATCCCACCGGCAATCCGGGCATGGCCACGGGCGGCACCGGCGACGTGCTGACCGGGATGCTCGCGGCGTGGCTCGCGCAATTGCTCGACGCCGAAGCGGCGTGCCGGCTTGCCGTCTTTCTCCATGGCGCGGCCGGCGATCTGGCCGAGGTGAACCAGGGACAGGTGAGCATGATCGCCACCGATCTCCTCGATCATCTCGGCGGCGCGCTCAAGGTGCTCACCGATCCTCCTGCCAGTGCCTGAGCACGTCACCACATCAGAAGCCGAGACGGCCGCCGTGGCCAGCGAGCTGGCACGTGGCCTCGTGGCAGGCGATGTGCTGCTGCTGTCTGGAAATCTCGGAGCGGGGAAGACCGCGTTTGTGCGGGGGCTAGCGGCCGGACTCGGTCTCGATCCAGAGGAGGTCAGCAGCCCGACATTCACGCTCGTTCACGAGTATCGAGGCGGGCGCCTGACGCTGTATCACGCCGATCTCTATCGCCTCGAACGAGCCGCCACTGACGATCTGGGGCTCGAGGAGCTGCATCGGGGCGTCCTCGCGATCGAGTGGCCGGATCGGCTGACGCACGCGCTTCCCGGGGCGCGCCACATCACCATCGAGATCCTCGACGGCGACCGACGACGCATTAGTTGGTAGTTGGTGGTTGGTAGTTGGTAGTTTGGTTCGTGGTTTGGTTCGTTGTTACTGGTTCACCACTAACCACCATCCACCAACCAGCGTTACTCCATCCGATAGTTCGGCGCTTCCTTCGTGATCGTCACGTCGTGTACGTGGCTCTCACGCACACCGGCGGGTGTGATGCGAATCAGCTTGGCCTTGCGCTGCAGCTCCGGGATCGTGCCGCTGCCGCAGTAGCCCATACCAGCCCGCATGCCTCCCACTAGCTGATGGATGACGGCCTGCGCGCTTCCCTTATGAGCAACGCGTCCCTCGATGCCTTCTGGAACCAGCTTGCCCGCGGCGCTGCCACCCTCCAGATCGAACTCGTCCTGGAAGTAGCGGTCGCGGCTTCCCTTCCTCATCGCGCCGATCGATCCCATGCCGCGATATTCCTTGTAGCTGCGCCCCTGGAACAGGATCAGCTCGCCTGGGCTCTCGTCGGTTCCGGCGAACAGGTTGCCCAGCATCACGCAGCTCGCGCCCGTGGCTAACGCCTTCACGACGTCGCCCGAGTAGCGCATACCGCCATCCGCGATGATCGGGACGTTACGGGCAGCGGCCGCACGCGCGCATTCCAGGATCGCGCTGATCATCGGCACCCCGATGCCGGCCACAATGCGCGTCGTGCAAATCGAGCCGGCACCGATGCCGACCTTCACCGCGTCCACACCCGATCCGATCAGCGCTTCCGTCGCTTCCGCTGTCGCCACGTTGCCGGCCACGAGATCGGTGTTCGGGAAGTCGCGGCGGATCCGCGCGACCATGTCGATGACGTCCTGGTTGTGCCCGTGCGCGGTGTCAACGACGAGCACGTCAACGCCAGCCGAGACAAGCGCATGCGCCCGCTCGAGCGAGTCCTTGGACGTACCGATTGCCGCGCCGCAACGCAGGCGTCCGAGAGCGTCCTTGCACGCGTTCGGGTACTTGATGCCTTTCTGAATGTCCTTGACGGTGATCAGTCCCTTCAACCGGAAGTCCTTGTCGACCACCAGCAGCTTCTCGACCTTGTGCTGATGCAGGAACGATCGCGCCTCGTCCAGCGTCGTGCCCACGGGCACGGTGAAGAGCGGCGACTTCGTCATCACCTCTTCAATTGGACGATGAACGTTCGTCTCGAAGCGAAGGTCGCGGTTGGTGAGAATCCCGACGAGGCGGCCTTCCTTGCTGCCGTCCTCGGTGATCGGAACACCGGAGATCCGGTAGTTCTTCATCAGGTCGAGCGCTTCATAGATGCGATTGGATGGGGAGAGCGTGATCGGGTTGACGATCATCCCGCTCTCCGACCGCTTGACACGATCGACTTCGGCCGCCTGTTCGTGAATCTGAAGGTTCTTGTGAATGACGCCGAGGCCGCCGAGTTGCGCCATCGCGATAGCGAGGCCAGACTCGGTGACCGTGTCCATGGCAGCGCTCAGGATCGGGACGTTGAGCCGGATGGTCCGCGTGAGCCGCGTGGACACGTCCACTTGTGACGGCTTCACCGTCGAATGCTGCGGCACGAGCAGCACGTCATCGAACGTGAGCGCCGTGGTGATCGCCGTGTCCGTCTGTTCGGTGCTGGAGAACGGGGCAGTCTTCAGATCCATGGAGGTCCTCTAAATGCACAAAAGGCCGACAATCGTCGGCCTCTGTTTTCTCACGCGGCTTGCCCGTGGCACTTCTTGTATTTCTTTCCGCTCCCGCAAGGGCACGGATCGTTGCGACCAACCTTGGGCTCGTCTCGCCTGACGGTCTTCACCACATCATCGCCGCCAGTTCTTGCCGGCGTCGGCGTCTGGCGCCGTAGCAGCCGCCTGATTCGATCGAGCGGCGCCGGCAAAGGCCGGAACGGGCGATGCCCCGGGATGGTTCAGCGTCATCGTCGCTGCCGCCGGGCGGCGCGGCGGTACCGCCCGCGGAGCCCGCAGGGCAGCAGGTGGCTCGGCCTGCTCGCCGCGATCTTCCATCGTGACCGGACGCAGCCAGAACAGATATCGCACGATCTCTTCTTCGATGCGCGCCTTCATGTCCTGGAAGAGCGCGTAGCTCTCTTTCTTGTACTCGACCAGTGGATCGCGCTGCCCGTAGCCGCGAAGGCCGATGCCTTCCTTCAGATGATCGAGCGAGTAGAGGTGGTCCTTCCACTGACGCGTCGACGATCTGCAGCATGATGTCGCGCTCGAGCCGCCTCAGGAGTTCAGGCCCGATGGATTGTTCCTTTCGAATGTAGCCTTCCTTGGCGATCGCCCAGACGGCGTCCGTAATCTCGTCGGTGTTCTTGGAATCCAGTTGAAGCGCTTCGAGCTCCCGTGGATCGATGCCGAACACGCGCGAGACTTCGCGAACGACTGCTGGAATGTCGAACTCCTCGACGTCGGCCTGCTTTCCTGCGTAGCGCTCGACGATGTCCTCGAGGATCTCCTCGGCCAGCGCCATCAGGTAGTCCCTCGAGTTGACGATCTCGTCCTCGGTGAGGTGGATCGACCCTTCCAGGATTTCTCGCCGCAGCGTGTAGACGCTTTCACGCTGCTTGTTCATCACGTCGTCGTATTCGAGCAGGTGCTTGCGGACGCCGAAGTTCTGCGCCTCGACCTGCTTCTGCGCACGCTCAATCGCCCTCGAAACCATCCCGTGCTCGATGGGAACGCCCTCTTCCATGCCGAGGCGCTGCATCAGCCCGGAGATCCGGTCCGATCCGAAGATGCGCATCAGATCGTCTTCGAGCGAGAGGTAGAAGCGAGAAGAACCGGGATCACCCTGGCGGCCCGCGCGGCCGCGGAGCTGGTTGTCGATGCGCCGCGCCTCGTGCCGCTCGGTGCCGAGGATGTGCAGCCCGCCGATGGCCACAACCTCATCGTGCTCGGCTTCCATCTGGCGTTTGAAGTGGGAGAAGATGCGCTCCCAGTCCTGTCGGGGCACGCGGTAGAACGAATCCACGTGGAAGAAGTAGACGAACTCCTCGTCGTCGACGAACTTCTCCTCACCTTTGGCCAGTTTCTCGGCTACTTCCTCGGCGAGGCACTGGTGCCGGGCCGCGTACTCGGGGTTGCCACCCAGCAGGATGTCCGTGCCGCGGCCGGCCATGTTGGTCGCGATCGTGACGTTGTTCTTGTGACCGGCCTGCGCAACGATCTCGGCCTCCTGCGCGTGGTATTTCGCGTTCAGCACGACGTGCTTGATGCCGCGCTTCTTCAGAAGAGAGGACAGTCGCTCGGACTTCTCGATCGAGACCGTGCCGACGAGCGTCGGCCGGCCCGACGCCTGCTTCTCGATGATGTCGTTGACGATCGATTCGTACTTTTCCCGCTCGGTCCGGTAGATGAGGTCCGGCTCCTCGATGCGCTTGAGAACACGGTTCGTCGGTACGACGATGACGTCGAGGTTGTAGATCTTGTTGAACTCCGACGCCTCGGTTTCGGCGGTGCCGGTCATGCCGGACAGCTTCTTGTACTTGCGGAAGTAGTTCTGGAAGGTGATGGTGGCGAGCGTCTGATTCTCCCGCTCGATCTTGACCTTCTCCTTGGCCTCGACGGCCTGATGCAGACCATCGCTCCACCGGCGGCCGGGCATCAGACGCCCGGTGAACTCGTCAACGATTACGACCCCGCCGTCCTTGATCATGTACTCCACGTCGAGACGGAACAGCGTGTGAGCCCTGAGCGCCTGGTTGACGTGGTGGAGCAGCGGCATGTTTGCCGGGTCGTAGAGGCCGTTGGAGTCCGGGACGAGCCGGTGGGAGAGCATCTCCTCCGACTTGGCCATTCCCGTCTCGGTCAACGTCACCGTCTTGTGCTTCTCGTCGACGATGTAGTCGCCGGTCTTCTCGAGCTCGTCGCGATCTTCCGCCTTGGTGTTGCCTTGCGTGACCGCGCCCTTCTTGAGTCGCGGAATGATGCGATCGACCTCGTAGTACAGGTCGGTCGATTCCTCGGCAGGCCCGGAGATGATCAGCGGCGTTCGCGCTTCGTCGATCAGGATGCTGTCCACCTCGTCGACAATCGCGAAGTGATGTCCACGTTGAACCATGTGGCCCAACTCGAACTTCATGTTGTCGCGGAGGTAGTCGAAGCCGAACTCGTTGTTCGTGCCGTACGTGATGTCCGAGCCGTAGGCAATCTGTCGCTGGTCGTCCTTGAGATCGTGCTGGATGACGCCGACGCTCATCCCGAGGAAGCGATAGAGGCGTCCCATCCATTCCGAGTCGCGCCGTGCGAGGTAGTCGTTGACGGTGACGACGTGTACCCCTTTGCCTTCGAGCGCGTTCAGATAGGCGGGGAGTGTCGCGACAAGCGTCTTGCCTTCGCCCGTCTTCATCTCGGCGATCGTCCCGTTGTGCAGGACCATGCCGCCGAGCAACTGGACGTCGAAGTGCCGCATGTTGAGCACGCGGCGGCCAGCCTCGCGGACGACAGCAAAGGCCTCGTGCAGGATGTCGTCGAGCGTGGCGCCCTTGGCTAGACGCTCGCGGAACTCGACGGTCTTCGCCCGGAGCTGTTCGTCAGTGAGGGACTGAATGGCGGGTTCGAGCGCATTGATCTCGACAACCCGCGGCCGTAGCCGTTTGATTTCTCGTTCGTTCTGAGTGCCGATGACCTTCGCGAGCAGTTGACCAATCATGCGAATGGGAGGGAGCTAACTACGAAGGAATATCTACCGATTGTAGCCAGCGGCTCCGCAATCGGCAAGGAAACGACAGAAGCGCGGAGAGTTACTGAGCGCGAGGCTTCTGCTGTGTGAGCAGTTTGAGCGGATTGAGGAGACGGCCGTTGGCGAGCACCTCGTAGTGGAGGTGGGTGCCGGTTGCGCGGCCAGTGGCACCCAGGCGGCCAATCAGATCGCCGCGTTGAACGCGGGCGCCCTCTTGGACCTGGAAGCCGGAAAGGTGTCCGTAGCGCGTTTGGAGTCCGAACCCGTGGTCGATGACGATGAGATTGCCGTAAGCACCCTGTCGCCCCGCGTGGGTCACGACGCCGGCGGCTGTCGCATAGACCGGCTGACCCTTATCACCGGCGATGTCCAGACCCGGATGGTAATCATCGCCGCCCGTCATCGGATCCGTGCGCCGGCCCATCGTCGACGTGAGCCATCCGTGAGCGGGCCAGATCGACGGCGTCGCATTCGCGAGGGCGTTCCGCTTCTCAACGTTCCGCTGCACGACGTTCAGGCGTGATTCGAGCCCTTCCAGCAGCGTGCGGAGAAGACCGAACGTGTCCTCGGGATTCGCGAGGGCGGTCAAGGCGTTTGTATAGGTAGCATCCTGCTTGGCGGTCGTGCCGACGCTGCCGCCCATCGCGCGCGACTTGACGAAAGCGGGTAACGTCTCCATGGCGCGGGCGAGGCTCGGGTCGAGTGCGGCCCTGGCACCAAGGTCGGTAATCGCCGTCTGCAGGGATTGAATCTGGCTCGAGAGTTCCGCGGTTGCGGTTCGGTAGCTCGCGTTTTCCTCTTCGAGGGCGCGCTCGCTGACGTAGAGCTCGGCGACGTCGCTTTTCGCCTTCCAGGCCGCGCCGATACCGACGAGCACGGGAAGGGTGGCAACGGCGCAGGCAAACACGACCGCCGGGCGGACGGCGACCGTCACACGACGGACAACGCCTGTCGTGCGATCCGCAACGAGAATCGTGTAGCGCCGGGCTGGTTTCAAAACAGATTCACTCGGCAAAAATACGGGGCCCCGACCAGGCACAGCGGCCGGTCCGCGCCATACGGACCATACTATCGGGTGCTGACACGCCGGTGGGGAGGGGTGCCGACGTGACGAGCCTATCACAGGACGAAATGGCTCCTCAACGAATCAGGCTAAAAGCGAATATCGGGCGAATGTTCTCCGGATCAGCCTCGTGAGCGCCGGCAGGGCTCGGCTGCAGGTGCTCGCTGCTGCTCTCCTGTTTTCGACGGGGGAGCAGGGATCAAGGTCGCTGCCTTTTCAGGTCTGCAGGTATCGGCACTCCGATCTGGTGTCGCGGCGATCGCGCTGCTGATCCTCGTCCGCGGCCGAATCGTGTGGTCGTTGCCCGTCGTTCTGGCTGGCATCGTCTACGCAGCAACGCTGACGCTATTCGTTTTGTCCACCAAACTCACGACAGCGGCCAACGCGATCTTTCTTCAGTCAACGGCGCCGCTGTATCTCCTCCTGTTGGGCCCCCTCCTTCTGAGTGAGCACTTCAAGCGCCGTGACGTGATCTACCTGCTGGCCGTCGCGTTGGGGATGCTCAGTTGCTTCATGGGACGGCCGGACGCGACGGCCACTGCACCCGATCCAGGACGCGGAAATCTACTGGCCCTGATGTGCAGCATCACGTGGGCGCTCACGCTCGTGGCGCTTCGGTACGTAGAACGCGATCATTCGCGGCCAGGTCTCGGCATGTCAGCCGTAGCAGCAGGTAATCTGTTCGCATCGATTGCGGCACTCCCGTTCGCATTGCCGCTGCCGGCGGCGTCGACAGGGGAGTGGATCACGATCGTGTACCTCGGTGTGTGTCAGATCGGCCTCGCATATGTATGTCTGACCGCAGGGATCCGCCATCTGCCCGCTCTCGACGTGTCTCTGCTCCTTCTGGTCGAACCGGTCCTCAATCCAGTATGGACATGGATCCTGCGGGGAGAGTCGGCGGGCTCATGGACGATCGTGGGAGGCGCGATCATCCTGGCGGCCACCGCGCTGCGCAGCCTTCGCGATCCACGCGTATCCCCACGGCTCCTCGCCGAGTGAGACCCGAGGTGCGCGGCGCGCACCCCGGTCCCAGCGTGACGTGTCCGTCCCGCTCAGCGAAGCAGAGGCAACAGGAGACTCAGACCGGTGAGCAACGACGTCCCGCCCACGATCACCGGAGCCCAGACGAACCGGCGAAGCGGCTGCGAATGATCGAGCCCGAGTTTCCGTACGAGACGCAGGTTCTGAACGGTCCAGATCAACGGATACACGACGGTCACGATGTAGAAGAGGAGCCACTGGACCGCCGCCGTTCCGGAATGATCCGGATACCTGCGGAATGTCACGTACGAAAGGCCACTGGCCATCGCGTAGATGACCACCAGACACGCGATCGCGACTTTGTTGTTGTTCATCAGCAACCGTACCACCAGCCGACCGCCGCAGACTCCCAGGTACGCGGACGTCGCCATTCCACACGGTTCGGGAACCCAATAGAACCACGGTGCACACCAGAACACCATCTGGATGTTGAGATAAGACATCTCCTGCTGGATCATCCGGCAGACTGACGGATCGACCTGCGCTACCAGGGTGACTCCAGCCGACCGCGCGGACGCAACTCGATCAAGCGCTCGAGCGGCATCGTCCAACGTCGCGGCGACTGCTTGCCAACGCGCGGTGACGCCGTTGGCAAGCAGATCGTCAACAATCCGCTGCCGCGTCGCGAAGTCAACGGGCGCCGGCACCGGCAACGGAACGGCGGACGTCCCGTCGAATCCAAACTCGCGCGCTTCCGCTTTGAACATCGCGGCGTCGAGGTTGCGACGAAGCAGCGCGTCTCGTCCCTCGCGTCGCACGACATCGCGCAATGTCTCCTTCACCCGCGAGTCGATCTGCTTCGACGCGCCCCATGCCGCAAGCACCCGCAATGACGATGCGAGGCGGCGGGTGTGCTCACCAGAGCCTGCCTGGCTCAGACTTCGGACGGCTCCCTTCATGTCAGTCAACAACTGATCGAAGACCGGATCCTGGACTCGCGTTGCGCCAGTCTGGCGCTGCGCAAACGCGAGCGTTGCACTCCCTCCGGCCAGCAGCGGGAGACCTGCAGCCACTGATCCTACGAACACGCGACGACCGACTTCCACGCTCATACATCACCTGTATCCCTGCACCCAATCCCGTGTTCCACCACTCTGTATTGCAGCGCCTCGGCGATGTGCTCTGACGTAACCTTCTCGTCGCTGGCAAGATCGGCAACCGTCCGCGCTACTTTGAGCACGCGGTCGTAGCCGCGCGCGCTCAATCCCAATTGATCGACGGCCCTCCGCAACAACTGCCGTCCTGTCGCGTCGGGCCGGCACAACGTTGCGACGCGCGAGCCGCGCAGGGCCGCATTCGTGCGAGGGCCCGCGTCACCATAGCGAGCATGCTGCGCGCGACGCGCCGCGATCACACGCTCGCGAACAATCGCAGACGGCTCACCAGCGACGCCGTCGACGATCGAGCCCACTGCGACAGCAGGGACATCGACAATGAGATCGATCCGGTCGCGGAGCGGACCCGAGAGGCGGTTCTGATACTTCGCGATCTGAATGGGCGTACATCTGCACGGCCGGCGATCGTCGCCGGCAAACCCGCAGGGACACGGATTCATCGCACCGATGAGAACGAAGCGCGCAGGGAAGACTGCGGTCCGTGCGGCACGTGCGATCGTCACGTGTCCCTCCTCGAGAGGTTGCCGGAGAACTTCGAGGACCCGTCGATCGAATTCCGGCATCTCATCCATGAAGAGGACCCCGTGATGCGCCAGGGAGATTTCACCCGGCCTGGGAATGGACCCGCCGCCAACAAGGGCAACGGTCGAAATCGTGTGGTGAGGCGCACGAAACGGGCGCTCTGAGAGAAGCCCCTGGCCAGCGGGGAGAGTGCCGGCGACTGAATGGATGGCTGTGCACTCGAGCGCTTCATCGAACGTGAGGGGTGGCAGAATCGTTCCCAATCTTCTCGCCAGCATCGTCTTGCCGGCGCCAGGAGGGCCGGTCATCAGCAGGTTGTGACCGCCAGCGGCCGCCACTTCGAGCGCGCGCCTGGCGAGCAATTGCCCGCGAACGTCGGCCAGATCGGTGTCGGCTGGTGTCGTACTGCTCGTACTCACTGGGCCGGCGGTCGCCCGTTTGGCGCGCTCGGGTTCGTTCAACGCCTCAACGGCTTCCGTCAGCGATTGAGCCACGCAAATATCCAGGCCCTCGACAACTGAGGCCTCGGTCGCATTCTGCGGCGGTAGAAGGAGGCGCTTGAGCCCCAGCCGACGTGCGCCGACTGCAATTGGCAGCACACCGCGAATGCCATTGATCGCGCCATCGAGCGAGAGCTCGCCAACGATCACGGTGTCGTCAACGCATCGACGTGTGAGTGGACCGGAGGTCGCGAGCAATCCGAGCGCGATCGGAAGATCGAACGACGACCCGGCCTTGCGCACGTCGGCCGGCGCAAGATTGACAGTGATCCGATGATGAGGAAACTCGAATCCCGAGTTTCGGATCGCGGACCGCACGCGATCGCGACTCTCTTTGACGGTCGCATCGGGCAGGCCCACCATCGAGAAGTGGGGGAGCCCGAAGGCGACGTCTACTTCGACGTGAACCGGATAGGCCTCCACACCGAAGACCGCTGCACTGCGTAGACTGGCGAGCACGACCAGAGATCAGTGCAAGATCGCGTGCCTCACGGATTCATGCGAGTTTCTTCGGGATCGAGCGAGGCGACGTCCTGAACGTCGCAGTTTCTGCAACGTCGATCTCGCGCCTTTATCGCGGTTTCTGCGATGCGGGTCAGTTGGTCGCGAGCGTAGACAGGCGCTCGACGATCAAGCGCTGCCCAACGTGGATGACGCTGTTGCGGAGGCTGTTCAACTCTATGATGTGAGCGACGGTGGTGCCGTAGCGCTTGGCGATCAAAGAGAGCGTTTCACCACGTGCGACGCGATGGGTCGTCGTCGTGCGTGCCGGCGGGTCGTCGTCCGTTTCCACCTGCCGAGTCGCAGTCGCGGGGACAGCGTCAGGCAGCCTGGCCCCCAGTCTCTGTTCGCGTCGCGAGAAGCGTAGGAGCGCGCGGGATAACAAGTTGCTGGCCGGTTTCCAGCTTTGACTTGGCTGAGAGGTAGTTGGCCTCTGCCAGATCCGATCGACTGACACCCAGCTTCTTGGCGATGGAAGGCAGCGTTTCGTTCTTCTTGACGGTGTAGTGACTGAGCGGCGCGAGATCGTCGCCTCCCTGCTCGGTCAGACGTGTGTTGATCGCCTCTGCTGCGCCCATCGGAACCTTGAGCTCGTACTCGGTTGCGCGAATCGGTGTGGTCCACCGACGCAACTCCGGGTTCAGATCCTGGATGTCCTGGACCGATGCGCCCGCCCACTCGGCGACGCGGCGAATATCCACGGCACCGGCAACGGTGACCGTTTCGAAGAGCGGCACCTCGATGGGCATCACGTCCATTTCGTACTGGGCAGGACTTTTCGCGATGATGATGGCCGCGAGAATGAGCGGAACGTAGTCACGCGTCTCGCGCGGGAGATAGCGTGAGGTTGCCGACAGCTTCCAGAAGTCGTCCCGTCCGGAGCGCTTCATGGCGCGCTGCACACGCCCCGGCCCACCGTTGTACGACGCAAGCGCCAGGTGCCAGTCGCCGAACATCGAGTAGAGCGTTTTCAGATACTTGGCTGCTGCGCGCGTAGCTTTCTCCGGATCGGCGCGCTCGTCGATGTACCAATCGTGGCGGAGACCATTCTCCAGCGCCGTGCCGCGCATGAACTGCCACATACCCTTGGCCTTCGCGCGTGAAAGAGCGTTCGGCTTGAAGGCGCTCTCGATCAGTGGAACATAAGCCAGATCGAGCGGCACGCCCTCGGCCCGGAAGACCTCCTGGATCATCGGAAGGTAGCGCGCCCCCCGGCTCAAGCCTTCTTCGAGATACCCCTTCAGTCGGCTGGTAAACAGCTCTACATAGGCCAGCACGCGGGCGTTCTGCGGGATCTCGATGTCGTGAACTACTGCCTGAAGATCGTTGGCGACCGTGCGTTCCGTTTCCGGAGTCGGCGTGGGGCGCTCGAAGGTCGTAATGGTAAGGAGATCGTCGATCGATGCCGGTTCAGGCGCCTTTTCTGCGAAGCCATCCGCCTGCGCCAGAGCCATGAGTTCGTGGCCGCTGATCCGCTCGATCAGGCGGTCGTAGTGCGCACTTAGTTGCTGGTTCGAACGGGCGCCGCCAGGCGATTCGAGCAGGACGTCAACCGCGCGGTCGAACGCAGCAGTAGCCGCGTCGAGGTGACCTTCACTCAGCTCGCGCTCACCGGCCTGGAAATGCTGTTCTGAAAGAGCGATGAGTTCCTGAACGGGATCGGGCTGCGCCGCCGCAGCGGGCGCGGGTTGGGGCGCAACGACTGATGGCGCCTGCGCAGTCGTCGTCTGTGGCGATCTCGCGGCACAGGCGCCTGACAGCAGCAGTCCGACGGCGCAGAGAACGCCGCTCACTCCTCGGCGAAACGACAGCATCGGGTCCGCGTACTCTAGCATCCGGTCGATCCGAGGGTCAAAACTCCGTAAGCTCGAGTGGAAACTCCCGAGCAAAACCGCGCACAAGCTCTACCGCGGATAACCGGCCTGGACGAACACCTTGTTCGCCTCGCCAAGTTCTCGTGCCGAAGGCGTGACGATCGTTTTGTCATCCGACAACGAGGGTTCTCCCGCTCTTCAACGCCGCCCGGACATCGTCTTCGCAGACGAAGTCCTTGGGGTTATCGGCCGCAAGCGGTTTTACCTGCGCGTCCATCGGTGGGTCGGGGAGGGAAGACTCGGCGGGACGGAACCCTCGAGATGAAAGGAAGGCATCGACGCGCGCCGAGAGCGCCTGCGCGGAGATCCCCGTAGAAACAGGGGGGGCCGGCGCCTTTGGAAGGCGCACGACCGGGGCTTGATCACGAGCTGACGTCGCGGGCGACCCGACGGCCGGCCGCACTTCGTACGCGAGACGCTTGATGTTGAGCAGATGGCGCGGCGAGATGTTGTCGGAGGTGATGTTGCCGCCCCAGCCTCCGCAGCCCAGCGTCATCGCGGGATCCAATCCGGTCGTCAACCCGATGGATCCATGGGTGGTCGGCGTGTTCACACAAATGCGAAATGCAGGTTTCTTCAGCCCAAATTGCAGGATCACATCGTCGTTTTTCGAGTGGATCGACATGGTGTGACCCATGCCGCCGTATCGAAGGATCTGGATGCAGCGCTCGCAGCCTTCGCGCCAGTCCTTGACGACATACCAGGAGAGGACCGGACACAGCTTCTCTATGGAAAGGGGATAGTCGCGGCCGACGCCGGTCAGCGGCGCAATGAGAACTGTCGTCCCTGCCGGTGCGGAGATCCCGGCCTTCCCGGCGATGAACTGGGCCGACTTTCCAACGAGCGCAGGATTCGGGAGGCGCTGCGGGGTGACGAGTGCCTTCGCAAGCAGGTCCGTCTCGGCCTGATTGAGGAAGTAGGCCCCGCGCGCTTCAAATCGGCGACGCGACTCGTCTGCCACCGATTCGTCGACGACGACCGAGTTCGGCGACGAACACAACACGCCAAAGTCGAACGTCTTTCCAAGCACGATGTCGCTGGCCGCTTTATCGAGATCAGCGCTCGCTTCGATGTAGCAGGGAGCGTTCCCTGGACCAACACCGTACGCAGGTTTACCGGCGCTGTACGCCGCACGCACGAGTCCCATGCCGCCGGTCGCGAGAATCACCGCGACCTCGCGCTGCTTCATCAGCTCCTGGGTGCCTTCGAGCGTCACCGTCTTCATCCACCCGATACTTCCCGTCGGTGCACCAGCCCGCTGCGCAGCCTCCGCCATGATCTCCACGGTTCGCGTAATGCATCGCGCGGCCGAAGGATGAGGGCTGATGACGATGGGACAGCGCGCTTTCAGCGAGATCAACACCTTATAGATCGCGGTTGACGTCGGATTCGTGGATGGAACGATCGCCGCGACGACGCCGAAGGGCTCTGCGATCTCGACGATCTTCCTGTCCTCGATCCGGTTCACGACCCCGACGGTCTTCATCGGCTTGATGAACTCGTACACCTGCCTCGATGAGAACAGGTTCTTCTGGACCTTGTCGGCAACGACGCCGTAACCGGTCTCCTCGACCGCGAGCTGCGCCAGTGCCTCGGCGTGGGCGGTGACCACTTCCGCCATCATCGTGACGATGCGGTCGATCTGTTCCTGCGAGAGCTCGGCGAGAAGGGGTTGCGCCTGACGGGCCGCGCGAGCCAATGCCCGTGCCTCGGCGATCGACGTCAGATCCTTGTCCGTCTGAGGGGCAGTGTCCTGGACAGCCATGACTCGGTCAGGCCCTGGGGGTTCCTACGGCTTGGGAAGTATGCGCTCGACCTCGGCGTGGGGGCGCGGGATGACATGAACCGAGATGAGTTCCCCGACGCGTCGCGCGGCCGCCGCACCGGCATCGGTGGCAGCCTTAACAGCTCCGACATCTCCGCGGACGAGAACCGTCACATAACCCGCCCCAATATATTCCTTACCCACGAGCACGACGTTGGCGGTCTTGACCATTGCATCCGCAGCCTCAACAGAGCCGATCAAACCGCGGGTTTCAACCATTCCGAGTGCGTCGGATGTCATGCGGTGGAGATAGTATCATTCCACTCGAGATGCTCAGATATTCCGCGCCCTTCACAGTGGCGATGACTATATTGATCGTCGCCTGTAACAGGTCGCCCGCCGACACCGCGAAGCCGGTTGCCTCGGCGTCGGTGTCAGTCAGCCCCGCGGTGGTGGCCTCCGGTATGCCGGTTGAGCTCGATGTCAAGTTCGCCGTCGCATCTGACGCCCCTCCGTTTGAGGAGGATTACGAGGTCTTCGTCCACGTTGTCGACGACGACGGTCGCATGATCGGCGCCGCCGATCATGCGCCGCCCACTCCGACGAAGGAGTGGAAGGCGGGCTCAACCATTGAATACAAACACGCCGGTTATGCGCCTGTTTCCGACTACGTCGGATACGCGACGTTCGTAGTGGGACTCTATTCGAAGTCATCGGGCGAGCGACTGCCTCTGGCAGGTGAGGCCATCGAGGGGCGCGCGGTCAAAGCAGGCTCGTTCGAGATTCGCGAGCGGTCGGAGCCGTACGCGGTGATCTTCCGCGAGGGATGGCACCCTCCGGAGGCACCGAAGGGATCAGGAGTCGAATGGCGATGGTCAACCAAGTCGGGCACATTGACGTTCGCGAACCCGAAGCAGGACGTCGAGTTCACGCTCGAGCTCGACCAGCCGAATAGGGTGTTCTCCGTGCCCCAGCACATTGAAATCCGTTTGCGAGACGCGGTCGTAGACGAATTCGATCTGCAACCAGGGACCGTGATGGTGCGCAAGGTTGCACTCGGTCCGGACCAGTTCGGGGAGGGTCAGAGCGTCGCGCTGGCGGTCGTGTCCGACAAGACGTTTGTTCCGGCCAGGCTCGCCGCGCTCGAGAGCACTGACACACGACAGTTGGGGGTGCGGGTATTCCGCGCGCTCGTGCAGCCGAAACAATAGGGAAGCGGGTCTAAAGGACGAAATGGAGTTTCGGTGTCGGCTCGGTACACCTGGCGGCGAGATTGTGGAAGGCGTCTACAACGCCGATAGCGAGGTACGCCTCCGTCGCGAACTGGAGGAAAAGGGGATGTACGTCCTGTCCCTCCAGCGGCGGGCTGCGCTCTCGCTATCCTTGGGTGCCCGTCGGCAGCGGATCAAAAGGCACGAGTTCCTGGTCTTCAATCAGGAACTGGCCACCCTGCTGAAGGCCGGAATGCCGTTGGTCCAGTCGCTCGACATCCTTCGCCAGAGGGTCGGAAACCCGACATTCAAGTCGGTTCTGGACAGCGTTTACGACCGGGTCAGGAGCGGAACAGCGCTATCGGACGCCTTCAACGAGCACGGGACGCTGTTCCCGCCGGTCTACTCGGCGTCGCTGCTCGCCGGCGAGCGAAGCGGAAACCTGGATGCCGTCATCCGGCGATATGTCGCCTACGAAAAGATCATCGGGGCCGTCAAGAGGCGCACGCTTTCTGCTTTGATTTACCCGGCGATTCTGGTCACCATGATGATCACCCTCGTCGGAATCATCGTCTTGAAGGTGGTGCCCGCCTTCTCCGATTTCTATGCGAACTTCGATAAGGGACTACCCCTTTCTACACGGATCGTCGTCGCGGTTTCGAACGGCGTCGTCGCCAACATTGGTTTTATCGTTGTTGGGGTAGTTGGCCTGGCTGTTGCAGCGACAGTCTGGTCCCGCCAGCCCGCTCAGCGTCATCGACTGGACAGATGGGTGCTCGACCTTCCGTGGATCGGCGAGACCGCCCGAAAGTTTTCCACGTCGCAATTGGCGCGCATGTTGGCGACACTGCTTGGGGGTGGGATTCCGCTCGTGAACGCCCTCGAAATCAGCGTGCGGTCGTTGTCGAACCAGCATCTCGCGCGTGAGTTGGATCGGGTTCGCGTGCGCGTTCAGGAAGGGCAGGGGTTTGCCGCGGCGCTGCGCGAGCGCAACATCTTCCCTGACGTGGCCGTGAAGATGGTGGAGGTTGGAGAGTCCACCGGTGCTCTCCAGGAAATGTTGAATAGCCTGGCGGAGTTCTACGACGAGGAAATCGAGACGGAGGTCGGGCGGTTTATCACCCTGGTGGAGCCAGTTCTGCTCGTGTTCATGGGGATCGTCATTGCGATTGTCGTGCTGGCTCTGTATATGCCGCTGTTCGAACTGAGCTCCGTGGTAGGCGTGTAATGGCAACCGCGAAAACGAATCCACTCCCTGATTCCGACGACTTCTCCGAAGAAGTCGTGCGGGCGCGCGCGCTCGCAGTCCGATATCGGCTGGAATTCGTGGAGATGAGTGAGTTCCGGATCGATCAGGATCTGTTCCGATCGATACCGGCCGACCTGATGCTGCGCTACGGATTCGTGCCGCATCGCCGCGAGGGACGCTCGCTGGTGATCGTCGTCTCTGATCCGACCGATCTTCCGATGATCGACGAGCTCGGCGTGATCCTCCGGACGCCCATTCGCGTCACGGTCGGTGCGCCGTCGGCTATTCAGGCAATCCTCAAGAAGAGCGAGAGCTCGCAGCGTGTCCTCGAGGAAGCGACCGAAGGATTCGAGCTTCAGGTCCTGAAAGAGGACGAGACCGGCGAAGAGAACCTCACCGTCGAACGGCTCACCAGCGACATCAGTCCGATCATCAAGCTGGTGGACTCGACGATCTACACCGCCATTCAGCGTCGCGCGAGCGACATCCATATCGAGACGGGCGACGATGCCGTCTACGTGAAGTATCGAATCGACGGCGTGCTCCAGCCGGCGATGCGGCCGATCGGGAAGCAGTTCCACAGTTCGATCATCTCGCGTGTGAAAGTCATGGCGGAGCTCGACATCGCGGAGAAGCGGGTTCCGCAGGACGGCCGCTTCAAAGTGCGGATGCCGGGCAAGACGATCGACTTCCGCGTGTCGATCATGCCGAGCGTCCACGGCGAGGACGCCGTCATCCGAATCCTCGACAAGGAATCGATCAGCGAGCAGTTCACCGAGCTGAAGCTGGACATCCTCGGCTTGCCGGAATTGGAACTGCGTCGTTTCAGGAAGTACATCCGCGAGCCGTACGGCATGGTGCTCGTCACTGGACCCACGGGGTCTGGCAAAACGACCACCCTCTACGCCGCGCTCTCCGAGATCAAGTCCGTCGAAGACAAGATCGTGACGATCGAAGATCCCGTCGAATATCAGCTACGCGGGATCACGCAGATTCCGATCAACGAGAAGAAGGGGCTGACGTTCGCCCGCGGCCTTCGCTCGATCCTCCGCCACGACCCGGACAAGATCATGGTCGGTGAGATTCGCGACCCTGAGACTGCCCAGATTGCCATCCAGTCTGCACTGACTGGTCACCTTGTGTTCACGACGGTCCATGCGAACAATGTGGTCGATGTGCTCGGCCGCTTCCTGAACATGGGCGTCGAGCCGTATCAGTTCGTGTCCGCGCTGAACTGTGTCATGGCGCAGCGGCTCGTGCGGTTGATCTGCTCGCACTGCAAGCGCCCGAAGCTGGTGGATGCGAAAGCGCTGCAGGAAGCGGGTCTGTCTCCCGAGCTGGCGCAGACACATCGCTTCTACGAAGGAACCGGATGCGTCGAGTGCGGCGGCACGGGGTTCAAGGGACGGACGGCGATCTGCGAGCTGCTGAATCTGTCCGATCGCATCCGAGAGATGATTCTCGACCGGCGGCCGGCCTCGGAAGTCAAGAAAGCTGCGCACGAGGATGGCATGCGGTTCCTCCGCGAGTCGGCAATCGAAAAGGTCCTTACCGGGCTTACGACGCTACGTGAAATCAACAAGGTGACATTCGTCGAATGAGCATCCTCGCGTCATGGCTGGCCAGCCCGCCGCTCGAAGCGGCGCTCGAGATCTCGCCCGCCGCGGTGTCTGTGGCGGTCCTTGGCGGCCGCAGCTCGAACCCCGTGGTGCAGGGTTATGCCGTCGAGCCGTTACCGCCAGGCGCGGTCACGCCTTCTCTCACATCCACGAACATTGCCGACCCTGACGCTGTCGCGCGCGCGCTCGACTCCGCCTGCCAGAGTCTGGGTCTCAAGCCGAAGCGCGTCGCCCTCGTGATTCCCGACGTGGCCGCCAAGGTCTCGCTCGTTCGTTTCGATCAGACACCGACCCGGCGCGACGATCTCAATCAGTTGATTCGGTGGCAGGTGAAGAAGTCGACGCCATTTCCAGTGGACGATGCCTGCCTCACGTACACTGCCGGCGCGCACCAGGCGGTCGGCGGCGAATTCGTCGTCGTCGTGGCGCGCCGAGAGACAATCCGCGAATACGAGGGCGTCTGCGAACGAATCGGCATTGAAGCCGGTCTCGTGGACATCTCCACGTTTGCGGTGATCAACCTCTTTCTGAGCTCGAATCTCGGCACTGCGGGCGACTGGCTCGTGGTCCACATGCGCCCGGAGTACACGTCGATTGCGATCCTGCGCCGCGATGACGTCCTCTTCTTCCGCAATCGCGTCGAGGGCGACGCGGAAGCCATGGAAGACGTCGTGCACCAGACCGCGATGTACTACCAGGATCGACTCGAGGGTCGCGGGTTCAGCCGGATCTTGCTCGGTGGGATCGGGCGTCTTCAGGGTGAAGTCGATCTGGCGCGTCGAAACCTCGAGGCGCGCATGGGAACTGTCGTCGAGCCCATCGACCCGACTCGCGGAGCCGCGCTCACCGATCGCATCACGGCGACACCTGAGTTGATGGCGACATTGTCGCCGCTGGTGGGAATGCTGCTCAGGACTCGAAAAGAGGCAGCGGCCTGATGCTGAGAACAAATCTCTCGACGCGGCCGTTCTACAACATCCGCGCGGTGCAGGTGACGCTGGGCGCCATGGCGCTGCTCGTCATTGTCCTGACGCTGCTGAACCTGGTGCAACTGATCCGGCTGACCAGCAGCGGACGCGCCCTCGGTGCACGGGCGGCGCAGGCAGAGGCCGATGCCCAGCGCCTGCGCGACGAAGCCCGTCGCATTCGATCGCAGATCGACGCGAAGGAATTGAACGACGTGGCGGCCGCCGCAGAAGAGGCCAACGCGATCATCGACCTGCGCGCGTTCTCGTGGTCGGAGCTGTTCGCGCAGCTCGAGACAACAGAGCCCGCGAACGTGCGACTGACCAGTTTTCAGACCGTGGAAGATCGAACGGGTAGGTTGATCGTGAATCTGCGCGTGGAGGCACGTCAGGTGCAGGACCTGGAGTCTTTTATCGACGCGCTCGAAAAGACGGGCCGGTTCCACGAAGTGCTCGTCGCGGAGGAGCAAACCACTCCAGAGGGGCTGATCAACGCGCTCGTGGAAGGGGTCTACACTCCACCAGCCTCAGAACCCACGCCACAGGCCGCGGCCGCCAGCCCGCGCACCACAGGAGCCGCCGGTGAGTGACGCCCACCAGAGCGTGATCCAGCGGGTCATCGCTGAACACCGGCGTGTGGTCTATGCGCTTATCGCCGGCGTCGTGATCAACCTGCTTGTCTTTGCGTTCTTTGTGTATCCGCTCCAGAGCGATGTGGCCAACGTCGAGCAGCGGACGCGAGCCGCGGAGGAAGCGCTCGCGGCCGCCCAGGCCGACTTCGCGCGGGCGAACGGCACGCTCACAGGCAAGGACCGCGCGCTCAAGGAGCTCGACACCTTCTACAGCAGCGTCCTCGCCCAGGATCTGACCGGCGCCAGACGCCTCACCTTCGCACGCCTGGCGCAGCTGGCCGCAAAGTCGCAACTCGACTTCGAGCGCCGCAAATACGAACCAGTAGTCGAACGCGGAAGCAACCTGACGCGGTTGAAGGTCACGATGGATCTCGCCGGGAGCTACGCGGATATCCGCGACTTCATTCACGACATCGAGGCGTCGCCGGAGTTCGTCGTGATCGACGATGTCGGCCTGATGGAAAGCGTGCAAAACGGCGACTCGGTGCGCCTGACGTTGCAGCTTTCGACCTACTTCCGGACGACGGAGACGACGAAGCCATGACGATGCGCTCTCGTCTGGTGCTCTTGCTTATCGTCGCCGCGATCGTCGGCGGAGCGTTCTACTTCCTGCGTTTTCCAGCGGCGCCCGTCAACGGTGGTACGACCGTCCCCGCCGGTGGTGGAGCACAGACGTCGCGTCAGGGCAACCCGGTCGGAGATGTGCGGCTCGAGTCACTCGACCGGCAGGATAACGGCAAGTCGACGCCCAGCCGCGATGTATTCCGATTCGGAGAGAAGCGTGCGGCTGCTCTTGCCGTACCACCGCAACCAACGCCTCGAGTGCCGGTCGAGCCTGTGCCACAAGCGCCGACCGGACCGCCACCGCCTCCTCCGATTCCGCTCCGCTTCATCGGGTATCTCGATCAACCCGGTGAAGTTCCACGAGTCGCGGTGCTGAGTGATGGTCGTGGCAACGTGTTCAACGGGAAAGAGGGCGACGTCATCGAAGGCCGATATCGCGTGCTGCGAATTGGCAACGATTCAGCTGACCTGATCTACGTCGATGGACGTGGACGGCAGACTATTCGGCTGTCAGGACAATGAGACATTCACACGCAACCATTGCTGCCTTCGTCGTACTGGCCATTGTGGCCGCTGGCTGCGCGGCCAGAAGCGCCTACTCGAAAGGCGACACCGCCGCGAGAGCCGGCGACTGGGACGCCGCCGTCGAGCAATATCGCAAGGCTCTTCAGGAGGATCCCCAGAACGTCCAGTACAGGATCTCCTACGAACGGGCGAATCTCAGCGCGGCCGGCATACACATCGACGCCGCGAGACTCGCCGAAGCGCGGGGACAGCTCGATCAGGCTCTGATGGAGTTCCGTCGCGCGAGCGAGTACGACCCTGCCAATCGAGCTATCGCAGGGAAGGTGCTCGATCTCGAACGCAAGCTCCGGGATCAAATCGAACAGAGTCGCCCGCGGCCGTCGGCGCAGCAGCTCCGTCAAGCCGCCCGGGCAGGGCAGGCAGCGCCCCTCTTCAACTTCAACAGCGTCGTTCAGCCGATTCGCTTCCAGCAGGCCAGCCTGCGCGACATCTTCAATTTCGTCGGCGAAGCGACTGGCATCAACGTGACGTACGACAGCACCTACCAGGATCGCGTCTACACGGTGAACCTCGTCGAGGTCACGCTGGAGCAGGCCCTGCAGCAGATCGTCGCGGCCAATGCCCTCTTCTACAAGGTCATGAACCCGAAGACGATCATGATCATCCCGGACAACGCGCAGAAGCGCGCGCAATACGAGGAGCAGGTCATCGTCAGCTTCCCGTTGTCGTACGTGGACTCGCAGGAGCTTGCACAGACGATCAACCAGGTCATTCGTCCGGTGGGGCAGGCGCTCGCGCCGGCGGTGACCTCCAACAAGAGCACGAACACCGTCACGATCCGAGCGACCACCTCGATGATGGCCATCATCGAGCGCATGATCGAGACGCTCGACAAGCCGCGCGCCGAGATCGTCGTCGACGTGCAGATTCTCGAGGTCAGCCGGAACCGCGCGCAGCAGTACGGCCTCGATCTCGGAACCTACGCGATCAACGCGGTGTTCTCGCCTGAAGTCGATCCGCGCATCGCCGGAGGTGGAGGGACGACCGAAAACGGTACGACGCTCAATCCACGGCCCTTCAATCTCAACACGGTCTCGCGCGGCATCAGCACCAGCGACTTCTATCTTGCCGTTCCGTCGGCGGTGGTCCGATTCCTCGAGACCGACTCAGAGACGAAGGTCATCGCCAAGCCGCAGCTTCGCGGCGCCGAAGGCTCGGACCTCAAGCTGAATCTCGGCGAAGACATCCCGGTGCCGTCGACGACGTTCACGCCGCTCGCGCAGGGCGGAGCGAACTTCAACCCGCTGACGTCGTTCACCTATCGCCCCGTCGGTGTGACGGTGCAGATGACGCCGCGCGTCAGCATCGAAGGCGACATTCAGATCAAGCTGATGATCGAGAGTAGCAACCTCGGCGCGGGGATCACGATCGCGGGGCAGGAGCTGCCGTCGTTCGGATCGCGGCGCGTCGAGACGGACCTGAGACTGCGGGAAGGTGAATCCACTCTGCTCGCGGGTCTCTTGCAGGAGCAGCAGCGCCGGCAGCTCTCCGGGATACCCTGGGTGATGCATCTGCCCGTGATCAAGCAGCTGTTCTCGGCGAACGACAACTCGATTCAGCAGTCGGACGTGGTGATGCTGTTGACTCCGCGAATCGTGCGGTCTCGCGAGTTCACCGCCAACGACCTCGGACCCATCTACATCGGCACGCAGTCGAACCTCGGGCTCAGCGGACCGCCTCCGTTAATCGGCGCGAACCCCGAACCCGGGCAAGCTGGCGCAGCGGCACCCGCACCGGCAGGACAGTCACTCGCGCCGCCCCCGGTAGCTCCGGCGGCGGTCCCGGCGCCCGCGCCGCAGCAGCCGGCGCCGCCCGTGCCGAATCCAAACGCATTGGGTGCTCCGGTGCCCGGTCCCACGTCTGTCGCGGCGGGGCAGGTCGTGGTTTCGGTTCCTGGTCCAGAGTTCCGTGTCGGCGGAGGGCCGTACCTCGTGCCGATTTCGATCACGAACGCATCGCAACTTTCCGGCGTGACGCTCACTGTCACATACAACCCTGCGGTCATTCGACTCGTGAACGTGCAGGAGGGGAGCTTCATGCGCGCCGGCGGCGTGAATGCGTCGTTCACCCAGCAGCCTGATCCTGTCGCGGGACGCGTGGACATCGCCGTTGTTCGCCGCGGTGACATCACAGGCGTGGCAGGAACCGGGTTACTCGCGGGGCTGCTCTTCGAACCTGTCGCACCTGGCGCCGCCAATCTGAATGTGACGGGCTCGGCGAGCGGGCCGAATGGGAGTCCCGTCAACCTGCAGTTTTCTGCGGTCCCGGCGGTGAGAGTGCAGTGAACGGCGAGCGCGGCTTCACGTTCATCGAGATGATCGTCGTCACGACGATCCTGCTGGTCCTGGCATCGACGGTCATGCCGCTGGCCCAGGTCACGATGCAGCGACAGCGTGAGGCGGAGCTTCATCGCGCGCTGCGCGAGATGCGGACGGCGCTCGACAAGTTCAAGGACGCCGTCGATCAGGGTCTCATCCCGTCGACCGAGCTCGAGCCGGCTAACGAAGGCTATCCGCCGGATCTCGAAACGCTCGTCGATGGCGTGTCGGTGGCCAACGACGCGTCGGGGCGGAAACTCAAGTTCCTCCGTCGCGTTCCGGTCGATCCGATGACCAGGGATGAATGGGGGTTGCGTTCGTATCAGGACGATCCCGGCTCCAAATCGTGGGGCCGCCAGAACGTGTTCGATGTGTATACGAAGAGCGAGGGCACTGCGCTCGACGGAACGAAATACCGAGATTGGTAACGATGGTGCGACGAAACAACGGCGCGAACCTGCGCGATCGTCTCGACGGCTTCACGCTGATCGAGTTGCTGATCGTCATGGTGCTGCTCGTCCTGCTCGCAGGTGTCAGCCTGACCGTCTACGGCACCAGCGTTCAGCGCGGCAAGGAAGCGGCGCTCAAGGAAGATCTCTTCCAGATGCGGAAAGCGATCGACGAGTACTACGCGGACAAGGGCAAGTACCCGTCAGACCTGCAGGCGCTGGTGACGGAGAAATACCTGCGAAGCATCGCACCCGATCCGTTCACGGGATCGGCCGAGACGTGGCAGACCGTGCCGTCGGAGGCCGATCCATCCAATCCATCGGCCGAGCCGGGCATCGCTGATGTGAAGAGCGGCTCCGATCAAACGGGGTCTGACGGCAAGCCTTACTCTGAGTGGGAATGATGATGTTGAGTCGAATCAGCTTTGTATGCGCGACGCTCGTGGCCATCGCGGCTGTGGCGTGCGACACAATGCCACTAACCGCACCGTCAGGATCGGCGCTGACGATCTCCGCCGGAAGCACGTTCGTCGACCCCGGAGGCACCACCCAAATCACCGCATACGTGGTTGAGTCGAGTGGGACGGCAGTGCAAAACGGCACCACGGTCCACTTTGCGACCAATCTTGGTCGACGTGGATCCGGTCGACGCACTGACGACGAATGGTTATGCAGTAGCGACTTTCATGGCCGGTGATTCCTCCGGCGTCGCAGATATTACGGCAACCTCCGGTGGCACTGGTGGGACGACCCCTCCGAGCACCGGCAATGGCGGGACGAGTACTCCGTCCACGACAAACAGCAACGTTGTGCGAATCACCGTGGGCGCCGCAGGCGCGGAGACGGTCAGTCTCGCAGCGAACCCAGGGTCTGTACCCTCGGGCGGCGGGACCGTCGACCTTGTAGCGACCGTCACGGCCTCGAACGGTCGCAGACTGGCCGGCCTGCCCGTAACGTTTTCGTCGTCAGAGGGTACGCTCTCGAGTTCCTCGGCGGTGACCGACGCCAACGGTCAAGCGCGAGTCACGCTGACGACAGATCGGACGGCAACGGTGACGGCATCTGCGGGCGCGAAGCAGAGCACGGCAGTTACAGTGACACGTCGCGAGCCTGCAGGCGTCGCAACGGCAACGCTCACTGCGACCCCTGGCACTCCCGTGCTTGGATCGGGTCAGCCGTTCGCGTTCACGGCCACCGTGAGCGTTTCTCCGGATGACACGGCAATTCAACCGACCCGGTTTGAGTGGGCGTTCGGTGACGGCCGCTCGATCATCACCAATAGCCCGAGTACGACTCACGTGTACACGTCGGATGCGAATGCGCCAGTTACCGTGACCGTGAAGATCGACCTCACGAACGGACAGTCGCTGGTCGCAACAACGCAGATCCTCCTCGGAACGTTCTGATGAAGGAAGCTCACGTTCGGCGACAGGAGCGCGGCTATGCGATGGCCGCGCTCCTCGTCGCGATGAGCGTGATGGCGATTGTGCTGAGCACGGCGATGCCGGTGTATCAGACGGTTGCACGGCGCGAACGTGAGGCCGAACTCGTCTTCCGCGGAGAACAGTACGCCCGCGCCATCGCGCTCTTTCAACGCAAGTACGCCAATCAACTCCCGCCTGACGTCGAGGTCCTGATCGACCAGCGATTCCTTCGGAAGAAGTACAAGGACCCAATCACCGGCGGCGACTTTCAGTACCTCGGCGCCGGCAGTCCTGAGCTCGCGCAAGCCATGAGCACGACACCGCAGCAGGCGCTCGACGCGCAACGCGGTCGCGGCGCTGGCGGTACGGGAGCAACCGGCGGGGCGCCGCAGGCGCTAGACGGGCAACGCGGTCGTGGTGCTGGCGGTACGGGAGCAACCGGCGGGCGCGGCACGCCGATCGGCGCAGGATTCACCGGCGCCTCACAACAGCAGTCACCGGCGCAATCGACGTTCGGCCGAGGAACGCCACTCGGCGCACAAGGGATGCAGACCGCGCGAAGTCCGTTCACGGCTGGCGCGCAGGCCGCGAATGCGCAGGCCGCCGGAGGCATTCTCGCTGTCGCAAGCAAGAGCACTCAGACCTCAATGCGTCTGTACAACGGCAAGAACAAATACAACGAGTGGCTCTTCATGGCCACAGCTGCTTCGACCCAGGCCGGGGCACCACCGGGATCAGGTGGGCAAACACCTGGCGGCCGAGGGGGCAGAGCCGGTGGTCGAGGAGGCGTGGGTCCCGGCCGCGGCGGTGATACATCAACGCCGGTCGGGGGCGCGCGCGGACGGGGCGGGTTCTCGCCGAGGGGCGCAAGAGGAAACTGATCTAGTTCCTGCCGAGTTCGTCCATCACTGCATCGTGCAACGCAGGTCGTATCTGCCTGATCGCGTCATTGTCCGGGGTTGGATGCACGCGATTGGTCAGCAGAACGACATAGATCGCCGCATGCGGATCGATCCATAGCGACGTTCCCGTGAAGCCCACGTGGCCGAAGGCCTGTGGCGAGAGGCGTGTCCCGCACGAGGACGTGGGTAGCATCGTGTCCCAACCAAGCGCGCGCGAACTCCCCGGCACGTCCGTACGTCGCGAGATGAACGTGCGAAGCGTCTGCTCCTGAAACGCGCCTTGCCGGCCTGCAAGGATCTGGAGCAGATGCCGCGCGCATTCGCCGACTGCCTGCACCGTCCCGAAGAGCCCGGCATGGCCGGCGACACCTCCGAGCGCCCACGCGTTGTCATCATCGACTTCGCCGACGAGCAATCGCCCTCGCCATTCGTCCCGCCTCGTCGGCGCGGTTCTCGCCCGCCACAGCACTGGCGGCTGAAACTGCAAGTCCTGGATGCCGCCCATCTGCTGTCGGAGCGTGTCGAATCGCAGTGAAAGGGGAGCACCGACGTCCTCGAGAATGAAGCCCAGGAGCATGAACCCAAGGTCGCTGTAGATCGACTTCGATCGCGGCGGATACGCAAGGGGAGTCGCACAGATCGCGCCCTCGAATGCGGCGCGTCCTTTGAGCTCTCTGTAGAAAGGCAGGTGCGCAGGCAACCCGCTGCAATGAGCCAGGAGATCGCGGATGGTGACCGGTGCGCCGCCGTGTTCGTCTCTCCAGAGCGAGACGTGGGTCGAAACTGGATCGTCGAGGCCCAGGCCGCCGCGTTCGACCCGTTGCATGATCAGCGGCGTCGTCGCCAGGACTTTCGTCAGCGACGCGAGGTCGAACACCGTGTCCTCACGCGTGTCCGCAGCCTCAACATCCAGGGAAAGATGCCCGAAGGCCTGGCGCCAGAGTGGCCGGTGCGCGGTACCTACTTCGACAACGGCGGCGGGGAAGGCCTTGACGGTGACTGCGCGCTCGAGTACCTGTCGTGCCCCCGCGAATGAATGCGCCACGGCGCGCGCCTATCGCGGGCCGCCAGCGCCTGCGGCCTGCACACCTGACGGAGCGTCCAAGACTGACGCGAACACGCCGTCCGCCGAGAGCAGCACCGCGCCCGTCGAACGACTGTGATAGCCAACGCGATCGACGATGCCTCGATCGAGCCACGTGCGCCAGGCCTGAAAATGCTCCCGGAGCGACACATCCGCATCCGCACGAGCGCGCGCCGCAATCGAGATCGTGGGACTCTTCGCGGTCAACCCGCTGCGCACGCGTTCCAGCAGATCTGTCAGCGCGGACTCTCTAAAGCGCCGCCACTCGTCCGGAAACTCTTCGGAGTACGCGAAAGGATCGATCGCCTCGATTTCGTCGAATCGTGCGCGTTCGGCGGACGACATCGCGCCGCGCATGCGCGTGCGAAACAGGTCCATCGCATGCCGGCTGTAGTCGAAGTCCTCGCCCGGGAACTCGACGGCATCCAGGAACACGCCATCCACCGCGTATCGTCCAACTGCAGTGACGACTGCGTTCACCAAATACTGCGTCGCGGCCGGATCCAGAGGTGAGACGTACAAACCAGCAACGCGATCCACGTTCGCTCGTGTCCAGCGTGCCATCCTTCCAAGATAAGCAGGACTGCGCGCATCGATCGTGAGCATCTCCGTGGCGATCTGCCGCGGCACCATCAACCATTCCGGATGCTGGTAGATGACGTGATCACGCGAGGCTGGAAGTTCGTCGGCGCTGGCCACCATGTTCACGGTGACCGAGAGGTGAGCGGCGACACCGCGCTCGCGCGCCTCGCGAAGCAGCTCTTCTCCCGCATCGAAGGAATCGGAATCGCTGCGAGCACCGATTGCCAGCGGAGCGATCACCGCGTCATAGCCGCTCGACACCGCCGATGAAATCGCTCGCCGGATGTTGAGCGTCGACGACATCGACGACGATGGAATCCAGAACGCGCGCATCGACGTGCCGCCCGCAGCGACGAGGGCTGCGTGCGCTGCTGCGACGATCAGGGCTGCAGACGCGACTCGAAGCGGAATGCCCGCGCGCCGGAATCGGTGGCGGAATCCAGTGTGGCCGTACGCCATCTAACGAGCGGAATGTACCATACTTATCCCGTTCACGATGTATGTATTGGGCATCGATGCTGGCGGCACGAAGACGGTGTGCCTGCTTGCCGACGAGAGCGGTCGCGTACTCGCCGAGTCACACGGAGCTGGCGCCAATTTGCAGGCGTCAGGCGAACTCGCCGTCGAGAAGGTCCTGCATCAGGTGATGGAGGACACGCTCGCGCAACGCGACGTGCGACCGGACGCGATTTGCCTGGGGATTGCAGGCGTCGATCGTCCGAACGACGCTCAAGCGGTTCAAGGCATCATGCGACGGATTGGTTTCAAGGCGCGCGTCACCGTCGTCAACGATGCGCTCGTCGCGCTGGTGGCCGGCGCTGGCGAACAGGCCGGCGTGGTTATCGTCGCCGGTACAGGGTCGATCGCGTACGGCGTCGATGCGTCGAAACGCGCGTGTCGCGCCGGCGGCTGGGGTTACCTGCTTGGCGACGAAGGCGGTGGGTACTGGATTGGTCGCGCGGCGCTTTCGGCTGTCGTGCGGGCATTCGATGGCCGTGGACCAGCAACCAGGCTCACCGAGCTCGTGCTTGCCGAGATGCATCTCGCAACGCCCTCCGATCTCATTCACGCCATCTACGATCGTGGGCTCCAGCGACCGCTCCTGGCCGGCCTCGCCGCTGTCGTGCAAGAGGCGATGCTCGCGGGCGACGCGGTCGCCTCGGACATCCTCGCGCGCGCTGCCGAAGAACTCGTGGCTGCGGCGGCATCGGTGGTGACACGACTCGGGATGCGCGGCGATGTCTTTCCGACGATCCTCGCGGGCGGAATCTTCAGAGCCATACCGGCGCTCTCGGCTGATGTCTGCCAACGTATGGCCGAAGTCGCACCTCGAAGCGAGGTCCGCTCCCTGGACGTCGAGCCTGCACGAGGCGCAGTCACGCTCGCTCTTGCGGCCGCGCGAGGAACGCTCTTGCTGCCGTCCTACATCTGACGCTCTTGGACGTCACGATCTTCGAAACCGCAACGGAAGCCAGCCGGGCGCTTGCCCGACATGTCGCTGACACGTTGCGACGCACTCCTGATCTCGTCCTTGGCCTGCCTGCAGGTCGAACGCCTGTGGAGACCTACACGGAGCTGGGCCGACTCCATTCAGCAGGGGAGGCCGACTTCTCTCACGCGACGGCGTTCCTGCTGGATGAATTCGTCGGTCTCGACGAGTCTCACGCCGGGAGCTTCCGGCGGTTCCTGACGGAGCACCTGCTCTCGGGAATCAACCTCAGTCCCAACCAGACCCACAGCCTCAATGGAGTGGCGCCCGATCCGGACAGTGAATGCGAACGTTACGAAGAAACGATCGCAGCGGTAGGTGGTCTCGATCTTCTGCTGCTCGGGCTTGGCGTCAACGGACACATCGGGTTCAACGAGCCTGGACAGACTCTGGCCGCACGCACGCATCGAGTTACCCTGCTCGACTCGACGCGCGCGGAGAACGCAGGCCCATTCGGCGGAGCGGCCCTCGTTCCGACAGAGGCGCTGTCGATTGGGATAGGAACGATCCTTCGTGCAGACACGATCGTGATCATCGCAACAGGTGCGCGGAAGGCGTCAGCAGTGGCTGGAATGCTGCGCGGACCTGTCACGACGACGCTGCCTGCGTCGTTCCTCCAGCTCCATCGTCGAGTCGAGGCGTATCTGGATCGCGCGGCCGCAGCCGCGTTATGACCGCCGCCGGCGGGTGGTGTCGTCGCCAGCCTTGACCGTGCTGAACTCATTTGCGACAGCGGCCGCTTCGGCATGTCCCTGGAGCAAGCCGCGCAGACGAGGCTCGATGTCTTCGCCGAGCGCCTCGCGCATCGAGTCATGCGCCTTCCGCAAACGCGAGAGCGCTTTGGTGTACGACAAACCGGTCTTCTGCATGACGATCGCGGCCTTGACGTTCCAATGCGCGACTTTGAGGAGGCGATCGGCCTCGTCGTACTCGAGGCCGGTGACGATGTTGACGATCCGTCGCGCGCGATCCTTCAGTTTCTCCGAACCTGTCTGCACGTCGACCATCAGGTTCCCGTAGGTCTTGCCCGTTCGAATCATCGCGCCGGTGGTCAACATGTTCAGGACGAGCTTGGTGGCGGTGCCCGCCTTGAGTCTCGTTGAGCCGGCAATGACTTCAGCGCCCACGCCCGGCGCGATCGTGAGATCGACGAACGTCTGCAACTCGGTACCCGGGTCACACGTGACGAAGATGATTCGTGCGCCAACCTTACGCGCGATGGTGAGGGCACCGCGAACGAACTGTGTCATGCCGCTCGCCGACACGCCGATGACGATGTCTTTCTTGCTTGGCCGGAGACGTGAGACTGCGCGCGCACCCTCTTCGTAGTGATCCTCGACGCCTTCCTTCGCCGCAAAGATCGCGTCGCGCCCGCCGGCCATCACCGCCTGAATGTTCTCTGGCTCCGTTCCAAACGTCGGCGGCATCTCGGCGGACTCGAGGATACCCAGACGTCCGCTCGTGCCGGCACCCACGAAGACGATCCGTCCGCCCTTGCGGAGGGCCGCCGCGATCATCTCCACGCCGACGGCGATCCGTTCGCGCTCGCGCCTCACGGCTTCGAGCATCTTGCGGTCTTCGTTGAGCATCAGGTCGACGATGTCGTCGGCCGCGAGTTTGTCGATCCCGAGGCTGACCGCGTTGATGGCTTCGGTGGGCAGCGACTGCCACTTTGAACGCACGGGCATACGACTACAATTCTATCCGGAGCGGGTCACGACCGAGGCCCAACTGAATCAAAGTGGCGACCACTGTGTCCGCATTAGACGCGTATCTCACGCACCTCACCGTTGAGCGCCGTCTCGCGGCCAACTCGATCGAGAGCTACGCGCGCGATCTGAATGGGTTGGCAGAATTTGCGGCCGGTCGGGGGACGTCAGCCGATCGATTGACACGGCAGGACCTCGAGGAAGTCGTCAGGGACATGATGTCCCAGGGGCGGTCACCGCGATCGGTGGCGCGCGCTGTCGCATGCTACCGAGGGTTCTATCGCTTCCTCCTGATCGATGGACGGCTGCGTACGAACCCCTCGGAGGACCTGCATCCGCCGCGGGCATGGAAGGTGCTGCCCCGATATCTCTCCGTCGAGGATGTTGATCTTCTGATTGCGCAGCCGGATATCTCGACGCCGCGCGGCCTTCGCGATCGCGCCGTTATCGAGTTGCTGTACGCAACCGGCATGCGCGTGTCGGAGCTCGTTGCTCTTCGGCCGGCGGACGTCAATCTGGAGGCGTCGTACCTGACCTGTACGGGCAAGGGTGACAAGCAGCGCATCATTCCCATCGGTGACGAGGCAGCGACGTGGGTGAAACGATATCTGCAGCAGGCGCGCAGCGTGCTGCTCGGGAAACGACGGAGCAACCGGCTCTTCGTCAACGCGCGTGGTGGAGGCATCGGGCTGACGCGGGTCGGCTTCTGGAAGATTCTTAAAGGCTACGCACGCCAGGCGGGCATCACGAGGTCATTCAGTCCACATATGCTTCGCCACTCGTTTGCGACGCATCTCCTCGAGCGCGGTGCAGACCTGCGAGCCATCCAGATGATGTTGGGTCACGCCGATCTTTCGACGACGCAGATCTACACACACGTGCTCGAGCAACGCATGCGCACCATTTACGATCAGTTCCACCCGCGGGCATGAACAAATGGGTGTGGGCGCTGGTGGCCGTCGCCGGCGGTATCGCGTGGTACGTGCTGCTGCCGCCTCAGTCGGTGACGCTGTCGACGAGTTCGACCGACACGGCGCCGATTCGCGGCGCGATTCACGTTCACACACGGCGCTCGGACGGCACCGGAACGGTGGACGAGGTTGCTGCCGCCGCGCGCCGCGCGGGTCTCCAGTTCGTGATCGTTACCGATCATGGCGACGGAACACGTGGTTCGGATACTCCGGTGTATCGCTACGGAGTCCTCTGCATTGATGCCGTCGAGATCAGCACCAACGGCGGGCATGTCGTTGCGTTAGGTCTGCCACAGTCTGAGTTCCCCCTGGCCGGGGAACTCGCTGACGTCCTCGAAGACGTGCGCCGGATGGGAGCGCTGTCGATCGCTGCGCATCCGGATTCCCCTCGGGCGGAACTGCGGTGGAATGACTGGAACGCCGCATTCGACGGTATCGAGTGGCTGAACGGCGACAGTCAGTGGCGCGACGAAGGATGGGGCACACTTGGTCGCGCGCTGTTCACGTATCCGTTTCGACGCGCGGCGACACTTGTGACGTTGCTCGATCGTCCCGACGATCTCCTGAATCGATGGGACACGATGATTCGCGAAAGGTCCGTCGTCACAGTCGCCGCGGCGGACGCGCACGCGCGTGTCGGACCCGGTGGTGATCCCTACGGTCGCTCGCTGTCAGTGCATCTGCCATCGTACGAGCAGGTCTTCCGCGCGTTGTCGATTTCATTGCCACGCGTGCAGTTAGACGGGAACCCGGCAGAAGATGCAGAGGTCGTGCTCGACGCGATCCGCAACGGCCGCGTCTTCTCGACGATTGATGCGCTCGCGAGCCCGGCGACGTTTACGTTCACTGCCACGAGCGGCGCACAGCAAGCCATGATGGGCGAGCGCCTGTCACTCGACGGTCCGGTGATGCTGCGCGTCGAGAGCAATGGTCCCGATGGTTCGACCATCAGGTTGCTGTCGGAAGGAACGGCCGTCGCAACGGGCGCACTGCCAGTTCTGGAATACACGGCGCCGTCGAAGCCAGCAGCGTATCGCGTCGAGATCGAGAGCCCAGGCGCACCCGGTTCGCCCGCCATTCCATGGCTTCTGTCGAATCCGATCTACGTCGGGATCGAAGCCCCTCCCGAGACGTCGTCACGAGCTGCCCCGATCGCACAGACAGTTGCTGTGTACTCAAACGGTCCGGCTGCTGACTGGCGTCTCGAGAAGAGCGTGCGATCTGAAGGCACGATTGGTGTCGCGAAGAGCGTCGACGGCACGCAGTTACTCCTGCGCTATGGGCTGGGTGGAACGCGGTCGGAGTCGCCCTACGTTGCTGCGGTGATCGCATCGGGTTCGGATCTCGCACGATTTACCGGCATCGCGTTTACCGCACGAGCCATGCAGCCCATGCGACTCACGTTTCAGCTGCGTGCGTCTGGCGCCGCGGATCGTCGGTGGGGAAGATCGGTGTACCTCGACAAGATGGCGCGCACGGTCACCATCCCCTTCGATGAAATGTTGCCGCTTGGCGCGGCCACCGGCCAGCCCTTGCTCGAAGACGTCCGCGACCTCCTGTTCGTCGTGGATACGGTTCACGCCAAGCAGGGATCGAGCGGGCAGGTCTGGCTCGACGAGATTCGCTACGTTCGATAGCGAATCAGGTTCGGACCGTCAGCAGGAGGTACGCAGCGCCGACGCCGAACAGGAGATTCGGTGCCCAGGCCGCAAGCACCGGTGTCAGGACTCCGCCTGAACCCATCGCCGCGAAGAAGAGAATCGTGATCCAGTACGCCAAGGCGATCACGATGCCAACACCGATGCCCGCCATCGCTCCGCTTCGTCCGATCGTGACCGCAAAGGGCACCGCGATGAGTGTCATGACGATCGTGACAAACGGAAACGACAGTTTCCGGTACAACGCCACGCGCTGACGAACCACATCGAAGCCGCTTTGCGCAAGTTGCTCCGTGTAGGCTCTCAGTTGCGTGAAACTCATGAACTCGGGATCGGGCGGATCGGTCGAGAAGTGCTCCGGGGGCTCGAGCGCACGATTGAGCGTCGTAAACTCGGAGAACTCAGCCGGCTCACCGCTCGGATTGAATGTTCTCGTCCAGCCACGATCCACATTCCACGTGGCGCCTGTATACCGCGCCTCTTCGCCGAACGTGCGCTGCGTCATGCGCCGCATCGCACCGTCGAATTCGTAGACCCACAGGCCGCTGAAGCGTTTGGCGTCCGGATCGAATGAGGTGTAGTGGTATATCGAACCATCGCGCCCTACGACCCACCGGCGATTCAGTACGTCGAACGTTTCTGGTGAGCCGCCGTCGAGGACGTGCCGAATGACACGCGCACGATGATTGGCGGGACCGAGAATTGTCTGTTCAAGCGTGAAGAGAAAAGCGCCGGCCGCAACGGCCGCGGCCACCATCGGCAACGAGAAGCGATACAGGCTGATGCCGCATGCCTTCATCACGACGAGTTCGCTGTTCTTGGTCAGGATCGCAACTGTCACGAGTGACGCGAGCAGGACCGAGAGCGGCACGATGTAATACAGATATTGGGGAGTCGTGAACACGAAGAACTGACCCAGCATTCCCCACGTGCCGATTCCCCTGAACACCTTCTCCGACAGGTCGATGAAGGCCGACACGTAAAACATGCCGATCAGCGCAAGGCCTGCCAGTGCGAGCAAGCGTAGGTAGGTGAAGGCGACGTAGCGGTCGAGGATCCCGAAGGGGAGCGCGGCATGTCCCATTGCCTGCGTGCGCTCTGCAAACCGTCGAATGAGGGAGTGAGCGAACGGGATCGTGATCGGCCGATCCGCGACTCTGTCCCGCCACTTGAACAACATTGCGCCGAGCGTTCCCAGGACGATATTGGCGAGCCACGCCGCGAACCACGACGGCACGAGCTGTCCTCGAACCAGCGACTGCCCGAACCAGAGCAGCAGGTAATACGCAAAGATCACCGCGACGCCGACGACAAAGCTCGCCAGCTTCGCATCGCGACGATTGGTCGCGCCGAGTGCCAGCCCGATCAACCCGAACACGAGGCAGGCTGCGGGTATCGAGTACCGCTTGTTGAGCTCGAATATCTCGTTGTGTGGCGACTCACCTGCTGTGCGAATAGCAGCAATGCGCTCGCGCAACTCGGGCACCGACATTTCACGCAGACCCTTCGAGACACTCCCCACGCCGAACATGCCGGCCGGATTGATGTTCAGGACGAGGTAGTCGCCTCGCGCCACCACATATCCGCTCTTCGCATCAGCCGTATGACGCGTCCAGTCCTCGAGGACCAGTTCAACCGTCTTGGCGTTGCGGTTGATGACGGCCCGCCCGTGCCGCGCCAGATAGACGGAGGCGCCTTCACCGGATCGGTTGTCTGCGATGAAGACGCCATCCCAGCCCCCGGTCTGGGGCAACTGCCGCGCGTACACGACGATGTTGGGGAACCCCTCGAAGAAGACCCGCGGTTTGACCTCGTTTTCGGCACTCGACGCAATGATGTTGAAGGTGATCTCGCGGAAGGCCTGGTTCCCAATCGGAATCAGCACCATGTAGACGTAGGCGGTGGCCAGTGCGCTCGTCGTTGCCACCAGGGCAACCGGGCGAAACAACCGATAGAGGCTGACGCCGCACGCCTGCATCGCCACGAACTCCCGGTCAGCCGACAGCCGCCCGAAGGCCACGAGCAAGGCCAGAAGAAGCGACATCGGAATCGTCAGCGCAAGCGCGTACGGCAGGAGTGTCACGACCAGCCGGCCGACGGTCAGGAGCGGGACCCCCTTCGACACGTATTCCTCTGCATACCGCATGAGTTCGGGCACGACGAGGAGAAACGTGAAGATGGCCAGGCCAAGGCTGAACGGCCAAGCCATCTGACGAAGGATGTAGCGGTCGAGAGTGCGCATCAACGGTCGGCGGTTCTTTCAGGGTTTATCGGCTCGATTATACGGTTTGGCGCGGGGTCGGAGGCCTTTCTCGAAGGATTTCGTCAACGTCGCATAACACACGTTATGTTAACTATTGAAGCTTGATGCGCCCAGGCTTTGGACTCCCAAGGCGGGCTCCTGAAGGCTCCGGCATCGCCCCGAAGTGCTCTGCCCTTGAAGGGATCTGTATCCGCGCAGGCCCTTGGTGCTTCCCGGGCCTGCATCGACGCGAGTCTCGAATGGGATGTTCCGCGAACGGACTTGTCAGTGCCGCTTGCTGGCTTTGAGTTCTCGAATGATGTTCTCGAGCGCCTGGATGATTTCGTCCGGCTCGACCTTGCTCTTGCGGAAACTCAGTCGCAGGTCGAAAGCCTTCGTCGGCGGGCGGAACGCGAACACATAGGACTTCGGCCGTCCTGCCTTGGCTTTGGCCGTCTCTTCGCGCGCCGATTTGCGCGTCACGGCGCCATGGCCAGCCAGTTTCTCGACCAGCGCGACCATTTTCTGCGGGTTGGCCTGTCTAACTATCTGAAGAAGCGTGGACTTAGCGCTAATGTCGGCCAGCCGACAAAGGTTTCTGACCTCGTCGGGCATTGCCGTCAGCGACATCGACTCAGTGATGGAGGTTCGGGACTTTCCAAGCTTCCGCGCCAAGTCCTCGTGCGTGTGACCGCACCGGTCGGCCAGTTGCTGTAATGCCTCGGCCTCTTCAAATGCTGTCAGGTCCTTGCGCTGCAGGTTCTCCACCAGCGCCAGTTCCATGACCTCGGCGTCGTCGACCTCCCGGATGACTACCGGTACTTCACGCAGCCCAACCTGCACTGCGGCGTGGTATCGCCGTTCCCCGGCGATGATTTGATAACGGTTACCGCGCTGTCGAACGACCAGCGGCTCGATAATCCCCTTCTCGGCGACCGATGCCATCAACTCGGACAGGTCGCCCATGACTTGTCGCGGCTGGTCGGGATTGGGGTCGAGCAGATCGATGGTCACCATGCGGCCCACCGGCTCCCCGGCCGAACCCACAAGGGCTTCGACGTAGTGCTCGTCGTGGCGCATTCTCAGCGTTTCAGGCAGTCCTCGCTTCGGCACGCTCGATGACCTCCTCGCAGAGACTGTAGTAGTCCGTCGCGCCCGTGGACTCCGGCGCGAACGTAAAAATCGATTCCTTATAGGCGGGACTCTCCTCCAGGCGCACGCTCTTGCTGATGACCGTGCGGAAGACCTTCCCGCCAAACACCTTCTGGATCTGTTCCCGGATGTCCCTGGCCAGGGCGGTCCGTTTGTCGTGCATTGTGATCACGACGCCCAGGATGCGGAGGCCGGGATTCGGACGCTGTCGGACCTTCTCGATCGTCTCGAGTAAATCGTCTGTTCCTTCGAGCGCGAAGTAGGACGACTGAATCGGAATGAGAAGGTGCGTCGCGGCCACCAGGGCATTGACCGTCAGCAGCCCGAGAGCCGGCGGACAGTCGATGATGACGTGAGCGTACTCACTCCCCAGCTTGTCGATCTTGTCCTTCAATCGGAAGTGCGCGTCGAGCTCTCCCACCAATCTCGACTCGAGTTTCGCGAGGCCGATCCTCGCAGGGGCGACGAACAGGTTTTGAAGCGACGCCGCCGGCTGGATGATTTGAGCGAGGTCGCAGGCCGGATCGGCGATCGCGTCGTACATGCTGCGATCGATCGTGCCGTGGTCCAGGAACGAGATACTGCTGTTGGCTTGGGGATCGAGATCGATGAGGAGTGTCTTCCGCCCTCTCATGGCGAGCGCGGCGGCGAGATTCACGGCCGTGGTGGTCTTCCCCACGCCGCCTTTCTGATTCGCGATCGCGACGATCATCGGCATCCCGCCCCGAGATGGGATTCATCGGAGCACGCGGTCTCGGCACGCGTCCCCACGAACCAGGTCGAGGCGGTTGTCAGAAAATGGACCACAGAGCGCAATTCCACGAAGATGCGGCCCATTGTAGGGAGGGGGCGAAAGCGTGTCAACCAACGAGAACGTCGGCCGGCCGACATTTCCATCCCATATTTCGCCAAGTTCCTCAGAATCAATACTTTCGAGCCACTCTCTGATCCGCTCGTTACTGGCAGGCCCATCGTGCAGTCTGCCCTTCACCAGTTTCGAGCAGCGCTTCTTCACCGAGAGGGGCGACCCGCGTTGACAGTTCTGGAACTGTTCCCGGATGTCCAGTGCCAGGGACGGCGCTTCTCGTGCGCGATCGCGACGCCCCGAGCAATCCATTCCTTCGAGCGCGAAATAGGACGACTGAAATCGGAATCAGGGTGCGTCGCGACCTCCCGGACATTCGTCAGCAGCCCGCGCGACGGCGGACAGTTCGACGACGAGCGCAGACACTTCCCTGCTTGTCGATTCGGTCCTTCAACCAGAACTGCGGGTCGCCCACTGGTCTCGAGTCGAGCGAGCTCGCACGCCGGATCGGCGACCGCCTCGTCCATGCTGTGATCGCTCGTGCGGTAGTCCACGAGACAGGTTACTGCTGTTGCCCTGGGGCGAGATCGATGAGGAGTGTCTTGCGTCGCCCTCAGCAGGGCGAGTGCCGCGCACGGCCGCAATGGGTCTCCCAGGCCGCAGCTGAGGCGGGTTCGACGGCCGCCGGGAGCTTCTCGATCGTATCGAGCCGATGATCTGTTCCTTCGAGCGCGAAGCGGACGATTGAATCGGAATGAGGACGTGCTCGGTGGCCACCGTGGCATTGACCGTCGGGAGCCCGAGAGCGAGCGACAATCGATGACCAGGTGAGCGTCGTTATTCTCCAGCTTGTCGATCTTGTCCGTCATTTGGAGGATGCGTGTTGCGCTCTCCCACCCACGTGACTCGAGTTTGCGAAGCCGATCCTTGCAGATAGATGGCCACGAACAGGTTCTGAAGCGTCGCGGCTGAATGAAGTTCGAGCAAGCTCGCAGAGAGCGCCGCGGCAGGGTCACTCCCGGAGCTGGGTCTCCATGCCCCAGAATGCGAAGGGCCGGGATTCGACGGCTGCCGGGATCTTACGAATGTTTCGAGCAGATCGTCTGCTCCTTCAAACGCGGAAGGAGGACGCGCCTCGCGGCCACCAGAACATTGATCGTCAACAGCCCGCGACTCGGCGAACAGTTGATAACGACGAGCGTGGTCGTCACTCCCAGCTAGTCGATCTGCTCCTTCAATCGGAAATGCGCGTCGGCTCCCCCGCTAATCTCGCCCTCGCGTTTGGCGAGGGCAACTCGCATGGCAATTAGCCGGTTCTGAAGCATCGGGGCCGGCTGGATGATTCGAGCGAGGTCGCACACGGGCTCGGCGATCGCATCGTAACTGCTGCGATCGGTCGCGCGGTCGTCCACGAACGAGATATTGCTGTTGGCTCGGGGCGAGATCGATGAGGAGGTACTTGTGTCCCTCATGGCGAGCGCCGCGGCAATGGTCACGGCCGTAATGGGCTCCCCTTGGTGCTGAACGCGGAGGCCGGCTTCGAAGGCTGTCGGTTCTTCTCACTCGTCTCGAGCGGATCGTTCTGGTCCTCGAGCGCGAAGCAGGACGACTGGAATCGGACATCAGGGGTGCGCGGCGGGGCTCCGGGCATGGCCCCCGGCAACTCGAGAGCCGGTAGACAACCCCAATGGTCCAAGAGAGCGGAGGCACTTCCAGGCTTGTCGATCTGGTTCTTCAATCAGAAGCGCGCGTCGAGTCCCCAACAGTCGCGACTTGAGTTTGCGAGGCCGGTCCCCGCTGGGCGACAAACAGGTCCTAAAGCGTCGCGGCCGGCTGGATGATTCGAGCGAGTTCGCACGGCCGGGATCGGCGGCGCGTCGTACCTGCTGCGATCGAATCGTGCGGTCGTCTAGGAAACGAGATGCTGCTGTCGGCTTGGCGGGATCGATGAGGAGTGCCTGTATCCCTTTGAATGGGCGATGGCCCGACGATCATCGCATCTTGCCGGAGGCGGATTCATCGGAACAGGCGGTGCCAGAGATGGACGACAGAACGCAATTCCACGACGTCATGCGCCCCTGTAGGGGAGACGAAAGCATGTCAAGCGACGTGAACGTCGGCCGGCCGACATTTACATCTTATATTTGCCAAGTTCCTCAGGATCAAGGCTTTCGAGCCACTTCTGGAGCCGCTCATTATCGGCGGGTTCCGTCGTGAAGTCGGCCGTTCTGGCACTCTCGATGACCGCTTCTTCCACCAGGATGGGCGACCGCGTCCGCAGCGCCAGGGCAATGGCGTCGCTCGGCCGGGCATCAACCGCCACCGGTTCTCCGCGCACCGTCAGGTGAATGACCGCGAAGTACGTGTTGTCTTTGAGGTCGCTGACGACAACTCGATCAACGCGCCCCTCGAGGTCCGTGATGATGTTCCGGAGTAGATCGTGGGTCATCGGCCGCGGTGTGGAGACGTTCTCGATCTGCAGCGCGATGGCATTTGCCTCCGGCACTCCAACCCAAATCGGCAACACCCGCTCGCCCTGCTTGTCCTTGAGGATGACGATGGGCGTGCCCGCCATCGGGTCAACCATCAGGCCCTTGATGCTCATTTCAATCAGCATGACCGTGTCTCCGTGCTTGGGGCTACCCACGATACCGCTTCACCCGACAGATTGTGCGGCCCCGATCGAGTAATACGAACGGTGACGGTGCGCCCGATCCAGTCGGTCGCTGCGTCGCTCTGTGAAGTATCGGACGGCATTGGCAGACTCACTACTGTATTGCCCGACGTCCGGCCTGACAGTTCCTGGTTCCGTCTTCGGCTCGCCGAGTCCACCAGGACGTCGAGGACCGTCCCCAATGCCTGCTCGTAAAGCCGTGTCTGGATTGAACGCTGCAGTTCCTGGAGTCTGATGATGCGAGCGGTCTTCTCCTCCGCGCTCACATCGTCGGGCATTCGTTTCGACGCCAGCGTGTTTGGGCGAGGCGAGTACTTGAACGAGAACATGCTGTGATACTGGGCCGCTTCGGTTAGCGAGAGCGTGTCGTCGAAGTCTTCTGCGGTCTCCCCAGGGAAGCCCACGATCATATCGGTCGACAGCGTGACGCCTGGAATCGACTCCCGAATGAGGGCAACCAGATCGAGATACTCCTCACGGGTATGGCGCCGCCGCATGGCCCGAAGGACGCTCGTCGACCCCGATTGAACGGGCAGGTGGAAGTGTTTGCAGACGTGCGGCAGGTCGCGGACGGCTTCAATCAGGCGAGTGCCGGTGTGCCGCGGATGCGGGCTGGCAAACCTGATTCGCTCGATTCCAGGAATCGCGTCGACCTCTGACAGCAGCTGCGCGAAGTCGCACGCCGGATCGTCTGGGGCCGAGTAGTGATTCACGATTTGCCCGAGGAGCTGCACTTCCCGGCGGCCCGACGCAACCGCCTCTCGGACGTCGGCGAGGATGTCGGCCTTTGCGACGCATGCGTTCGTGGCCCCTGGTGTAAGGCACGACACAGAATGCGCAGTGGTCGTTGCACCCCTCGATGATGGTCACGTAGGCGCGCACGGGATCCGTCCGCCTCACCATCCCCAACGGGAAGCTCACGTCGTCCCAGGGATTGATGTCGACGAGAGGAAACGGCGATCGGGCGGCGTCCTCGAGCATGGTCGGGAGCATCTTCAGGCGCTGGGTGCCCATTACGACGTCGATGACTTTCCCGTTGGTGTTCGAGAGGAGCGATTCTCCTTCCTGCTGCGCGACGCATCCGGCCACGGCGACAACCGGATTTCGACCGGTCTCCTGCTGCAGGACTCGAAGCTCGCCAAGGCGCGTGTAGAGCTTCTCTTCGGCGTGCTCGCGCACGCTGCACGTGTTGATGACGATCACGTCCGCGTCCTGATCGTCGGTCGTGGGCTCGTATCCCGCCTGATCGAGCAACCCCGCCATGCGCTCCGAGTCGTGGACGTTCATCTGACAGCCGAACGTCTCAATGAGATATTTCCTGGCCATTGCTAGCGACTTTCGCTTTCGCCTTTCGCTTTCTGTTTACCCTTCGCCTCTATGCCCAGCATCAGTTTCGCGCTGGCCCGAACGGGCTCAGTGACTGTCCTTCCACTGATCATGCGGCTGATTTCCTCAATACGACCGGCCGCGTCCAGGCGTTGAACCTCGGTCACCGTCCGGCGACCTCGAATCGACTTCTCGAGATGGTAGTGCGTTGATGCGCGCGACGCGATCTGGGGAAGGTGCGTGATGCAGATCACCTGAAAGCGTCCGCCAAGCTGCTGAAGCTTGTGCCCCACCACTTCCGCGACCTCACCGCCGATTCCCGCATCGACCTCATCGAAGATCAGCGTCTTCCCCGCCCCGTCCGCCACGGCCATGGTCTTGAGCGCGAGCATCATGCGCGACAACTCACCGCCTGAGACGATGCGCGCGAGGGGTCGCAAGTCCTCGCCGACGTTCGGTGAAACGAAGAACTCGGCGTCATCAATCCCGCGCTCGGTCCACATCTCTTCGCCCGCCTCGTCCCCGTTGAACCGCACCTCGAATCGCGTTCGCGCCATCGCCAGTTGCGCCAGATGGCTCTCGATCTGCGAAGCAAAGGACTTCGCCGCCGCGCGACGACGACCTGAAAGCTCCCTCGCCAACGCGAGGTACTGCTGCCGCGCCTCCGCCAACGTGCGATCGAGATCCTCGGCAGCTTCTTCCGAGCGCGTCAACAGCTGTCGCTCTCGGGAGAGCGCGGCCCCCGTCGCAATGACATCCTGCAGCGTCGGGCCGTATTTCCTCTTGAGGCGTTCAATCAGCGCAAGCCGATCTTCGACCTGCTGCAGCCGCGCCGGCGCCGCGTCGATCTCGTCGCTGTAGCGACGCAACAAGAAGGCCAGGTCTTCGAGCTGGGATTTGATCGTGTCGCGCGCCTCGAGCTGCGCGGCAAATTGCGGTTCGAGCGCCGCCAGCTCTCCGACTCGTTTCCAGACGTGAGCCAGTCCCGCCAGGACCGCCTGATCGCTTTCATAAAGCGTGGAATACGACTCCTCGCACAGACGCTGTATGCGCTCGGCGTTGGCGAGCACCTGTTTCAAGGTGGCGAGCTCTTCGTCTTCGCCGGGCTTGAGTGCGGCCTTCTCGATCTCGCCCAACTGAAAGGCGATGAGATCGAGGCGCGCAGCCTTCTCGCGTCCGTCCATGCGGGCTCGGTCGCGCTGTTCTCGCAGCGCCTTCAGCGACGACCACGCAGCGGCCACGGGCGGAATCAGTGAATCGAGACCGGCTGACTCGTCAACGAGCGGAAGATGAGAGAGGGGATCCAGAAGCGACTGGTGCTCGTGCTGGCCGTGCAGCTCGACCAGTCGCTCGGACAGTTCGCGAAGTCCCCCTGCGGTTGCGAGCGCCCCGTTGATGTACGACCGGCTTCGACCCTGGCTGGTCACCTCCCGACGGACGATGATCTCTCCGTCGGTGGGGTGTTCGAAGATGGCTTCGATCGTGGCCTGGACCTCGCCGGTCCGAACCAGATCGGCGGACGCGCGTGCGCCGAGGAGAAGACCAACTGCCTCGACAAGGATCGACTTCCCCGCTCCGGTCTCACCCGTGAGAACGTTGAAGCCCGGCTCGAGCTCGACCTCGACCGCCTCGATCACTGCAAGGTTGCGGATGCGAAGCAGGCGCAGCATGTAGACGGAACTTCCATCGTATCATATGTTTGACAGCCCTCAGGCGGCATGCTAGTCTGCTGTGTCTGCGCTGTCCCAGCGGCGCATCCCCAAATCATGAACCGGAGGCTTCGGTGTATACGTTTGGCTCGTCCCTGCTTGCACTACAGGTGCAGGACGCTGCCCCGCCCGCTGGGAGCGGAGGCATGCTGCAGATCCTGGCCGATGCAAGTCCACTCAGCCAGGTTGTCCTCGCGATTCTGATCGTGTTCTCGATCGCCTCGTGGGCGATCATTCTGTTCAAGACACTGTCCTATCGAGCCGTTGCGCGTCAGACCGCGACGTTCCTCGACGTATTTCGTCGCAGCCAAAAATTTTCGGACGTGCAAGCCATTTGTCCGTCGCTTCCCGCGAGCCCGCTCGTCGGCGTCTTTCAGGCCGGCTATGCCGAGATCACAGCCCAGTTCCGTCTCACGGGGCAGGCGGCAGGGAGTCCAGGCGCTGCCTCTTCTCGTCCAATCCTGAAGAGCCTTGAAGCGGTTGATCGCGCCTTGATTCGCGCCGCGACCTCCGAAGTGAACAAACTCGAACGGCGCCTGACGTTCCTCGCAACGACGGCTAGCGTGGCGCCGTACATCGGCCTCTTCGGAACCGTCGTCGGAATCACGCTCGCGTTCCAAAGAATCGGCGCCACCGGGATCGACGAACCTTGCCGTCGTCGGCCCTGGCATCAGCGAGGCGCTCATTGCGACGGCGGCTGGACTGTTCGCGGCGATCCCAGCGGTGGTCTTTTACAACCACTTCGTTCATCGAGTGAAAGTTTTTTCGGCGGCGATGGACGATTTCGCGCTCGAGTTTCTCAATATCGCCGAGCGCAACTTCACCTAATGCCTAAGGTCATTGCATCAGCTCCGAACGCCGGCGGTCGCCACCAGCGCGGGCGACGTGTCGGCTCGAGCCTCGCCGAGATCAACGTCATCCCGCTCGTTGATGTGATGCTGGTCCTGCTCATCATTTTCATGGTCGCGGCCCCCATGTTGCAGCGGGGCGTCGAGGTAACTCTGCCGGTCGCGTCGCGGGCGAGCGACATCGCCAGCGAGCGAATCTTCGTCGACGTGCCGCTGTCATTCAGCAAGGACCGTCGAGTGTTTCTTGGAAAGGAATCGATCGGCCTTCCGGCACTCCCTGAGCGCGTCCGGCAACTGATGCTCACACGCACGGACAAGCAGGTCTTCCTGCGCATCGACGGACGGCTCAACGTGCAACATCAGATGGATGTGTTCGACGAGCTCAAGTCTGGTGGCGTCAGAGACGTGGGCATCGTCACCGACGCTCCGAAGCAGTGATCGTGAAATGACCGAGACCGTCACCGACATCATCGTTGCGCGATCGCGGCAGTCCGAAGGACTGCAACCGATGGTGCTCTGGTCGACGGCCGGACACGTGCTGCTCATGGCCGCCCTCCTGCTTTCCGGCGGTAGGGTCATCGAGGATCGCCAGGAACCAGTGATGACGATCAGCCTCGGTGGCGCACCGGGACCCAAGACGGGCGGGCTCACCCAGACGGGCGCTCGCGCGGTGCAGGAGCAGGCGCCACCGGATGCTCCGCCGAAGCCCGTGCTGACGCCACCGGCACCCACACCGCCGAAGATGACGCTCCCGGATCCTCAGGTCAAACCGCGTCCCCAGCCAAAGCCAACGACCGCGCCGCCAGAGGCGAATGCCAGAAAGACCAATACGGGCCCGCAACCCACTGAAGGCAATGCGCGCGCTGAGACGCCCGTGGTGCGCGGACAGGGCTTCGGGTTGAGTTCCGCTGGCGGTGTCGGTGGTCCCGTTCAACTGGACGTCACGAACTTCTGCTGTCCTGATTACCTCGCGCAGATCGTGACCGTCATCCAGCAGTCGTGGGACCAGAACCAGGGCGTGGTGGGATCCACGACCGTGAAGTTCACGATCGCGCGCGACGGAACAATTCAGGCGGCTCAGGTTGAGAGACCGAGCGGGTTCATCGCCCTCGACAACTCGGCGCTCCGCGCGGTGCAAATCACACGACTACCGCCATTGCCTGCTGCCTTCCAGAATCCGACGCTGACGGTTCACATGCGATTCGACTACCAACGTTAATCATGAATACCTACTCACGAATCCGAAGTCGACGACTGCGTTTGAGAAATTGGCGAGTGGGGGCATTGAGCGTATGCGCCGCCCTCGTTGCGGCCGCCGTCGTTATCGCCGCTCCGCAACAACAGCCACAGCAGCCACAACAGCCGCAGCAGCCACCTCCCGCGTCTCCGGCACCGGCGCAGCAGCCATCAGAGGTGGCACTCGTGATCACCGGCGATCCGGGCACGCCCCCTCGTTACGCAGTACCTGATTTCGTTGCGCTCTCTCCCGAGGCCGCTGAAGCTGCGAAAACAATCGCGCAGGTGTTATGGGACGATCTCAACTTCGAGAAGGAGTTCTACCTGCTTCCGCGCGACACGTATTCCAGCGTGCCGGCAGCAAAGCGTCCAGAAGATATCCCGTTCGCTTCATGGCGGGAACTCGGCGCCGATGCCGTCGTATTCGGCACCGTGCAGCAACAAGGTGGCAAGTCAACCGTGCAGATTCGGTTGATGAATGTACGTTCGCGGCAGACGGTGTTCGCCAAGGAGTACTTCAACGCGAGCAATCCACGCGCGTACGCGCACACGATCGCGGACGAGATTCACATGCAACAGCGCGGACTGCGCGGTGTCGCGCGCACGAAGCTGGCGTTCGTCTCTGATCGCAATCGCGACAGCGTGCTCAACACCGTCGAAAAGCGCGAGGTGAAGGAGATCTACATCGCCGACTACGACGGCGAGAACCAGCGCCGCATGACGGTGAGCCGCCAGTTGAACCTGACGCCTTCATGGTCGGCAGACGGCCGCGCCATTGCCTACACCACCTACCGGCCGCTTCCCGACATCGTGGTCTCGTTCATCTATCAGGGTCTGCTCCAGAATCCGACGAAGGGTGTTGGAACGAACTATGTTCCCGTGTTCTCTCCCGACGGGACGCGCATCGCGTTCATGTCGGGGCGCGACGGCAATCCCGAGATCTACGTGATCAACATGGACGGTTCGAATCTGCGCCGGCTGACCAACCACCCCGCCGGTGACGGGACGCCAACGTGGTCGCCGAACGGCGCGCAGATCGCGTTCGTGTCCGACCGGACAGGCACGCCACAGATCTACCTGATGGGTGCCGATGGATCGAATGTGCGCCGAATCACCATGAACGAATCATGGGCGGATCAGCCGACGTGGTCTTCTGCATTCAACGAGATCGCATACGCGGGGCGAACCGGTTCGGGCTACGACATCAAGATCTATGACATCGCGTCCAGCCAGGCGCGACAGATTACGTTCGGAGAGGGCTCGAATGAACGTCCCGCGTACGCCCCGAACGGGCGACACCTCGCGTTCGCGTCCACACGAGCCGGAGGCACACAGATCTTCACGGTCGGCCGCGACGGCAAGGACCTGAGGCAAGTCACTCGTAGCGGGAACAACCAGATGCCCGCATGGTCGAACTGAGTGTGGACGTCTTCTTGAGGAGAGTCATGAGCAGAACGAGGCAGATCGGCGTTGTGTTGATGCTGGTGGCGGCGCTCGTCGCGACGAGCTGCAATAAGAGCAAACCAGCAACGCCCAAGCCAGCACCCCCACCAGCGACCGCACAAATCAACCGCCTGCCGTCCCCACTGCCCCACCGGGACCGCCTCAGCGTGTTGACGATGCGCTGCCGGTTCCGCCGCAACCGTTGTCTGAAGACGCGGTCGCGAATCGGTCACTGGATGATCTGAACCGTGATTCCCCGCTCAAGCCCGTTTTCTTCGGGCTTGACAGCGCAGACCTCGACGACATGGGCCGAGCGTCGGCCCTGGCAAATGCCGAGACTCTAAAGAAATATCCGACCTGGGTCGTGACGATCGAAGGGCACTGCGACGAGCGCGGCACGGCAGAATACAACCTTGCGCTTGGCGAACGACGTGCAACAGCGGTCAAGACATACTTGACCTCGTTGGGCATCTCGCCCGACCGCGTGCGTACGGTGAGCTATGGAAAAGAGTTTCCATTCAATCCCGGCCATACAGAAGATGCCTGGGCGCAGAACCGGCGCGGTCACTTTGTGATTACGTCTCGCTGAGGAAGTCGCATGCAGAAGATCAATACAACAGCGGCCGTTTGCCTGGCACTGCTTCCCGCCCTGGCGACGCCTGCCGCGGCACAGAACCGAGAGCATCTCCAGCTCGCCGCCGAGCTGCGGATGCTGCAGGAGCAGAATCAGCAACTCAGCCTCGCGCTCAATCAACTGACTGAGACGCTGAAAGCTGTCAACTCCCGACTCGACACGAGCGACGAATTCCAGCGGCGTCGATTCGCCGACCAGGAAGTGCTCGTCAAGAATCTGGGATCCGATCTCGGTACCATCCGCGAACGCACGCAGGACACGGATACACGCCTGCGCACGTTGAAGGACGAGATCGACGCACTGCGACAGACGTTCCTGTCTCTCCCTGCGCTGCTCGCACAATCCCAGCAGAGCTCGCTCGCGCCGATCGATCCGAACAATCCCACTGCAGCGCTTGCACCCCCACCGGATGGGCCAACGCCGGCGGGACCGCCATCTCCCCCGAATTTGACCCTCCCGGCAAACGCTGGGCTGTCACCGAATCGTCTCTTCGATACAGCGTTCAGCGACTACACCTCGTCGCAGTATCCGTCTGCTATCGCCGGGTTCCAGCAGCTGCTCAAGAACTTCCCCACCGCCGAACGTGCCGACGACGCGCAGTTCTTCATCGGCGAGTCGCTCGCCAATATGAATCGACTGCCAGACGCGATCGACGCATACAATCAGGTCATCCAGAAGTACCCGACCGGAGACCAGGTTGACATGGCGTACTACCGTCGTGGCTTCGTGGAATCACTGATGGGACGAAACGACGCGGCCCGCGCCACGTTCGAAGAAGTCGTCAAGCGATTCCCCGACAGCCAGGGCGCGCAACTGGCGAAACAGCGGCTCGCAGGATGTGAGCCGCACGCCTGCCGCACCCGCCAAGCCCTGACCTGGGCTGTCACTCACCGATCGTAGACTTCAGGACGGAGTGTCCGGCCTCCGCCGGACGTGTGAAGCGGGCACGGCAGCAGCTACTGCAGCCGTAGGGGCGGGTAACCGTCCGAAAGGAAGCGACATGGGCAGTGTGAACAAGGTGATCCTCGTCGGCAACCTGGGTCGCGACGCGGAGTTGCGCTACACGCCAGGAGGCGCGGCGGTGGCCACGCTCAATCTGGCCACAACCGAGGTCTGGAACGACCGCAACAATCAACGTCAGGAGAAAACCGAGTGGCACCGCATCGTCCTCTGGGGCAAGACCGCGGAGAGCCTGCAGGAGTACCTGACGAAGGGGAAACAGATCTACGTGGAGGGCCGTCTGCAGACACGCCAGTGGGACGACAAGGATGGCAACAAGCGCTACACCACTGAGATCAAGGCCGACCGCGTGACGCTGCTCGGGGGCGGCGGTGCAGGTCGCGGCGGCGGAATGGACCGTGGTGGCGTCGCACCCGCCAGGCGGTGGCGGACGAACCGCCGATGGAACCGATCACCGACGACGACATTCCGTTCTGACGCGCGTCAACTCCCAACGTCTGTCGCGAATCCAACTTCCAACTCCCAACGAAGATCCGATTCTTGGGAGTTGGAAATTTGGGAGTTGGGAGTTTTAGGTTCCTTCTCTCCCGTAGCGATCTTCCAACCTGACGACGTCGTCGAGTTCGGGCGTCGACGCCTCGAGCACGTCGCAGTCTTCGATCGCCGTCATGCGATGGATCGTCTTCGGCAAGTACGTGAATGGAGTCGCCCGGTTTCATTTCAATCTTCTTCAACTTGCCGTCGACGTCGATCTCGTACAACAACTTGCCTGAGTGGAGGTAGATCGTCTCCTCCTTGAGGTTGTGATACTGCAGGCTGAGCGCGTGCCCGGCGTTGATGTGCAGAATCTTCCCGACGTACTTCTCCGTCTTTGCCCAATGAAGCTCGTATCCCCACGGCTTCTCGACTCGCGTGACGATGTTGTTCACTCGCTAGCCCTCGCTTCCCACTTCGTTCTTTGCGACCTCGTCGCCGAGATACTGTTCGATTTCTTCAACCGTTCCGAGCGTCAGCACACGTGCGGCCACACGCATCATCTGTCGCGCGCTCGTCTCCTTCACGACGCGCCGTGCCATCGGAATGGCGCCAGGCGTCATGCTGAACTCTCGAAGACCGCATCCGATCAACAGCTTCAGCAGCAGTGGATCCGATGCCATCTCGCCGCAGACAGACACCACAATGCCTTGGCGTGCCGCCGCTCGACGCACGTGACGAAGCAGACGAAGAATCGCAGGATGCAGCGGCTCGTACCGATTCGACACGCGGTCGTCCGTGCGATCCACCGCGAGTGTGTACTGAATGAGGTCGTTCGTGCCGATCGTGAAGAAGTCCGCTTCCTTCGCCAGGAGTGACGCGGTGAACGCCGCGGACGGGACTTCGATCATGATGCCGACCGGCACGTCCGGAACCGTCAGGCCGCGCGCCGTGAGCTCTTCCTGAGCTTCGAGCAGCAGATTCTTCGCGTCACGAACCTCCTGCACCGACGACACGAACGGGAACATGATCCGGAGCGGACCATGCGACCGCCGCGCGCAGCAACGCACGCAACTGCGTCTTGAAGATGCGCGGTTGCGCGAGACCGAAGCGAACGCCGCGGAGTCCCGCGTGGCCGCTCCGCTGCGGCTCCGGGAACCAGCGCGCATCGAGAGCCGCATCGACCAGCGGTCGCGCGAGCTGACGCTCGTCCACGTCGAACGTGCGGATGGTGACCGGGCGCCCCGCCATCCGTTCCACGAGCTGGCGATAGACGTGGTACTGCTCCTCTTCGGCCGCCATGTCTGGCGGTCCGCCGACGAGCATGAACTCGGATCGATACAGGCCGATGCCTTCGGCCCCCGCACTCAGCGCACTCGGCACATCGTCGGACCGCTCGATGTTGGCCTGGAGGACGATCGTCTCGCCGTCGCTCGTCTGCAGCGGTCCGTCCTCCGCGTGCGCGATCGCCGCCACCAGGTGCAGTGAAGAGCGGCCTTCAGCCTCCTGCCACAGCGCCGGCGTCGGATCGATGACGACTTCACCAGTCTCGCCGTCGATGATCACTGATACGCCGGGCGGCACCCGCCTGCTGACGTCATGCAGACCAACCACGGCCGGCACACCCAGCGATCGCGCGAGGATCGCGGTGTGATACGTGCGGCTTCCGGCGTCCGTCACGAATCCCTTGATTCGCGTCCAATCGAGCTGTGCGACCACCGACGGAGTCAACTCGTCCGCAATGAGCACGCATGGCGCATCGAGATCCTGCAGGCGATCGCGAGCACCACCCTTTTCGTCGCGCAGATTCATGCGCAGGCGGCCGGCGACGTCGTGCAGGTCGCCCTTACGCTCGTGCAGGTACGGATCGTCGACGTCGTCGAAGACCGCGGCGGCTTCGTCGAGCGCGCGCTGCACCGCCCACTCCGCGTTGACCCGCTCGTTACGAACGACGGCGGCAGCCCGTCCCACGAGAATCGGATCGTCGAGCATCAGCAACTGCGCGTCGAAGATGGCCGCGAGATCGGCGCCACGTGCCGCCGCGATCCGCCGGCGGATCTGCTCGAGCTGCGCCCGCGATCGCTGCCGGGCCCGCTCGAGGGCGGAGAGCTCACGCGCGACACCATCAGGGCCCACAGGAAAACGCAGCACCTGCGTTCGTTGAATAGCGACGAGCGCGGGGCCAACGGCGACGCCGGGTGACACGCCGATACCGTTCAGGCGTTCCACGATTCCTCACCAAATCCAGATGCGACGAGCTCGACCAGCGCCTCGACGGCGCGGTCCTCGTCCGGCCCTTCTGCGATCACCGTCAACGTCGTGCCGCGGGACGCGGCCAACAACAGAATGCCCATGATGCTCTTTCCATCCATGACCTTCGAATTACGTCCGACGCGGATCCGAGATTCGAATCGCGTCGCGAGATGAACGAACCGCGCCGCGGCCCGCGCGTGGAGCCCCAGCTGATTCACGACGGTCACAGAACGAGTTGTCACACTACGTCTTCTCTCCGTGCAGGAGATCGGACGCCACCCAGATGGCATTGCGCCCCTGCTCTCGAATGTCGCGTGCGATGTTCAACAGGTCTCCCTGCTCCAGCTGATTCGCGAGCTTGATCAGCATCGGCAAATTCACGCCGGTGATGACTTCAAGCTTGCCTTGGACGAGAAACGTCATCGCCAGATTCGACGGCGTGCCGCCGAACATGTCGGTAAGAATCAGGACGCCCGATCCTTTATCCACACGCACGACCGCCTGCTCGATCTCGTGGCGTGCATCCTCGGTATCTTCGTGCCATCCGATAGATACTGCCGCAAAAGCAGGCATGTCGCCGACAATCGTTTCCGCGGCGTTGACCAGCTCCGTTGCCAGCTGCCCGTGCGTGACCACGACGACGCCAATCATCGCGATCCCGTCTTTCCGACCTTAGCCATCACGATGTTTGACCCGCAGCCGCACACCCGGCGTGTGTTCGAGCGTCCGCTTGAGCGCCTCCGCGATCATGACCGATCGATGTTGCCCCCCGGTACATCCGATCGCAACGGTCAGATAACGTCTTGCCTTCAGTCACGTAATGCGGAAGGACGAACCTCAGGAACTCCGTCAGGCGATTGATGAAGTCCTGCGTGACCTTGTGCTGCTTGATGAACCGCACGACTCTCGCGTCACGACCCGTCAGATGGCGCAAGCGATCGACGAAGTGCGGATTGGGCAGAAAGCGCACGTCGAACACGAGGTCGGCTTCCGTGGGCGCGCCGTGCTTGAACCCGAAACTCAGCAGGTTCAACACCATGTCCGCGCGCGTGCTCTCGTCGCGCGTCATCCGCCCGAAGGCATCGCGTAACTCGTGAACAGTCAGATTCGACGTATCGACGATGACGTCCGCCATGCCACGTATGGCGAGCATCTTCTTGCGCTCTTCGTCGATGCCCTCCGAGACCGATCGATCGGGTGCGAGCGGGTGTGGCCTGCGCGTCTCACTGAACCGGCGCACGAGCGCGGAGCGATTGGCCTCCAGGAAGATCAACTTGGCCTCGACGCCGGGAAGGCTCCGCAGCTTGCGAAACACCGGAGGAAACTGACTCAGGAAGCCGCGCTCGCGCACGTCGACGACGATGGCAACGCGCTCGAGATGGGCCTCTCCGCGAGTGCAAAGCTCGGCGAACGTCGGGATGAGCTGCGTCGGGAGGTTATCGACGCAGAAGTAACCGAGGTCTTCGAGGGCGTGAATCGCGTGCGTCTTACCCGACCCGGACAGGCCGGTGACCACCACGAATCGAGTCGCAGCGCGCCGGGGCGCACGCGCTCGCGTCTTCTTCCGAGCGGCACGAACGGGAGTCATCTCGGTTCTCCAGACCGCGGCTCCTCTTCCGAGTCCGGTTCGGTCTCCTCCTCCTGGAGTTGACGCTCCAGCCGTTCCACCAGATCTCTGGCAGCGTTCAGCCCACGCGATCGCAGCAACTGATTCCTGGCCGCCACTTCCACCAGCGTCGCGAGGTTGCGACCAGGCGCGACGGGCATGCAGATCAACGGCACCCGCACGCCGAACAACTCATACACGTTCTCATCGAGACCGAGCCGGTCGTATTCCCGGTGTTCCTCCCAACGTTCGAGCTTGACAACGAGCTCGACGGTCTTGGACGCACGCGTCGCGGCCACACCGAACAGATCCTTGATGTTGATGATGCCCAGGCCGCGCAGCTCCATGTGGTACCGCGTCGGTTCGGGGCATGCGCCGAGAACGACCGAGTCGCCTCGCCTCCGGATCTGCACCGTATCGTCCGCAACAAGCCGATGACCACGTACGACGAGATCGAGCGCACATTCACTTTTGCCAATGCCGCTGTCGCCGATGATCAGCACTCCGAGGCCCAGTACGTCCATGAGCACGCCGTGAATGATCTCGCGAACTGCAAGCGCATCGTCGAGCAGCGCGCTGATTCGAGAGATGGCAACCGGCGTCGAGACCGACGTGCGCAGCAGTGGTACTTCGTATCGATCCGAAGCCGAGCGGAGGTCCGCGTGTGCCTCCCATCCACCGGTGATCAGCACGCACGGAATGTCGTGCCCGAAGGTCGTGTCCAGGACGTCCATGCGCGCGTCGTGCGAAAGGCTATCGAGATATCGCACCTCGCTCTCGCCGTATACGACGATCCGCCCCGGACGCAGGTACTCGTGAAATCCGGCGAGCGCCAGACCTGTCTTCTGGATGTAGGGACTGGCGATGCGGCGATCGAGCCCCGCCTGTCCGCCGAGCAGCTCGAGCGAAAGCCTCGCCGGACCTGAGCCCCTCTCGACCAGGCCCGCAACCGTCAACACGGGCTCCGCCATCGCGATGCCGCCCTATGCCTCCGGCTCGATCAAGCCGAGATTGCCGTCCGCCCTGCGAAAGAGGACCGTGACGGTATCGGTGGCTGAATTTCGAAACACGATCAATCCATCCGCTGCGTCGTCTATTTCAACAGCAGCGTCCTCGACCGACATCGGCTTCACGGCGTACTGCCTCGCGCGAATGATGCGGCGTCGCGGTCGCGGAGTCGATCGCGGTGCGGTTGCGGCTTCGGGAGTTGCAGAAGTTCCGGCCTTGACCGCCGACGGTCCTCGACGCTTGCGCCCGTCGCGCTTTCCTTTCAGTTTCTGCGCCTGGTGATCAATCTTGTCGGCGGCGGCGTTAATCGCCAACTCGACGTTCGATCCCGTGGCATCTGCGTGCAGGAACCGCTCGCGCCGCGCGTGCAGCGTGACCTCCGCACGAATCCGTGCGCGCTCGCGCGTCAGCACGACGTGCGCCGAGACCGCGCTGTCGCTCAGCCGCCGGAGCGTGTACTCGAGCCGCTCTTCAACGAGCGCCCGCGTGGCCGGGGTGATGGCGAGATGTCGTCCTGTCAGTTCGAGACGCATAGCGACCGTAATCCGCTCAGGGCGCCGGCCCTGAGGTTTCAGTACAGAACCTTGCGTTGGTTGGATGTGGGAATCTTGAGCTCTTCCCGATACTTCGCAATCGTGCGGCGCGCCAGTTCGAGCCCCTCGCGTTGAAGGATGCTGACAATCTTGGAGTCGCTCAACGGCTTCCTGGCATCTTCCTGCTCGATGATCTTCCGGATGCGCTGCTTGATCGTGACGGAAGACACCGCTTCCCCATAGGAGCTCGAGATGCCGCTATGGAAGAAGTACTTCATCTCGAACACGCCCTGAGGCGTGTGCATGTACTTGTTCGTCACGACGCGGCTGACCGTCGATTCATGCATGCCGATATCGTTGGCCACGTCGCGAAGGACGAGCGGCCGCAGATACTCGATGCCGTGATCGAGGAAGTCGCGTTGAAAATTGATGATGCTCGACGCCACCTTGTGGATCGTCTTCTGGCGCTGCTCCACCGACTTGATCAGCCATAACGCCGACCGGAACTTGTCCTTCACGTAGGCGCGCGTCTCGTCGGTGTTCTCCGTGGCGTTCTTGTCCAGCAGCCGTCGATAGACAGGACTGATCCGCAGTTGCGGCAATCCTTCTTCGTTGAGCGCGGCCACGTACTGATCCTCGATCTTGACGATGTAGACGTCGGGAATCACGTACTGCGACTGCGAGGGGTTGTAGCGGCTGCCCGGCTTCGGATCGAGATGACGAATCAGCTCGATGTGCTGCTTCAGGTCGTCGATCGTCAGTCCGAGCTTACGTGCGAGCTCGGGAACCTGATGGTTCTGCAGAAGCCGCATGTGCTCGGTGACGATCTGGTCGGCAGGCGTTCCTGCCATTCCGAGATGCCGCAACTGAAGCAACAGGCACTCTTGAAGATCGCGCGCGCACACGCCAATCGGATCGAAGCCTTGCAGCACCTTGAGCGCCCGCTCCACTTCTTCCAGCGGCCACGGCCCCATGCCGGCGAGCTCTTCCACCGTCGCGACCAGGTAGCCGTCGTCGTCGAGGTTGCCGATGATGGCTTCACCGATCTCGCGGATGAGCGGCTCGTCCGTCTGCATCGAGAGCTGCCAGAGCAGGTGATCGGAGAGCGACTGCCCTGTCGAGAGCGTGTTCTCGATCGGCGGGAGTTCCTTGACCTCGGTCGGCGTGCGCGGCCGATACCCGTCGTCCAGGTAGTCGCCGAAGAAGTACTCGTAGTCCTGGTCGTCCCACGAGTCGGCCTTCTTCTCCGAGGGCTTTTCTTCCTGCTTCTCGGGGGCCGCCTCGACCGGCTGAAGCTCCTCGGTCGGGACCTCTTCCAGCATCGGGTTCTCGACCATCTCCTGGTTCAGCAGTTCCGAGAGCTCGAGCGTCGACATCGGCAGCAGCTTGATTGCCTGCTGGAGCGAAGGCGTCAGAATGAGCTTCTGAACGAGCTTGGTGTGTAACTTCTGCGAGATGGCCATCAACCAGCGAACCCGTAATCCATCTTAGTCCAACCGGAACTCGGTCCCCAGATAAATCCGGCGCACGTCCTCGTCCGCGGCCAGCGATTCAGGTGTTCCACTGCGAAAAATAGCGCCGTCGTGAACGATGTACGCGCGGTCGGTGATCCTCAGCGTTTCACGAACGTTATGGTCCGTGATCAGGACGCCGATGCCGCGCTCCTTCAAGTGAAACACGATGTTCTGGATGTCGCTGACGGCGATTGGATCGATGCCGGCAAACGGCTCATCCAGCAGGATGAACCTCGGCGACATGACGAGCGCGCGGGTGATCTCCGCTCGACGGCGTTCGCCGCCCGACAGCGTGTGAGCGGGAGCCGCCCTCAGCGGCGTCAGATGCAGTTCTGCCAGCAGATCATCCAGCCGCGCTTTCCGTGTCTTCGCATCGAGCTGAAGTGTCTCGAGAATCGCCATGATGTTCTGCTCGACCGAGAGTCCGCGGAAGATCGAGGGCTCCTGGGGCAGATATCCGATTCCCTTGCGGGCGCGCGCATACATCGGCGCGTCGGTGACATCCTCACCATCGAGCAGTACACGCCCGGAGTCCGGCCCGGTCAAGCCAACGGTCATGTAGAACGTTGTCGTCTTGCCCGCACCGTTCGGCCCCAGCAGGCCGACGATCTCGCCCGAGGCGACTTCGATGCTGACGCCGCGCACGACGGTGCGACCGCCATACGACTTGGTCAGCTCTTTCGTCTGCAGCGTCGACGTCATCGCGTCGGCGGCGATGACTGCGGCAGGTTCGGCGCTGGCTGCTGTGTGCACGGCTTGGTCTCTGTTCGACGTCGCTCGTTGCCGTCAACGATGATCCTGTCGCTCGACTTGAAGAACGTAAGCGTTCGGCCGGTCGTTTCGCTGCACTTCTCACGAATCGACACGGGCGTGACGCCAGCGCCCGACAGGACATATCGCTCCTCGCGGGCGTGATAGGTCATGCGGTCGCCTGTTCCCGTCCGGGCGCCTATCACCGTGGTGACGCGGTTATAGGCCTCCAGGCGGTCAACACCGTTCTCCGTGCGCGCCAGAACGATTTCGACGCGCTCGGCGCGCAAGTCACCGTCCGGCCCGGTCACCTGGGCGAGCGGCACACTGGGTCCCTGTCCGCTTGTCGGTGCAACGGCCCCGGCACTGTAGGTCACGGTCCGCGCGGCCTCGTCGTAGCGGATCTCGTTGGCACGCCCGTCCGTGCGGCCCGTGTCGAGCATCAGCGTCGAGCGTGCCGACCCGGACGCCACGAGATCGCCCTTTTGCTGATCGAGGACGATGCGATCGCCGCGAATGGCCGTGTCACCCTGGACGAGGGTCGCCATGCCTGTGTACTCGGCGATGCCGTTGCCGCCTTTGTAATCGAGTTGTTCGGCGTTGACGCTCGCCGCTTGCCCTTCCTTCAGCAGGCCGGGCAACCGTCCACCGTCACGATCCTTTGCCGTTGAAGACTTCGCGCTCAGCGAGGTGCGAACGTTGCCCCTGGCTTCCATCCCATGACCCTCGAGCGTCACGTCGATTTCTCGCGCTTCGACGTGAATCTGATCGTCGGTGACGAACGGACGCGGATTGCCGGACCCCGACAGATTCAGGATGCCCTTGCCAGGCTGGTAGCGCGCCTCTGCGGCTCCGGCCTCGAACCCGCGCTCCTTGAACGAGACACCGCCGCTGAAGAACGCGTTGCGCAACCCGTCGCCCTCGAGCGACGCATTGAGCGACTGCGCTCGCACTTCACGCCCCATATTGTTGGACTTGTCGTCCTCTTGAAACACCACGTCGTCTCGAAAACGGACCGCGGTGAGCCCGCGACCTGGCTCGCCGGTCGCATCGAGCGTACGGGCGCGAATGACTCTCGGTGGTCCATTCTCCACAGGCGGCATATCGAGCTGGACGCCGTCCTTGCCATTGACCTTCGACACGGTGCCGTCGGCCGCGGTCAGGACGTCGAGCACCTCACCGGCCATGCGACGCGACGATGCATGTTCGTCGGCCGCGGTGCTGAAGCCGGCCTTTCCATTCAGCAGCGCGCGCTCCAGCTTGGTGCCATCTGGCGAGTAGAAGAGATCGATGGCATCGGCCTTCATCGAGTCGAGCGGTCCATTGCCGCCCTTCACGTTCGAGTTGCCGCGAAGCTCGAGGGACGTGATCACATCCTCGTTCGGGGACAGCCTCGCCATGACCTTGTCTGCGTCGATGACCTGCGTGTCGCGCAGAACCTGGACCTTCGATTCGAGGAACAGTACGTCCTGTGTCCGGTCGAGAATGGCGCTCCCCGCCGACCCGTCGAAAGAGTTCTTGCCGTTGTCTTCGGTGACGACGATCCTTGCGTTTTCGGCGAGGTTCAGCACGTCGTCCTTCTGGTTGTACGTGGCGTTCGTTCCCGAGCCCGACATGTGTCCCTTCTTGAACGTGACCGCGCCGGGCGCGCGCGCGATGCTCTCGTTCTGATTGAAGGTGCCACGCTCGGTCATCAGCTCGAAGCCATCACTCACCGAGATCTTGACCGCTCCCGAGAGCTGGAGTTCGACCTGGTTCGGCCCAGCCGTTGCCTCCTGCGCAGTGACCACATAGTTCCGTCCCTCCTTGTGAACGGTGATCACGACGTTGACGTGCTTGAGCGATCGGTCGGCGTACGTCAGCGTGCGCTCGGATCGGATTTCGAACTCGCGCTCGCTGCCGCGCACTTGCTGCATCTCGGCATTCTTCGTCTCTACCTCTGCGTTGCGATCCGTCCGCTCTGCCGGACGAACGGGTGGTGCGACGCGTCGCTCACCGATCGAGCGATACACCAGCCCGGCAAACAGAATGCCGAAGACCGCCAAGCCAACGCGCAGGCGCTTCTGCCAAGAAGTCATTCAGTTGGTACAGGATAGCACCCGTCAGCTGTCGGGTTCCTTGAAGTCGGCGACGGAGAGTTGGAGATAGCGCTCGCCGTTCCAGCTGTCCTGCTCGAGCGAGAACGCGAGGTCAATGGCCGAACGATGCTCGGTGACGAACGTCTCGCGTTCGATAGCTCGCCACGCGATGCCGCGAAGGATGCGGCCGTCCTGCTTGAACGCCATCTTGAGGTGGCGATCCTTGATTCGGCGCGGACCGTCGACGACCTCGACACGGCTCGCGCGGAAGACCGGTCTCGGATTGCCTGCACCGAACGGCGCCAGGGTGGTCATCTCGGACGCGACCTGCTCGCTGATTCCTCGAAACGCCAGGGCCCCGTCGATCCAGATGCGTGGACGAAGATCGTCCGGCTGCAGCCGCTCCTCAGCGTGGTCGTTCACCCGCGACCGGAGCTCACGAATTCGCGACGACTCGATCGTGAGACCTGCGGCTTGCTTGTGTCCTCCGAACTTGATCATCGCGTCGCCGCACGACTCGAGCGCGCCGAGCATGTTGAACGAGGGAATGCTCCGGCACGACCCGTGTGCAACCTCGCCGTCCGTCGAGATCACAATCGCCGGACGATGAAACGCATCGACGAGCTTTGACGCGACGATCCCGATGACGCCACGATGCCATCCTTCGCCCGACGACCACGATGACCGGGCGAGATCCAACCTCGAGGTCTGTCTCCACCAGTTTCTTCGCCTGCGCGACGATGCCGGCTTCTTCCTCCTGGCGCCTGAGATTTTCCGTGTTGAGCTGCTCTGCCAACCCGCGTGCTTCGTCCGCCATGCCGTCGTCGGACGCCAGGAGCAGCCGTGCCGCAATGTCGGGTGTGCTCATGCGCCCCGCCGCATTGACGCGCGGCGCGAGGACGAACCCGATGTGATAGCTGTCGATTTCCTTGCCCGTCAGGCCGCACACGTCGAGCAACGCGCGCAGGCCGATCTTATGCGGTCCCTTTGAGAGCATCGCGAGCCCGAGCTTGGCGATGACACGATTCTCCCCAGTCAATGGCACGACGTCGGCCAGCGTGCCGATCGCTGCCACTTTCACGAACGCAGGAATCCAATTCGTGCGTCCCGATCGAGCGCATAACGCCTGAACGAGCTTGAGCGCCACGCCGACGCCGGCGAGGTTCTTGTCCGGATAGCTGCAGTCGTGGCGCTTCGGATTGATCACTGCCAGCGCCGCTGGAAGCTCTGTCCCTGGCTCGTGATGATCCGTGATGATCAAATCGAGCCCGAGCGCGCGCGCGTGTGCAGCGGCCTCTACTCCTCGAATGCCGCAGTCGACCGAGATGACAAGATGCACCCTCTCGGCCGCGAGGCGATCGAGCGACGCCGGCTGCAGTCCATAACCATCCCGCAGACGCTCGGGGATGAAATGGATGACGTCGGCGCCAAGCAATTCGAGCGCGCGTCGCAAAATAACCGTGGATGTGACGCCGTCTACGTCGTAATCGCCGTGGATGGCGATGCGCTCGCCTTTGGCGATCGCGCCGAGGATGCGATCCACCGCGACTGCCATGTCTGTGAGCGCGAACGGATCGAGCAAGTCGTCCAACGAAGGGTTCAGAAACCGGCGAGCCTGATCGAGATCCGACATGCCGCGGATGCACAGCAGCCGTGCCGTGACCGGAGCAATGCCTAGTTCCTGTACCAACGCCTCGACCTGGGTGTCATCGCACTGCAGGGGCTGCCACAGCCGCTGAATCACTCCGCGATCCCCACGTTCCCCATCTTTCGCCACTTCTCGTAGCGGGCGTCGAGGCGCGCGGATGACTCCATCCTCGAGACCTCGGAAAAATGGCGCCAGAGTGCGGTGTCGAGCAACGTCGCGGCCGCGTCGAGATTCGTGTGAGAGCCGCCTGCAGGCTCGGACACGATTTCATCCACCAGTCCCAGGCGCAGCAGATCGGGCGCCGTCAGCTTGAGCGCCTCGGCTGCTTCGACCTTGCGGCCCGCATCGCGCCAGAGAATCGCCGCGCACCCTTCCGGAGGGATCACGCTGTAGATGGCGAATTCGTGCATCAGGATGCGATCGCCGACTGCCAGGCCAAGCGCTCCACCGCTGCCACCCTCGCCGTGAACGACAACGATGATCGGCGTGTCGAGCGCGGCCATCTCGCGCAGGTTGACCGCAATCGCCTCGGAGATGCCGCGCTCCTCCGATTCGATACCGGGGTACGCGGCCGGCGTGTCGATGAAGGCGATGACCGCGCGCTGGTATTTCTCCGCGAGCTTCATCGTCCGGAGCGCCTTCCGATAGCCCTCGGGCCTGGCGTATCCGAAGTTGCGGTAAATCTTCTGCTTGGTGTCGCCGCCGCCCTTGTGATGGCCAACGACGAGCACGGGTTCTTCCTTGTAGCGCGCGAAGCCGGTGACGATGGCGTGATCGTCCGAGAAGCGGCGGTCTCCGCTAATCTCGACGAACTCGGTGAACAACCGGCTGACGTAGTCGAGGATGGTCGGGCGGTTCGGATGCCGCGCCACGAGCACGCGCTGCCACGGTGTCAGCGTCTTGTAGATCTCAGCGCGAATCGAATCGACGCGTGAGTACAAGCTGTCGATCGAGCGCTGACGCTCCGGCGTTGACGGGAGCATCGAGAGCGCTTCGATTTCCTTCAGCAGTACCGCAACCGGCTCTTCGAACTCGAGTGTATCGGGTGGCATCGGGCTCCTACGTTAACTCTCGCTCTCCCCGGTGACAGGGCAGGTCATTCTCGAAACTCCCAACTTCCAATCTGATCCTTGTGCCAACTCCCAACCGGTTTGGGAGTTGGTAGTTGGACCTTGGGAGTTGACACGGTTCACCTGAGACTGACTGAGCCGGTGCCGCAGATCTTCTCGACTTCGGACACCAATCGCTCCGACGGACGCACCCGGATACCGCTGACGTCGGCCGTTACTCGCAGATGCCGGTCCTGCTCGAGGATCACGAACGCCACGCGCCGATCGCCCTTGTGCTGCGCGAGTAATTCCAGCAGGCGCTCGAACGTCGCGCGCCCATGTGGGGGCATCGAGAGCCGGATGGCGACAGACCTGGCGAGCCGTTCCCGCACCATCTCGATCGGGACGATCTCCGTCGCAAGGATCCGCACCGTGTCGTCATCGCGCTCGAACCGCCCGTGCACGAGGACGGTGCGGCCGTTCTCCACCTGGTGGCCGCTCTGCTTGAACGTTTCTGGAAAGACCACTACTTCGATGCTGCCCGCGGCATCGTCGAGCGTGAAGACGCACATGCGATCGCCCTTGCGTGTCTTCAGCGGCCGCAGCCCTGAAATGATCCCACCGATCGAGACGTCCTCGGCGACGCGGCCGTTGCCGTTGGCCGGGGCGGTTGCGATGGCCGGTGTGACTCCAGCATCGGGCCTCCCACCGACAGTCTCGCCAGGCGCATCCTCACTGTCGTCAACCGCGATCGTCACCACCGCCGCTTCACGTTTGGGAACGAGGTCTGCAGTCGTCTTCGCTCCGTACTCGCGCAGGTCAACCGCGTAGCGATCGATGGGATGACCCGTCCAATAGAGCCCCAGGGTCTCCTTCTCGTAGGTGAGTTGCTCGATCTCCGACCATGGCGGGACGTCCGGCAACGGGACAATCGTCGGGCCTGAGTTCTCCGAATCACCCCCACCGAAGAGATCGACCTGACCGAGATCCTTGTTTCGCTGGAGACGATTGCCGTGCTCGCACGCGCCATCGATCGCCGCGAAGAGCCGGGCCCGAATCACGTTCAGAGGCGCGGGTGCACTCTTCTCCGATGGGAAAAGCGAATCACAGGCCCCAGCCTTCACCAGTGCCTCAAAGACGCGTTTGTTCGCGAGGCGAAGGTCGAGTTCTTCACACAGCGCATGCAGCGAAGGGATCCTGCCACCCAGCCTCGTGCGCGCTTCAAGGATCACGTTGATCGCGCCTTCGCCCAGACCCTTGATGGCCGTGAGCCCGAATCGAACACCTTTCCCCTTCTCCACCGAGAAGTGCAACTGACTCTCGTTGATGTCGGGGGGAAGCACAGGGATGCCGCGATCTTTGCTCTCGGCGAGGTACATCGCGAGCTTGTCGGTGTTCTGCGCTTCGATCGTCAGGAGCGCGGCGGCAAAGTGCCACGGGTAGTTCGCCTTGAGGTACGCGGTCTGATACGCCAGGAACGCGTAGGCCGTCGAGTGCGACTTGTTGAAGCCGTACCCGGCGAAGTACTCCATCAACTCGAAGATCTTGTTCGCCTTTTTCTCGTTGATGCCCTTGGCGCGCGACCCTTCCATGAAGGCCTCGCGCTGCTTCGCCATGACCTTCGGGTCTTTCTTGCCCATGGCCTTGCGAAGCACGTCGGCCTGTCCGAGCGAGAACCCGGCCAGCACCTGCGCGATGCGCATCACCTGTTCCTGATAGGCGATAACACCGTAGGTATCCGAGAGGATCGGCTCGAGCTGAGGAAGCTCGTATTTGACCTCGGTCCTGCCCTGCTTGCGCGCAACCCAGTCGTCCACCATGCCCGACTTGAGCGGGCCGGGCCGATACAACGCATTGAGCGCGATCAGGTCGTCGAGACGCTCCGGCTTGGCCTTGCGGAGAAGATCCCGCATCCCGGAGCTCTCGAACTGGAAGATTCCAAATGCCGCGCCCTCACCAAACACCTTGTAAGTCTTCGGATCGTCAAGTGGGATGGCATCGATGTCTATTGCAATACCTTCGGTGCGTTTGATCTCGGCGATGCAGTCCTGAATGAGCGTCAGTGTGCTCAGTCCGAGGAAGTCCATCTTCAGGAGGCCGATCCGTTCGACCTCCTTCATGTTCCATTGCGTCGTGATTTCGTCCCGCGCCCCTTTGTAGAGTGGCGCGTAGTCGGTAATCGGGCCGGGAGCGATCACCACGCCGGCGGCGTGGACCGACGCGTGCCGCGACATGCCCTCGAGGCGTCTGCCAATGTCGATGACTTCCTTGACCTTGGCGTCCTTCGCGACCATGTCCTTGAGGATTGGGTTCTCGTTGAGCGCCTTGTCCAGCGTCATGTCGAGCGCCGGCGGGATCTGCTTGGCGATCCGATCGACGTCGGCATACGGCATGTCGAGCGCGCGCCCGACGTCCCGCACCACGGCCTTCGCCTTCATCGTCCCGAAGGTGATGATCTGCGCGACGTTCTCGCGGCCGTACTTACGCGTGACGTAGTCGATCACTTCGCCGCGCCGCCGCTCGCAGAAGTCCACGTCGATATCGGGCAGCGACACGCGCTCGGGGTTCAGGAAGCGCTCGAAGATGAGATCGAACTCGAGCGGATCGACGTCGGTGATGCGCATGCACCACGCCACGAGCGAGCCGGCTGCCGATCCTCGTCCAGGTCCAACCGGAATACCTTCCTCACGCGCATAACGGATGAAGTCCCAGACGATGAGGAAGTACCCCGCGTACCCCATCTTGTGGATCATCTCGATCTGGTACTCGAGGCGACGGGCGTACTCGTCGACCGACTGACGAAGCCGTCCGGACGAGGCGAGTTGCTGCAGGCGCGACATCCGCTGTGTGAAGCCCTCGCGCGCCACGTGCTCGAAGTACGCGTCGAGCGTGAACCCTTCGGGGACGCCAAACGAGGGCAGGTGATTCTGACCCTTCGGGATCGTGACGTTGCAGCGCTCGGCCACGAGCATCGTGTTGCGGAGCGCTTCGGGGTGATCCTTGAAGACAGCCGCCATCTGCTCGGGTGTCTTCAGAAAGAACTGATCGCCGGTGTAGCGAAGGCGCTGCGCGTCGTTCACCGTCTTCCCGGTGCCGATGCAGAGGAGGATGTCGTGCGGCTGATAGTCGCCCTGCCGCAGATAGTGCACGTCGTTGGTCGCAACGAGCGGCAACTCGAGATCGCGCGCGAGCGGGACGATGCCGCGATTGACGACCTTCTGCTCCTCGATGCCCTGGTATTGCATCTCGAGGAAGAAGTTGTTCTTGCCGAGAATGTCGCGCAGCCGCGCGGCCGCCTCGAGTGCGGGGCGTGCCTGCTCCACTTTGAGCGCGCTCGCCACCTCGCCCTTGAGGCAGCTGCTCAGGCCGATCAATCCGGCCGAATGCTGGGCCAGCAGTTCCTTGTCGATGCGCGGCCGGTAGTAGAACCCTTCGGTGTAGCCGGCTGACACCAGCTTGATCAGGTTCTTGTACCCCTGGTCGGTCTCGGCGAGCAGGACCAGATGGTTCGTCTCGGTTTGCGGACCGCTCTTCTCGAACCGGCTTCCCTGCGCGACGTAGACCTCACACCCGAGAATCGGCTTGAGTCCACGCTCGCGCGCGTGATCGTGAAAGACCACCGACGAGAACATGTTGCCGTGCTCGGTGACGGCGAGCGCCGGCATCTTCAGCTTCACCGCCTCATCGAGCAGCTCGTCGATCCGGCAGGCACCGTCGAGCAGCGAGAACTCGGTATGCAGGTGAAGGTGGGTGAATTCAGGCATTATCTGATCTTCGATCTCTGATGCCTGATTCGTGGTTGATTTTCGATTCTCGATTTCTGATTGCTCCGATCCGATCCCGAACCCCCTGAACGAAATCAACAATCACCATTCGATCAATCACCAACCAATCACCAATCACAAATCATGAACTCACCAATTCACGACTGCAGGATTCACTCCCACTCGATCGTCGAAGGTGGTTTCGATGAGATGTCGTAGACCACGCGATTGATGCCGCGGACTTCGTTCACGATCCGCGACGAGATCGCGGCGAGCAGATCGTGTGGCAGACGCGCCCAGTCGGCGGTCATGCCATCGAGGCTTTCAACAGCCCTGATCGCAATTGTGTATTCGTACGTCCGCGTGTCTCCCATGACGCCGACGCTCTGCACCGGCAACAGCACCGCGAAACTCTGCCAGAGTCGCTCGTACCATCCCGCACGGCGGATCTCGTCCGCGACAATACGATCCGCGGCACGCAGCAGGTCGAGCCGCGGCTTCGTGATCTCACCGAGCAGACGAACCGCAAGGCCCGGTCCGGGGAACGGTTGCCGCACCACAAACTCGCGCTCGAGCCCCAGGTCCTGGCCCACGCGCCGGACTTCGTCCTTGAACAGATCGCGAAGCGGTTCCACGAGCTTGAAGTTCATGCGCTCCGGGAGTCCACCGACGTTGTGATGGCTCTTGATGACGACGGCGGGACCGTGCACGGATGCGGACTCGATCACATCCGGATAGAGCGTGCCCTGACCAAGGAACCCGAAGCCACCCAGCTCGTTCGCACGCGTCTCGAACACGTCGATGAAGGTGCCGCCGATGACCTTGCGCTTCTGCTCGGGGTCGGTGACACCCGCCAACCGAGTGAGAAACAGATCGGTCGCATCGACGAACTCGAGCGGCAGTTGCAGCTTGTCTCGAAACCGCTTCTGAATCTGGTTCGCTTCGTCGTGACGGAGCAATCCGTTGTCGACGAAGATGCACGTCAGTCGATCGCCAATCGCGCGATGAATGAGCATCGCCGCGACGGTCGAGTCCACACCGCCCGAGAGCCCGCACACCACCTTGCCCGGCCCGACCTGCTGACGAATGCGCTCGGTCGACTCCTCGATGAACGAGCTGATCGTCCAGTCGCCGGTGCAGCCGCATTCACCATAAGCGAAGTTCCGCAAGATCGCGACGCCGTGTTCCGTATGCACGACTTCCGGGTGGAACAGCAGCGCATACAGTTGCCGCTCGGGTGCTTCCATCGCCACGATCGGCGCCGTGGTGCTTGTTGCGGCCACGGCAAACCCCGGCGGCACGGCCCCCACATCGTCACCGTGGCTCGCCCACACCTTGAATTCGCTCGGGACCTGATGAAAGAGTCGCGGCTCGCGATGCGATTCAGAGCCGCCGTTACGGGCAACACGCACATGCGCGTGCCCGAACTCACGATTGCCCGAGCGGCGCACTTCACCGCCGAGCGTGCGCGTCATGAGCTGCATTCCATAGCAGATGCCGAGGACCGGAATCCCCAGGTCGAAAAGGGCCGGGTCGCACATTGGTGCGCCCTCATCCGACACGCTGCTCGGTCCGCCTGAGAGAATGAGTCCAACGGGATTTTTGTCCCGCAACTTGGACAACGACGTATTGAACGGAACGATTTCGGAATACACGGATAGCTCACGCAGGCGGCGCGCGATGAGCTGCGTGTACTGCGAACCGAAGTCGAGGACGAGAATGGTCTGGTGCGACACGATGGAGTGCCTTGCGCGTTACCGCGGCAGAGCAACGAAAGCGGTATTATCCCACAACATATAGTGGCTCGATCACCCGCGACGTACGCCTTATTGTTATTCGTGGCTCTGAGCTCGGGCTTATGCCCTGAAGCAAACGCGGCCCAGCGCGATCGCTCGAATAAGCCCCTGCCGGCACCGCTCCTTCCCGCGGAAGCAGCGTGGGCCGTGGTGTTGCCGTCTCCGGCCTCAGCCGCCGGGGCGCTAGATGCCGAGCGTGTCTACATCCCGCTTCAGGCCGGCCAACTGGTTGCGCTCAATCGAGAGACCGGTGTCACCGAGTGGTCTCTCGAGCTCGCGAGCTCGTGGGCACCGATGATCCGCGATGGCGTCCTGTACACGACCACTACACGTGAGGTGATGGCGCTGCGTGCGGCGACCGGTGACCCGCTGTGGCGAGTCAGTCTCGATGCAGACCTGATGGGGGCTCCGGCGCTGCAGGGAGACTCCGTGGTGGTTCTTCTCAAGCCGGACCAACTTCGATCAGTTCGACTGTCGGATGGTTCAGAAGTCTGGCGTCGCACGATTCCGGCACCATCGGCTTCTGCCGCCATGGCCGTCGACACGAGCGGCGTCGTCGTGGCGAGCGGAAATCGCGTGAGTCGATTCGCGTCAACCGACGGTCAGCTCGAGTGGGAGCGGGAGCTCGGAGGCGTCCTGAGCTCCCCTGCCGTTTCCGGCGATCGCGTGTTTGTTGGCTCGACGGACAACTATCTGTATTCGCTCGACACTAATACGGGGCGCATTGTGTGGCGGTACGGCACCGGCGGCGATGTGGTTGGAGCGACCGCCGACGACCGTTTCGTCTATGTTGCTGCGCTGGATAATCTGTTGCGCGCGCTGCGGCGCGGGAGCGGGAACCAGGTCTGGAAGCGCGACCTCTCGACGCGAACGATTGCACCGCCGTCCACGTTCGGCAACGTCGTTGTCGTCAGCGGAAACAATCCTGCTCTCGCGGCGTTCAATGCGACGACCGGAGATCCGATCGACAAGTTCGAGCTGGCGGCCGACGTGCAGGGCATTCCGCTCGTCGATGCGCTTGTGCCGTTTCGCGTGGCAATGATTGTGATCACTCGAGACGGGCGGGCAATTGGCCTTCGGTCGATCCGGATGATGTTTCGAGAGCCGCCTCTCGCCCCCCTTCAGGCATTGCCGGGCCGGCCACTCAACCGAGAGCCTTTTTCGCTCCCGACCTCCCAGTCTCCAACTCCCAATTCCCAAAGCAGGTAGACCCGATTGGGAGTTGGTGGTTGGGAGTTAGGCGAATGCCTCGGCCAGCCGCTTCGAGCCTTCCACGATGCGTTCTGGCGAGGGCGCCGAGAACGAGAGCCTGATCGTGTTGTGCCCGGAGCCGTCCACGTGGAAGGCGCTGCCCACGACGAAGATCACGCCGTGCTGGAGCGCTCGCTCGAGCAACGCAGTGTCGGTGTACCCCTCAGGCAGCGTGGCCCAGATGAAGAAGCCGCCCTTGGGCGTCGGCCACGTCAGGCGCGATCCGATCCGCTCTGCCAGAGAGGTTGCCATGACGTCTCGCTTGTGCCGGTAAAGATCGCGGAGGCGTGGAGCGAGGCGATCGGCGACACCCAGACGCAACGCCTCGTGCACGATGTGCTGATCCAGGATGCCCGACGTCAGGTCCGTGGATTGCTTGGCCGTGTCGAAACGCTCGATGAGCGACTCCGGCGCCTTCATCCATCCGACACGAAAGCCGGGTGCCAGCATCTTCGACACGGTGCTGAGATAAAGCACGCGACCACTTCGATCGTCGGCGCTGATCGGCCTCGTCTCCGCTTCCTTGGCCACGTCCTCGAAGTAGAGCAAACCATAGGGGTCGTCTTCGACGATCAGCACGTCGCGCCGCTCGGCCCACTCGAGCACACGCGCACGCTTGCTGAGTCCGAGGAGTGACCCGGTCGGATTTTGAAAGTTGGGAATCAGATACAGCAGCTTGACGCTCTTGCCTGCGCGCGTCGCCTGCTGCCACACCTCATCGAGATGCTCGAGGCTGATGCCGTCCGGCTCCAGTCTGATCCCTCGCAGCTCCGCCTGCATGTTCTTGAACGCGGCGATCGCACCGGTGAACGTGGGCAGTTCGACGAGGACGACATCGCCGGGGCTCACGAGAACGCGCGCGATGAGATCGATTCCCTGCTGTGACCCGCTCGTCACGATCAACTGCTCGAGAGTGGCGCGGACGGATCGACTTTCGAGGACGCCCAGTGCCGTCTCGAGCAGCGGCTTGTACCCGCGCGTCGGTCCGTACTGAAGCGTGTTTGCATCGTGCCCATCGAGCAGACCGACGCTGATGTCCCGCAGTTCCTGCCACGGAAAGAGCGAGGCGTCTGGATACCCCGGGGCGAACGACACCATGTCGCCAGTACGCGCGACTACAGTGCCCATGCGCCGAATGGCCGATTCCGTGAGCTGCCGGCCGGTCGGCGATAGAAACCGGGTGTAATCGGTCATGAGACTCTGGCCGGAGCCAGCGGGTGCACAACCGCTTCGGCCGACTCCGTACGATAGATCCTCAGATAAGCGCCGACCGACGCGAGCGCGATGAACTGGAACACCAGCCCCCGCAACACCCAGGCCAGAAGCTGCAGCGGAAGGACGGTCAGCCCGATGAACGGTACGAATCCGACAAGCCACAGCGCCGCTGACGCGATGATCGAGGCGCCGGTCGCCAGGGCGACGAGTCCAAGGATGATCAGGAACACGCCGCCGACTGCGCGCGTCTGCCTGCGAAGAAACACGGACACGCGCGACGCTGCGATCGCGACCGAACAGTCATCAGCGGCGACGACAATCTGCGTCAGCAGATAGAACAGATTGACCACGGTGATCCACGCGACGAACGCGACGGTGAGCAGTGCCGCGAGCCCCCAGCCAGAGGACGCGATCCGCGCGAGCAGTACGAAGTAGATGCTGCCTGATAGCAGATAGACCGTCATCAACGCTGCCCCGAGTCGCGCGTATCGCGGAAAGAGTCCACGCGCGCAATCGATGAAAGTGTCGATCGAGAATGCGGATGCGCGAGCGAGCGTTTCGGGCATCAGGGGCGGCCGTTCGATCGCTCCAGCATGCCGCTCGCCCCTCACCAGCACGCCGACCGTGCCTCCCTTCACGAGGAACACGAACAGCGAGCCTCCCACGAGCATGACGGCCAGCGCCGCCACCCAGGCAGCAAGAACCGCGGGACGCACGAGCAGCGTTGACGCGATGGTTGTCGCCAGTTGACGCCACTCGAGCGACATCAACTCCACTGGCTCGGCCCCGACAACCAGCGCCACCAGGAACACGCCCCCGATAAGCGGAGCAGCGATCAACAGCTTGACGAGTGAGTCGGCCGTGGCCTGCACGATCGCCACCGGCCAGTTGGCTGCCGCCACCAGCGCACCACGTTTCAGAACCTCTTTGAGCGTGAAGGGGAAGGCCACGGGTGTCCCTCAATGGTAATCCTGTTCAACTCCCAACTCCCAAAGACCCAACTCCCTACCAATCAACAATCAGAGATCGGCAATCACAAACTAGTCCCTAATCAACAATCGCGAAATCTACAATGTTGTGCATGTTCTGGCGCCGGCTGCTCCGCATCGCTATCGGTGGAGTCGTGTGCGCGCTGCTCGTGTTGGCGACGGGATGGCTCGTCCAGCGCGTCGCGCTTGGCGTCGACGATGCCGGGATGCGCATGAAAGTCGAAGCCGAAGTGCGCTCGGCGTTCGATGGCATGGCGCAGAGGCTCCGCACTATGGCGGTGCAGACGAGCGATCTCCCGACGATTCGCGCCGCGCTCGACGGTGATACGACTGCAGTCAGGCGCCTGCTCACCAGCACTGCTGCCGTCGTCTCCGAGGATGCGCCGTTCGACCCGGCATTGACGATCTACAGCGATGAGGGGGAGCCGCTGGCGTGGGCGGGACGTCCCAGCGATCTGCCACCGGATCGTCTACAGGGCGAAGAGGCGTGGTTCGTTTCCCCGAGTGCCTCGGGCTTGCGCCTGATGTACGTGCGCCCCGTGATGGACAACGGCGCCCGCGTGGCGACCCTCGCCGTCGAGCGCCCGGTGACGCTCGGCCTGGATGCCACGGGCCGTCGCGTCGGCGGCCTTCAGGGACAGGACACGGACGCCTTCCGCTTCCCGACCTGGATTGCGGAAGTCTCGATGCAGCTCCGCTATGAGGGCGAGCCGACAGGCGACGGCGCCACCACGTTCGCCATCGAGGACCCCGCGGGAAATCGCCTGCTGACCGCGACGATCGATTCCGACGATCTCGCCGCCACACGCGCTCGCTGGCAGGCAGCAACCGAGTCTGCGGCAATCACGGTTCTCGCGGTCGCAGTGCTTCTGCTGACCGCCCCCCTCGTGGACTGGCGGAATCGCGCGCAGTCGGTGCGGCCGTACTTCACCGCTGTGCTCTTGATGTGTGCTGCGGTCGTGGCTGCCCGCATCATCCTGCGCGCCGCATCGCCGGCAGACTGGTCGGACGCCGCGGTATTTTCCGGCGTTGCGTACGCCTCGCCTCTGTTGCCCCCGCTGCTGACGTCTCCTTTCGATTTTCTGCTGACGGCCGGGGCGGTGTTCGCGATTGTGACGCTGCTGCTTTTCGCGATCGAGTCCTTCCGCTTGCACGAGCGACGGAACCGCCGGGCAGTGAGCGACGCACCACTGCTCTTTCTGATCTCCCAGATCATCGCGGGTCTGTTCATCGCGGCCATCCTTCTCGGTCATGTCGCGCTGCTCCTCGACACGGTCACGCACACGAGCATTGACCTGCTCCACTTCTCACTGCATCCCTGGGAAGGATCGCGGCTGACGATGCAGGTGGGCTTGTTGATGGCGCACGCTGCCGCCATCGGCCTCGCCGTGGTTGTCCTTCGAGCCGCACTCCTTCGATGGCGCATCGCGCGACGCGACTGGGGAATGTGGATTGCGACTCTCACTGCTTGGATCGTGCCTTCACTCGCATGGGAGCTGGTTGCCGGTGAGTCGGTAGCGCGGGCCCTGCCGCTCTTCGCGGCCATCGCAGGCGCGCTCCTTCTTGCGCTCGCGGTCGGAAGACTGGCGTCCCGCTACCGTCACGGTTCACAGGCGTTCCGCCTCACCCTGCTGACGCTGCCGCTCGTTGCACCAGCATTCGCGTTCTATCCGACGATCGTGCAACTCGCGCGCGACGCCAAGGAAGACTTCGTCGCGGCGACGTACGCTCCACAGGTCCGCAATCTGCGGCAGAACGTGCAGATGCAGGTGCAGCAGAGTCTCGGTCAGATCGATGCCTTTCCGGAACTGGTGGACCTGGTCACCGCTCGCGGGGCTGTGGATGCCGAGGTGTCAACCGACCAGGCGTTCCAGGTCTGGCAGACGACCGCCCTCGCGAGTTATCCGATTACGTCGTCTGTCGAACTCTACGGGCCCGACGGCAAGCTCGTGAGCCGGTTCGCATTCAATCTGCCGGAGGATTTGACGGCGCCACCCACGTCCGAGGAACGATCGTGCGACTGGGATCTCTACGAAGAGGTGGCACCGTTCTTCGCGGAAGAGCGCCGAATCCTTCACGCTGGCCGCGCATTCTGCTCGAGTGTCCCGGGCGCTCCCCCGCTGGGATCGATCGTCGTCCATGCGCTTCCGGATGACTACGGTAACCTGCCGTTCATCTCATCGAGGAATCCGTACGTCGAGTTACTGCTGCCCTCCGATCGACTGCAGCGGGAGGGGCTCACCGGACGCGACGTGGAGTTTGCGGTCTACGGATGGAGCCGCTCCCCGCTCTACTCGGATGCGTCCATTGCGTGGCCTCTTCCAGACGAAGTGTTCGCGCGGGTCGAGGACTCCCGCGCCGAGATCTGGGCACAGTTGTCGCGCGGCCAGCAGCGCTACGACGTCTACCTGCTGAACGATCGCGGTGGCATCTACGCGCTCGGCTTCCCGGTGATCGCGCCACTCGATCATCTGGTCAACCTGGCTGAGATCACGGTCCTGGCCGTGCTCGTCTATGTGCTGCTGCTCGCTGGGAACGCCCTCTTCAAAGTGCTGAGCCGTCGGGAGCTGGGTGGATCCGCGCTCCTGCGCGAGTTGCGCGCGAGCTTCTATCGCAAGCTCTTTCTGGCCTTCGTCGCCGCTGTCTTCGTCCCGGTCGTCGCGCTCGTGCTCGTCACTCGTAATTACGTCGCCGCGCAGATGGAGACCAGCATTGAGCAGGAAGCCATTCGCACCGCCTCCGCTGCCGGCCGCGTCGTCGAGGATCTCGCCGCTCCCCGTGCCGAGCAGTTGGGCCTTGGCGTTGACGACAACCTGATGGTCTGGGTGAGCCGACTCATCGATCAGGACGTGAACATGTTCGTCGGCGCGCGACTGCGCGCCACGAGCGAGCGCAATCTCTTCGCATCCGGGTTGCTGCCCACGCGTGTGGACGCCGATGTCTATCACGCTCTCGCGCTTCGCAATGAAGCGGCGTCCGTCACGCGCGAGCGCATCGGCGATTTCGAGTATCTCGTCGCCGCCACGCCGCTCGCTGTCAGGCAGCTTGGGATTCTGACGGTGCCTCTGACGTCGCGACAGCGCGACATCGATGAGCAGCTCGACACGCTCGATCGTCGCGCGCTGCTGGCCGCGCTGCTGTTCATCCTCGCGGGTGCCGGCCTCGGCTATTCGATGGCGGAACGGATCTCCGATCCCGTGAACCGGCTGACCCGCGCCACGCAGCGGATCGCTCGCGGCGATCTCGACGCTCGCATCGCCGCCACCTCGTCCGACGAACTGAAACGACTCGTCGAGGCGTTCAACAGCATGGCTGCCGACCTGCAGCGTCAGCGTGGCGAACTCGAGCGCACGAACCGCCTGGAGGCCTGGGCCGAAATGGCGCGCCAGGTGGCGCACGAGATCAAGAACCCACTCACGCCCATTCAGCTCAACGCCGAACATCTCCGGCGAGTCCACGCCGACAGGGGCGAGCCGCTGAGCCCTGTGCTTGCAGGACTGCGTGGCGACGATCCTGGCGCAGGTGAAACTGCTTCGACAGATTGCGTCGGAGTTCTCGAGCTTCGCGTCATCGCCGACGGCCAAGCCCGCAGAGGTCGACGTCGCTGCGCTCCTTCACGAGATCGTAGACCCATACCGCGCTGGGCTCGACGGACGCATTCACCTCGAGGTGGCGATTCCCTCGACCTTGCCCTCGGTCTACGTCGATCGCACGCTGATCGCCCGCTCGCTCACCAACATCGTCGAGAATGCGCTTCACGCGATGCCCGGTTCGGGAACGCTTGTCATCTCCGCGCGATCCGAGAACGATCGCGTGCACATTCGAGTGTCGGATACTGGTGTGGGGATGGACGAAGAGGCGCTGGCGCGCGCGTTCGAGCCCTACTTCTCGACGAAGGCCAGCGGAACCGGACTGGGACTGCCGCTTGCCAAGCGCAATGTGGAGTTGAGCGGTGGCACCATCAGCGTGCAGAGCGCTCGCGATCGAGGCACGACCGTGGAGATTGCGCTACCGGCTCTCCGCGCGTAGATCCTGACCGCCCGCGTTCTCGTCCTTCTGCGGTGGCTTGCGTCGAAGCCGATGCCAGGCGAGACCGACGAACGCCGAGGCCAGATACGTGTACGCCATGGCCAGGAGCAGGAACCGAGGCGACGCGGCGAGCACTGCGAGTCCGAGTGCGAGCAGGAACAGCACAGGATAGCTGCGACGCGACTGGAGATCGAGCGACTTGAAACTGCGATACCGAATCGTGCTGACCATCAGGAGTGCCGGCACGATCATCATGCTGATCACGGGCCACGCTTCGAAATATCCCTGGAACCCGGCCGGGTATGCGAACACAGTGGCGGCCGGCACGACAGCGGCCGCAGGGCTCGGCAGGCCGACGAAATAGCGTTTGTCCTGTGTGCCGGACTGGATGTTGAAGCGAGCCAGTCGCACGGCCGCAGCCGACACGAAGAGAAATCCCGCCGCCCATCCGATCTGACCGAGCGGCTCCAGTCCCCACTTGAACGACAGGATTGCGGGCGCGACTCCGAACGAGATCACGTCCGCCAGCGAGTCGAATTCGACGCCGAACGCGCTGGTCGTGCCGGTCATGCGCGCGATTCGTCCGTCGAGCATGTCGAGCACGAATGCGAAGCCGATGAACAGCGCCGCCGTCGCGAGCTCTCCGTGCATCGCGTGGACGATGCACGCGTAGCCGCAGAACATGTTCGCCATGGTGAACGCGCTCGGCAGCAGGTAGACACCACGGCGAAAACGCTGAGATCGGGCAGCCCGAGACTTCAACGGCCGTAACCTCAAGAGTGTGCGACGGTGCCCATGCTCGTCTTCCGCGTGCATCGTGCGTCTCCTTCTAGCTCTTATCGACTCGTGACCCCGGCGACGTCAGCGTTGCGATAACTGTCACCCCACCCACCACCGTTTGGCCCACGCGAACCTGAAGTGTGGCATCGA
>CAWFTF010000022.1:0-68703 GCA_963818645.1 uncultured Acidobacteriota bacterium | reverse complement strand
CAACCTGTCGAAGGCGCGCACTCTCTGAAGCGCGTCCTCGGCGCCGGCGACCTGATCATGCTCGCGATCGGCGCCGTCATCGGCGCCGGGATCTTCTCGTCAATCGGGACTGCAGCCGCCGGGGAGATTCGTCCCGATGGCACGATCATCCGCGCCGGCGCTGGTCCAGCGCTGATTCTTTCGTTCGTGTTACTCGGCTTCGTGTGCGGCCTCGCCGCACTGTGCTACGCGGAGCTGGCCGCGATGATCCCGCAGGCGGGCAGCGCCTATGCGTACTCCTACGCGACGCTCGGCGAGCTCGTTGCCTGGGTGATCGGCTGGGATCTCATCCTCGAGTACGCCGTCGGAAACATTGCCGTCGCCGTGGCGTGGGGCGGCTACTTCGCGTCGTTCATGAGCGGGTTCGGCGTGACATTCCCGGGATGGCTGACGCACGGCTACAGGGCGGTGACGTTGAGCGCCGATCCGGCCGTGCAGGCGCTGCTCGAGACGGCCCCGCGAATCGGCGGCATTCCGATCCTCCTCAATATTCCGGCGTTCGCGATCGTCATGCTCGTGACCTGGGTGCTGCTGCTTGGCGTCAAAGAGAGCGCTCGCGCGAACAACATCATGGTCGTCGTGAAGCTGCTCGTGCTCGGGCTGTTCGTCGTCGTCGGCGCGATTCACATCGACACGGCCAACTACGTGCCGTTCGCGCCGAACGGCTGGACCGGCATCCATCAGGGCGCGGCCATCGTCTTCTTCGCCTACATCGGCTTCGACGCGATCTCCACCGCAGCAGAGGAGACGAAGAATCCGCAGCGAAATCTCCCGATCGGCATCCTCGGCGGACTCGCCATCTGCACGCTCATCTACGTCATCGTCGGCATTGTCGCGACAGGGCTCGTGCCGTACATGGAACTGCGCGCTGCCGATCCGCTCGCGAAGGCACTTGGACGTCGCGGGGCTGAAGACGGCCGGCTGGATCGTGTCGTTTGGCGCAGTGATCTCGATTACCGCGGTGCTGCTGGTCTTTCAGTACGGCCAGCCCCGGATCTTCTTCGCGATGGCACGCGACGGGCTGCTTCCGGCGTGGGCGGCGAAGGTGAGCGAGAAACGGCGTGTGCCGCACATCACCACCTGGGCGACCGGAATCGTGGTTGCGCTTGGCGCGCTGGTCGCCGACGAGAACGAAATCTACGACCTCACCAACATCGGGACGCTGTCCGCCTTTGCCATCGTCTGTATCGGCGTGCTGGTGCTCAGGCATACGGAACCCGACAGGCCACGGCCATTCCGCGTCCCGCTGGTCTGGGCGGTCAGCCTGATCGGTGCGTTCGCGTGCTTCTACACGATGCTCGGATTGCCGCGAACGGCCTGGGAACGGTTCGGGATCTGGCTCGTCATCGGCGCCCTCATCTACGCGTTTTACGGCTACAGGCACTCCCAGCTGCGCCGGACCCGCCCACAGAGTTAGAATGGTCGTTTCGGACCATTCGGAAATTCCCCACTGGGTGCTATGGCACACGATTGGATTGCGGTGCGCGGGGCTCGCGTCCACAACCTCAAGAATATCGACGTCGATTTGCCCCGTGACAAGCTCGTCGTGATCACGGGCCTTTCCGGCTCAGGCAAGTCGTCGCTCGCCTTCGACACGATTTACGCCGAAGGGCAGCGGCGCTACGTCGAATCGTTGTCGGCGTACGCCCGGCAGTTCCTCGAGCAGATGGAGAAGCCCGACGTCGATCTGATCGACGGCTTGTCTCCGGCAATTTCCATCGAACAGAAGACGACCGGCTCGAATCCACGATCGACTGTCGGCACGGTCACCGAAATCTACGACTATCTGCGACTGCTGTTCGCGAACACCGGCACGCCACACTGCTACAACTGCGGGCGCGAGATTTCCTCGCAGTCGCTCGAGCGGATCCTCGATCTCGTGATGCTGTACCCCACGGATGCGCGCATCAACATCATGGCGCCCATCGTGCGCGGCCGAAAAGGCGAGTTCAAGAAGGAGCTGCAGGCGCTCCGGCAGCGCGGCTACAGCAAGGCGCGCATCGACGGCCAGTTCCGATCGCTCGAGGAAGACCTGAAGCTCGATCGCCGGCGAAACCACACGATCGAGGTCGTGGTCGATCGGCTGATCGTCAAGTCGGGCATCGAGCGGCGATTGTCTGAGTCGCTCGAAACTGCGCTCTCGCTCGCCGATGAGATCGTCGTCGTCAACACCTTCGATGGTGGCGATCAGCTGTTCTCGCGCCGGCTCGCGTGCGTGAAGTGCGGGATCTCGATGCCGGAGATGACGCCGCGCGCGTTCTCGTTCAACTCGCCGCATGGCGCATGTCCTGCGTGCCAGGGGCTGGGCGCGACGTACGACTTCGACGCGAAGCTCGTCGTGCCCGACGAGTCGTTGTCGCTGCTCGGCGGAGCGATTGCGCCGTGGGCTCGCGGAGATCGCAAGCTGGTGCGAGAGGCCGTGATGACGTTGGCCCGCACCTACGGTCTCGATCCCGACGCGCCCTTCAACAAGCTACCGCGCAAACATCGCGAGCTGGTGCTGTTCGGACCGGCTGGCGCGGCAAAGCAGGAAAAGGTGGCGGCCAAGGCCGCGGCGGCGCGAGTTGCCGCCGACGACGAGGACGAGGAAGATGACGAGGAGTTCGAGCTTCCGCGCCGCCGATCGACGGCGAAGTCGGAGGCCGATCCATTCGGCCGCAACTTCGAGGGCGTGATTCCCAATCTGCGCCGCAGGTACGAAGAGGGCTCGTGGGCGGTTCAGGAGGATCTCGAGCCGTATCGAACGCTGCGCGAATGCCCCGCCTGTCATGGGCAGCGGTTGAAGCCGCAGAGCCTGGCGGTAAAGGTCAAGGGACGAGGCATCGCCGATTACGTCAGCGTTCCGATCAGCGACGCGCTGGCGGTTTTCGAATCATTCGAGCTGAGCGAGCGCGAGGCGCTCATCGCTGGACGCGTGCTTCGAGAGATCCGCGAGCGGCTTCGATTTCTCGACGATGTGGGCGTTGGATATCTGACGCTCAATCGCAGTGCGGCCACGTTGTCCGGCGGCGAAGGACAACGCATTCGGCTGGCGACGCAGATCGGCGCCAACCTCACCGGCGTGCTCTACGTACTCGACGAGCCGTCGATCGGCCTGCACCAGCGCGACAACCGTCGCCTGTTGACGACGCTGTCGCGGCTGCGAGACCTGGGCAACACCGTGGTCGTGGTCGAGCACGACGAGGAGACCATCCGCACCGCCGACTACGTCGTCGATCTCGGGCCCGGCGCTGGCGAGCATGGCGGTCACGTCATCTTCCAGGGCGAGCCGTCCCAATTGATGGCGGACGGTCATGGCTCGCTCACGGGCGCCTACCTTCGAGGTGAGCGTTCGATTCCGACGCCGTCGGCAAGACGTCCAGCATCGAAGGGCGAGATCGTCATCCGCGGAGCGCGCGCGAACAACTTGAAGAACATCGACGTTGCGATTCCGCTCGGCACCTTGACAGCGGTGACCGGCGTCAGCGGCTCCGGCAAGTCGACGCTCGTCAACGACATCCTGTATCGCTCGCTGGCCAAGACGATCTATCGCGCGGCTGCCGAACCGGGTCCGCACGATCGCATCGACGGCATCGGGCTCATCGACAAGGTCATCGAGATCGATCAGTCGCCGATCGGCCGGACACCGCGATCGAATCCGGCCACGTACACCGGGATGTTTACGTTCATCCGCGAGCTGTTCGCGATGATGCCGGAAGCCAAGGCGCGCGGATTCAGGCCGGGGCGCTTTTCGTTCAACGTCAAAGGCGGACGATGCGAGGCCTGTCAGGGTGATGGCGTCATCGCAATCGAGATGCACTTCCTGCCCGACGTGTACGTCACCTGCGAGCAGTGCAAGGGGCGGCGATACAACCGGGAGACGCTCGACATTCGGTACCGGGGGAAGTCGATCGCCGAGGTCCTCGACCTGACCGTCGATCAGGCGCTTCCGCTGCTCGAGAACTTTCCCCCTATTGCCAACAAGCTGCGAACGCTGCAGGACGTCGGGCTTGGCTACATCGAGCTCGGACAATCGGCGGTCACGCTGAGCGGCGGTGAGGCGCAGCGCGTGAAGCTCGCCCGAGAGCTCTCGCGACGCAGCACGGGCCGGACCGTGTACATCCTCGACGAGCCGACGACCGGCCTGCACTTCGAGGACACACGCAAGCTGCTGGATGTTCTCAACAAGCTGGTGGATCAGGGAAATACGGTCGTCGTCATCGAGCACAACCTGGACGTGATTCGATGCGCGGACCACGTCATCGATCTCGGGCCCGAGGGCGGCGCCGGTGGTGGTCAGGTGGTGGCCTCGGGATCGCCAGAAGCGATTGCTGCCATTTCGACGTCAGCGACCGGTCAATTCCTCACGTCTTTACTCAGCGGTCGTTCGGCGTGATGTGGTTCAGAGGCCACAGACCGGCGGTCGAGACTTGTGTCACAAAGGCCACAAGTGAATGATTTAGGCAATTGTGCCTGGAACATTGAAATAGCGGCAACGGCCTGATCTCCAACGGGTTAATCAGCTATCGTGCTACTCTCCTGGTCATGGTATCTGGCTTGCTATACGGACCGCTAGCCGGAACACACCGTGACCAGCCAGTTATTGCAACGAACACTTCGCCGCGGCATTTCCTGCGCGGGTATCGGCCTCCACTCGGGCCGTAAGGTGACCCTCTCTCTTCGTCCTGCCCCTGCAGGATCGGGGATTCGCTTTCGCCGCTCGGACCTTGGTGGGCTCGAGCTGCCGGCGCAAGTCAATCACGTTGGCGCGATCAACTACGCCACGGGCCTCATGCGGGATGCCGTTCAGGTGGATACCGTCGAGCATCTGCTCGCCGCGCTCGTCAGCCTGGGCATCGATAACGTGACCGTCGAGTTGAACTCGCCGGAAGTGCCGATCATGGACGGCAGCGCTGCGCCGTTCGTCTACCTGATTCAGGAAGCCGGTGCCAAGACGCTCGACGCGCCGCGCCGGTATCTCAAGATTCTTCGACCGATCTCGTTGACGCGTGGCGATAAGCGGATCGCGATCTATCCGTCGGATCATTTCAAGGTCACGTACAGCATCGCGTTCGATCATCCGATGCTGCGTCACCAGTCGCGAACGATTCGCCTCACGTCCGATGCGTTTATCGACGAGATCGCGCCGGCGCGCACGTTTACGTTTCTGAACGAAGTCGAGATGCTGCGTCAGCAGGGTCTGGCGCTTGGCGGCTCGCTCGAAAACGCCATCGTCATCTCGGACACCGGCGTATTGAACAATGGCCTGCGCTTCGACGATGAGTTCGTACGCCACAAGATTCTGGATGTCATTGGCGACATGGCGCTCGTCGGCTACCCGATGATCGGCCACCTGGTTGCTCACCGAGGCGGGCATGCGCTCCACACAGCGTTTGCTGCGCAGGTGCTGGAAGAATCAGAGGCGTGGATGCTGGTCGAGGGAAGAGGGGATGCGGCTCAGGCCGTGCCGGTCCCGATAACGGATCCCATTCAGGCGAACTAGCAGCGAGTTGCTAGCGGGCAATTCTCCGCATATACGCCTCGAGCTTGTCGTTCTCGTACTTCACCGTATTCAGAAACAGGCTCTCGAGCAGATAGGCCCGACGTTCACCGTCGTCCATCTGCTCGATCAGGTGATTGATCTCCCTGACCATGTCCTCGAAGGACCGTTCGAGCTCGCGTCGGGCGGTGACCTCGCGGTAGAGCGCCTCCATGATGGCGAGGAGGTCGCCGTCGAGCGGGATCTCGGCTCCAGTCGTGGTCGTGATGGTTCGAGTGCTCATACCCCGAAGCTCCTGATCGCCGACGCCTCGTCGGGATGAATCTCGAGAAAGTTCTGGGCTCCCGTCATCGAGAGCATGGTTTCCACCCGCTTCTGCACGCCTGACAGCTTCAGGGCGCCGCCTGCGGCGTTGGCCTGCCGGTAGAGGTCCATCAGGCAGCCAATGGTGGCGCTGTCGACGTAGGTCACCGTCGACAGGTCGAGCAATAGCTTCTTGTCGCCGCTTCCGATGAGCGACGTGATTGTGCTCGCGAACTCGGAGAGGATCGGATACATCAGCCGGGTCTCGTTGACGCGGACTATGGAGACGTTCTGGTTGCGGTCGGTCGTCAGATTCATCCTGATACTCCGGTTCTCGGCACAGCGTCCTGCTCTTCACGCAGACGTTGGATCTGCCTCGCAAGTTCGGTCCGGCCCCGATTGATGCGCGATTTGACGGTCCCCTCGGGTAAGTGCAGCCGGTCGGCGATTTCCTGGTAGGTCAATTCCTGGATATCTCTCAGCATGACCGCGGTGCGCAGTGTCGGCGCCAGCTTGTCGAGAGCCCTGCGCAGCAGCTTGACGCGATCGCGCTGCTCGAGTTGTGTATCGGCGCGCGTATCCGGAGAGGCTGGTGCAAAGTCGCTCGGATCGACGTCGCGGTTGATCGTCTCGCGCTCTTTGCGGACGGCGCGGTAGTGATCGATGCACAGATTGCGGCTCACGCTGATGAGCCATGTCTGGAAGTTCGCGCGGCGATCGAACGTATCGAGCGACTTGTACAACTTGAGGAAGACGTCCTGCGTGAGGTCCTCCGCCTGATCGTGACGGCCGACGAACTTGTACGCGACGTTGAAAACCTTCCGCCGATACATCCGCACGATCGATTCCCACGCTGCCTGATCGCCGTTCAGACAGCGTTCGATGATCTCGTCGGTCAACTGTGTTGGAGAGGGCGCGTCAGCAGACATCACGACCAGATAGTCGCGCGTGTGCTCGCGCGAGAAACGAAGAACCGCAAAACGGGCAGTCGAGGCTGATGTGAGATACCGCGTTCGAGCCTGAAATGCAGGAAATGCGCGCATGATAACATGCCAAACGCTCGTGTACCTACCGTTCCAACCCTCTCCAGCAGGTCTCCTCTGCGACCGCGTCAGCGTGCCCTCCATCGTCGAGGCCGTTGGCACGCCCGCGTATGTCTACAGTGCCGAAGCGATCCGAAGCGCCTATCGGGAGATCGATTCGGCGTTTGCCGAGTATCCGCACGCGATTCACTACGCGCTGAAGGCCAATTCGACGCTGGCGTTGCTGCGCCTGCTGCGCTCGCTCGGCAGTCGCGCGGATGCCAACTCGTGGGGCGAAATCGACGTAGCGCAGCGGGCCGGCTTTGCCCCGAAAGACATCGTGTTCACCGGTGTGGGGAAGACGCGCGACGAGCTCGAGTCGGCGATTGCTCTCGAAATCGGCACGATCAACGCCGAGTCTGCAGGGGAGCTGGATCGCATCGCGTCGATTGCGGCGGCGCAGGGACGCGTGGCTCGCGTGGCGCTCCGCGTCAATCCCGACATCGATGCGCGGAGTCATCCAAACATCTCCACGGGACTCAAGTCGAACAAGTTCGGCGTGCCCATTCAGGAGGCGCGCGCGATCTACGCCGACCGTCGGCGCCTTTCGAGTCTCACGTTCGTCGGCGTGCACATCCACATCGGATCGCAGATCACGTCTGCAGAGCCGCTCGTACGTGCGGCGCGCGCACTGGTAGCACTGGCGCGGGAATTGTGCGAGGACGGCTTCACGCTCGAGCACGTCGATCTTGGAGGGGGTCTCGGCATCGGCTACGAAGGACGTCCGCTGCTGACGCCATCGGACTACGCGGCCGCCGTCCTGCCCGAACTGCGTGGGATTGGCATTCCAGTTGTGCTCGAACCTGGGCGCGCCGTCGTTGGCAATGCCGGTGCGCTCGTGTCGCGAATCGTCGACGTGAAGCGATTTCCGGATGGCCGGCAGTTCGCTGTTCTCGATGCCGGTATGACAGAGCTGATGCGCCCCGCGCTGTACGGATCGTTTCACCGGATTCTGCCGGTTGCGCCGCGCAGCGGCCCCGAGAGCGCATGGGACATCGTCGGGCCGATCTGCGAGAGCAGCGACGTCTTTGCGCGTGAGCGGTCGTTGCCGGAGCTTCGCGTGGACGATCTGGTGGCTGTCCTCGACACAGGCGCGTACGGCGCCGTCATGGCGTCAAATTACAACCGGCGCTTCCTCGCTCCGGAAGTGCTCGTGGACAACGATCGATTCGAGATTATCCGGCGCCGGCAGACGCTCGACGATGTGCTGGCGCTCGAGAGCTAGCGCAGTTCCGTGTTCCGGGTTCCATGTTCCACGTTCGTGGTCGGGGTTCGGGTTCTTGGTTCCAGGTTCGGAGTTCGAGGTTCCGGACGGCGGAGTCGTAGCTCCAGACTCGGACGTGATGAGGCTCAAACAGGAACCATGAACATCTGCACCTCGAACCTTGAACCGGAACCTGAACACGAACCCGGAACCCGGAACCGGGAACCTGGAACTGCATGGCTCTGATGCGCGGCCTTCTCATCGCCTTCGAAGGCCTCGATCAAAGCGGCAAGCAGACACAGGCAGAGCGGCTGCGCGATCGGCTCATCGAAGCCGGCCGTCAGGTGCGGCTGTTGTCGTTTCCCGCGTACGAGACGCCGATAGGCATTGAGATTCGCCAGGCGCTGGCCGGTGCGCGCGAGTGGGACGCGGATGTGATGCAGCTGCTCTACATCGCGAATCGCTACGAAGCGAGGCCGATGATCGAACGCGAACTGGCGCAAGGCACGGTTCTCGTCTGCGATCGATACGTCGCGTCGAGCATCGCCTACGGCGAGACCCAGGGACTCGACGCCGCCTGGCTTCGTGACGTCCAGCGACACCTGCCGCAGCCGGACATGACATTCCTCCTCGACATTGCCCCTGACGTGTCCGCTCGCCGCAAGACCTCCGACCGCGACAAATACGAGCGCGATCTCGCACTGCTGGGTCGCGTGCGGGAGAGCTATCTGCGTCAGGCCGCATCACACGGGTGGATTCGTCTCGACGCAAATCGCGACCGCACCGCTGTCGCCGCCGACGTCTTCGACGCAGTACGATCGTTGCTCTGAGCGGAGGAGTCACGTGAGCTCAATCGAGGGGTTGATTGGAACCTTCGATGGATCCGGTATGTGGTACGACGCCGCGGGCAAGTCAGCCAGCTACCGGGTCCGACAAACCAACGTCTCGACGGACGATGGCTTCGAAGTGGTTTTCACACACGACTTCGCTGATGGGACGGTCGTTGACGCGCGTTTCAGCATGAGTTGGATTGCGCCGAACCTCTTTCGTCTCGACGTAGCGGGCGCGCCCGCGGGCAACGGATACGTCTTCGACGGCGTATGCCACTACCACATGAAGTTGGGCGAGAAGTTCGTCGAGGTGAGTTACGTCTCGCGACCCGACTCGGTCGAGGTGTTCGGCTCGAGCTCCACCAACGCGGAAGGACACTACATCGCGTGGAAGGAAACTCTGCGGCGAACGGCGAGCTGAGGCAGCCATGACTCGAGCCATGCGCCGTCACGCTCTCCCGTGCGTTCTGGTTGCCCTGTCGTGTTGCGTCGCGGTGACGGCTGGGTCACGGATGCCTGCGCAAGCGGCGGCGCCCGTCGAGTCCTATCGCGTCGTCAATGTGTATCCCCACGATCCGACCGCATTTACTCAGGGACTGATCTACCGCGAAGGATTCCTGTACGAGAGCACCGGCATCCGAGGCCAGTCGAGCCTGCGAAAGGTGAAGCTCGAAACGGGCGAAGTCGTCGTGCAGCGCCGTGCCGGCCTCGAGACTCACTTTGCCGAGGGGCTTGCCGAGTGGAAAGGGCAGCTTTTTCAACTGACGTGGCAGTCGAAGGTCGCGCTCGTCTACGACCTCGCGAGCTTCGCTCCACGTGGCACGTTCGCCTATTCAGGCGAGGGCTGGGGGCTGACGCACGATGAGCGACGGTTTATCCTGAGCGACGGTTCCAATCACCTGCGATTCTTCGATCCGATGACGTTCCGCGAGACCGGGCACGTCGAGGTGACAGACCAGGGAAGGCCAGTGACGGATCTCAACGAGCTCGAGTACGTAGACGGTCAAGTCTGGGCGAACGTGTGGCACACAGATCGAATCGCGAAGATTTCACCGGAGACAGGACGAGTCATCGGCTGGATAGATCTTCGGGGCCTCATGTCGGGCGGCTTCAAGCTCGAATCCGAGGCGGTACTCAACGGCATCGCCTATGACGCGCCAGGCAAGCGTCTGTTCGTCACCGGCAAGTTGTGGCCGCGTCTCTTCGAGATCGACGTTATTCCGCGAGCGCGAGAGTAAGCGCGCGCACTTCTTTCACGCCAGCCTTCTTCAGCACCTGCGCGCACGCGTCGAGCGTCGCGCCCGTTGTCCGCACATCGTCTATGAGCACGACGATGTGGCCCTCGAGCATCGACTGGCGTACCCGCGCCGAAAGAAGCGGCGACAACATGAAGGCGCCGCGCACGTTGCGACGGCGCCTCGCCGCAGTGAGACCTGTTTGCGGGGCAGTGGCCCGCGTTCGCCAGAGCGCATGAACGATCGGCAGTTCGAGACACGAGGCTAAGTCGGTGGCCTGATTGAATCCCCGCGTCAGCCGCCGCCATGGATGCAGCGGCACAGGCACGACGCAGTGCGCATCGGAGAGCACATCGGCGCCTGTCTCGGCCAGCACGGTGCCGAGCCTGACCGACAGCGAGCGACGGCCTTCGTATTTGAACGCGTGGATGATATGACGGAGGGCGCCGTCGTAGCGGCCTGCCGATCTCGATCGATCGACTGCGCCGAGTTCACTGCTATCGCAGACCGGTGGAATCAGCGACTTCACGTCGGCCCAGCAGGTGTCGCACACAGGACCGCGGGTTGGATATTCGAGCGTCGATGAGCACGCGGCGCAGCGTGGCGCGAGGATCGCCGCGACGAGCGCGTCGACGACGTATGTCAGCTGATCTCGTGCCGCTCGGCGTTGCCCCACAGGCGTTCCAGCCCGTAGAAGGCGCGACACTCGCGACTGAAGACGTGCACGACGAAGTTGAAGTAGTCGAGCAGGATCCATTCCGACTTGTCGACGCCTTCAGCAAGCGCAGGTCGCTCGTTGAGCGATTCTCGCAGCGTGTCCTGGACCGAGTCCGCGATGGCCGCCATCTGGCGCGTGTTCGCAGCAGTGCAGATCACGAAGTAGTCGGTGAATCCGCCTGTCTTCCGAAGATCGAGCACGACAACGTCCTCGGCCTTCTTGTCGCAGACTGCGGTCACCGCAGCCGCGACGTCCTTCGGCAGGCGCGGCTTTTTCGTACCAGCCGCACGACTCGTCTTGGTTGCGCGTCCCTTAGTCGTTGCCATGCAAGTCGCCTACCGCCCCGTACAAGTGATGAACCACGATGTGTCTGGCGACGGCGGCAGGCACCAGATCGTCGATGGGCTCGCGCGCCATCAGTCGCGCGCGGATCGTCGTGGAAGAGATATCGCGTGTTCGTGCTTCGACCAGAATGATTCGAGTGTTCCCGTCGCGAGGGATGGTTTCCTCCGGACGATGAAAACGATGACGCAGTTCCGGTGTGCGGGCGGTCGCTGTCTCCATGCTCGTGCCCGGACGCGCGATCACGACGAAGTGTGCTCCGTCGAGGACCGCCGGAAACTCGCGCCACGCTGAAATTTCTGCGAAGGCATCTGCACCGAGAATGAAGAAAATCTGCGACGGCGTCCATCCCTCGGCGTGCATCGCCCGCAGCGAGTCAGCGGTGTAGGAGTGGCCCGGACGCACCAGTTCCATCTCCGAGACGCGGTACGCGGGGTGATCCTCGATCGCGAGCGCGACGAGCGCGAAGCGGTGGAACGCATTCGCCATCGGGTTTGCGCTGCGATGCGGGGGATCGTGCAGCGGCAGCAGGCGGATTTCATCGAGGTGCAGGGTGGTGCGGGCGGCCTCCGCGGCGTCGAGATGACCGAGGTGAATCGGATCGAACGTTCCCCCGAGGACCCCGATCGTGCGCGCAGTCGTCATGCATCGCGTCGCGTGCGCGACGGTGTGAGCAGGTCGATCCCCTCCGAAGCCGGACGCTGCTCATCGGGCTCGCTCGCGGCGCTCGCGCGCGCGCGGGCGATCTCGCGCCAGGCCGCCTCCAGCAACTCGTTGAGCCCGTCTCCCCGGACTCCCGAGATCTGGACCAGTGGCAACTTGCGCGCCCGCACGTGTTTCGTCAGTCGTTTGAGTGCGTCCGGATCGTCGAGTGCATCGATCTTGTTCGCGGCGACGATCTGCGGTTTTGCGGCGACCTGTGGATCGAAGAGTTGCAGTTCGTTCTGAATCGTATCGAAGTCCTCGACCGGATCGCGTCCGGATGCACCAGAGACGTCCACGAGGTGCACGAGCACCTTCGTGCGCTCGACGTGGCGGAGGAATCGATCGCCGAGGCCGTGGCCCTCGTGCGCCCCCTTGATCAGTCCCGGGACGTCAGCGACGACGAAGCTGCGGTTGTCGCTCAGGCTCACGACGCCAAGGTTGGGCACGAGCGTCGTGAACGGGTAGTTCGCGATCTTCGGTTTTGCCGCAGACACTCGCGAAATCAGCGTGGACTTGCCCGCGTTGGGGAAACCGATCAGGCCGACATCGGCGATCAGTTTCAGCTCGAGATGAAGGAACTTCTCCTCGCCGGGCCCTCCGGGCTCCGTGCGTCGCGGCGCGCGATTGGTGGAGCTGACGAACTGCGCGTTGCCGCGGCCGCCGCGGCCGCCGCGGCCGACGAGGACACGCTGACCCTCTTCCGCGAGATCCGCGAGCAGCCGTATTTCGCCGTCGCTCTTCTCGTACACGAGCGTGCCGATGGGCACGGTCACATCGAGATCGTGAGCGGACTGTCCTGTGCGGTTGGAGCCCTGTCCGTGATGTCCGCTGCGTGCTTTGAACTCGGGATGAAAACGGAAGTCGACGAGCGTGTTCTTCGTGGCGATCGCGGTGACGTAGACCGAACCACCGTGTCCGCCATCACCGCCGTCGGGCCCGCCGCGCGGGACGAACTTCTCGCGGCGAAAGCTCAGACAGCCGTTGCCGCCGGATCCGGCGGTGATTTGGATGTCGACTTCGTCGACGAACATCGTACCCGGAAGCTGTTATTCGACGGGGATGATCGAGATCTTGCGGCCGTGCTGACCGTGGTCCTCGAAGCGGACCTTGCCCGTCACCTTGGCGAAGAGGGTGTGGTCCTTGCCGAGCCCGACGTTCAACCCGGGTTCGAAGCGGCGACCCTTCTGACGGACGAGGATGGAGCCACCCGTCACGAGGTTGCCGTCATGTCGTTTCACGCCGAGCCGCTGCGAATTGCTGTCGCGGCCGTTGCGTGAGCTGCCCTGCCCTTTTTTATGAGCCATTGAACTAGTCCTCGGTCCTCGGTCTTCGGTCTCTCGGTCTCTGGAATTTGCGAGCTAGCTCGTGGCACCGGAGACCGGGGACTGCAGACTGGAGACCATAAATCCTACGCGACGATCTCGGTGATGCGCACGCGCGTGAACACGCTGCGATGACCGCGCGTCTTGCGGAAGCCCTTGCGTCGCTTCTTCTTGAAGACGCGAATCTTGCGGCCGCGCGACTCGCCGTCCACGACGCCGACGACCTTGGCTCCTGCGACGAAGGGAGCGCCGGCAACGATGTCGCCCGCGTCTTTTTCGACGAGCAGGACCTGTTCAAAGGTGAACGGGGATCCCGTCTCCGCCGGAACGCCATCGATCTCGATGACCGCGCCTGGCGTTACTTTCACTTGTCGACCACGGGCTTGAACGATCGCGTACACGGGCATTTCCTCCATCCCCACAACCTATTGAGGTTATCAGATCGGCCCTGAGACGGGCAAGTTCCATGCAAACTCCCAAGACCCAACGCCCAAATCCCAAAGCGCATTCTGGGAGTTGGGTGTTGGCAGTTGGAAGTTGACTCTACTGGAGCAAAATCCTGGTGCCCTTGATTTTCTGGCTGCTCAGCGTGCTCAGGAAGGTCGGGATGAGCCGATCCATCAGCTCGAAATACGACGACAACGCCGGGGTGGTCTGGTTGGCGTTGTAGAGGATCTGCTCGCCGAAGCTTTCCGAATGCAGGGTCGCGCCGCTGCGGCCGTCGATGAAGATAAAGCGTCCGTCGAGGCTGAAACCCTTGCGCTCCATGTACGTCCGGACCGGCACCACGCGCCGGCGGCCGAACGAATCGTACACCTCCTGCTCGCGCTGGACGATGCTGTTGCGCTGCAGCGGAGTGAACATCACGGTGCCCGTCACGATCAGCGGCTGCTGATATTCCTCGCCGATCTTCTTCCAGTACTCGACATTCGCGAAGACGTGTTCGTACGCCTCGAGGTCCTTCTCCTCTTTGATCGGTGGGGGCGCAGTTGCGGCACCACCGGAATCGCGTCCCTCTGCGGCGACATCCACGAGCGGCAGAACATCCGAATCGATCACGCGGAGCTGAGACTTCGTACGCAGCTGGCTACGCAGCAGGCGCGTGGTTTCAAGATTACCGTCCACGTCCTCGGTGCCACCGGCGATGAACCCGGCAACGAGCACGCGCTGAAATGCCGCAACATCCAGCTTGGGCAGGATGGGCGTTTCGATCGGGATCTCGAACGAGTTCGTGCAGGCCGTGGCCAGCAGAACGACGACGAGACTACTGAGTGCCTTGACGGGTCGTGCGATCATTGATTTCTCTGAACAGCTCGTAGTTCTGCTTGATCAGGGCGTTACCGGGCTCGAGCTCGAGCGCCCGTTCGTACGCCGTGCGTGCCTTCGCGAGATCGCCCTCATGTTCGTAGGCAATAGCCAGGTTGTTGTGAGCGGGCGCGTAGCTCGGATCGATCTGCGCCGCCCGTTCCCATCGGTAGATCGCTTCGCGCCAGAGTCCGCGTTGCGCCACCGTGATGCCAAACTCCACCTGCTTCTTCGCATCCGAACGCGCGTCCGCCTGAAGCGGAACGGTAACGAGCGTGAGAAGAAAGAGCGCTAGCGGTATAGCAGCAGTGCGCATTGGAGGTGGCCTCACTATAGTCACTCGCTCTCGCGCGGCGCAAGTGGTTTACCGATCAAGAGCTTAGCTAGAGGAGCAAGCCACGTACCACGGCAAATCGCGAGTTTTTTGAGGTAATCACGATCGCCGCCCGAGCGGTGTCCACGGTTTTTGGCCATGGCCGTTGCGAATCGAGGAGGCGGGTGCCTATAATTCGCGACATCGGGTTGGGTGCACGGCCTTCGGCCTGTCGTGGCCGGAAGGAAGCTGTGCATGACACTCGATCACGCCATCGCGTTATCCCTCGTCGAGAATCTCCCCAGGGTCAACCTCACCGATCGCCTGAAGAACGACGCGAATCTGCTCTCGCAGGCGACTCCTCTGCTCGAGAAGGCTCGCACGATTCGCGCCCGCGCCGAGCGAGCAGGCATCCAAGTTGTGGCGTGGAATGACGCCCGATTCCCGGCCGCGCTTACCACGCTGACCGATCTTCCTCCTGTGTTGTGGTACGAGGGACATTTGTCTGCCACAGAGCTACCTGCCCTGGGTATCGTCGGGTCTCGGGCAGCGTCGGCGGTGGCGATAGAAACGGTGTCGAGACTGGCGGCGGACGTCAGCGCGCTCGGCATCACGGTGGTGAGCGGTCTCGCACGCGGCGTTGACTCGGCGGCGCATCGCGCGGCACTTCGAACGGGTCGCACGATCGCCGTCCTCGGGTCCGGTCTCGACCGGGTCTATCCGGGCGAGCATGCGTCGCTTGCGAAGGAGATTGCGCGCGATGGCCTGGTTGTCAGCGAGTTTCCGCCTGGCTGCCCGCCGCTCAAGCATCACTTTCCGATGCGCAATCGTTTGATCAGCGGGCTTTCGCTTGGGGTCGTGGTAATCGAGGCTTCTGACAAATCGGGCTCGCTGATCACAGCATCATGCGCTCTCGAGCAGGGCAGAGAAGTGATGGTCGTGCCGGGAAATGTCCTGAGCGGGCGGAACAAGGGAGGACATGCGCTTTTGAGGGACGGCGCAAAGATTGTGGAGTGTGCGGACGATATCGTTAGGGAACTCGGCTGGTGCCGCGAGTCGGATGCGACTCAGGGAAACCACATAACTCGCTGTCACCAAGCAATTTCTGGTGATCCCCTGATTCGGCAGATGTCCGCCGGACAGCCCTATGACGTGGACGAGCTGACGGCGCTCTCCGGGCTCGAGCCCAAGCGTCTACTGCCTCGCTTGCTCGATCTCGAGCTGCGAGGTTTCGTGCGTCGCGCCGGCGGCGGTCGTTTCTTGCGGTCGTTCTGAACGTGTTAGTGTCATCGGCAAGACACCAAAACAGGCATCGTCTAGGAAATGGCAGCATCAAAGCCTCTTGTTATCGTCGAGTCGCCCGCCAAGGCGAAGACTCTGGGTCGCTTTCTCGGCGACAAATACCGGGTCGAGGCGAGCTACGGTCATATTCGCGATCTTCCCGAGTCGGCTGCGGATGTGCCGAAGGAGATCAAGGAGAAGGACTGGGGGCGACTCGGTGTCGATGTCGAGCAGGACTTCACGCCGTACTACGTTGTCCCGAGCGACAAGCGAAAGCAGGTCGCGCACCTCAAGACTGCCGTCAAAGACGCATCCGAGCTGCTGCTGGCGACCGACCCGGATCGCGAAGGCGAGTCGATCAGCTGGCACCTGACCCAGGTCCTCAAGCCCAAAGTCCCCGTCCGACGCATCGTCTTTCACGAGATCACCGAAGACGCGGTCAAGGAAGCGCTCGACAATCCCGGTGACGTCAACGAGAACCTCGTTCGCGCGCAGGAGAGCCGCCGCATCCTCGATCGCCTCTACGGTTACACACTCTCTCCGGTGCTCTGGAAGAAGGTCCAGACCGGGTTGAGCGCGGGCCGTGTGCAGAGCGTTGCGGTTCGATTGATCGTCGAACGCGAGGAAGAGCGGCGCGCCTTCCGTTCGGCGGAGTACTGGGACGTTGAAGCGCCGATGAAAGGTGAAGGGCGCGAGTTCATTGCCACGCTCGTCCGCATCAACGATCAGCGGATCGCGACGGGCAAGGACTTCGATGCGCAGACGGGTGCCCTCAAGAATCAGAGCGCTCGTCTCCTGGACGGTCCGACGACGCAGAGGCTCGTTGAAGCGGTTCGAACGAACGTTCCCTGGACCGTCACCAACGTCGAACAGAAACCAGGTGTGGAGCGTCCGGCACCGCCGTTCACCACGTCAACGCTGACGCAGGAAGCCAGCCGCAAGCTCGGGTTCTCCACCGAGCGAACGATGCAGGTGGCGCAGCGGTTGTTCCAGGGCGTCGACGTCGGTAACGGTCAGATGGAAGGTCTCATCACCTACCATCGAACCGACTCCACGACGTTGTCCGACAAGGCGATCAACGAGTCTGCGCGGGTTATTCGGGAGATGTTCGGCGGCGACTACTACGACGCCCCGCGCCGCTATCAGACCCGCGTCAAGAACGCGCAGGAAGCGCACGAAGCGATTCGTCCCACCGACTTCCGCCTGGCGCCGAGCCAGCTCGAAGGCGCGCTCGATCCAGACGAAGTGCGAGTGTACGAGTTGATCTGGAAGCGCACGATGGCGTCGCAGATGGTTGATGCGCGGGTGCTTCGGACGACGCTCGAGATTTCGGCGAAGGGTCCCGACGGGGAGACCGCGGCCTTTACTGCAAGCGGCAAAGCGATTGAGTTTGCCGGCTTCCGTCGCGCCTACGTTGAAGGCAGCGACGATCCCGCGGCGGAGCTCGAGGAACAGGAAGCGATCCTGCCGCGGTGCAGCGTCGGCGATCGGATTCACAGCAATGGTTCAACACCGATCACGCTCGTGGGCGCCGAGCCGAAGCGGCACGAAACGGTTCCTCCCGCGCGGTTCACGGAAGCGTCGCTGATCAAGGAGCTCGAACGACTCGGCATCGGCCGGCCTTCCACGTACGCGCCGACGATCGCGACGATCGTCCGCCGCGGTTACGTCTTCCGGCAGGCGAAGGCGCTCGTGCCCAGCTTCACAGCCTTCGCCGTGACGAAGCTGCTGCGCGAGCACTTCGGCGACTTCGTCGAGAGCGACTTCACCGCGGAGATGGAGGACGATCTCGACGAGATCTCCCGCGGCGAACGCGAGTCGATCGCGTTCCTGAAACAGTTCTATTACGGTGATACGCAAGCATCGCGGTCTGTTGCCGGCAGTGGAACACGGCGCCGAGAAGGCGGACTACCCGATGCTCGACCTTGGCACCGATCCCGAGAGTGGGGAAAGCATTCGCATTCGCATTGGGCGCTTCGGGCCGTTCGTGCAGGTTGCCGAGGGCGGGCCCGGTCGAACGGCGTCGCTGCCGGAGGATGTGGCTCCGGCCGATCTGACGGTAGACAGAGCGCTCGAGCTGGTTCGCGCCAAGGCCGAAGGTCCGCGAACGCTCGGCGTCGATTCGGCGACGGGCCAGAACGTCTACGTGATGAACGGGCGATATGGCGCGTACGTTCAACTGGGCGAGACTCCCGAAGCCAAGGGCAAGGGACACAAGGTCGAGAAGCCGAAGCGCGCATCGCTCCAGGCAGGCATGACCGATTCCACTGTGACGCTGGAAGAGGCGCTCAAGCTGCTCTCCTTGCCGCGCGTCGTCGGCCTGCACCCGGACGACAGCGAACCGATCACGACCAACTTCGGTCGCTTCGGTCCGTACGTGAAGCATGGCGACGAATTCCGATCGCTCGAGTCGGAAGACGACGTGTTCAACATCTCCTTCGATGCGGCGCTCGCGCTGCTGCGCGCCCCGAAGCAGTCGCGTCGCCGGCCTGCGGCACAGAAGAAGGTCCTGCGCGAGCTGACTGACAACGGCACCACCCTCAAAGTGCTCGCCGGACGCTACGGTCCGTACGTCACCGACGGCACGACGAACGCCTCGATTCCGAAGACCACGTCGCCGGAGGCGTTGACCTATGCGCAGGCCACCGAGCTGCTGGCTGCGCGACGAGACGCCGCACCGAGTCCTCGAAGAGGCCGTGCCCGGCCTCGCGCCGTCAAGGCGACGGCCTCTACAGGCCGGCCCCGACGTAAGGCCGTAGGGGCGTAAGATCGGCTCTGGGCTTTCGGCTTTGGACTCTCGGAAGAACTGAGGTCTGCGGCCTAAAGCCGAGAGCCAAGAGTCCAGAGCCTTGACGATTCACATCATCGGCGGTGGTCTGGCCGGTAGCGAGGCTGCCTGGCAGGCGGCATCAAGCGGCGCATCCGTCGTCTTGCATGAAATGCGGCCGCTGCGTCCGACTGCAGTCCACAAGACGGATCGTCTCAGCGAGTTGGTGTGCTCGAACTCCTTTCGCGGAGACAAGCTCGATAACGCCGTCGGGTTGCTGAAGGAAGAGATGAGGCGACTCGGTTCGCTGGTGATGCGCGCCGCTGATGCGAGTCGCGTTCCGGCGGGCGCTGCACTCGCGGTCGATCGCGACCGTTTCTCGCAGGCTGTGACCGACGCGATTCACGGTCATCCGCTCATCACCGTCGCTCGCGAAGAAGTCACTTCCATTCCGACTGACCCCGCGATGTACCCGCTCATCATCGCGACCGGGCCGCTGACGTCGGAGTCGCTGTCGGCTGACATCGCCACGCTCGTGGGCGCCGAGCATTTGTACTTCTACGACGCCATCAGTCCCATCGTCCTGGCCGAGAGCCTCGACATGAGCAAGGTGTTTCGCGCCTCGCGCTGGGGACGGAGCCTTCGCGGCCGCGATAACCAAGGCGCGCCTGAAGACGTGCCTGTCGTCGCCTGTGGCGTTGACGATGGCGAGGGTGACTACCTGAATTGCCCGCTGACCGAAGCGGAATACAGCCGCTTCTACGACGCGCTCGTGACAGCTGAATCGGCGACGGTTCACGATCTCGACAAAGAGAAGTTCTTCGAAGGGTGCCTGCCGATTGAAGTCATGGCGCATCGCGGACGCGACACCCTGCGGTTCGGACCTATGAAGCCGGTGGGGCTGGTGGATCCGCGGACTGGTCGCGTGCCCTACGCGGCGGTACAACTCCGACAGGACAACCTTGCGGGTGACCATTTCAGTCTCGTCGGCTTTCAGACGCAGTTGAAGTGGGGTGAGCAGGCGCGAGTGCTGAAACTGATTCCCGGGCTCGAGCAGGCCGAGTTCGTCCGCTTCGGGATAGTGCACCGCAACACGTATATCAACGGCCCGCGCGTGCTGCGAGAGACGTGGCAGACGCGGAAGCGATCGGACCTGCTGTTCGCCGGACAGATCTCGGGCGTCGAGGGATACGTCGAGTCTGCCGCGTCGGGATTGATCGCTGGTCGAAATGCGGCCGCCCTCGTACGAGGAGAGGAACCGCGCGTTCCCCCGAGGACGACGGCGATCGGAGCGCTGGCGTACTACGTCTCGAACGCCGACCCGCATGGGTATCAGCCGACGAACATCACGTTCGGCATCATGCCGCCGCCTGACCAGACATCAGGCCGCCGGTTGAAGAAGGAAGAACGCAAGACGGCCACGTCGGCGCGCGCCCTTGCTGCACTGGATGAATGGATGGAGCAGTATGCAGTAGGCAGTAGGCAGTAGGCGGTTCACAGTTCATAGTTCACGGTTCCGCCTACCACATACTGCATACTTCAAGCATCGTGAGAGCCCAGCTCGTCGCCTTTCTCGAGCACCTTCGGCTGAATCGCAACGCCTCGACGCACACTGCAAGCGCGTACGAGAGCGACATCACGCAATTTCTCGACTTCGCTGCGCAGCACCTCGACCAGCCACACCTGGAACCCCGCAACCTGGAACTGGGAGCCATTCGTGCGTTCATGGGGGAGCTCTATCGACAGGGCCAGGCGCGCACGTCGGTCGCGCGGAAGCTCTCGGCTCTTCGCGCGTTCGGGCGCTACCTGCGACGTGAGGGATGGATCGACACGGATCCGGCCGCACTTGCGGCGTCGCCGAAGCGCGAGCGGAAGGTGCCCGCGCATCTGTCGATCGACGAGATGAAGCGTCTGCTCGAGATGCCCGACGTCTCCGATCCCCTGGGTTGTCGCGACCGCGCGATCCTCGAGCTGTTCTACGCGTCCGGCCTGCGATTGAGCGAACTCGTCGGACTCGATCTCGACGATGCGAATCTGCGCGCGCGAATGGTTCGCGTGATGGGCAAGGGTGCGAAGGAGCGGCTGGTTCCGTTCAATACGACGACGGAAGGGTCGCTCCGGGCATGGCTTGCGAAGCGTGCTGTGCTGCGAACGAACAGAGAACCCGCCCGGAGCCCGAGGCGCGTGGGCCGGGGCCCGAGTACGCAGAGAGCCCCTCTTCCTCAACTTCCGCGGCGCACGTCTCACAGGACGGAGCGTGCAGCGTCTCGTCGCGCGCTACGTCTCGTTGTGCAGCACTCGATTCGGCATCAGTCCGCACGCGCTGCGACACTCGTTCGCCACGCACCTGCTCGAGCGCGGCGCCGATTTACGTGCGATTCAAGAGCTGCTCGGGCACGTGCAGCTCTCGACGACGCAGCGCTACACGCACGTGAATGCGGCGCAGTTGCTCGACGTGTATCGCAAGGCGCATCCGCGCGCGAAGCGCACGTGACTCGCTACGTCGCTTTCCTCCGCGCGATCAACGTCGCAGGGCATGCGCGCGTGGAGATGTCGCGGCTGTGTGACGTCTTCACTCGTGCCGGATGCGTGAACGCTCAGACCTACATTCAAAGCGGCAACGTGATCTTCGAGACTGAAGACGATTGCGCGGAACTCTTTCAGAAGATCAGAACAAACGTCTGCAGACTGACCGGCGAGCAGTCGAGCGTGATGTTTCGCTCAGCGCGCCAGATTCACGCGCTCGTGAATGCTGCACCATTCAAGGCGTTCGACGCGGACCGTACCCTGAAGCTGTACGCCGTGTGTCTCGGCGAGAAACCGCGCTCGGTTCCACCCTTTCCCTGGGCGGACTCGAAGGAGCGGCTCGAGGCGATCGGCATCAAGGGGCTCGACGTCCTCGTCGTCAGCCGGCGCAAGCCAAGCGGCTTCTACGGCTTCCCAAACAGCTTCGTCGAGAAGAAGCTCGGCGCTCCGGCGACGAGCCGGAACTGGAGCACCATCAAGAAGATTGAAGAGATTCTTTGACTTTGGTGCTTCAGGCAGTGAGCTCGTTGGCCTCGTGCTGCTGCAGCGCCGCTCTGCGGCTGCGCGGGAAGTCGATGCCGAGCGTCTTGATCTTGTAGTTCATGACGCGCGGGCTGATTGAGAGCAACTCGGCCGCGTCCTTCTGCACCCAGTTCGACATCTTGAGCGCCTCGACAAGGGCGATGCGCTCCACTTCCTCGAGTGGGATGCCGGTCGGCGGAATCTTCACGACGGACGCACCCTCGCGCGGCGTGCTGCTCGTGCCGAAGTCACCGAGTCGCAGATCGTCCACCGCGATGTGGCTGCCCTCGGCAAGCAGCATCGCGCGCTCGATCGCGTTCTCCAGCTCACGGATGTTGCCCGGCCACTGATAGCGCATCAGGAGCTTCAGCGCCTCGGTTTCGAGCCCGACCATCTTCTTCTTCAGCTCACCCGAGAATCGACGGATGAAGAAGTTGGCCAGCTCCGCGATGTCGTCTTTGCGCTCGCGCAGCGGCGGCATTTCCATCGTCACGACGTTGAGCCGGTAGTACAGGTCCTCACGGAACTGGCCCGCTTCGACCATGGTGGTCAGATCGCGGTTGGTGGCCGCAATGAGGCGCACGTCGACCTTGAGCGTCCGCGTGCCGCCGAGGCGCTCGAACTCGTGCTCCTGGAGCACGCGCAGGATCTTGGCCTGCGTGTTGGCGCTCATGTCGCCGATTTCGTCCAGGAACAGCGTGCCGCCGTCCGCCTGCTCGAAGCGGCCGATGCGCTGCTTGTCCGCGCCCGTGAACGCGCCTTTCTCGTGCCCGAAGAGTTCCGATTCGAGGAGGTTCTCCTGCAGGGCGGCGCAGTTCACCTTGACGAAGTTGCGCGCGGCGCGAAGCGAGTTGTGGTGCACGGCGCCGGCGATGAGCTCCTTGCCGGTGCCGGTCTCTCCACGAACGAGCACGGTGGTGTTGCTCTTTGCGACCTTGCGAACGACGGCGAGCACTTTCTCGAGCGCGCCGCTCGAACCGATGATGCGATCGAAGTCGTAGATGTCGCCGGCGGCGTGACGGAGGTAGTCGATCTGGTTCTGCATCCGGCGCATCTCGATCGCCTTCTCGATCTTGACCTCCATCTCCTCGATTTCGAACGGCTTCTGCACGTAGTCGAACGCGCCCGACTTCATGGCCTCGACCGCCGTCGAGACCGATCCAAACGCGGTCATCAGGATGATGGCCGACGAGGGATGCAGCGTTTTCGCCGTCTTGAGCACCTCGAGACCGGTGCTGCCACCCATCTTCAGGTCGCTGACGACGACATCGAAGAATCCCTCGTGGAGCTTCTCGATGGCGGCGTTACCGTTCGGGGCCTCCTCCACGTCGTGGCCGGCTTCGGCCACCGCCTGGGCAAGGCCCCGGCGGAGCGAGTCGTGGTCGTCAGCGATCAGTATCCGTCCCATGTCAGTCCTCTAGTTCTCGTCGCCGCCTGATACCGGCAGCGTCACCCGAATGGTCGTGCCTTGACCGACGGCCGTCCGCAGGTCAATTCGTCCGTCATGTGCGTCGACTATCTTCCGAACGATTGCCAGTCCCAGCCCCGACCCCTGCGGCTTCGTCGTGAAGAACGGGTCGAAGACTTTCTCCGCCACGTCGGGCGGAATCCCTGGGCCGTCGTCGGCAACCTGCACGAGAACGGCCTCGCGCGGGTCAGTGCCATCCTCGAGTCGCAGACGGCTGGCCGTGATGCTCACGTGCCCGGAGCCTCCCATCGCCTCGTATGCGTTCATCAGCAGGTTGGTGAAGACCTGGGTGAGCTGATGCTGATCCGCCTGAATCTGTGGCAGGCCTTCGGGAATCTCGACCGACACATTCACGCCGCCCCGGCGGGCCTTGGTATCTGCGTGCTGAATGGCTCCCTGGACGGCGCCGGCCACGGCGGTATGTTCTACCTGCAGCCGAATCGGTCGCACGAAGTCGAGGACTTCCTGCACGATCGAGTTGGCCATCTTGGCTTCGTTGATGATGTCCGTCAGCACGGCTTGCGCATCGGGTGCGTCCGGAATCTTTCGACGAAGCAGACCGGCCATCACTTCGATTCCCGCGAGCGGGTTCTTGACCTCGTGTGCGATGACTGCCGCCATCTCACCGACCGCCGCAAGCCGGTCCCGGAGCCGTTCGCGCTCTTCCAACTGCTCGACGCGCGTCAGGTCCTTGAAGAACATCGTCGCGCCCACCACCTGTCCGGCGTCGTCCGGCACGAACGTCACGGTGTAGCCGATGACCTTGTTCGATGGCTTCAACCGCATCTCCACTCGGTTCGGGAGCAGATGCAGATCGAAGGCACCGGTGAGCACGCGAACGACGTCGGGATGGTCCTTCAGGACCGCCCCGATCGGGCGACCCACATCGTCGGCCTCGGGGGGAAACACCGAAAATTCGATACGCCTCGTCGTTGATCAACGCGAGATGTCCTTCCCGGGTGATTGCGAGGACGCCATTGCGCATTCCTGACACGATGTGTCTGAAGAACGCATCGCTGGTCCCCTGTGCGTGAGTTGTGGACACGCCGTCTGCCTCCCGGACAGAACTCGACGCAGACCGGCTGGAAGCCACCGGCGGCGCTACGCGAGAACGCGGTTTGGTCATCACACCAGGCTCCACAAAACAGACCTCAAGCCGGTCAAGAAAAGGCAAAGCGCGTGCCCGCGGCCGAGTTTTGGAATCAGCACACCAATCGGCGGTTTTGGGCGCAATCGGGGTTGGAAATGGAACAAGTCAAATTACAGAATTGTAAGTCTACCGCGCTTTCTGTTGGGTTGGAGGGGAGCGACTTACGATTCGGGCAATGAATCGCCGCAACTAGTTAGGAACCCTGGGCTTGTTGCGCATGCTCCTGCAAGGCTTCCCATTGGGCTATCAGGTCGCCGACCTCCCACATCAAGGCCTGATGGCGATCGACGACCTCCTTCGAGCCTTCCCTGTCATCGTAGAAGCCAGCGCTGGCCATCCGGGCCTCGAGCTCTTTGACCAGCGCTTCCCGTTCGGCAATCCGACCCTCGAGGTCGGTAATCCGCTTCTGAAGGGCCTGGGCCTCGCGGTCCCTTTTGCGCCGCTCGGCCTCTTGTTGCTTGCGGGCCTCGCGTGACTCGGGATCTGGAACTCGGGATTCGGGGCTCGGGCTTTTGGGTTTTGGGCTAGGGGTTTTGGGTTTCGCCCCGTCTGACTTTGCCGGTCCTTGAACCACCGGGCCCCGGATCCCGGATCCCGAATCCCGAATCCCGTCGGGGTGTTCCTTATGCCACAGGAACTCCTTGTAAGTGCCGGGGTAGACCAGCGCCTGCCCGTGCCCGATCTCGATGATCTTGGTCGCGAGTTTCTCGACGAAGTAGCGATCGTGCGACACGATGATGAGCGTCCCGCCGTAGTCCTCGAGCGCATCCAGGAGCACGTCCTTCGAATCGAGATCGAGGTGGTTGGTCGGTTCGTCGAGAAGCAACGTGTTCGACGGCCGCAGCAGCATTCGCGCGACAGCGAGGCGTGTGCGTTCGCCGCCTGACAGGACACCCGCTTTCTTGTAGATGTCGTCGCCGGAAAACAGAAACCCGCCAAGCAGATTCCTGATTGCTGGAACCATGCCGGCCGGCGATCCGGTCTCGAGCGTCTCATACACCGTCAGCGTGGGCTCGAGACGCGTGGCTTCATCCTGGGCGAAGTACTCCATCACGACCTGATGGCCCAGCGTGCGCTGACCGGTGTCTGGAGCCTCCTCGCCGGAGAGCAAACGCATCAGAGTCGATTTGCCGGCGCCGTTGGGTCCGACGAGCGCGATGCGATCCCCGCGCTCGATATGAAGATCGACTTTCTCGAAGACCTCGAGCGCGCCATACGCCTTCGACGCACCCTTCACTTCCATCACCGTGCGGCCGCTCTTCGGGCACGCGGGGAAACGGAAGTGAATGCGCTTCCGTTCCGGCGGCACCTCGATCGGCACGACCTTCTCCAGCAGCTTGATGCGACTCTGCACCTGCGCGGCTTTGGTCGCCTGATAGCGGAAGCGATCGATGAACATCTTCACGCGCGCGACCTCTTCGTCCTGCTCTCGTTTGGCCTGGCGCAGGCGTTCGAGCATGGCATCGCGCTGCTCGACGTACTTGCTGTAGTTGCCGACGTAGTCGGTCAGTTTTCGCAGGTGAACGTCGGTAATCCGGGTGACGACGGCATCGAGGAAGTAGCGGTCGTGGGAGACGAGGATAACGGCGTATGGATAGGATCCGAGATACTCCTCGAGCCAGTTACGTGCCTCGAGATCGAGGTGGTTGGTCGGCTCGTCGAGCAGCAGCAGGTTTGGACGTCCGAGCAGCAGTTTGGCGAGGGCGATGCGCATCTGCCAGCCGCCAGAGAACGTTTCGCACGGACGGTCGCCGTCTTCGCTGCTGAATCCGAGCCCACGCAGCACGGACGAGATGCGCAGGTCTATGCTGTAGCCTTCATCGAGCCGAAACCGGTCCTGAAGCTCGGCGTAGCGCGCGAGCATCGCATCGTGTTCATCCTGCGGGACCGATGCATCACCAAGCTTGTGCTCGATGTCATGCATCTCCGCCTTCATATCGAGCAGCGGCTGAAACGCACTGCTGGCTTCCTCGAAGACCGTTCGTCCCGAGTGGCTCAGGCCATCCTGCGGCAGGTAGCCGATCGAGAGGCCGGCCGGCTTCACGACGCCGCCTGAATCGGCCTCCTCGATGCCGCCCAGGATCTTGAGGAGCGTGGTCTTGCCCGCGCCGTTCGGGCCGCACAGACCCACGCGTTCGCCGTCGCCGATCTGCCACGTCACGTGACCGAACAGGACGCGGTCGCCGAAGGATTTCGTGACGTCGGAAAGCTGGATCACGCGGGTCGTGCGCTCAGGGCTTTGGCCGCCGCCGCGAGCACCTGGGTCGTGCCGAAGGGTTTCGTGAGGTACCCGGTCACTCCGAGATTGAGTGCCTCGATTGCGCTCGACTCCGTCGAATAGCCGGTGATCACGATCGCTGCCAGCGTGGGATTGATAAGCTGTGCTTCGCGAATGAGCGTCAGGCCATCCATGTCAGGCATGTTCAGGTCGGAGATCAGCAGGTCATAGTGCGCGTCGGGTTGGCGCAGCAGACGGATCGCCGCCTCGCCGTCGGCAGCGATCTCGACGTCGTAACTGGCTTCAAGCATCCTCGAGAGCAGCTTTCGAATGCTCTCCTCATCGTCGACGAGCAGGATTCGGCTGCGGGCGGTGCCTGTGCTTTTGATGTCGGAGTGTCGCTGCCCCTCGAGCCATTTGTCGATGTCGCGCTTGCGGAAGCGCCACTGTCGGCCCACCCGGACGGCGGGAATGCTGCCAGCCTTAATGAGTCGATACACCGTTCGCAGGTTGACGTTGAGGTATTCGAGAACCTCCTCGGTCGTCAGGAAGGTCTCGTCGGTGGGCAGATTGAGGGGCACTGGATTCTCGTTCTCGCGCTATCTGTCATTGTACACCGCCGGTTGCGAGCCAGACGGTCTAAACCACAACGCCTGAAAGACTTAGAGTTCAAATGTCGACTGCCGGCCCGCTCGCGGGAGGGTGGGCTGACGGCCATATGATTGTGGCGAGACGGCCGTGTGACGGTCGCCACCGTCTTACAGGCAGACGGACTGTTCGTTCCTTGCTGATGACGCGCACTGATGAGGAGCTTGTCGCCCGGTCCCGGTCTGGCGACGTGGACAGCTTCAATCAGCTCATCGTGAGATGGGAGCGGCCGATCTATGCCCTGGCGTATCGCGTTCTCGGTCGGGAGGAGGACGCGCGCGACGTCTGTCAGGACACGTTCCTCCGTGCGTACCGGGCGTTGCCCGGCTTCAAGGGACAGGCGAAATTTTCGTCGTGGCTGTATCGGATCGCGCTGAATCTGTGTCGCGACTGGATTCGCCGTCAGCAGCGTGCGCCGGTGTCGCAGATGCCGGAAGACATCGACCCGGCGGAACTGCTCGCTGAGACCCAGCCGACGGAATCGATAGAGGATCTGGTCGCCCGTCGCGAGCTGACCGCGATCGTGGCGGATGCCATGAAATCGTTGAGCGACGAGCAGCGCACGGCAATCATCCTGAAGGAGTACCACGGGATGACGTTCCAGGAGATTGCGGACATGCAGGGATGTCCGCTGAGCACAGTGAAGACGCGGTTGTATCAAGGTCTGTCGCAGTTGCGGAGGCAACTCGAGCGGCGCGGGCAGGGGATGGCTCAACTGGTGAAACGGACATGAGCGTGACATTCGAGTGTGGAGATAAGAACGCGCTGGTCGCTTATCTGTACGAGGAGTGCGAGCCGGAGCTGCGCGACGTCATTTCGGGTCACCTGACTCGATGCGACGCGTGCTCGAGCGAGATCGATGGTCTCGGGTGGACTCGCCGCCACCTGGAGGTGTGGGCACCTCCGATGCCGGAACTCGGATTCCGGATGCAGGTGCCCACTCAGGAAGCGCGGCTCCCCTGGTGGCGCGCACCGCTACCCGCCTGGGCGCAGGCAGTGGCCGCCCTCGTCATTTTCGGTGTTGGTCTGTCGGTCGGGCTGGCGCGCGGTCCGGTTGCCGCACCGCAAGTGGCTTCGAACCAGCCGCCGCCTGCAACGATGACGACGACACCGACGACGGTCACCGCCTCGCGCAACGACCTTTCGCAGCTCGAAGAGCGGTTGAAATCCCAGATTGCGCAGATTCGTACCGCTGTTCCCGTCCGGCAGGTGGTCTCCTCGTCCTCCTCGTCGGACGAAGAAATCATGCAGAAGGTTGAAGCGCTCCTGGCCCAGAGCGAGGAGCGGCAGCGGCGTGAGTTCACGCTCCGGTCCGTCGAAATGGCACGAGACTTCGAAGCGCAGCGACGTATCGATATGGCGTCCGTTCGAGAGGCAGTCGGGCAGTTCCAGGGTGTGACCGGCAACGAAATCCGGCAGCAGCGCGAGGCGATCGATCGAATCAACAGCCTCATCAGGGTTTCGCAGCAGGGTCGATAGGCACGATCAATTTGGGTGTGATGGAAGCAGCTATGGTGAGAATCATGACTCTCGGGATTGCGGTGGTGGTGGCGGGGAGCGCCGTTGCCGCCCAACAGGCAGACGACTCGCAGGTGAGGGCGAGACAACGAATCGCGATGATGGAGGGAACGCTCGAGAGCGCCGTCAAGATTGGCGCCGAAAATCTGCTCCGTCAGGTGCGGTCCGCTGTGCCCGATCCGCCGATGCTCGCTGGGTACCCCGAGGTACACGGTTTCCGTCTCGATGGGTACGGCATCTTCTTCGACGTCGGCGTGCCGATGCTCCGGCTCCCGGTCACCTGGCCGCTCCGTGCATTGATCACCAGCGACAACCGGGATCTCGAGAGCGTGGCTGCGGAGTTGAAGCAGTTGATCGCGCAGATGGACGCGAGATATCAACCGCAGTTTGCGCAAGCCGTTCGCCGGCTCGAGATGCGGGCACAGGCGCAGAACCCGATCGCCCTGCGCGCGCCCGGCGCTGGCACGGTCACGGCCAGTCAGGTTGCCGTCGCACCTCCGGCGAACGTCGATGCCCGAGTGCTCGACAACCCGGCCGAGGGGTACACGCGCGAGGTCAAGTCGGCGCTCATCGACGCGATGATCGAGAACAGCGGGCCGCTGGCGCTCGGTACCGACGAGTGGCTCACCGTCGCCGCGCGCGACAACGTTCCTCGCGATCCGTTGAGTCCCGGCGACATGGCCGACTTCAGCACGATCATCTTCCGCGTGAAGGGAAGTGACCTGGCTGGCTTCCGTGCCGGACGGATGACGCTCGAAGAGGCGCGTCAGAAGGTCGAGGTTCGCGAATACTGAGGCGGACGGAACCTGGCGGACGCCACGGTGTCTCATCTGAGTGGCCATGTACAATTCCGCCATGCTCACTCGTCTGACCATCTGCCTCGGGATCGTTCTCCTTGTCGCGGGGTGTCGAGCGCGCGAGGTGGAGAAGGACCTCGCCGTCACCGACATTCATAGCGGCTGGTATGACGTCGGCGTCGTAGACGGTCAGAACAAGCTGGTCCCCAGCATCACGTTGCGTCTGCAGAACGTCTCATCCGAACCAATCGCCCGCGTGCAGATCAACGCCGTCTTCAGGCGCGTCGGCGAAGCCGAGGAGTGGGACGCGCACTTCGTGCGCGGCATTGGGCCAGACGGGCTGGCGCCTGGTGCGAAAGGCGACGAGCTGGTCCTGCGCTCCGACCGCGGATATACCGGTCAGCAGTCGCGCCTGCAGATGCTGCAGAACAAGGAGTTCGTCGACGCGCGTGTCCAGATCTTCGGCAAGCACGGCTCGCGCAACTGGGTGAAGATCGGAGAGTACACGATCGACCGGCAGCTGCTGACTGAATAGAGTCAACTTCCAATATCCAACTCCCAACTCCCAACCGGCGCATTCACACACAGAGCTCCGTTGGGGATTGGTAGCTGATGGTTGGGAGTTCTTATCGGTTTCGCCGCTGAAAGAAGTAGTAGACGGGGATGCCTGCCAGGATGATCAACGTCCCCACTCCCGTGACTCGCGGATCTGAATAGTAGGCGTTCAGGACGATCGCCAGGCTGACGAGGACGAAGATCGCCGGCGTCCACGGATAGCCGAACGCCTTGAACGGACGCGGCGCCTCAGGGTCCCGCGCCCGCAGAACGAAGACGGCGGCCACGGCCGCTCCCGCAAACAACGTGATTGCGAATCCGACGTAGTTGGCAATCGCATCGAGACTGCCAATCAGGATCAGCAGGATTGTGAACGCCGCCTGCGCAATGATGGACGCCGCCGGCGTCTTGTACTTCGGATGCACGCGCGCCGCGCTCTTGAAGAATGCGTTGTCGCGCGCCATCGCGAAGTAGACACGCGGTCCCGCGAACGTCCAGGCGTTGATGCCGGCCGCGAGGCTGACGATCGCCACGACGGCCATGATGTCTCCCGCGCGTACACCGAGCAGCCGATCCGCGACGACGTCGAGGACGCTTCCCCGGATGCCCGCGAGCTCGCCAATCGGGATCACGTAGAGATACAGCACGTTGATCAGCAGGTAGATGACAGTGACGACGGCCGTTCCGAGGAGGAGCGAGCGCGGCACGTTGCGCCCGGGATCGCGAATCTCCTCAGCCATATACGCAGCCGCGTTCCAGCCCGAGTAGGTGAACATCACCGGGATGAGCGCAAAGATCCACCCTGTGGCCGTCACTGTCCCGGCCGACTGGGTCAGGTTGGAGCTTTCTCCGGCGCTCGCCGTCAGCCCGAATGCGATGAACACGACGAAGGCCGTGAGCTTCAGCGTGGTGAGGAAGTTGCTCGCCAGCCGTCCAGGCCCGACGCCCCGGATGTGAATGAACGCGGCGGCGATGATGACCGCGCTCGCGGCCAGCGTGTGGGTCGAGAAGGAGAAGACGATCGGCGTGAGCGGAATCGGGATCGCGAGCAGCGGAGTCGAATTGGCGATGCCCGGGAAGAATCGATCGAGTGTCGTGATAAGGAAGACAGCACTCGCCGCCATCGCTCCGCTGAACCCGGCCACGAACGACGTCCACCCGGTCAGGAAACCAGCAAGCGGCCCGTACGCTTCGCGCAGATAGACATACTCGCCACCAGCCTTGGGGCGGAGCGCTGCCAGTTCTGCGTACGCCATCGCTCCCATGAATGCGAGTGCGCCGCCGGCAACCCAAGCCAGCAGAAACCACGGCGCGTCAGGCACTGCAGCAGCAACCGCTGGAGATCGAAAAAGAATGCCGCCGCCGATGACGTTGGCAACGATGATGGCCGCTGCGTCGAGGGGACCGAGCCGCCGCTCGAGGACCGGAGATGAAGTGGTGGTCGTAGTCACCCGCGGATTATATGGATGGCGGCTTCAACTCCCAACTACCAACTCCCAACTTCCAAAAAGAAGTTTGGGAATTGGGAGTTGGAAATTGGGAGTTGAGTTTAGGGTTGCTGCTCCGGAATGAGATCGGCCCGATACGTGACCTTCTCACCAGGCGTGATACGAACGTCGAAGTCGAGCGGCTCGTAGCCGGGGAGCACGAGCTCGACCTGATACTCGCCACCTTCGAGCCGCAGAGACTGGAATGTGCCGTCGAACTCGTCGACCGTTCCCGCGTATGCGCCGTCGACGAAGACCTGCGCGTCGCGCGGACGGACCTGCAGTCTCAACTCACCCGTCGGGTATCCGTAGTCGCCGTAATATGTGCCGTAGTTGTCGTAGCGCACCACGGTGGACGGGTAGAACACGTACGAGTCGTAATGCAGGTCGAAGTAGACGTACCCACGACCGTGCGGACCGTAGCCGAACGAATACGGATAGTAATAATAGGGCCGCGCGTACCCGTACGTAGCGTACGGGTAACCGTTGTAGCGGTTGTAGGTCTGGTAGTTCGGTGAATACACGCGATAGCCGTTGTGGCCATTCCAATTGCCGTTGTTGCGCCTCACACTCGAAGGCGCCACCGGGCGCGGTACCGCAACGCGAGGCTGCTCGCCCACGCGACCTTGATCGAATCGCTCGCTCGTGCCTCGTCGAAGCTCGGTCGTGGCATCAGGCGGTCTGCGCGACAGTGCCTGAGGTCGGCTATCGGGCTGTTGGCTTGTCGCGGGTTGCTGCCGTTCTGCCGGGGCTCGAACGCCTTGCGGCCTCGAATTCGCCTGATCGCCTCCCGACTCTCGACGGGCTCCGCTATTCCCGTTGCCGTTGCCGTTCCGTTGCCGTTGCCATTTCCGTTGCGTGGCGCGGCGCTTCGCTCTCCGGTACCGCCACCATCCTGACGTTGAGCAGCACCGCCGCCACCACCGTTGCTGCCCTGGTTTCCGCCGCCGCTACCTGAGCGCGCTTCGCCACCTGGCCGCCGTTGCCGCTGAGCGCCCTCTGTCGAGCCGACGAATGCAGTCGACGAGATGACGACCACTGCCGCGGCGAGGAGAGTCTTGACGCGCATACCCTCTGGTTGAGCAACACTATTGCCAGTCCCGGCCGCCGGATTTGACCAGAAACGACGCGACAGTTCCAACAGTCCGGCCCGGGTGTCCTCTCCGACGGCACGAGATCAGGACAGTCCGAAGGCCAACAGCGGGCACCCTGAAGGCTGCCTCCCAACGTCACGGATCCGGAGAGCCCAGGGCCGAGTCTATATACTGCAATGATGCATGCCACGACGATTCTGGCGCTGCGCCACAAAGACCACACGGTCCTTGCGGGTGACGGCCAGGTCACGCTCGGCGCGACTGTCGTCAAGCAGAGCGCCCGCAAGATCCGGCGGCTTTATAACGAGACAATCCTCGCGGGATTTGCCGGCTCGGCCGCCGATTCATTCGCACTTTTCTCCCGCTTCGAATCCAAACTGGAGCAGTATCGCGGCAACCTCGAGCGCGCGGCCGTCGAATTGGCACGCGACTGGCGAACCGATCGGTACCTTCGTCGGCTGGAAGCGATGCTGATCGTCGCCGATCGCAAGGCCACGTTTCTGCTGTCGGGAACCGGCGATCTCATCGAGCCGGACGATGGCGTCGTCGCGGTTGGATCGGGGGGTGCGTACGCGATGGCGGCGGCGCGCGCGCTCGTCAAGCACAGCCCGCTGACCGCGCGGCAGATCGCGGAGGAGTCGATGCGAATCGCCGCTGACATTTGCATTTATACGAACCCGAATCTCACGATCGAAGAGCTTTAACCGAGGACTCGCTTGTGTTGATGTTGTTGGCTACGTCGTTTCCCATCGGAATCTGTCGGATTCTGACCCCCCGCCTGCGGCGAAGGCCTGCACACAAGCGAGCTGTGGAGTAATGGCCATCTCACTTCCCGAGCGAACCACGACCGCCGTCGGCTCCCTGACGCCGCGCGAGATCGTCGTCGAGCTCGATAAGTACGTCATCGGGCAGGCCAAGGCGAAACGTGCCGTGGCGATCGCCCTCCGCAATCGCCTCCGTCGGCAACGGCTGTCTGCGGATATTGCTGACGAAGTCACGCCCAAGAACATCCTGATGATCGGGCCGACCGGTGTCGGCAAGACGGAGATCGCGCGCCGGCTCGCGCGACTGGCGCATTCACCGTTCATCAAGGTCGAAGCGTCGAAGTTCACCGAGGTCGGCTATGTCGGCCGCGACGTCGAGTCGATGGTGCGCGATCTGGTGGAGCTCGCCGTCGACATGGTGCGCGAGGAAAAGAGCGAAGAAGTTCGCGAGAAGGCGCGCGCCGCGGCCGAGGATCGTCTCCTCGATCTGCTGCTGCCACCGCCGCGCCCTCCTGCGCCGGGAGAGGATCCGGCCATCGTTCGAGAGCAGTCGGGGCGCTCGCGCGAACGCCTGCGCGAACAACTGCGCGAAGGACATCTCGATGAGCGGGTCGTGGAGCTCGATGTCCAGGCGACCGCGATGCCGTCGTTCGAGATCATCGCCGGATCATCGGTCGAGGAGATTGGCGTCAACCTCAAGGACATGATGGGCAACATGTTCGGCGGCGGCCGTTCGAAGACGCGCCGGCTGAAGGTGCCCGCAGCCTTCGACCATCTCATGGCAGAAGAGCAGTCGAAGCTGGTGGACATGGACTCGGTCAGTCGAACCGCCGTGCAGCGCGTCGAGCAGACCGGCATCATCTTCGTGGACGAGATCGACAAGATTGCCAGCCGCGACGGAGCCAGTGGCGGCGGACGCGGGCCGGACGTGAGTCGCGAAGGCGTGCAGAGGGACATCCTTCCGATCGTCGAGGGCACAACGGTCAACACGAAGTACGGGATGGTGAAGACGGATCACATCCTCTTCATCGCTGCCGGTGCATTCCATGTCTCCAAGCCGTCCGATCTGATCCCGGAGCTGCAGGGACGCTTTCCGATCAGGGTGGAGCTCGAGCCGCTCACGCGCGACGACTTCGTGCGCATCCTGACCGAGCCGCGCAACGCCCTCGTCAAGCAATACACGGCTCTGCTCGGCACGGAAGAACTGTCGCTGACCTTTACCCCCGACGCTGTCGAGCGGATCGCCGACTTCGCGGCCCGAGTCAACGACGCGACGGAAAACATCGGAGCCAGGCGCCTGCACACGGTCATGGAACGCCTGCTCGACGAGTTGTCGTTCAGCGCGCCTGAACTATCCGAGAAGTCGATCACGATCGACGCGGTCTACGTCGAGCGCATGCTCGCCGACATCGTCAAGAACGAGGATCTGTCGCGGTACATCCTCTAATACGCGGCCGTTGGGAGTTGGTGGTTGGTCGTTGGGAATTGACCTCCGACTCGTCCTGTCAGATCGCGCAGCACCCGGTAGCCCGCTTCCACTGCGGCAGCGCTGTCGTAGGACGTTCCCGCGATCTGGCGAGCGTTCAGGAATCCGATTCGCTCGTACTCACGCGCGAGGGAGTCTCCATCGATCACGCCGGGTGCGTCGGCGATTTCGACGGCGTGCCGCAATTCGTGGCCGATGAGGGCGATCTGCACATCCGCCGACGCCAGACGCGCGACGCGAATGTGTACGTAGCGGACGCCGCCGGCCGCGGACACGAACGTCAGGCGACCGTCCGTCGATCGGTCATCGCTGCCGCCGCATTCGAGATACACGATCACGTCTGACTGTCGAAGACGATGGACCATGCGCCGAAACGTGTTCGACGCCCGCATGCCGTCGTGCAGCAGGCGAATCAGCCGCCTGTCCGTGGTGCGAATGTGATTCCGCGGGTCGTCGTCGAAGGTCTGCGCCGTCAGCGCCGAGGATATGGCGAGCAGGAACAACAGAGAGAGGAGAATGTGCGCCGGTGTGAGAGTCATCTTGCGCGATGAAGATGGCAAAGCACGCGCCACGCGCCGATTCACGCGGATTCCGGCCAATTGCTGGCTTTCTGGTCAAGATCCGGTAGAATGCAGGGACTGAAGGAGAGTGCGAAAAGGCACACAATCGTGGTGCGACCTTTTCGTTACTACAAAAAAGTCAATAACGGTGGGATGCTCATTCCACCGGCCGCAGGCCCCAAGACGCGCTGGCGGGTAAACGCGTTGCTCCTTGCACCGAGCGACGACAGCTTTGGTTCGAACGTCGAATCACCGCGCAGAAATGTAGGAGACGCTTATGCCTGCCGCCAGACTCGGATCCGATAATGCCGGAGCGCGCGATGCGCGACGGCTCTCGACTTTGCTCGAGGTCAGCCAGGCCCTTTCGGGCACGCTCAATTTCAAATCAGCGTTACAGCGGGTGCTGGTGACGCTCATGCGTCACCACAGTGTCGTGCGCGGCATGGTGACGCTGCTCCGTGACGGCGAATTGCAGGTCGAAGCCGTTGAGGGCTTCGAGGATCGTGCCCGCAACATTCGCATTCGCATCGGCGAAGGCATCACCGGCAAGGTCGTCGAGAGTGGCAAGCCGATCGTCGTGCCACGCATCAGTAAGGAGCCGGCGTTTCTCAACCTGGCGCCGCGACGCCCGGAGAGCACCAAGCAGGAGTTGAGCTACATCTGCGTGCCGATCACGCTCAACCGCGCAGCCGTCGGAGCACTGGCCGTCGATCTGCGCTTCCAGCCCGATCGTGACTACGACAGCAGCGTGAAGTTCCTTGGCATCGTCAGCTCGATGATCGCCCAGGCGCTGAACATCCAGCGCATCGTCGAGGACGAGCGGCGCAAGCTCGTTGATGAGAACACCCACCTGCGTCAGGAATTGAAGGAGCGCTACGACTTCTCGAACATCATCGGCACGAGCGGCCCGACACGGCAGATGTACGAGCAAGTCGCCCAGGTCGCACAGACGAACACCACCGTCCTTATTCGAGGTGAGTCAGGCACCGGTAAGGAACTGATCGCCAACGCCATTCACTACAACTCGCTGCGTGCGAAAAAGCCGTTCGTGAAGGTGAGCTGCGCGGCGCTGCCCGACACGCTGATTGAGTCGGAGCTGTTCGGCTACGAGAAGGGCGCGTTCACCGGCGCGAGCGCCCGTAAGAAGGGGCGTTTCGAGATGGCCGAGAGCGGAACGCTCTTCCTCGACGAAATCGGTGACGTCAATCTCGGAACGCAGGTGAAGCTACTGCGCGTCCTGCAGGAGCGCGAGTTCGAGCGGCTGGGCGGCACAGAGACCGTCAAGGTCAACGTGCGCGTCATCGTTGCCACGAACAAGGACATGGAGAAGGCGATCGTGGACGGAACGTTCCGCGAGGACCTGTATTACCGGCTCAATGTGTTCACGATTTTCGTGCCGCCGCTTCGCGAGCGGAAGGCCGATCTGCTGCTGCTCGCCGATCACTTCCTCGAGAAGTTTTCACGCGAGCACGGCAAGGTGATCAAGCGCATATCCACGCCGGCGATCGACATGCTCACGGCCTATCACTGGCCGGGCAACGTTCGCGAACTCGAGAACGCGCTCGAGCGCGCGGTTCTCGTCTGCGACGGTGCCGTCGTGCACGGCCATCACCTGCCGCCGTCACTTCAAACCGCGGACTCCTCGGGCACGGTCACGCGCGTCTCTCTGAAGGACGCCGTCGCCGGGTATGAACGCGACCTGATCATCGATGCGTTGAAGACGACGCGCGGGAATCGAGCGAAGGCTGCGCGTCTGCTCGACACCACCGAACGGATTCTCAACTACAAAGTCCGTGGCTACGGCATCGACGTCCGTCGCTTCAAGACGCCTGAGGTCGCGCGTCGCACCTCCAGCGATCTTGGGGCACGCGACATCGTGCGGGAAGCGCCGCTGGCCGCCTCTTCGTAAGATGACCCGGCCACAACTCCCACCTTCCAACTCCCAACGCCCAACGCCTTTTTGGAAGTTGGGAATTGGGAGTTGGGTGTTGATCGTGTTCGTGTGTGGTTGTGGCAAGAAAGGTCCTCCGCTCGCGCCGTTCGTCCGCGTCCCCGCCGCTGTAGGTCAACTCGCTGCGCACCGAGTGGGCGACGACGTGATCATCAATCTGGCGCTCCCGACGCAGAACATCGATCAGTCAATACCGATCAGTCTCGGTCGCGTCGATGTGTATGCCTATACCGGCCGAAGCGCGCCACCAGCCGCGCGCTTCCCGGAAGTGGCGGATCGCGTGGCAACGATCGAGGCGACTGCGGAAACGCCACCAGCAGCGGCGCTGCGCGAGACGCTGACGGCGGACAAGCTGGTCGAAGGCCGTCCACTGACGAGCACTGTTCCCTCGCGGCCGACCGACAAACCGGCTCGCGACGATTCGAGCGCCGCTCTCAAGCGGTTCTACATGGCGGTGCCGTACAGCGATCGCGGCCGATCGGGCCCGCCAAGTTCGATTGTCGAGCTTCCGCTGACGCCGCTCCCCGATGCGCCCGCCGATGTGCGTGTCACCTACACCGCCGACGCGGTGACGCTGCGTTGGGATCCGTCCGGAGGGATTCTGGGCTTTCTGCTGGACGGAGCGCCGCTGCCATCGGCATCAGCCCTGGACGACGGACCACCGATCGCTGCGCCAGGCACGCTTCCGGCGGGACCGACTCGATACAACGTGTATCGCAAGATCGAGACACCTGCACCGACGCCACCAACGGCGGAAGCGCCGAAGACGCTGGCACCGATACCGGCGCCGATGCCGGTGAATCCGGCGCCAGTCGATGGCTTCACGTTCGATGATTCCCAGGAGATCGATGGCCGCCGCCACTGCTACGTGGTGTCGGCCGTGCGTGGAACAGGCGCGAAAGCAGTGGAGGGTCACAGATCGAAGGAGGCGTGTGTGACGACCGTCGATATCTTTCCTCCTGCCGCGCCGACTGGTGTCTCGCCGATCGCCGTCGAAGGCGCGATCAGTCTGGTGTGGGAGGCGAATGCCGAGCGCGACCTGCAGGGTTACTACGTCCTTCGCGGTGAAGACGGCAGTGAAACGCTGACGCGGATCACGAACGATGTCGTGAAGGAAACCCGTTACACCGATCCAAACGTGAAGTCCGGTGTCCGCTATGTCTACGCCGTGACCGCGGTCGATAACAGAAGTCCCCAAGCCAACGTCAGCGTCGAATCCGAACGAGTCGAGGTGACGGCACGATAAGTCTCGCTGCTCAGAAACCTTTCTGTCGGCTCTTGGGCTTGTCCTTTTCCTTGTCCTCGTCGGCCTTCCTCAGGATCTTGAAGTCGCCGACACTGAATTCGCCGAGCGCACCGCCGCGCACCTGGTAGTCGGCTGGGACGGTGAACAGATCCTGCGGCGGCTCCGCCTTGACGATGTTCCGAAGCCGGTAGACCGAGTCGCCACTGCGTGGATCGCGCCGTGAGATCGACACGGCCATCTGCAACTCACGTGAATACCAGCGTTCGCTGACGACTTCGATCGGCATCAGGTTGCCGATCGCGCCCGCCGGAATTGTCGATGTCGTGCGGGTGCCATCGGCCATCACGCCCTCGATCGGCCTCGTTCCGAGCGACTCGGTCGTCACCTTTGTCGCGGCTCCATCACCAACGAAGACTCGCTGCCCCGGAGTAGCCGTGACTGTGATCGGGGGCTTCGCAACAGCGGTTCCACTGGTCCAGGCGAACTGCCCGTCCGTCCCTGCGGCCGCCCATCCCATCGCGTGAGCCGTGCGCAGCTTCGTCATGGCGATTGGATTGCGATACGCCACGCGCTGCTTGTCGTCGAGCGTGTACGACTGACCCGCGACAGGATCGACGATGGTGACGAGGCGGGGAGAGGGGCCGTCGACGGTAAGCGGACCAACCAGGGCGATTTCTTCCTCACGCCTGGTTCGACCCTGATTGTCTCTCGCCACCATCGACGAGTACCGTCGCTCGATGCGATTGCCGTCGCCGAGGACCTGTGTGAATTCTGTCTCGGCGTCGGCCGAGAACGCGGCGTTGGGCACGCTCGTCACCGGTTCGAGCGGCACCGCCTCGATGACGCCCACGGGAGAAAATGCCACGGTCCCGGTCTGGGGTGTGATCAGCGTGTCCGTCTGTTGCGCGTCGCTCGCGACGGCCGTTCCCAGCAGCATCACGAACATCATGGTCAATCGACGAATAGTCATGGCCGTCCGTCTCCGTTGAATCACTGTCTGTTGTGTTGGCTCACCTGCCAACCCGAATCGCGCGCGCGACGCCGTCTTCGCCCACGATCACATCGACATCGACGTGCTCGCCCGGAGTGCCTGTGACCGGACGGACGCCGAGCCCCGTCAACGTCGCTGCCGGAACGCGCATGCGGACCATTCGAACCGGCTCTCCCTGCAGAATTGGTTCGCCGACGAGGAGCAACGTTCCGCTGTCTCGAGATCGCTCCGGCGTACGCTGCGTCGCGCGCTGAAGTTGTTGGCCCAGCTGCGCGAGGCCGATCGCGATCGTGATGGCCGCCGCCACGGTCGCCGCGTCACGCCAGAGACTGCGTGGACGACTCGCTGCTCGATGGGCGTGCTCCTTATCCCAGGCCTCGAGCACCGCAGCTTCGACACGAGGCGGCGTCTCCATGCACGCTTCCGCTCGACGCAACGCGTCGAGCGCGTCGGCCAGGCCGCAATCTTCGGGTCGCGTGGACGTCATACTGCGCACCTCATGCTCATTCGCTGATGGTCGTCTTCGCTCGACATCGCGCCCCCCATCTTCTGCGTGAGCAGGTTCCTCGCGCGATGCAGCCGGGAGCGAATCGTCCCCACAGCGCATCCGAGGGCAGCAGCGGCGTCGTTGTAGCTGACGTCCTGCAGATCGCAGAGGACGATCACTTCACGATACTTCCGCGGCAGGGACAGAATCGCGCGACGCAGGCGCTGCAGTACCTGCCGCCGCTCCAACGTCGCCGTCACATCGTCTTCCGTCACGTATGGCGCTGCATCGCCGCATCCACCATCGAACGCCACGAACTGACGATCGCGTGCAAGACGCCTTCGAGTCTGATGGCGGGCAACGCCGTAGAGATAACTCGGCAACGCCGCGCGGGCGGGATTGTAGCGGCTGGCGTCGCGCATGAGCACGAGAAAGACCTCCTGGACGATGTCTTCCGCAGCGCTGCTGGATCCCGTCATCAGCCGGGCGAAGCGGTAGACCATCGCGTGGTGACGTTGGTAGATCGTCGTGAACGCGTCACGGTCGCCTGCGGCGGTCCGTCGCATCAGGACGGAGTCGGCGAGATCTTCTTCGGTGGCATGCGTCGCGTTGCGCATCTGCGACGTGATTGCGCCCGGGACTGGAAAAGTTCCACTGATCACGTCCTTTGGACGAGATTCAGGTGATGACGGACGTAGGGCGGATCCTGTTCTTTAGACCTCGCCCTGGCCGTGCCTACGCAGAAGACTCGGCCTACGCCGCGATTCGATTGTCGATGGTGGCGGGCGCGTGTGTGATTGCGTCGGCCTGGATCGCACGGGCCACGAGCACGAGCAGGCCAACCATGACGAAGACAGAGGCTTGCAGGCCGATGACCGCAGCCGTTGGCATGAAGGTCAACACGAACAGCCAGTAGACGGCGGTCCAGTACGGTCTGGCACCGTCTCGTCTCGGAGGTTCCTGCATGTACGAACCGAACCAGATCAGGGGCAGGGCCAGGACCGTGAGGTCGTAAATGATTACGTGCGGATTGACGAGCGTCGACGCGAGCACGACGACCCCGAGGCGGACCCGGATCGGCGCCGGGCTTTTCCAGGCGCGCACGGTGTACGCGAGCACGATGGCGGCAAGCGCCACCCACAGCGGGAGACCAATCCAGCTCGGCGTGAGGCGCGTCAGCGCTCGAAGCGAGTGACTCATGAACGGCTTCGGTTCCAAGAAATCCGCGTACGCGATCGTCGTCGGGATCCTCTCCGCGAACGCTGTGAATGCCTCCGAGCCAAGCATCAACCACACTACCGCGGCTTGCGCCATCACGGACGTCATGGCCCCGGCAAGCATCGCCCACTCCCCGCACGTGAGCACGACGATGGCCAGCGGGATGCCAAACTGCGGCTTGATCGCAAGCAGTCCGAACGCGAAGCCTGCCAGCCAATGGCGATGTCGCTCGAGCGCGAGCCATCCGGCCCAGAACGCCACGAGCAGGATGATCGTGATTTGACCGTGAAGGATGAGACTCCAGAACGGCGGGAAGGCCGCGGCAGCGGCGACGAAGAACGTTCGATCGGCCAGCCGGTGGGCGACTGCTCGCCACACGCTCCACACGATCAGCATGTACCCCGCGATCGTGATCAGGTTCCAGATCAACAGCGCGCGTTGGTATGAGAGTCCGGACATCGGCGCGAACAGCACAGCGGCCTGCGGTGGATACACCGGTGGATAAATCTCGCGCGCCGATTCGGGTATCAGTTCCACCTGAGCTCGATGGAGCAACGCGGCGTCGTACATCGGCGCGACGCGATGCGAGCTGGCCAGATGTCCGAGCGTGTAGAAGTGCACGAAGTCCGCGCCCTTCAGCGGGCCGGCGATTCCACGATCGCTCGTCCCGGTAAAGCTGACGATCCCCGCCATGAGCCAGAGCATGACCGCCACGAGGATGGCGTGCCCCTTCGCCTGACGCGCCGATCGTGGCCAGCGAGGTCGTCGAAGTGTGGGCATCGGAAAAGAGGTGAAGCGATTACAGGTCTGGCGCCGTAACGACAAAAACAGGGATCCGGCGGATCGCTACACGCGTGTCTCAGCCGTAAGTTGCAAGACGGCTGCCGCAACACGGAAGTGATATTCTTCGCCGCATTCAATCGCCATCTAATCAGGGAAATCTGCGAAAGGAGCCAGAGGCCATGGAGCAGACGAAACAACAGATACCTGCCGAGGCAGTGGAAGCCTATACCCAGTACATCCACGGCGAGATCGACCGTAGGGCCTTCATGAGCCGCGTGAACAGAGTGGCAGTATCGACTGTCGCGGCCGCGGCCATCGTGGACCAGTTGATGCCCAACTACGCGGCGGCACAGCAGGTCTCTCCGACCGACACCCGCCTCAAGGCGGAGTACGCCACCGTACCCTCGCCGAACGGCAACGGCAGCATCAAGGGGTATCTCGTGCGACCGGCGAGCGCTGGCAGCAACAAGCTCCCGAGCATTCTCGTCGTGCACGAGAACCGCGGACTGAATCCGCACATCGAAGACGTTGCACGGCGTCTCGCACTCGAGAATTTCATGGCGTTTGCGCCGGATGGTCTGACCTCAGTCGGCGGCTACCCGGGAGATGACGAGAAGGGCGGTGAGCTGTTCGGGAAGGTCGATCGCGCGAAGATGGCGGAGGACCTGTACGCGGCGGCGGTGTGGTTGAAGTCGCGACCTGACAGCACCGGCCGGCTCGGGGTCACCGGGTTCTGCTTCGGCGGCGGCATCGCAAACTCGCTTGCCGTTCGCATGGGTTCGGATCTGCAGGCTGCCGTGCCGTTCTATGGCGGCGCGCCTCCGGTTGCCGACGTGCCGAAGATCAAGGCTGCGGTCCTCGTGCATCACGGGGGCGAGGACAAGCGACTGGTCGACGGATGGCCCGCGTACGACGAGGCGATGAAGACTGCCGGCGTCACGCATGAAGGGCACATCTATCCGGGCGCGGTCCACGGTTTCAACAACGACGCCACGCCGCAGCGCTACAACAAGGCCGCTGCCGACGAGGCGTGGAAGCGTACGGTTGATTGGTTCAATAAGTACGTTCGAGCTACCACGTAGCTCTCAGCTGACAAACTCCCAACTTCCAATTCCCAACTCCCAAGGTTCGATTTATTCGTCATTTTGGGAGTTGGTAGTTGGGGGTTGGGAGTTGTTTGGATGGCCTTGCCTCCAGCAGCCGCCGGTGACACACTGACTTCGGAGCATTGGCATGAAGCTTTTCGTCGATACAGGCAATCTCAAGGAAATCGAAACGCTCGCGGCGATCGGGATTCTCGACGGCGTGACGACCAACCCGTCGTTGCTCGCGAAGGAATCCGGTGACTATCGTCAGATCCTCAAGCAGATCTGCAAGACGGTTCAGGGACCGGTGAGTGCGGAAGTCGTCGCGACTGACGCCACCGGCATGATCAGCGAAGGAAGAAGTCTCGCCGGGATCGACGAGCACATCGTCGTGAAAGTGCCGTTCACGAAAGAGGGCGTCAAGGCGTGCAAGACGCTGGCGTCGAGTGGTATCCGCGTCAATGTCACGTTGATCTTTTCGGCCACGCAGGCATGGCTGGCGGCAAAAGCCGGAGCCAGTTACGTGAGCCCGTTCGTGGGTCGCCTCGATGACATCGGCACGACCGGGATGAACCTGGTTCGCGAAATCGTCGAGATCTTCGACAACTTCGAGTTCCCGACTGAAGTGCTCGTAGCCAGCGTGCGTCACCCGATCCACGTTGTGGAAGCGGCACGTATGGGCGCCGACGTCGTCACTGTGCCCGCGGCAGTGATCGAGCAGTGCTTCAAGCATCCGCTGACCGACATCGGACTCGAGCGGTTCCTGAAGGACTGGGAGAAGGCCCAGGCAGCCAAGGTGTGACGCCGGACAAACCGAATCCGCTGGGGCGGCTGGCGGACATGCGCCGCCAGTCCGAATCCGGCGGAGGCGAAGATCGCCTTCGCCGACACCGCGAGGCGGGCAAGCTGACGGCCCGCGAACGCATCACCCTCCTGTTCGATCCAGACAGCTTCGAAGAGACCGACGCGTTCGTCACGCACCGTTGCCGCGATTTCGGCATGGCCGATCAGATCATTCCCGGCGACGGCGTCGTCTCCGGACACGGCCGCGTCGATGGCCGCCTCGTCTACGCCTTCGCGCAGGACTTCACCGTCTTCGGCGGATCGCTCTCCGAAACCAACGCGGCCAAGATCGTCAAGATCATGGACCTCGCTATGAAGATGGGAGCACCCGTCGTCGGCCTGAACGACTCCGGCGGCGCGCGCATTCAGGAAGGCGTGCTGTCGCTCGGCGGATACGCGGACATCTTTCTGCGCAACACGCTCGCGTCGGGTGTGGTTCCCCAGATCTCGGCCATCATGGGGCCATGCGCAGGGGGCGCCGTCTACTCTCCTGCGATCACCGACTTCACCGTCATGGTGAAGGGCACGAGCTACATGTTCGTGACCGGACCAGACGTGATCCGGACGGTCACGCATGAACAGGTCACGAAAGAGGAACTCGGCGGCGCGCTGACCCACAACGAGAAGAGCGGCGTCGCGCACTTCGCCGCCGAAGACGATGAAGCGGCGATTCAGTTGATCCGCGATCTGTTGTCGTTTCTTCCGGCTAACAACGTCGACGATCCCCCTCGACGCGACACATCCGATCCATCTGACCGCGAAGACGAGTCACTCGATCGTGTCGTGCCGACGTCGCCGAATCAGGCCTACAACATGCTCGACGTCATCTACGCCGTCGTGGACGATGGCCGGTTGCTCGAAGTGCACGAGCATTTCGCCAGGAACGTCGTCGTGGGCTTTGCGCGGCTGGCGGGACGTCCGGTTGGTGTCGTCGCAAACCAGCCCGCGCACCTTGCGGGCACGCTCGATATCGATGCCTCCGTGAAGGCGGCACGCTTCGTTCGTTTCTGCGACGCGTTCAATATCCCGCTCGTCACGTTCGAAGACGTGCCCGGGTTCCTTCCCGGCACCGTGCAGGAGTGGGGCGGCATTATCCGCCATGGGGCCAAGCTGCTCTTCGCATTTGCCGAAGCGACTGTCCCGAAGCTCACCGTCATTACGCGCAAGGCGTACGGCGGCGCGTACTGCGTGATGTCGAGCAAGCACATTCGCGCCGACGCGAATTTTGCGTGGCCGAGCGCGGAGATTGCGGTGATGGGCGCCGAGGGCGCGGTCAACATCCTCTACCGGCGTGAGCTCGAGTCCGCGAAGGACGTGGACGCCGTGCGCGCGGCGCGCGCGGCGGAGTATCGAGAGAAGTTTGCGAATCCCTACATCGCCGCGCAACGAGGGTTCATCGATGAAGTGATCGAGCCCAGGCACACCCGCAAGAAACTCATCGCGGCGCTCGCTGCGCTCGACACCAAGCGCGATCGAAATCCGCCGAAGAAGCACGGGAACATTCCGCTGTAGGCGGGATCGAGACCCGGGACTCGGGATTCGGGGCTCGGCTACGTCCTTCCAGCTCAGAAATAACGGCGACAGGAATCCTGTTCGGTTTCTCCAGGAATGGCGTTATCATATGCAACACATCATTTCGGAGCGACTTGTGAATTCGACCGCCACCAATTTCTCGTGCCCGCAACCGCCAGCCGCGCTGTTCACCAGCGTAGATGCTTCGCGCATTGCGAAGGCGGACGGCTGGGTCGATCTGGCCCCGCCAGGTTCGTTCGGATGATGTAGGACCAATACCTTCTTCGAGATTTCGAAGGGCCATCATCCGAGCAGGGTGATGGCCCTTTTGCTTTTTGTAACGAGGAGGTTCGTCGTGTCGTTCAGCAATCGGTGGGTCAGCTTTGACTGTTTCGGAACGCTTGTCGACTGGCATGCGTGGTTTGCCGAGGTGCTCGGTCCGCTGGGAAGTCATACCTCGACGGACGTGATACGGGCGTATCACGCCCACGAGCGCCTCGTCGAGCGTGATTACCCGCATCGGTCCTACAAGGACGTACTCGTCACCGCGCTCGGGCGCGCGGCGGCCGACTGCGGCATTCACCTGTCGTCTCGGGATGCTCGAAACATCCTGATGGCTGGGTGGGCGTCGATGCGGCTGTTCGACGATGTCGAGGTGATGCTGGCGAAGCTGCGTGCGAACGGGTACCGACTCGCGGTGCTGACCAATTGCGATGAGGATCTGTTCTGGACCACTCACCGTCTGTTCACGGCACCCTTCGATTTCGTCCTCACGGCTGAGCGCGTTCGAGGGTACAAGCCAGAGCGGTGGCACTTCAGCGGATTCGAGCGGCTGACTGGAGTCAGCAAGTCGAATTGGGTGCACGTGGCCAACAGCTGGTACCACGACATCGCACCGGCGCGGGCGCTCGGTGTGAGGCACGTGTGGCTCGACCGTGACAGGACCGGTGAGGATCCGGGCGCGTCGGTTCGCGTGCACAACGCGATCGATGTGGCGGGCGTCGTTGAAAGTCTGGCCGGGATCGACATGCCATTCGTCGATCACCGGTCACCGGTCAGCGCAAATGCCTAAGGTACAATCACCGGGATCTTGCACAAGATCCTGGTCGCCAACCGAGGTGAGATCGCGGTACGCGTCGTTCGCGCGTGCCGTGAGCTCGGCCTCGGGTCGGTGGCGGTCTTCTCCGAGTGCGATCGCACCGCGCGTCACGTCCGCATGGCCGACGAAGCCGTCGCCATCGGCGGGAACGCTCCGTCAGACAGCTACCTTCGCATCGATCGAATCATCGACGCGGCGCGCGCCACGGGCGCGGACGCTGTGCATCCTGGTTACGGATTTCTTTCCGAGAACGAAGACTTCGCCAGCGCGTGTCGCGACGCGACGCTCACGTTCATCGGTCCGACGCCTGAAGCGGTCGCGCGCGTAGGCAGCAAGACGACCGCACGACAGATCGCGGCCTCAGCCGGTGTCCCGGTCGTGCCTGGAACGGACGAGTCGTTCGGTCTCGATGTGGCTGATGCAGACATCGCTCGAGCGGCGCAGCGTATCGGCTACCCGGTTCTCATCAAGGCTGTGGCTGGTGGTGGTGGCAAAGGGATGCGGGTCGTCGCGAGCGCTGCGGATCTTCAAGGCGCGGTGCGAATGGCTCGATCAGAAGCCGGGTCAGCATTTGGCGACTCGTCCGTCTACATCGAGCGCTGCGTGCAGCGTCCGCGTCACCTCGAGATTCAGATTCTTGCTGACCATCACGGCACTGTCGTGCCTTTCGTCGAGCGCGAGTGTTCGATCCAGCGTCGGCATCAGAAAGTGTTCGAGGAATCACCGTCGCCTGTTGCTGATGCCCGTTTGCGATCGCGATTGGCCGACGCCGCAGTCGCCGTGGCGAAAGCGGCCGGCTATACCAATGCTGGCACCGTCGAGTTCCTCGTCGACGCCGAGGGTGGCTTCTACTTTCTCGAGGTGAACGCTCGGCTCCAGGTCGAGCACCCCGTGACCGAGATGGTTGCGGGTGTTGACATCGTGCACTGGCAGATTCGCATTGCCAACGGTGAGCGGCTGACGCTCTCGTCTCTCGACACACTCACGCCCAAGGGGCACGCCATCGAATGTCGGGTCTACGCAGAGGACCCTGATGCTGGCTTCCTGCCATCACCCGGCCGCATCGTTGCCCTGCGCACTCCCGAAGGTCCGGGCATTCGCAACGACGGCTGGGTTGAACAGGGCAGTGAAATCCCCATCTTTTATGATTCCCTGCTTTCGAAAGTGATCGCCTGGGGTGAGAATCGATCGCAGGCGACGGCCCGTCTGCGGCGTGCGCTCGATGAGTACGACATCAGCGGCGTTCGCTCGACCCTTCCTTTCTCACGATGGCTGCTTGCGCGTCCCGAGTTTGCCGAAGCTCGGTTCCATACAAATGCCTTGGACGAGCTCTTGCAGCAGCGCGCTGGAGAGCCGTTTGGCGGACTCGATCCGTCCATCGAAGAGGTCGCCGCAGTCGCCGCATGTCTGGTTGAGGCGTCTGCGGCTGCCACCGGGTTGCCGGCGTCGAATGAAGTGAGAGGACGCCAGTGGGCCTCGGGCGGCAATCTATCGGCCGCGCCCTCGACGGAGCGGAGCTGGAAGGCTCTGGCGCGAAAAGAGGGTCTGCGCGGGTGAGGTTCGAGGTCGAAACAGGCCGGCGGCGACGTACGATCGAAGTCAGGCGGTCGGGAGGCGGCTGGACCGTCGCGATGGACGGCCGCTTGATGTCGGTCGACTTTACGCGCGTCAACGATCGCTGGTCGATGCTGGTGCGATCCGTCGAAGGCGACCAGGGTTCGAACGGTCAGGCGAGTGAGCCGGCGTCGGTTCATGCGTCCAGTTACGACATCGCCATCGAGTCGCGACGCCAGGGCCGGCACATCGTGCACGTCGACGGACACGTCGTGCCAGTGACGGTGGGAGTTCCAGGTCGCTGGCGATCTGGCTCCGACGATGATGGGCCAGGCGCGACAGGTCCGGTGTCGATCGTCGCGCCGATGCCTGGTCGCGTGGTGAAGGTACTCGTGGCGCCGGGAGATGCCGTAGTGGCGCGTCAGGGTCTGGTCGTGGTTGAAGCAATGAAGATGGAAAACGAACTGCGTGCTCCCCGTGCCGGGACGGTCGCCGACGTGCGCGTCCGTGAAGGTGCGCCGGTAGAGGCTAACGTTGTTCTTGTCGTGATCACGTGACGTACGCGCAGCTTCTCTCCCACCCCGTCACCCGCACCGTGCGCACGTTCGTGCGCCGGACGGTGATCGTGTGTGCCGTGATCCTCGCGGTGGCTATTGTCACGACGATCTCCACAGATCTCGGTCCGGTCTTGCGTAAGCAGGCGGAGGAGCAGGGCACGCGGTACATGGAGCGTCCGCTGCACATTGGCAGCATGCACGTCCGGATCTGGGATGGGGCCTACATCTTCGAAGACTTGACGATCGAGGGTTTAGCGCCCGACAGGACTCCCTTCTTTACAGCCAAGCGCATCGTCGTGTCCATGCCGTGGAGCACGCTCTTCAACCGCCGGATCGTCTTTGACACGATCGAGCTCAACGACTGGCAGATGCACGTCGAGTCATTGAGAAACGGCACAGTGAGCTTCCCGAAGCTGATGCCGAAAGGGCCGCGAGGGAAGAGCGCGTGGACCACGACGCTGCAGTACGTACACGCCGGCCGCGGCGTGTTCACCTACCAGGATCACAGCACGCCATGGGGAATCGTTGCGCGTAACCTCGATGTCACGGTCGCCCGTCCCGGCAATGAGTACGTCGGGCAAGCGCGGTTCTCCGACGGTTTGACCGCGATTCAGGGATACGTGCCTTTCCGCACCGACATGGCATCGACGTTCAAGATCGAGAACGGCCGCGTGCTCTTCGATCGCATCACCCTCACCACCGAGGGCACCGAGTCCGTTCTCAACGGCGACGTAAACCTGTCGTACTGGCCCGAGCTGATGCTGCAGATGAAGTCGACCATCGATCTGCCGAGGATGCGGGAGCTCTTCTTCGCAGGCGAGACGTTCAGGCTCAGTGGCAAAAGTCAGTTCACCGGCACGTTTCATCTGTTCAAAGAGCCGATGCCCAACGGGACGACGAGAACAGGGCGCGAGCTCAAAGGCACGTTCGTCAGTGCTACGGCCGGAGTGAACGACTTCCGGTTCAGCGACCTCACGGGCGGAATCCGCTGGACGCCTGAAGTCCTTCGCGTCACAGAAGCGACGACGAAGATGTACGGTGGTCAGGCGCGATTCAGTTACAGCATGATGCCGCTCAACGCGCCGGGTGTGACTCCGACCGCGCGCTTCGACGCTGCGTACGACAAGGTCGATCTGACCCGGTTCACCGACACGCTGAAGCTGGACGGGATCACGCTGGCCGGCCGTCTCTCCGGTCAGAACCGGCTCGAATGGCCGTTGCGCCGCTTCTCCAATCTCACCGGCACGGGCGAACTGCACATCACGCCGCCCGAGGGCGTCACGCTCATGACCCGCGAGATGCCGCTCGAACGAATCCGCGCGGTCGAGCAGCGAGGTGAGCCGGCCGGGCCTTTTAGCCCGTTGACGCCATACGAGCCCGTGCCGACCGGCGGTGACTTCTTCTACAGGTACGGACCGGACCAGGTTGAGATCGGGCCGAGTCGATGGGCGACGGAGTCGACACTCGTCGAGTTCGAGGGGCAGACGGCGTATGGCGGCGCATCGCAGATCCCGTTTCACGTCTCGAGTGCCGACTGGCAGGAGAGCGATCGTGTGTTCGCCGGACTGCTCACCGCGTTCGGCGTCCGCACGCGCGCGATTCCGATCGGCGGGTACGGCACGTTCGACGGTGTCATGACCGAGACATTCAGGCGTCCGCGGATCGAAGGCGACTTTGCCGGTGAGTCGATGCGCGCGTTCGACGTCGTCTGGGGATCGACGAAGGGCCGTGCGGTCATTCAGAACAATTACGTCGACGTCACTGACGTCGTCATCACGTCGGGCGAGTCGCGTATCAGAACGGCTGGGCGGTTCTCGATCGGCTATCCCCGCGCCGACGGCGGCGAAGAAATCGACGCGAGAATCGAAATCTTGAAACGGCCGGTTGCCGATCTCCGGCGTGCGTTCAGGTTGGACGACTACAACCTCGACGGCACGCTGACCGGCGAGTTCCACGTCAACGGCAAGTACCTCACGCCGTACGGCTTTGGCCAGATGGAGATCGCAGACGGGGTGGCGTACGGCGAGCCGTTCGAGTCGGTGACGGCGGGCGTTCGTCTCGAGGGCGACGGGGCACGTCTCGAGAACATTCAAGCCCTCAAGGGCGGTGGTCGCGGCACAGGAGCCGCATTCATCGGATGGAACGGCACCTATTCGTTCAACTTCGACGCGCGCTCGATTCCTGCCGAGTCGCTCGCGGCGGCGAAGAACTCGCCGCGTCCGATCGCCGGGCTCCTCGACTTCACGGCGGGCGGCAGCGGAACGTTCGACTCGCCCCGGTACGACGTTCGCGCAACCATGCGCGACGTCTTTGTCGCCGACGAGGGCATCGGCCAGATCGTCGGCAACCTGAGCATCGACAACGAGCTGATGACTGTGCGCCTGGAGGCGGCGTCTCCTCGTCTCGCGGTCTCTGCGTCCGGCCGGATTGCGCTCACACCGGAGCTCGATTCGGAGCTCACGATCAGTGTGAGCGACACGTCGCTCGATCCCTACGTGCGCGCATTCCAGCCGCAATTGTCTCCCTATACGACTGCGGTGGTGAGCGGCTCGATCCGCGTGGTCGGCGAGCTCGCCGACATCGATCACCTGCTGGTGGACGCAACGGTCGAACGGCTCGACATCCGTCTCTTCGACTACGCGCTGCGCAATGCGCGGCCGATCCACATCGCGCTGGATCGTCACGCTGTTCGGGTCACCGACATGCGCATCGTCGGCCAGGATACGCAGCTCGACGTGTCAGGTCTCGTCAATCTCCACGACTCACGGATCGCGATTCGCACGACGGGCGACGCCAACCTGGCCGTGCTGCAGGGGTTCGTCGCTGACGTGCGGAGCTCCGGCATGGCGGCACTCTCGGCCACGCTGGAAGGGCCGCTCGAGGATCCGGCGGTGAGCGGCACGCTCGACATCACCAACGGCCGCATCAGGCATTTCGCGTTGCCGCACGCGCTCGAGAACATCAGCTGGCTCGTTGAAGTTCGACACACGTGGCGTGACGCTGGATGGCCTGACTGGCCGACTCGCACGAGGTGACGTGACGTTTGGCGGGCGTATCGACAAGCAGGGCTACCTGCCAGGCCAGATCGACATCATGATGACCGGCACAGGCATGCGTCTCAGGCTGGCCGAGGGCATGCAGTCGCTCGTGGATGCGCAACTCTCGCTGCAGGGCACGATGCAGGCGGCGACGCTGTCGGGTCGCGTCACGGTGAATGACGCCGTCTACACCCGCCCGTTTTCATCCAATGGCGGGCTGCTCGATATCGCGACGGGAGAGGCGACACCGCCGACGGCGCCGGCAGAGCCAACCATTCCGCTGCGCTACGACATTCAGATCACGGCGCCCCAGACGCTGCAGGTCCGCAACAGCAGCGTGCGGTTGACCGCCAATGCCAACCTTCAGCTGCAGGGCACGTTCGACCGGCCGTTGCTCTTCGGTCGAGCGGAGGCGGTGCGCGGAGAATTCATCTTCGAGGGGCGACGCTACGTGCTGACGCGAGGGACGGTCGAGTTCAACAACCCGTCGAAGATCGAGCCATTCTTCGATCTCGAGACCGAGACGCGCGTGCGTGTTCCTGGCGAGACCTATCGGGTCACGGTACGGGCCACCGGTCCATGGGTTCCGGCACTGGAGTTTTCGGCCGATCCACCTTTGCCGGAACCTGAGCTGCTGGCGCTCCTCCTCAGTGACGTGGCGCCAGGCCAGGATGTCGAGTTCCGTCAGTATCAAACCGGCGTCACTCCGCAGGAGCAGATGGTCCGCGAGCAAGCGGCCCGCGCGCTCGCCAGTCCGGTTTCCTCGGAAGTTGGCCGTGTGGTGGAACAGACGTTCGGCGTCGATACGTTCCAGATCACGCCGTCGATCATCGATCCCAACACGCAGTCGTCGCGGCTGGACTTGGCCGCGCGTGTCACAGTCGGCAAGCGGATTTCCGACCGAGTCTATCTGACCTACTCTCGAAGCCTTTCGTCGTCTACGCGCGACCAGATCATCCTGCTCGAATACGATCAGTCGGATCGCTATTCGTGGCTGCTGTCGCGAAATGAAGACAAGACCTACGCGATTGAGCTGAGGGTAAGGCGAACGTTCTAAATGAACTGTAATTCGAAATGCAAAATGCAAAAGGCAAAAGGAAAGCGGCTGAGTCGTGCAGTCGTTTTGCCTTTTGCCTTTTGCATTTTGAATTACGCGTATCCAGCTCACGCCCAGATCGGGCGCCAGATCGCTGAGATCGTAATAGAGCAGGAAGGCAGGCCTGTCACCGATCCGGTGATTACCGGCCTCATCGAAACCCACGTTGGATCACCACTGGATGCACGAGAGGTGCGAGAGACGATCTCGCACCTGATGAGTTTCAACCGGTTTGACGACGTGCAGGTATTCAGTGAGGAGGCGGGCACCGGCATTCGTGTGCGGTATGTCCTGACGCCGCTTCACCCGGTCGACCGCATCGAGTTCCAGGGCATGCTCGGCTTGCCGGAAGATGCCGTTCTTCGTGTCGTCGTCGATCGATTCGGTAACGCACCGCGGGCCGCCCGCGCCCCCGAGATCGTCGAGGCGCTGCGAATGGAATACCGGCGGCGCGGCTACGCGAATGCTCGCATCGGCTCTCGACTCGTCGAGACCCACGATCCGGATCGCGCCACCCTGATCTTCGAGATTGAAGCCGGGCGTCGGTTGACGATTGCAGACAGGCGTTTCACGCAACGCGACGCCGACGTCCAGGGCACCGTGACTGAACTGCCCGACATCAAGCCTGGCCAGCCGTTTGACGACGACGAGATCGAACGCGAGCTGCGGTCGTGGGAGGACAAGATGCGCGCCCGTGGCTTCTACGAGGCGCGCGCCAGCCACGGAAGCGAAATCATCGAAGACGGCGCCATCGTCTCGGTGAACCTGACACGCGGCCCACGAGTAGTGGTGAGATTTACCGGCGATCCTCTGCCCGAAAACGAGCGGGAACGGTTGGTGCCCGTTCGAACGGAGGGCTCGGCAGACGAGGATCTTCTGGAGGACTCGAGCCGCGCGATCGAAGGCTACCTCTACACTCGCGGCTACCGCGACGCGATGGTCGTCTACACGAGCCAGCAGGAGAAAGAGGAGCTGGTCATCACGTTCGCGATCAAGCGCGGCCCACGTTACATCGTCCGTAACGTGTCGTTCACCGGCAACGCAGCCGTCCCGGAGACGGAGCTTTTGCCGCTCTTGCGACTGAAGACTGGCGAACCGTTCGTCAGGTCGGCAGTGTCGACCGGAACCGGAGCCATCGAACGGTTGTATCGCGCACGTGGGTACACGCGGGCGCAGGTCAAGGCTGGCGAAAGCATTCTCGTCCCCGAAGACATTGCTGCTCCGGATCGTGAGACCGACGTGCAGATTGCAATCGTCGAGGGGCCGCGAACGCTGATCGGTCTCGTGAGCTTCGCGGGCAACATGGCGATCGACGAACCGGCATTGCGCAGCCTGGCGAAGCTGTCCGGGGAACAGGCATTTTCGGAAGCGGAGATCCTGGCCGCTCGCGAGCGGATCGATCTCGAGTATCGCAATCGCGGCTATGAGGGTGTCGTGGTGACGTCGGAACCCACGTTCCTCGAGAACGATATGCGGGCCGATGTCCTGTTCAAGATCACGGAAGGCCCCCAGGTGATCGTCGATCACATCATCATCGTGGGGAATCGACGGATCAGCACTCGAACGATCGAGCGCGAGCTGCTGCTGCACGAGGGGGAGCCTCTCGGGTACTCGGCGCTCGTGGAAAGCCGCACCCGGCTCTTCGCGCTCGGCATGTTCCGACGTGCGCAGATCGAGCCGCTCGGCCACGGCGGCGAGGCCCGACGCGACGTGCTGGTCGAGGTCGAGGAGTCACCACCGACCGAACTCGGTTTCGGCGGCGGTCTCGAAGGCGGTTCTTTTGTCGTCACTGGCGACACCGGCATTGCAGAGGAACGCTTCGAGGTTGCACCGCGCGGCTTCTTTCAAATCGGCCGGCGCAACCTCTGGGGAAAGAATCGGCGGATCGATCTCTTTACGCGCCTTGCCGTCCGGCGTCGTGATCCACCGGCAGTGGCGGTTCCGGCGCCTTCGCCACCGGACGGTCCGCCAGTAGATCCGCTCGAGGAGTTCGGGAGTCGCTTCTACGAGTATCGAGTGCTCGGCCAGTTTCGCGAGCCAAAGGCATTCGACTCGCCTGCCGATGTCGTTGTCACCGGCCTGGTCGAGCAAGCCAGGCGCTCGAGTTTCAACTTCGACCGGAGAGAGGCGCGCGTCGAAGCGGGGTTCCGGCTCTCGCGGGTCTACACCGCCATCGGACTCTACTCGTTTCAGCGCACCCGGCTGTTCGACGAGCGCTTCACGCCTGATGCGCCACCACCGCTCATCGACCGGTTGTTCCCCGAGGTGCGGCTCTCCAAGGTGTCGGCCTCCCTCATCCGCGACCTCCGTGACGACCCGCTCGATCCGTCCACCGGGACGATGATGATCGTCGATGGCGAGATCGCAGCACGTGCGATCGGATCCGAAGTCGGTTTCGTGCAGACGTACATGCAAGGCTTCTACTATCACCGTCTGCCGTCACGGCGTCGTGTGGTAGCGGCGCTCGGTGCAAGGGTCGGCCTTGCGCATGGGTTCGCGCGCGCGCTTGACGGCGTGATCGTTCAGGACCTGCCTGCCAGTGAGCGCTTCTTCGCCGGCGGTGATACGACAGTGCGTGGCTTCACACTCGACCGTCTCGGCGACGAACGGACGATCACCACGGCGGGCTTCCCGACTGGCGGTAACAGCGTGGTGGTGTTGAACAGCGAACTCCGCGTCGCTGTCGTTGGTCCATTGCAGGCGACAGGATTCGTCGACGCCGGCAACGTGTTCCCACGGGCGAGCGACCTCGACTTCACGGACCTGCGACCGTCAGCGGGCTTTGGCGTGATGTACAGGTCCCCTGTCGGGCCGATCCGGGTGGACCTGGGCTTCAATCTCAACCCGCGAGAGCTCGTGCCTGGCGTGCAGGAGCGCGGCCGGGTCCTTCACATCCTGCTCGGGCAGCCGTTCTAATCCTTGCAATTCAGAATGCAGAATGCGAAGACGCTGATTCAGGCGTGGTGCCTCAGGTGACGACAGTGCGATCCATCGCGATAGGTCGGTTTGCGCTGTGTCTGCATTCGGCATTCTGCATTCTGAATTGCGCGGAACAGCCAACGCCCAGCAACTCATCGATCGTGTTCTGGCCAGAGTGGGGCCGAGCGCGGTGACGATGACCGACGTCCGCATCGCGCTCGAACTGGGGCTCGTTCAGGTATCGGGAGACGACCGGCAAGCGGTAGCTCTGGAGCGCACGATCGATCGTCAACTCCAGCTCAATGAGGTCGCGCGATTCTCGCCGCCCGAGCCGCCTGCAGCGGCGGTCGCCGAGGAGGTCGCGTCGATGAAGATGCGGGCCGGTCCTGGTCTGAACGCGCTGATGACATCGACTGGCCTCGACGAGGCTCGGCTTCAGCAATTGGCGCGCGAGACACTTCGAACCCGCGCCTACATTGCGCAACGATTCGGGACGACGGTGCAGGTCAACGAAGACGAGGCGCGGAAGTACTACGAAGAGCATCCGGCTGAATTCACGCGGGACGGTGTGCGCCTGCCGTTCGAGGAAGCGGAATCGTCGGCTCGCCAGCGGGCATCGACCGAACGCCTGCGCGTCACCCTCGACAAGTGGGATCGCGATCTGCGGATGAGAGCTGAAGTCGTGATCGTCGGGAGTGCGAATCAGCCGTGAGTGACTCGAGTCAGGCGCCGCCGCCCATCGCCACCCGAAACACCTCGATCGCATTGAATCCTGCGTGACTGATGATCGGCGCGACGCTGCTGCGCCGGCGCAGATAGAGAATGGCCCAGAACGCGCCCAGCGTTCCGGTCGCAATCGCCGCGTCCCATCCCTGGAGCGCATGCCCCAGACCAAACGCGGTGCTCAGGACGATCACGCCGACGGTCTCACCGCCGAGATGCCGCTCAAATCGCCTGAGAAGGAACGCGCGCTGAAGTTCTTCTCGAATGCCACCGGCGACGATCGCGACGACGGCAAACATCGCGGCCCCGCCTGCACCTCCGGTCGCGAGCGCCTCGAACGGATTCTCGACAACGTTGTGCAGTCCTGGCACGAACGTGCGGATGATGCCAATCAGGACCGCCACCATGAAGACGGCGGCTGGCACGAGCATCAGGCCGACGAGGAGCTCGCCGGCCAGCGGGGGACGACCGCGCCAGAGCAGCCAGGGGCTGTCGCCGTGAGCTCGCGACAATGCCACCATCAACGCGATCAGCACGACAGTGTCGGTCAGGGACAGGGCGAACACGAACGTAAGCGAGAGCTGATCCCCGATTCGCGGGGCGATGCCGATCATGCCAAGGATGTTTGCAATCAGAACCTGGGTGGGTAAGCTCGAGCACAAGAGGACTTCGAGCAGCGCTAACGACCGTTGTTGCCACGTGGTGAGTTGCTGGCGGATCGGCTCCAGCTCAACTGGAGGGGCCGCTTCGATTTCAAGGCTCGGGTCGTCAGCCAAGGTTTTCAGTCTACGGCAGACCGCGGACCGTGTAAAAATGACCAGTCAGTAGATTCGCTAACAAGAGGCAATAGGAATGTCCCCATCACCCAGCGAACGTGTTCTCGTTGTCGAGGACGAACCCAGCACCAGGGTCGGCCTGACCGAACTTGTGCGGACATGGGGGTTCACTGCGGACTCCGCCGGCGACGGTGAGGAAGCGCTTCAACGCATTACCGTGTTCCGGCCATCGATCATCATCAGCGATCTGGTCATGCCGCGGCGCGACGGTCTGGAACTGTTGCGGGCGCTCAAGGAGGATGGGAGCGACTATACCGTCGTGATCCTGACCGCGCAGGGCACCGTCGAGACGGCGGTCGAGGCAATGAAAGAGGGCGCCTACGACTACCTGACCAAGCCGATCGAGCCGCAGCGACTCAAGATTCTCCTCGACAAGATCGTCGAGCGACAGGACACGCTGCGCGAGGTGAAAGTCCTGCGCAAGCAACTGCGGGAGCACGGCACCTACGGAAAGATGATCGGCAGCAGTCCGCAAATGCGGAAGGTCTACCAGGTGATCGAGCAGGCGGCGCCGACGGGAGCCTCAGTGCTGATCTCCGGCGAGTCGGGCACGGGCAAGGAACTCGTGGCGCAGACGATTCATCAACTCAGCCCGCGCGCCCAGATGCCGTTCGTCCCGATAAACTGCGCGGCCATCCCCGAGACATTGCTCGAGAGCGAAATCTTCGGCCACGAGAAAGGGTCGTTCACCGGCGCCGTGGATCGGCGAGCCGGTTGTTTTGAGCTCGCCGATCACGGGACGCTGTTCCTCGACGAGATCGCCGAGATGACGCCGTCCACGCAGGTGAAACTGCTGCGCGTGCTTCAGGAGCGCAAGTTCCGGCGTCTCGGCGGGCGCAGCGAAGAGACCGTCGACGTGCGCATGATCGCGGCCACCAACGTCAATCCGGGGGAAGCCGTGAAGAGCGGCAAGCTGCGCGAAGACCTGTTCTACCGGTTGAACGTATTTGCGATCGAGCTTCCGCCGCTGCGCCAGCGGAAAGAGGACCTTCCCCTCCTCGTGCAGTCGTTCCTGGCCGACTTCAACGCGCGCAACAACAAAAAGGTGTCGGCGCTCGATCAGGCGGCGATGCGCATCCTCGAGCAGTACAACTGGCCGGGCAACATCCGTGAGCTGCGGAATGTCATTGAAAGAGCGGTGATTCTGAGCTCCGGCGAATTCATCGACCCGAAGCTGCTCCCGCCTCTCGTGACCGAGTCGCCCGACGTCGTGAAGCCGACGCTGTCGCTGACGCCCGGCACGACTGTTGAAGAGGCCGAGACACGCCTGATCCTAATGACTCTCGAACACACGCGCGATAACAAGACACGTGCAGCCGAAATCCTGGGTATCAGTCTCAAGACACTGCACAACAAGCTCAACAAGCTTCGGGGTCGAGGCAAGCGGACCGAGGAGGAGTCCGTACCGCAGTAGTCGCGATTCGTTCAGTGTTGTCGGACTAGCGCTTCCGTCCTTTGACCTTTGACCTTTGACCTTTGATCGATGCGCCTGAGCATTCGCCTCAAACAGATCGTCGGCGTGACAGCCATCGTTGGACTGGCGGTCGTGGCGCTCAGTGCGCTCTACACGAATCGTCTGGCCAACGTGGTGTTGAGGGAAAGCCTGTCGCGCGGAGAGATGCTGGCCAACACGATCCTCCATCGCGCCGGAGGAATCGTCACGGGTGACGTGGATCCGTACCTCGCGCTGCGCGAGGATCAGGGACTCCGCTCGATTCTTGAATCGAGCATTTACGGCGACAACATCAGTTTTGCCGCCATCGTCGACACGAGCGGCACGGTCATCGTCCACAACAATCGCGCACAGGTTGGCCGCACGCTTGCGGAACGGGCCGATCTCGAAGCCGTCATTGACGACACGCCGCTCGACAAACTTCGAGTGATCTTCGCCGGCGACGGCCAGACCCTCGAGGTGCGCGAGACCTTGAAGCGTGGCAGCGAGGATTTCGGATCGATCCGCATCGGCGTCTCGACGCTGCTGATGCGAAGCCAGCTTCGTGACCTGCTGAACGACGCGTTGTTCACGGGAGCCGCGGCGCTGGCCGTCGCGGTGTTCGTCGCGGGAGTTCTCTCGCAGCTCCTGCTGAGACCGATCCACGTCCTGCGAAGCGGCCTGACGCGTCTCGGTCAAGGGGAGTTCGGCGTCACGCTCGATCTGCCCGCGGGCGACGAGTTCGGCGAGCTCGGTGACTTCTTCAATACCGTCAGTCAGCAGCTCTCTGCCGATCGCACGCTGCTCGCGGGGCAGAAAGCGAATCTGCAATCCGCCGTCGAACATCTCGAGGACGCAGTCGCGCTGTTCAATCCCTCGGGTGAATTACTCTTCAGCAACCCGGCGATGCAGCACACGCTTCCCGCTGACGCGATCGGTCGTGTGCTCGACGGACTGCTGCCGACCGGGCATCCGTACCGGACACTCGTCGAAGAAACACTTGCGACCCGCAAATCGCGAGGCCCGATCCAGATTCAGGGTCACTCCACTGAACCAGTGCAGGCGCCGGCGCGCTCCGGCGACACCGGCCCGATCCCTCGCGCGTCCGGACCCCACCCGATCGTCACAAAGCCCGAGGCCAAGCCCGGTGACGATGAGCTCGTGGTGACGCACGCGATCGCCGGCACGCACGGCGAGCTCGTGGGCGTCTTACTGGTGTCGCGGAACCTCGCGCATCTCTCGCGCATGCAATCGACGCTCGCGTATTCACGCAAGCTCGTGGCATTGGGCCGCCTGACGGCAGGCATCGCGCACGAGGTGAAGAACCCGTTGAACGCGATGATGATTCACCTCGAGCTGCTGCGAACGAAGATTCGCGGCAGCGTTTCCGCCGCGCTTCAACCCGAACCGGTGGCTGCGGCCGGTGGGACGCTCGGCCTTGGGCCCGCGCGTGCGACCGCGCTCCCGGCCTCCATCCAGGGAGCGCTCGAGCACGTCGAAATCATCGAGAGCGAAATCCGTCGGCTGGATGAGGTCGTCCAGGGATTCCTGAAGTTCACCCGACCTGAGGACCTCAGGCTTCAACCCGTGCGGGTGATGGCGTTGTTCGAGGAAATCCTGCCGATCATCGAGATCGAGGCGACCAAGCACGGCGTCAAGGTGACGACTGATGTCGGCGTCTCGACGCCCAGCGTCAACGGCGACTTAGGCATGCTTCGGCAGGCGTTTCTCAATTTGGCGATCAATGCGTGTCAGGCGATGCCACAGGGTGGTAGCCTGCGTCTAGTGGCTGGTCCCGCATCTCGTCAGCGCGTGGAGATTCGCATCGAGGACACCGGCGTGGGGATCAAGCCAGAGCACCTGAGTCGCATCTTCGATCTGTATTTCACGACGAAGGAGCGGGGAACAGGAATCGGGCTCTCGATGGTTTATCGCATCATCCAGATGCACGACGGAGAAGTCGAAGTGCAGTCGACCCCGGGTCGGGGCACGACGTTCCGCGTGCTGTTACCTCGAGCCACCGGGGTCTGACGATGCAACGAAGATTTTTGCAGTTCGCCTTTTGCGTGCTGAGTGGCGCCGCGCTCATGGCCGGGTGCGCGAAGGCGCGCGCGGCGACGGTGCCCGATGGTCCCCCACTCGCGATGCCGGTGCCGCCGCCGCGCGTGTTTGCGCCTGTCGGTCAGGAAGAACCGCTGGCGGCGGGGCCCGCCGTGCCCGAGACGCCCACCGCAGAAGCGCCGTCAGTGACACCGCGTCGACCGCCCCGGCGCGCAGCCGCGCCGCCCGATACTGAAAAACCGGAACCCACACCACAGCCCGCGCAGCCCGCGCCCGAACCACAGCGCGAGTTGCGCGCGGCGTCGACGCCAGCCGACGCCGAAGCTGACAAGAAAGTCCGCGCGCTGCTACTGACAGCCTCGCGGAATCTCGGCAACGTCGACTATCAAAAGCTCTCCGTCGCAGGTCGCGAGCAATACGACCAGGCCAAGAGCTTTGGGGAGCAGGCGGGCGAGGCGCTGACCCAGCGCAATTACGTCTTCGCCGAGACACTCGCCGACAAGGCCGCCAAGCTCGCGACTGAGCTGTTGGGCTCGGGCGCCCGCTAGCTGAGCTGCCGCTAACTTCAACATCATCAAGCCAGTAGCGCCAGAGCCGGAGGCCTGTCTTCCGCGATAGAATGGAATCAACATATTGCGCCTGCCCTAAAAGAAAAGCGCAATATGTTGTGGTTTGAGTCTTGACAAAGTGGTAAACGGGGCGCAAGATTGCCGGGCGCTCAACGAGGTGTCATCAAGGCAGGATGCTCCCAGCCTCCGGCCGCCGGGAAAGCCCACAGAACGTCTCGCGCGCCAACCACAAACAGATTTTCGGACGTCACCGAAGGGGAAGGTGCGTCCCATTGAGATCGTCATTCGGAGGAGAGCATGGAAAGAGGCCCTGCGCGCGAAGCTGCCGCCGCTGGTCAGCCGGCAACTCAAAGCGGAGCTCTCGACCCCTCGACTCGAACCAAGAAGGTCGAGCCGAAGGCACCGTTGGTGCCAGGCCTGGAGTTCCCGCGCTACTTCACTCTGCCCGGCGTTGATCCGTTCGACGAGGTCGAATGGGAGGTCCGCTCCGCAGTCATCGGAAATGAAAAGGGCAAGGTCGTCTTCGAGCAGCGCGACGTCGAGATTCCCAAGAGCTGGTCCCAGCAGGCGACCAACATCGTCGTCTCGAAGTATTTCCGTGGCCAGATCGGAGCGCCGGAGCGAGAGCGCAGTGTTCGTCAGCTGATTGGCCGTGTGGTCGACACGATCACGGCGTGGGCGCGCGCGCAGAAGTACTTCGCGAGTGAAGACGCGCTGATGTCGTTCAGCCACGAGCTGAAGCACCTGCTCGTCTACCAGAAGGCTGCGTTCAACAGCCCGGTCTGGTTCAACTGCGGATTCGAGAAGGCGCCGCAGTGCTCGGCCTGCTTCATCAACTCGGTGCAGGACACGATGGATTCGATCCTGACGCTGGCCCGGACCGAGGGGATGTTGTTCAAATTCGGCTCGGGCACCGGCAGCAACCTCTCGTCGATTCGTTCGTCGAGGGAACTGCTTGCGGGCGGCGGCACGGCATCGGGTCCGGTCTCCTTCATGAAGGGGTACGACGCGTTTGCCGGCGTCATCAAGTCCGGTGGCAAGACTCGTCGCGCGGCCAAGATGGTCATCCTGAACGCCGACCATCCCGACGTGATGGAGTTCATCAACTGCAAGGTCGAGGAAGAGAAGAAGGCCTGGGCGCTCATCGACGCCGGGTACGACGGCTCGTTCACCGGCACGGCGTATACGTCGGTGTTCTTCCAGAACTCCAACAACAGCGTGCGAGTCACCGACGACTTCATGCGCGCCGTGCTCGACGACGGCGAGTGGACGACGAAGGCGGTGCGCGACGGCTCGGCGATGGATACCTTCAAGGCGCGCGATCTGATGCGCGGTATTGCCGAGGGTACGTGGGTCTGCGGCGACCCCGGCATGCAGTTCGACACGACGGTCAACGAGTGGCACACCTGCCCGAACACGGCGCGCATCAACGCGAGCAACCCGTGCTCGGAGTACATGTTCCTCGACGACTCGGCGTGCAACCTGGCGTCGATCAACCTGATGAAATTCGTCAAGGACGATGGCGAGTTCGATGTGCTGGCGTTCAAGGCGGCGTGCCGCACGTTGATTACGGCGCAGGAGATCATCGTTCCGAACTCGAGCTACCCGACGAAGTCGATCGAGAAGAACTCGCACGAGTACCGTCCGCTCGGTCTCGGCTACGCCAACCTCGGTGCCCTGCTGATGTCGCGCGGTCTGCCTTACGACAGCGACGAGGGTCGCGCGTATGCGGCGGCGATTACGGCGGTGATGACCGGCGAGGCCTACGCGCAATCAGCCAGGGTCGCTCGCGATCACGGCGGGCCGTTCCCCGGCTTCGAGGTCAACCGCGAGCCGTTCCTGCGCGTGATGCGCAAGCACCGCGATGCGGTGTCCGAGATCAACGCGAAGCAGGTGCCGGTGGATCTCTTTGCCGGCGCGAAGCAGGCGTGGGACGAGGCCGTGGAGCTGGGCGAGGACTTCGGCTATCGCAACGCGCAGGCCACCGTGCTCGCGCCGACGGGCACCATCGGCTTCATGATGGATTGCGACACCACCGGCGTCGAGCCGGACATCGCGCTCGTGAAGTACAAGAAGCTCGTTGGCGGCGGCCTGATGAAGATCGTCAATCAGACTGTGCCGATGGCGCTCGAGAAACTCGGCTACACCAAGCCGGAGATCGAAGCGATCGTCCATCACATCGATGAGCAGGAAACGATCGAGCGCGCACCCTTCCTCAAGGACGAGCATCTGCCGGTGTTCGACTGTGCGTTCAAGGCCGCCAACGGCGATCGATCGATTGATTACATGGGGCACATCCGGATGATGGGCGCCACGCAGCCCTTCATCTCGGGGGCGATCAGCAAGACCGTGAACGTCCCGCGTGAAGCGACGGTCGAGGACATCGAGAAGGCGTACCTCGAATCGTGGCGACTCGGTGCCAAGGCCATCTCGATCTACCGCGACGGCAGCAAGCGCACACAGCCGCTCAACACATCGAGAGCGCAGGTCGCTGATACTCGCAACGTGACCGAGGTCAGGGAAGTGGTCAAAGAGGTCGTCAAAATCGTCGAGCGTCCCCAGCGTCGCAAGCTCCCCGATGAGCGCAACGCGATCACACACAAGTTCGATGTGGCCGGTCACGAGGGCTACATCACGGTGGGCCTCTTCGATGATGGCACTCCTGGTGAGATTTTCCTCGTGATGGCGAAGGAAGGGTCCACGATCTCGGGCTTTGCCGATGCGTTCGCACAGGCCGTGTCCTACTGCCTGCAGTATGGTGTGCCGCTCCAGACGCTGGTCGACAAGTTCAGCCACTCGCGCTTCGAGCCGTCGGGGATGACGAAGAACCCCGAGGTCCGTTTCGCGAAGTCGATCGTCGACTACATCTTCCGCTGGATGGCGACGAAGTTCCTGTCGCCGGAAGCGCAGTTCCGCGCGGGTGTGAACATGCGCGAGGAGCCTGCGGAGGATGCTGCACCAGTGAGCGCGGCTCCTGCACCAACGCCGGTCTCGGCAGCCCGGACCGAGGTGAAGATCGAAGCCGCCAAGAAGTCAGAGTTTGGTGCGCTGCGGAATCAGGAAGACGCGCCGCCGTGCAGCACGTGCGGCTCGATCATGATCCGCAGCGGCAGTTGCTACAAGTGCGGCAACTGCGGAACGACCAGTGGATGCGCGTAAGCGCCTGAAGGAGACATGCGCATGAAACTGATCATCTGGGGCGAGTGATACGCATGCCGGGTCTTGGTTCTCCAGACCCGGCGCCGCTTCGTTCCGCTCGTAACCTTCCGAACCCGCCGCGAGTAGTAGCCGACTCGAACGTCTGCCATGGCGGCACGCGCAGCCCAAGCTGACTTGATCGCTACGGATCGCGCGTAACGGACTCGCGGTCGTGTCTCATCGAAAGTTGTCGAGCCGCATGAGGTCCGAATCGAATCGCACCATCTTCGTGGCCAATGCCCAGCGCCCGTCGCGGGACACCGTCATGTGCGTGTAGATCCCCGGTATCCGAAATCCCAGCCGGCCCGCGCGGGTAACCCATCGATCGCTGAACCGGTACACATCAATCGCATCGAAGTCCGGCTCGCGCTTGACGAACGCGATCCCGGTATCCGTGACCGACCACAGAAACGGCCGGACGCCCTCGAGCACCGGTTCCTCGTGTCCGCCACCGAGAGGTAGCCGCATCAACCTGGCGGTGCCGCCGATCGCCAGGCCCGCCGGAGGACGGTCGAGATAGAAGAGATACCGGCCGTCCGGAGACTCCCGCGGCTCGAAGCCGCCGTTGTGTGTCAGTCGGATGGCTTCGCCTCCGGTGGGAGAGATCCGCCAAATGTCCGCAATCACTCCCGCGCGTGTCGATGCGAAATAGATCCACTGCCCGTCCCCCGACCATGACGGAACTCCGTCTATCGAGGGTTCTGCCGTCAGCCGGCGCAGGTGCCCTCCATCTGCTCCGACGAGATAGACGTCGCTATTGCCGGCGTTTGCTGCTTCGAACCCGATCTGTGTACCGTCCGGGGACCATCCACCGATCGACACTCCAGCAGCACCGAGTGTCGTGACCTGCCGGAGTCCGCTTCCATCGGGTTCAGCGACCCAAACCTCCGAGGCTCCGGAACGGAGCGACACGAACGCAATCCGGCTGCCGTCTGGCGAGAATCTGGCCGAACCCTCGATGCGAGTCGAATTCGAAAAAGGCCGCGACTCGAGTGTGTCATTCACAAGGCGCGCGTCGAGGTCCATCAGATGAAGGTCGACATCGCGGGCGATCGTCTGAAACGCAAGCCGCGCCGGGTGTCCGGGCGTTGGCCTCGAGATTGACGGATAGAGGGCCGCCGCCGGGATGTCGGCAATCGGCGATCCCCGAGCAGGTGTGGCGCTGTTCGCGTGGATTCGCCATAGCCGACTGGCTGGCGGCTCGTCGACGTCGTAGACAATCTCCTGACCATTGGGCGTCCACGATAACCCGTACATCGTGGCGCTCCAGTTCGAGAGCCGCCGCGGTTCGCCGCCTCTCATGGGTACGACGTACAGGTCGGCGATTCCACTCTTCTCATAGCGTATGAACGCGAGGGTGCTGCCGTCCGGTGAGACCTCAAACCTCCAGTCTCCGGCGCCGACGGGCGCCTGTGTCAGTCGGTGACGCTCCAGCGTGTCGAGGAACACCTGGTAGATGCCAAAGGGACCGGTGCCCCCTTCCCGGTCACGGATGAGAACCGACTTCGAGTCACCAGCCCACGCGACCTGAGTGCCGGATGCCGATACCTGGCGTTCGGCGCCGCCGAGTTGGGACATGGTGAAGACACCGAGTGCGTCTCGGACGAAGGCGAGCGTATGTCCGTCAGGGGACCAGGCCGGGCTGCTTTCCGAATTGGGAGTTGCCGTCAATCGCCGAAGCGCTTCACTCCCGACGGCTTTCACATAGATATCCGTTGCACCAGGCTCGGCTTGGCCTGACCAGGCGAAGGCAACGAGGTCGCCGTCCGGGGACAAGGCAGGTGGTCCTTCCACGCCTTGGTACGAAGCCAAAGGGAGCAGTTGGATTGGAGCGCTGACCGGCCTGGTGACTGCGCGCCACGCAAGTGCCGCTGTGACAATCGCAGCGACGATCGCCAGTGCGCTGACCGCGATCCTCGTGAGCCTGAAGTTCGGAACCGGCGGCGTTTGCTGTTGCTCCGGCTCCGCCTGAACAATTGGAGGAGCCGTGTGGGTGGGTGATGGAGGAGCCGTGTGGGCGAGTGAGGCGGTATTCCCTTCGAAGACTGGTACGTAGCTGCCCTTCGGCAGCGTGATGACGACGGGATCGGATCGACCGTCGTAGTACTCCCGCAGTTTGTCGCGAAGGCGCCTGGCGTCCACCCGAACGACTGGGTCGGCCCCGCCGTCGAAGTCTGTTCCCTTCCCGTACACCTCGTGGGCGAGGACGGACTCTTTGAGCGAATGGCCCTGTCCGGCGAGTCGTTGTTCGACGATGAACGAGAGCAAGCGCCGCAGCTGCTGCGATCGAGAAAAGACTTCGCTCGCAAGGATTCTCTCGAGCTCAGCACGGACGACGGAGTCTGGCAGTTCGCGTCGATCCTGGGCGCTTGTGTCGGTTTCCATCGGGCGCTCCGTGCGAACGGACCGGAGTGTACAACGTGTATGTGAACACGTGGTCAGCCCGTTTCCGGAGGTAGAACACCGTAGAGATCTGGCGCCTACCCACGACGTGTCTCAGAGTTCGGGTGCATCAAGGAGGAAGCCCCATGGCTCGAACGTCACGTCAGCTCGCAACCTTAGGCGTCACGGTAGCTCTCGCGCTCAGTAGTAGCAGCGTTCCGCTCTCGAATGGACTTGGCCAGGAAGAGCTTGGCATCGAGCTCGACGGCAAGAAGCTCTTCGACAAAGAGACATTCGGCGGCAACGGCCGCACGTGCCTGACATGCCACAGAAAGGACACCGGTACCCTCACCTTGTCCGACGTGCGGCGGATCATTGATAAGGCCGACCCCAACGACGCTTTCTTGATCCACGACGCGCTGGACGATGACGGCGTCGGCACGACGCGCGTCCAGGCACACGCCACCATCCGCGTGACAATCCCATTGCCGCCGTGGCTCTCGCTGGCGGATGACCCGGGCGCGACGCACGTGACCGTCTTTCGCGGCATTCCATCGACCAGGAACACGCCCGCGCTCGACCCCGTTCTGAACTACGACGGCCGCGCGCCCACGCTGCAGGAGCAGGCACGTGAAGCGATTCACGGCCATGCCCAGAACATCGTCGAACCGACGACCGCGCAGCTCGACGCTATCGCAGAATTCCAGCGAACCGGCGCGCGCTTCTTCTCCTCGCCTGCGCTCAGGAAGTTCGCCGCGACCGGAGCGCCGCCTGAGCTGCCCCTCGGAATCACCCCAGCCGAGAAGCGGGGACGCACGTTTCTCGTCGATGCACCCTTCAACCCTCCGTCGAAGAGGGGCATCTGCGCCCTCTGTCATAGCGGTCCGATGCTGAACATGGTCAACCAGGCGTTCTCGACGGTTGCCAAAGGCCGCCCGCCGGTGGGAGCTCGCTTCATCAACACGGGTGTGGCGATCGTCAACGCACCCCACAATCCGATCCGGACGTGGGTCGTCAACGACGGGATCAACCCGGTGGTGAGGATCGATTCTCCCGATTTAGGAGTGCTCCTCGACCCCACTCCTCCGGCCGCCCAACCACCGCCGTCCGTCATTCCCCGGGCCTCCTTTGCGGGGCTGTTCAAGATCCCGACGCTCTGGGGCGTCAAGGACACGGCGCCGTATTTCCACGACAACGGCGCGAAGACACTCCGCGACGCCGTCGCGCACTACAAGCGGTTCTTCAACTTCACGGAGGAGCAAGACCCGGTTGGTTCGGCGACCCTGGGCGGGCGCATCACGCTGACAGACACCGACGTTAACGACATCGTCGCGTATCTGAAGCTGCTGGGGCCGAACGGGATAGATAAGTAACAGACCAGATACGTGAAGAGAGCGACGAGGAA
>CAWFTF010000021.1:0-114294 GCA_963818645.1 uncultured Acidobacteriota bacterium | reverse complement strand
TGAGGGGCTGGCGGTAGCAATATCGTGGGGGTTCGAGTCCCCCCTTCCGCACCAACCTAATCGGATTGTCTTCGATCAGATGAAAGGGCCGTCGCTCCTTCCCGCGTTTGCGTTGTAGAGAGCCAGCGTGAGGAGCACTGCACGCCGGCAGGAACATCATGAGACCCCAAGCCTGGGAGCCTCAAAGTTTCAGCAGTTTGGCCAGATTACCGCCGAGAATCATCTCCTTCTGAGCGTCGGGAATCTCTGCCTTCAGGATGTTGTCGATCGCATCGGGCCAGTTGTAGATCGGAATGTCCGTTCCGTACACCACCTGGGTCGGGCCGGACTTCGCCACCAAATGCCGTATGTCCTCGGGCGAAAAGACCATCGAGTCGACGAGCAACTGGTCCCTGAAGTATTCCGATGGTCTTTTCTTGTTGAGGCAATTGGCGCCGGCGCGGACATCACAGGCGACGTCGGTACGGCCGAGGTACGACGGCAGATAGCCGCCTCCGTGCGCGCCGATGACTCGTAGGTTAGGGAACTTGTCCAGGGTCCCACCGTGAATCAGGTGGGAGAAAAAGACTGTGGTCTCGAGTGGATTGCCGATGATGTTGCCGAGAGCGCCCCTGGTTCCCTCCCAGGCATTCGGTTTCAGGACGTTGTCGGCGCCGCCGGGATGTTCAAAGACCGGCACCTGAAGTTCATTGGCCTTCGCCCAGAACGGATCAAACTTGGGGTCCGCCAGTGATTCAAGATTGACATGTCCGCCAAGCGATGCGCCGCGGAAGCCAAGGGTTTTGACCCCATAGTCAAGCTGCGCGGCGGCGAGGTCAGGAAACTGCATCGAGGGGGAAGTCAGGCCGACGAAGCGATCCGAGTGAGCTTTGCACCATGCCGCTATCCCGGTATCGGCCACACGGACAATCTTGTCGGCCAAGGCGCGATCTTTCACCCGTACCACCAGTAGCCATTGACGCTTATCGCCTGCACGTCGATTCCGCGCCTATCCATTTCCCAAATGCGTTCGGGCCCCATCGGCCGTCCGCCGCCCTCGTTCGCAAATTCAGTCCCCACTAGAAGTGGCTCGACCTCGGGGACGGTGACGTGCGCGTGAATATCCACCACGCGGACGCGACGTCCTCCCACTTGCACGATACGGCGTTGCACCGGGCCGGTCGGCGGCTCTACCACCAGTCGTGGTCCCTGCCCGCCGCCCCGCCCTTGCGCGTTGGCATCCAGCAAGCCACGGCTTAGGGCGAACATCCCGGCCGTCGCACCCGCCATCGTTCTGATAAACGTCCTCCGATGCGACATGGTCTCCTCCGATATTTTCGATTTAGATGATCACTTAAGCTCGCACTCGTATGCCTGATCACGGTGCCCGGCACCCAGCCCCAGTGCGCATCCCAGACGGCCGGCTTGACGAGGTTGGGCGGGTCGGTGACCCCTCATCCGTTTCGCCAACGAATGAAGGCTCTTGAGGTCGCCTGCGATCAGCGCGAGTTTCTTATGAGCGCTCCAGCGTTTGAGCTGGCGCTCACGCGTACCGGCAGGGAGGGCCATCTGGTGCGGGGCTGATTATAGGAGGACGGGCCTGTCAGAGGCGTGTGCGAATTTATGCGAATAAGTCGTCGCAGGCGTTCGCTTGAGCACGCTCCTGCTCAACATCCGTCCGCAGGAAACACGTCAGTTCACGTCATCACGGCATTTCGACCAGCTTGAGGGGCTGGCGGTAGCAATACCGTGGGGGTTCGAGTCCCCCCTTCCGCACCTGAGCGAGCGGCGAAGCCGCGAGTCGAAGGGCATCCCAACATCGCCGAACCCCGATCGATCGACGCCACTCGACGATGGCATCGTCGTCTCGTGTTGACCGTGATCACACCGTCAGTGCGATCAGTCGTACCATTTTGTCATGTCGATCATCGTGCAGAAGTACGGGGGCAGTAGCGTCGCGGACGTCGCGAAGCTTCGATACGTCGCCGAGCGCGTGATGCAGACCGCGCGCCGCGGACATCAGGTGGTTGTCGTCGTCTCCGCGATGGGCGATACGACCGACGAGTTGCTGGCGATGGCCAAGCAGCTCTCGCCAAACCCGGAGCGTCGCGAGCTCGACATGCTGCTCTCGGCGGGTGAGCGGATCTCGATGGCGCTGTTGTCGCTTGCGATCCGCGAGCTCGGCGGAGATGCCATCAGCTTCACCGGCAGCCAGTCTGGCATCATCACGAACGATCGCCACGTCGATGCGCGCATCATCGAGGTGCGACCGTTTCGTGTGCAGGACGAACTCGCGCGCGGCCGCATTGTCGTCGTCGCCGGGTATCAGGGTGTTTCGTACAAGCGCGAGGTCACGACGTTGGGACGCGGCGGCAGCGACACGACGGCGGTGGCAATGGCCGCGGCGCTCGATGCGGAGTACTGCGAGATTTGCTCGGACGTGGATGGCGTGTACTCCGCCGATCCGCGGGTCGTGCCGGCGGCCAGGAGGATCGGCAGCCTTTCCTACGAGGAGACTCAGGAAATGGCAGAGGCGGGCGCGAAGGTCCTGAACGCGCAGGCGGTCGAATTCGCCAAGGAGAAGGGGATCGCCATCTACGCGCGCGCGACGCAGGGACCGGCCCAGGGTTCAGATCCACCCTCTGATGGCACGGTCGTTCGGAAGAGCCCGCCGCGGATGCCGGGTACTGTCGTCGGCGTCGCCAGCGAGCGCGATCTGCTCATGCTGGACGGCAGCGCCCCGCCAGCCGACGTGCTGGCACTGCTCGCCGAGCGCCGCGTCCCAGGAAAACAGCTGCACGTGTTCGACGGCCGCACGACAGTGGCGATCTCGCGCGAGAACCTGCATGACGAGGGACAGCTGAGAGAGGCGCTGCAGACGCGACTCGCCGGACGGGCGCGCCTGGTCGACGGCCTCGCCGCCCTGAGTGCCATCGGGGCCGGGATCAACGCGACCTACGACAACGTCTTTGCCGGTTCGGCCACGCTGGCTGGCATCGGAATCGCCCCCGCTGGCATTGCAACGTCATCGTTCCGCATCACGTGGCTGGTGCCCGACGATCGCGTGAAGGAGGCCGTGCGCGCCTTACACGAGCGCTACATTGAGCAGCAACGGCCGCTCGTGCCGTGAGACTCCGCGACGTTCCTCCTTATGCGACTGAGACATCGCCGCGCTGACGCCCTGCGGTCTCATCCTCTTCGGAGGTTGCCCACCGAAGTTGTAATATCGCCGTTCCAGTTCATGTTGGGCGCGGGTCTCGCGTCTCAGCGAAAAGGAGTCCCCATGCGAACCATAACAGCCACGGTGGCCAGTCTTGCGCTGGCGCTCGCCTTCTCCGCTTGCAGCAGGCCGAGCGGCGCCGCTGCCGCAGCCGATGCCATGGGCGCGACGAGTTTGAACTCCATCCAATTCTCCGGGAGCGGAACCAACTACGCCTACGGACAGGCCTACACTCCTGGCGGACCCTGGCCGCGATTCGAGGTGAAGACCTACACGGTAGCCGTCGACTACCAGACGCCCGCCATGAAGCTCGACATGCTGCGCGCGCAGGGCGAGCATCCGCCGCGCGGAGGCGGCGCACAGCCGTTCGCGACTGACCAGCGGACCACTCAGGTCGTCAGCGGGAAGAACGCGTGGAGCGAAGGAGGCCCGCAGCCGGCACCGAATCCCGGCGCCGTCACGGAGCGCCTGCGACAGATCTGGCTGACGCCTCACGGCGTCGTCAAGGCCGCCCTCGCCAGCGGCGCGCCCACCGATGGCAACGTCTTCACCTTCAAAGCGGAGGACCGCGACGTCAAGGTCACGCTCAATCAGGACAACCTCGTGGAGAAGGTCGAATACCTGACGACGAACTCGGTGGTCGGCGACGTGCCGGTCGAGGTGACGTATTCGGACTACGCGCAATTCGGCACCATCCAGTTCCCGAAGCACATCGTCGAGAAACAGGACGGGTTCCCCACCCTCGACATCACGATCAACGACGTGCAGCCGAATGCCGCCGTCTCGCTGCCGGTGCCAGGCAACGTGGCCGCAGCGCCTGCCCCGCCTGCCACGCCGATGGCCACCATTGACAAGGTCGGCGACGGTCTTTGGTCTTTGAACAGCGCGGGCACGCGCAGCCTCGCCGTCGAGTTCGCCGATCACATCGTCATGCTCGAAGGGCCGACGAGCGACGCGCGCTCGAAGGTCGTCAACGATCTCGTCCGCCAGACGGTACCGAGCAAGCCGATTCGATACGTCGTGAATACCCATGCTCACTACGATCATGCTGGTGGCCTGCGTGAATACGTCGCCGAAGGCATCACCGTGATCACGCACGAGAGCAATAAGGAGTTCCTCGAGGCGGCGTGGGCGAGACCGCGGACGATCGAAGACACAGCGCCGACGTCGAACAAGCCAACGATTGAAACCGTGGGCGACAAGAGAGTGCTGAGCGACCGAACGCAGAACCGTGGAGCTGTATCACCTGCCGGGCCACGGACATCACACGGGGCAGCTCATTGCCTATCTCCCGAAGGAGCGCATCCTGATGTACGGAGACGCCTACAACCCACCGGCCGGCGATGACATCAGGAATCCCGAGCGCGGTCCGGAATACGCCGCGCAGATGGTTCAGAGGGTGCAGGAACTGAGGCTGAATCCAGAGCGCATCGCGCCGGTACACGGCCGCGTCGTGCCGTACAAGAACCTGCTGATGGCGTTCAATCTTGACGGTGGAGTCAGCGGAACACGGTAACTCGAGCGTTCGACTCGTTCGGTCGTCGGTGTGCGAACTTGTGCGAATAGAGCGCGTGGGCGACCGGCTTCACTGAACCTTGTCGAGTCCTTCCGTCAGCTCGATGTACCGTACCCCACGGGTCGTAAATGAATGCGGTCGCGATGTTCAGAACTGGAACCTTCGTGTACGGCCGATCCAGCTTGATGCCCTCGCTTTCGAGTTTCTTGCAGAGCGCCTCCAGATTCTTCACCTCGAAGCCGATGTGGTCCAGCACGTGGCCGCGGGTGCCGGTCACGTTCGTCGCCGGCCCGAATGACAGATCGACACCGGGCAGATTGGCGGTCACGTAAGCGCCGCGCTTCCCTGGCGTTGCACCAAACTCCTTCACGTACCAGTCGCGCATTTCCGTCGCCCGCCCGGCGAAATGAGTGTGATGAAGCGCAATCGGCGTCGGGCTGTTCTTCACCTCGAAGAACTGCACCTTGATGTCGTCCGGACCCATCACGAAAATCGAGTAGCTTCCCTGCTCCCTGTTGAACGAGACGTCATCGGTGACGACATCGCCGGCGCCGGCCTCCTCGCGCGTGACGATCGGATAGCCCGCCGCCCTCGCCTTATCCCGCAGCTGGCGGACATCCCTCACCGCGAACGCGATGTGATTGACCGTCGTCCCCTTCGTGCCACCGGTCGGCACCTGCTGGCGCAGGAAGATCAGCACGTTCGGGAACATCACGATCTCGTTCGGGCTGGTGCCGACCTTCACGGGTTTACCGCCGAGCGTGTCGATCCAGAGCTTCTTGTGCGCGTCGATGCTGGTGACATTCAGGTGGTGATGTCCGTATACAACTGGTCCGTCTTTCGCCGCCAGTAGCTGTGCCGAGGCCGGGATAACCGACAGCAGCACACATCCGAAGACGAGTCCGGCGCGCCGCGCGCAAACACTCGGCGGTGTCATGCCCCGATTGTACCGGCGCGAGACTCCGTGGTGTCACCAAATGACAACGGGTCTGGACGCACGCGATCCGCATCAGTCCACTGCAGCACACCAAATTCGCCAGCTTGAGGGGCTGGCGGTGGCAATATCCTGGGGGTTCAAATTCCCCCCTTCCGTACCTCCTTTAGAATTAGTCGTTCGATATGCTTCACGCCCTGAGTTAGGAACGCGAGGATTTCTGTGAGTCTGTTTCTGAAACGCGTCATGCGTCGGCTCGGGGTGTACTTCCGGCATTTGAGTCCCCAGGAGCAACACTATCTGCGGTCGCATCCGAACCGCGAGCTCCGCGAGTTCTTCATCGAGCAGGCACTGCTTGGACCACTGAGCCTCGGTCAGATTTCAGCGACCGAAGCGAATTTTCTGAATCGGCTCGTGCGTGAACAGGCTGGAGACGGCCCCATTATCGAAATCGGGACGCTGTTCGGTTTCTCCACGCGAGTCATCTCGAGCGCCAAGCCGGCACACCAGAAATTCCTCACTGTCGACAACTTCTGCTGGAACACGTTCGGCCTGGTCCCTGACCTGCACTACTCCATCACCCGGCGGCTGCTGGCCAATGCGACGAGCCATCTGAACGTCGAGCTCGTTCGCGAAGACAAGGATCGTTTCTACGAGCAGTACGCCGGCCCCGCCCCATCGCTCGTCTTTCTCGATGCCGATCACGGCTACGAGGCGACCCGCGCTGACATCGCCTGGGCACTGCGCGCGGGTGCCCGATGCATCTGCGGGCATGATTACGACGCCGACAAGTTTCCTGGCGTCGTGCAAGCGGTCGAGGAGTTGGGTGGGTGCGCCGAACGGGTGGAAACCCTGTGGCTTCTGCGGGGTCGGGCTGAAGCCTAGCACGGCGATTGAGCCGGTTTTGGTTCCCCTGACACATTCATAGGCAAGGAGTGAATGGGACTGCACTCACCTCTGCTACCTGGTGGTCAGCTCACTCCAAAGATCGCACTGCAGACAGCCTTCGCCTGTCGGTGACTTCACCGTCGGGTGCTAGTATGCGCGCGTTCGGGAGGCCGGTGGATGACGAGCGGAGCGGACATGGGGACGGATGTACTGGTGAAGGCCGAAGTTGCGTTGCGGCTCGAGCGTCAGCTCGACGCCGCGCAGCAAATCACCCACATCGGTAGTTGGGAATGGGACCTGAACACCGGCGCGGTGACTTGGTCCGACGAGTTGTACCGGATCTACGGGCTGGCGCCTCGGTCGTGCGCGATCACGCTGGAGGAGTTCCTCGCGCGTGTTCACCGTGACGATCGCGAGCGCGTGCAGCGCCAGGTGACCGCCGCCGTGGAGCGTGGCGGTCCGTTCGGACATACCGAACGGATCGTCCGGCCGGACGGTTCGGTGCGCAAGCTCGACACCGTCGGAGAGGTGCTGCTCGACGCCCACGGTCGTCCGGTCTTGCTGATCGGTACATGTCGCGACATCACGGACGATCCACGTGAGTTCGCGCGGCGTGTGCAAGCGGGCGAACAGCGGGCATTGGAGATGCTCGCGACCGGCGCGCCCTTGCCCGACGTCCTCGCCGAACTGGTGCGGCTCGTCGAGGAGATGGCGCCCGAGGCTATCGCCTCGATCCTGCTGATGGACGACACCGGGACCCGTATTCAACATTGCACCGCGCCGTCGTTGCCGGACGCGTACAACCAGGCCATTCACGGCTGCGTCATCGGTTCTCAGGCCGGCTCGTGCGGCACCGCGGCGTTCCGCCGCAAACCGGTGTTCGTCACCGACATCGAGATCGATCCGCTGTGGGAACCGTATCGCGATCTGGCGCGTTCCTGTGGACTGCGCGCCTGCTGGTCATTTCCGATCCTGGCTACCGACGGCCACGCCCTGGGCACCGTGGCGGTGTACTACCGGCAGCCGCGGACGGCCGACCCAACGGTGGTCGATCTCCTCTCGCGCGTGGCCCATGTGGCGGCCCTCGCCATCGAGCGCCGCAAGATCGACGAACGGGCGCTGGCGCTGTCCGAACGGACTGAGATGATCCGCGAGGACGAGCGCACGCACATCGCGCGCGAGCTTCACGACCAGTTGGGCCAATCGCTAGCGGTGCTGAAGTTGGAGATCTCCTGGCTGGCCCAGCGCCTGGCCGGTGACTCGGTGATGATCCGTAAGCTCGACGAAATGAATCAGACCGCGGACGGCATCATCCACTCGGTGGCGCGCATCTCGACCGGGTTGCGCCCCGCCGTCCTCGACATCCTCGGACTGGAAGCGGCAATCAGTTGGCAGAGCCAGGAGTTCGCGCAGCAGACCGGGATCGCCTGCGAGTTGCGCGCCCGGCTCGATAACGTGAAGCTGGACACCAGCCTGGCGACCGCCGTGTTCCGCATTTTTCAGGAGGCGTTGACCAACGTCATTCGCCATTCCAAAGCCTCGCGGGTCACCGTCGACCTCGGATTCGAGGGCTCCGTGGTTGTGCTCAAGGTGGCTGACGATGGGGTCGGCCTGCCCCCGTCCAGATTCCGGGGCCACTCGCTGGGATTACTGGGCATGGGCGAGCGCGCCCGCCGGCTAGGCGGCGAGTGCGTGGTCAGCCAGCGGGAGCCGACGGGCACGTTGGTGTCGCTGCGGGTTCCGTTGCGTCAGGATGAAGGTTCAGAACAGATCACTTCACTGCACGTTGTCGGGTGAGTGCGCTTCCCACCATTCCTGCGCCCGCTTCATTGTCCACGCCTCTCCACACCGTACACCGGTCAGCTCAGACTCGAGCTCGAGTGCTGAGTGCGGTCGATTTGCCGGATCTTTCTCGAGGCACTTCATCAGAATTGCTTCCAGCTGTTTGGGTATCGGAAGCTCCGACCTCTGTGAGGGAGGCAGCGGTCTCGTCTGGGCGTGATGCAGGAGCATTTGCGCCGGCGTGCTCGCCTCGAACAGCGTCTGCGCCGTGAGCACCCAGCACGCCGTACAGGCCAATGAGTAAAGATCCGCCCGCCCGTCGATAGGCCTGTCTGCCAGCACGATCTCCGGAGCCATGAACGCAGGCGTTCCCTGCGCCATGACCGGATTCGTGAGGCTCGTCACATCGTCCCGTGACTGCTCCTTCACGACGCCGAAATCGAGCACTTTGAGATGGTCGTATTCAGTGCCGAGACGCGCCACGAACAGGTTTGCCGGTTTGATGTCGCGATGCACGAGCCCGCGCTCATGCGCCTCAGCGAGCGACCGACACGCCTGCCGCAGGAACATGACGACACGTTCGGCGGGCTGCGGCCCGAACCGTGTCACGATGCGGTGAAGATCGAGTCCGTCGAGAAACTCCATCACGTAGTAAAAGCTGCCGCCGTCGTTCACGCCGAAGTCGTACAGCTGCACGGTGTGCGGCGATCGCAGGCTCGCCGTCACCTGGGCTTCGCGCTGGAAGCGCCGCACGAGCTGCTCTCGTGCTGCGCCCGACGTGACGTCGTGACGAATGAGCTTCACAGCCGCAGGACGGGCGAGCAGCCTGTGCTTGGCCAGCCAGACTTCGCCCATTCCGCCTGAGCCGAGGAGCGAGACCAACCGGTAGCTACCGACCGCGAAGCCTTCGTCGAGCAGCTCGTCGTCGATCTCGAGGACGGTGCTCCTGGACAGGAGCACCGCGCGCTCCAGCACGGTGCGCAGCTCGCGGATGTTTCCCGGCCACGCGTAGACTTCCAGCCGGCGCATGGAGTCCGGCGCGACGCCATCGATGACCTTCCCTATCTGCCGCGCATGCCGACGCACGAAATAGTCGACGAGCGCGGGGATATCGTCCCGCCGATCAACGAGTCGAGGTACGGTGACGCGGTTGCTGGCAAGAAGGCGAATGAGGGGCTGAAAGTCTCCGGCGACCGGCTCGCGCAGATCGCGCGTCGTCGAGGCGATTACCCGTACGTCCCCGAGTCGCGACTCACGAGCCGCTCCGGGCGGGTCGTTGCTCACCATCATCTCGTAGAGAGATCGCTGGAGCTCCGTCGACAACTCGTGAACCGCGTCGAGGAACACCGTGCCACTCGAGGCGAGTTCGAGCTTGCTCGCCAGCAGGAACGTATCAGGGCGCCGTGTCGCCGTCGCGTCTGCGGCGGCATGTCGATGCTGAGTCTGCAGCTCGGAGCAGCTGACGAAGATGAACGCCCCAGTGCGCCGCGACGTCTCATGCACCGCATGTGCAACGGCTTCCTTTCCCGATCCGGGAGGACCGATCAGCAAAAGCGGATCGGTCGATATGGCCTGCTGTGCGATCGCATCTCGCAGCGCACGAACCGCGGTGCTGTCGCCGAGCAGCGGGCCTTCGACGCGGCTGCGTGCTTCGCTGAGGAGTGCCTGCGCGACACGCAGCTCGCGTTCGAGTGCTGCCGTTCGCTCGGCGACCCGCGCTTCGAGCGACGCATTGGCTTCCTGCAGCGCTGCGGCCGTACGGCGTCGATCCTCGTACAACCGCGCGTTGTGGATCGCGCTTGCAATCTGATTGGCGACAATCGACACGAGATCTCGCTCGTGATCGCCAAACGTCAGCGGCACGGGACTCTCGATCGAGAACACCCCGATTAACTCGTCCCGGATGAGCAATGGAATGGCAATCTGGCTCTCCGCGTTGGCCAGACCCGGGACGGGCACCGTCTCTCCGACGCTGGCCTGGAGGCCGGACTTCACCGTCTCGCGCCGTTGTGCCGAAGCATAGGCGCGCTGCTGCCCGAGGTTGTTGACGCGCAGCATCTTGCGCTTCTGAGCGACGACACCGATCACGCCGGTGCCGATCTGCACTCGCCCGCCGGTGGCCTGATTCTCATAGCCTCGGCTTGCCACCACTTTCAGCGTCTGGCCGTCGGGCTCCAGCAGCAAGACGTTGGCGTGGTGGAACTCGAACAGCTCGTCCATCGTCCGCAACGCGACGTCACAGATCTCGTCCAGGTCGAGAGTCGAATTGATGTCGGCGGAGACGCGCTGCAAGATCTGGAACTCGGCCGTCTTGCGAGCGAGTTCCGACGGGGCTTCATGCTCCTGTGGAGGCTTGGTCATCGGACGACGCACCGGTCCACGTGGGGTACGGCAGCTTCTCCACCGAGAGCACCCGATAAATGTCCGCTGCACGGAGCTTGAATATGCCGGACATGCCGGTCATCGAGGCGATCGCCTCGATTTGCATATCCATCGTGTCGAAGACGGGACCCTCTGTCTCGGACCGCTGGAACTCCAGCTGCAGCACCCAGCTGGCGTGCCCGCGAAGGTCCGCCAGGCAGACGTACGCGCGCGGATTCTCGCGGACGTTGCGAATCGTCTTGCTGAAGAACTGGAACGAGAGCGCCGCGTGCGTCTCGTCCACGTAATAGACCTGCGAGATGACCGTGGTGTTCGGCGTCCCGTCGGCCGAGCAGGTCACCATGACAGCTGGAATTCCGTTCTCGAGAACAGGACGGATTTCCGGGGGAAGGTGTGTCAGGCGCATCTCATCTCGCTCTATTTCTCTATGGGAGGGATGAGACGACTTCCCGCACCAGGTCCGGGCGTCTGCAGGTAGATCTCGAGCACCTCGAACTCGACGGCGAGCGATGGTTTCGCGACGAATGCGTTCAAGGCCTCTTCGGGCGCGTGTGCCATGAGCGGCCGAAGGCTCCTCACAAAACGCCTGCGAATGCGATCGACGATCTCAACGTCGTCGTGCAGCACGTCACGATCGCGGATGTACCGGCCCTTGAACTGATAGGTCTCGTGCGACGGGAACTCCTCGACCGTAACTGCCAATTCCCCGTTCTCCTGCAGCGACTCGATTAACTTTGGCCTGAACTCCTCGGGAATGAACGCCGTCATCGTGCGCTGGTCGGCCCCGACACTCCATCCGCACACGCGATGCCCATATGGCACGAGATCGCGATCACGTGTGCCTGCGAACGCGACGTTGGCGTATTGCTCCAGGAAGCGAACGATTTTCCCCGGGATCATGGTGCCTCAGGCTATGCAATCCACACCTCAAGCGCAAGCGGAGTCCGCGGTCTCGCGAACGCCGTTATCGAACTTTGTCCGCTGAGCAACGTGCTGCCAATGCTGGTCTCCTGGCCCCGGACGGTCGCGGCGTCGCCTACGCGAGGGACGGGAATCTGTGGGTGCAGCCGCTCAGCGGTGGCGCTCCGCGTCAGCTCACACGCTTCACCGACGGCCGCCCGATTCGATCGTTTGCATGGTCGCGCGACGGGCAGCGACTGGCCATCACGCGATCGACTGTCACCAACGACATCGTGCTGTTCGAGGGCTTGAATTAGAAGCCCTGGACGGCAGGCACATGCCTTGCTCCTGCTCAGAGTCAGCCGCACGCAGATCGCGAGTCTTCTCAAGAATCTGTGCGCATGCCGACGTCCCCTCGCGGCGCATCACATCATGTCGTGGCTGATTCCAAGTCATCCGAACCTATTCGGAGGAGCAGGAAGGGACCACGCGGAGACAAACGATGACACTTAGCAGACTCCTGGCCGCAGCATTCAGCATTCTCGCGCTGGCCGGATGTGGGACACCCGAGTCATCGGCGCCAGCTGGCGGTACCCCGCCGGCTGAGACGGCCGACTCGAAGCCGGCCACCGAAGCAGCGCCACCCGCCAGTGACGAAGCATTGAAGAGCCCGTCGGTCTCCGACAAGGCCGACGTCAAGGATGCCGAGCCCGGTCCCGTCGCCACAGCCCAAACACCGACAATCAAGGAGGCCAGCGGACCGCTGCCGGTAAGTGCAAAAGAACGGCTGACGGATCAGGAAGTCAAGGCGCTACTCGAGAGTGTCGAGAAGAAGCGTGAGGCGTTTGAAGCCGCCCTTGACGAGAAGCTGAAGAACTCGACCATTAAGGACGCACGCGGTGAGGTCAACACCAACGAGTTCTTCGACGACTTGCAGGATCAGGTTCGGCGTGCCCGTGAGAGATTCTCTCCGAACTACTCGGCCAGCAGTGAAGTGCTGTCGCTTCTTCAGTTCGCCACGCGGCTCGACGCGTGGGCATCCACGCAACCAGCAGGTTTCCAAGGATCCCGCGAGTGGGGCGCGCTCGCGGCCGACTTTCGGCGCCTCTCGGCAGCGTACAACTCGTCGCTGCTCAGGCCCGGTCAGAAGGCGCTTGGCGATCAAGCCAGGCGGCTCAACGACGCCGAGCTCGTAACCGTCGCTGCCACTGTCGAAAAGAACATGGATGCCTTTCGAAAAGCTTACGACAGCGCGCTGGCCGCAAATGCGAACCTCACACCTGCGAGCCGTAAGACTGCGATTCAGAACGTCGACGCGATGAAGAACAGCGCACGGGCGCTCAACACCGCATTGGGGAAAGAGCAGAAGGGCATAGCGGAGGCGAACGCGCTGTTGAAGGGCAGTGCGGTCATGATCGACACGACGCTCCAGCTCCCACCGGACTCCTCGGCGGCTAAGGCGTGGGCTCCGGTCCGCGAGGATTTGTCAAAAGTCGCGTTGGCCTATGAGGCCACGGTGGGCTCGAAATGAGCGCGTGACAACGAGGCACCGAGGCGCCGCACCCGTTCCGGTGCCTCGATACCCCGATCCATTCGACGGGGCTCCCCCTCCGATCAGACCGAAGCCACTCGCATGGGCTTTGGTCCGCTGTGTTTCTTGACGACCTCTCTGACGACGTCGACGAACAGCGGCACAAGCTCGCTCGTGGACTGCGGTTTGTACGCGAGCGCGATATGCATGTCGATGTGCGGCAGGGCCGGGGTGACCGGCCGCAGCACCATCGACGAAGTCGAATGGCTGTCCTGCACGCCCGCGGGCACCAGGCACACGCCGAGCCCGGCAGCGACCAGCGCGCACGCGGTGTAGAGGTTGTCCACCTCGTGGGCGATGTTCATGCTGAAGCCGGCCTCGCGGCAGGCTGCCAGCACCGCATCGAAGAAGCGCGGCCCGTTGCTGCGCGCGAACATGATCTGCGGTTCGCCCGACAACGCTTTCAGCGGCACCCGCTGGCGACTGGCCAATGGATGGTCGGGTGGCAGCGCGATCATGATCGGCTGCCGCATCACTGTCTCGGTGGCCAGCCCCGCATCGTCGATTGGCAACGCGACGAACCCGACGTGCAGCCGCTCCTCGCTGATAGCGTGCGTCTGATCCAGGCTGCTCATGTTGCGCAGCACGATGCGCACCTTCGGGTACTTCTGAGCGAATGTCCGGAGGATCTGGACGAAGATGGGCGCGTCGGCCGGCCCCGCCACGCCCATCGTGAGCTGTCCCACCTCGCCCTGATCCACACGTGAGGCAAGGTTGGCGGCGTGCGCGGCCTGCGCCAGGATGACGCGCGCCTCCTGCACGAACATACGGCCCGCTTCGGTGAGCTGCACCTGGCGTTTGGTGCGGTGGAAGAGCTTGATCCGGAGCTCTTCTTCGAGTTGCCGGACTTGATGGCTGAGCGGCGGCTGACTCAGATTCAGCCGTTCGGCGGCCCGGCCGAAGTGCAGCGTCTCGGCCAGCATGACGACGTAGCGAAGATGACGCAGCTCCATCCTGGCGGCGAAGCTTACTGCACTTCGGGATTCGGTGATACATGGCACGTCTTAGTCGCAACGCAATATGTATTTCCGTGAATCGCCGCGTTTTGGTACCACCGGTCACGGAGGAGCTGCATGCAACGACTGTTCAAGGGGGCCCTCGTCGTCCTCAGCCTTGTGGTGTTCCCATCCGCCGCGTTTGCGCAAGCGTCGATCGTCGGTACGGCCCGTGACGCGTCAGGCGCGGTGCTGCCTGGCGTCACGGTGGAAGCGTCCAGCCCGGCGCTCATCGAGAAGACGCGCTCGGTCACTACCAACGGCGTCGGTCAGTACTCGCTTCAGGATCTGAGACCGGGTACGTATTCCGTCAGCTTCACGCTGCCCGGCTTCACCTCGGTCAAGCGCGATGGCATCGAGCTGACTGGTAGCTTCATCGCGACGGTGAACGCCGACCTGCGGGTCGGCGGGGTGCAGGAGACGGTCACGGTGACCGGCGAAACGCCGGTCGTAGACGTCACCAGCGCGCGCACCGAACAAACAATCGACGGCAAGACGGTGGCCGAGATTCCAACGTCTCGTCTCTATTCCTCGCTGACGCAGCTCGTGCCCGCACTCAACGTGCAGGGCAACGACGTCGGTGGATCGCAGGGGAACGTGTTCAGCGTGTTCCAGATTCACGGCGGCCGCCGCAACGAAGGACAAGTCCTCGTCGACGGCATGAGCGGCGGCTACCAGGGCATGGGCGTTTCGGGATATGCGCCCGAGGTCGGCACGGCACAGGAAATCGTGTTCTCGCTGAGCGGCGGGCTTGGTGAAGCAACCACCGGCGGGCCGCAGCTGAACATCATCGGCAAGCAGGGCGGAAACATGTTTGCCGGAAGCTTCTTCATCAACGGCTCGGGGAGCGCGTTCGTCACCGACAACCTCAGCGACGAGCAGAAGGCCAAGGGGCTGTCAACGCCGCTGAAGCCCAAGCAGCTATGGGACATCAACCCCTCGTTCGGCGGCCCGATCGTGCGTGACCGGTTGTGGTTCTTCGGCAGCTTCCGCTACCAGAGGAACGTGCAGACGGTCGCCAGCATGTGGGACAACTTGAATGCCGGCGACAACACCAAGTGGACCTACGCTCCGGATTTCAACACGCAATCCGAAGACGACGGCGAATGGCGGAACCATTCCGTCCGCCTCACCTGGCAGGTGACGCCGCGCAACAAGATCGTGGGCTGGACGGATTACCACATCAACTGCCTGCACTGCGACTCCGGCGGTTCGAGCTCCGGACTCACCTTCACCGGTCTCATTGCCACGAGGGAGGCCCTGCAGAGAAACGAGAACCACCCAAGCAGCCTGACTCAGATCTCGTGGACGTCGCCGGTCACCAATCGCCTGCTGTTCGAGTCCAACGTGCAGATCGGGCCCAACTTCTGGTGGGGCGCCCAACAGAAGAATTCGTATGACACAACGACGATTCCGGTGCAGGACGATGCGCTGACGATCCAAACTCCCAACGGCCCGGTCACCTACGCCGGCCTCAACTACCGATCGGCCAACTGGTCGGGGCACACCGGGTTCACTACCGTCGTTCAAGGGGCCGTGTCGTACGTGACCGGATCGCACTCGGCGAAATTCGGTGCACGCTTTCACCAGAACGACTCGACGTTCCCGAAGAACTACTACAACAACGCGCAGCTCAAGTACAACTTCCGGGGCGGCGTTCCCTATCAGCTGACGATGTACGCGGATCAGGCATCGGACCAGAACCAGCAGCAGAAGATCTTCGCGATCTACGCTCAGGATCGCTGGACGCTGAACCGCCTGTCACTGCAGGGTGGCCTGCGCTTCGAGCACCTGGGAGACTACTTCGGCGACCAGACGATCGGGCCGAACATCTTCGTTCCGACCGCCGTGACGTTCGCAAAGGGGGACGGCCCGCTGAGTCTGAACGACATCCAGCCGCGGTTCGGCGCCTCCTACGATGTGTTCGGCAACGGCAAGACGGCGGCGAAGTTCTTCATCGGACGCTACGTGACGACCACCAACACCGTTGACGAGTGGCTGTTCTACAGCCCCGCGGGAAACGGACACTTCGGCGCAAACACCAACAGAGCGTGGGGCGACACGAACGGCAACTTCGTGGCCGACTGCGACCTGTTGAATCCGGCGGCCAATGGCGAGTGCGGCGCGTTCTCGAATCCGAATTTCGGAAAGACGAGCAACCCGCTTACCATCGATCCCGATACGACGAGCGGATGGAACAAGCGCGAGTACAGCTGGGACGTGACGGCTGGTGTGACGCAGGAAATCGCCCCGAGGGTCTCGGTTGAATTCAACTACGTCAGAAGGACCTGGGGGAACCTCAAGACCACTATCAACCGCGCCCTGACACCGGCCGACTTCGACACGTTCACCTATAACGTGCCGACAGACTCGAGGCTGCCCGGCGGCGGCGGATACCCGCTGGTGTTCCGCGACGTGAAGCCCGGGAAGTTCGGCGTCCTCGACAACTTCCAGACATTCACGGACAACATCGGGGGATCCTCCAACAACTACAACGGCGTGGACTTCAACGTGAACGCACGCCTGCGCGACGTGACGATCCAGGGCGGCACCAGCACCGGCAACGTCGTCGAAGACGAATGCGGCGTGGTCTCGCAGCATCCGGAGATGTACATCTTCGCCGGCTGGGGCGGGACGCTGGACTTCTTCAAGCAGTTCAACCCCTCGCTTGGCCAGTGGCCGCAGGCCTTCTGTCATCGTGAGTCGGGATGGCAGACGAACTTCAAAGGTCTGGCGTCGTACACGGTGCCGAAGATCGACGTCCTGATCAGCGCCACCTGGAAGAGCGTCCCTTACCCCGGAAACAACTTTCCAAGCGTCACCAGCCAGAGCCTCGGCGGGCAGGTGCTCGCGGTGCCGATCGCGGAAACCGATCTTGGACGCCCGCTCTCCAGCGGGAACGTGATCGAGTTCTTCAACATCGTCGAGCCCGGGAAGCTGTACGGCGATCGCCTGAACCAGGCGGATCTCCGGCTGGGCAAGAACCTGCGCTACGGCGGCACGAGGACGCTGGTGGCCCTCGACATCTTCAATCTGTTCAACTCGAACACGCCGGACGTGTATCAGACGAACTACTCGGCGCCGTCGGCGACGTCAACGTTTCTGAACCCGACGTCGATCACGGTGGGGCGCTTCTTCAAGATCAGCGCGCAGTTCGATTTTTGAGGCACGAAGATCACGAAGGGCACGAAGAACACGAAGATTGCGGTCTAAGACGGGCAGGTAATGGGCGGGGCAGCAGGCGACGTTGGTCGCCCTGCTCCGCCTCAGTGTCTCAGGCGTTCCGCTTGAAGATCCCGTACCACACGCGGCTGGCGGTGTCCTTGCCGTGCTTTCCTTTGAATGTCTTGTCGAGCGTGAACCCACCGCGATCGAAGATCGCTTTCACCTCGTCGGTGTGCGACTCGTCGATCTCGATCAGGATCGAACGCAGCGTCGGGCGTCGCGAGCGTCTGCGCCGCCCCCTGCAGCACGTCGATCTCGCCGCCATCGACATCGATCTTGAGATGTGTTCGGCGCCGGCAGTGAGAACGTCGAGATCGCCGGTCGAGCGTCATCGACAACACGGGCTGAAGGTAGCGTTTCGGCGTGTCGGCCTCGTCTGCATCCCACGCGTCCGGACGGAAGTCATGCCGGCTCTGACCCGGATCGAGCGAGAGGTATCTGAAACTGCCCAGTCCGCAGCTACCGGCGAGCGCCAGCGGCACGGGGATGATGATGGCCTCGCAACGGTTCAGGACGATGTTGCCACACAGATGCGCGTACGACGCAAAGCCGGGCTCGAACGCGACGACTGTTCCTCGTCGCCCACACACCTTGGCGGCGACCAGCGAGAACGTGCCCACATTGGCGCCCACGTCGTAGAGCACGCCGCCGCCGGTCATCGACTCCTCGATCCACGCGACGGTCCATGGCTCTTTCTTGCACGAACGCGCGCGCCACTTCCGCTCCATCGGCGACGTCGCGAGCAGACGTATGGGATGCGCGGCGTAGTCCAACGGAACGACGGAGGCGTCGCCGTCTCCGAGAGTGGCCAACTTTTCGGGAACGTCTTCAGCGTCCGGACCTATGAATTGGCGCAGACGCTTCGCAACCGCGCCCGGAGTCAGCAGTGCCATGGGCTCACCTTATCGTGTCGCGAAGCCTGCTGGCAACGCTGCACGGCGCACGGACACAGAAGAAGCTGCGGCGCGAGTCCAGCCGCCTTGATAAAGTATGAGGGCTTGGCTCGCATACATATCGGCGGCGCAGGTGGCGCGCCTTCGAACAACTTCATTCGCTCGCTGCGCGATTCGGCGCGCGGGCACTATCTCATCGGAGCCTCGTCGGTCCCCTCAGACCTGATGCTGGCCGACGTCGACGAGAAGCATGTCGTGCCGTACGCGAACGCGCCGGACTACAGGCAGTGCATTCTCGCGTTGCTCGCGCGCACGCGGCCGGCGTTCATGCACGTGCAGAGCGACTACGAAGTGCGCGTCGTCTCCAGCATCCGGAACGAGATCGAAGCGCTCGGCGTCCGACTGTTCCTGCCGGCGCCGGACACGGTGGAAAACTGTGTGGACAAGGGGAAGTCGTACGCCATCTGGTCTCGCGCGGGTCTGCGGGTGCCGCGCACGATTCTCCTGAACACCGTGGCGGACCTCGAGGGAGCGTTCGACTCTCTCGGTGAGACGATCTGGATCCGCGCAACGGTAGGAGGCGGAGGACGAGGCGCCTTGCCGGTCTCGAGCTTCGACTTTGCACGGGCGTGGATCGATCAACACGACGGATGGGGAGAGTTCACGGCCGCCGAGTTGCTCACCAACCGGAGCGTCACCTGGCAGTCCATCTGGTATCAGGGTGAACTGGTCGTCGCTCAAGCGAGACGACGGCACAAGTGGAACTACGGCGATCGCACGCTCTCCGGCGTGACGGGAATCACCGGCGTGGCAGAAACCTGCTCAGACGAGGACGTGACCCGGATTGCGCTGGATGCCATTTCCGCCGTCGACTCACGGCCTCACGGGATCTTCTGCGTCGACATGACATACGACAACAGCGGCGTTCCCAATCCGACCGAGATCAACATCGGCCGGTTCTTCACCACGCACTATTTCTTCACCAAGGCTGGCGTCAACTTCCCCGAGATCTACTGCGACCTCGCCCTCGAAGGGCGCTTCCCTACGCTCGATCGGAAGATCAATCCCCTGCCCGACGGGTTGGTGTGGATTCGCGGTATGGACGTCACGCCCGTCCTCACGACGAGCGAGGAGTTGGCGAAGTTGGAGGCCAACCGGGCGAAAGGTGACTAGGACCATCCTGGTGAGCGGCGCACGCGGATTCATTGGCGCCGCCACCGTTCGCAGGCTCGCCGCCATGCCGGAGACGACGGTCGTGGCGCTCGCGCGATCGCGGCCGGACGGACCTGCTGATCGCAACGTCCACTGGGTTGAGACGAGCCTCGAGGACCTGGGGCCATCGCATTGGCGCTCCGGCGGCTGGACGAAGTTCGACGCCGTGATTCACCTGGCGGCTTTCACTCCGAAGAGCGCTGCGACGCGCGATAGCGCGCAGGAGATCATCGCCGCCAACATCATCGGCCTGCAGACGTTGCTCACCAGTTTCCTCAGCCCCCCTGGCAGGTTCATCTTCTGCAGCACGCTCGACGTCTATTCACGCGCGGCGTTCGAACACGTCGTTGACGAGCGCAGCCCGGTAGGCCCGGCAGGCTTGTACGGCTTGTCCAAGTTGTTCGGGGAGGGGCTGGTCGATGCGTATTCGCGCTCGGTGGGCACGGAGTGCCTGACGCTCCGCCTGGGGCATATTTTTGGCCCGGGTGAAGAACGTTACGCGAAGCTCGTTCCCGAGACGATACGCCGAGTGCTTGCGAACCAGCCTCCGCGAATCGCTGGCGACGGCGGCGAGCAGCGCGACTTGCTCTACGTCGATGACGCGGTCGAGGCGCTCGCTCGATCGTGCACGGCCGCGTTGAACGGCGCTCGCATCATCAATGTCGCACGAGGCGCATCGCATTCAATTCTGGAAGTCATCGACGACGATCGCGGCAGTGGCCGGGTATCGCGGTGCCCCGGAGCGGTTGCCGCGACCGGCGGATGCGTACTCCACCCTTTTCGACACGTCGCTCATGAAACGCGTGCTCGGCGAATGGACGTTCGTCTCCTTGACCGAGGGCCTGAGACGGGAGCTCACGCAGTTCGGCGGCGTGTCCTGACGATCATGGAAAGAGCCAAGGAACACGATCGACTTGCGGGGATAGCGTCAGACAGCTGGTACGCCAAAGGCGTCAACTCGACGACCGTCGCCTATAGCCTGCGCATCTTCTCCCGCTATTGGAGGCCGGGCTCATGCCTCGAGCTCGGTCCGGCCGAAGGTCTGGCAACGGCGTCGCTCGTCAGTCATTTCGACGACTTCACCTGCGTCGAGGGCGCGGAGGCCTTCGCGGTTGCGCTGCGCGAGCGTCATCCAGGCATCCGCGTCGAATGCGCGATCTTCGAGGAGTACGTGCCTGGAAGGACGTTCGACAATATCGTTCTCGGCCACGTTCTCGAACACGTCGAACGTCCTGTCGAAATCCTGTCACGCGTGAAGAGCTGGTTGAGCGCGAACGGCCGGGTGTTTGCCCTCGTCCCCAATGCTCGCAGCCTTCACCGGCAGATGGGGGTCGTCATGGGCCTTCTGGACAGCGAACACAGCCTCAACGCTGTCGATCTGCATCACGGGCATCGTCGTGTGTACGACCCCGAATCGCTTCGGCGGGACTTCCACGCGGCGGGATTTCGAATCGAGGTGTCCGGCGGGTACTGGATCAAGACTGTCGCGAACAGCCAGTTGGAGGCGAACTGGTCGCCGGAAATGATCGAGGCAGCGATGGTCGTGGGTGAGCGCTATCCGGACATCGCCGCGGAAATCTACGTCGTCGCCGGAGACGCGAATGTCAGCGGTGAGCGTGGTGGCGCGTGAGCAGCGCTGCCGTCATCGTCGCGCGCGCGAGACTCCGCGACGACGACCGACACGAGCTCCACGGGAGGGATCCTCGACGAAGCATGGCCAGCCTGCGCGCCGAAGCTCGCCACCGGCGGCCGGTCCTTCCGCGTGAAGATCAGGTACTGCTCGCCACCATCCTCGACTGTCACGGCCGGCTGATACTCGCGCTCGACGTATTCGACGACGCGTGGATAGGTGACTCGTGCAGTTCGATCCAGAGCGGAGGCCATGGCGAACGCGATCGGAGGCTTGTAGCGCGTGATCTTCTCCATCGTTGCATTCTGCTCATGCGCGAGGCTCGCCCATGCGGGAGGAAAATTGAAGTGTCGCTGCGCGAGCAAGCGTCCTGAGAAGTAGGGAATCTCCGGCTCGAACCAGAGCACGAGTACCCGGTCGGTGGGCGGGATGCAGCCGCGCGCGTACGCCGCAAGCTTGAGTGTGATTCGCGCCGGCCGGTCAACATAGTGCGCGAGCGGAGGCAATGCCGTCAGCTCAGGGCGCACGACGGACCACGCGCCGACGATCGGGTTCGTCGTCCAATGTTGGGTCAGGCTGTTGAGGATCTGATCGAACTGCCCAGAGACTGCCACGTTCGTCGTCGTCACAAGCACAAGTACGACAGCCACAGCTTTGGATGCAATCGCCGGCACGTTCCCGCCAGCTCTGGTACGCCACAGCCACACGGTACACAGACTGAACGCGACGGCACACAGGACGACAGCGTCGGCGACGCGGGCGGTGAAGGGCTGCCGCAACATCGCGAACGCCACCACGAACGCGAACAGCGCGAAGGCAGACAACTGCCAGGCTGTGACGCCCGGCGCCAGGCGTGGCGCAATCCAGGGACTCGCAATGAGCAGCACGAGCGGCAGAAGCAGGAACAACACCACGGCGTACTCCGCGGCCCGCTCCCGATCGTCGAGGTCGGGAAGGACCTGCAGACGCAACCAGGCGTGTTCAAATCTCCTGCGCTGCTCCGGCGGCCAGCGGGATTCTTCGAGCGTGCCCGAGGACCGCTCGATCCCGGCGGTGTCTTCGACGATCGGCTCACGAACGAGGGCGGCGACATCGGAGATGGACCGTGGTGCCAGCCGGAGACGTTCGGAATCGCCGTCCACCTCCACCGACGTCAGCCCATACCTCTCGCGGATCGCTTGCCGCGCAGCCGGATCACTTCCTGCGCTCCAACGAACTGAGACGACCGGTGCGTACCGATCTGGGGGCTCCGTAACAAACACACGCCCGCCGAACCGCAGGATCGGCCACTCATGCTGGCCATGTGTCTCGTGCTCCTCGCGCCCCCCCGCCAGAGCTGTCTGCACGTACTGCGGCCACCCCACGGTCGCCTGAATGTAAATCCAGAAGGGAATCACCAGCGCAAGTGTCGTGGCGGCCGCGAGCGCAACCCGGGTGACGGTCTCGCGTCGAAAGCCGTGCGCCGTGACTGCCGCCACCACGAGGCCGAGCGCCGCGAAGACGCCGTGGTCAGGCCGCCAGTAGTACGCCGCAGCGACCCAGGCGCCGAAGGCCACGATTGTTTGAACGCGCGGGCGCCGGACATAGGCCCACCAGAGAACGGCAGCCACCGCGTACACGATGCCTTTGGGATACGAGTAGCCACGAGCACCAGCGACAATCAGCAGCAGCGATGCGAGAAAGGCGGCGGGAAGCGAGTCGGTCAGCCGTCGCACGAGCACGAAGACCAGGTACGTGCTGATCGCCCAGGCCAGGCCGGCAATCAACGCCTCACCAAGCAGGCGCTCGCCGATCGTCAACTGCGCCAGCGCGCTCAGCGAGTACTGGAGAAAGCGGCCGTTGTCGAAGAAGTCACGAACGGGCCAGTCGCCGGCAAGCCACTGCTGCGCCATGGCCATGTGCATGAAATTGTCATTGGCTGCGCCGCTCATGAGGATGATGTGCCACACAAAGGCGGCCACAGCCATCGTCGCGGCACCGGGATCGACCCGACGCCTCACGCGTGCTCTTCTACGACCGGCGCGCTGATGCGCGGCGCGATGGATTCCACTGAGCTCACGAGGTAAGACGGGCGGCCCTTGGTGTTCTCGGAGATACGCCAGACGTAACCGCCGATAATGCCGAGCCCGAGCAGCAGCGTGGAGAAGGAGAACAGGACGACCAGCATGATCGCCGTGTAGCCAGGCACTTCCACCGAGTGGGTGAAGCGCGCCACCAGCAGGATCGCGCCGAACGTGATCGCGGCGCCGATGCCCAGGATACCCGCCGTCATCATCAGCGTGATTGGCAGGTCCGAAAAGGCAAAGGCCGTGTCGAACGCGTAGCGCAGTCTCCGGGCTATCGTCCATCCGCTGCGACCAGACTTCCTGGCTCCACGCGGGTACGACACCGTGGCGCGACTGAACCCGACCCAGAACAGCAGGCCGAGGAGATTGCTGCTCGACTCAGGCAGCGACACGAGGACGTCGCGCACCTGTCTCGTGCAGCCGAACGAGTCCACCCCGCCGCGAGGAACTCTGCGATCGACGAAGCGCCGGTACAGAGCCCAGAACAGATCCGATGCCACACGCGAGGTCCAGCGATCGTCGCGCGACGACCGCTCGCCGACGACGATGTCGGCGCCCGCGTCGAGCGCCTCGAAAAACTGATCGATCGACGAGACCGGCTGTTGAAGATCCGCGGCAAGGACAGCGATCGACTCCGCGTCGGCGGCCGTCATGCCCGCGCGAATCGCGGCATGCGATCCGAAATTGCGGCTGAGACTCACGAGTTTGGAGCGGAATGGCATCGTGGGCAGGCGCATCCGCAGCAACGCGTACGAGTTGTCGGGGCTGCCGTCGACGACGAAGATCCCCTCGAGCTCCGGGTAGCGCTGGTGGAGGGCGGCCATCTGCCGGAGAAGGTCGGGGAGGCTCTCCTCGTTGCCATAGATCGGCACGACCACTGCACGCCTCATGTCATCGAACGCTAGACTGGTGTGAGTGCGATTGTCAAACGTCTTTCGGAGTTAGAGCCTCGATGGAGTCTTTGTCACCCACCAAGCCGAATCTATTCATCGTCGGCTTCGCGAAATGCGGCACGACCGCGCTCCACGAGTACCTGTCGACTCACCCCAACGTTCACCCGAGCTTCCCGAAGGAGCCGCATTTCTTCATCGAGCAGATGTGGCGCAAGAGTCCGGCGAGAACCGAAGCGGAATACCTGCGGTTCTTTGCCGGTGCGTCGAAGGATGCGCGAGTGTTCCTCGACTCGTCGGCCGTCCACATCTACTCCCCACAGGCATTGCGAAAGATCCGCGAGTTCAACCCCGCCGCCAGGATCATCGTCATGGTGCGGAACCCGGTGAACATGCTGGCGTCCTTCCACAGGTACTCCTGTCGCATGTTCGTCGAGGACGTCGAAAATTTCGAAGAGGCCTGGGATCTCCAGGCCGCTCGCGCCCAGGGCAACAGTCTGCCAAGGGACTGCGAGTTTCCGGTTCTGCTGCAGTACGAAAACATCGGACGGATAGGCAAGCACGTGGCGACGTTGCTGGATATCTGGCCGCGCTCACAGGTGAAGATTGTGTTCTTCGACGAGTTCGTGAAGACACCGCTCGAACACTACAAGGACATTCTCGAATTCATCGGTATCCCCTACGACGGCAGGACGGAGTTTCCGAAGGTCAACGAGGGCGGAGTCTGGAAGAGTCGCGTGGTTGGCAGGATCATGCTCAAGGCCTGGCCACTGGTCATCAAGGTCTTGAGCCGCATCGGTGTCGCCGGCGCCATTCGCAGGCCTCAGTTCTGGATGTTCCTCTGGGGGCTCAACTCGGGGCGGGAAGAGCGAGTGGAAATGGATCGGACGTTTCGTCAGCGATTGGTCGATGTGTTCAGAGACGACATACAACTCTTGAGCGCCACAACGGGCCGCAATCTCGATCACTGGTTGAAATGATGAAAAAGCTGGCAGGCCTTGAGGCCGCCGATCAGATTCGGCATTAAATCCTCATCCCCTGCCTCGTCACACGCCCGCGAAGTAGAGGCGTCGCGCCCGTCGGCCGCTCCGGTCCTTCGGATCGAAGTACGCCGTCGTCCAATCACCCTTGTCGATCAGAAATCCCTGCTTCATGTCCTCGGGCTTTGCGTCCGGGTTCTTCTCGAGGAAAATCCGCACCGCTTCGCGGAACGCATAGTGCGAATAGAGGCGCATGTATTCGCCAAGATAGATGTCGGCGACGCGCTTGTTGTCCCTGACGACCAGCATGTTTTCGTCGTTGGTCTTCGTGCTGGCTTCACTGAAATTCGCGGAGCCCGTCACGACGATCGGGTTGTCCGAGAGCGGATCGACCAGCATGAATTTGAGATGGATCCAATGGACGTTGACATGGTTCGTGATGCGGTCGAGCTCGCCCAGCCATCGATCGAAGCCGTTCAGCGGGATACGGTTGCCGATCGCGATCACGACGTTCGGCAGTGCTTGAATCTTCCGGATGGCTTGAATCTGCGCTTCCTTGTTCGCGCCGTTCCACTCCTTCTCCATGAGACCGACGCGAAGCACCGCGTCCTTCTTGCTGTAGACCGTCTTGAACACATCACTCATGCCGAACGCGAACGTCATGAAGAGCGCCTTCTGCGCGGAACCGGCCAGCGTGCCGTACCAATTGAGCGCGTCCGCGTTCGCACGCGGCGAGAACACCGCCGCCATACCGTCGTCGAACGACTTGGCGGGTGCGGGTGTCTGCTTGATCGTCCACTTCTTGTAGGCGTTGTTCGCACCGCCACTCGTATCAGGATCGCTCTTCAGCTTGACGAAGTACTTCAGGTACTTCGCTGCGATCGTGTCGTTTTCCACGACGTGCGTGCAGTTGGCGTGGCCGAAGATGCCGTTCTCGGTGAGATTGGTCGAGCCGAACAGCACCGCCGTTGGCTTGCTCTTCTCGGTCAGGACCAGGAACTTGTTGTGCATCAACGTGCCCTTGGTGCGCGGCGTGCACACGGCCTTGATGCCGGCAAGATCGATGGCGTCCTCGTTTTCGCCGTGCGGGCCGGTTTCGTTGTCGATGTCGTCGAACACGATCTCGACCGACGCACCGCGCTTCTTCGCGGCGTGCAGCGCCTTGAGCACCGACGGCCACTGAAACTCGTAGAAGGCGCCCTTCAGCCCGAATCCCTTGCCCTTGGCGCGTTCGATGAAGGTGATGATGCCCTCGACCAGGCCTCGTGACAGCCAGTCGTAGGCGCCCTGACCGATTTCACTCGGCGGGCGATTCAGGAAGCGACGGGCGTATTCCTGCGATGCCGCCGCGCCGCGATTGAATTGGATCGTGTGATCGTCGGTGATGTTCTCGGTTGTCACCGTCACGCTGACGGTCGATCCCTGCTTGAGCGATCCCGGCTTGCCGGTCATCGCGATCACCGTGTAGGTGTAGATGTAGCCAGGCTTCGCGGTGTAGTCGGACCACTGGAACGTCTGGTACGGGTGCTCCAGGCTGGAGAACGATTCGCCCGGCGTGGGATGTGCCTCGACGCTGGCAAACGTCTTCGTCCCCTTCATCCACCGCGTTTCACCTTCGGTCTTGTCCTCGCGCTGGATGGCGAAGCCGCGAAGTCCCGGCCGCAGCGCCTCGTCCACGTTCAGGCCGAGCACCACGACGTAAGAACCCGCGACGGCGTTGACTGTCAACCCTCCGGCCACTGTTCGTACGCGCATACACCGACCTCCTGAAGCGACGTCCGCTCACCTATGTCAACGAAGGTCGAATTGGTTTCGAACAATTGCCGGTCTAAGGCGTCGGGCCGCGTCTCCGGACGAAGTTGCCGGCAACGCCGCAGTCTTCGGTGCACGGCGGAGGCGGCACGTAGGTGTCCTTGATCGTCTTGCGGTACTCCGGATACAGCGTCTCGCGATAACCGAGCACGGCTTCGCGCGGCAGGTGATACAGCTTCACGAACTCGTCCACGAACGGGTTCTCCTCGGCTGCAAAGTGAGGCACGCTGTCGCCTGGTTCGCGCCCCTCGAAGCCGGGGACGCACGGATCACGGAAGTCGAGCGGCGCCTGTGAGAGCCGGAAGCCTTTCGAGATGATTTCCGGTTCCACCAGATAAACAGGATCGCGGGCCACCATCAGGACCGTCAGCACGTTGTCGTGGCGGAAGAACCGCCAGTCGATCGTCGCCTGATCGCTCAGTGGCACGCCCGTCTTGCGGATGAAGCCGGCTTGCAGGTGCGTCGTGCGCGCGGCCAGCGCGCCGCCCTCCCACCGGCCGGTCGTGAAACCCGCCTGCGTGTGGAGCCCGTGCTCGGACGGACGCGGCCGACCGTCCATCCAGATGGTCATGCCCATCCAGTCTTCCCACGCATCGATCGTGTAGGACACGACGCGATTCGTTGCGGGATCTGACTGACGCGAGATCCGCAGACCAAAAGGACCGAGCACCGCATAGGAAGCGCCCCAGCCCTGGCACTGCCGCTCGACCATCGACTTCTGTGACTCGTCGTAGGAAAGCGCTCGCGTCCGGCCTTCGTCGGTCAGTGCCAGCCCGAGATAGTCCACCGGCACCGAGTCGTTCTGCACGTCTTCAGTACCAATCGGGGCCCATGAGCCCGCGAATTCGAATTCACTTGGCAGTACCGTCGGACCGGCCTGGGCGAACGCCACGCGAGCGACGAGCACGACAATCAGCGTGAGCGCAGACCGACGAATTACCAGGTCGATGAGCATGGCGTGGGATCCCACTTGGAACCGTCTGGTTCTCTCTTGAAGTGAGGACTCGTGACGTATGGCGCGTTCAGGTAGACAGGATCCTCGACGACGGTAGTGACCAGGAGAAGCTCGCCGCCATCAGGAAGCGACGTGATGTCGAAGTGCTCAGACACAGTGGCGCGCTCGCTGTAAGGCACGCCGTTCTTGCGCAGATATCCCGAGCGCATGTTCGACGTAACGACGCGGAGACTGCCGCCCTTCTCAGGCGCGGGGACCTGCTCCCAGCGTGCAGCCGACTCACCCTGCCACGTGGGCTTGGCCCGCTGACGAAGCGCGCGCGGTGAAACGAAAGAGCCGCGTCTGCGTGCCCGCGTCAGTGTCGACGCGCAGCGTGTCGGCATCCTGCCACGTGATGTGCAAGCGGCCAGGCACATTCATGATGGCAGCCGCGCCGTACGATTTGCACTGGTTGCCCGCGCGTGTGTCTGCGACGGGATCCCACGCGTTGATGATCGGCACTCCAGCCGGCGAGACGGGAATGCGGCGGTACTCACCTTTGGCAGGCGTCACCATCCGGTAGCGCCAGTTCTCGGTGACGTAGGACACCCAGTACCCGTGAGATCGATCGGTGCAACGTCGCGCGCTCTCGACGACGCGACGCTACCCTGCTGAGCGTGAACTGAAGCTGGCCCACAGAAAGCAGCGAACACAACTACGGCGATCGCGAGGAGTCCGCGCCTCACGATTTCTCCTTCATGAGGCTTCGATACACTGCTTCAACAAACTTATCTGTCGTCCAGTCACCGCCAACATCGCCGTAGCGACCCGCGTACCCCTTTGCCGGTTCTGCGCTTTTGACTTGTTCGAGTGAGCGTCCCGCGTTGACGAGCCCGCGAATGCGATCGGTGATGATGGTGATCATGTCTCGGTATTCGATGACGTCGAACTGATCGCAGAGCCTGCCGTGACCCGGGATCACGATCGTGCCCGCCTCACGCGACACGACGGGCACCGACGCCACTGCGAGTTCACTCAAACGGTTCAGCGCCGCGATCTCGCCCTCGATGCTGCCGCCGCGCTCGATGTCGATGACGGGAAAGCGGCGCGTGTCGATCACGTCGCCGGCAACGACGACATCCGAGCGCCGGAAGAAGACGAACACATCGCTGTCGGTGTGTGCCGCTGGCTGGTGCAGCACTTCGATCGCCTCGTCGTTCAGGTACAGGAACTTCCGAGCATAGTGAAATGACTCGGTCGGCAATCCGACAAGCGGGCGCGCGGGCGTCGATTCCGACGACTCCGTCATGTGCCGCACGACGCCTTCCGCCGCGAGGATCGCGGCAGACGATCTCAAGGCATCCTGCCGCGGCCCAGCCGGCCTCGTCCCTGGAAAGAATTGATCGCCAGCCGTCGAAAGCACGTCGTTGCCACCGACGTGATCGGCATCGGGCCCGGTGTCGATGACGTAGCGAATGGGTTTGGGTGTGATCCGCTTGATCGCAGCGACAACAGCGGGAGCGCTGGCAGCAGACCCTGCGTCCACCACGACGACGCCGTCCTCGCCCACCTGGACGCCGACATTCGCTCCGGCACCGGCGATCATGAAGAAGTTCGACCGAACCTCCAGGACCTCGAGGCTGCCCGGCGGCGTGCCCGAGGCTTGATTCCCGGAGGGACCCTGGGGTTCGACAGCCGCACCGCGAGCGACGAACCAGAAGGCCGCCAATACGGCGATGGCGATGACGCGCGGAAAGCGGCGGGGATCGCGCAAGACTGCGTCCTTACTACCGGCCGCGATCCTCGCCGTTCACGCGACCGAACACGCGCTCGGGTGGCGGCAGCCCCTTCGCCGCATTCTCGGCGGCCGCCTTCTCGTAGGCGCGCTCGGCACTGAGCGAGTTCGCGACAGAGTGGTTTCCCTCATGGCAGCCATACTCGAAGATTTCGTAGCCGGCTTGACGAGTAAGCGTCATGCGGAGCGTCCACGGCGCCACATAGGTCTTCGCATCGTCCACATGGAGCTCGTAGTCGACCATCTCGGGATCGATCCGGGTGATTCGCTCCGTCATCTTCATCGCCGTGCTGTGCCTGGGGCCACCACCGTTGGGACCGATGGAGGTGCGATCGGTGAAGTTGGTCGTCTCGATGACGAGCGTGTTGCCGTCCCAGTGGCCACGCGAATCGCCCATCAACTGCTGGATGCCGCTGCTGACGTGCGGCCGGCCGTCGAGCGGGATGACGCGCGTGTCGTGCACCATCTCGTAGGAGATGATGACAGCGTCGGGCGTCTGTACGATTCGCGCGCCATTCCCGTAGACCACCGGCAGCCACGAGCCTGCCAGGCCGCGCGTGATGCAACGGTCGTAGTTGTTGAAGTCCTCGACGGTGTTGAAGGGACCCACGCCGTTGGTACCAGGGATGGGGCGGCGCGCGCGTGCGTCCGGCGTGAGCGCCGGGACCCGGCCGTCCGCAGGATCGACGACGAGAGAGGTGTAGCCGAAGTCTCGTGATCCCTCTTCATTGCGGAATGTGCCTGTTCGCGCATTGTCGAAATCACGCGCCTTGCTGCGCTCACCCGCGCGCTGCGCGAATTCCTCGTCGGTGAGGTACTTGCGCGTCCCAAACTGCGCCGGGCGTGACATCGGCACGCCGCGCATGTCGTCGCTCGTCCAGATGCCCTCGAGATCCGGATGGCCCCACGCCAGCTTCGGCGGTGCCCACTTCGGGTTGACAACGGCAGCGGCCGACGCTTCGGCCGATCCCTTGGCCTGCGCCATGGCGGGTACGGCCGGCCCCAGCAGTCCTGCGATTGTGACGACGCCTGCAATCAGACGATGCTGCATGGTTGGCCTCTTACCGCGGCACCGGGTATGCGAAGAGCTCCACGTTCGACATGTTCGCGGACCCGGCGATGCCGTGCCCGCCACCGGGCATGAGCATCGCGACGCCCACTTCGTCAACCGCGCGCAGGTTCGGGTTCACGACTTCAGCGCGCACGGTGACCTTGGCGGGATCGAGGACGTACCAGCGCATGCCGGTGTATGCGATCTCGACGCTGAGGAACTCACCCTGCGTCGTGATTGTCCGGTCACCGACCAGAAGGCGGCCATCGGCGAGCTTCACCACTGGATGCAGCGTGTGAATCGCGTTCGTGCGCAGGATCCACCGAAGGCGTGCGGCACCGGTCAGATCGAGCAGACTGCGCTTGTCCCGCAGCGTCACGGCCGACGGAGACGTCGTCATCCCATTCCACAGGTCGGTGCGCTGTTCGTGCGTAGCGGCGCGGACCACGGACGCATCAGCCCCGTACAGCTTTATCTCGAGATTCGGGTTGGTGACAACCGCTTGCGTGACACGCGTGTTCTCGTCGGTTTCCTCACCCGTGTGGGGCGGGATCCGGAAGGTCTCGCCGAACAAGAGCGGCGGCCTCGGCGCCATGCCCGGCTTCTGCGTGCCGGGCGCGGGGGCCGGTGTCTGCGCTGCCGCCGTCAGCGACCATACGACGAGAGCTGCCACCATGAAACCGGTTCGTCCAGTGAGTCGAGCCGAAGCTGTGTTGCGCACGTGTGATTCCTCCTCGGAGGCCCAAGATGCTACCGCACAAAGACGGTACTACTTCGCGCGCCCCGTATACCCCTGCGCGATCGTTGGAATAGCGATGACCTGATTCCTCGCGCTCGCTGTCCCCCACGTGCCGTAGAAGACGATGCCGTAGAGCGTCTTCTTGTCGCGGCCACCGAAGAACGTGCCGTGCAGACCTTGCGGCCCGGGGATACTTCCGAGGAACTCGCCGTTCGCAGCGAACACATCCACCGACGATCCCGTCGCCACATAGAGCCGTCCCTCGGCATCGACGGCTGAACCGTCGCCCGCCTGACCACCGCGCAGCTTTCCGAATTCCCGCTGGTTCGCGAGCGCACCATCGGCCTGCACGTCGAATGCGATCACCACGGCGCCGTTCGTGACGTAGAGCGTCTTCTCATCCCGGCTCAGGATGATGCCGTTGGCCCCCTCGACGCCTTCACCGTACTTGGAGACCACGCCCTTTGGGTTGGCGTAGAACACGCCACTTCCCGAAATGGCGACATAGACGCCGCCGCGCGCATCTGCAACCAGATCGTTCACGACACCACCGACACACTCGATTGGCTCACCGTTGAACGAGCTCGCAAACATCTTGCGCTGCGGCTCGAGTTGCAGGATGCCGCCGTTCAATCCTCGCGATGCAACAAACAGCGAGCCGTTCTTGCTGCGCGACAAGGCGCCACCTGTATTCGTGTCAGCGTGGATGATCGTGGCGAGGCCCGTCGCAGGATCGAGTTTCATCACGTTGCTCGCGTCGTTGTTGGCGAACAACACGGTGCCGTTGTCTCCGGCGATGGGACCGTCGGCATTGTTGCCTTCCCACGACCATACTGCCTTCCAGTTCTGCCCCGCAGCGATCACACCTGGAATCGCCGTCGAGGGGCGCGCGGTCGGCGCTGGCGGTGGCGCGGAGTTGGCGTCCGATGCCGCCGCGCCAGGAATGGAGAACGGTTGTGGAGGCGTCTTGCACTTGGCGAGCACGCTCTTCAGCCCGGGATTCTGCCAGGACTGCTGGCTGTTCCCTCGCGGAAACGATGACGACGGGCCCTGAGCGGCAACGGCGCCGACAGCGCAGGCCAGAACAACTGCGACAGCGAGTGCTGGTTTCATCGTCATTTTGGGGATCCGTTGTCAGCGACCAGATGATCACATAGTTCTACAATCTGCGTGATGTCCGTCGCCTCGCACCTCGCGATCTCGCCGGCCAGGTATGACGCCCGCATTCGCTCGCTGATTCCGCTTTACGACGAGCTGATCGCGGAGGTCGCTCGCGCGCTCGGTCACGCGGCGCGTCCGGTGCGCACCGTCGTCGATCTCGGCATCGGCACCGGCGCACTCGCGCGCGCGTGTCTCGAGTCAGTGCCTGGCGCGCGGATCTGGGGCATCGATGCCGACGCTGACATGATGGCGATCGCACGCACGCGCCTCGGTCGCTTGTCTCGCCGCGTGACGATGGCTACGGGCAGTTTCCTGGACGAGGCGCTGCCACCCTGCGATGCCATCGTCGCGAGTTACTCGCTGCATCACATCCGAACGACACGTGCGAAGCTTGCGTTCTATCGGCGCTGCTACAGCGCCCTTCGTCCCGGTGGCGTCCTGATCAACGGCGACTGCGCACCAGCCTCGACACCGCGCGGATTCGCGCGCGATCTCGACATCTGGTTCACCCATCTCGGGAAGACGTTCGGCAGCCGTGCACGGGGACGACGAGTCTACGAATCGTGGGCCGACGAGGACACGTACGTGCCGCTCGCCAAAGAGCTCAGCCTGCTGAAACGCGCCGGCTTCGCGTGGACGTGCCGTGGCGCCGCTCGCCGTTCGCGGTCATCGTCGGCAGTCGCCGCGCATAGAACGCTCGAGCTGCCTTCCCCGACATTTGATCCACGATTGGGTCCATGAAGCTCACAGAACAACTCCTCAGCGAACTCGACCGTGAAGCGGCGCGCACGAAGCGCGTGCTGGAACAAGTCCCCGCGGGCCGCGACGACTGGAAGCCTCACGAAAAATCGATGGCCCTCGGCCGCCTCGCCGGCATGATTTCGACGATGCCAGCCTGGGTCACGTTCATCGTCAAGCAGGACGAACTCGATCTCACGCCGCCAGGCGGCGGCGAATGGAAACTCCCCTCGCAGAACGAGCTGGTTGCGGCGCACGACAAGAGCGTCGCCGACGCGCGCGCGACGCTGCAGGCGGCCAACGACACGTTGCTGCTGACAACCAACTGGAAGCTGCGTGCGGGAGGTCAGGTGGTGTCGGAGGCGCCGCGTCACATCGCGCTACGCGACATGCTCAATCACCTGGCGCATCATCGGGGCCAGCTGACCGTGTATCTGCGACTCCTTGGCGCGAAGGTTCCGGCCGTTTATGGGCCTTCGGCAGACGATCAACGCTTCGCGTGACGTAACCGTCTCGAGTCGCTGAGGTCGCAGACTACCAAACACTTGGCATTGCGTTTTACCAACCAGATCATCTACACGTACGCCTCCATTCTGTCGGCGTCAGTGACAGAGGGCCGGGACGAGCCAGTGCGGACTCCATCGTTGGGACTCTTCGTGCGGACACATCGCAGCAGGAGACCGGGACATGAGAGCTTTGCGGCATCTGGGCTGGGGGTTGTTGTGCGTGCTGGCCATCTCTTCGACGGCCACTGCGCAGCAGAACGCAAGTATCAGCGGCATCGTGACCGACATGACCGGCGGGGTCTTGCCCGGCGTCACGATTGAAGCCAGCAGCCCGGTGTTGATCGAAAAGATCCGCACTGCGGTATCCGAAGCGAACGGCCGGTACCAACTCCTGGATTTGCTGCCAGGCACGTATCGCGTGACGTTTACGCTGCCAGGCTTTTCAGTCGTGCGGCGCGAGGGCATCACCCTCACGGCCGGCTTTGCGGCCTCGGTCAACGTCGAGTTGAGCACCGGCACATTGACTGAAACGATCACCGTGACGGGCGCGAGCCCGGTTGTTGACGTCCGGAACGTGGCACAGACGCAGGTGCTGACGCGCGACGTGCTGGACAGCACGCCCAACGCGCGCGTGATTGGAAGTCTGATGACACTCGTGCCCGGCGTCACCATCACGACTGCCGGCGGACCGAATGTGGACGCCGGCGGCACTGCCGGTTACACGTACGCGGCGGCACAGATTCACGGGAGCAGCCAATACGACCAGACGATCGGCACCTACGGCATCCCGATGACGCTCATCGACAACATCGGCAAGTCGCGCATCAATCTTCCAGACGGCACGGTGCAGGAATACGACATGCGGTACTCGTCGCTGCCCGCCGAACTCGCCTATGGCGGTTTCACGGTCAACGCCATCCCGAAGGTCGGAGGCAATTCCTTCACCGGCTCGATCTTCTTGACGGGCACCGGCAGCGCGCTTCAGGGCAGCAACCTCGACGACGAACTGCGCGCGCAGGGGCTGACCGCTGAAGCCAAGGTCAAGAACATGGTCGATTTCAACCCGGTCATCGGCGGCCCGATCGCCAGGGACAAGATCTGGTTCTTCGGAGGACTTCGCTATCAGTACACCGACAGCTACGTCGGCGGCATGTGGTACGACAAGAACCCGTCGGACTGGATCTTCGAGCCGGATCCGGACCGACCGGCCAACGCCGATCAATTGAGTTACGACCTCAACGTGAACACCACGTGGCAGGCATCACAGAAAGATCGCATCAACGTCCTGCTGATGCGGAACGTGACGCACTGGTATCACTCGTCGGTCAGCGGCACCGTGGCGCCTGAAGCCGGACAACAGTGGTACGCACCAGGACACGTGGAGCTCGCGAAGTGGACATCCACGAGGTCCAATCGCCTGCTGCTCGATGTCACGGGATCGCGATACTTCCACGATTTCGTTCGCGATCCGACGGATACATCGACCCGCTCCCAGATCGTGGACCAGGGGTCGGGGATCACGTTCGGCGGCCTGGCCACGTCGGCATACACCGGACAGCTCGTATACACAGTGCGTGCGGCCCTCTCATACAGCACGGGCATGCACAATCTGAAAGTCGGATGGGACTGGGCGGCGCAGATCAAGCCGGACGACTTCATGACGTTTTCAATGCCGGGCACCCGCGAGCAATGCGGGACGACTGGCGCGCCACGCACCGACTGCATGGCCGAAGATGCCAGCTACCGCACGATCAGCGGGGTGCCGAACCAGGTCACGTTCTACACGACGCCGTGGCCCGATCCGCAAACGATGAATCCGGCCGGCATCTACGTCCAGGACCAGATCTCGTTGAACAAGTGGACCGTCAACGCCGGTCTGCGATTCGACTATCTGAACTCGAGCTACCCGGCGTTCGATGTCGCGCCGAGACGCTATGTGCCGGTCGAGGAGCACTTCGAGGGCGCCGACGTCCTCAGCTGGAAGGATCTGAGCCCACGCATCGCGATCTCATACGACCCGTTCGGCACGGGAAAGACAGCGCTGAAGGCGGCTGCGAGCCGCTACGTCATGCAGGAGCGCCTGACGCAATCGACGGCGTTGGTCATCCCGACGCGCGCGTCGGTCAGTCAGGTCAGCCGCACCTGGACCGACCTCGACCGCGACTACGTCGTGGACGGTGATCCACTGAACCCAGCGCTCAACGGCGAGCTGGGCGCATCGCCCAACGCCAACTTCGGCAAGCGGGTCACGAACTTCCGCCTCGACCCCGACTGGGCGACGGGCTTCGGAACGCGCCCGTACAACTGGGAGTTCATGGGGGCGATCCAGACGGAGCTGGCAGCGAATCTCTCGCTGCAGGCCGGCTACTACCGCAGGGTCTTCGGCAACTTCATCGTCACCGACAATCTGCTCACGTCTCCGTCGGACTACGACCCGTTCTGCATCACGGTGCCGAGCGATGCGCGTCTGCCGGGTGGTGGTGGCGGTCAGATGTGCGGTCTCTATGACTTGAATCCGACCAAGTTGGGGCAGGTCGATACGATTCAGACGAGCTCGTCGAACTACGGCAAGCAGCTGGAACACTACAACGGCGTGGACGTGACGGTAAACGGACGTCTGCCACGCGGTGGTTTGCTCCAGGGCGGGTTCAGCATGGGCAGGACCATGACCGACTATTGCGATGTGGTCGGCAAGCTGGACAACCCGAGCCTCATGCCACAGCCCACGAATGCCGCAGGCGGCCCCGCGCCGTTGATATTGGATCCTGAGTGTCACAAGCAAGGCGATTGGCTGCCGCAGGTGAAACTGATCGGCTCGTATCCACTTCCGTGGGAATTCCGTGTCAGCGGGACCTACCAGACCTTGGTGCTCGATCCGATCACCAACGGCACGAGCAATCTGGGGTTCATTGCGAACTACGTTGCGGCGAACGCGGTCGTGGCCCCATCGCTCGGGCGCCCTCTCTCCGGTGCGGCGAACGTCACCATCAACCTCCTGGGAGCCGGAGAGCAGTACGACAAGCGGACGCACCAGATCGACCTGCGGTTCTCGCGGACGTTCGACATCGGCCGAAGCCGCCTGCAGGCGAACATCGACCTGTATAACGTGCTCAACGCGAACTTCGTCGCGACGCGCAACGGAAACTACGGCACCAATGGCGCCACGTGGCTCCGGCCCGGCGCAATCCTGCCCGCGCGGCTATTGAAGTTCGGCGGGCAGTTCAATTTCTGACATGGAAAGAGGCGCCCTCGGCGCCTCTTTCTCCGCCTCACAGCACCCCCATAAACGGGTAACTGCGATCAGCTGAGCCGACAGCCTAAGATTGGCATTCGGGTCACGACATCACGGGCACCCGGAGGGGATCACGCATTCATGAAGTTATTCGGAAAGGGATTGGTCACGGCGCTCACGCTCGCCGCGGCCGTGGCAGCACTGACAACCGCGAGGCTCTCGGCGCATCATTCCTTCGCGATGTACGACCAGTCGATCAAGTACGTGTTCACCGGCGTGGTGGAACGCATCAACCCCGACGCCGCCCACCTGCAAATCGCCTTCGTGCCGCTCAACGACAACCGCGACGCTCTCGTGCGCGACTCCAGCGGCAAGCCGGCGAACTGGCTCGTCGAGATGGGCGGCTCGGCGGCGAGCGCGCGCGAAGGCATCTCGGTCAACGACTTCCCGCGCGGGACGGTATTCAGCGTCGGCCTGGTGCCGCTGCGCAACGGCCAGCGGGGTGGGGCGCGTGTCGAGGGGCTGTTCAAGTGCCCCATGGGCAAGACGCCGGCACCCGGTAAGCACTGCGACTCGGTGGAAGGCGCCACGTCTCACGGCAACGGTGCACTCGTCACACCGACGGCAACCTGGAAGCCTGAATAGCACGTCAACGCCCAACTCCCAATTTCCAACTCCCAATAGGAACGGAGTCGGGAGTTGGAGGTTGGGAATTGGGAGTGAGAAACGATGAGCCCTACGTTCGCCCGCAACACCAGCGTGACAGTCGCGGTTCTCGTCCTCGGTGGTTGCCTCGTGGCGTCGCTACGCGCCACCGCGCCGGAGCCCGCGCAGGCGACGACGGCCCAGAAAAGCGTGGGACGCGGGTGGCCGGTGCCTGTACCGCTCAAGCCGTACGACGGCTACCCCGAAGAGGACTTCGTCGGCGCCGTCACGCCGTGGTACTACACCACCAGCACCACGGCCACCGGCGGTAAAGCGCCCGCCGGCGTCCAGCCGTTGGCGCGCGACATCTTCACGTCGAAAGACTTCTACGTGGACCGCGATCTGTGGATGGACAAGCGGTACTACCGCTGCAACAGTCCGATCGCCCTCGACTCCATCTGGGGCGACTACTCGAGCGGACCCAGGGCGCTCGAAAACGACGATCCGAAGACCGCAGCATGGGGCCACTGCGATCGCGACTATCCACGCGAAGCCATCGTCAGTCCGTATTCATTCAAGACCGCGCGCGAGCACTACGAAGCGCTACTCGCAGAGACGAAGGCGCGCGGCGGACCGACCGCGCACACGAAGGACACCCTGCCCGACTGGAACGGCCGCTACACGAGGAACCTGAATCTCGTGTTCGGTCGCGGGAGGAAAGGCGGCGCGGGGGATCCCGTGCCACAGGTGTTCGCAGAGCCGCCGCAGTGGGTCGTCGGGTGGGCCAATCAGATGCCAACGATCCTGTCGCTGCTCACACCCGAGTATCAGCAGCGCTACGTGCAGCAGATGTATCACAAGGTCAACAGCAACGCGGCGCAGTTCTCGTTGATGTATTGCCGCCCAGAAGGACTGCTGCGATGGTGGTCAGGACCTGGCGGTCCGAGTCAGCTCGACGTCATGGTCGTCCCTGGACGCGTGCAGTTCCTCGGTGGGACAGACAACGCGCTGCGTCATGTGCAGATCGGCCGCGCCTTCGATCTCAAAGGCAAGGTGCCCCATCTTGGTGCAGAAGTACCGAGCTGGTTGGGCGAGACCGTCGGCTTCTGGGACGGCGACGCGCTGATCACGTGGACGTCGAACGTCCAGGGCTGGTTCACGCACAGCAGCTGGGAGTACAGCAACCAGATGCAACTGATCGAGATCTGGACGCCGCGGCGATTCGCTGACGGCAAGTTCGCCGGGCTCGAGCACGAGACGATCTTCTACGACCCTGAAGCCTTCGTACAACCCGTGCGCGACATCCGCTTCTTCTCGCGCCGGGGAGACCTCTCAAACGCTCCGCCGTTTCATCTCGAGCACTGCAACCAGACGATCTTCGTCGGCGAAGACGGCAGAGGCACGCAGGTGCCACCTGGCACAGAGATCAAGTTCAAGGTGCGAGATCTCTACGATCGTCCGTGGGCGCGGATCTGGGAGGAGTACTTCGAGAAGGGCATGAAGCGTCCCGCGGACGCTGATGGCATCGGCGGGTTCAAATAACACGATGATCAGCCCGCGCTGAAATCCGGCGCGGGCTGCTCGTGGATGCCGTCAGTTCCGGTACATGGTGAGCCGGTAGTTGTCGATTCCAACCTTCGTCTGTACTCCCGCCGCCGCCGGCCTGAACCACCTGCAGCCGCATGAAACCCACCTCCATGCGTCCGCCGTTCGTAGAGAAGTCCGGGTGGTCTGCAGCAGATGCGATCGTTCTGAAATCGTTCTGCGTGAGCCCGGTCAGCGAGTGAGGTGTCCACGACGTTTCAGGTGTCGTGAAGGCTTTGCCACCTGGAACCAGCGTGTAGAGCTTGCCGTTCTGCCTGATTGCGGGTGCGCTGTACTGGCCGTTACCACCGGATTGATTGATCGACGACTCCGAGTAGTCGATTGAGAGAATCGATCCGTCAGTCGATGGGAAGTAGACTGCTCCCTGCTTGAAGGAGAATACCGCCACCTGGGCGGCGGAGCCGCCCCCTGCGCTGTTCACCGTGATGCTGACCTGACGGTAGTAAGCGCCTTGTTGACCCAGGTAGCTCAGGCGACCTCCACCACCACTTCCACCCGCCCCGTAAGCCTCCACCACGTCCGCCCACTGGCCGTCGTCGAAGTCATCGTCGGAAGTGATCGAGGTTCTCGTCGCGCCGCCACCGCCCGTGCCTCCGCCGCCGCCACCGCCGCCGCCCCCCGCAGGTGGAGAGTCGGGATTCGTCGGATTGGAGTCGCCGCAATGTATGGCAACGACACAGGCCAGAACCACCAGCGCACGCAATGCTATTCGTCGCATATCAACGCTATCGGGCGGAGTGCGATCGAGCATAAGGTGTCCCTGACCCGGAGGACACATTGACTCGATTCTTCACAACCCTCGCCGCCGTCGCAATGCTTGGCACCTGCGGCTTCGCACAGGCATCGTCACAGGCGGACGGCCCTCCCTTCGAAATCAAGCCGCATCACACCGGCATCAGCGTGCCGAACCTCGAGGACCGAGATCTTTTTCTTCGTGCGCGACAACTCCGGCAACGCGTTCGAGTTGATTCAGTACAAGCAGTAGACGCAGCCACGCGTTGACCGCGCGATCCGATGCTCGTCTGCCACCGACGAGCGTCGTGATCGGCTCCTCCATCGACCGCGCGACCACTCGGCGCGCTTACAGAATCCGCCATCCACCCACGCAGTCTGTCATCGGCGCATGCCCTCAGCGCCGTCGCCGATTTGCAAACCCGCGTCGTTTCGGCGTGGCCTCGATCTTGCCGCCCGTGCCCCGAGGCCGCTCGCCCACCTCACGAGGATCACGATGTCAGAGCCGAGCCAATTTGTCTCTCGACGCGAGTTCTGTGCAGGCGCATGCCAGGTCGCTTCCTGCGCCACGCTCGCGACGCTCGTGTCCGCCTGCAGCGGCGACGGATCTCCCACCGGTCCGAGCGGCGACGGGGGCGGTGGAACATCGATACTGCCCACCCTGAACGGGCAGTTTGCGAACTCCAGCGTGCAGGTGACGACGACCGGATCTGCGCTGGCCAACGTGGACGGTGCCGCAGTCATCCAGTCCATCGCCGGCGTGTTCCTGGTCGCGAGAACAAGCGCGACCACGTTTACCGCGATCGACGCGGTCTGCACGCACGAGGGGTGCACGGTCAACGGCGTGAACGGCGCGACCTACGTCTGTCCGTGTCATGGGTCTCGCTACAACCGCACTGGTCAAGTCGTGAACGGCCCGGCCAAGTCGGCACTCCGCCAATACAACACGTCGTTCACGAACGACATCCTGACGATCGCGCTCTGAGCTCGTATGGCTACAGTCAACCCCGAAATCGATCATCTCCTGCGTCGCGCGGGTTTCGGCGTCAGCGCCCTGGATGTCGACATCTATCGCGACATGTCGCACACGCGCGCGGTGGACTATCTCGTCGACTACGAGGGCCGGCCCGACGATGTGGATGAGCGCATCGGACGTCCCGACCACGCACTCGTCGCAACCAGGGATCTCTTCGCGCCAGACATCGACATCGACGATGCGCGCCAGCGCTGGATCTTCCGGATGATCCACTCGCGCCGCCCGCTGCAGGAAAAGATGGCGATGTTCTGGCACAACCACTTCGCCACTGCGTACAGCAAGCTGGCCGCGGACTCCGGCGAACGACAGGCCGCCAAGATGCTCGCGCACAAGCCGGGCGCACTCCGCGGTCCGCAGGGACAAATCGAGCTGTTTCGCCAGTACGCGCTCGGCAACTTCCGCGATCTCCTGCTTCAGGTCGCGCAGGATCCGGCGATGCTGATCTGGCTCGACGGCAAGAGCAACACGAAAGCGAGACCGCAGGAGAACTTCGGCCGCGAGATCATCGAGCTGTTCACGATCGGCGTCGGCAACTACGTCGAGTCGGACGTCTATGCGGCCGCGCGCGTGTTCACCGGCTGGAACCTGCGTGGGTCCGCTGACTACCGCCAGGACGAATACGGCGACCTGAACGCGTATCAGGAGTTCGTCTACCACGCCGACCAGCACGACACCGGCGACAAGACCTTTTCGTTCCCGATCAACACCAGCGGCAGCCGCACGATCGCATCGCGCAGCGAATCGGCAGGCATACAGGACGGCATCGAGCTAATCACGGCGCTGGCGATTCACCCGGAGACGGGCCGTCGGCTGGCGCGCAAGTTCTGGAACTTCTTCATCAGCGAGATCCACGCACCCGATCCCGCGTTCGTTGAAAGCGTGACGGCGGTCTACCTGCAGAGCAGGACCGAGATCAAGCCGGTCATTCGCCACATCCTCACGTCGCCCTGGTTCACCAACCCGGCGATGCAGTTCGCACGCTATTCATGGCCTGCGGAGTACGTCGTTCGATCGATCAGGGAAGTGGGCTGGCAGAACTTCTCGGTCGACAGGGCGCGCTCGCCGATGGCGGCGATGGGACAGCAACTCTTCGAACCACCGAACGTCGGCGGATGGCCGCTTGGCGCCGCGTGGTTCTCGACGGGAACGATGCTCGCCCGGACAAATTTCGCCGCGACGCTCGCCGCCAGTCAGAAAGCGTTCCTCGCCGCGACGGTGGCCCCACTGGCGCAATCGCCGCAGGCATTGCTCGACGCACTGCTCGTGCGCGTCACGACGGCGCCACTCGATTCAGCGCCCCGGCAAGCGCTCATGTCGTACCTCGCCGCCGCGGGATCGTGGACCGGCGGCGATGAACAACTCAACACCCGGGCCGCGGGTCTTGCTCGCCTCCTCGTCGGCTCTGCCGAGTACCAACTCGTTTAGAAGGCATCATGGATCTTTCTCGACGACTTTTCATCCGTCACGGCGTTGCCACTGTCTCGCTCGGGATTGCCGCGCCTTCGTTCCTCACCGCGATCGCCGAAGCACAAGGCATCCGCACACGCAACCTCGTCGTCGTTTACCTTGGCGGCGGCAACGACGCGCTCAACACGTTGATCTCCTATCGCGACGGGGCGTACTACAGCCGCCGGCCGTCTATCGCCGTGCCGGCAGGCCAGGTGCTGCAGGTCGGGAGCGACGCTGCGGGACAGCCGCTCGGTCTGCATCCACGGCTCGGCGGCCTGCTGAACATCTTCAACGAAGGACGACTCGCGCTCGTGCAACGCGCCGGGTATGCGAACTCGAGTCGCTCGCATTTCGAAGCGGGCGACATCTGGGGCACTGCCAACCCGCAATCGTCAACCGGCTCGGGCTGGCTCGGCCGCTATCTCGACGCGCTTCCTCGACCACTCGATGCGCTCGCTGCGTGGAACACGACTGCGGAAACACCGCGAGCGCTGATCTCGGGAACAAGTGGCGTGCCCGCGATTCCAAACGCAGGCTCCTACACCTACGCCAGTCCGAATCGCGGTGCCGCGGCACTGCAGGAGCGCACCGCCGCGCAGACGATGGCGAGCAATCCGGCGAACGGACGTCCGCATCTGGCGTTCGTGAACAGTACCGCGCGTGGAGCGATCGAGACGCTCGATCGTGTTGCACTGGCGACGTCGTACACGCCGACGGTCGCCTATCCAGACGGCGGCTTCGCCGATGCGCTGCAGACAGTCGCGGGCGCGATCGTGCGCGGCATCGGTTCGCGTGTGTTCTGGCTGCAGACCGGCGGCTACGACACGCATGCCGGCCAGGGCGGCGGAGGCGGTGGCGCCTACGCCAATCTGATGGGCGCGCTCGGCGACGGATTGTGGGCGTTCTACAGCGACGTGCGAAACCAGGGTCTTGCCGGCGACACGACGGTGATCGTGTTCTCCGAGTTCGGCCGCCGCATCTCAGAGAACGGCAGCGCAGGCACCGACCACGGCGCCGGGGGTTTGATGATGGTGCTCGGCGGATCCGTGCGCGGCGGATTGCACGGCACCGCCGCATCGCTCGCGCCTGGTCATCCGACGCTGGAGAACAACTCCGGCGACGTTCGCTACGAGACCGATTTCCGATCCGTATACGCGAGACTGCTCGAACAGTGGCTGGGTGTGAGCTCGGTGCCGATTCTCGGCGGTGACTTTCGTGCCGGCGCACCGGCCATCTTCTAGGTGAAACGCATGAAACGACTTGCTCTGACCGCCATCGTCTGCTTGACACTGCCTGGTGCGGCGTTGGCGCAGACCACTGCGAAGAGACCGGCGACAGACACACTGGCATGGGCCGCCGCGAAAACGACGGCGGCAGCTGCAACGCCGGCACCGGTGAGAACGGCGGCCACATCAGCGACCGCACCGGCACCTGCTCCCGCTGCTACCTCGGACGAGACACTTCTCCCACTGACCGGCGCGACACCTGTTCCCGAGTCCGCACCGGTGAGCGCGGCGGCGGCAGCAGCCGCAGAGGCACAGGCGCCCGAGCGCCCCGATCCGGCACCAGTCAACAGCAGCTTTCCTTCAGTCACGTTTGGCGTCCTGACGTTCCTGCAGTATCAGGCCCAGCTGCACGAATCGAACGGATACAACGCGTTCGACGTGACGCGCGGCTATCTCAACATCCAGGCCAGGCTCTCGGATCGCATCCGCGTGCGCTTCACTCCCGACGTGCGGCCGACGACCGACGCCAGCCTCAATCAGAACCTCGCGCTGCGACTCGAGTACGCATCGCTCGATGTTCAGGCCACTGACAACATCGCGATCATGTTCGGCTTGCACGAGATGCCGTGGCTCGCCTTCGAGGAAACCGTCAATCGCTATCGCGTGGTCGGGCCGTTCTTCTCGGAACGCCTCGGATTGATTCCAGGCACGACAGACCTCGGCGTCAGCCTCAAGAGGAGCACTGAGCGCACCGAGTTCCATGTGGGTGTCTACAACGGCGAGGGTCAAGGCCGTGCCGAGATCGACAAGTACAAGAGCATCGACGGCCGCGCCACGTTCCGTCCCTTCTCACAGGACAGCGAGCTCGCCAAAGTGACCATCTCGGGGTTCTATCAGTACGGCTGGTACGCACGCGATCGACCGCGCAACGTCGCGATCGCGATGGGCAGCTACGAAAACGACAACATCGTCCTCACGGGGCAGTACCTCTCCGCGACAGACAATCCGTTCGTTGCCGTGGACATCGAGCGCCGCGGCTTTTCGTTCTTCGGCGAGGGCCGTCAGGGTCCGACCGGCTGGTCCGTCATCGGCGGTCTCGATCTCGTCGATCCGGACGGTTCGAACGACAGCGACTCCCAGCGACGCCTCATCGTGGGCGGTGCGCACTGGAGCCGGATTTCACGCGCGCGCTTGGGTGTCGTCGTTTCGCTCGAGCAGACCCATCAGACGTCCAACTCACAGCTGCTCGACCGCAGGCTACTCGCTCAGACCCACATCGAGTTCTAAGCTCGTTGAAACGTGCCTCGCGGGCGGTCCGACGGAGCGAGGTGCGAAGTGCGAGGGTGCAGTGCGGCGGTCCGAGCGCTCGGCGTGCTTCGGACTGTTGTACCCGGACCGTCGCACCCTCGTACTGGACCGTCGCACCCTCGTACTGGACCGTCGCACGCCGCACCATCGCCCCGTCGGACCGCTAAGGCACTATCGACTGAGACGATGACTCTTGAAGAACTGCCACATGACGGAGGTCGTATCGACCTCCGTCTTTGTCCAGGTGTGGCCGAGGCCATCGATGCGAATCATTCGAACCTCGGAGCCCGCGCTGCACTTCTCGTAGCGCATCGTTGAGAGCGGCCCGGGAGGATCCTCGAGGATCGCGTCTCCCTCACACGAGTCGAGACGCGCCCAGCCAGCGAGCGCATCCGGAACGCTCTCCATCCACTCCGCGCCTCGGCCTGCGGCGTGACCATCGTATGGATTCTGCGGGTCGGCCAGCCCGTGGAACGTCAGCACCGGAATTGGACGCCCGGTGCATGGACCTGGCCACCGAAGACCAGAAACCGGGGCAATCGCGGCGAGGCGAGAGCCAAGCTTGCAGCCAAGCAGCGACGACATCCGCCCGCCACCCGAGAACCCGGTCGCGTAGACGCGCGTCTCGTCCGTGCACACGCGCGCGGCGACATGCGAGATCACGTCGCTGACGTACGCCACATCGTCGGCACGACCGTCCTGAACGGGCACATTCCAACGTCCGCCTTCTGCCTCCAGCGTCGCCACGATGAACCGCTCACTTGCGCTCAACGCCTCGAGCCCGCTGTTTCGAGCCTGGCCTGCTGCGTTGCCGCCACTGCCGTGGAGATCGAGAACCAGAGACAGTCGTGCATGGCCGTCGTACCCGGGCGGAACGAACAATCGGTAACTGCGCTGGCGCTGCCCCGATGTGAGTTGCTGCATCGACACGCCCGACGCATGAGGCAAATCGCAGGTCGCGGAACTCGTAACGCTCTGGGCGTGGGCGGCCGTCGCGGCGAGCAGAATCGAAAGGACGGTAACAAGCTGCAGTCGCATGCTGATCTCCTTGCGAATCACGATCCCAGATACAACCCGCCGTTGACGCCGATCGTCTGCCCGGTGATGTAGGCGTTCTCAGCCAGCAGCACCGCGACGTCAGCGCACTCCTCCACCGTCCCAAAACGGCCGACCGGAATCATGTCCGGCTTCACATTGGGATTCGATGCCACCATCTCGGTGGCAATGAGTGCCGGCGAGATCGCGTTGACGGTGACACCTTCTTTGGCGAGCAGACGCGCGTAGCTCTTGGTGGCCGCGATCACGCCCGCCTTCGCCGCCGAGTAGTGCACGGCCATCGTGCTCCCTGCCTGCGCCGCCACCGACGTGAGGTTGATGATGCGACCCCACTTCCGCGCGCGCATCCCGGGAAGCACGGCCTGCGTCATCAGAAACACAGAGGAGAGATTGACCTGGATGATCTCGTTCCAGCTCGCCTCGGACATCTGGTCGATGCCCTCGAACGTCACACGGCCGGCGTTGTTGACGAGGACATCCACCGGGCCAAGGCCAGCTTCGACCGCAGAGACTAGTGCGGTGACATCGGCGCTTCTGGAGACATCACCCTTCACAACCAGCGTGCGCCTGCCCAGCGCGCGGATGGCGTCGGACGTAACGCGCGCATCCGCCTCGCGGCTCACGTAATTGACGGCAACGTCGCATCCCGCCGCGGCCAGCGCGAGAGCGATCGCTTTGCCAATGCCCCGGCCGCCACCAGTGACAAGTGCAATTCTGCCCGGCAATGTGCTCATGAACTGTTCGAGAGCATACATCGCAGGCCCGTCAACAGCGTCCGTCGTCTAAACTGGATACGATGAAACGTCTGATTCCACTCGTCGCTCTGCTCTTCGTCGCTGCTTGTGGCGGCGACAACGGACCCACCGCCCTCCCGCCGACCACCAGCGCACCGTACTCACAAACCGATCTTGTCGTCGGCACCGGAACGATCGCCCAGTCAGGAAACCAAGTGACTGTCGCCTACACGGGATGGCTCCACGATTCGAGCCGGCCCGAAGCCAAGGGCACGCAGTTCGACTCGCAATCCAACTTACCCTTTCCGCCTTGGAACCGGAGCCGTGATTCGAGGGTGGGATCAGGGTGTCGTTGGCATGCGCGTGGGTGGCCAGCGCCGCCTGGTCATTCCACCGGAGTTGGCCTACGGGGATCGGAGCCCGGGCAATCCTATTCCGCCGAACGCCACGCTGGTGTTCGACATCACGCTCAACAGCGTTCAGTAGCAACACCTCGCGCAGGCGTTGCTCTGAACGTGCACGACGGTGAGCCCTCACCAGCCTGAGGCTGGTGTCGGCGCATCTAAGCGGTTAAGCAGAAACGGTCAGGAAAAGAACGGCGACCGAGAGGAAGATCACCGCGAAACCGACAGGGATCCATAGCAGTCCGAAATCTGAGTCCATGTTCCTTCCGATTGTGTGAAAGTTTTCACTAGTGTACATCGGCATCGGAGAATCGCGTCTTTAGGTCCACGGCTCGCCAATCAGCAGACGGTTTTTGGGCGTAATGTCCTCGGAAATCGACTGCGTCCAGGTCCGGTAACCTCGCTGCTTCAAGCGCAGGGCCCGCACGACATCCACCGCCAGCGGCCTGTCGATCCATCCTCCCAGTCCGCCATCATCGTTCACGTCGAGATCGTGGCAGCACGGGAGAACCGCGACGCGCGCACGCGCGGACGATGCTCGATCGAGGACGACATCGCTCAGACCTCCACATCCATGCACGGAGACGACGATGTCGCTCGAACGAAGATCGACTTCCTCGACGCGTGCGGACATGAAGGTGATGCGACCGGACAGCCGCGGCCATGTCTCCGCCAGGATTGCATGAAGCCGCGCACTCGAAGGCGGGAGCGATGTATCCACGACGATGGCGTCGGCTGACGAATCGTCGAGAAGAAGCATCGCGTGAGCCAGGAGACCGTGTCCACCGGCGACGTCGACGATGCGACCTCCGCGAAAGAGGCGGCGGACCCGTCGCGCGGTCTCCCATGCCTCGTAGAGTTCCTTGCGAGGCAGGCAACCCGCGTGGCACACGGCTCGGGCGAGCCGATGAAAGAGCGTGTTGTCCGGGAACCGGCCGAGATCGTAGTCGGTTAGTCGTCCGCGAGAGGAATGCGAGAACGCCATGCCCCTGGTATCGCGGCCGTCGCACGCGCCGGGGCGCTACCGCTTCACCGGCTTTCCGTATACTTCGATTCGGCCCACGTTCACGTAACCGCCGGGCCCGTGACCACTGCCCGGCATCAAATCGGCAAAGCCGACCTCATCGACCCTGCTCAGATCGACGTGGTCGATCCAGTTGCCGACGGCGACGACGCGATCGATGTCGAGCTTCATCCAACGCAGATCCGCAATTGAAATATCGGTCTCGTTGAAATCGGCAGACGGGCCGGTCGGGCGGTCGCCGACGAGCCACGTGCCATCAGCGAGCTTGATCACGGGACGTACCTGGTGAAATCCGGAGGTGCGGACAACCCAGCGAATCTTCGCCATCGGGTTCGTGAGATCGACGAAGTTGTTTCGATCGCGAAGCGTGGCCGCGCTCGGCGACGTCGTCGTACCGGTCCACAGGTTGACCGGATACACGTCCGCGCTTCCACGCACGGCAACGAGCTGAATCTCCTTGCCGGACGTCCCGTGCAGCGTCAGCTGCAGGTTCGGGTTTGCGACACCCTGCTGCGACGCGGGCCACGCGCCGTGATCGTCGGGAGGCGTGGACAGCCCCTTCCATGATTCGCTCAGAAAGAGCGGCGGGCGCGTCTGCGGTGTTCCCTGTGCGAACACGCCACCCACGAGAACGACCACGATCAACGCGCTGCCAAATGTCAGTCGTCGCACGATGTAACCTCCGATGAACCCGCGCTAGTCGGCGCTGACCGATCGGCGATCGTTGCCGTAGTGCGCGCCGTCAACCGTACGATGTGAAAGATACAGCCAGCGCCCGTCGCGCCTCGCGTACACCTTCTGATACCAGACTGAAAACCACTGCCGGCCCGCCGGCGAACTCGGAATGTTTCCGACGTAGCGGCCGTACGTGATCGCCACATCGCCGTGCATCTCCACCGACTGAACGTCGTAGTCGTGGGCCGCGTACGACTTGTCCGCCACCCGACGCATGAAGCTCGCCTTGTCGTCCACGAGCGCCGGCCGTCCGCCACTCGTCCAGCCGTCGCCGTGAATCATCACGAAGTCTGGCGTCGTCACACGATCGAAGTAGGCCGCATCGCCGCGCACGATCGCCGCCGCGATGTCGCGCTCGAGCGCAAGCACTTCGTTCCCTGCCGCTGATTGATCGGACGGTGAGATGACGCGCGCCGGCAGTTTGCGCTCGGATGTACCGGCTCCTTGCGGTGACTGCGCTGCCAGCGTGGCGGCACTGACGAAGACGCCAGCGACCACGGCGAGATGTGCGAGGCGCATAGGACACGGATTTCACCACGTTGCCGCGTTGGCGTCCACCCCAGTAGTGGGTCACGACACCGGCATCGGGCGTAGAATGCCCAATCCAGAAGCATCCGGAAGGAGTGGACATGCTCAGGTGGAAAGTTCTCGCCTTCGCGGGCGTGGCATTCGGACTGGCCGGCCTCGGTTGGGGCTACGCGCAGCAGCAGACGTTTCCCGGTTTCTACGAGCTGCGCATCTACAAGGCGCAGCCTGGCAAGCGGGATGCCCTCGCTGCGCGCTTCGCCAGCCGGACTGCCGCCATCTACGCGCGATATGGCATCACCAACGTCGGCTACTTCATCCCGCAACAGAGCGATCCCGAGCTCGGAATCGACGCGTCCGATACGTTCATCTACATCCGTGCGTACCCGTCGAAGGAAGAGCGGGACAAGCGATTGAAGTCCGCGCAGAGTGATCCCGAATTTCGCGAGGTGGTGATCGCACAGGAACGCGACGCGAACGCGAGACTGATCATCAAGGCGCACAACATCGACATGATGCCGAGCGGTCCATATACCGCCATCTCCGTGGTTCCGTAGATATCGCGAGGACCAATGAAGACCCGCGCTCTTTTCAACGAGCTTCGCCGCCTCACGATCGTCTCGCTGGGCTTCTTCGCGTGGGCATCGCCGGTCTTCGCTCAGCATGGCGCGAAAGAACCTGCCTCCGACGTGCTCGCCCTCGAGCAGCAGATCGAAGAAGCCATCGTCCGTGGCGACGTGGCCTTCGTCGATCGCGTCACGTCTACCGACTTCAGCTTCGTGCACGGCGATGGCTGGACGCACGGCGGCCGGCCGCTCATGTCGGACGACAAGGCCGCCTTCTTGAAACGCGTCGCGGACAAGGAGTACCTGGTCCACGATCTCGATCAGGTGAAAGTGGAAATGCACGGCGACGTCGCGATCACCTCAGGTCGCTATGTCAGCCTCTTCGTGCCCGCAAACCGGAACGCCGCAAATCCCGCCCGACTCAACTCGATCTGGTTCGAGCGCGTCTACGCGAAGCGGAACGGTGAGTGGCAGTTCCTATCGCATCGAACGGTGCATGGACCCAACGTCGCACCGGCAGGCATCGATCCCACCGCGACTCAACGTTGACAGTTCGACGTCGAGCTTGAATCACAGCAGGCTGCTCGACACCAAGTCAGTCGCTCGATCGGTGCAGGCCCCGATCTTGCATCGTCTACTCCGAGTTCGTCGCGCACACACACTCGAGCCTGGAGGGGGCCATGCGCGCAATCACTTTCTCGGCGGTAATCGTTCTCGTTCCCGTTCTCGCATCAGCGCAACAGCCCTGCACCTCGGACGCAGACAGCACCGTCGATGCAATTTACAGGCAGGTTCTGGAACGTGCATCTGGAGGCGAAGGCAATGCCCGCGCTGAGCAACTCAGAAGCGGACAGACTTCTGTGCGCGAGATCGTCCGCGACGTCGCTCAGTCGCCCGAACACCTTCAGCGCTTTCTGCCTGCGAACAATCGAACCCAGGCGGTGACCAATCTCTACCGGCATCTGCTGGGCCGCGAACCCGATCCCGCTGGTTTGAACAGCCACGTACAGGGGCGTGAGTCTCTGGCAGCGCTCGCCGACTTCTTCATCAACTCACAGGAGTATCAGCAGAAGTTCGGCAATGACACGGTGCCTGGCGGGACCAGACGTTACTGCCGTGACGGGGGCAGTCCTGCAACAAGTAGTAGTGGCCGGATCCGTTTTCAAAACATGGACCGAAACGGCAATCGCGCGATCGAGCGCGAAGAATGGAACGGCAGCCGGGGATCGTTCGACGTCCATGACTGGAACAGAGACGGCGTGTTATCGGGAGACGAAGTGCAGCCTGGTGCGCGTCGAGCCGGCCGTGCGGGGGAGGAAGACTTCGATCCAACCATGGCTGCCACGTGGACCGAGGATGCGTTCCGGCAGTACGACCGCAACCGCGACGGACGGATTACTTCCAGCGAGTGGTTCTACAACGCCGAGTACTTCCGGCGCGCCGATCGCAATCGTGACGGCGCCCTGACCCTGGCGGAGTTCACGAACACGTCAATGGACGACGATCGTGACGACCGTTTCGACAATCTCGACGTCAATCGCAATGGGCGTGTCGAGAAGGGCGAGTGGCACGGCAGCCCGGATGCATTCGAGTGGCTGGACCGCAATCGGGACAACGTGCTCACCCGAGCCGAGGTCGTCGGTGAGACGTCCAATCAGTCGAACCAGTTCGATAGTTTCGCCAGCCTCGACACAAATCGCAGCGGCACGCTCACTCCGGACGAGTGGAAATGGACGACGCGGAGCTTCGCCCGCTACGACACCGACCGGCGACGGACTGCTCACCCGTCGTGAGTTCGACGCCGGCGGCGGTGTTCCCGCCGCCGCGAGGTGAGGGCTTAGCGCTCGTGGTAACCTCCTCGACGGAGGACTGAATGATTCGGCAATTCATAGCGACGGTCGCCATGTTCGCGGCCTGTACTCTTCTTTCCAGTTCGCCAGTCGCTGCTCAGGCAAAAGGGTCGGCGGATGCCATGGCCGCCAAGCGGGTGAATCCCCACTGGCAGGCGCCGCGCAACGCGTGGGGGCAACCGGACCTCGAAGGAATCTGGACGACCGACGACATGCGCGGTGTTCCGATGTCGCGCCCGCAACAGTACGGAACGCGCGGTTATCTGACCGACGAGGAATTTGCCCAACGCGCGAAGCAGCGCGGCACCGCCCGGGACGTCGATAACGCGCGAACCGGTACGTTCCGCAACGAAGAAGGCAGCCGCGACTTCAGCTACACGTCGATGGTGGTCGATCCTCCCGATGGCCGTGTACCGGCGCTCACGGCCGCGGCGCAGGCGCGCCCCCGTGCGCAGGGTTCATTCGGTACGGGGCCGTGGGAGAAGGTCCAGGATTTCGGGCTCTACGATCGGTGCATCACCCGCGGCGCGATCGGGTCGTTCATGCCGGCCGTGTATGGCAACGGCGCGCGCATCATCCAGACGCCTGACTCGGTGGTCATCAGCTACGAGATGGTGCACGACACGCGCGTGATTCCGCTCGATGGCCGGGCGCCCATCGGCAAGGACATTCATCTCTGGATGGGTGATGCGCGCGGTCACTACGAAGGCGACACGCTCGTCATCGAGTCACAGAACTTCACGGACAGGACCGCGGTTGGCGGGACGCAACACAGCGACAAGCTGCGAATGGTCGAGCGTTTCACGCGCGTCGATCCCGAGATGATCGACTACGAGATCCACATCGACGATCCGACCACCTTCACGAAGCCGTGGACGTTCCGGATGACGATTACCAGCCAGCCGGGCTATCAGATCTACGAATACGGCTGCCACGAAGGCAACAACGCGATGCGAAACGCGCTCACCGCCGAGCGCGCGTACGAGAAGGCCGCCGAAGAGGCCAAGGCCAAGGGGCTCCCGTTACCAGAGCGAGTGTTCGAGCGCGTCAACGGCGACGACCGCGCCAGATAAATCGAAAGACGTCTCGAAGACCATTGCCTTCCTGGCGGCTGGGCGACTACCTCACCCATCGTTTCAACCCGGAACTGGGAATCGGGCGAGTCACGGCCATCGAGGGCCGTGCGCTCGTGGTCGAGTTCCCGCGTTCCGGCACGACGCTTCGACTCGCCGCGAACACCGACGCACTGATTCCCGTCGATCCGGATTCGCAGCCGGATCTGGAGCGGTCGCTCGTCGAGCGCCTGATCTCGGGCCGTCTGGACGAGTTGAACGATTTTCTGACGCGCCTCGACGTCCTGCATCTCCTCACGCTCCGTGAGGCAGACGGGCTGGGCTCGTTCCTTGGAGGACGCGTCCGCCTGTTTCCTCATCAGCTCTATGTCGCGGCGCGCGCGACGGCAATAGAGCCTGTGCGCTGGCTGCTCGCCGACGAAGTGGGACTCGGAAAGACGATCGAGGCCGCCCTCATCCTCAATCGGCTCGTGCACGCCGGCAAAATCGAGCGCTGTCTCATCGTCGCCCCCGACGCGCTCACGGTTCAGTGGCTCGGCGAGCTCTGGCGGAAGTATCACCAGGCGTTCACGCTGCTCGATGGACCGCGGCTCGCCGATGTCGCGCGCGACTTCGGTCGCGACTTCAATCCGTTCGACGTGCATCGCCGCGCAATCGTCGCGCTCGAGATGCTGATCGCCCACCCCGAGCTCACGAGTCAAGCGGTAAAAGCCGGCATCGATCTGCTCGTGGTGGACGAGGCACAGCGGCTACGGCGCCCTCCCGGCCATCCAGGTGAACCCGCGTGGCGAGCCATCGCGCCAATCGCCGGCCTCGGTCGTCACGTACTGCTCCTCAGCGCGACGCCGCTCGAAGACGATGCGCACGGATTCTTCAGGCTGCTGCAGTTGTTGCGCCCTCAGGAGTTTCCGGACGGTGTGAGCTTTGAAGCACGGCTGGCTTCAGGAACCCCCTTGCCTCCATGCACGAGCTCGACGCGCCGATCCGACATCGGCGGATTACCTCCGCGAGTGGGAATTCCGATCTCGATCGAGAACGCGGCCGGCTGGAGGCTTCAGCGTCAGGTCGAAACGACGCTTCGAGCCGCGCCCGCGGTGGACGCAGTTGCGCAACGCAAGAAGATCGACCGCGTCCGTCGTGGGCTCGCGTCTGGCGCAGCGCTGAGCGCCGTCCTTGGACCGGACGAAGGCGCGCTGCGCGAGCAGGCAGACGCGATGAACGTATCGGACCCCCGCCTCACGTGGTTGCTCGCACAGGCGAGGCGCTGGAAGGACGCCAACGAGAAGACGCTCGTCTTCGTCGCACACCGGGAAACGCTGGAAATGCTGCGCACGGCGTTCAGTCACCGTGCGCAACTGGCAACTGGCGCATTTCACGAAGAGCTGTCTGCCGCGCGTCGCGATACCGAGGTGGCGCTCTTTCGCAACCCCGAGGGGCCGAGCCTGTTGGTGTCCACCGAGGCGGGCGGCGAGGGGCGCAACTTCGAGTTCTGCAGGCGGCTCGTGCTCTTCGACCTGCCGTGGAAACCGGCGACAGTCGAACAGCGCATCGGCCGCCTCGATCGAATCGGGCGACGCCTGCCGGTCGAGATTGTCTACTTTCGTCCACCGGACGGCATCGGCGCGGACGTCGTTCGACTGCTCGAAGCGCTCGACGTCTTCATCGAGCCTTCCGCCGGCCTCGAGCCCCAGCTCGCTCACGTCGAACGGACGCTGGAGGAGATCGCGCTCGACCCAGCCGCCTCATTGACTGACGCGCGACTCGAGACGCTCATCGGCGACGCCCGCGCAGCGCGCTCGCGCATTCGAGAGGCCGCCTATCAGCAGCTCCATCGTGAGCCTTACCGTGCCGATATGGGTCCCGATCTGCTCGCGCGTATCCCGGCGGACCTCGATGCGCTGAACGAGCACGTGATAGTAACCGTCTGCTCTCGACTGGGGTTCGCCGTCGAGCACACGCGCGGCCGGCGAACGTACGCGATCGAGCTGGGAAATGAATCGCTCGTTGACAATCTTCCGGGCGTGCCCGGCGGATCGAGCTACGTCGGATCGTTCGATCGCGAAGAAGCCGTGGACGACGAGACGATCGACTTCTTCGCATCCGGACATCCGCTCGTCGAAGGGGTCTTTGCCCTTATCGAAGACAGCCAGATCGGCCGTGTCGTACGGCTCGAGGTCGAGATCGGTGACGACCGGGGATACGGACTCATTGCGATCTACAAGGACGGTCCCGGATTCGATGTCGTCGCTCACGATCACAGCGCGCGCAATCGACCTGACTGGGCTGCGGCTTTCCGTCAGCGGCCTCTGCGCATACGCCAAATCACGGCTGACGTCGATGACCGGGAATGGACCGATGCCATCGCCGACTCGCCACGCGCCTCGATCCCGCGCGCCGTCCGCATGCACTCGCCGCCGTCATCGTCCGGCCCGAGCGCCAAGGACGAATAGACTAGTACGCGAGCTGATGCCCACGAACAATCACGAGTCGCTGGCGGTTGTCTTCGACAAGGTGTCCTTCGCCTTCGACGATCACGTCGTCCTCAAAGAAGTCAGTTTCAGCGTGCCGAAAGCCAGCATGGCGATTCTGCTCGGCGCGAGCGGCGCCGGAAAATCGATCATCCTCAAGCTGATTCTCGGCTTGCTGCGGCCAGACTCCGGCACGATTCTCGTCAACGGACAGCGCATCGACTCGATGCCGGAACGAGATCTCCTGGAGTTGCGCACCGACATCGGCATGTCGTTCCAGGAGATCGCGCTGTTCGACTCGCTGACGGTTGCGGAGAACGTGGGCTACCGGCTCTACGAGGAATCCGATACGCCGATCGAGCAGGTGGACAGCCGCGTCGCCGAAGTCCTGGGGTTCGTCGGGTTGAGCGAGCACGTGGACCGCATGCCGTCGGAGCTCTCCGGTGGACAGCGTCGTCGCGTCGCAATCGCTCGCGCGATGGCCACCAAGCCCAGCCTGCTGCTGTTCGACGATCCCACCACCGGCCTCGATCCCGTCATCGCAACGACCGTGGACGATGAAATTGTGAAGCTGAGGGATCTGGAGCATGTCACGTCGATCATGGTGACGCATCAGATCCGCGACGCGTACTACATCGCTATGCATGAGGCGACCAACTCGAATGGACGTGTGCAGATTCACGAAACGGAAGCCGAGCACGCCCGCTTCATGGTGCTCCACGACGGACGCATCTATTTCGAGGGGAGCGGCGCGGAACTGCGGGCGTCACAGGACTCCTATCTGAAGGAGTTCCTCTTCATGACACTGCCCCCCTGGTAAGTCCACCGGCAGTGGCCGCGTGCTATCCTGCCCCCTCATTCGGCACACTGAGGCTCACATGAATCGACACGCCCTCTCGAGGCTGCTTGCGACAGCCCTCGCATTCATCATGCTCGGGTCGCTCGCCCCGCTCTCGGCTCAGGACCTCACGATCACCAATGCCCGCGTCATTGGTCCCAACGCGACCGTGATCGAGCGCGGCTCGATCGTCGTACGCGACGGCAAGATCGTGTCCGTGGCCGCGGGCGCGCCATCGACCACGAGCGGCAAGGTCATCGACGCGAAGGGGATGAGCGCGATGCCCGGCTTCATCGACGCGCATCGCCACATCAACACCGGACCGAGCGAGAAGGCGCAGATGCAGGCGCAGCTCGAGGCCGGCTATACGACGATCCTCTCCGGCGGCGGTCCCGCCGATGGCAACATCACGCTGAGGAACAACATCGAGTCCGGCCGGATCAACGGACCACGCATCATCCCGTCCGGCCAACTGCGGCTCAATCAGCACACGCCGGAGTCGGCGCGCGAAGAGATCCGCAAGATGGCCGCGATGGGTGTGAAGTTCACTGGAGAAATCGCGTTGACGCCAGTGCCGGGTCCCACCGAGCAGGAGGTGCAGGTCCTTCGAGCGGTCGTGGACGAAGGCAAGAAGGCCGGCGTGATGGTGCAGGTCCACGCCGTAAGCACGCCAGCGATGATGGCCGCCGTGAGCGCCGGCGTGCCGCTCCTGGTCCACCTCCCCAACAAAGACTTCACGAGCGTCGAGGACGCCAGGAAGCTCGCGGCGTCCGGCACGAAGATCCTCGCGACGATCGGTTTCGGAGCGCCTGTCTTTGGCGTGTTCGCCAACGACAACAAGCCTCGTTTCCGCGACGGCAAAGACTGGCCGCAATCCATCGTCGGTGGCGTGCGCCTTGGCGAAGAAGCCGGCTACATGCCGGTGAACGCGCGCACGGTGTGGGATGCCGGCGCCATCCTCGGGTACTGCACGGACACGACCTACGATCCGCTGGCGGGGCTCGAGCACGAGCTCAAGTCGTTCAACATGATGTTCTCGATGAAGGACATGATCCAGATCATGGGGCCGAACACCGCCTCCTACATCCAGATGGGCGACCAGCTCGGCACAATCGAGGTGGGCAGGATCGCCGACATCATCCTGCTGGACGGCGATCCGCTCGAGGGCTACTGGAACTGGTTGAAGACGAAAGTGACGATCAAGGGCGGCGTGGTTGTCGTCGACAAACGATAACCGCGCGAGCGTGAGTTGCAGTTGACATCGAGTAGTGCGGGTACGGGCTCGTCATGTCGACGATTGAATTCGAACGCTTCTTCGATCTGTCGTCAGACCTCCTCTGCGTTCTCGGAGCGGAGAGGGGTTTCGTGCGCGCGAATGCGTCATTCGAACGCACACTCGGATGGACGTCCGAGGCGCTCGAGGGGCGCAGCTTCGTCTCGCTGATTCACGACGGCGACGCAGCGACCATCGCGGACCACTTCGCACAATCGGCCTCGCCGATTGTTCCTGTCTTTTTCGCCGCCCGGATGCGTCATGCCGACGGGAGTTACCGGCGGGTTCGCTGGCAGACCAATCGCGTCGGCCACAGCGGGCAACTCTTCCTCGCCGGCAGGCTGGTTCAGAAGCACCTCACAGCAACTCCGGAGGAGCTTGCCAGCGACATGCTGGGCGAGCTCGCCGATTACATCGCTGACTTCGTGTGGGTTCGCGAAGCGGAGAGCGGCGCCATCCTCTACAGAAACGACGTGTGGGAAAAGATCACCGGTCAGCACATTGCGATCGGCGCTCACTACAGCGAGTTCTTCAGGTCAACTCACCCTGAAGACGTCGAGCGCGCCAGGGAGGCAGGCCAGGTTGCCACCCGCGGCGGTTACGACCAGCTTCTGAGAGCTCTCGACCGAAGCGGTGCGGTGCGCTGGATGCGCGTGCGAACGTTCCCCGTTCGCAACGCGGCCGGCGACTTGTGGCGCGTTGTTGGAGTGGCCGAGGACGTCACCGAGTTGAGGCAAGCCGAAGAGGCGCTTCAGAACAGCGAGCTGAGGCTGCGGTCGCTGCTCGAGTGCTCGTCCGACCTCATCATGCTGATCGACGCCGAGGGTCGCTTCAAGTATCTGAATCCCTCGTTCGCGACCACGCTGGGCTTTCCCGTCGACGAATGGATCAACCGCTCCGGTTTCGATCTCGTGTGGCCAGACGATTTGCGCGCGGCGCGGAATGCGTTGGGTCAGGTCCTGGAGTTGGCGCCCGACGTCGTCATGCCATGGCAGTTGCGCGCACGATGCGCGGACGGATCGTGGAGGTGGCTCGAGGGCACGACCACCAATCACCTGGACGATCCAGCGATCCGGGGAATCGTCATCAACTGCCGCGATGTGACCGATCGCAAGCGTCTCGAGGGACAGTTCCGTCAGGCACAGAAGATGGAGTCGATCGGCCGGCTCGCCGGCGGCATCGCGCACGACTTCAACAACCTGCTGACCGCCATCAAAGGCAATCTCGAACTGGCCATGATGGAGACTCAGCCGATCGATCCGCGTTTCGAGTATCTCGCCGACGCCGACAAGGCGGCGGACTCGGCCACCAGCCTGACGCGGCAACTGCTGACGTTCTCCAGGAAGCAGGTGATCGATCCGAAGGTGATCAACCTGAACGACGTCCTGACCCACGTGCACAAACTGCTCGCGCGATTGATCGGCGAGGACATCAGTCTCCAACACTTCGTGGAACCCGAGCTCGACTCCGTCCGCTTCGATCCCAGTCAGGTCGAGCAGATCCTGATCAATCTCGCGGTCAACGCCCGCGATGCGATGCCTCATGGCGGGCGGCTCACGCTCGAAACGGCGAACGTCGACCTCGATGACGAATACGTCAAGAGCCATCCCTACGTCGAGGCAGGCTCGTATGTGATGCTCGCGGTGTCGGACACGGGCGCCGGCATGACCGACACCGTGCGAACCAACCTGTTCGAGCCGTTCTTCACCACCAAGGAGGCTGGTCGAGGGACGGGGCTCGGTCTCGCGATGGTGTACGGCGCCGTGAAACAGAACGGCGGGCAGATCGAGGTCTACTCCGAGCTCGGCCACGGCACGACGTTCAAGATCTACCTGCCGGCCGTGAGTGACCGGCCGGGAGCGGCGCTCGAGTCAAGCAGTGAACATCGTCCACCCGGGACCGAAGCGATCGTCCTCGTCGAGGACGAGGAACACGTGCGAGCCATCGCCTCGCGTATGCTCGGACACCTGGGGTACACGGTCCATGCGTTCGGCGACGGACCGTCCGCCATCGCGGCCGTGACGCAGATGGCGGAAATTCCACCGCTGCTCGTCACCGACGTCGTGATGCCGGGCATGAACGGGCAGGTTCTCATGGAGCGCCTGCTGGAGCTTCGGCCCTCGATGAGAGCACTCTTCACATCGGGCTACACGGCGAACGTCATCGTGCACCACGGGGTGCTGCGCGAAGGCATCGAGTTCCTGGCCAAGCCGTATTCGCTCGATCTGCTCGCGCAACGGGTGCGAGAGGTCCTCGACAAGTAAGGAGACTTGTATGTTTCGACTGACCCGAACAAGCGCAATCGTGTTGGCCGCCCTCGTGATCGTCGGCGGCTCGGCCGGCATCAGGTCGAAGGATCTGCCGCTATCCAAGCCGGAAGAGGTCGGGCTCTCGAGCGAACGCCTCGCACGCATGGACAAGGCCATTCACGAGTACGTGGATGCGGGTCGCACGCCAGGCGTCGTGACGCTCATCGCCCGTCACGGCAAGGTCGTGCACGTCGACGCCTACGGGAAAGCCGACCTCGCAACCGGCCGCGCGACTCGTTCGGACGACATCTTCCGGATGTACTCGATGACGAAGCCGATTACGTCGGCCGCCTTGTTGATGCTGTTCGAGGAGGGCAAGTTCCAGCTTACTGATCCGCTGTCGAAGTACTTTCCGGCGTTTGCCGATGCGAAGGTCTACGTCGGCAGCACGCCGCAGGGCGGCATGCTGCTCGACTCCGCCAAGCGCCAGATCACCGTCCAGGACATCTTCCGTCACACGGCGGGCTTCTCGTACGGCTTCGGCAACTCACCCGTCGACAAGATGTATGGCGACGCCAACGTCTTTGCGACGGACCTGACTGGTCTCATCGAAAAAGTCGGGAAGATGCCGCTGCTCTATCAGCCGGGCGATCGCTGGGTCTACAGCGTCGCGCACGACGTGCAGGCGGCGCTCGTCGAAAAGCTCTCCGGGCAGAAATTCGACGAGTTCGTCCGTCAACGGATCTTCAGGCCGCTCGAGATGAACGAATCGATGTTCAACGTTCCGGCGGAGAAGAAGTCGCGAGTGCCGGCGCTCTACAGCATGGGCCGCGACGGCAAGCTGGCTGTCGACAGCAGCCCGCTCGGAAGCAACTACGGCGACCAGGTGTTCGGCGGCTACAGCATCTCGACGACCATCGGTGACTACGCGCTCTTCGCGCAGATGCTCCTGAACAAGGGTCAGCTGAACGGCGTGCGCCTGCTCAGCCCGAAGACCGTCGAACTCATGGCGATGAATCATCTGCCTGCGACAGCCATGGCAAATGGAGGCGTCGGTCCTGGCACCGGCTATGGGCTCGGCGTGTCTGTACTGTTGAACCCAGCAGAACGCGGCAACATCGGCTCGGTCGGTGAGTTCGGCTGGTCCGGTGCAGCGTCCACGCACGTGCTCATCGATCCGAAGGAAGACCTGGTCGCGATCTACTGCACGCAGTTGATGGGCGGCGACTTCTCGATCCGGGCGCACTTCGCGACGATGCTGTACCAATCGATTTTGGGCAGCTGATGGCCTCGAGCACGAGCGGCGCTGACATCCTGGCCATAGAACGGCCGCATCGCCATCTCCTGTGGCTCTACGTCATTCGTGCGGTGCTGACCGGGCCGGGCTTCATAGTCGCGATGCCCTTGCTCTTCTTTCGCTACGAAACGATGCGGTACCGTTTCGATGCGGAAGGGATCCACATGCGTTGGGGCATCCTGTTTCGAAGGCAGATCAACCTGACGTACGCCCGAATCCAGGATATCCACCTCACGAGCGGGTTGATCCAGCGCTGGCTGGGGTTGGCTGATATCAAGATTCAGACGGCGTCGGGCTCCTCGGGTGCGGAGATGACGCTCGAAGGACTGATGGAATTCGAAGCCGTACGCGACTTCTTGTACACCCGTATGCGCGGGTATCGCGATCGGATAGCGGCCGACGCACACGCGGAACCCGAGCACGCGGGAGGCGGTGACGGCGCACGAGTGGTGGGCCTGCTGCGCGACGCGATAGACGAGCTCCGCGCGACCCGTATCGCCTTCGAGCGGCAGGCGGGCCGCGGAGCAGCCGTGGAGCGGCGCGATGTATGACCGGGTGAAGTCGACGCTCCTGTGGTTGCTGAGAGTACCGCCTGAACCACACGACCCGATGGGTGACGTGCACAGCCTGCGCGTATTCCGCGCAGCACCAGGCTACCTGCGCTACCTCACCCTGGCCTGGGCACTCTCGGAAATCGGCATCCTTCTTGGCGGGCTCCTGGTCTTCATACCGCTCGCTATCGCAGCGGCGACGGGTCTCGCGGTGATCCTGACGACCGCTCTGGGCCTCGTCGCCGCAGTGATCTTTCTCGGGCAGGCAGGCCTCACGTTCTTCTCGTTGCGCCTGAACTACGAGATGCGGTGGTACAAAGTGACGGATCGCAGCCTCCGCATTCGCGCCGGCGTCTGGAACGTTCATGAGATGACGATGACGTTCGCGAACGTTCAGAACATCACGATCTCGCAGGGACCGCTCGAGCGTTTGTTCGGGATCTCGGATGTCAAGGTCGATACCGCCGGAGGGGGCGGCAGTTCCGGGAGTCACGGAAACGCCGAGGGGCTGAATCTCCATGTCGCAACGTTCAGGGGCGTCGACAACCCTGAGGAGATTCGCGACCTGATGTTGCAGCGCCTGCGCCGCTTGCGTGACGCCGGGCTGGGCGATCTCGATGATGCGCCAGGCCTGAAGGGCGCACCGGTCTACGATCCAGCATTCGGAAGCACTGAGACGCTGCTAGTGCTCGCGGCTTTTCGCGACGAAGCCAGGGCGTTGCGTCGTGCCGCCGAAGCTGTTCTTCCGCGGTAGTTCGAGCCGCGGTCCCACGAGTCGAAGCAGGTTCAATGCGCGAACGAACGGTGGAAACCATCCGGCCAAACGTCAACACACCAGGCCAGGTGCTCTTTGCGAGCCTGATCGGGACCACGATCGAGTTTTTCGATTTTTACATCTACGCGACGGCGGCGGTGCTGGTGTTCCCGCGTCTGTTCTTTCCGACGTCGGATCCTGCCTCCGCCGTGCTCGCGTCGCTCGCGACATTTGGCATCGCGTTCGTGGCGCGGCCGATCGGATCGGCGCTCTTCGGGCACTTCGGCGATCGCATCGGCCGCAAGGCGACGCTCGTCGCCGCACTCCTCACGATGGGTGTCTCGACGGTCGCCATCGGCATCCTGCCGACGTACGAAACCATCGGGATCGCCGCACCTGCCCTGCTCGCGCTGTGCCGCTTCGGTCAGGGTCTCGGCCTCGGCGGCGAATGGGGCGGCGCCGTTCTCCTTGCGGTTGAAAACGCACCTCCCGGAAAGCGCGCGTGGTACGGGATGTTTCCGCAGCTCGGGGCTCCAATCGGGTTTCTGTTTTCGGGCAGTTCGTTCCTCGCACTCTCCGGGTGGCTCTCCAACGATCAGTTCCTCGCGTTCGGGTGGCGCATCCCGTTCCTCGCGAGCGCAGCGCTCGTGGCGGTGGGGCTCTACATCCGGCTGACGATCACCGAGACACCGGTCTTCCAGCAGGCGGCGGTGCGCGAGGAGCGGGTGAAGGTTCCGATGCTCACTGTGATTCGAGACCACCCGCGTACGCTGGTGCTGGGCACGCTCGCGTCGATCGAGACGTTCGTCCTGTTCTACCTGATGACCGTCTTCTCGCTGTCGTGGGGCACCTCCGTGCTCGGCTACAGCCGCAACACGTTCCTCCTCATTCAACTCGTCGGCGTCGTGTTCTTTGCACTGACGATTCCGATCAGCGCGCTGATCGCCGAGCGAGGGGGACGCCGCACCACCCTGATCTGGGTGACCGTGGCTATCGGCGTCTTCGGGCTGGTGATGGCGCCACTGCTGACGTCAGGCCTCGTGGGCGCGACCATCGCAATGGTCGTTGGGCTCTCGCTGATGGGCCTGACATATGGACCGCTCGGAACGACGCTCTCAGAACTGTTCCCAACGCGAGTGCGCTACACCGGCAGCTCGCTGACCTTCAATCTCGCAGGGATCTTCGGCGCGTCACTCGCGCCCTACATCGCCACGTGGCTGGCGCAGAACTACGGCCTGCAATTCGTCGGCTACTACGTCGTCGTTGCGGCCTTACTGACGCTCGTGGGGCTGGTGGCCATCGAAGAGACCAGGGACCAGCGCCTGTAAGTCACTTCCGCACCGGCTCGAACTTCTGGATGCGCTTGGCCTGCTCCACCTCTCCGGTGTAGATGTTGCCCCTCGAGTCGATCGCGATCGCGTTGATCCAGTGGAGCTGCCCCGCATAGCGGCCGTTGCCGCCGAACGATCCCAGCGTCTTGCCGCTCTGGCGGTCGAGGATCCACACGCGGTTGTTCGTCCCGTCCGCAACATATAGATACTTCTGCCCGGGATCGCGCGAGATGGCCAGCTTGTAGGTGGTGCCGCATGGCGGCATCTTCGTGTTGTTGAGACCGCCGCACCCGTCACCGCGCGCCGGCGTGTTGGGTGAGACGGAGAACTCCTGCAGAAACTTTCCTTCGGGCGTGAATACTTCGATCCGGTTCTGCCCACGCTCGCCGATGTAGACGCGCCGATCCTGCGAGATCTCCACGAAGTGCAGATCGGGTACGAAGTTCTTCTCCGCTGGCGGCGGAGCGCCGGTCCACGTGTAGGGCGGAATCGGATCGTTGGAGATCTCGTTCAGCGGCATGCCGTGTCCGCCCCAGCCGCGCTTGAACGCACCGGTATTCATGTCGTACACGAGCACCCGCTTCAAATTGATGATGTAGATCTCGCCGGCGACCTCGTCGATCTGAAATCGCCCTTTCGATCCCAGCACGTCGGTCTGTTGATTGTTCTCCGCGAACGGCGTGCCTGGCGGCGGACGGTGGCCGAAGTCCCAGACGAACTTCCCGTCACGGGTGAATTTGAGGATGCTGTCCTGCGGCGCCGTCCCTCCAACCCAGACGAATCCTTTGCGATCTGCGATGACCGTCTGCAACGCGGTCGGCCACAGAGCGTGATACCCCGGGCCGCCCCAGGCATGAACCACCTTGCCATCTTGATCGAGCTCGACGACTTCGGGACCGCGGACGCAGCAGTCGATCCTCGGCGGGTTGCCGTCGCCGCCGATCTCGTCCCCTTCCGCAGCGGCAGCGCGATTCAGGAACCAGATGTGGTCCTCGTGATCGACGTGGATACCGGTGACCTGCTGCATGCTCCACCGGTTCGGCAGCGGCTTCGGCCAGAACGGATCGACTTTGAAGACGGGCGCGCCGTTCTCGTCCAGCACCTGCGCACGCGGTTGCTGAGCGCCGCCGGTTGTCCCAGACAGGGCACCCACAACGAGAACGGTCACGAGCAACTGTTTCGACATGGTGATCCTCCGACGACGGCGCACCAGCAACGATCACTACGGCCCGGCTGATCGTCCCGTGACCATACCACGCAGCGTCGTTGGTCTGGCTTCGCTCATCGCGCGACGCAAGGCCAGATCCGAGACGTACCTTTCGTCGCGAATCACTCGTGCACCGATCTCGATTGGAATTTCGGCCCCGCCAAATGCATCGGGTGTCACGACAATGCGCGCGTCGAACCGCTGGACGGCCCACTCACCGAACCGCTGCTCGTCGGTCCATCCGACGCAAAAGGTCAGCGAAATCAAATCGGCGAGCCGAACGAACACGTAGTCGCTCAGGAGATCCTCGAGCGGCACAGCGATCGCTCGCAACAGTTCGTCGCGCGCCGCCTCCATGTCACGGAAGAACGGCGACCACTCGCTCTCGGAATGGAAGCGGTCGTAGACCGTAATCGCATGTTGCGCGACCAGCGCGGCGGCCCACGGATCGCGCGCGAGCCTCGCGACCCCGCGCGGCCACACCGCCTGGCGAACCTCTGGCGGCGCACTGATGAAGTCGAATACCCGCCCGGTCGTGGTATTCACGCGAGGAGCCGCGTCTTCCTCGGCCCACCCGTTGTCGTGTTCGGCGATGGCGTGGAGAATCGAGTCCCGGCGCAATCGTGTCGCCAACGGCACGCAGTGCTCCATCACGCGACGGGCCAGGTGCGCGTGATCGGGCTGCGTGATCAGCTGGATGTCGTCGCCGGCGGGACGGACGATCACGGACTCTTGCGGACCGCCTTCGTCTCCGGGATATTCCCGCGCACGATCAGGTGCGTCACCTTCCCCTGCGCGTCTTTGATGAACTCGAACCCGGCCGGTGTCGCGGTCGACATGAACTGCGTCTGCGACGTCGGGATCAGCGGAAGCTTCGGTTCGTTCAGGCCGCGCACGAACAACAGACCATCGACCGCCGTGATGACGATCTCGCGCCCTGGTGCCAGCTCATATGTGCCGGCGTAACTGGAGACGACGGCCGGACTCACTGTGACGCTGGTGTCCACGACAAAGCGAGCTCGTGACCGCTCGTTCTCGCAGACGTCCTCGAGCAACTCGGTGTCGGCCTGCAGCGTCCGCTGCGTCTTGATCGTGAAGGCCTTCGTGAACGCCTTCGGGTCGTCGATGGTGATCTCCCAATCCATGTGGCCGAAGTCGCGCCGGTGATACCGCTCGGTGATGCGCAGCGACTCGGTCTGCGGATGACCGGCACTGTCGAGCCATCCCTTGTCGTTGAACCCGGCCGTCGTCACGACCAGCGTGTCGCCCTCCCATTTGCCGACGGAGTACCCCATGTACGTCGGATTCGGATCCTTCGGCAGATCGCGGCCGTCGAGGAAGACAGTCCGATTGGGGCTGTTCGGCGACTCGTGCAGGACCACCATCAGCGTCGGCGTTTGCACGAGCCTCGTCAGGTTGAAGAACTGGTGATACGGGAGGCTGACCGGCATGCACCGGGCGAGCGGGCTGTCCTTTCGCGACTCCCTGACGCGCTGCAGGAAGAGCGCCTCCGCCCACGGCTGAACGTCTCCGGGCTGCAGGTCCTGGGCGATGTTGTAGCGGTACATCGGGCCAGCGCCGCTCCAGATGCCGTTGAGATCCGGCTTGCCATCAGCCGTCCTCGGCGCGGGCGCCGACAGGTTCGGCTTCCCGTCTGGCAAACGCGGAATTCCTGGCGCCTTGTAGTCGAGCCACTGCGCGTTGGCTGTTGCCGGAAGGAGCGACGTCAGCACAAGCAGAACGGCGACACCAGTCGAACGAGATCTCATGAGGACCTCCGAGGGGCTGGATTATACGAGACAACTCCCAACATCCAACTCCCAACTCCCAAACTCACGCGCGCTGCAACAAAGGCCGCAGCGCGCGAATCTCTTTCAGCGTTTCGAGTGCGAACACCGCGTCGATCAGCTTCTGCGCGGTCGGAGGCCCGATGACCGGAGCGATGAGATCTCTGGCTTTATCGACGACTTCGTTTCGAGTCATTGGATTGCGCACCGTCCCGCGCACGGCCTCAACTCGATCGGACAGCGTCGTGCCGTCGTTCAGCGTCACATCTACGACAGCCACGCGCACGGGCAGCAGTTTGGCGAGCGTCGCGTCCGGGACGTACTTCACCTTGCTGCGTTGGCGCAGCACGCTCGCGTCCTGCATGCGCGCCTTGTCGTGTGCGGCATGGAACGACGCGGTCTTGTCGATGAGCATCACCGCGACCATGTGCTGCAGGCAGATGTCCGGGATGTCGCGGTTGTCCACCACCGCCCCAACACTCGGCGCGAGCCGGACGACAACCTCCTTGACGTCGTTCGCGTCGAACGCTCGCTTCTTGCGAATGTTGTCGATCGCATCGAGCGGCGCCTGGATCGGCGTACCGACGGTCCACTTCTTGATATCGGTGTTGACGATTTCGAAGCGGTCGCCGAGTCCATCGACGAGCACGGCCGGATTCCCCTTCGGCGCATTCACGCGGAAGAAGTTGTCTTCCCCCGAAAACACATCGTCAACGCCATTCCACCCCGAGCGAACGAGCACCGCCGCCGTAACGCCGTTGCGCGCCGGCATGCCGCCAAAGACGAACCCTTTCTCGATGTGGTCGGTGTCACGACCCCAGATCGCATAACCGCCCGCCTGCTGCGATGCGTAGTCGAGCAGCCAGCGCATCTGCTGTTCATTGAGTCCCGCGATGCAGCCCGCAGCCGCGGCCGATCCGAACGTGCCAGCGAACGCGTGCGTACTACGGCGAGTCTCGTCCCTGAACGTCGGGCCGCCGAGCGCCATCGTCAGTCGAGGACCGACGTCGTATCCGAGCGTGACGGCTCGCAGGTAATGCTGCCCAGTGATACCGATCTCCTCGCCCAGCGCGAGAGCGGCGGGCACGATCGACGCACCCGGATGCGACTGCGACTCGCCATGCGAGTCGTCTGTTTCATCCGAATGTGCCATCAGTCCGTTGACGAGTGCCGCGTCGATCGATCCAGTCAGGGTGGTCGAGCCGACAACGGTCGCGACGGGCCGGCCCGCTTGTGCCCGCGCGAGTTCGAGCGCCGCGCGACCCGGTGGCAACTCCGAACCGGACAGCATCGCTGCGAATGTGTCGAGGATGTGATGCTTCGCCTTCTCAACGACGTCGGGAGGCAGCGGCGCTATCCTTGGCCGCCGCCATGTAGCCGCTGAGCGCAGTCATGACCGGGCTGATGGCTTGCGCTCTGAGTCGAAGCGCTGGCAGCGCAACAGCACTCAGCGCCAACGCACTGCGCGCGATCAGATCGCGCCGCGAGAGCCGCGCGCGTGGACTCACACGATCCCCCGACTCTGTTCGAGCCGCGCGCAGGCTCTGGTCAGCACGGCTCGATGCTCGTCGAAGGTCAGGCGCTGAATCGCTTCGTCTTCGGCGAGCCACGCCACGCCCCTGCCTTCGCTGCCCTCTTCCTCGGCAAGCCGCTCGAGCAGGTAGTACTCCACCTGTTGCGAGATGCCACGCACCACCTGGCGTGACGTGGTCAGAAACTCAACGACACGCGCCGTGACGCCGGCCTCTTCGAAGACCTCGCGCACCGCGGTCTCGTCGGACGACTCACCTGATTCGATGTGTCCCTTCGGCAAGACCCAGATCGACTTGTTGAAGCGCGAGCTCACGAGCAACAGCTCAGGCGTCGCCTCCTTGAGGCGATAGACGACGCCTCCGGCGTGGGTCGATCCGGCATCATTCGGCGTCCTCTTCGTGGCCATGTGATCTCGCTTGCGCTAACCCTACCCGATTGACGGGGATAGCGGCCAGCGCGCACGAAATGTTACCCCCGCGCACGTGCATCGGCCCAAGCTCAGCGGACCCTCACCTGAGGCTGCGGCGCATTTCCTCGTTGTCGAGCTGGATCGCCGAGCGTTTGAAGTGGCCACGCCGCCCCCGTTGCGGTAGATTCGGTTGGGCGCTCAACGTGGTTCACGGGCGCGGAAGGGTTGTTATGGGCACGTTCAGTCGACGAGCATTCGTGATGGGGTTGGGGATGCTGAGCATCCCGCTGTTCGCCCTCGCGCAGGACAAGAGGGAAGGCAGCGACGAGAATCGCGAAGAAAAGAAGGAAGAGGCGAAGGAGAAAACGGAAGACGCGAAGGACAAGGCTGAGGATGCGGTCGACGACAGGGACAAGGTCGTCGATGGCCCCGGGACCGATAACAGTCAGGACCGGCGGCAGGATCGACGGCGCGATGCCGTCAAGTGACGCGTGAATCCTTGAGACTGTTTCCACGCGGCCCAGGCAAGGGCGTTGCGACGTCGCGCGACGACGCAACGTGCCTGTGCGCTGGGTGTGTGTAATACGAGTCTCGCCCGCGCGGTAACGGCACGCATCGATTCACTCCGGCCCTGAGGCGCGCACTTCCCTCGCGCCCTAGCTCCTATCCCCTGACCGATTGACCGACAGACAGTCGCGGACTACACTCCGGCCTCCGAGCAAAATCTACCATCACGGAGACAGCACATCATGAAGGTCAATCCAAAGATTGGGGCCGTCGTCGCCCTGCTGGTTGGCGTCGCATTCGTCGTCTCCTTCACGGGCATTGGTGCCCAGGCACAGACCGCACCGCGCTATCTCTACGATCCGGGCTGGCCGAAACCGCTGCCCAACAAGTGGAAGATCGGCGGCATCACGGGTCTCGCCGTGGACAAGAACGACGACGTGTGGGTGTTGAATCGTCCGAACGACCTGACGGACATCGAGCTGCATGCCGAGCTCACACCGCCGGCTGCTGATTGCTGCGTGCATCCGCCGTCGATGATTCACGTCAGCAAGAACGGCGATGTCATTGGCTCGTTCGACGCGCCGCAGGGGCACGGCATGGATGTGGACAGCCAGGGATTCGTCTACATCGGGCAGGACACGGTCCGGAAATACGATCCGAAGACGGGCAAAGTGGTTGCGGAAGTCGCTCGCGTCCCGGAGACCGAAAATGGCGGACCTCCCGGAGGCCGCGGCGCAGCGCCACGCGTTCCTGGACGTGGAGGCCCGGGCCCGGTTTCTGGATTCCTTGGGCGCGGAGGCGGCAGTTCCGGTGAAGGGGCCGCACGCGGGGGGAACGCACAGGCGTTTCGCGCGAAGTATCCGGCAACGACACCGATGATCGTCGGTGGGATCGAAGAGATTCGCATCGACGAGCCGAACAACGACATCTACGTTGCGGACAGCTACCTCGGTGGCCGCGTGATGGTCTTCGACTTCAAAACGCTCGCGTTCAAGCGCGGATGGGGCGCCTACGGGCGGCCGCTGTCAGAGGTCTCGACCAACGACGCCGACCGCGCGTACACGCCGGGCGGTCCGATGCCGAAGGAGTTCCGCGGGCATCTCACGATCAACGTGTCGAACGACGGCCTCGTGTACGCAGCCGATCGCAACGCGAACCGCATTCACGTCACGACGCGCGAAGGCAAGTTCCTCAAGGAGTTCAAGCTTGCCGAGCAGACCGGCGTCGGCGGCGCGACCGGTGGCGTCGGGTTCTCACAGGACAAGCAACAGAAGTTCCTGTACATCTCGGACCTGACGAACAACCACATCTACTTCCTCGACCGCGAGAGTGGAAAGGAAGTGGGTCGCATGGGCAGCATGGGTGAGAGCGGCGGCTCGTTCTGGGGGCTGCACATGATCGCCGTCGATTCGAAGGGGAACATCTACACTGGCGAGGTCTTCGCGGGTGAGCGCATTCAGCGCTTCGTGCCCGCCGACAGTCCGCGCGGGAAGGTCCTCGATCAGCTGTCTCGCACGGGGCTATAGTCGGAGAGTGAACATTCGTTATCGCGGCCTGATCGTCGCTGCAGCTCTCGCCGCATTCCCGATCGTCCTCGGGGCGCAGAGCTCGGCGACGGACTGGCCTCAGTTCCGCGGACCGAACCGCGACGGTGTCGCGGCATCCTTCTCAATCCCGACAGCCTGGCCTGAACAACTCACGCGGGTGTGGAAGGCCGACGTCGGTACGGGCTATTCCACGCCCGTGCTGATCGGCAATCGCGTATACGTGTTCAGCCGACAGATGACCAGCGAGGTCATGCAGGCGCTCGACGCGGCGACGGGCAAGGTGATCTGGCAGACGCGGTACGCCGCCCCCGTCAAGGTCAATCCAGCCGCAGAGGCACACGGACCCGGTCCGAAGTCCACGCCAACGTTCGCCGACGGCCGCCTCTACACACTCGGGATGGGCGGCATCGTGACGGCGTTCGATGCGGCCAGCGGCAAGCAGCTGTGGCAGAAGGCCGCTGGCAACGTCCTGCCGTTGTACGGAACGTCGATGTCACCGCTCGTGGATCGCGGTCTCGTGATCGTGCACGTCGGCGGTCACGGAAAGGGTGCGCTCACCGCGTTCGACGCGAACACAGGCGACGTCAAGTGGTCCTGGACCGGGGATGGTCCGTCTTACGCGTCGCCAATCGTTGCGGACATCGAAGGTGTCCGCCAGGTGATCACGCTCTCGCAGGAAAACATCATCGGCGTCTCGGAGAGCGATGGCCGCCTGCTCTGGCAGCGGCCGTTCTCGACGGAGTACACACAGAACATCATCACGCCTCTACTCTCAGGATCGACGCTCATCGTCTCCGGCTACCAGAAGCCAACCACCGCGCTCCGCATCGTCAAGAAAGACGAGCAGTGGATGACGGAGGTCGTGTGGGAGAACCCGGCGGCGTCGCTCTACATGGCCGATGCGGTCGTCGTTGGAGACAAGCTGTTCGCGCTGTCACATCGCAATCGCGGCCAGTACATGCTGCTCGATCTGAAGACCGGCAAGACGCTCTGGACTGGCATGCCGCGTCAAGGCGAGAACGCGGCGATCGCGCACACGGGTGATCTGATTCTTTCGCTCGAGGAGGATGCCGAGCTTATGGTTGGGCGCGTGAGCGGAACGAGCTTTCAGGAGCTGAAGCGATACAAGGTGGCTGACGCCGCCACGTGGGCCGCGCCAGCCATTTCGGGAAAACGCATCTTCGTGAAGGACGTCTCGTCGGTCGCCCTCTTCACGTTGCCCTAGGGCACCAACATCCGAATCCATCCATCCTGTCGCGAGGTGACGAACAGCTCGCCGTCGCGACTCTGACTGATGTGCAGGTCGGCCCGCGGCAGCTTGGTTCCCATCGCCTTCGTGATCAACTCCGGCAGCGAGACATCCGTTCGATTGCCGCTGGCGTCGCGCACGAACAGCTGAATCTCCTGGACCGGTGCCACCGTCTGCGGCACACCATCGTCCGCCTTCTTCAATTCGGCAAGATCGGACGCGAACACCCGTCCGCGCTGGACGTCGCCGAAGATGAACTTGTCGCGCAGCGCGGCGATGCGACCGTGGTACGCGAAGCCGCCTGACACGGCCTGCCCCTCGTCGTGATCGTAGATGGCCACGGGATACGTGAACTCGTCCTTCTTACGTCCGTCGAGGATCTCTGCCGGCAACGTGAACAACTGATCGAGCGCGCCACCAGGCCTGATCATGCCGTTCTCCCAGTAGCCCTCGCGCTTCATCCATCCGTAGTTCTCACCGTTGCGGACGATGTTGACCTCTTCGATCTGGTTCATCCCGATATCGGATGCGTACATCGTTCCGTCAGTGAGGTCCCACGACATCCGGTGCGCATTCCTGAAACCGTACGCGTAGATCTCACCGAGCGTCTTCGGATCGTTGTCGGCAGCGAACTTGTTGCCCGGCGGAATCGTGTAGTCGCCGAGACCTTTCGTTCCCTTCGACACGGACGGACTGCGCGGATCGATCCGCAGGATGGCGGTGATGACGGAGTCGAGGCGCTGCGTCTGGCTCGGGTTGTTGGCGTTCGGCCCGCCGCCGTTGCTGAAGCCGGTGTCGCTGCCGCTCGTGTAGAGCAGGCCGTAGTCGGGACTGCCTGGTTTCGCGGTCGGGTTGAAGCCGACGAACCCGAACGGATGCGTGAGGTTCATCACGACGTGGGCGACACGCAACAGCTCGCGTCGCGTGCCTTCGAATGTGTTCGCGGCCGGGTTCTTCGCGTGCCACTCCGTGATCACGTTGTGGTACGTCACATCCTTCTCGGTGTACCCCGGCGGGATGAAATTCAGCTTCGCCGGATTGCCCATCGCGCGCTCGCCATGAACGGTGTAGAACAACCCGTTCTTCGCGAACTCGGGATGGAAGTCGAAGCCGATGAGCCCGCTTTCCAGCCTGTTGTAGATGGCAAACGGGAACTCCTTGGCGACGTTGGCGTACACCGCGGGCTTGTTGTCCTTGTCGAGCAGGTAGAGAAACCCGCGCGAGTCGTTGACGAACCGGCGGCCGTCCGGCAGATCGCGGACGAACTGCACGCGCGCCCAGCCCGCAGGATTCACATCCTGACCGGCGGCGAGCATCGAGCGCGTGTCAGGCAGTCGTGTGAGATCGCGAATCTCGACGGCCAGTCCCTTCTTCTCGACGGGCGCCGGCAAAGGATTCGACGTGATCTGCGCGTGGATGGCAACGACGGTAGCGATGATGGCGATGGCGATCGTAAGAGGTATTCGCAGTCGCATGAGCTCTCCTCGGTTGGACGTATGCTATCCCCGATGATTCGGCCGCGACAATCGTGTTTGCTGCTGTGGATTGCGCTGGTCGTCTGCGGCCAGACGGCGTTCGCACAGGACGGTTCCTTCACGCGTGACGGCGTTCAGCTCTTCTATCGCACGAGCGGTTCGGGCGCGCCCATCATCTTTCTGAGCGGAGGCCCCGGCTTCACCGTCGACTACATGATCCCTGTCGGCGAGTTCGTGCCGGCGTCCTATCAACGCGTCTTCTACGAGCAGCGAGGGACAGGACGCTCGAAGCTCGCCACGATGACCGCGGAAAACATGACCCTGCGGCACGTCGTCGCGGACCTCGAGGCGCTGCGGGTGCATCTCAAGCAGGAGCGACTGTTTCTCGTCGGCCACTCGTGGGGCGGCATGCTGGCGATGGCCTACGCCGCCGCGCATCCGGATCGTATCGACCGGATGATTCTCATCGGCTCCGGTGGACCGACGCTCGAGTTCGCGGAGTGGTTCAACGACAACATCCGCATGCGGCTGCGGTCGGAAGACCTCGAGGCCGAGCGTTACTGGACTGAAGCGCCCAAGCGCGGCGTGGACCCGGACAAAGCAGCGACTCGAACAGGTGCGGGCTATCACGCCGGGTTACTTCTTCGAACGCGCGAAAGGACTGGCGTTCGCGTCGCAGTTGCCGGATGGCACGCTCACGCTGCAGGTGAACGCGCTGCTGTTCGGCGACATGTCCAGGGGCTACGACTCGCGCCCGGGTCTTCGCCAACTCGATCGTCCCGTCCTGATCGTTCAAGGACATCAGGACCCGGTTGGCGACAAGACCGCCGAAGACATTCACGCCGCCATAAAATCGTCCGCGCTGACGTACCTGAACCAGTGCGGGCACTTCCCGTGGCTCGAGCAGCCGGATGCGTTTCGCCGCATCCTGACGGAATTCTTCCAATCGAAGTAGGCTTCGCCGACCTGGAGATGTACATGCTCACGAAGATCCACCGATCCCTCGCCGTCTTCGCTGCGACCGTGATGGCCCTCGGTGTGACGGCCTGGCTCGTTGCACCCGCCCGCGCGCAGCAGGCCAGCACGCTCAAGGTACCGACGTTCGAGCTCGACGCGAAGTGGCCGACGATCCCGAACAACTGGGTACTTGGCGAGGTGACGTCGATCTCGGTTGACCGCAACGACAACATCTGGGTGCTGCACGTGCCCCAGTCGATTCCCGAGGACAAGCGCGCGAACGCGGCGCCGCCGGTGCTGAAGTTCGATGCATCGGGGAAGCTGCTGACGAGTTGGGGGGGACCTAACAACGGGGCGGCGTGGCTCGGCCGCGAGCACGGCATCTTCGTCGACGCGAACGACTTCGTTTGGATCGCCGGGCGCGCCGGCTGGCCGCGTGCAACCACACCCGGCGTCAGCGACGACATGATCATGAAGTTCACGATGAGCGGCGAGCTGGTCATGCAGATCGGCCGAAGCGGACAGAGCACCGGCAACCTCGATACGGAAAACGTCCATCAGGCCACCGACGTCTTCGTCGACACGCAGGCGAAGGAGGTCTACGCCGCCGACGGCTACGGCAACAAGCGCGTCATCGTCTTCGACTCGGAGACCGGGAAGTTCAAGCGGATGTGGGGCGCGTTCGGCAACCCGCCGCCGCCGACGTTCGCAGCGAACGCGCCGACCCCGCAAGCGCAGACGACGCCCGACGGGCCGCCGGAGTTCGGCTTGCCGCACGCGATCAAGGTGTCGCGCGACGGCGTCGTCTACGTCGCGGATCGCATCAACAACCGCATCCAGCTGTTCACGCGCGACGGGAAGTTTCTCAAGCAGGTGCGCGTCACGAACGAAGGCAGCGACGTCGCGCCGGTGCCGGCCGGCTTCGCGTTCTCGCCCGATCGCAAGCAGCAGTATCTGTACGTCGTCGACTCCGGACCGATGCGGGTCGTCATCTTCGATCGCGAGAAGCTGACGCAGATCGGCGCGATCGGCATGCGCGGACCCAAGCCAGGCGACTTCGACATCGTCCATCACATGGCGGCCGACTCGAAGGGGAATCTGTACACGGCGGAGATCGTCACGAATCGACGCGCACAGCGATTCGTGCTGACATCGAAATGAAGAAGATCTGCGGTCTCCTCGCAGTCCTTGCGCTGCTCGTCGCGACGCCCGCGCGCGCTGACGAGATCAAGGTGATGACCTCAGGTGCGTTCACCGAGGCCTACCAGCAACTCGTCGAGCAGTTCCAGAAGACGACGCGACACACGGTGGTCACGACGTACGGGGCGTCGATGGGTGGTGCGCAGGACTCGATCCCAGTTCGGCTCGATCGCGGTGAGCCGGTCGATGTGGTGATTGCCATCGACGCTGCGCTGGAGCCCCTGGTCAAGAAGGGACACATCGTTACGGCAAGCCGGGTCCAGCTGGCGCGGTCGATGATCGGGATCGCCGTGCGAAAGGGTGCTCCCAGGCCTGACATCAGCACCATCGCCGCACTGCGCCAGACATTGCTTCAGGCGAAGTCGATCGCCTACTCAGCGAGCGCAAGCGGCACGTACGTGTCCACTGAACTGTTCAAGCGGCTGGGCATCGCCGATCAAGTCAAGGACAAGGCGAGGCGCATCGAGAGCGAGCGCGTCGGCGCTGTCGTCGCGCGCGGCGATGCAGAGATCGGCTTTCAGCAAGTGAGCGAACTTCTGCCAATCGCCGGCATCGACTACGTGGGCCTGCTGCCGGCCGAGGTTCAGCAGGTTTCGATCGTCAGCGCGGCCATCGCCACAAAGGCAACCGCCCCGTCAGCGGCAAAGGCGCTCATCGAGTTTCTCGCGTCCCCGGCGGCGGCAGCCACTATCCAGAAGACAGGACTCGAACCGATCGCTCAGCCCACCCATCAGCGATGAACCACGAAGATTGAGTCCACGAAGAACTCTATTTCCTCCAGCGGGCGACCTCGTCCGCCGGCATGGATGCGAGAAGCCGTCGCTGGCTTGCTACCGAGGGACCGAGCTGAAGCTGGTAGAGATAGCGCTCGGTGTCGGACGCGACGTCTTCCGGAATCGAGGCACGGTGGGCGCCGGTCCCGTTCACGAACGCTAAGGCAGTGTTCGGGTAACCGGGGACCGACTTCACCACCTCGATGTCGGTGTCGTCCATCCAGAGTGCGCCGGGCGAACGGTGTTCTGGTTCGCGACGCACCGCGCACAGCTGCGTTCCAAAGAACCGCTGAGCGTTGCGCGGGGGCAGATAGACGAGGCAGGTCACAAACGCCCAGCGGGGATCACGGTGCGGCTTGATCACGTAACCGGGTCGCCGCAGCAGAATTCGCGACATCAGGAGCTCGAGCCGGATGTTGGCGTCTCCGAGTGACTGGTGCGTGGGCCAGTATCGGCACACGAGCCGATCAAGTGGCTCCCGGAATTTGTCGACCAGACCGGGAACGAGGGCTTCGGTGACCACTCGATCGTAAAACGCGGCCCAGATCTCGCGAGAAAAGAGCGGCGCCAGGTCAGAAGGGACCATCACCTCCTGATGATTCAGGTCGAGATGCTCGAAGAAGACCCGCGGCGGAATCGCCTTCACGAGCTGATGGTACGCGTTCTCCGGCAACAGCTTGTCGATGAGGACATGGGGAAATGGCTCCGATGCGAACGGAGCCGCCGCAACGGCGCCCGCGACGTGAGACCGGATCCGGTCGGGGTCGAAGGCGGCCAGCGCCGTGCGCAGCTGCTCCAGCGTCTTCTCGCTGCTTTCGTGAGCGGCGACAAGCTGTCGTACGCGAGTTTCCAGCCCATGGACCTGACCGTGCAATCGCTCGACCTCGTCGAGTGAGTGGAGGAGGCGTCGCGGGCTGAGCCGCGCCAGTCTGCTCACGAATGACACGCCAATGCCCTCTAACAGGAATTCCTACTTACAGCGGTTGTCTGGCGCCTTGCGGTCGCGCCACTTGCGGTGGCAGCCGGCACACGCCGCGCTCAGCGTCTCGGAAATCTCGATCATCTTGTCCTGATCTTTGGCCTTGGGCCGCTCCGTAGGCCTTCATGCTGACGTCACGAAGCTCTTGCACGAACATCGCCCAGGCCGGGTCTTTCGTCGGAACGGGCGCGCCGTTGGAGCAGCTTCGCCCGGGGATCGACAACAAGTTGGCGGACTCGGCGAGCGCCATCGCGGCGTTCTCGACTGCCTGCCAACCCCCGAATGTGCTCGTCAGAGGGTCGGTCGACATCGAGGGGTCGTGGCCGGGAATCAACTTCACGTCTGCAGGATTGTCGACTTGCGCGGAGAACACCACGTTGGCGGCGGGATACAAGACGCCGCGCATCAGTTGATTCAAATCAGCGTGAACCTGCTGTGCCGCATTCGTCGGAGGCGTTTGCGCGGTCAGGGACAGCCCACACGCCGCCAGTACGAGGGATAGAGTCAGTACCGTCCTGTGCATGCGCCTAGATTAGGTGGGCAGCTTTGCCGGCGCAATAACGTTCGCGGCCGGGACATCGCCTCCAAGCCCGTTTCCTCGAGCTGTTGAGCCGTTTTTGGTTCCCTTGACACCTTAGTAGACGAGAAAGGATGTCATGTCCACAGAAGCGCGTGAGCGAGGCCTGAAATTGGTCGTCGATGGAATCAACACCGGGAATCTCGACGCCTTCATGTCTCTGTGTGAGCCTGAAGCCGCCTTTGCGCTTCAGCCTGGGACTGTCGCGCAAGGCTTAGCAGGTGTTCGTGAATCACTGGAGGCCTTCATTGCGATGAAGGGATTCGTGCTCGACAACCCTTGGGCGAATTCAGACACCCATCTCGTCTCGGGAATTGTTGACGAACTCAGAGGCGTGCCGAGGACCACGGTGTCAGCTTTTATGTCCACGTGAAAGAAGACGAAGAAGAGAACACTCCGTAATCGTAGACTAGAACGTGTCGGTTCCGCCGAACGTCGTCGATCGACTACTTACCCTCGCGATCGCGACTGGCGTCACGATCTACGTCAACCCGAAAACTGAAAGCTAACACTTGATACGCAACAGTCGTTCAGCGTTGCCCGAGTAAATGCGCCGCTTGTCCTCGACGCTGAGATCGAGGCTCTCGATCACGCGGATGGTCTCGCGCATGTAGAGCCCGGGCGTCGGATCGAACGGCATGTCGCTCGCGAAGAGCACCTGATCCGCGCCGAAGAACTCCAGGCCACATCGCGTCGCGGCACGCGCGCCGAACATCGCCGTGTCGGCGTGAAACATGCGGAAGTAATCGACGGGGCGCTTCTTCATCGACTGCCGCAGCGCCGAGTAGTCCACCTTCGACGTGCGCGCGCCGAGCTGATCCCACCCGTAGCCAACCCGCCCCTCGAGATACGGGACGATGCCGCCAAGATGGTGCGTGATGATCTTCAGGTTCGGATGCCGGTCGAAGACGCCTGAGAACACCAGGCGCGCCATCGCCGCGCCCGTTTCGTACGGCCAGCCGAGCGCCCACCAGATCTCGAACGCGGAGCTGTCCTCGCTGCTGTAGTCCGGCATCGACGCTCCGCGTGCGGGATGCAGCCAGATTGGCACGTCCCGTCGCGCAGCTTCGTCGAACAGCGGCTGAAACTGGGGCGCGTCGAGCGGCGTGCCGGCAATGTTCGTGTAGATCATCACGCCCTTGGCGCCGAGCTGATCGATCGCGCGCGTCATCTCGTCGAGCGACGCGTCAGCGTTGTTCAGAGGCAGCGACGCGGCGAACGCGATGAACCGATCGGGATGCTTCGCAACGAGCTCCGCCAGGCCGTCGTTGGCCTCGCGCGCGATCGCTGGAGACTCCTTCGGTCCGCCGAGCGCTTCAATCGGAGGCTGACCGAGGGTGATGACCTGCCGTACGTCCTCGAACTCGTCGAGGATGCGGAAGCGCTGATCGAGATCGAACCCGATCGTGGCGTTCGCCATGCGCTTGCCGATTTCCTTGCCGGCCGCGCCGCTGACGATGTAGCGGTCGAAGAAGCTCTTGGGAAAAACGTGATTGAAGATGTCGATCTTCACTTCGGGTCTCCGCGTGTGATGGATGCGATGCCCGCGGCCGCCAGCGTGGCGATCAGCGCAGGAATCGCCGCCGCCCAGAACACCCGTCCAACGGGTGTCCCTCGAGCCAGCAGCAGCCCTCCGAGGACGGGGCCGACGATGGATCCGATGCGGCCGATCCCGAGCGCCCATCCCACTCCGGTCGAGCGAATCGTCGTGGGATAGAACCCGGCCGTGAGTGCGTGGCAGGCGTTCTGTCCTCCGATGATACCTAAGCCGGCGGAGGCGATCGTGAGACCGAGCCACAGCGGCGATGTGCCCGATGCGCCGATGAAGAAGACGCAGACCGCCGCCCATAGATAGCAGGCGGCGAGAATCCAGAATGAGAAGACCCGATCGAGGATGGCGCCGAGCACGAGCGCGCCGCCGATTCCGCCCACTTGAAAGAGCGCAGTCAGTCTGATCGCGGTTGCCACCGGAACGTCGGCGTCGCTGATGATCGTCGGCAGCCAGCTGTTCAGGAAGTAGAGGTTGAGGAGGTTCATGAAGTACACGACCCAGATCAGGACCGTGCCGGTGGCCCGGCGATGCGTGAAGAGTTGCGCCACCGCAAACGCGCCGTGCGGCGCGCGCTCGTCGGGACCGGCGGACAGCGTGCGAGGGAGTGTCGCACCCGGGGCAATCCGCGACAGGTAGTCTCTGGCTCGATCCTCCGCTCCGCCTTTCACGAGAAGAAATCGAATCGAGTCCGGCAGCCACGCGAACGCCGCCGCCGCGATCAGCAACGGTGTCACTCCGCCAACGACGAACACCGCCGGCCATCCGAAGCGAGGGATGATCGATGCCGCCACGAATCCACCGACCGCGGCTCCCAGCGAGAACCCGCAGATCATCGTCGTCACCGCCGTGCCTCTGCGGCGATGCGGCATGTACTCGGAGGTGAGCGCGATGGCGTTGGGCATCGCGCCTCCCATGCCGAGCCCGGTCAGGAAGCGAAAGCCGGCGAGCACTTCGATCGATTGCGCAGTGGCCGTGAGCAGCGAGCCAACGCCGAAGATCAGCGCGCATCCGATGAGCACCGGTCGCCGGCCCGAGTGATCGGCAAGCGGACCGCTCACCATCGCGCCGATCATCATCCCGACGAGTCCGCTCGAGATCACCGGCCCGAGCACGCTGCGTGGAATCTGCATCGCCGTACTGAGCGCGGGCGCGACGTAGCCCATCGCCTGCGCATCGAACCCGTCTACAAAGACGATGAGCGAGCACATCGTCGCGACCATCAACTGGTAGCGGCCGACGGGTTGCTCGTCGATGAACTGGCGGACGTCGAAGGCGGTCGCAGGCGGCATCGGGTGGGGCATTGTATACGGATGAAACTCGTCAAATCCCAATACCAATTCCCAATGCCAAGAACAGTCCGGTTTGGGAGTTGGAGGTTGGACGTTGGGAGTTGACTGGATCTTTGATACCCCAGGGCTACACTGCATCGACTCGCGGCGCCACCGCGAGAAGGAGCGTGACTCGTGGCCTTGATGCGCACCCTGTTGTGCAGCGTCTACCGGAGCGGCTTGACGCCGCTCCTTGTATTCTCCTGGGCACGTCAGTCCTCTCCGCCCATCACTCGTTCGCCGCCCAGTACGACGCCGACAAGCCGATCACACTGACGGGCACCGTCGTCAGGATCGAGTGGACCAATCCGCACTTTCACTTCTACGTTGACGTGAAGGACGACAAGGGAGCCGTCACGCAGTGGGCGTTCGAAGGCTACCCGCCGAACATGCTCGTGCGGCAGGGCTGGAAGAAGGACGTCTCGCTGAAACCGGGGATGACCGTCACGGTGCAGGGTTGGCGTGCGCGTGTAGAGCCCAACCTCGTCGCCGCTCGCGAGGTGACGTTCGCTGACGGATCCAAGCTGACATCAGGCCCGCCCGCTGGTACGGGCGGACAGTAGGCGAGGGCGACGTGAAGAAACACCATGCCGCGTGGATGGCGATCGCGATCGCAGCTGCGTGCCTGACTGGCGCGCCCGGCGCGCAGAGCCAGACAAAGGCGAAGCCTGCGCCGCGATCTGCCAACGGAAAGCCTGACCTCTCCGGGATCTGGATCGCCACCGGCGCGTTGCGCCTGATGGCCGGCGAGGCCGAAGTCGCTGCAGCGCGGCAGTCAGATATCGACGAAGGCCGACCCGCGCCGCGCACCGAGCCTCCGCCATACAAACCGGAAGCGGAGAAGCAGCGGCAGTACTTTCTGGACCGCCGCGGCATCGACGATCCGATGGCGCGTTGCCTGATCTCCGGCGTGCCGCGAATCAGCTTCAGGCCGCTGCCGTTCCAGATCCTGCAGATGCCAGACCAGATGGTGTTTCTCTACGAAACCCATCATGCGTTCCGCGTGATCCCGACCGACGGCCGTCCGCATCCTGAGGACATGGAGCCCTCATATCTTGGGGATTCAGTGGCGCACTGGGAAGGCGACACGCTGGTCGTTGACGTCACCGGTTTCAACACGAAGACGTGGCTGATCGGTGTGGGCACCGTGCACAGCGAGAAACTGCGGGTGACCGAGCGCTACACGCGAGACAGCTACAACACGATTCGCTATCAGGCGACGATGGACGATCCAGAAGTGTTCACGAAACCGTGGAACGCCGAGGAGATCTTCAGGTTGCGTCCGGGCGAACGCATCCGCGAGTACGAGTGCATCGAGAACAACGAAGATCTGCAGCGGATCGAGAAGCTGCTGCAGAACGAGTCCGTGTTCAAACGTCCTTCAAAGTGACTACGACACACAGAGGCAGCGAGGCACAGAGATTAATCTAGGATCTTCTCGGTGCCTCTGTGCCTCGGTGTGTCGTGATCGTCTCATTTCGAGTCGCGACACTTCCCTCCCTCACAGCGGTTGTTCTCGTTGCAGACCATCTCGTAGAGACCGGTCTTCTCCCACTCGGGGTGACGCTTCATCTCCCACTGCACCGACCAGGGCTTCGTGAAGATCTTGGGATCGTCCACCGTGAACTCGTAGGCGATCGTGTCGGCGTCCACCCTGCGCAGCCGCTCGATGGAATGGAACGCCTCGCTGTGCATGCGGTACTCCTTGGGGTTCTGGTAGTACCAATCGTCGAGCGACCAGCGTTTGTAGTTGCGCCCCTCGATGACGAGCGTGTCGCCTTCCCAGCGGCCGACCGGCTCTCCGTAGAAGGTCGGTTCGATGTCCGTCTTGTGCGGACGTCCATCGAGCGGAACGATCCGCGTGACGTTCATGAACTCGGTCGACATCACCAGGTACTGCGGCGTCTGAATCAACTGCACCGGATACGGACCAAGGAACGCCGACGGGAATCCTGACGGCATGCAGAACGCGCGCGGTTCGTCGTGTCGCGGATCGCCGGTGCGCGGCTCGTAGAAGAGCGCCTCGCCACCCGGAACGAACGGCGCCATCTTCGCCTTGTCGAAGACAGTCGCCGGTGCGCGAGAGCCGGGTTCCTTCGGGTTGTCCCACATGCCACTCAAGTCCGGCTTGCCATCCGCCGTGCGAGGAATCTGGGCGACCGGCTTCGACTGCGCGTTCAACATCGCGACCAGCACTACTGCGAGCACGCTGGCGAGCGCGGCGACGTTCGTCTGTATCTTCGACATGACAGCCCTCTCTAGCGCGGAGCCTTGTCTTCATTCGAGGCGGTGAAGACGCTGCGGCCATCAGCAAACGTCACCTTGCCGCCCGATGCGTTGTTCGATCCGTCTCGCGCTCGGAATCCTTCGACGACCACGACGTCGCCAGCCTTGAGCGAGTCCCTGCTGATGCCACGGCGCTGGAGCACGCCCGGAGGGGCACCGGAGAATCCCCAGTTGCTGACCTTCCCCTGCTCGTCCTTCACGTCCAAGAAGAACCAGATGTGCGGATTCTGCCAGTCCACTCTGGTCACTGTACCGGTGACCTTCACCGGCTGGTTGGAGTCGTATTCCGCGGAGAAGGAATGATGGGCGAGGAGGAATGGCGACGTCGCGACCAGCAGGCCGAGCGTCAGAGCCATCAGACGAGTTCGCATAGGGTGGATTGTAACTCTGGTCCTCGGTCTACAGTCCCCGGTCTTCAGTCGTTACTCCGCAGGACTGAGGACCGCGGACTGAGGACTGTGGACCTATCGTTCCAGCGTAAACCCCACTGTCACCGTCATCACGATAGGCACAGGTTCGCCATTGAGCAGCGTCGGCGAGAACCGCCACTGCCTCACCGCCGCGATGGCTGACTCCTCGAACAGCGGCGCACGACGCAGCACCTTCACGTCGCGCACGGTACCGTCCTCGGCGATCAGCGCCTCGAGAATCACCAGCCCTTCTTTGCGCGCCGCGAGAGGGATTGGAGGGTAGATCGGATTGACGTGCACGAGTCTTCGTCGGCGCCTCGATGCGGCCGCCGACGTGCACGGGCTCTTTGGGGCGAGACGGAATCGGCGGTGGTGGAGGAGGTACGGGCTCGCCGCCGGAGACGAAGTCACCGACGGGAACGCCCGTCGGCGACGCGCCAAAATCGAGCGCGCCCGGATCGGGAGGCTCGACGATCGGCTCCGGCTGGATCCCTTCGGGCGGCGACAGCGGCACTGGAATCGCCGTCGACGGCGCCACCTCCGCGCGTTGTTGTCGCACAACCGGAGGCGCTGGCATCTCCGGTCTCACGATGATGAATTCGCTCGTGCGTCGAGGCTCGGGAAGTTCTTCCGTCGCCAGAGCAGGGACGATGATCATCGTGCCCACGGCCACCGCGTGCGCGACGATCGAAAAGACGAGGGTGTATTTCCGCATAGGCCTCCTTCAGGAGAAGGAGGGCCCTCGCCGGCAAGGGCGTTCACTCCGTTCGACACCGGAGGAACGAGGCAGTTCCCTGCCTTCTGCTTACCGCTTACTTCTTGAATTCGCCGTAGGCGATTTTCAGGTTCGCGAGTGCGCCACCGAATGCAGGATTGACACTCACCTCGTAGCCCTTGAACCTCGGTGCGACCTTGTATTCGCCGGCGGCCTGCTCGACGGTCTTCCCAGCCTTCAGCGACGCGCGCGCGAACTCCACGAAGTCCTTTGTGAAGTCAGCATACTCACGCAGATCGTTGAACGTTCCCACCGGGATGTGCCCGTTGATGATCGTGTCCACGTTCTTCACGGTCGCCGCCGCCTTCGCGAGCGTCTCGGGCTGCTCGACGACACTGCCACCGTTGTCGGTGTCCACATACGGCAGCGCCTTCCACGCAAAGATATCGCCCACGTGCATCGTCCGGAGCGCGGGGAAGACGACGAAGGTATCGCCGTTCGTGTGACCGCGGCCGAAGTAGTAGAGATCGATCTGATCCTTGCCCGATCCGACGGTCAGTTTGTCCTTGTAGGTGCGCTTCGGGAGGAACTGGGCGTTGGCGCCGCTGAACTCCGGCATTTTCGCCATGTTCGCCTTGGTGTTCTCCTGAACGATCGTCTCGATTGAGGCGCCGAAGAATGGATTGCCACCGGTGTGATCGCCGTGAGTGTGCGTGTTGATGATGCGCGTGACCGGCTTGTTCGTGACCGTCTTGATCCGTTCGAGGATGGTGGGCCCGAAACCTGGCAGCTTCGTGTCGACGAGTGTCACACCAGCGTCCGTGATGAACACGGCGACGTTGCCGCCGCTGAACGCTGCGGTGTCTCCCGCTCCCGAGCCGGTGATGATGTACAGGTTGTCTTTGACCTTTTCGATCTGCGTGGCCTTGATCGACGCCGCCGACGGTCCCGGAGCCTGGCCGGACACGACCATCGACAGAGCCGCCACACCGATCAGCGTTCCAAGCACCAGTCCTCGCCTCATAGCACTCCCCTTCCTCGGCCCTTACGGTATCACTGCTTCGATTCCGCACGGAACGCACGGAGCGACGCGAGAAACTGCTGCAGTCGATCGCGCGAGTCGGCTGACAACGCATCGATCCGTGACTGAAACTCCTCCTTCACGATCTGGTGAAGAAGGGCATCGACGGTGTGCGACTGCCCGACAGCATCGAGATCGGACGCGGGGGGCACGTAGCTCTCGCGCTCGGGCCTTACGAGGCGATTGGCGTAAGGACAGAGCGGCAGCCCTTCGATCTCGTGCAGGAGGTAGACGAATTCATCGAAAGCCTCGGTGTAGCCGACCAGCGCGTATCGCTCACTGAGTCGCTGCCGGATCCGATCGGCGTCGAGACGTTCGTAGTCGTCACCGAGCACGACGCGGCTTTGATAGTTCGGTGGGATGTACCGTTGTGCGAACTGCGCCAGCGAGAGTAGCTGTTCGCGGACATCCGGCCAGAGCTTCTCACCACCTTCATGAAAGCGAGCGTGCAGATACGAGGAGATCGCGCGCTGAATCGGGTCTCGCACCACGGTGATGAATCGGGCACCCGGCAACTCAGGACGCATCGAGCCGGCCTCGTGCCCGGCAACGACACGAATGCGATCGCGTTGCGCCGATGGCAACGAGAGGAACCTCTCTCGATCGCGCGCGTTGGTCTCGCCGCCGCCGAGGATCCAGCGCTCCGCGGCGGGGAGTGCTGCAGTCAGATACGAACGTCGGAAGGTGGTGCCTGCCGTCTTGGGAATGTGATCGAAGACCAGCAAGCCGTGTGTGGCCACGTTTGTAGTGTACCGTTCCGGGATCCGGGATCCGGGGCTCGGGGTTCGTGGTTACAGTTTGGCGACCAGATCCCGCTGGCGCGAGATGCGCGACTCGCGCTCGCGCGCGAACCGCTGGATACTCGAGAAGATCGACGCGGGATCCAGGTGCGCCTCCGCGATCACGTCCGGCTCGAGGCCACTCGTGAGCCACTGGTTGTCCCAGTCGGACGTCATCGAGTACTCGTCCGTCAGCGGACCGACGTCGCGCAGCGGCCACATGCGGCGTGTGCCCGTCGTCACCACCATCAGATCGTAGTAAGCCTCGCGCGGCAGCACTGCGTTGCGATACGACTCCGGCTGCCGGTCGAACAACTCTTCGCTGATCGCGGCGATTACGCGCACGTTCACGCCGGCCGCCTCGAGCTTGGCCAGCACGCTCACAAGGTTGACGGTCGAACTGGACCCCTGCGTGATGACGTAGCCGTGGCGCGGCCCGGTCTTGAAGTCGCGAATGACGTAAAAGCCCTTCGCCGCCGCCAGCAGATCCTTGTCCGCGAAGGTGGTGCGATCTGCAACCGGGAAGTCCGGTCGCGCGACCTCGAGCGTGATGATCCCGACCTTCTTCTCTCGTGCCGCGACCTCCGCTGCCGCAAAGTACGCCGGCGCCACATCGTTGTAGTCCCAGAAATTCAGGTGGATCGTCTGTCCTCTCGGGAACAGCTTCCACACCTGCGGCGCGAAGATACCGAAGTGCGTGCGGCCGTCGGCCGCGGTCTCAGGCCCCGAGTGACCGACGAGGATGTGCAGCACGCCGGTTCTGAACGGGCTGTCCTGATTCTGCTGACTCCACACACGCGCGGGGGTGTACATGAGCGGCGTGAACGCACCGTAAGTGCCGCTGATCGCCCACACTCCCGCGAACTTCTCCGGATCGAGCGATGCGCTCTGGCTCACGAGGCCGATGGCGGTGGACACGTTGCCGGCTTCCTGAATCGCCGCCTTGAGGCGCGTGCCGAGGACGTTCGTCTCCGGATCGTAGTGACCCCAGATACTCCCGTGTTCGAGGTTGATTGACTCGGAGAGATCCGCGGCGGCCGTGACGAAGCGATTGCCCGTGACGTAGTTCACCCACTTCACGATCTCCGAGATGCCGCGACGAGTGCCGGCCACTTCGCCGGCCTTGCGGAAGAGCGTAATCGAGACGTCCTTCTTCGCACCGGTCACCGCGTTCGTGACGGAGACCTTCTGCGGCTCGACCGGCAGCTTCGCCACACGCAGCCGCTCGTCGAGGAAGGGATCCTCGTTCACCTTCGCCCGTAGCGGCATGACATCGGGCAGCGACTCGCCGTTCTCCACGAGCCGATCCGCGAGCCAGTCGCCGATGCCGTTGCGATCGAGCAGCGACATCACGACGTCGATGTTGGTCTTGAACTGGATCAGTCGCTCGCGCGCGTCCTTCACGGCGCCGTCGCGAATCCCCTGGAACTCCACGCCGTAACGCGTCTCGAATGTCTTCGCCAACGCGAGGAAGTAATCCGAGTTCATCTTCATCGCATACGGATGGCTGGGATAACCAACGATCTGATCGCCGAAGTCGGGAATCTTGTGATCGACCGCCGCCGGCCAGTAGCCCTTCGTCGTCTTTCCGATCACGGCCATCGGCCTGCGATCGGCCGGATCCCAATGCTCCATGGTCTTCAGCACGGCGACGACCTGGTCGTAGGCGTTGCCATCCTGGACCACGAACACGTTCCAGCCGTACGAGGTCCACTGATCGACCAGCTTGTAGCCTTCGTACTTGCGATCGATGACACCACCGATCAACGAGTCGTCGATGCCCGCGTTGTTGTCAGAGATCATCACGCGGAGCCGCTTCCCGACTTTGAGCGCGAGCGCCTGCGTCTTGAGCTCCTGCGCGTGACCCTCGGTCATCGCGAACTCACCTTCGAACGTGATGATCTTCGGCGCGTTGATACCCGCGCCCATCACGTCCCAGAAGGCCGCCTTGCCGGCTGCGGTCGCAACGCCGATTCCCGAGGGCCCACCGTTGACGTCGTTGGTGACGTCGGTGCTCTCGGCGTGTCCGGCCAGCGCGCGAATGCCGCGCACCTTCGCCTGCGCGAAGAGCGGATGATCGGCAAGCCCGTGCTCCTGGAGCAACGTCGCCATCGCACCCGCGCCGCGTCTGAACCCGAGCGCGTCGACCGGCAGGATCGCGACGTGCGGATCGGCGTAGTAGCGCCTGTGACCGGTCGCTTCGAACTTCCGCGCCAGCGCCTGGCCCATGATCATCCACAGCGCGTAGCACGTCGGGATGCAGTGGCCACCCGCGAGCATGAACTTGTCACTGTAGGGATGCTTCGGCCGCCGGTAGTCGAAGCGCAGTCCACCGAGATCGGGGCCGGCCAGGTGCGTCGCCACGTTGTAGGGTGTGTAGGCCAGTGGGCCGCCAAAGTGCCCTGTCTGCGCATAGTTGCCCAGGAGCACGAGGGTCATACACGTCATGAACCCCACGTCTTCGAGACGCTCCCGGTCGTACGGCGCGGTCAGGGGTTCAACAGCGGACAGCGTTCCTGTAGCAGCCAAAACGATTCCTCCGAGGCCAGAGCCGAGAGTCCAGAGCCGAAAGCCAAATTAGTGTATTCGATCGCTATTCGAGGCCGGACGCGCGTGCCTGTTCCCGGGCGAGAACCGCCTGATCGCGGTCGCCATCGCCGTGTGCGACGGCACCCAGGAGGCGCTCGTAGTAGACGTTGTGGCTCGGCATCGGGACACGCGCGAGATCGGCCGCGGCGGCGATCAGGCCGGCGTCCTTCAGTCCGACGAAAATCGGCGAGCCCACCTGGTCGTAACTTTCGTCGACCATCTTCTGGCCATACACCTTGTAGGCGGGGGCGGAGAACAAACCTTCCGTCATCACGTCCTGGAAGACCTGCGGCAACACGCCGTACTTGCGCACGAGCGAGAAGCCCTCGGCCATCGCCACCATCGCGCAACCGAGCACGGCATTGTTGGCGAGCTTGATCGCGGTCGCGGATTCAGGCCTCGCTCCCGCGGGGAATGTCTTGCGTCCCATCGCGCTGAGAAGCGGCTCACACTTCCCCACCGCATCCTCGGGACCACCAGCGACGATACCGAGCTGGCCTGACGCCGCGAGGTCCGGGCGACCGAGTACGGGCGCAGCCACGAGCGTCTGACCCGCATCACGATGCCGTGCTTCGAGCTGTCGCACGGTCGCGACACCGTGCGTGCCCATCACGAGGTGGATCGCGCCGCGCGGAAGCGAGTCACACAGCCCACCGGCACCGAGGGCAACGTCTACAATCGCCTTGTCCTCAACGAGCATCGTCACGACAACGTCACGACCGGCGCAGAGATCGGCGATCGACGACGCAACGCGAGCGCCCGCTTCACCGAATGGCCCCGTCGCGGCAGCCACCATGTCGAAGACCGAGAGTTCGTGTCCGGCCCCGAGAATGCGCCGCGCCATCCCCTGTCCCATTCGGCCAAGGCCGATGAAGCCCACTTTCATGGTTACCACCTAACCTTTGACCCTTGTCTTTTGACCTTTGACCTTTGCCCTTACGTGAGCTGCCCCTTGACCCACTCCAGCTCGCGCGTGACGTAGTCGACGATGTCGCCCGTCTTGAGGTGCGCGGGCAGCACGTCCCAGGTGTAGGTCTCGATCTCGAGATGCGTGGAGAGCGGGGTCTGCTTGTGGACGGCGAGCGCCTCTTCGAGCGCGAAGCGGGTCGTGCCGAAGGCGCCGCCGAGATCGGTGAGGAAGACCGGCACATGGAAATGCGTGCGCCATTCGCGTGGCCCGGGATCCTTCTGGAAGGCCTCGAACGCGTCCTCGAGGTTCAGGAACCAGGTCATCTGCCCGTCTTTCTTCTGACAGGTCTGCGAGAGGTAGATCGTCTTCGCGAAGGACTGCAGGGCGTCCACGGTCTGCTGTGTCACCTCGGGGATGCGCATCGAGGCCGCTTCCTGCAGCTTGACGATCGGCACGCCCGCGGCGACCAGCTTGCGGAGCGACGCCGGGATGTCTTCGTAGCCGACCGACTGGTGGCCGATGTCGAAGACGATGCCCGTGTAGTCGCGCATCGCCTGGTGCGCATCCGCCTCGGTGAGGCCGGCCTGCTTCGCCAGCTTCTTCGCCGTCTCGCCCGAGAAGAGATACTTCTGGAAGTAGGTAATCGTCTCGTCGGTCGTCTCGAGGTAACAGCGTGGCTCCGGCTCGAGGCCGAGGGTCACCGTCTTGCCGGTTTTCTTCTTGAGTTCCACCAGATGCGCCACGACGTCGATGACGTTCGTCGTGTACTCGTCGACGACGTGATCGCCCGTGACCTTGGGCTTGAAGCCGAGCGGCGCGCTCTGGATCGAGGGATTGATACCCTCGGGGGCGAGCTCCGCGAGCAGCGTGGCCACCTGCTTGGTGTACTCGCGGCGCTCCGGCGTCTGCCAGTCCGGCTCGTAGACGTCTTCCTTGATGACCTGCTTCTTGAAGACGCCGTAGACGAAGGCGTTGGCGGTGTAGAGATAGAGGTCCTGGTCGGCGAAAAACTGCTTGAGCGTGGCGCGCTTGGCCGGATCCGCGGACAGCGCGGCGGCCGAGGGTGCCGACGTCCGCAGGCACACGCCAAATTTCTCGTGCGGCGCCATGCGCGCCTTCACCGCCGGCAGATAGGTGTTGACGCTCTTCCAGAGCTGATCCCAGTCGTCGGTGGCGTGCACCAGCGTCGAGTACGTGAGGTGGCCGAGGCCCTTACCCAGATCCATGGCATCAATCCTTTGTGCGTTACGCGACCGTCTCGACCTGCCCGCTCGCGGCCGATTTCACCACCGCCTCGGTGACCGAGGCGCCGTGAATCATCTCGCTCGTCGGAATCAGATACGGCGTGCCGCCCGAGGCCGCGGTCGCAAACGCCTCCAGGCACGCGCGCGTGACGTCGAGGCGCGCCGCGTCCCAGACCTCGGCCGGGCCCTTGATCGGTTGAAACTTGCCCGTGCTGAAGAGGCGCGTGCGGCGCTCCTCCGACGACGCACCGGCGACGTGGGTCATCCCCTCGAGTCGCACCGAGCCCTTGGAGCCAAACACCTGGAAGCTGAAGCCGGGCCCGGTCGCGGTGATCGTCCCGAGATACCCCGACGCGCCGTTCGTCATCCGAAACAGCATCGACGTCGTGTCGTCGCTCTCGACCGGCACCACGCGGTGGAAACTCTGACAGTAGACCTGCTCGATCGGGCCTCCGAGATCGATCATCCCGTCGATGGCGTGGACGCCCATCGGCGTCAGCCCACCGCAGGGCGTCTCGTCTTTGTCTGCGCGCCAGGCGTCCGGCTTCAGAAACAGCGCATTCGGGAAGGTCATCGTCGCTTCGAAGTGCAGGAGCGTCCCGAGGTCCCCGGACTGGATCTGCTGGCGCAGTTTGGTCATCTCCGGATGGAAGCGCCGGTTGTAGCCGAGGCCGAGCGTGACCCCGGCCTGTGCGGTGGCGGCGACGGCCGCTTCGGCATCGGCCTTGTGGAGGGCGAAGGGCTTCTCGCAGAAGACGTGCTTGCCGACCGTCGCCGCCGCGATCGTCTGCGCCGCGTGCAGCGAGTGCGGCGTCGCCAGCACCACCGCATCGATGCTCGTGTCCGCCAGGAGCGCGTCGTAGCTGTCGACCAGTCGGAGTGTGCTGCGCCTCGCTGAACGCCTTCACCTCGGGCGACACCGTGCGCGTCGCGCCCGCGACAAAGCGGATCTGCTCGCTGTCGGCCACCGCTTCCACGAGGGTTCTCCCCCACCACCCCATCCCGACGATTGCGGCTCGAATCATTCGGTCCTCGGTCTCCAGTCCCCAGTCCACGGTCCTCAGTCCTCAGTCCCCAGTCCTTGAGTCCTTAGTCCTCGGTCGTTCGCCGTTTAGATCGACCGTGCGACCGAGGACCGTGGACCGTGGACCTTACGTCGTCCGAATCAGTGAATACTTCGGATCCGCCCCCAGGCTCTCCGTCACCGGCAACCCGAGTTCCTTCTTCACGATGTTCGTGCCCTGCACCAGCGACACCATCTTGTAGAACGCATGCCGCCGGCTCATCCCCTCGCGCCCCATCCCGCAGTCCGAGCTCAGCACGAGCCGCTCCGCCGGGATCACCTTGAGCGCGGCGCGAATCAGATCCGCCACCTCCGTCGGCGCTTCCACCTGCAGCGTGTGATGGTCAATCGCGCCCACGCACACCTTCATCTGCGTGATCGCCGCGCCAATCTCGGTGAGGTCCATCAGGTTCGAGCTCTTCATCTCGAACGTGATCACATCGGCATCCACCTGGTTCAGCAGCTCCAGCGCCGGCTTGTAGCTCTGCACCGCCCCGAACATCCGCTGCTGCGACGGGTTGCCCCAGCACGTGTGGCACCACACTTCCGTCTTGGCTCTGAGGCCCTTCACCGTGTTGTTGAACACCTTCAGCATGAACGCCGGCGTGATCACCGGGTCCTTGTAGCCGCGCGCCGCCAGCAAGTGGATCTGCGGCTCTTCCATCTGAATCACCGGACAGCCGGCATCCGCCAGGTCGTGCAGCTCCTCGTTGAAGGCGTCGCTCAGCGCCATGATCCGATCCGGCAGGCTCTTGTAGTGCTCGTCCTGCACCGCGAAGGCCACCAGTTCCGGCGTGACCGTCCCGAACTTCACCGGCTTCGCCGTCATCCGCTGCGCGGCCTTGAACATCTCCGCATACTGCATCTCGCCCCGGCTGACCGGGCCCACCAGCTTCGGCATCACCCGCGCTTCCAGGTAGTCGTGCAGGATGTGCCCGCGCGGAAACCCGATGCCGCCCGCCCCCACCGTCGCCAGCTTGGGATGCGTCGTCTCGAACCCCGCCATGTGATGCGGCGGATAGCTCGTCCAGCTCTGCCCGCCGATGTCCTGGTCGAACCGGCAGTCGCCGTCCGTGACGATGTCCAGCCCCGCCACTTCCTGCTCCCGCAGATACACCGACAACGCATCCACATACTGCTCCCGGAACCGCGACGTCACCATCGCGTCCAGGAACGACCGCGTTCCCAGGTTTTCCGTATACCAACTGGGCCGCGGCAACGACCCCGTGATCGTCGTCGGCAGCAGCTTTCCGGCGGTGGCTTTCAACATCTGTGTGTCTCCATCATTACGTGGCAAGGAGTGAACAACCTTCGAACAGTACAATGGCGGCGATTACCCGGTCAACGAATCCATTGTTGATCTTTGGTTTGCGATCTCTGGATTCGTTGATGATTGGCGATTTCTGACTTTGGATTGATATGGTTCGCCTTGGCTCGGATCTTCTCCTCGCATCGTCGCGTCTAAAGGGCGCGCGCGTTGGCATCGTCTGCAATCACGCGTCCCTCGATCGCGGCTTCCTGCACATCGTGGACCGCCTGGCGGCAGCGCCAGACGTCACCCTGGCGGCGATCTTCGGCCCGCAACACGGATTCCGGTCCGACGTGCAGGACAACATGATCGAAACGGCGCACGCCGACGATCCCGCGCGGCGAGTGCCGGTGTATTCGCTTTACAGTGAGACGCGCGAACCGACGGCCGCGATGCTCGCCGGCCTCGATTTTCTCGTCATCGACCTGCAGGACATCGGCGCGCGCATTTACACCTACATCTACACGATGGCCAATTGCCTGCGCGCCAGCGCAAGGCACGGCGTGCGGGTGATCGTGTGCGATCGGCCCAACCCGATCGGTGGAACAGATGTAGAAGGCGCGTTGCTCGTCGAGGGCTTCGAGTCCTTCGTCGGACAGTTCCCGATCCCGATGCGCCACGGAATGACCATCGGTGAGCTTGCGCGGCTCTTCAACGAGCACTTCGCAATCGGCGCGTCACTCGAGGTCGTGCAGATGGAGGGCTGGCGGCGCGAGATGTACTCGGACGCAACCGACTTGCCCTGGGTCATGCCGTCGCCGAACATGCCGACGCTCGACACCGCCATCGTCTATCCGGGGACTGTGCTCTTCGAAGGCATTCTCATTTCCGAGGGGCGCGGCACCACGCGGCCCTTCGAGTTGATCGGCGCACCGTGGATCGAGGCGGAGAGCTTTGCGCGTCGGATGAACGCGCTCAAGCTGCCGGGTGCGTACTTCAGGCCGGCGGTCTTCGAGCCAACCTTCCAGAAGCATGCGAAGCAGACCTGCGGTGGTTGTCAGATTCACGTGACCGATCGCCAGCAGTTTCAGCCCGTGCTCGTCGGTGTGGCACTGATCGCAATGTTCCACCAGGTCGATCCGGCTCGATTCGCATGGCGGCAACCGCCGTACCAGTACGAGCACGACAAGATGCCGATCGACATCCTCGCTGGATCGGAAGAGTTGCGCGGTCAGATCGAATCCGGCACGACTGCACGCGACATCGCCGCAAGTTGGAAGAAGGACGAAGAGAGGTTCAGGAAGCTGAGAGACCCGTTCCTACTCTACTGACGTTCCAGGTTCCACGTTCCTGTCGGTTCCGGGGAACCCGGAACAAGGAACTGCAAGACTCAGGATCGTGTCTTTGCAATCCCCGGCGCCTTCATCTCCTGCGCCGTCGGCGGGAGCAGATGATGCTCGGTGAGATGCGCCTTCAGCAGCGTAAACGCCTGCTCTGGTGTGTCCGCTCGCTTGATCAGATCGATGTCTCCCGGGCCGATCGCTCCCCAATCGGCCATCGGCTCGAGACTGAGGATCGGATCCCAGTACTCGGACCCGTAGAGGATGATCTGGATCTGCTTCGCCAGCTTCTCGGTCTGCATCAACGTCAGGATCTCGAACATCTCGTCGAGCGTGCCGAAGCCGCCCGGAAAGATCACGAGCGCCTTGGCGAGGTACGCAAACCAGAACTTGCGCATGAAGAAGTAGTGGAACTCGAAGTGCAGTCCTTCGGTGATGTAGCGATTCGCGCCCTGCTCGAACGGAAGCCGGATGTTCAGGCCGATCGTCTTGCCGCCGGCATCGGCAGCGCCGCGATTGGCCGCTTCCATGATCCCGGGACCACCACCTGACGTCACCACGAAACGATGGTGCTGGGTGTCGAGTGCGGTCGACCACTCCGTGAGCATCCTCGCCAGCACGCGAGCGTCTTCGTAGTAGCGCGACCACTCCACCGCCTTGCGGCTGCGCTCCAGGTGAGGATTCGTCGCGCCGCCCGGCTGAAAGCGCCGCTCGAGCCGCTCGAGCGCCTCGCGTGCCTGCTCCGGGCTGTGGATGCGCGCCGAGCCGAAGAAGACCACCGTGTCCTGGATGTTCTCCGCTTTGAATCGACGCAGCGGTTCGAGGTACTCGGCGAGGATACGAAGCGGGCGAGCTTCCTCGCTCTCGAGAAACTCCTCGTCCCGGTAGGCAAGCGGCTGGGGATGCATGTGGTGATTCTAGCGGTCCGCGGTCCATGGTCCACAGTCCACGGTCCACGGTCCACGGTCCACAAGACATAGACTGAGGACTGAGGACCAAGGACCGAGGACTGACCCGATGAAAGAGTTCAATCACAGCCTGACCATCCAGGCACCGGCCGCGGCTGTGCTCGACGCGTTCTTCGATCCCGACGCGCTCACCGCATGGTGGCGCGTGAAGCGCTCGCTGTGCGTGCCTCGTCCGCTCGGCGTCTACGCCGTCGAATGGGAACCCACCGAGTGGCAGGACGAAGTGTTTGGTCGTCTCGGAGGCGCGTTTCGCGGAACGGTGATTGAGTTCAAACCCGGACGCGAGTTCTTTCTCGCCGATCTGTTCTGGCTCCCGCCCGACGGCGAACCGGTGGGTCCGATGGCACTCGAAGCCACGTGCACCCAGACCGGAAACAGCACAGCCCTCCATGTCCGCCAATCCGGCTGGGAAGACAGCACGCGCTGGTCGCGCTACTACGAGCTCATCGCAACCGGCTTCACGGTGGCGCTCGATGAGATGAAGAACTACCTGGAGCGGCAGACTGATCGCGGTAGGCAGTAGGCGGTTCACAGTTCACCGGGGACCGAGGACCGTGGACTGAGGACTGAGGACTAGATCGTCTGCAGCTTCACGAAGTTCGTCGGCCCGGGGCCGAGCTCTTCTGACACGCTGACAAACACCACGACAGCACCGGGCTCCAGCGTGTGGCGAGCGAGCAGGTCGTCGCTGATGCGTTTGCCTGTCGTCGCGACGTCTTCACCAATCTCTGTCAGGATGGGGACCACACCCCACGGAAGGGCGAGCCGGCGCGCGATCTCCGGTCGATCAGTCGCCGCAAAGATCGGCACGCGAGTCCGAAGCGCGGACAACACGCGCGCCGTCGTCCCGCCGCGCGTGACCGCCACGATCGCAGCCGCGTCTCCGCGCTCGGCCAGCGTCACCGCCGCTTCGCACACCGCGTGCTGATGACCGCTCAGCAAACGAGGCCGCTCGAGCTGCAACCGGCTCGACGGCATCGACTCGGCCTCGCAGATCACGAGATCGAGCGTGTGCACCGCGCGCACTGGATACGCGCCCGCCGCCGTCTCGCCCGCCAGCATGATCGCATCCACCCCATCGTCGACCGCGTTGGCGGCATCGCTCACTTCGGCGCGAGTGGGCCGCGGTTCAGTGCGCATCGACTCGAGCACCTGCGTCGCGACAATCACGGGCACGTGAAGCGCTCGCGCCCAGCGCGTCACGTCCTTCTGAATGCGAGGGACACGCTCCAGCGGCAGCTCCAGACCGAGGTCGCCACGCGCCACCATGACGGCGTCGCTCGCGCCGAGAATCTCCTCGAGGCGCGAGATCGCCTTCGGGACGTTCGAGCTTCGCGATGAGCGGGATCGACGACCCACCAGCCTTCTGAATCTCCTCGCGTGCCTGCCGGAGCACGGCTGCGTTCTGCACAAAACTCAGCGCAACGTAGTCGACGCCTGCGCGCACACCAAAATGAAGATCGTCGATGTCCTTCGCCGTAAGTCCCGTCGTCGGCAACTCGACGCCCGGCACGTTGATGCCCTTGTGCTCGCCAAGCGGCCCTCCTTCGACGACAACGGTCTCGATCTCGTCGCTCGTGACCTTCGTGGCACGCAACTCGAGCTTGCCATCGTCCAGTAACAGAGTGTCGCCGAGCATGGACGCCTTTCGGGAGATCCGCATACGTCGTCGAGACGTGCTGCGAGTCACCCTCGAATCGCCGACGACGATGGAGAGTGGTTCGCCATCCTTCAGCGTCACGGGACCGCCGCCACGCAGTTTGCCGATGCGGATCTTCGGGCCGCTCAGGTCCTGGAGGAGGGCGACGATGCGCCCGGCGTCGTTGGCGATGCGACGCACCTTCTCGATGACATCGCTGCATGGCTGTCGTGGGAACCGTGCGAGAAATTGAAGCGAAAGACATCGACGCCCGCTGCGATCAGCTCGCGAATGCGGGTATCGCTGGCCGACGCCGGTCCCAGGGTGGCGATGATCTTCGTCCGGCGCATGTGGATAAGGTACGCTATTTCCGTGGATCCTCTGCAGGCTTGGCTCGAACAATCGCTACAGGATGCCGACCGGCGGCAACTGCCCGCCCTTCGGCCGCTGCTCGAAACCCTTTCACGCTCGACTGCGTTGCTGCGCGCGGCCGACTGGAACCTGGAGGCGACCGATCGGGCCGGGCGTCCATCGGAACATGTCGGTTGAATTACGCACGGTGGCCGATCTTGGCCGCCGATTGAAATCGAAAGCGATCACCGCGGAAGCCGCGACCGAAGGCTGTTTGGCGCGCATCACCGAACGCAATCGATCGCTCAACGCGTACATCACCGTACTCGTTGACGAAGCGCTGGCGCAGGCGAAAGAGCTCGATCGGGAGATCCAGTCCGGTCACTCCCGCGGACCGCTGCACGGCGTTCCAATCTCGATAAAAGATCTCATCGACGTCCGAAACACGCCCACCACAGCCGCGTCTCGGGTGCGCGAGGGACACGTGGCGCGACGTGATGCGACGCTCATTGGACGCCTCCGTGCGGCTGGCGCGATCTTCGTCGGCAAGACGAACCTTCACGAGTTCGCGCTCGGTACGACCAACGAAGACTCGGCCTACGGTCCCGTCCTGCATCCGTTCGACGACACTCGCTCGCCGGGCGGCTCGTCCGGCGGATCAGCCGCATCGGTGCTGGCGGGGATGGCGTACGCATCCATTGGCACTGACACCGGCGGATCGATTCGTATCCCATCGGCAGCGTGCGGGCTCGTAGGTTTGAAACCGACGATCGGCGAGATCCCGATCGATGGCATCGTCCCACTGAGCGAGAGCCTCGATCACGCCGGGCCGATGTGCCTGTCCGTGGAAGATGCGGCGCTGCTTTATGGCGTGCTGCGCGGCGTCCCGAATCCCGTGGCGCCCACACCCCGAGAGACCAGCGGTCTGCGCTTCGGCATCCCGCGGCCGTACTTCTTCGATCTGATCGACGTCCAAGTGCTTGCGCGTTTCGAAGAATCGTGCGATCGACTGAAGTCTGCCGGCGCGATCCTCGAGGACGTCGCCATCGCACACACGAAAGAGATCGCGGCCATCTACGTCCACATCGCTCTGCCCGAAGCGGCTTCCTACCACGCACCGACGCTCGAAAGCCGGCCCCAGGACTACACGGAGAACGTACGGCTGCGACTCGAGATGGGGCGCTACATCCTCGCCGAGGATTACGTGCGGGCGCAGCGTGGCCGGCAACTGCTGACGCGCGAAGTGCGGGAGGCACTCGGCGGGCGCGACGGTCTGTTGCTGCCGTCAATGCCAGTACCGGCGACCAAACTCGGCGTACCAACCGTATCCGTCGGCGGAACCGAGGAGCCGGTGAGAAACATCACGCTGCGGCTCACCCAATTGTTCAACATCACCGGGCACCCGGCCATTTCCTTGCCGTGCGGGAAGACGAACGAAGGCCTGCCGGTCGGCCTGCAGATCGTCGGCACACGCAACCGCACCCCGGAACTGCTGGAAGTTGCTGCCGCGGTGGAAGGAGTCCTGGAGCGCGCGTGCTAGCACCGTTCTTCCACGCCTGGGAACGCCGCCTTGCGGACGTATCGAAGGATCGCATCGTGCGCCCGTTCGACTGGGGTCTCGACTGGCTCGCTCTCAACGGTCACCATCAAGCGCTGCCCGAGGAACGCGTCGCCGCCTGGGTCATGGAGGTAATGCAGGACACGTCGGCATTCTTTGAGACACCGCCGACGTCCGACTACGCCTTCACCGACGCATCTCCCGAACTGCAGAAGGGGGGCGAGGCCGGCACGCTTCGCTTCCCGAGCGCGCTCGTCACGCCGCACCTCGAGAACAACACCGTCGTCGGCCGCTGGTTTCCCGCCGAGGGAGAGTCGCCGCTCGGTAAGCGCAAAGGCCGTGGGCGCGCCGTCGTGGTGATGTCGCAATGGAACTCGGACAGCGAAGGTCACATCGGGTTGTCGAAGCTGCTCGCCCGCTTCGGCGTGTCCGCGTTGCGCATCAGCCTGCCGTATCACGACGCGCGTATGCCGCCCGAGTTGACGCGCGCCGACTACATCGTCAGCTCGAACATCGTGCGGACGGTGCAAGTGTGTCGTCAGGCGGTGCTCGACGCGCGGCGAGCCGTGGCATGGCTCGCGTCCCAGGGCTTCGACCGGATCGGCATTCTCGGAACGAGTCTCGGCTCGTGTCTCGCGCTGCTGACATCGGCGCACGAACCGCTCATCCGGGCGCAGGCGCTCAATCACGTCTCTCCCTGGTTCGCAGATGTGGTGTGGCGCGGCCTGTCGACGCGTCACGTGCGCGCAGGGCTCAACGGTCACATCGATCTCGATCGCCTGCGAGCTCTGTGGCGGCCGATCGCTCCATTCGAGTACCTCGAGCGCATACGCGACAAGCGCACGCTGCTCGTCTACGCGAAGTACGACCTGACGTTCCCGGTCGATCTCTCAGAGTTTCTGGTCAACGAGTTCCGCAACAGACAGCTGCCGCACGAAGTCTTCGCACTGCGATGCGGGCACTACAGCACCGGGGCGGCGCCGTTCAAGTACGTGGATGGCTACGTGCTGACCAGGTTTCTTCGGCGAAGCTTGTAGTCCTCAGTCCGACCGTGCCTAGAGATAATCCAACAACCCCGATAGCGCGTTGTAGATCACCTCGGCGAGCTGACGCACGAGCGGAGAGATCTCTCCTTCGTCCAGCGCGGTCGCAACAGTGACCGGATCGGTGAGAACGAGCCAGATGGTGGCGCCAGCGATGATCGTGGCAAGAACGCCGATGAGAACCGCAACGCTCGTCACGCGGTCGAAGCCGCGCTCGAGGTCGTGCTCTTGCGGCACCTGTTCGAGTTCAGGGCTCACGGCTGAAACTAGCCTAGCACGCGTTCTTGACGCGGCCGTGGCATCGTTGTGGCTAAAACTCGGCCGCGCGCATCTGCGGTTCGCCCAAATTCAGGCCGCGCAGCGTCTCTGCAATAGCAGAATAGTCCCCAACCACCAGCGTCGTCAGCTTCGCTGGATCGAGATATCGCGCCGCGGCGTCCACGACGTCCCTGCTCGTCACGGCGTTGACCTTCGGAACGAACTCTTCGAAGTAGGTGTCAGGCAGCCCGTAGAGCGAGAGCATAGACACCGACCGCGCGACCTGCTGTGCGGTTTCAAATCCGCGCGGATACCCACGCGTCAATGATGCCTTGGCCAGAGACATCTCTTCGTCGGTCGGCGGACGCGTGCCCCTCAGGCCGGCAATTTCAGCAAGCGAGTCTGCGATCGCGTCAGCCGTCGATGCCGTGTGCACGCTCGTCTGCAGGACGAACGGCGACATCCCGCGCCGCCAGTCGAAGCTCGTTCGCGCTCCGTAGGTGTACGCCTTCTCCTCCCGGAGCTTGAGATTGACGCGGCTGACGAACTGTCCGCCGAGCACCGCGTTCATCACCAGCAGCGCCGAATAGTCCGGCGTCACGCGCCGCGTCGACAGATGCCCGATGCGCAACTCGGATTGCGCCGCCGATTCGCGCGGCACGACGACGAGTTTCGTCACAGGGCCGGCGACCGGCTCGATATCCGACGCGGCGCGCGCGCCGTTCGCACTCCCGTGCGTAGCCACCCAGCCACCAAAGGTGTCTTCGGCAAGACGCCTCATGTCTTCGTGCGTCATCGCCCCACACACGATCAGCATGGATTTCGACGGCTGGAATGCACCGGCGTGGAACGACACGATCTCGTCCGATGTCAGCCGTCGAAGGCTCGCGTCACTGCCAATCGCGAGATGCGCGTACGGGTGGTTTCCGTACACCAATCGCAGGAAGGTCTGCTCGGCAACGGCGGACGGCAGATCTTTCAGCTGTCGAAGGCGATCCAGGCGCAACTGCCGCACGCGCAGGAACTCGCTCTCGAGAAGACGGGGCCGCGTCGCCATGTCGGCCAGGAGCGCCGCGCCGCGAGACGCGAATCGTGTGAGCGTGGTCAGCGAGAAGTCCGTCGCATCGCCGCCGACGTCCACGTCGTAGGCAGCGCCGATTCGCGACAACGCATCGGAGACCTCGAGCGCGGACAGCGTGCCCGTGCCTTCGTCTGCCATGTCCGCGACGAGCGCCGCGAGCCCTTCGAGCCCCTCGGGATCGGCTCCGGATCCACCGGCGACCTGCAGGTTGAGCGTGATGATCGGCACGTTGTGGTGCTCGACGGTGCAGACGCGCAGGCCGTTTCCGAGCGTGTGCCGCACGATCGACGGAAACACGAATCGCGGATCGACACCGACGTCGGGGAGCCGCGATCGATCGATTCGCGTCACGACACCGATACCGCGGTGGAGTCTTCGAGGGCGAGCGCGTGCTGACCGCGCGGGATCACGCTGAGGGCGACGCGCCGATCGAGCGCAAGGTATGCCTGCGCCGCCGCTTGCAGCGAATCGCGTGTCGCGTTGCGATAGCGATCGAGGTCGCCGGCGAAGAAACCAGGGTTCCCTCGCAGCACGTTGTAAGCATTCAACTGGTCGGACTTGCCACCGAACCCGCCGACCGTCTGCAGGCGATACATGAAGTGCGCCTCGACCTGCGCAACCGATCGCTCCATTTCTTCGACTGACGGTCCGCTCTCCTTGACGCGCCTCAGTTCCTCATCGACGCGAGATCTGGATCTCGGTGAGCGTATGGCCCGGCGCCGCGGTGGCGACCAGCAGGAAGAAGCTGCCGATCTCTCGAGAGCTCTGGTACGCCGAGACGTCGAGCGCGATCCGCAGGTCGTAAACGAGCGTCTTGTACAGGCGCGACGTCTTTCCGTTGGCCAGCAGGTCGCCGACCAGATCCATCTCCGCATCATCGGCCGCGAACATCGCCGGCGAGTGCCACGCGAGGTAGATGCGCGGATACTCCACGCGATCCTCGAGCACCAGCCGCTGTTCCGTGAGCAGCAGCGCACCATTGGAAACCGGCTGGGGGCGCACTCCACCGGGAATCTCGCCGAAGTACGCCTCGGCAAGCTCGAAGGCGCGCTCGGTATCGATGTCGCCTGCCAGCACGAGCGACGCATTCGCCGGATGGTAATAGGTGCGGAAGAACTCCTGCACGTCCTCGAGCTGCATGGCGCGGATGTCCTCGGCGGATCCGATCGTCATCCAGCTGTAGGGATGGTCCGGCGGATAGAGTGCCGCGGACAGCGCCATCATCACCATCCCATACGGGCGATTCTCGTAGCTCTGTCGGCGTTCGTTCAGCACCACGTCACGCTGCGTCTCGAAACGCTCACGCGTGAGCGCAGGCAGAAGGAACCCCATCCGATCCGATTCCATCCAGAGCGCGCGATCGATAGCGCTCGTCGGAACGACCTCCCAGTAGTTCGTCCGGTCGGCGTTGGTCGATCCGTTGAGGAGCGCGCCAGCCTGTTGCAGCGGCGGGAAATAACCCGCGTTGTAGTGCTCGGACCCCTCGAACATCAGATGCTCGAACAGGTGCGCGAAGCCCGTGCGACCAGGACGCTCGTTCTTCGAGCCAACGTGGTACCACACATTGACCGCCACGATCGGCACGTGCCGATCCTCGTGGACGATGACGTCGAGGCCGTTGGCAAGCGTGCGCTTGGTGAACGGGAGATCGATGGCGAGAGGAGTCATGATCGAGGGAGTCGGGTGTCGGGCTACCGCACCGGGATGAGCGGAATCTTGCCCTTGTTCGCTTCTGCCGTCTTGTGCGCGGCGATCGAGACTTGCGCAGCCGTACGCTCAGCCACGGTGAGGAACGATCGAGCCGCAGCCGAGCCGGGCTCGCCGATGACGATCGGCACGCCCGAGTCGCCGCCTTCACGAATCGGTTGATAGATCGGCAAGCGGCCGAGGAACGGCACGCCCATATCCGTCGCCAGCCCTTCGCCGCCGCCGTGTCCGAAGATGTCGGTCTCGTGGTGACAGTTGGGGCACGCGTAGTAGCTCATGTTCTCCACGACGCCGATGGTCGGGATATTGAGCTTCTGATACATCCGAATCGCACGGCGGCTGTCGGCCAGCGACACCTGCTGCGGCGTGGTCACGACGATCGATCCAACAACCGGCACCGTCTGACTGAGGCTCAGGGCCACATCACCGGTTCCAGGCGGCATGTCGACAATCAGATAGTCCAGATCCTTCCATGCCACCTCGCGGAAGAATTGCTGCACTGCCCCGTGCAACATTGGCCCGCGCCAGATGATCGGCGCATCGTCACTGGTCATGAACCCGATCGAGACGACCTGCACGCCGTACTTCTCCGCCGGCACGATCTTCTGCCCGTCGGTCGCGAGCTGCGCGCTCAGCCCCAGCATGATCGGCACGTTCGGTCCGTAGATATCTCCGTCCAGAATTCCGACGCGACTGCCGCAACGTGCCAGCGACAGCGCGAGATTCACGGCGACCGTCGTCTTGCCGACGCCGCCCTTGCCCGCTCCCACGGCGATGACGTTCTTCACGCCGGCGAGAGGCGGACGCCCTGTCTCAGGCGCGGAGGCCGAACGCACAATCGCGGAGAGCTTCACGTCGACGTCAGAAACACCAGGAAGGGAACGCACGGCCGTCGCTGCCTGATCGCGCAGTTGATCCTTGACGGGACAAGCAGGCGTCGTCAGTTCGATGGTGAACGAGACTCGCGAACCGGCGATCGCGACATCCTTCACGAACCCGAGCGTCACAATGTCCTTGCGAATGTCGGGGTCGACGACAACACGAAGCGCGTGAAGGATCGCGTCCCGGTCCAGCGTGGCAGCCATATCCTTGTAATTTTACCGCGCGGGCTCGAAGAGACGCCGTCCTTCGTCGGTCAGGAGAATCCACAAGGCGTACGCGCCGAGCGCGGTACCGAACGGCAACACCAGCAGATTGACGAGAGCGAGCGCCAACGTGAGGACTCTACCGAGCGGACGACGACGCCTCAGCAGTGTGGCCGCCCACGTATGGGTGCCACCCCAAAGCAGCGCAAACGCGCCAATTCCGGCGAAAACCAACGTCGTCAGGCCAGCGGCAAACTCCACGCCCGTCCCAAGCGACTGACGGAATTCTGTCCAGGCGCCGGCCGCCAGCAGCAGCATCGACACGCCGACCAGCATCGCAAGACCGCCCCAGAGTCCTACGAGAATCCGCAGTAGTCGAACGTGCCGCTCCACTAGCGAGGCCCCGCCTCGCTGGTAACGGCGTTTCGTTGCCCCGCTTCCGGGGGCGGGACGTCCTGAAAGCCCGGTCGAAGAAACTGACTCTCGTTCAATGAGCTCCGGCCTTCAAGACGTCTAGACGACGCGAACCAGCAGCTCGATGCGCGTCGGTGTGTGATGGCGTGGGATGACGGTGAAGTAGAAACGGTCGCCGTCGATGACTCCGGCAGGGATGGTCACCTGAACGACGTGGTGCATGAGGAGCGTGCCAGTACCGTTGCAACGCGAACAGTGCTCGGCCCACGACTCACCGCGTCCACCACATTGATGACAGGTGAGTCGCACTGGCACTTCAATCGGTGTCGTCACTCCGCGCCGCGCTTCGCCAGGCGACACGAGGACGGCCGTCTGCCATCGTGGCGGAGGCTGCTCATCGACCAGGAACCCTCGACGAATACGATCGACGGCAAATGCCACCGACGGAAAGTCGATGACCACTTCGTCGGCAAAGCAGCTCACGTCGACGCGAGTGTCGTCGGTCGACACTAGGGCCACTGGTTCGCCACCGAGAGGACGGAACGCATCTCCAGTCATCGGAGTGCTGGTACGATAGGTATGGCCTGAGGAGAAGTCAATGCCCGGCAAAGACTGCCCGATGTGCGGCGAACTGATGCGGCTGCGTGAAAGTCAGATCACTGATCGTGTGCCGGGCACACCTCAGACGAAGACGGTAAAGGTCGTTGAGTGGGTGTGCCCGGAATGCGATTACTTCGAAGACGCGGAAGCCGAGGACATTGAAGGCGGGTAGCCGGCGCGCACCTCAGCGGGCGCCGAGCGTCAGCAACAGCTCTCGTCGGACTGCTTCGTCGATCTCGTCGAAATTCAGCGCGGTCTCACACTCGTCGCATTGCACCTCGAGCACGGCGGGACGCCCTTCCTCGGACACCTCGACTCTCGAATCTTCGAGATGCACGACATGCATCTGCAGGGTCTTCACAAGGAAGTTCTGGTCGTTCCCACAACTGGGACAGGTCAGCGCCACGCGGATATCCTCTTTCGTCGTCAATCTAATCTCTCCAACTTTTGATTTTATGGGAGCCATCCGGCGTGCGCAATGCAGAATTGCACTCTTCGCTGATCTAAAGTGATGGCTCCCCGGATCCCGCATATTTCCGGTGCAGAATCGGGCATCATGCGTTACGCGACGGGATCCGACGTATACACGAGCCGGCTTTCGACCCTAACGGCCGGGAAGAGCGCCTGCGCTGCCGCGCGGTAGACCTCGGCCTGTGCCTGATGCTCGGGATGCGGCCTGCCGGTCTTGAATTCCAGCACGGTCACCTTCTCGTTGGACGTAATCAGGCAGTCGATCGTCCCTCTGACGATCCGCCCGGCGACCGCCATAGTAAAGGGCACCTCATGATACGGGTGTCCAGAGCGGTAGAGGTCCCGGACTTCGGCTCGAGATGAGATCTGCTGAAAGCTGGTCACGGCGCATTCGATAACGGCAGCTGGATCATCAAGCTCAGCCAGAACGGCAGCATCCAGCATCGTTTCCGCCATTCGCCGGAGGTCATCATCGCTCGGCTCGGTGATGAACTCCTCCCGTTGCAGGAGTCGATGAACCAGGATGCCGATCCATCGGCTGGATCGATCGCCATCCGAGCGACGCAGCGTCGATGCCTCAACATCGCCAGACAGCGCTGACACCGTGACACGACGGATGGCTCGATCGTCAAGCGGCGCGAAGTCGGTGTCATCGTCGCGGTGGGTCTGCCCGCGACTGGGCTCGGGCCTGGGAAGACCCGCCTCTACCTGATCCTGGAGGCCTGCGGCCAAACCCGGACACACGCGCATCACATGAACCTGCGATGCGCCGGTCCACGAAACAGTCGTCAGGCCGGCTGCCGCTTCGACGAACAAGTTGTGCATCGATGGAGGCAGCACTTCCCCGAGACTCCCTCGCGTCGGCTGAAAGCGCCCCTCCTTGACGACCGATCCCATATACAGGCGATCGCGGGCGCGCGTCAGTGCGACGTAGAGCAGCCGCTTGGTCTCTTCGCGATCCCGCTCGGGCTCATCTTCGTCGGCTCGCGACTCGAAGTCGCCAACAGACACCGACACATCGTCACCGGCCTCGCCGGCGATTCGAATCGAATCGCGCCAGTTCCCCGTACCGCGAGACACGTTGACGACGAAGACGACCGGAAACTCCAGCCCCTTGGACGCGTGCACCGTCATCAGGCTCACCGCGTTCGTCGCGTCGATCACGGCATTCGCTTCGTCGCCGACGGCCAGGTGATCGAGATGCGTGACAATTCGCTCGAGCGTGACGTACCCGCGGTTCTGAATCCGCCGAATGATGGCGCGAATTTTCTTCAGGTTTTCTCGCGCCTGCGCCAGGCGGACACCCGTGAGCTCCCTCGCATACGCCGACTCCTCGATGATGCGATCGAGCAGTTCAGCCGGCGGCAGCCAATCGGCCAGCGAACGCCATCTGGCCGTCGATGCGCGCGCCAGTCGAAGCGCCTCCTCATCGTCGTCATCAAGCGTGACCGCGGGTGCGTGCTCCGAGCTGAGGGAGTCGGCCAGGTTCGGTCCGAGTCTCCTGAGGCCCTCGTCCGAGATCCGGACGAAGCGCGAGCGCAGCAGCGCGGCAGATCGAAGGTTCGAGACCGGATCGGCAAGATACGAGAGGATGGCGAGTACGTCTTTCACTTCGTCAGCATCGAAGAAGCCCAGCCCCTTGTAGACGTAGGCCGAAATCCCGCGCTCCTCGAGCGCGCGCTCGTATTCGCGATGACTCTCACGCGTGCGAAACAGAATCGCGAAGTCGCCGGCTCGAACCGGCCGGTGGATGCCGGTCTCCCGATCGCGAATCAGAACCTCTTCGCCAATCAGCCGCGCGATCTCTGTCGCGGTCGTGCGCGCACAGGACTCGAAGGAGTCGCCGGCAAAGATGCCCAGCACATCGGCCTGGTGGTCCAGGGCCTCATCTACCGGAAAGCGATCCTGTTCTTCGTACACGAACGCGTCGGGTCGATCGGGAAGCTTTGCAACCGCGTCACACAGATCGTTGACGAACGACAGCAGCGGCGGCACGGATCGGAAACTGCGTGAGATGGATCGACGCACGTCGCCGCCAGGCCTGAGCCGTTCCATGTGTTCGCTGGCTTCGCGGAACAGCGAGACATCAGCGTCGCGAAATCCGTAGATCGACTGTTTCCTGTCGCCGACGATGAAGATGGATGGAGGCAAGGCGCCTGAATGCGCGAGCCCGGCGCCCTCGCCCCATGCCTGCACGAGGAGCGACACCAGATCCCACTGGGCGCGGCTCGTGTCCTGGAACTCGTCAACGAGCACGTGGTGATAGCGCGACTCCAACCGGAAGCGGCTCTGCGCGAACTCCTCCATCTGGCGGAGAAGCTCGATCGTCTTCAGCAGCACGTCCGGAAAGTCGAGCAGCGCGCGAGCATCGAGCGTCCGCCGGTACTCCGCTTCCGCGATCCGAAACATCCGCCACACGCCACGCGACACCAGGACGTTGAGATCGCGACGCCACGCGCGATGTGCGTCGAGCATCGCCTGCGCGTAGCCGACGACGAACTCCTTGTGTGCCTGCCAGTCGGCCGCGGACGCGAAGATGGCCTTCTTGTACTTCTGTGGGAGCTGCTTGCGAGGCTCTCCGTCCTGCGTCAGGAAGTGCTCGCGAACGCGGCGAAAGGATTCCTGAACGGCCGTTGGATCGATGTCGCTCTCATCGGTGCGATGCGCGCTCGAGGTCGCGCAGTTGTTGCAGGAGCAGACGAAACGACGGATGCAGCGGACCGGTCTCGAGAAATCGATCGAGACCTCCGCGCATCGACTCGAACACTGCGAGAAGAGCGTTGGCACCTCGGCGCGCCGCTTCGGCGACCGTGAGGTCGCGCGGTCCGGAAGACAGATACCGACCGAGGATGCTGGGTGCCACGATCCGACGATTGAGCAACGCCGCCAGTCCTTTGCGCGCACGGCGATCGCCAAGCTGAGCGAACACGAGAGCCACGTGCTCGTCCTGTCGCGCAACGCTCCTGCACGTGCGCAGCGCGCGATCGAGCGCCTCGTCCACGAGCCGCGGCACCTCGGTTTCGTCGGCCATCTGGAAACCCGGGTCCAGGTCGGCCTCGAGCGGGAATTCGCGGAGCAGCGACAGGCAGAACGCGTCGATCGTGCTGATCGCGACATCCCCAGTCCTGTCTCGAAGTTCTCGCCAGCGCGCGGCGGAAAACTCCCCCCGTGCGCCGGCCAGGCGCAGCATCGTGATGATCCGCTCGCGCATCTCGGCGGCAGCCTTGCGCGTGAACGTGAGCGCCAGAATCTCTCCTGGATCGACGCCCTCGCGCAGCAGATTCACGTAGCGATCGACCAGGACACGCGTTTTTCCGGTGCCCGCGGACGCCTCGAGCGCTACATTGAAACGGGGATCGACGGCGCGCTCGCGCCCCGCGCGATCGCGGGCGTCGATGCGCGACTCCGCGGTGACCGGCTCCTCGTCGAACGGAAGGCGGCCGTCAATCATGCACGTAGTCCTTCCGGCAGACGGCGGAGTACGCGCAGAAGTCACAGAGGATCTCGTCGTTCGGCTGGGGCGGGAACTCTCCCTGTCCAACGCGATCGACAATGCGAAGCAGCCGGGTGCGTGCACCCTCGAGCGCTTCTTCGGAATTCGGGTCGCCCGCTTTAACGACCGGCGCCTGCGATCGCTTTCCACTGAATGCCAGGTAGATGGCTTCGGCCACCGGCCACGGCTGACCATCGCGCTCGCGCAATCGTTCCTGCACGCACAGCGCGTAGATGGCCGCCTGGAGCGCACGCGATGGATTCGGAGCGCTGCCCGACTTGTAGTCGACGATACGCAGCCGGTCGTCGGCGAGCAGATCGATTCGATCGGCCACGCCTTTCAGCGCCACCCTTCGGCCGTCGGGGGCTCCCAACGCGAACTCGCCCTCGAGCCGGTACTCGAGCCAGCGTTCACGGACATCCATCGGCGCAGCAGCTTCGTGGCCGAAGACGATCTCCACGGACCCGGTGGAAATCGCCGAACCAAAGAGTCGCGCCCGCTCGAGTGCAGCGTCAGCCTCGGGCAATCGTGCAAGGAGCGGCTCGGCGACTTCAGACATCAGCGCGCGCGCCTCGTCGATCCGTTCGGTCGTGATGGCTCCGCCGCCGCGGCTCTGCCATGCTTCGAAGAAGCGCTGGAATACTTCATGGATGAAGCGCCCTCTCGCACGCGGCGACATTGTCGACTCGTCTTCCGGCACCTCCTCGAGGCGAAGCACGTCGGCCGCAAAGAACTTGAATGGGCAGTCCTGATAGCGTTCGAGCGCGCTCAGCGAATACGGTCGCGGCGCCAGCGGTGACGTGAAGCCTCTGAAGCTCAGAATCGGCAGTTCCGCCACGCGTCGTCGTCTATCCAGCCATTCGCGCGCGAAGGCACTCAGCGGTGTGGCGTCTGGAGGCTCGTGATACAGCGCCTCGGCTTCGAAGATGAGACGCGACGGCATCGCCTCTTCGAGAGAGTCGAGGCCGGACTGCTCCACTTCGTCAATCAATGGTGACGGGCTGACGAGCGAGTCGCCCTCGAGCAGAAACGTCGAGACCGAGAGCCGTGACGTCGGCAGCTTCAGCAGATCCGCGAACGCGGCCCGCGCACCAGTCAGGCGATCGGATTCCGCCGGCCAACCGAGCTCGCGCAAGACAGCCGGTGAATAGAAGATGTTTCGCCTGGCACGATCCGGCCACTCGTTCTCGACGAGACCGGCGATGTGGACGTGCTCGAAGCGTCCGAAGCGCGCACTATCCGCATCCACCAGATGCACGCCCTCGTCGCCTGACTGGGGCGCGAACGTCTGCCCTTCGATCCACCGGCGGATGAGCGCTGCTACTTCGTCACCGCTGACCGGTGTCGAGTCGAATCGAACGTAAGCGTCGCGGAGCGAGCCGAGAGTTGCGAATACGGCACCGCGTGCTCTGAGGTGGCGTGCACGAAGAGACTCGTCCGGCACATCCGAGGACTCGTGTGTCAGCAGAAACGTCTGCAGGACACTCAAGTGATCGGCGACAGGCGATTTCGATCTGAGCGGGGCGAGCTCGCGCGCTACGTTCAGCAGTTGTTCGCCCGCCCGCATCGCTCGCTGGACACCGCTACGCATTGGCTCGGCCTGCCGCCACACGCCAAGGAGTCGATCGAGCGATTCGATTCCGCCCAGATACCCGGCTTCAGCCAGAGATCGGTCGAGCGCTGAGACGTCACGCGCGGCGCTCAACCGAAACAGCGGCGAGCGCAGCAGTGCTGTCGCGGGTACACGCGCGAAATCTGCGCTGACACACGACAGCACCAGGTCGAGCGCTGCCGCATACGGTTCGGCCGCCAGCGGTAACGTCTCGAACGTCTGGCACGGCACACCGGCCGATCGAAGCACTTCGCGCGCAACGTAGACGTAGGGCAGCCGCTGCCGCACGATCAACGCGGCGTCCGACGGGGATGCCAACGCTCCTTGACGAACCGCGTGCTTCACGCGGCGCGCAACGTCGGCGATTTCCTCTTCACGATCGCGCGCAACATGAACCATCCCGCCGCCCGCAGCGGCGTCAAAGGACTCCTTTCCTTGCGGGATGATCAGGACCGGCAGGCGCCGATCGATCGGCGTCTCGTCGCGGACCTCCTCGATGCCGGGCAACATCCGATGAATGCGTTCGTGCAGTGCGCCGGCCAGCATCGTGTCCGTGATGACGACGTCGAGGCGTTCGAGGCCGGGGATTCGCGTCAGCAAATCCCAGTCGGCCGGCCCGACACCGTACGGCTCGAAGGCGTCGTCGGTGACCGTCAGCACGACGTGCCGATAGGGTCGCGGTGAAATCTCCGTCATGAGACGTGCACGCAACAGGTGTTCGTCATCGCCGCACTCCGCAGAGCGGCGCTCGAAGTCGCGAAAAGCAGCGACGAGGAATCGCGTCTGCCGGACGAGCCGCTCGGCACCGCGGTCGTGCGCGGCGCCCGGCTCGAGCACACCGAGCGCGCGCCGCTCGAAATCGTCAACGCTGTTCTGACGCCGCTTGAGCTCGTCGTACAAACGAAGGATTTCGGCAACGAGACCGGGCCGGAGTCGGAAGGGTGGCTCGACGCCCTGTTCCTGCGCGACGCGACAAGCGACTCCGAGAAGCACTTCTCGCTGAGCCGGTGTGAGTACGGGGCGTGCGTGGCCGAGCCGTTCGCTCAGACGGGCAACGAGCTCACGAGGCGTGAGGAGATCCGGAAGCGCCAATGCCTGCGTCGACGCACTGAGCATCGCGTCTTCGATGGAGCGAACGAGCAGCGAGGCCGCCGCGCGAGTCGGCACGACGACCATCCGATCGCGTGCGTCAACCGGCGAACCCGACGTCGCGAGCCCGATGACGGTCTGACGAAACGCCTGCAGATCGGGAGTGCGGATGAGACGTGTGCTGCGAGGGGTCGGGGTTCGATCCACTCGTTACAGGCTACCCTACACAGTCCTCGGTCTTCAGTCCTCAGTCTTCGGTGGTTCGAGGTTCGACGTCCGTCGGTAGAGCTCGAAAGCTGAACGCGGAATGCCGAGGACTGAAGGCTGAAAACCGAGAGTACCGAGGACTGAGGACCGAGGACCGAAGACCGCTACTGCAGTCGCGGCGGCGTCAGGAGATTCGTGAGGTCTTGCTGGACGCGCGCCAGCATCATGAGCGCGCCGGCGGCGGATGAAGACGCTTCCCATGCGGCGGTCGAATCCGCGCGCGAGACGGCGTCGAACCGGGCACGAACCGCATTCTCCGCGAAGCGCCACGCGCCGACGAGCCGATCGTGGACGTCGCGAAGATACTCGGGTGTGCGCATGCGCTCGAGCCGATCGGCGCCGCCGCTCAACTGCGACTTGAGGAGGACGAGTTGGGCGGGATCGGGGCCGTCGAGCGTGCGAATGGCTCTCAGCGACGCGGTGGACTTCACCAGCAGCAGCATCGACGATCCGACCGAGCTCTGATATTGACGATAGGTGTCGCGGCGAAGCACCCACTGGTCGCGAAGCAATCGAAGACGGCGTGAGTCTGCGAGCTTCGACTGTAACGACGTGCTCAGCGCCTCGACCGTCTGCGGCCGCTTCTGCCCGAGCTTGGTGTCCTCATCGCGCACGCGAGTGACGATCCGTTCAATCGCGGAACTGTCCGCGCGTTGAGCGGCACGATCGGCCTGGTCGAGCGACCGGCGCGACAGATCGGAGTATCGCTTGTCGACTGCGACCTCTTCGCGAATCGCGCGCTCGACCTCGGTTCGATAGTTGGTGGCGTCTGTTGCCGACAGCCTGGGCGCCGCTTCAGTGACCAGCGCCAGCGCGCCCTGCAGGAGCGCCATCCGTTCAGTCGGTGCGGTGGCGCTGGATGCCAGACGCATCATCTGATCGATCTGCTCTTTCACGTTCGGCATCCCGAGCACCGGCTCGATGTCGGGAGGGCCAGCCATTGCGACGAGCGACAACTCGAAGGGATTTCCGCTGCCGACCGCGCGCAGCGACGAGATCGCCTGATCGAGCAGCGAGACGATCTCGCGAATGTCGTCCTGGCGGTAAGCGAAGTGCGTCTGCGGCCAGGCGGCAACCGTCACCCGCGCGCGTTCCGCAATCACCAGCGCCTGCGCCCGGTCGGTCGTCAGCGCGATCGTGTTGAGCACGTCCGCGACCTCGTTGCTCAAACGCAGGTAGTCCTCTTCGCCGCGCGTCTCCGCGTAACGCTTGTATCGTGCCGAGGCGGAGTAGCGATCCGTCTTCGGCCAGTCCACCAGGGTCGTCTTGACCATCGCCACCTGAAGGCGCGGCTGATCGGGCGGACCACCGACGGGCATCGAGAAGATGACGTTGTCGTCCAGCTTCACGAACTCGCCGTAGCTGACGAACACGCTGCCATCGAGCATGAAAATCCGGAAAATCGTGGCGTCCGGCTCCGCCCACACGACGTGCGGAAAGGAGAGGCAGGCACAGACGAGGAGCAGACGAAGTACCAGGTTCATGCGATTGAGAGCGTTCATTCTATCCGCTGGATCGGTTTTCGGCTCGAACCCTTCATTTGCGTCGTTCTGTGGAAAACCTGTGCATGAATCGTGCAAAACCTGTGCAGAAGCTGACAGCGAAGATTTTTCTTCGTCCAAATTGCCAGACGATTCACTTTGGCCGACTTGTGGACGCGGTCTTCGCGCCCCGCTTCGCTTGACCCCACGTAACGTCCGCGTAAGATCTGCGCTTCCGTCTTCTCACAAGACAGCGACCTTCTGTGAACGTTCATCGCTTCCAACACGATATCGGCGGACGCCCGTATCAGATTGAAGTCACGCCGGTTGGCAACAAGTGGCGGGCGCAACTCCGACGCATGGCCGGAATGCCGACAGCGTTGATGCCGTTCTACGGCAGCACTCCCGAAGAGGCAGCGGATCTGCTGACCCGCTGGCTGGTTCTGGCTCACTCTCGTCAGACGTCCCAAACCGGCCGACCGGCCGGGCCGACCGGGCACGACCTGGTTGCCGGGTCTCCGCCCGTGCGCTAGGATTGAGTGTTAGGCCGAGCGATCATCGTCAGCAAGTCCCAGTGGGCCAGTAGCGCAGTTGGGAGCGCGCATGAATGGCATTCATGAGGTCACCGGTTCGATCCCGGTCTGGTCCACC
>CAWFTF010000020.1:0-248814 GCA_963818645.1 uncultured Acidobacteriota bacterium | reverse complement strand
GCATCTGAAGACTTCATGAAACATTGGTCAGACGCTTTTAAGCTGAACCTCGGCTGCAGGTCGTGGCACGTTTCCTGATACTCGGCCGCCGATCAGGAGGCAGCGATGAATGACGAGAACCTGCTGACGAGACGTGAGTTCACCGTGGAGAGCGCTCTGGCAATGCTGGCCGGCGTCACCATCACCATCAGCGGATGCGGTGGTGACGACAACGCGACTCCGGAACCAACACCAATGCCACCACCGGCCAGCGGCGGAAAGACCGGAGTTGTGAGTACGGTAAACGGGCATACCCACACGGGTGCCGACATTACGGCCGCACAACTGACGGCTGGAAATGCGATAACGCTCACGCTGACGGGCTCGGGCCACACGCACACCGTGACATTGAGTCAGTCGGAGTTGGCGCAGATCAGTGCGGGGACGCGAGTGTCGAAGGACTCAACGAACGACCAGGGGCATATGCACACGGTCACATTCAACTGAGACGGATTCGTCTGGAGAGTCTGTCAACTCCCAACTCCCAAGACCCAACTTCCAAGCGCTGGATGAGAGTCGGTTTGGAGGTTGGGAGTTGGAGATTGGGGGTTGAGTTCTAGCGTCTGTCGACGGATCGCTGGATCTCGTCCGTCCAGAAAACTGGATCCGGCTGCGCATTCGGAGCCAGGCCACTCCGTAGCCCACGCACCACCCGCTTCAGACCGAGGAAGAGTCCAACCGCGCTGGTCGTCAGTCCACCCAGGCTGAGGAGAATCATCCCGATATCCCAGAGCGGTCGCTTGTAGTACCAGAACGAGAAATCGAGGCTGTGCAGGCCGTTGTAGAGCCACCGCTCCGCGCGGTCGAGTCGGTGCACGCGGCCGACCAATTGGCTCATTCGCGGATCGAGGTAGAGCCACGTGCTGTCTGGATCATCGAGCTTCACGCGCAAGACGGGCAGCGTGGCGAGGCCGTCGCGTGAGTAGTAGTACGAATCGTAGGTCGTCAGCATCTCGGCGTTGACGACGGCGGTATCGGGAACGGCTTGCTTCACGCGTGCGAGCAGCGAATCGGACGAGAAGTCACGATCGTGCAGTTGGAGCGTGCGGGCATTGACGACCGTCTGCGCCGCATCGCGTGCCCTGATTGCGTAGTACGGTTCGTGGCCCCTGATCTCGGTGCCTGCGCCCGCGTCTGGATCTCGGCGCACCAGGAAGAACGGCTCGTCCTGAACGCGGACGTATTCCACTTCTTTGATCGGCTTGCCGGCCGCGATCGTCTGCCACGAGTCCGCGTTCAACGCGGGGAACGCCGAGAGGTCGCCGGCGTTGCTCGTGAAGGCCTCACGAAGTCCGCCGCCAAACCGGCCGGCCTTTGTCGCCCAGCCCCAGGGCTCCATCGAGAGCCATCCGCTGAAGACGAATGTCAGCGTGAACACGCCGAAGACGAGTCCGGTCACGTAGTGCCATCGCATCGAGCCGGAGTAGGGCAAGTAGGAGCCGATACGCTTGAAGCTGAATGGGCGCGTGATTTTGAGCTGGACGATCCCGAGGACGATGCCGAGGAGCGCGACGGCGATGCCGATGCCCGACGTCCACAACACGATCTGACGCCAGAGCGGTTGATTGAGGCGAAGCGGCGCGAAGTACAGGAAGTGCGGGATCACGCCGACCCACGCCAGCGCACGGCTGCCGCGCGTGGTCAGCACCGTGACTTCCGCATTGCGCTCCGACACATACACCTGCGTTCCCGCCTCATCGTCGACGGTGAACTTGTGCATCGGTCCCTGACGGAGCGTCAGCGACCACTGGTCGGGTTCGGTAAGCCTGCCTACGTGGTGCAGACGATTCTCCGGGAGACGTACGAAGGAGGCCGCGACCGTCTGCGCGTGTGCGGCGTCGATGTCGAGGAGCAGCTCTCCGTTGTCGGCGAAGACAGTGGTCGACTCGTCAGCGGTGCCAAAGCGGTACGCCGGTCGGCCCATGAGCGTGAGCAGGGTGACCTTGTCCGTGCCATCGAGCTCGGCGCGTTCGAGCGCTTCGGACGCCGAGAGACGCACAGCCGACGTGTCGATCGGCGCGATTCGCTCCAGACGAAGGTCCGGCGTGAGTCGGGGCATTCCGCGTCCGTAGAGCATGGCGATGCCCGACGCGAACCACGACACGAAGATCACGCTGAGCGCGATGCCGAGGTAGCGGTGGGTCAGGATGAGCCATTTCCGCATTGGGGCTAGTATACCCACGCCCTTTCGAGGAGCATTGAGCCATGCGTCCACGATTTGCCTTTATTTTCGTTCTCCTTCTGGCGGCGGCCTGCTCGAGGTCCGAAGCGCCTCAGCCAGCCCCCGCCGCAACCCCCACTCCGTCCGCCGACACAGCCAAGCCCGCCGGCGGACGGTTGTTTGTGACCAACGAAGTGAGCGGCGACATCAGCGTCATCGACGTCGCGGCGCGGAAGGTGTTGACGACGATCCCGGTTGGGAAGCGACCGCGCGGCATCCGTGTGAGCCCTGACGGCTCGACGCTGTACGTCGCGTTGAGCGGCTCACCGATTGCGGGACCGGGCGTTGACGAAAGCAAACTGCCGCCGCCCGACAAGCGAGCGGACGGCATCGGCGTCGTCAGTGTTGCCGATCACCGGCTGTTGAGAATCGTGAAGGCCGGATCCGATCCGGAGCAGACGGCGATCAGCCAGGACGGCACACGCCTGTTCGTCGCTAATGAGGATGTCGGCGAAGCGAGCGTCGTGGCAGTCGACGATGGTCACGTCGTGGCGAGTCTGAAGGTGGGCGGCGAACCGGAAGGCGTCGAGATGCGGCCCGACGGGCAAGTGGTCTACGTGACATCGGAAGAGGACGGGCACGTAGCCGTCATCGATACTGCGGCGCTGAAGGTATTGAAGACACTCGACGTGGGGCCCCGTCCTCGCTCGACGGCATTTCTGCCGGACAGCTCACGCGCGTACGTGTCGTCCGAGAACGGCGGATCGATTGCCGTCATCGATGCCATGAAGCATACGGTGCTCGAGACCATCAAGCTGACGGGCGGACAACTCGTGCGTCCAATGGGTGTCGTCGCATCGCCCGACGGCAAGTTCGTCTTCGTGACCACTGGTCGAGGCAAGAACGTGGTCATCCTCGAGACCGCGACGAACAAGCAGATTGCGTCGATTGAAGTCGGCGAGCGTCCGTGGGGCATCGCGGTGTCGCCAGACGGCGGCACGGTGTTCACGGCGAACGGGCCATCCAACGACGTCTCCATCGTTGACGTCGCGTCCCGCACCGTGAAGGCGAAGGTCCCGGTTGGCGATCGACCGTGGGGCATCGTCTTCGTGCCCTGACGATCAGACGGCAGCGCAGCGGCGATCGACGATCTGGCTGCGCTTCTCCTTGAACGCCGAGACCCACTCGTCGATGGTCGCGAAGCCGGACGAGGCCGTGCCCGGGGCGCGAAGACGCAACTCCACGCGAGCGGCTTCGAACAAATCGTGCAGCTGACGATCGGACAGCAGCAGGAGAAGGTTCGCCAGGAAGCGGCGTCCCTCTTCACCGATCATCGGATTGTTCAAGGTGCCGGTCAGCGATTTGGGCAGATTACCTTCGCACGTGTTGTCGCGCCGCCAGACCGGCGTGCGCCGCCACGCGATCAGGTTCACGCTTCCTGTGTCATTGGCGTTGCTTCGATTCGCGCGACCGAATGTCAGCCCGACGTCGTTCAGCATCAGGAAGGGATTGCTGCAGGAATCGCGAGCGGTCGGCGCGGGGTCCAGGCAAACGATGCGTTGCTGTTCCGGCTTCGAATCTGTGTGCTGAAGGAATACGGCCAGGAGTTTCAACGCGTCTCTCTGCGAACGAGGCGCGCCGCCTGATTCAGCATCGACTCGATCGAGTTCCTCCCACGACCATCCCTGCTTCCCCTCACGCGGCCACTCGGTTCCTTCCATCTTGCGTTCGATGATCGCCGGATCGAATCGGCTTTCTTTGCCGGGACGCTCGACGCCGCCCAACGCGTCGGGACAGCCGTGGCAGATGACGTTGACCGGATACATCCGATCGGCGCCGAATCCGAGCGCCCACAGGAGACGTGTGGCGAGCACTTCGCCGAAGACTTCGCCGTTGTTCCCGCCGAACTTCACCTTCACCTCGTCGTCCTTGCCGATGACGCAGACAAACTTCGGCGAGTCACCGCCGAGTTTCTTGTCGAGGTAGTTGCATTCAACGAGCGCCCGGAAAGGAAAGCTTCCTGGCGCCTGTGGTCCGTCTTTCAAATTCATCGCCGCGACATTGGTGGCATTCCACAACGTCGCTCGCGCGATTGCCGCGGCGCGACCGTCAGGCGCAGCAGCCTGAGAGCCGATGTCGTTGCCGAACGTTGCGCATGCTCCGCGTGATCGAGCCGATCAACAGTGCCAGGAGACTCAGCCGCGTGCATCGCTTCATAGACTCCGGTTATGCAACAACTCGTCCGTCTCGAGAGGCCGGGATTCGCGCCGAAGTCTGATAAACTGCCCGGCCGAACCTCTTGTATTTCGGAGACTACGCCTGATGTCTCGAGTGTGGACTGCACTCCTCGCCGTATGTGTTTGTTTCGTGTTTGTGGCTGGCGCCAGCGCGCAGAAGCGCGGCGGTGATCCCAAGGCTCGCGCTGTCAAAAACCCGGTGCCGTCTACCCCGGCCTCGATCAACGCCGGACGCGCCGTGTACAACATGAACTGCCGTCAGTGTCATGGGCTTCGGCTCAAGGGTGACGGCCCCCTCGCGCCAAAGAACCCAAAGCCTGCGGATCTGACCGACGACAAATGGGATCACGGGGCGAGCGACGGCGAAATCTACGCGGTGATCTGGAACGGCGCCCCCGCGCCCATGTCCGAAATGAAGCCGATGAAGGACACGCTGAAGGAACGAGACGTGTGGAACGCCATCAACTTCATTCGCAGCATGGGACCCAAGCCGGCAGCTCCTGCGAAGTGATCCCCCGGTGAGGATGCCGCTGGTCGGTACCGTGTTCGCGCGCCTCTGTTTGATCCTGGTTCTGACGCTGGCGGGCGGCCTCGGGTGCCGCGTCTTCGAACGAAACGTGCCCGCGCCGGCGGCGCCGCAATTGCTCCCCGGACAGACGGCGGACGTCTTCACCACGGCGCGCCCGACGTTCGCTGCCGCAGTCAACGACTTCCTCGGCCGGCATCCTGTTGTCGTCGAGCAGCCGTTCGAGTTCCCACACATCATTCACGCGGGCCGGGAAATCGCCTGCACCGAGTACTGTCACGAGTCGGTGTCCGAAGGGCCCGTCGCAGGACTGCCGAGCGTGCGGACCTGCATGTCCTGCCATCGCACCGTCGCGACGAACCGCCCGCGCATCCGGCAGATCACGCAGATGCGCGAAGAGGGGCGCGACTTCGCCTGGAAGCGCGTGTTCGGGTATCCGGCGCAATCGCACGTCCGGTTCAATCATGCGCCGCACATTCGAGCCAAGGTCGAATGCTCGACGTGCCACGGCAACATTGCGACGCAGCGCACCGCGCAACGAAATGTCGATATGACGATGGGCTTCTGCGTGAACTGTCACCGGGAGCGCAAGGCTCCGGACGACTGTTTGACTTGTCACTTCTAAATGCAGAATTCAGAATTCAGAATTCAGAAACGGTCCGCCAAGAAGGCATCCTCCTGCCCGAGCAAATCGATGTCTGCATTCTGCATTTTGCATTCTGAATTACTGGGCTTCGAGTGATGGATCGTCGAGCGTTCATCAAACTGACCGCCGTTTCCGGGACCAGCGCCGCGCTGGCGAGCTGCGGGACTCCCGAGAACGAGATCATCCGCTTCGTGCCGGACGAAGACATCATGCCCGGCATCGCGACGATGAAGCCGAGCGTGTGCATGCTGTGCGCGTCTGGCTGCGGGTTGAGCGTGCGCATGATGATGGCGGACGCCGACGTCGTGCGAAATGGAAAGGCGGGTCTCGTTCGCATCCACGCGGCCAAGAAGCTCGAAGGCACCGCCGAGCATCCGGTGAACCATGGCGGGTTGTGCGCGCGCGGTCAGGCAGCGATTCAGGTGACGTATCACCCGGATCGCATCACTCAGCCGCTGAAGCGAAGTGGCGATCGAGGCCAAGGCAAGTACGACGCCATCTCCTGGGACGATGCGACGGCGGAACTCGTGTCGCGCCTCGACGCGCTCGCGATGGCGGGGAACCAGAAGTCGCTGGCGTTTCTGACGCGACACCGTCGTGGCCATCGTGCGGCGCTCGTCGATCGATTCCTCGCAGCGTACGGCGCGCCGGGCCCGATCGCCTACGAGCTGTTCAACGACGATGTGCTGCGGCGTGCGAACGCGCTCAGCTTCGGACGTGAGCAGCTGCCGACATTCGATCTGCCGAATGCGCGCTACGTCCTGAGCTTCGGCGCCGACTTCCTCGGCACCTGGAATTCGCCGACGTCGCAGGGACACGGATACGGGTTGATGCGGCAAGGGCGACCTGGGATCCGCGGCATGTTCGTCCAGGTCGAGTCGCGGATGTCGCAAACCGGCGCGAACGCCGATCAGTGGGTTCCTGTGAAGCCGGGAACCGAAGGTGTGCTCGCACTCGGATTGGCGCACGTGATCATGACGGCCAAGCTGCGGCCGGCAGGTGCCGGCGGCAGGGCGGGAGCCCTGATCGATGGCTGGTCGTCGGGGCTGAACAACTTTGCCCCCGAGCAGGTCGAGCAGATCACTGGCGTCGCGGCTGCTCGAGTAGAGCGCCTGGCGCGCGAGCTCGCGGAAATGACTCCGTCGGTGGCCATCATCGGCGGCGCGCCGCTCGCACAGACCAACAGCTTGTTCAACGCGCTCGCCGTGAACGCGCTCAATGGGCTCCTTGGCAGCGTCGAGCGACCCGGTGGTGTGTTCTTCACGCCGCAGATCAATCTGGCGTCCGCCGCAAAAGGATTGGCTGGTCGCGCAGTCGCGTCGGCGTCGCTCGACAAAGTCGTCGCGGGCATCCTCGATGGTTCATCGACACCGCAAGTGCTCCTGCTCGACGGCGCGAACCCCGTTTACAGCGCACCGAAGGGTTGGCGTGTGCGCGCGGCGCTCGAGAAGGTCCCGTACATCGTCAGCTTCGGTACGTTCCTCGACGAGACCGCTGCGCTCTCAGACCTGATCCTCCCGGACCACTCGTTCCTCGAGACGTGGGCCGAGGCGCTGCCCGAATCGGGATCGATGACCGCCGTAGCCAGCGTCGCGCCCGCGGCGATGATGCCGCTGCATCAGACGAGAGCAACTGCTGACGTGCTGCTCGATGTCGGCCGGCGACTGGGGAAGCCACTCAATCTTCCCTGGGAGAATTTCGAGGCGCTGCTGACGGAGTCGATATCGGCGCTGCCTACCACGTCAACCTTCGACGCGTGGACCGAGGCGCAGGAGAAGGGCGGTTGGTGGGGAACGCTTCCCGCTGCCCTCACAACGGCGGCGGCTCCAGCGGCGCAGACGAGGCCGTTCGGGTTCGTCGAACCGGAGTTCGACGGCGACGCCGGTCAGTTTCCGCTGCACTTTCTCCCGTATGCCTCGAGCGCGTTTCTCGACGGCTCGCTCGCGCATCTGCCATGGCTGCAGGAAATGCCGGATCCCATGACGTCAGCCATGTGGAGCAGCTGGATCGAGATCAATCCAACGACCGCGGCAACACTCGGCATCCACGACGGCGACATCGTCGAAGTCGCATCATCTCAGGGCACGCTCAGGACGGCCGCGATCGTGTCGCCTGGCATTGCGCCGGATCTCGTTGCGATGCCTGCAGGGCAGGGACATCAGACGTTCACCCGTTACGCGAGCGGCCGAGGTGAGAACCCGCTGGAGTTGCTGGCTCCGCTGACGGACGCCGAAACCGGCAGTCTCGCGTGGGCTGCCACACGCGTTCGCGTGACGCGCGTCGGCGATCCGGATGGACGGTTGATTCTGTTCGCCGGCGGTTCTCGTGAGGAGACGGATAGAGGACGTTAACCATTGGTGAGGATTCCGAATGCCTAGATGGGGAATGGCGGTCGATCTGGATCGGTGCGATGGGTGCGGCGCCTGTGTGACCGCGTGCCACGCCGAGAACAACATCTCGACCGTCGGTGCCGATCAGGCATCACGCGGCCGGGCCAAGCACTGGATCCGTGTCGAGCGCTACTGGGAAGGCGAGTTTCCGGACGTGCGTCTCAAGTTCCGTCCGGTGATGTGCCAGCACTGCGAGAAACGCACCGTGCGAACCGGTTTGTCCCACCTACGCGAGCCATCACACGCCTGACGGTCTGAACGCGCAGGTCTACAACCGCTGCATCGGCACCAGGTACTGCGCGAACGCGTGTCCCTACAACGTCCGGTTCTTCGACTTCTTCAACCCGTCATGGGACAAGCCGCTGCACCTTCAGCTCAACCCCGACGTCTCGCTCCGCGAAGTCGGCGTGATGGAGAAGTGCACGTTCTGCGTGCAGCGCATCAAGGCCGCGACGATTCAGGCGAAGGCCGAGGATCGCAACGTCGCTGACGGCGAGATCAAGCCGGCGTGTGCGCAGGCATGTCCGGCTCAGGCGCTCGTGTTCGGCGATCTCGACGATCCCGAAAGCGCCGTGTCGCGACTGTCGCGCTCGTCTCGCGGCAGCAAGCTGCTCGAAGATCGCGGCACGAAACCAGCGGTCACGTATCTGAGCCGTCAGTCATGAGCGCTTCGCCGTCTCCGTCCCACGGACAGATCAACACGGACCTTCTGCGTCCGCTCCTGAAGCACCTCGTGGAAGTTCTACGCGGTCGTCACGATCCTGGGCGGGATTGTCGTGACGGCGCTGGTGTCGTGGCTGTCGCAGATGTTCTACGGCTTCGGGATCTCCGGCATCAGGTGGCCGGTCTACTGGGGCTTCTACGTCACGAGCTTCGTGTTCTGGATCGGGATCAGCCACGCCGGAACGCTGATCTCCGCCATTCTCCGTCTCGTCGATGCGGGCTGGAGAAGGCCGGTCACGCGCTGCGCCGAGGTCATCACCGTCTTCGCGCTGATGATCGGCGCGATGTTCCCGATCATTCACCTGGGTCGGCCGTGGCTGGCATTCTGGCTGATTCCGTATCCGAGCGAACGCCTCATCTGGCCGAATTTCAGATCGCCGCTGGTCTGGGACTTCTTCGCGATCAACACCTACCTCACCGGCAGCCTGCTGTTCCTGTTGCTGCCGATGATTCCCGACTTCGCCGTCGTGCGCGACAAGTCCACCGGGCTTCGCCGCCGTGTCTACACGCTGCTGGCACTCGGGTGGCGCGGCACACCGAAGCAGTGGCACCGGCTCGAGTCGGCGATGGCGATCATGGCGATTGCGATCGTGCCGGTGGCGGTCTCCGTTCACACCATCGTGTCCTTCGACTTCTCGATGGCGCCGGTCCCGATGTGGCAGTCCACGATCTTCGGGCCCTACTTCGTCGCGGGCGCGATCTTCAGCGGCATCGCGGGTCTGCTCATCGCAATGGCGATCCTGCGGCGGGTGTTGCACCTCGAGCAGTACCTGCACCCGATCCACTTCGAGAACCTGGGTAAGCTGCTCCTGGTGATGGCGCTGCTCTGGGGCTACTTCGTGTTCAACGAGCGGCTCGTGACCTACTACGGCAACGAACCGTCGGAGATGGCCGTGTTCTGGCGGACGCAGCGCGAATCGTTCGCGCCGCTCTACTGGACGATGGTGATTGGCAACTTCGTCCTGCCGCTCGTCATCATGGGCATCAAGCGGTTCCGCACGATCACCGGTTGCGTCATCGCGTCCCTCGGCGTGGTGGTTGGCATGTGGCTCGAGCGCTTCCTCATCATCGTCCCGTCGCTCGGGCACAAGTACTTGCCGTACAGCTACGGCATCTACCGCCCGCAGCCGGTGGAGATCATCATTGCCGGCGCGACGTTCGCCGCGATGACGTTGCTCTACGTGCTGTTCGTGAAGATCGTTCCGATCATTTCAATCTGGGAGCTCAAAGCTGGCGAGCATCAACCGCCGGACACGACGCATCCCGCTGCCGAGGAGCGCAGGCTCCGGGAGCAGCACTCGTGAAGGCGGTCTACGCGCTTTATCCGGATGGCCACTCGGCGCAGCAGGCGCTGAGCCGGCTGCAGGCCGCAGGTGTGCACGACCGCGACATCACCATTCAGTCGGCGCAGCCGATGGAGGACTTCGAGTTCGGCCATCGGGACAAGGCGACGTGGATGTGGTGGATTGCGTGTGGCGGCGGCCTCATCGGTATGGCGTCGGCGGTGGGCCTCACCTGGCTGACCGAGATGTCATGGCCGATCAACGTGGGTGGTCTTCCGATCTTCGCGTGGTGGCCGAATCTGATCATCACGTTCGAGCTGACGATGCTCGGCGCGATTCTGGCGACGGTGATCACGCTCGTGGTCACGGCGCGGCTGGGTCGCGGCTCGACGATCTACGATGCGGAAGTGTCCGACGGCAAGATACTCGTCGGCGTCGTCAATCCTTCAGAGTCGGCTGTGGCTGATCTTGAAGCCGCGCTGACAGCGCCGCCCGGCGCGCAGTTGAAAAGAATCTGAACGAACTCCCAAATTCCAACTCCCAACTTCCAAGGCGAGCTGCTTTTTGGGAGTTGGATCTTTGGGAATTGGGAGTTGACAGGCGGGTCTAAAGGACAAGACCCGCCCTACGGCCGTTAGAGCCCCGGAACAGGACCGACGTACGCGATCAGTCGTCCGGCGACGATGGCGCAGAACCAGCAGGCGAGCGAAGCCCACGCCAGCATCTTGTTCCTGCTGGACACGGGGCCGTTGTCGAGGGTGGGGTCGCCGAACACCTGCTTGCGCATGATCTTGATGAGCGCAACGCCAAGGATCACGAAGACCAGCTTCACGTAGAGGTCGTAGTTGCGGCCGTAGATGCTGGCATCCTTGAGGAAGATCGAGAAACCGGTGAACAGGTTGATCCAGAATCCGAACCACATCACGGGATAGAGACGCTCGAGTGGCTTGAGCGCCGTCTTCGGCCAGAAGCCGAGGAGCGCCATCGAGATAACAGCGGAGCCGCCCGCCACAAGCGACATGCCCAGCGTGTGGACGAAGAGCAGCGCCGGGAACGCCCACAGGCTCGGCGATTCCCGCACCCAGGTGCTGTACGACAGTGTCTCGAGCCAGTTCAGAAATTCCATCGTCAGCGACCCTCTTTGCTCTCGTGACCTGCGCTTCGATCGATCAGATATCCGACGATTGCCACCACCACGGTCACTCCCAGGACTACAAAAAAAACAGTCAGCGCGAGCGGCATCTCCGATTCACCTCGCCAACGTTTAGAAGGCGTTCCCGATAAATGGCAGCATGCTGCCCCAATACATCACGCCGACCCAGAAGAACATGGCGCCGACGGCTGCTGCCTTCGACAGCATTGGTGCGTCGCGTCCGGGTTCCAGCGCCCACGTGCGATCGAATGTGAAGTACAGGGTGTTCGCGCCGGCCAGCAACACGAAGATCAGCTTCCAGAAGAACGCCGGGTTGTTCACGTATTGGCCGTAAGCGGCGGCGAAGAACAGCATGCCCGTGAAGGTGTTCATCGCGAAGCCGAGCATCGCCCACGGAAGCAGCCGGTCGAGTGCCGCAAACGAGACCTGCTTCATGAAGCCGAGTACGCGCAGGTCGATCAGCAGGATCACGCCGACCAGCATCGACAGCCCGACGAAGTGGATCGTTTCCGCGGCGATCCACGTCCATGGCGTGTCACGAACGTAATCGCCGGCGATGCGGCCCAGATGGCCGGCGAACGTCGTCATCTCCTCGGTGCCGCGAATCTCGGGGTGGTTGATCATCCCGCCCACATTCGCGGCCTGCGCCATCAGCCCCAGCGTCGCGAGCGACAGAACGAGAAGCACACCGTTCATGCCGGGTGACACGTTCAGGGTGCGCCGGAACCGCCAGAGCGTCAGCCAGGCGAGCGCGCCTGTCACTTCCATGAAGCCAAGGGCCAGAAACGCTGCGCCTTCATGGGTCTCGATGAGAGAGAGCGTGACCATGCCTTCAGTTTTTCCGTCGCTGACCTCGCCCCGATCCTGTAGATGGACCTGGGCCGCGTTGCCCGTCACGTACGTAGGAATCGTGATGAGCGCCACGCCAACGAAGATGACCAGGCTGGCCTGTTTGAGGTCGTTGCTGCGCCCCGCAAGTCCGAGCACGAACATCGCGACACCGATGCCGAACCCGACCGTGGGCACGTGATTCAATAGCAGATGAAGATGTGTGGGATCCATAGTTCCCTCGATTACGGCCGCTGCCGTACTGGTTCGATGCTGTCCAGGGGAGAAGGTCGAGGACTGGACTGAATCAATGTGGACACGGGCTCAGCGGACCGACGGGGGAGTCTATTGCCGATTCGACAAAAAGTCTACACAGCACTAATATTCCCGGCGCGTACGAGTCATCTCTCGAGGGCCTTATGACGCGAGACTTCCCACGGATCGTCGTGTGCGCTCTCTTCGTGATCGGCGTGGCATCTCCTGCGGCCGCGCAGGTCGATCTCTCTGGAATGTGGGCGCCGATCTTCCATGAAGACCAGGTCGAACGGATTCCCGGTCCTGACGTCGGTGATTACGCCGGCCTCCCAATCAACGATGCCCTGCGGATGCGCGCAGACAGCTGGGACGCCTCTCTCCTGACGCTTCCCGAGCATCAATGCAAGCCGCATCCGTCGACCTACGGGTTCCGCGGCGTCGGCAACCTGCGCATCACGACGCAGGTGGACGACAAGACGCAATCGATCATCAAGCTGCACACGCACATTCAGTGGCAGGAGCAGCGCCGCGACATCTGGATGGACGGGCGCCCGCATCCTCCCGACTACGCCGCCCACACCTGGCAGGGCTTCTCGACCGGTACGTGGGAAGGCAACGTGCTCGTCGTGAAGACCACGCACCTCAAGGCTGGTTGGATTCGTCGTAACGGGCTCCTCATCACCGACCAGGCGACGATGACCGAGCGGTTCATCCGGCATGGGAACTACCTCACGCACATCTACATGATTGAGGATCCCAACTACCTCACCGAGCCGCTGATCAAGACCAACGGATTCCAGCTCACGCCGAATCCGAACATGCAGCCGTATCCGTGCTATCCGACCGTTGAAGTGCCGCGTGAGAAGGGCGAGGTCCCACACCATCTGCCGGGCGAGAATCCCTTCCTCGGGGAGTTCGCGAAGAAGCACAACCTTCCGCAGAACGGTGTCCGCGGGGGTGCCGAGACGGCGTTGCCTGAATTCATGTAGCGATCCGAGCGCCAAGCCCGCGACGGCAAAGCCTGCCCCATCGACAGCGAAGGCGGCTCCCGTCGCGGACAACGAGGTGCATTCACTTCACGTACAGGGCAACGTCTGGATGCTGCACAGCGCCGGCGTCAACGCCGCGGTGCAGATCGGTGATGAGGGTGTGCTCGTCGTCGATACGATGACCGCCGGTCTCGGCGAGAAAGTCGTTGCCGAGATCAAGAAGCTCGCCGGCGACAAGCCCATTCGCTGGATCGTGAATACGCAGGTCGATTCGGATCACACGGGCGGCAACGCGAAAGTCGCCGAGGCGGGTGAGTCGATCATCGCGGGGAACTTTGTCGGTCAGGCCGGTCAGGCCTCAGCGAACTTTGCCAAGGTGCTGACGCACGAAAACGTCGAGGCTCGACTGGTCAAGGTGCAGCCGGCGCTGCCGCAGCAAGCCTTGCCCACCGACACGTTCTTCACCGACGAGTTCGAGATTCACTTCAACGGCGAGGCCGTGCAGTTCATCCACGTCCCGAACGGACACAGTGATGGCGACGTGATGGTGTTCTTCAGGAAGTCCGACGTGCTCGTCGCAGGCGACGTCTTCAACACGAACACCTTCCCCGTGATCGATATGGAGGAGGGCGGCAGCATCAACGGCGTCGTGAAGTCGCTCAATCAAATCCTCGACATCACCGTGCCCGAAGACAAGCAGGAAGGCGGCACCTACGTGATCCCCGGACACGGACGGCTGACCGACGAGGCCGACGTGGTGGAGTATCGCGACATGATGACGATCATTCGCGATCGCGTTCAGAACGCCATCGACAAGGGCATGACGCTCGAGCAGGTGAAGGCGGCACGCCTCGTTCGCGACTACGAAGGACGTTACGGCGCCGCGCGTGGAGCGGCCACGGCCGACGGGTTCGTCGAAGCCGCGTATCGCAGTCTGAAGAAGTAGAGCCAGGGAGAACCTTCAGTGACCAGACACATTCAGGTGGTTGTGATGGCGGCGGTGCTCGTCGCGTCCGCAATTGTGCTGTCGGCACAGCAGGGTGGTGGTCGCGCCGGGGGACCGCCGGCTCCGCCGCCGACGCCGCAGGACGGGGCGCCAATCGACCTCACCGGTTACTGGGTCTCGGTCGTGACCGAAGATTGGCGCTGGCGGATGGTGACACCACCCAAGGGCGACGTCGCCAGTGTGCCGCTCAATCCGGAAGGGACGAAAGTTGCCAACTCGTGGGACCCGGCCACTGACGGTTCGTGCCTCGCATATGGTGCCGCAGGCGTGATGCGGGAGCCGACGCGCCTGCACATCACGTGGGAGAGTCCTCAGACGCTGAAGATTGAAACCGACTCGGGCGTGCAGACCCGTCGTTTCGTGTTCGGCACCTCGCAACCGCCGGCGCAGCGATCGCTGCAGGGTTATTCGGCGGCCGAATGGGAGATCGCTGGCGCAGGCGGACGCGGCGCACCGGCCGGTCCGCGCCGCGGCAACTTGAAGGTCACGACGACGATGATGAGCGGGGGATGGTTGCGGAAGAACGGTGTCCCCTACAGCGAGGATGCAACGCTGACCGAGTATTACGATCGCTTCCCGGCGCCGAATGGGGAGGAGTGGTTCGTGGTGACGACGATCGTCTCCGATTCGAAGTACCTGAATACGGACTTCGTGACCAGCACGCACTTCAAGAAGGAAGCCGACGGCGCAAAATGGGCGCCGAAGCCCTGTAAGTCCTGACGCTTGTCAATTCCCAACTCCCAATTTCCAACTCCCAACGAAACTCCCAAGCGGCCCACTGCTTTGGGAGTTGGGCGTTGGTAGTTGGGAGTTCGCTGCCTAGCCAGGAAGCAGAGCGACGTCGTAGTCCTTGAAGGCCTTGTCGTAGCTCACAAGTGTGAGTCCTTCGGTTTGTGCCTGCGCGACGAGCATGCGGTCGAACGGATCCTCGTGATGATGCGGTAGAGCGGCCGTGACCTTCGCGTGCCGCCATTTCATCGGAAGTTCGATCATCCCGCCGGACAGCAGTTCCTGTTCGAGTAACTCAACGTCCAGATCAAGGCGGCCCAGATTTCTCTTGATCGCGATCTCCCACACCGTGACGGCGCTGACGTAGACAAGTGCGTCACGGTCGGCGATCGCGCGACGTTCGAGCGCCTTGAGGCGTCGATCGTCGGCAAGCCACCACAGGAGCACATGCGTGTCGAGGAGCAGCCTCACTCGCGCTCGCCGCGGAAGGCCTTGGCCATGCCCGCCGGCAGCGCGGCATCGAAGTCACGACGGATTCGGATCCGTCCCTTCATGCTCCCCGGGCGACGGGCTTGGCGCCCGACCGGCACGAGCCGCGCCACCGCCTTGCCGTTCCGGGCCAGGACGATTTCCTCGCCAGCCTCGACGCGTTCGAGCAGCCGCGACAGATGCGTCTTGGCTTCGTGAACGTTGACGGTCTGCATAGTGAACTTAGTTTAGCTTAGCTAAGAATAGTTGTCATGCCTGGGGAACGACTACGGCTCTCCCTCCACCGGCCCGAAGCCGCGTGGTGGCTGACGGTGCTTCGTTGCGGCCTCGTACGCAGACGCGATGCGAAACAGCATCGCTTCGTCGAACGGACGCCCGACGAAATCGACGCCGACTGGAAGCCGGGCCGCGATTGGACCGACCAGGCGCGTGCCATCACCGTCGCGCACGCGATCCCAGATCTCAGTGGTGAATCCGGCCGGCACAGTGATGACAGGAAAGCCCTGCTGCCCCAGCATCGACCAGCCGACCGGCGATCGCCCGTTGACCGCCGGCTCGCGCGGTGACGTCAGCTTGCGCGGTGGAACGGTTGCCGTCGGCGCGACCAGCGCATCCAGACGCTGCTCCTGCATGCACTCCAACAACACGATCTGCATCGCGTAGCGCGTCTGCACGCGCGTCGAGGTGTCGAGCACCTGCGCGCGCTCCGCGTTGAGGCGAGGCTGTCTGCGATCGGGGAAGTTCGGATCGGAATAGAACGTCGCCTTGGCCGCGAGATCGGCGTTGCTCTTGATGTTGGCGTCGCCTCGCTCGCGCAGGTAGTTGTTCATCATGTAGCGGTCTTCTCCTGGCGCGCCGAAGCCACCGAGGCTGCGCAGCGAAAGGCCCTCGGGCACGCGCGACGGATCCGCGGCGAGCTCGAGCAGTTTCGCGATGTGGTCTCCCGAGGGCTGTCCCGCATCGTCGAATGGAAACACTTCACGGAACTGGCGGGTGAAGGAGGCGTTCAGCAGTCGCGGCGCCGATTTCGCGACGCACGTCTGGAACAGCGAGCCTGCAGGGCCGGGATCGATGACGGTTGCGCCGAGCGTGCGGAGATCGGCGATGGCGCGCTCGACGAGATCGATGCTCTGCTCGTCGGCTTTGCTGAACAGCGTCTTGTTCAGATACTCGCGGACGACACCGATGCGAAGTCCATCGAGCCGCTGGGCCGTGGCGAAGCTGGCATACGGACGCGACGGACGCCGGCCCACGCTCAGCACCGTCATGTCGTCCTTCGGGTCGTAACCAGCGATGACGTCAAGGATCTTCGCGGCGTCGGCCACGCTGCGGCAGATCGGGCCGGTACGCATGTTCAGTCCGGCGCCCATCATGCCGTCGCGGCTGACCAGCTCCTGCGTCGGCGCCAGTCCGACGAGGCTGTTCACCGCCGCCGGCCATCGGATCGACACCACCGTCTCCTCGCCGATCGCGCAGGTCACGAGATTGGCGGCAACGGAGCTGGCCGAGCCCGCGCTCGACATGCCGGGCTCGCGCTCGGTGTCGTACGGGTTGCAGAAGGTACCGCCGAACGAACTGCGCGCACCGTCCACGGCGTACTCCGCCAGGTTCGCCTTCGCCAGGATGATCGCGCCCGCGTCACGCAATCGCCGAACGAACGTCGCATCGTCGGGCGGACGATCGTTTGCGTATTGCGCGTCGGCGCCAGACGTCGTGCGCATGTCGAAGGTGTCGTACTGGTCTTTGATGGCCATGACGACGCCATGGAGTGGGCCGACGAGATTGCCGGTCTGCTTGAACTGACGATCCTGCGCGGCGGCGACCTCGAGCGCGTCCGGCATCGATCGACTGTCGTCAGCGCGATCGGTCAGGCTGCGCGCCTTGCGATCGGCGAATCCCCATTTCGTCCGCGTGGCCGGTCGCAGATTGAGCGTGGAGAGCGCGTTGATCTGGCCCGCATTCGGAATCGTCGTGATCGGTCCGAGGATGCCCTTGTGGCTCGTTGACGCACGTGCCGTTGTAGGCCTTGATGCGTTTCAGGTACAGCTCCACGAGGCCGACCGTCGTGATCTGTCCGCCCCTGATCGCGCCCTGGATGCCGGCGATCGTCGCCTCTTCCAGATGGAACCTGGTTCTTGTCCCCTGGGCCAGGCCGGATGTTGCGAGCGTGAGGACGAGAGCCAGTGAGAGCCCGATCTGTGACTGCGTGAACATGGGCCGGATGGTAATGCGCAGGGAAATGACCCGCAAGGGAGCGCGAGCATATAATCCGCGACCACATGTCCAGTGCGGTCGCAGGTCCACGTTTTGCCCCACAGCGGGTGGAAGTCGAACGGCGCGCCGATGGCTCGACGCTTCTGCGCTCCCCGGACCCGCTTCGTCCATTCGCACGCGCCGTCGGCGAGTGGCTCGTGCAGTGGGCGTCGCGCGCGCCTGAGCGCTGCTTCCTGGCGCAACGCGCCGGCGACGACTGGCGCCGGGTGACCTACGCCCAGGCGATCGATGCGGTTCGTCGCATCGGTGCCTCACTGCTCGCGCGTGGCCTGACGGCGGCGACGCCGGTGGCGGTGCTCTCTGACAATTCCATCGATCACGCGCTGCTTGCGCTGGGCGCCATGCACGTCGGCATTCCCGTGGCGCCCATCTCGCCAGCGTACTCGCTGCTCTCGAGGGATCACGCCAAGCTCAAAGGCATCTTCGAGCTGTTGCGACCGGGGCTCGTGTTTGCTGATGACGAGCAGCGATTCGCGCCAGCGCTCGCAGCCGTTGGCGCGACTGCGACGCCGATTGGATCGCTGCTCGACATCGATCATCGCGATCGCGCCGACGAAGCCTTTGCCGCGATTGGACCGGATACCGTGGCGAAGATCCTGTTCACATCGGGCTCCACGGGCATGCCCAAGGGCGTCATCAATACGCAGCGCATGCTCTGCTCGAATCAACAGAGTTGGGCGCAGGTGTGGCCGTTTCTCGAAGAGGCCCCGCCGGTGTTCTGCGAGTGGCTGCCATGGAACCACACGTTCGGCGGCAACGCCACGTTCAACCTCTCGTTGAGGAACGGCGGGACGTTCTATATCGATGGCGGCAAGCCGACGCCTGACTTGATCGCGACCACGGCGCGCAATCTGCGTGACGTGTCGCCCACGCTGTACTTCAACGTGCCGCGCGGTTACGACCTGCTGCTGCCGCTCCTCGAGGCCGACGAGCAGCTGCGTGAGTCTTTTTTCTCGCGGCTCGACGCGCTGTTCTACGCCGGGGCTGCCTTGCCCCAGAATCTCTACGATCGCCTGCTGGCTCTCGTGGCCGCGGCGCCGGGCCGGCGCACGTGCATGCTTTCCGGGTGGGGCTCTACGGAAACCGCACCGCTCGCAACCTGCGTGCACTTTCCAGTCGACCGTGCAGGCGTCGTCGGCAACCCGGCGCCGGGGGTCGAACTGAAGCTCGTGCCATCAGCCGACAAGCTCGAAGTGCGGGTGAAGGGACCCAACGTCACGCCGGGCTACTACGGCGGCCCCGATCTCACGCGCGAGGCTTTTGACGATGAGGGTTTTTACAGGATCGGCGACGCGATGCGGTTCGTCGATGGAGGGGATGCCGCGAAGGGTCTGGCCTTCGACGGTCGTGTCGCTGAAGATTTCAAGATCCAGTCCGGCACCTGGGTGAATGCCGGGTCCATTCGCGTGAGCCTCATCACGGCCTGCAACCCGCTGATTCAGGACGCCGTCATCACCGGGCACGACAAGCCGGAAGTGGGAGCACTGGTGTGGGTCAACCATGCGGCGGCGCGCTCGCTTGGTCTGGACGAGACCGCGGTCAGGGCGCGCCTCCGGCTGGCACTTGCCGCGCTGCGTTTTGGCTCCGCCGGCGGTTCAACGGCACCGTCGCGTCTGCTGGTGCTCGATCTGCCGCCGTCGATCGACGAAGGCGAGATCACCGACAAGGGGTATATCAATCAGCGCGCGGTCCTCGAACGGCGGGCGATGCACGTCGAGCATCTGCACGCCGGCGGATCGGGCGTCATCTGGGCCGAATAGTCGAAGAGTTGTATCCTGTGCCAGCCGGAGCGCCTTTATGAGCGAACAGAACAACCTCCACGTCGAGCAGCAGTTGAAAGAGTTGTACGAAGGTTTCGCGGCGGGCCACGTCAGCCGTCGCGATTTCATGCGGCGAGCCACCGCGATGGGTGTTGCTGGTGCGGCAGCCGCCGCGCTCGGCTCGCTTGCTGCGCCGGCTGACGTCTTTGCGCAACAGACAGCAGCCGCGTCCACCAAGATTCCCCTCGATGTCGCCGAGTGGAGCTACATGTGGGTCAACGTCAAGCGTGCCGAGACGGCGCGAGGCGCGTTCGTCGGCGGGCAGCAGATGTACGTCGAGTACATGATTCCGACGCAGGTGCGTCATCCATTCCCGGTAGTGCTCGTGCACGGCGGTGGCGGACAGGGAACCGATTGGCTCGGCACGCCTGATGGCCGACCCGGTTGGTTCCAGTACCTCGTTGCCGAAGGCTTCAAGGTCTACGTCGTCGATCGTCCCGGGCACGGACGATCCCCGATTCACCCCGAGCTGCACGGCGGATTTCCCGCGCAGGCGCTGACGCTCGAGAGCATCGCGGGTCGGTTCACGCCGCCGGCCGCGAATCCTGCCAACGCCCCGAACGAGTACCAGAAGAATCACAACCAGTGGCCCGGCCCCGGCAACGTTGGCTCCGACGATCTCGGCCGACTCACCGCGGGCATGGGTGGCAGTTATGTCGTGCAGCCCGCGCCTGCGGCAGGACGGGGCGGAGCGCCGGGCGCTCCTGGTGCAGGTGGTGGACGCGGCCAGGGTGGTGGACGAGGAGCAGCAGCGGCAGGTCCGCCGCCGCCAGCGAATCAGCAGCCGGCTGGCGCACTCAACGTGCAGCATCTGACGTGGCGTCAGGCGGGCGCGGATCTGCTCGACAAGATTGGGCCGGCGATCATCATGACGCACTCGGCCGGTGGTCCATTCGGACTGCTGGTCGCTGAAGCGCGCCCGAATCTCGTCAGGGCGACCATCATCATCGAGGGCGCTGGTGGCAGCGCATTCGGATTCGGCAGCCGGTGGGGGCTCTCGACGATTCCCGTCACGTACGATCCGCCGGTCAACGATCCGGCAGAGATCAAGACCAGGTGGGTGGCAGATCCTGAGCCTGGCGTCGCGGGCTATTACCTACAGGAAGAGCCGGCGCGCAAGCTGCCGAATCTGAAGAACACGAAGGTGCTGATCGCGACAGCCGATTCGTCATTCGCGTCGCCGGGCAGTCCCGGTGCGGTCGCGTTCCTGAAGCAGGCCGGCGTGCAGGCCGAGGAGCTGCGCTGGGGCAAGCTCGGGATGAACGGCAACGGCCACGCGATGATGATGGAGAAGAACAGCCGTCAGGTGCTTCAGCCGCTCATCGACTGGATGCACAAGAACGTGACGGGGAGCAACAGCCAGGCGCCTGCGCCACGGCGAACGGGCAACGACTCACTCGCGCTCAAGCTTGGTGACGCCGGGATGTTCTGGGTGGGTACGTCGAACACCAAGAAGATGCCGTACGGCACGATCCATCAGGCGCCGATGTTCGTGCAGTACTTCGAGCCCGCTCAATCGCGCCATTCGCTGCCGGTCGTGCTCGTGCACGGCGGCGGCGGCCAGATGGTGCACTACTTCGGCCTCGGCGGGATGTCGGGCTGGGCGCATCACTTCGTCCAGGCGGGCTACAAGGTGTACCTGGTCGACCGTCCGGGTCACGGTCGATCGCTCTATCACCCCGACGCGCTCGGCGAGATCGGTCCGCTCGTGACGTACGACCTGCTCACGCGCGACACCGTGACGTCGGCGCATGCACCGAACAAACAGTGGCCTGGCACGACGGGTGACGTCGGTGATCCGCTCGTCGATCAGCTCGTTGCCGCGGCCAACTCGGCGCCGCGCGACACGCAGCTCGCGCAAACACTGTGGAAGCAGTACGGCGCGGAGCTGATCGATCGCGTGGGGCCGTCGATCATCATGACGCACTCCGCCGGCGGTCCGTTCGGCTGGCTTGTCGCCAACGAGCGGCCGAACCTGGTGAAGGCGGTGGTGTCGTTCGAAGGCGCGACGGCACCACTCGTCGGTCCCGGCGGCGCCGCGGGTACGGCGCTGCCGAATCTGAAGAACATGCCGATCATGTATCTGCTGTCGGAGCGCGGCGGACGCGACGGACGTCCGATCATCGACGCGCTGACGCAGTCGGGCGCGAAAGCGGAACTGATCGATCTCAAGGATCGCGGCATCCTCGGGAACAGCCACTTCGCGATGTTCGAGAACAACCGGCGTCAGGTGTTCGAGGTCATCCGCGGGTGGATCGAACAGCGGGTGCCGGCGAACAACTCGACTGCTCGCCTGTAAGAACCTGTCAACTCCCAACTCCCAAGTTCCCAACTCCCAAGAAGTTCATCTTGGGAATTGGGAGTTGGTGATTGGGCGTTGACTGCAGTTCTAGAAATCGTACTGAACGGTGATCTTCGCCGTGCGCGCTGTCAGCACTTCCTGCGAAGGAACCAGCCACGCGCCGGCCGGATCTGAACGTGAAGTTTTGGACCAGGACCGTGTCCAGGTTGAGCGCGTTGTAGAGATCGAGCGCGATGAGCGCCCGGTGACCGCCGTATCGCATCACCTTGCCGACCCGGAAGTCGAGGATGTTCACTCGATCGCTGCTCATCTGACCTGGGTCGAGCAGGTTCACCGAAACGTTGGGCGCATTCGCCCGACAGATCACGACCAGCCACTGTCGCACGACGGCGTTGGGCATGGTCCAGTTCGCTTGCGAGCGGTACGCCTGGGCTGCTTGTCAGCGTGACTGGCGAACTGCACGTCGATTTTCGGGATGATGTAGGTGCCCGCCGGAAGTGGCTCTCGTCGTGACCCCAGGTGCGACATGACAGAACGGGTTCGTCTGGACTGTACGGAATCCCCCGGCGAGGACGCACCGGCTGACGTCTTGTTCGGGCAGTTGGGCGCGCACCGCACACGAGTCGATGACCTGCTGGCCGGTGCTCGTCCCGCCCTGCAGTTGCAGGCCGTTTCGGAGCCGCGCGTTCACGGTGATGTCCACGCCGTTGTAGACCTGCGAGATGTTCCCATAGGCAGGTGAGTACGTGCGGTAGTTGTCTGTCACACCGAACTTGTCGGGATTGACGTTGTAGACGGTGCCGACCACGTAGCCGCCTCCGCCCGGGAGACGTGGATCGAGCGGCGCCGTCACGCTGAACTCCGTGAAGTCTGACGGCGCGACCGAGCGGTTGTCGGTCACGGTGAAGTTCTGCAGCCAGCGGTGCAGATAGCTCACTTCGACGGAGACGCGCGGGAAGCAGTTCGTGCTGAGCGGTCACGACCGACCTGCCAGTCGGACGGCCGGTTGTACCAACCCTTCAGGATCGCTCGTCGTAGGAGAGGCTGTAGACGTTCTTGCCGAAGTTCATGTTGCTCCAGCGCCCGCAGAGGTCGCCGCCGCGCGTCCGGAGATCCTGCGCCTCGCCGTTGAGGAAATCGCAGTCCGGGGTGTAGTTCCGGTTGGTGTCCGTCCACGACCGCGTCACGCTGGTCGGGATGCGGTTGCTCGGCTGCAGCTCCGAGTAGTTGCCGTTGCCGTTGACCGCGGCTTCGAGATACCGGCCCGCGTTGAACTTCAACGCGGTTTTGCCGTTGCCGAAGACGTCGCAGGCGACACCGATTCGGGGGTCGATGTCGTGATAGCCGATGACGCCCTTGGACTTCAGGGAAGACCAGCGGCTCCAGGAGGAAGTTGGTCGCGTCGAATCTCCTGCGCGGGGAAGTAACTCCATGCGTGGTCGTAGCGCACGCGCTCCCTGGAAGGTGAACTTTCCGCGCGTCCACTGGTCCTGCGCGTAGAACGCATCGTAACGCACGCGCGAGTCCGTCTGGTATGGCCGCCAAGGTCTGCGTCAGTTGGTTCGGCACGCCATTGTCGAATCGGAATTCCAGGTTGGAGTTGTTGCGTGTGGGTGTAGACCTGGTTCCAGTGGAATACCCCTTGGTAGCCGACCTTCATGTTGTGGGCACCGGTGACGTAGGTCGCGGCAGCCTGCCAGCGGTTTGGCTCCATGTAGTCGGCACTCCATGTTTGCGCTCGGTAGACGAGGCCTGGGACGCCGCCACCGTTGTTGGCGCAGCCCCTCGAGCACTGTTCGGTCACGCGAATCAGGTCGCGGTTGTTGCCAGGCACTTCGCGCCCGTTCCAGTCCTGGTGATACGAGCCGTAGCTCGCATCCAGCAGCAATCGGCTGGTGGCCGTCCAGCTCCATTTGTACTGAAACATCGGAGAACGTCCGCTTCCCCCGACGGTGCCGGTTTCCGGCGTTGCCGTTGCCGCAGCCCCGACCACACCGATCTGTGGATAGTCACTGAGCCTGTAGCCTCCGGAATCGATGAAGAAACCTACCTGCGTGGCGCGATTGAGCTGCGCCGTCAGGCGAAGTGTCGGGTTGATCGACACCCGAAGAGCTGTTGTTGGCGGGACGATTGAAGTCCGGATCGTAGGTCCACTTCGTGATGTCGCCGGCGTTCTTGTTGTAGAAGATGCCCGGAAGATCGTTGCCGCTTCCCGAGTACCTCGTCGCATAGAAGAACCACAAACGGTCCCTGCACGATCGGGCCGCTGTTCATCAGGCTCGAATCCCACTGGTAGTTGGTTTTCGCAGGGCTGTCGCAGGCCGGCGTCTTTCAACTCTTGCGTGTAGTTGTCTCCCCTGCATGCCGCCGGTCAAGTCCTGAAGCCTGCAATCGATTCTCGAACCGATTGCTCCCGTTGCGCGGGATGAGGTTGACGATCGGGCCGCCGACCTCGACATCGCCGAGGCCCCCGCTGGAAGTCAGCACGACTTCTTCCGTCGTATCGAGCCGACCGTAGCCCGAGACGCCGCCGCCGTTGATCGCGGCGCCCGTGCCGATTCCGTCCGTCTGCGCGATCCCCTCGTTGCCACGTCCGCCGCGCCCGCCGAACACGATCATTCCGGGTGAAATCTGCACATTGGTGTTGCCGCCGTCGTGAGACGATCATCGACGGCATCAGGACCATGACGCTGGCGTACCCCTGGGCCGTGGGGATCGATTCGATGAGGTTTTCGTCCAGCGTTCGGCGCCGCCGCGCGCTCTGGACGTCGACGATCGGGCTCTCGCCCGTCACCGTGACGGTTTCCTCGAGTGTGCCGACGCGCATGTCGGCGTTCACGGTTGAGACGAAATCGGCCGGTAATTCGAGTTGTTCACGCTTGACCGTGTTGAATCCCGTCAGGGTGAAGGTGACGGTATAGGTGCCCGGCCGCAGCTCGAGAATTCGATACTGACCCGTCTCATCCGTGACGGCTGAGCGAGCCTTTTCAATGAGCACTTCGCTGGCGGCTTCGACGTTGACGCCGGGCAGGACTGCTCCCGACGTATCTCTGACGACTCCGGTGATGGAGGATTGGGCCGACGACCACGAGGGAACCAGCACCAGACACGTCAGGAGTACTACCGCGTGAGTCAGTCTGCGCATGTCGATCTCCTTCTGCTCCAACAGCGACTGCGACGAGTCGTGTTGGGCTGAGCGCGTGAACCGAGGTCCGCGAGTGAACGGTATGGGTGTGTTGTCCGGCTTTTACGCCTTACGTGTGGGATAGTCAAGGATGAACCAGATATGATCCAGACACCTGTGACCAGGACCGTTTCTGCGCTCCTCGGTGTCGTGATCGTCGTGAGCGGATTGATCGCAATCCACCTGCTGGGTGAGCCGTCATCGCAGCGCGCGTTGGCCGCCGACCTCGCCGCAGGAAGAAGCTCCGCTCCGCGCGTGCTCGAAGAAGTGGGTGCCGTCCCGGATGAACTGAAGGAGAGTTCGGGGCTCGCGATCAGCCGCACCCAACCAGGCGTCCTCTGGTCGCACAACGATTCCGGCGACGGTCCCAGTCTCTACGCGATCGACATCGCAGGAAAGTTGCTCGGCGTGTTCCACGTGAGCGGTGCGATGGCGCGCGACTGGGAAGACATCTCGACTGGTCCATGTCCCGCCGGAATGTCCACGCCAGCACCGGCAGAGAAGTCGGAATGTCTCTTCATTGCCGATACCGGTGATAACAATCAGGTTCGTCCCGACGTCTCCATCTACATCGTCGCCGAGCCTCGCGTTGCCGACGCGGGAGCGGAGGCGACTGTTGCGGCGCGCACGGTGCGCTATCGCTATCCGTCGGGACCGACAGATGCCGAAGCACTCGCCGTGAAACCGAATGGTGATCTCACGATCGTTTCGAAGGGGCGCAGCGGCACGATCGACTTCTACAGTATCCCTGCGGCGAGCGTGACGAAGGCGATGGCGTCAGGCGAGATCCTCACGGCGGTCTTCGCTGGCAACACCGGGATTCGGCCCGACCAGCGAATCGGCCGGCTCGTGACGGCGGCGGCCGTGTCGCCTGACGGTATGACGCTCGCGGTGCGCACGTACTACGAGGTGTACTTCTTCAAGCTCGTGACGCGTCGCGGGCAGATTCAGTGGGAGGACATCGGGGAGTCATGTGCGCTCGGCGATGCCGAGCCGCAAGGCGAAGGGATCGACTATCTCGACTCGAAGACGCTGCTTCTGACCTCTGAGCGCGCCCGCGGTCGCCCGGGTTCAATTCATCGTCTCCAGTGTTGAGAAGGGGACAGACCCTTTTCCTCGTTGCACTGTGACGGACGCTCCCGCAGGTGTGAATCCGCGTCACAGGGTCGAACCAATCATCTCCTTCACCATCAGCCACTTGTACAATGGCGCGCCGCTTGCCTCAAGCGTCGTGACATGAGAACACTCGCGCTGCTGGTTCTTCTCCTCGGCCTGTCATTCGTGCAGGCCAACGCCCAGGAAGCGGACGCACCTGAGGGAGCCATCATCGACTCCGTCGAGATGTCAGGCTTCTCGCCGTACAGCCTGAGTCCGGGACTTCAAAAAGAATTCGACTCGCTGGTCGGTTCGCCGCTCAATCGCGAACGACTCAATCAGCTCGTCTCGCGCATCGAAGGCGAGCAACCCGAAATGGTCGCGGCGGTGCGCAGCGTCGTCCGCCCCGACAGCAAAGCGCACGTCATCTTCCTCGTCGCACGCATCAGCGAGGACACCGATCTCAGTGAAAACATCAACGCCCGCTACGTCGTCGAGAGCGTGGATCTCGAGGGGCCGTCGAGCGACGTCAGTCAGCAGCTCCGCGACGATCTGCAGAGGCTCGTTGGCAAGCGCCTCGACACGGAAGAAGCCGATCGACTCAAGGAGCGTCTCGAGAAAGAACTGCCGGGACGCGATGTCGCGCGACGGATTTCGAAAGGTTCTGAAAGCGGCAGGATTCGCGTCGTCTTCGAGATCATCGAGCAGCCGTGGATCCCGTTCGCGCCGACGCGATCGAAGCTGATCTACCACGCCCAGCAGGGCTGGAGCGGTGTGCTGGACATCCCGATCACCAGCTCCCGCAGTCGTCACCGGTTCACGGCTGGCGTCGTGTTCAACGACATCGACGAACTGATCGAGGAGTACTCCGGCTTCAGGCTTGGTTTCGAGAGTCGCAAGATCGGGACTGACAAACTTGGTGTCCGGCTGGACTTCGCCCGGTTCAATGACACGTGGGAGGACGCCACGCTCTCGGCGCTCGCCCTCAATCCAGGCATCCCGGAACCGTACCGCAATCGACTGACCTTCGAGCCTACCGTTACGTTTGCCTTCAGTCCCAGCGTGCGATTGACCGGCGGCGTGAGCCTCTCCGACATGGAGTCGCTCATGCACGCGCCGGACTCACAGAAAGCAAACGCGTGGGTCGCCGGCATCAGCGCCGACCACACCTGGCGGACCGATGATGGCAGACGCGAAGCAGCGAGCGGAAGGAAGTTATTCGCTGCGGGCTGCGGTCTGACGGGCTCGATAGCGACTTGATCTACAAGCGCCATCTTCGGGCAGGCGAGCTATCGCTACGAGCAGGGACGCAGCGAGGCGATTGGCTCGATCTCGCTCGGGTACATCAGTGGTCAACCGCCGCTCTTCGAGCGCTTCTCGCTCGGTAACTCCACGACGCTTCGCGGCTTCGACAAATACGACATCGCGCCCCTGGGTGGTGAGCGCATGTTCCATTCGTCGATCGAGTATCGCTACTCCCACGTCGCGGTGTTCTTCGACACTGGCTCAGTCTGGGATCGAGACACCGACGCGAAGATCCGCTACTCGACCGGCTTTGGCGTCCACGGTGACAACTTCTTCCTGACGCTCGGCTTCCCGCTGAACGGCGACGACGCGAGCCCGATCTTCATGATGGGGGTCCGGTTTTGAGCCGCGCGGCTCGTCGGACGTCGGTCTGGCATGCGGCTCTGGTGGCGCTCGTGTTCGTCGCTTCACCGCTCGTGCTTGCGGCACAGACGTTATCCGTCAACGCCGCTGGCGACGTGCTGCATGTGAAGGCGCGTGACTTCGCTTTCATCGCTGGGACCGTTGCTGAATCGTCTGAAAGAAGGTCGATCGGTTCGCCTCGACTTCGAGCTCACGATGCTGTCGAAGCCAGAAGGTCCGATCGTGAAGCAGGTCGTACAGGCGTTCACGTTGAGTTTCGACCTGTGGGAAGAACGATTCGCAGTGTCCCGAGCAGGGTCGCCGCCTCGCTCGATCTCGCACCTGCGCGCCAGCGATGCCGAGAACTGGTGTCTCGAGAACCTGACGATGTCCATTTCCTCGCTGGGGATTGGACGTGACACGCCGTTCTGGCTTCGCCTTGTTTATCGTGTTCAGGATCTGGAGCCGGTCACCGAAGAAGCACCCGGCGAGCGCTATACACTGCGAGCGCTGATCGACAGACTGAGCCGTCGCCGCGAGGAGGGTGATTTGGCAAAATCAGTGAGCGCTGGTCCATTCCGGTTGCCTTAGTCGATGCATAGCCTGCGCGCGAAACTGATCGCGGCATTCATCATCGCCACGCTGATGCCGCTGGGCGCGACGATCTGGATCACGACGTCGCTCCTCGAGCGCAGCCTTGGCTACGCGACGACGGCAGAACTCGATCGGCTGTCGCGCACGCTCGAAGGAACCATCAGGGAGTTCTATCAGCGCGAGCGCGACTCGTTGAAGCGTGAGGCGCTCGACGGCCGGGTCGCTGCAACGTCGTATGCCGTCGCGAGTCTTTCGGCCTGGCCCGAGGAGGTTCGTGCGTTCTGGGAGAGCGGCGAATCGGAGCGCTCGAGTCTCTCCGGCCCTGGCGGCGATCATCTGGACTTCATGCGCAAGGGAGCGGGCGGCGTTGATGTCTATCGCCGCGACCTCGGTGGTATCCGGATGCAGGAGTTGTCGGAGGAATTCCGCCGCACGCGTCAGCTCGTCGGATCACTCGAGTCGCGAGATCTACTACGGGGCTTCACGCTCACGCTGCTGCTGCTCGTCGCGCTCGTCTGGATCGTCTCGCTCGCGCCGATTCTCTTCATCGCGCATCGCGTCAGCAATCCCATCCGGCAACTCACCGCCGGCCTCACCGGTTTCGCCGCGGGCCAATGGGATCGTCGACTCGAGAAGGGCCGTGACGATGAAGTCGGGCAGGCAGTCGATGCATTCAACGAGATGGCTGAACAGCTGCGGAGGAGCCGTGAGCGGCTCGTGTATCTGACGCAGATGTCCAGCTGGCAGTCGCTCGCGCGCAAGACGGCGCACGAGTTGAAGAACTCGCTGACTCCGATTCGGCTCACGGTGGAGGAGATGCTCGCGAGGCAGCCGCTGGCGGATCGGGCGTTCATGGACCAGGCTGTTCAGATTGTCGTGAGCGAGATCGAGACGCTCGAGCGTCGCGTCCGCGCGTTCTCCGAGTTTGCGAGCGAGCCGCCGGTCAACCCGGAGGTGTTCGATCTCAACGTGTTGATCGCCGAGCGCGTGGCGCTGCTGAAGCCGGCGCATCCGGATACGGCATACAGCTTCAGGCTCGATGTGCGCGGTCCGCGCGTCCATGCAGGAACGGACCTGGTCAAAGGTATCCTGACGAACCTGCTCGAGAACGCTGCCGAAGCTGCCGGCCATGGCGGATCGGTCATGACGGTGTCGCACTCGCAGGGCGGGCAGGTGGTGGTCGAAGTGCACGACTCTGGGCCCGGGCTGAGCGACGACGCACGCCGCACACTGTTCGAGCCGACGATCACGTTCAAGAAACGAGGCATGGGTCTGGGGCTTTCGATTGCCCGCAAGAATGCATTGCTGCTCGGTGGAGATATCACGCTGGTAACAGGCGAGCTTGGCGGCGCAGGATTCAGAGTGACGCTGCCGTCTGCGCCGGAATCACGGGCGGCCGCCGCCGTATGACCCGCAAACGTCACATCGTCGTCGTCGATGACGAGTCCAATATCGGCCTGTCGCTGCGGCTGATTCTCGAGGGCGAGGGATATCGCGTCTCGATTTGCGAGTCGGTGGCGCGTTTCAACGCGCTGCGCGGCCTGGGGCCTGTCGATCTGTATCTGCTGGATGTGCGTCTTCCTGACGGCAACGGCATCGATCTCCTGCGGTCGCTCAGGCAGCGCGACGATCTGGCGCCTGCAGTCATGATCTCGGGCCACGGAACGATTCGCGACGCAGTCGAGGCGACGCGCAGTGGCGCGTTCGACTTTCTGGAGAAGCCGCTCGCGCGCGATCGCGTGCTCCTGGTCGTGAAGAACGCACTCGAGCGATCGGATTTGCAGCTCGAGAATCAGCGCTACCGAACAGCGACTGGGACGAGTCGTGTTGGGCTGCGGCGCGTGAACCGAGGTCCGCGAGTGAACGGTTGGGGTGTGTTGTCCGGCTTTTACGCCTTACGTGTGGGATAGTCAAGGATGAACCAGATATGATCCAGACACCTGTGACCAGGACCGTTTCTGCGCTCCTCGGTGTCGTGATCGTCGTGAGCGGCTTGATCGCAATCCACCTGCTGGCGGAGCCGTCATCGCAGCGCGCGTTGGCCGCCGACCTCGCCGCAGGAAGAAGCTCCGCTCCGCGCGTGCTCGAAGAAGTGGGTGCCGTCCCGGATGAACTGAAGGAGAGCTCGGGGCTCGCGATCAGCCGCACCCAACAAGGCGTCCTCTGGTCGCACAACGATTCTGGCGACGGTCCCAGTCTCTACGCGATCGACATCGCAGGAAAGTTGCTCGGCGTGTTCCACGTGAGCGGCGCGATGGCGCGCGACTGGGAAGACATCTCGACTGGTCCGTGTCCCGCCGGACTGTCCACGCCGGCACCGGCAGAGAAGTCGGAATGTCTCTTCATTGCCGATACCGGCGATAACAATCAGGTTCGTCCCGACGTCTCCATCTACATCGTCGCCGAGCCTCGCGTTGCCGACGCGGGAGCGGAGGCGACTGTTGCGGCGCGCACGGTGCGCTATCGCTATCCGTCGGGACCGACAGATGCCGAAGCACTCGCCGTGAAACCGAATGGTGATCTCACGATCGTTTCGAAGGGGCGCAGCGGCACGATCGACTTCTACAGTATCCCTGCGGCGAGCGTGACGAAGGCGATGGCGTCAGGCGAGATCATCACGGCGATCTTCGCTGGCAACACCGGCATTCGACCTGACCTGCGAATCGGCCGACTGGTGACGGCAGCTGCCGTGTCGCCTGACGGGATGACGCTCGCGGTGCGCACGTACCTACGAGGTGTATTTCTTCAAGCTCGTGACGCGTCGCGGGCAGATTCAGTGGGAGGACATCGGGGAGTCATGTGCGCTCGGCGATGCCGAGCCGCAAGGCGAAGGGATCGACTATCTCGACTCGAAGACGCTGCTTCTGACCTCTGAGCGCGCCCGCGGTCGCCCGGGTTCGATTCATCGTCTCCAGTGTTGAGAAGGGGACAGACCCCTTTCGTCGTTGCACTGTGACGGACGTTCCCGCAGGTGTGAATCCGCGTCACAGGGTCAAACCAATCATCTCCTTCACCATCAGCCACTTGTACAATGGCGCGCCGCTTGCCTCAAGCGTCGTGACATGAGAACACTCGCGCTGCTGGTTCTTCTCCTCGGCCTGTCATTCGTGCAGGCCAACGCCCAGGAAGCGGACGCACCTGAGGGAGCCATCATCGACTCCGTCGAGATGTCAGGCTTCTCGCCGTACAGCCTGAGTCCGGGACTTCAAAAAGAATTCGACTCGCTGGTCGGTTCGCCGCTCAATCGCGAACGACTCAATCAGCTCGTCTCGCGCATCGAAGGCGAGCAACCCGAAATGGTCGCGGCGGTGCGCAGCGTCGTCCGCCCCGACAGCAAAGCGCACGTCATCTTCCTCGTCGCACGCATCAGCGAGGACACCGATCTCAGTGAAAACATCAACGCCCGATACGTCGTCGAGAGCGTGGAGCTCGAGGGGCCGTCGAGCGACGTCAGTCAGCAGCTCCGCGACGATCTGCAGAGGCTCGTTGGCAAGCGCCTCGACACGGAAGAAGCCGATCGACTCAAGGAGCGTCTCGAGAAAGAACTGCCGGGACGCGATGTCGCGCGACGGATTTCGAAAGGTTCCGAAAGCGGCAGGATTCGCGTCGTCTTCGAGATCATCGAGCAGCCGTGGATCCCGTTCGCGCCGACGCGATCGAAGCTGATCTACCACGCCCAGCAGGGCTGGAGCGGTGTGCTGGACATCCCGATCACCAGCTCCCGCAGTCGTCACCGGTTCACGGCTGGCGTCGTGTTCAACGACATCGACGAACTGATCGAGGAGTACTCCGGCTTCAGGCTTGGTTTCGAGAGTCGCAAGATCGGCACTGACAAACTTGGTGTCCGGCTGGACTTCGCCCGGTTCAATGACACGTGGGAGGACGCCACGCTCTCGGCGCTCGCCCTCAATCCCGGCATCCCGGAACCGTACCGCAATCGACTGACCTTCGAGCCTGCCGTTACGTTTGCCTTCAGTCCCAGCGTGCGATTGACCGGCGGCGTGAGCCTCTCCGACATGGAGTCGCTCATGCACGCGCCGGACTCACAGAAAGCAAACGCGTGGGTCGCCGGCGTCAGCGCCGACCACACCTGGCGGAGCGATGACGGCAGATCCCGAAGCAGACCGCGGAAGGAAGTTACTCGCTGCGGGCGGCGGCTGACGAGCTCGATAGCGACTTGATCTACAAGCGTCACTTCGGGCAAGCGCGCTATCGCTACGAGCAGGGACGCAGCGAGGCGATTGGCTCGATCTCCCTCGGTTACGTCAGTGGTCAACCGCCGCTGTTCGAGCGCTTCTCGCTCGGTAACGCCACGACGCTGCGCGGCTTCGACAAATACGACATCGCGCCCGCCGGCGGTGAGCGCATGTTCCATTCGTCGATCGAGTATCGCTACGCGCACGTCGCCGTGTTCTTCGACACTGGCTCAGTCTGGGATCGAGACGCCGACGCGAAAATCCGCTACTCGACCGGCTTTGGCGTCCACGGTGACAACTTCTTCCTGACGCTCGGCTTCCCGCTGAACGGCGACGACGCGAGCCCGATCTTCATGATGGGGGTCCGGTTTTGAGCCGCGCGGCTCGTCGGACGTCGGTCTGGCATGCGGGTCTGGTGGCGCTCGTGTTCGTCGCTTCACCGCTCGTGGTTGCGGCACAGACGTTATCCGTCAACGCCGCTGGCGACGTATTGCATGTGCAGGCGCGCGACTTCGCTTTTATCGCGGGACCGCTGCTCAATCGTCTGAAAGAAGGTCGATCGGTTCGCCTCGATTTCGAGCTCACGATGCTGTCGAAGCCGGAAGGTCCGATCGTGAAGCAGGTCGTACAGGCGTTCACGTTGAGTTTCGACCTGTGGGAAGAACGATTCGCAGTGTCCCGAGCAGGGTCGCCGCCTCGCTCGATCTCGCACCTGCGCGCAATGGACGCCGAGAACTGGTGTCTCGATAACCTGACGATGTCCATTTCTTCGCTCGGCATTGGACGCGACACGCCGTTCTGGCTACACCTTGTCTATCGTGTTCAGGATCTGGAACCCGTCACGGAAGAAGCACCCGGGGAACGCTATACACTGCGAGCGCTGATCGACAGACTGAGCCGTCGCCGCGAGGAGGCTGATTTGGCAAAATCAGTGAGCGCTGGTCCATTCCGGTTGCCTTAGTCGATGCATAGTCTGCGCGCGAAACTGATTGCGGCATTCATCATCGCCACGCTGATGCCGCTGGGCGCGACGATCTGGATCACGACGTCGCTCCTCGAGCGCAGCCTCGGCTATGCGACGACGGAGGAACTCGATCGGCAGTCACGCACACTCGAAGGAATCGTCAGGCAGTTCTATCAGCGAGAGCGAGACTCGTTGAAGCGTGAGGCGATCGACGGCCGGGTTGCTCCAACGCCGTATGCCGTCGCGAGCCTTTCGGCCTGGCCCGAGGAGGTTCGTGCGTTCTGGGAGAGCGGCGAATCGGAACGCTCGAGTCTCTCCGGCCCTGGCGGCGATCATCTGGACTTCATGCGCAAGGGAGCGGCCGGCGTTGACGTCTATCGCCGCGATCTCGGTGGTATCCGGATGCAGGAGTTGTCGGAGGAATTCCGCCGCACTCGTCAGCTCGTCGGCGCACTCGAGTCGCGAGATCTACGACGGGGCTTCACGCTCACGCTGCTGCTGCTCGTCGCGCTCGTCTGGATCGTCTCGCTCGCGCCGATTCTCTTCATCGCGCATCGCGTCAGCAACCCGATCCGGCAACTCACCGCCGGCCTCACCGGTTTCGCCGCGGGTCAATGGGATCGTCGGCTCGAGAAGGGCCGTGACGATGAAGTCGGTCAGGCAGTCGATGCATTCAACGAGATGGCTGAACAGCTGCGGAGAAGCCGTGAGCGGCTCGTGTATCTGACGCAGATGTCCAGCTGGCAGTCGCTCGCGCGCAAGACCGCGCACGAGTTGAAGAACTCGCTGACTCCGATTCGGCTGACGGTGGAGGAGATGCTCGCGAGGCAGCCGCCGGCGGATCGGGCGTTCATGGACCAGGCTGTTCAGATTGTCGTGAGCGAGATCGAGACGCTCGAGCGTCGCGTCCGTGCGTTCTCCGAGTTTGCGAGCGAGCCACCGGTCAACCCGGAGGTGTTCGATCTCAACGTGTTGATTGCCGAGCGCGTGGCGCTGCTGAAGCCGGCGCATCCGGATACGGCATACAGCTTCAGGCTCGATGTGCGCGGTCCGCGCGTCCATGCAGGAACGGACCTGGTCAAAGGTATCCTGACGAACCTGCTCGAGAACGCTGCCGAAGCTGCCGGCCAGGGCGGATCGGTCATGACGGTGTCGCACTCGCAGGGCGGGCAGGTCGTGGTCGAAGTGCACGACTCTGGGCCCGGGCTGAGCGACGACGCACGCCGCACACTGTTCGAGCCGACGATCACGTTCAAGAAACGAGGCATGGGTCTGGGGCTTTCGATTGCCCGCAAAAACGCATTGCTGCTCGGTGGAGATATCACGCTGGTAAAAGGCGAGCTTGGCGGCGCCGGATTCAGAGTGACGCTGCCGTCTGCGCCGGAATCACGGGCGGCCGCCGCCGTATGACCCGCAAACGTCACATCGTCGTCGTCGATGACGAGTCCAATATCGGCCTGTCGCTGCGGCTGATTCTCGAGGGCGAGGGATATCGCGTCTCGATTTGCGAGTCGGTGGCGCGTTTCAACGCGCTGCGCGGCCTGGGGCCTGTCGATCTGTATCTGCTGGATGTGCGTCTTCCTGACGGCAACGGCATCGATCTCCTGCGGTCGCTCAGGCAGCGCGACGATCTGGCGCCTGCGGTCATGATCTCGGGCCACGGAACGATTCGCGACGCGGTCGAGGCGACGCGCGGTGGCGCGTTCGACTTTCTGGAGAAGCCGCTCGCGCGCGATCGCGTGCTCCTGGTCGTGAAGAACGCACTCGAGCGATCGGATTTGCAGCTCGAGAATCAGCGCTACCGCGAAATGGTTGGTGACGGTCCGCGGATGATCGGGCGCAGCGTCGCGTTCCAGCATGCTGTGATGCAGGCGACACAGGTTGCGCGATCGGATGCTGGCGTGCTGCTGATGGGCGAATCGGGAACTGGGAAGGAACTGCTCGCCGAGCATATTCATCGTGAAAGTCCGTTTGCCTCGCACCCCTTTATCAAAGTGAATTGCGCGGCGATTCCGACCGAGCTCATCGAGAGCGAGTTGTTCGGCCACGAGAAAGGCGCCTTCACGGGCGCGGCGGCGCTGCGGCGCGGGAAGTTCGAGCTGGCTGACGGCGGCACCATCTTCCTCGACGAGGTCGGCGATCTGCACGAGGCGTCGCAGGCGAAATTGCTGCGCGTGCTGCAGGACGGCGAGCTTCAGCGGCTCGGGAGCGAACAGCCGATTCGCGTGTCCGTTCGCGTCATCTCCGCCACCAATCGTCGCCTCGACGAGCTGATCGCCGACGGGAAGTTCCGGCAGGATCTGTTCTATCGACTCAGCGTGGTGCCCATTCGAGTGCCGGCGCTGCGAGAGCGGCGCGAGGACGTCCGCGAGCTGGCGGCGTATTTCCTCGCTGAGTTCTGCGCGCGGAACAACTTCAGGCCCAGGTCGATGGACGATGACGTGGTGCCGTTCCTGGAGCGGTACGACTGGCCGGGGAATGTTCGAGAACTTCGTAACACGGTCGAGCGAATGGCCATCCTCTCATCGGGGAACCGTATTACGGTCGATTCGGTCCCGATGGAAATTCGCGTCCCACCTTCGGTAACACCGATCGATCTTCAGGGAATTCGCGACGCGGCAGAACGCGAGCGCATCGTCGAGGCCCTCGAGCAGACGAACTGGAATGTGTCCGGGGCGGCCCGCATCCTCGGCGTCGAGCGAACCAACCTGCACAAGCGCATCCGCGCGTTGGGCCTCAACCGTGAATGAGACGGGATTCGGGATTCGGGGTTCGGGATTCGGGATTCGGGGTTCGGGATTCGGGATTCGGGATTCGGACGTTGGGGGTCAGGCCGCGGGCGTGAGCCGCTAGCAACGTTTCCCGAATAAGCCACCGCGCGAGTCCGTCAGTTCTGCGCCTGGTGCAACGCGTGTCAGGACGCAGTTGCCTTTGAGACCGCCATCCCTCCGCTCGATTCCGTCACATGTCCGTAACGAAGACCGTACTGAAGCGGCACCCGAAGAAACAGTCGAAGGGAGCGTGATGACCGCCCGTTCCATGGCCGCTGGATTCAATTGCTTGATCGGTTCTACCTCTGCTGGCCTCGCGTCGATTCAATTTGCGTCCTAACGACCTCGCCGTTCAGCGGCGAATGCCGAACGGTTGCCACGAGCGATCTCGGACGAGGGTACACTCGGCGCATGATTCACGGCGCTCACGTCATCATTTACAGCAAGGATTCCGAGGCTGACCGAGCTTTCTTCCGTGATGTGCTGAACTACGAGTCAGTCGACGCGGGTCAGGGGTGGCTGATCTTCGCGTTACCGCCGGCCGAGGTGGCAGTGCATCCGTCGGAAGACAACGACGTACACGAACTCTTCCTAATGTGCGACGACATTCAGGCGCTCATCGCCGAGATGAAGCAGAAGAAAGTGACGTGCTCGCCCATCGACGAGCAGCGCTGGGGATCGATAACGCGGCTCACGCTGCCAGGCGGCGGGAAGCTCGGCATCTACCAGCCGAAGCACGCCTCGCCGCTTAAGGCCAACACGACGTAGCCCAGTGTTCCCAGGTCCTCCCAACTACTAACACGCTGACCGGCATATCTCAGCCGCCGTGCGTGCTCGCAGCATAACGTCAAACGCGTCGCCTGGAATCTCCCGCCTCCCTCGGAGTAGACTCCGCCTGTCTCGAATCGTCCGAAAGGAATTGAAGATGACGAAGGCTCGAACGCTCGTCGCAGTCGCCATCGCGGTCCTTGGAAGTGCGCTCGGTATACGCGCAGTCGACCGTCGAGCGGAGTTCGTCACCTGCAGGGGCAGCCACGAGCGGCCGGTCGTGCGAATCGCTCGCGTCGCTCGCGCTTCCGCACGCCAAGATCACGAGCGCGGAGCTGGTCGCCGCAGGCGCCTTCAAAGCGCCGAATGCAGGACGCGGGGCCGCTGCATACGCGCAGTTGCCTGCCTTCTGTCGCGTTGCAGCGACGCTGACTCCTGCGCCTGATTCAGATATCAAGATGGAGATCTGGTTGCCAGCCGAGAACTGGAACGGAAAGTTCCTGGCCGTTGGCAACGGTGGATGGGCGGGCACGATTTCGCTTGATGCAGTGGCGACAGGCCTTCGTCGCGGATACGCAGCCGCGTCCAACGACACCGGTCACTCCGACGCGGGCGCCGAGTTCGCGCTCAGTCAGGACAAGTTGATCGACTTCGCCTATCGCGCCATGCACGAGATGACCGTGCAGTCCAAGACGATCGTCGGCGCGTTCTACAACCGTCCGCCCCGCCTCTCGTACTACCAGGGCTGCTCGACTGGTGGGCGGCAGGGGATGATGGAGGCGCAGCGTTATCCCGACGACTTCGACGCGATTGTTGCGGGCGCGCCGGTTTACAACATGGTCCATCTCAACGTGTCGCAGACGGCGTTGCAGGTGCATATGTTGAAGAACCCCGAGCGCATCGTCCCGCCGAACAAGGTGACGCTCGTCGCGAACGCCGCAACCGCCGCATGCGACGCGAACGACGGCGTCAAGGACAACATCATCAACGACCCGCGTGCGTGCAAGTTCGATCCCGGCACGCTGGCCTGCAAGGCTGGTGATGAGGCCGACTGCCTGACGGCGGGCGAGGTCGAATCAGCACGGCAGCTGTACTGCGCCCGTCAAGACGAAGTCCGGCCAGGTGGTGTATCCAGGGCGCTCGCCGGGCGTCGAGTCCGGATGGGCGGCGCGTATCCCCGTGGCCGGGAAGCCTGTGAGTCCGCTGTGGGGCGACATGCCGAGGTTCGTCGGTCATCGCGATGCCAATTGGGATGCGATGTCGTTCGATCTCGACAAGGACCTCGCGCTCACGCTGAAGAACGCAAGCTTCATCGAGGCGAGCGATCCGAACCTGTCGAAGTTCAAGGCACGCGGCGGGAAGCTTCTGTTGTGGCACGGATGGGCCGATCCGGGACCTGCTCCCGAGAACACCATCAACTACTACTCGCAGGCGGCGAAGGCGTCGGGCGGCTCGCAGGACGATTGGATGCGGTTGTTCCTGCTGCCGGGTGTGGCGCACTGCGGCGGCGGAGTGGGGCCCGATCAGGCGGACTTCCTCGGCGCAATGGAACGCTGGCGCGAGGAGGGCATGGCGCCGGCGCAGATCGCCGCGTCACGCAACGCGGGCCGAAGCGGGCTGACCCCGATGACGCGACCGTTGTGCCCGTTCCCGCAGATCGCGAAATACAAGGGCACCGGCAGCACGGACGAGGCCGCCAACTTCGTCTGCGCCGCACCGTAGCTCGACTCGTCACCTCTCGAGGTGCAGACGTATCGAGCTCGCCGGGTACTTCGCGCCGACCGGGGCGGCAGCTCGTGGCCGGTGTTGATCGACACCGACGCCGGCGTCTTCTACACCAAGCTTCGCGGTGCGGCTCAAGCACCGTCAAGCCTCGTGGCCGAAATCATCGTGGGCGCGTTGGCTGACGCGCTGGGATTGGCAGTCCCCGCCCGCGTGCTCATCGACATGCCGGCGGAGATTGCCGTCGACGATCCGCACTGGGAGTTGGCGCAGCTCGTTCGGTGGAGTACCGGCCGCAACCTCGGATTCCAACTCTTGTCGAACGTCCGGGGCTTTGAACAGCCCGATGTGGCACGCATCGAGGCAGAACTCGCATCGAAAGTCGTGTGGCTCGACGGACTCGTCCAGAATCCAGACCGCACGGTGAAGAACCCGAACATGATCTGGTCACATGGACAGCTCTGGCTGATCGACCACGGGGCCAGCCTCGGATTCCATCATGACTGGTCCCTGGTCACCGAGGACTCACCACGAAGGCGTGGGTGGGACGTCAGCAACCACGTACTGTCACCTCGCGCCACTCGTGTCTCCCTTGTCGATGAGGGGCTGGCCACTCGGCTGGACCGGACGACGCTGGAGTCGGCGGTGGAAGAGGTGCCGGATGACTTTCTGTCCGAGCGTGACAGAGACGCGCTGCGCCGCCGCCGTGCCGCGTATGTGGCGTTCCTGTGGAAGCGACTGAAAAGCCCGCGCCCCTTCGTGCATGCAGACGATCCCGCGGCTCCGTGATCTCGCGAAGATGTCTGCTCGTCGCCGGTGGAACCCGCGAAAAGTCAGGTGGCTCACCATTTTGTAACGGCCACCCTCTCCATCCTCTCAGTTCGGCCCGAAATGGCGTGGCACATGCCTTGCCACGTCATTGCAGTGGAAACATCTATGTCCGACCACGATGTGAAGAACGAGCCGGCGTGCCCGCGCTGCGCGGCACCGATGCATCCTGCCGCGAAGATGTGCTGGACGTGCGGCCACGAGGTCGCACAGGCGAACGAGCCAACGCCTTCGGCTGCGAACGTCGAAGCGTTCGATCAGATTCCGCTCGTCGAGTGGAAGGCAGAGGATCAACCTGCGGCTCCAGCGCCGACGGTGGCAGTTCCGGGTACCGCTCCCGCAGTCAAGCCGCGCGACGCGGTGTCCGTCGAGGCAACCCAGGAACTGGTCGATTGCGCTCGTCGGCGGCGCTGGTGTGTTGGCGTGCGTGACGGCGATGGTCGTGGTGCAGTCGCTGCAGCCTGCGGCATCGCCGCAGCCGGTCAACGCTCCGCCGCCGGTTGCAGCGCGGACGGCACCAGACGGGCCGGTGATATCAGGTCCGGTGCCGACGTGGGTGGGCAGTCGGCAGACGGCCTGGTCGAACGACGGATCGAAAACGATCTCGTTCGAGCTCCAGTCCACACACGATGTGAACGTGTGGATGGCGCGCGTGCGTCCGCTCCTCGTGGTTCGATGTCTGTACCGCACGACGGAAGTCTTCGTCGCGACGCAGGCCTCGGCGAGTATCGAAGGGCAATCGGGCAGTCACACGGTACGGCTGACGATCGACAATGAGCCGGAGCTGGTGCAGCAGTGGACCGACTCCGTCAGCGGGCACGAACTCTTTGCGCCCAATGGTGTCGACTTTGCGCGCCGCCTCGCGCGCGCCGAGCTGGTGCGTTTCAGCTTCACACCGTACAACGCAAAGCCGGTGACTGCCGATTTCGTCGTGTCGGGCTTTGACCGGCTCGCTGGCCTCGTCGGCAACACCTGCGGCTGGAAAGTGGACGAGTCCGCGCAAACACGCACGGCGAGGCGCTGAGACGCGCAGGCGGTGCCCGCGGGTTCCTGGCTAGCGGACTTCAATCTCCACAATCTGGCCCTCGTCCTTACCGAGTCGCACGAGGTGGTGTGCGTCGCCGGCAGGGACGAGCACCCACTGCCCGGGGCGATCGATCTGTTTGAGCCCGACCGGAGCGGGTGCATTCGCCTTCGCCTTCTCGTCCGGCCCCTCCGACATCACCTTGCCACTGAGAAGCACGACGATCGTCGGAACGGCGTGGGTGTGAGAGGTCTGCTGCCTGTCCTTTCCCAGCGCAACAGTGTAGACGCGGAACGATCGCGACTCTTTCGCGAGCGTCGTGCCCGCGCCGGAAGCCGCCGGAGTCGATGACCAGCCATTCGCCTTCAGGTTTTCGACCGCGAAGAGCTGATACGCCGTCGCTCCCATCGTTTCGAACTTATGAGTCGACACCTTGCCGGCGTATTCGGTGGTTTCGATGTCGCCTACTGGCCGGCGAGGACGATTCGCCCACGGTTGTCCGGCCGCCTGCGCACGCGTCTCGGCGCCATTGCTCATGGCCACGGTCACGAGGTCGCGGTCGTGCGAATGGTCGAGTGTCGCTTCGCCTGGCGGCACGTTCACGTCGATGATCCGGAACTCTGCGTTCTCGAAGACGATGTGATGATGCGGCTCTTTGGTGACCGGAATTTGCGCCCCAAGGAGCGCTGTCGTGGCGATGATGAAGAGCAGGGCCCAGCGGGATGAATTCATGGCCCCCGATGATAGTCGGTTTCCCAGTCACCAGTAACCCAGCCACTCAGAGCCGGTAACCCGGCAACCCAGCTACACTACGATCGTGCTCCTTCGGCACGAAGGATTCCGCCGCCTCTGTCGCGCCCGCGACCTGCTGCTCGACATGCGTGAGCCGCCGCTCACGATCCACGAGCTCGCGCGTGACGTGCAGATCTCGCCCTTTCATCTCATTCGACAATTCGAGGCGGTATTCGGCCTGACGCCGCATCAGTTTCGACAGGCGTCGCGACTCGAGCTCGCCAAACATCTGCTCGCGACAGGAGAGCGCTCGGTCACCGAGGTCTGCATGGAGGTTGGGTTCTCGAGCCTCGGCAGCTTCAGCGTTCTCTTTACGGCGCCGAATGGGCGAGACGCCATCCGCCTATCGGCGCCGGATGCGGCCATTCATCTCGGTGCCTGGCATCGTCTCCACAGATCTGACCCCCGGATGCCTGGCGCTCATGGGCCGGCTACCTGCCTCGGCGTTTGCGCCGGTTCGCAATTTCCGAGAAGCGTAGCGCCCTGCCGATCCGACACACTGTTGGAGCAGGGGGGATTCATGCGAATCAGGCTGACGAGCATCATGGTCGACGACCAGGAGAAGGCATTTCGCTTCTATACCGACGTCCTCGGCTTCAAAGAGAAACGCGACATCCCGGTGGGCGAGTATCGCTGGATCACGGTGACATCGCCCGAAGGTCCCGACGATCTGGAGCTGGCGCTCGAGCCGAACGCGAACCCGGCGGGCAAAGCGTTTCAGACGGCGATGTTCGCGCAGGGGATTCCGGTGGCCGCCTTCGAGGTGGACGACATCGCGGGTGAGTTCAAGCGACTGACCGGACACGGCGTCGCGTTTACAACGGAGCCGACGCCCGCCGGCCCGATCACGCTGGCCGTGTTCGCGGACACGTGCGGGAACCTGATTCAGATTTATCAGCGGGCCTGAAATCCACGCGCGCGGTATGGTGATGAAGAGGTAGGTGCCGCTGAAGATTTCAAATCGCGGACATCCTTCGCATCGAACCACAGGGGCGCGCGTGATTGTACGCGAGGCTGCCGGCGAAGCTGGGATGACATTTGCACGCTCGACGGCGTGCGGCATCGCGGGATGTCGTCATGGATTTGCGAAGGTAATAGAAGGAATAGAGGTGAACCGTGAGTGATGAGCGTTCTGTTGTGGTCGAGCCTGAGGCTCCGCTCAATCTGACCGTGCGTCGAGCGCCGCAGAGCCGGGCTCGTCGAGCTCCGTCGATGCAGCCCCTGGAGTGGCTGGGCTTGATCGTCCCCGGCCTGTTGCTGCTGTCGGCGTTCGGACGACGCAATCGTTTCCGCGTCCCGGTCGTCGCGGCGCTTGCAACCGGCGCGATCACCGCGGTCGCGACGGCGGTCATCAGCAACCGGCGGCGATGCGCGCGTGAAGCGGTCATCGACGATCGCATCGAGCAATCGTTCCCGGCGAGCGATCCGGCGTCGGTCTAGAGTTTGCCTCGCTTGAAGATCGTGGTGACCATCGCTGCCCGCGACGTCACTCCGAGCTTTGCGAAGATGCGGCGGAGATGTGTGGAAACCGTCCACACACTGATGTCGAGCACCGACGCGATGATCTTGTTCGGGTAGCCCTTCGCGATCATGCGCGCGACCTCGCGCTCGCGCGGGCTCAGACGCAGTTCGTCCGCTGACGAGGAGGGAACTCAGGTGCGCGAACACATTCGCGCTCCTGTGAAGATGCGACTAGCGCTATAGAACGCCGTGGCTATTCTTTTCGCACAACGTTCAAGCGAGCTGCGGACGTGAGCCGGCAGCCAACAGACCGGGGGCCACAATGGAACGAAGCTTAGAACACGAACTGGAAAGCGAGTTGGAGCTCGAAGGCGAACTCGAAGGTGAGCTCGAGCTGGAAGGCGAGGGCGAGTTCGAGGCCGAGGGCGAACTGGAAGCCGAAGGTGAGCTGGAGGCTGAAGGTGAACTCGGAGAGCTCGAGGGTGAAGGCGAACTGGAAGCCGAGGGCGAGCTCGGTGAACACGAGCAGGGCGAACAGTTCCTCGGCAACATCCTCGGCAGCCTGCTTGGTGAAGGCGAGGGTGAGGGCGAAGGCGAAGGCGAAGGAGAGCTCGAGGGAGAGCTGGGCGAGTTCGAGTTCGAACACGAACAGGGCGAGCAGTTCTTCAAGCGGGCCTTCCGCGGAATCGGCCGTCTCGTCAAGCGCGCCGCGCCGATGCTGAAGAGCATCGCCCGCGTGGCGGCGCCTATTGCCGGCAAGGCGGTCGGCGGCTTCCTCGGCGGCCCTGCCGGCGCGATGCTCGGATTGAAGCTGGCTCGGCTGGCCGCGCAGCAGCTGCGCGAACAGGAAATGGGCGGTGCCCACGAAATGGAATCGCTCGAGCTGGGTGAGCACGAACTCGAGATGGGTGAGCACGAGCTGGGCGAACACGAAGTGGCCCACGAGCTCTCCGAGCACGAGGCCGAGGCCGAGGCGATGGCGCACTTTGCCGCGTTCACGGAAAGCGAGCACGAGGCAGAGGCCATGGCCGGTGCCGCCGCGTCGGTCACGTTGTCGCCGCGAGACCGGCGCGCCCTTCGCCGGCTGGTGCCGAACCTGGTCCGCGGTGCTGGAATCCTGACGCGTGTCCTGCGGATGCGCAAATCAACACGCCCGTTCGTGCGGGTGGTACCGACGATCATGCGACGCACGGTTCGCTCGCTGCGCAGTGGTGCGGCGGCCGGCCGACCGATCACCCGGCAGCGCGCGGGTCAGGCGATGGCGCGTCAGACGCGTCGCGTGTTGAGCAGCCCGCGCTATTGCGGTGCGGTGCTGCGGCGGAACATTCGTGCGACACGCGCGGTCGCGCGTCCGCGACGACTGGCGGCAGTCGGCCGTCGGGGTCGATCGATTTAGTGGTGGGGCGGCGCTCTGCGCCGCCCGTGTCATCAACCCGGATTACTGTCGCGGCAATCTGTAACCGCAGGACAACACCATGTCTGCAGCCACCGAACTGGAACTGGAATCGGAGCTCTCCTCACTCGAGAGCGAAGGCGAACTCGAACTTGCCGGCGAATTCGAGCAGGAGCTGGAGCTCGCGCACGAACTCGTCAACGAGTCCGAGCTCGAGCACGAGCAGGAGGCCGAGCACGAGGCGTTCTTCAACAGTCTCGCGGCAATGGCCGATCGCAGCGGACGTTCGCAGGCGCTCCGCCGCATCGCCCTGGCGGCGGCGCGGTCGGCGCTCAGGGGTCAGGCCCGCCCCTGGCCGGTCGTCGAAGGCGAGTCTGGCGAGATGGAAGGTGAGCTCGAAGGTGCGCATGAGCTCGAGTTCGAAGCATCGGCTGCGCAGCTGGCAAATGCGTTCGCCGAGATGGAGCACGAGGGACACGCAGCTGCCGAAGCCGCCAACGAACAGGAGGCTGCCGAGCACTTCCTGCCACTGATCGGCCTGGCCGCTAAATTCGTTCTGCCCGAAGCTGGCCGGAATGGCCGCCAAGAAGTTGGGGGAGCTGCGCTCAAGAAGATTGGCGGCAAGCTGCTCGGTCGCGTTGGCGGGCAACTGCTCCGGCGTGTCGCACCGAGATTGATTCGCCGGGTGGCGCCTCGGCTCACGCGCGGAATCGCCAACGTCACTCGCACGCTGTTCCGCAACCGGTCGACGCGTCCGCTCATTCATGCGGTGCCGCGCATCGCGCGCAGCACCGTGGCAAGGCTGGGCTCACAGATCGCGCGTGGTCGGCGCATCACGCCGCAGATCGCGGCACGCACGCTCGCGCAGCAGACGGCGCGGACGCTCAGCAATCCTCGTGTGCTGGCACAAACGTACCGGCGATCGCTGAAGCTGGATCGCCGCTACCACCGGCGCACACGCCGCGTCCTCGGACGTCCGACAGGCGCTCCTGTGCGCGCGGTCAACGATCCGGGCGGAGCCGGCGGCATGAGTGTGGGTGCCGGCCAGCCTGACATGTCGGCCGGTATGGGCGGTCCTGCGATGCCAGGCGCGTCAGGTGTCCCATTCGTTCCAGGCATGGGCCCCTCTGGTGGCGGTTGGGCGCCAGGGACTCCCGGAATGTGCCGGTGCACCTTCCAACCCCTGCCCGCTGCAGCGGCCGGCGCCCCGATGGCGATGGCCGGTTCGATGCCGATGGGCGCAGCCGCACCGACGTGCCCGACGTGCGGACGCTGAACGACACGTGTGAACTCTGACGTTGGTTACGTCTCATGACTGCTACTGCCGTCGCTTCAGCGCCTCCGCCACCAGCCGCCGTCCTCCGACGCGGCCGCGCGCCACGGCGCACGAGCGCAACACAGCCGGTACTCGGGCCATGGATTGGCGCACAGGCGCTCAATCTGACGCGGCATACGACAGCCCTGCGCGACTTTACGCGCAGGGAGTTCGGCACCGGGCCAGAAGCGCCGACCGATGGGCACGTGCAGGCCGTGAATCAACTGCTCGCGCAGCTTCGCACGGGGCTGACCGAGCGGTCGCGTCGCATGACGCACCTGGCAGCATCGGCGCTCCGGCAGCCGAGCCGCACGCGCCTTCGCACACTGGTGACGCACAAGCACCATGCGCACAACTGGGTCAAGGGCATCGAGAAGATCTGGGATTTCTATTTCGAGCTGTTCGGCCAGCGGCAATCGCAGTTCGGCCTCTGGCTGTTGAGCACCGACCGCATCGCGCTCGATTGCTATCAGGTGACATACCTCGGCATCGGAAAAGAGAAGTCGGTTCCGGCGCCGCCGCCGTTTTGCTACATGCGCACGGGCTTCGGCCCGGCGACGTACAAGCGCGGGATCAAGCTGCGGCAGTTGGGACGGCAGTATCAACCCGTTCCCGCTGATTCAGCTGCCGTATCACCGGATGGTCAACCCGTGGACGCTCGGCGCCGTGCTCCATGAAGTGAGTCACAACACCCAGAGCGATCTCGGCCTCTCGCGTGCAGTGCCGCTGGCGATCGCGCGCACGCTCCTGCGCGCCGGACTCGGACGCGAAGTCGCTCGTGTCTGGGTGAAGTGGAATCGCGAGACGTGGGCCGACCTTGCCGGCACCCTGCTCGGTGGACCATGCATCGTCGCGTCGTTGATGGATGTCGTGGGCCGCTCCCCGCAGATCACCTATCACTTCGATCGCAACGGCGTGCATCCCACACCATACCTGCGCGTGATGATCAGCGTCGAGTTGCTCCGGCGCATGGGTTTTCGCGCGGAGGCCGAGCGCTACGCGCGTGCGTGGACCACGATTTATCCACCGCCACCGGCGGGAACGTTCCCGCCAGAGATCTTGCGTACTGCACCGCGTGCGATCGCGTTGGTCGTCGATGCGTTGTGTTACCAGCCGTTCGCGGAGATCGGCAACAAAACGCTCGCCGAGGTCTACCGCTTCGGTCAGAAGGAGCAGCGGATGATCGAGGAGTGCGCACAGCGCCTCGCCGCCGGTACGGATCCCGGCATCGTGCCCGAACGGTTTCTGATCGGCGCGGCGCGGTATGCCCTCGACAACCGGCTGGCGAGTGCGGACGCGCTCCGCGAAGGCTTCTATCGCGAGTTGGCGAGGAGATGAGATGAGCCTCGAAAGTGCGCTCGCCGGGTTGCGACGCGACATCGCCCTCCTGCAGGACGCCGTGTCGGCGTTGCGTGTGACGGTGATGGAAGACAGGCCCGCGCGTGGTTCGGTCGTGCTCGTCGATCAGCTCGAGAACGTCGTGACCGAGTTGTTCAGTGCGCTCGAAGAGGCCGATGCTCACGTGGCGCAGGCGCTGCAGCAGAACCAGCCAAACGGCGCCCTCGACACATTGCGAACCGCGCTGTCCGGGATTCACGAGTTGCTGAATCGCTTCGTCGCGAAATACGTGAGCGAACTTGCCGCTCACGATCACGTCGCCCGGCTCCTCGAGATGGGAAAGGAGCGCGGGCGCGAATGGCGGGCGTGGACCGGGGAGGTCAAGCGGTCAATCGAGCGGTGTGCGGTGCCGATGGGCGTGGTGACGGCGGCGATGGTCGAGTGCTGGAGCGAGTTGACCGAACGGCTGGCGCGGAACTCCGTGTCGGTGCAGGCCACCAACATCGGGCAACAGATCACGGTACGCGACGACCAGTTCGAGATTGCGGGCAAAGCCAGCTGACTGGTCGCGAGCGTCGGGGTTGGGCTCGTGACGAAGGGTAACCAAAGGGAGAGAGCTATGCCGGACATTGACGATTTCGTGGACCTGGCCGAAGACGCGGTGACGTTCCCGATTCTGACGAAAGAGGTCAACAGCTCCGGGCGGGGCAGTCGAAACGGGAACGGCACGGGTTCGTCTGGCGGCGGCTCGCTCACGCGGACGGCTCAGGGCGCTATGCATGATCTGCTTGGCTGGCGCTATCGCGCTGACGATCCCAAGGGCTTCCTGGCTGCGCTGACCAAGGCAGTCGATCTGAAAGAGGTCGAAGGGCACATCGAATCGACGTGGAAGTCGCAGCCGTTCGCCGTGCAGGCGGATCTGGGAGAGGTCACCGGCGCGCAGGCCAGCGTCTATAAACGCGCCACGGTTGCGCTCGAGCAGGCACTGCCGCTCCTGGACATGCTGAAACCGTTGCGGCCGGATGCCGACGACGACAGCACGATATCTGTCAGCGCGCTCGTCCGGTCGGCGCTGACCGAGTTGGTGTCGGAGCTCGGGAACGTGGGCGGCCCGAGAGTGCAGCGCGTCAACGAATACTTCACGCGGCTCCTCGGCGTCACGCAGTTCGACGTCACCTTCTTCGCGACGACGGAATTCGTGGACCTTGTTTCGGATCCGTCGAGCGTCGATGGCGCACTCGGCCAGCTGAGAGACCGTTTCGGCTTCAGAAAAGATCTGGTCCTCACTGTTGACGATGAGCTCGTGCTCACGAACTTCCTGATCCTCGTCGACTACACGACCGGTCTGTTTCAAACGTGGGTCGCACAGAAAAGCTTCATCGAACGCAACGGCGGCACGGACAAGTTCCTCGGGACGCAGCTCGTGCGTCTGTCGCAGGTGCTCAGCGTCATCGTGGAATCGGTGCACGAGGCGTACGACGCGATGGACTCCGTGTTCTTCGGACCGGAGGAGCGCGATGTCACCGAGATCGAGTTCAACAGCGAACCTCGCATCACAGTGGCGGAACTCCTCGGATGGGTCGAGCACTTCGCCGGAGTGGAGGCGCCGCAGCTCATCGCGGACTCGGGCAAGGATGGCGTCGACGCGGTGAGGATCACGCTCGAGCGGCTGCGAGATCTCGTCGCGGCCGCAGTCTCGAAGTCGCAGAACTCCTAGGACGTGGCCTATGTCAACACAAGCATTCGGAACGCGGCGTGTCACGGAATCGCTGAAGGCGATTGCCAAGTACCTCGACGACGGGGCGCTGCTCGCCGGCGGCATTGCTCCGACGGGCATCATCCCACTCAATCCGCAACCGGTACCTCGGCCACCGAGTCCGCGCCTCACGAGCGTGTCACCCAACGTGGTCAAGTTCGACGCCGGCGAGGAGAAAGACTTCACCTTATCCGTGATTGGCCTGGATCTGAATCATGCGGATGTCTTCAAGTTGGTTCTGGGTGGGAACGTCATTGAGGCCTCGGACGTGACGGTCAATACGTCAACGAGTCTGACCGTCGAGTTTGAGGACGTCATCGATCCCACGCCGGGCATGTACGACGCCTGGGTGATCACAGATACCGGACAGGCGTTCGTGCTCGACAACGCCTGCCGGATCAAGGTGAAGAAGAACTCCTACAACACGACGGGGTCGAGTGCTCCCTCTGATCCCGCGCAATCAGCGGCGGCGGATGGGCAGTTCGGAGCGGCCGGATATGCCGCGCGTCCGGGCAGCACATTCGACGCGAGGGTCACAGTTCCCCTCGGGACCGGTGAGCTCAAGTGGTACGTCAAGGACAGCGAAGGCGCCGTCAAGGAGAGCTGGAAAGTCGAGCCTGTCGCGCGAGAGACGCCGAAGAAGAAGTCGACGCAGCAGGCCAGACAGCCCGACGTCGTTGGTCTCGTCGTCACCGTGCCCAGCGCCGAGGAGCCGGGTCTCTATCGCGTCTTCGCGCAGTCGAAAGCGGACGCGCCCGGTAGGCTCGCGTTCTTTGTCGAAGTCCAGTAATCGTCGCAGATGTCCAGCTGAAGGGCCTGACCATGGCAAACGAATACGACTATCAGAGCTTGATGGACCGCGTCGCCGCGTTGCGGGAGGCGATGACGCACCGTTTCGCCGGCGACCTCGCGGGCAACCCGGCGCTCGGCGACGCGCTGAAGCAACAGGTCGACGACATCCTTGCGGCTGTCGTGAAGCAGGACATGGAGGGGAAGGCGCCCCCCGACAGAGGGCTGTCGCAGCTGATTGGCGTCGGTCCCGATGCGGCGGACAAGTTGGGGCGGACCCGTATCCCGCAGGGCGTCGAGCCGTACCGACGAACAGATCACGTCCGAGCGGCTCGTGGCTGTCGGCGACCTGTACTACATCTACCAGCACGAGAAGATTGGTGTCTTCCGCGTGATCCGCAAGCTCAAGGAGCTGTTTCATGCGGGCGCGGTGCGTCTGTCGAGCGGCCAGGGCGCGTTTCTGCTCTACCAGTTCGACCGCCGCGACGTGCTGCGCTACACGCTCAACGATCGTCTGCAGGCCTATCGACGGGCGTTTGGCTACGGAAACGCACCGGTGCCGCAGGGCACGACGCCCAATGTCGATTTCCACAATCAGTTCGGCCACTTCATCAACCAGGTGGCGCTGTTCTGGCGCGACAAGCGGATCAGCGATGTGGTACGTGAGCGCGCGTACGACCCGAGCTTCGGCAGCATTGCCATCGTGCGGCGCGCCGGACTCGATCTGCGCAACAACCTGAAGTTCACATCATTCGGCCACCTCAACGTGCTGCGCGTCGAGGTGATGCAGCTCCTCGAGGAGTCGTTCAAGATCCTCGGGGCCGACGACGTCAAGAATCTGTTCGGCACCGACAACGCATGGGACACGGTCGAAGAGATCCTGGTGCGCTATTACAACGAGCGGCTGGTCACGTCGCCGCGTCAGCGCATGGGCGTGGCCGGGCGCGAGGTCCTGCGCTGGCTGTCACAGCCGCACATCATGAAGATGCAACGCGGCCAGTTCGAGGCGCTGCTGCTCGAGATCGCCGAGTTCGCCGAGGAGTGGTTGACCAGCGCGCAATCGATGGGGCTCGCGCGCCGCATGGAGGCCAATCGTGTGATGCCGTGGGGGAGTGGACCGTTTACGACGGCTGGTTCGAATGGTTCGAACGGATCGCTGCGCCGTGGCGCATTGCGGCGCGTGCCGGGGCGCCGGCGTCGTACGCGTGCCGCGGTTCGGCGTGCGGTGAACTAACGGGGCACCTGTGAGCACTGCCGCCCTGGGACGGGTCAACGGCGCGCTGCTGCCGAGCGCCGCGTTCGCCGAGTTGGACGCCGCCGCCTTCGAGTTCGAGCAGGAGCACGACCACCGCTATCGCGTTGCGCGACAACAGTACTTGCGGCAGCTGCTCAGCGACCCCAGACAGCCCAGACACGTTCGCGGGTGGGTTCAGCAGGAGCTCAATCGTCTGGCGCGCATCGAGCGCGCGCAGCAACAGGGACTGACGCGATACGCGCGCGGGGGTGTCGGCCAGTTCCTGCCTGGCGGAAGCGCTCGCTACCTGCGCGGAATTCCCGGGATGGACGTCGGCCACAAACTGGGGAAGCACGATCAGCACGACCCGCGCAACTTCAGGCTGGAGGATGCGCGGTTCAATCGCGCCCGGCCTGGCATCTCGCGACGCCTGGGTCTCTTCCACAAGTACCGCGAAGCAGAGGCGCTCGAAGCGGCGCTCGAGAACGCTGCCGAGCGAATGGATGTGGGCGATCTCGTCGGGCCGATTCGCGATCTGTTGAAAGCGCTGCCACCGGACGTCAAGCAGGACATCCAGAGGCGCGCGAAGCAGATGTGGGATGTGCGCGGGCTGTACTTCACACGCCTCCTCGCTGCACTCAACACGGTCCTGGCGCAGAACCCTGCCGGATGGCAGGAGGCGATCGCACGCAACCGTGCGGCCGCGGCGCACCAGCTCGCGGTGCTCGCGGGACGCCAGGCGCGACTGCCGGCACGATCGGCGACTTCGCCTCCGGGCATGAGCCCGGTGCAAGTGCGTCAGTACCGTCGTCGCCAACAGGCGCGTGGATACGTTCCGGGTCGCGGTCGTGGCCGCCAGCGCGAGTTGGAACTGGAGATCGATCGCGCCAGCCAGGAACTCGAGGGTGCGGAAACCTTCTGGACGAAGGTCACACCAATCCCGGGCATCGGCAACAAAGAGGGGCACGAGATCCTCACGCGCCGCGCGATGGCCGGACTGGGTCTGCGTCCGCCCGATCCGTATCACATCGAGACCGGCGTGATCCGTCCGGATCGTGGTGGCCGCAGCTACTGGCGATTCCCGCGCGCCGCACTCGAAGGGTTGAAGGCGGCGGCGCAGTCGTCGCATTCCCTGCGCCCGACCCCGTCGTCGTCAGTGGCGGCAGCGCTGCGCCTCATCCAGGCGCGGTTCGCCGGACTGCATCGGCGCGCCATGCTTGCGCCGACGCGACAGCAGGCGCTCGAGTGGCTCGGCGAAGCGCTGCATCTGCTGCAGGACTCGTCCTCGAGCGCGCATACCGAGCGCGCCGGTGGCGTTGGCCGTATCCGCAACATTCGCGCGTTCTTCATCCGTCTGGGTTGGCCGCCGATGTCACGAGCGCCGCACGAGCACAACGCCCCCTCAGATCCGCGCGACAACATCTTCGCCGGCGGCGCGTTGCGACCTGAGGCGCGAGCGGCGATTGCCGCCAGTCGCGCGTTTCTCGTCATGGCGCTGCGCCACCTGCGGTCGCCGCATTCGCCTGCCAATCGTGCGCACCTGCTCGCGTTCATCCGCCGGTACCTGTCCTAGACGGCATAGTGCCGAACGCGTGTGCTGACAGACATCGATCCCGGCACGGTCACGCGGCCTCGCAGCCAGACGCCGCCGGATGTCACCGCCTTCGTCACGCGTAACCAGCCGCGCTTCAACGGCGAACTGCAGGCCTTCGTACGGATTGCGAGCGTGAGCGGCGATCCTGCGCGACGAAATGATGTGACGCGATGCAGTGGATGGCTCGCCTCGCAACTCCGCCGTGCCGGGCTCCAGCGCGTGCGGGTGGTGCCGACGAAGCGACATCCGATCGTGTACGGCGAATGGACGAGTGCGACCGGCAGGCCCACGGTGCTGATCTATGGGCACTACGACGTGCAGCCCGCGGAACCGGTGCGCGAGTGGACCCATCCTCCCTTTGGCGGCGAGATTCACGGCGGGTTTCTGCACGGACGTGGGGCAAGCGACGACAAGGGACAGCTGTTCACGCATGTCAAGGCAATCGAGTCACTGCTCGCGCACGTGCGTCGTTTGCCGGTCAACGTGAAATGTCTCTTCGAAGGCGAGGAGGAGATCGGCAGCACGAACCTCGTGCCGTTTCTCGAGCGCAATCGACGTGCGCTGCGGGCGGATGCCGCGGTCATGTCCGACACGCGAATGGTCGATCCGGATCAGCCCGCTTTGACGTATGCGCTGCGCGGACAACTGGCGGTGGAGTTGAATGTGGAAGGCCAGCGGAGCGACCTGCACTCTGGCAACTTCGGCGGCGCGGTACACGATCCTCTGCAGGTGCTGTGCGAGATCGTCGCGCGATTGCATGGCCGCGATGGTCGAATCGCGATCCCGCACTTTTACGATCGCGTGCGCCGGTGGAGCAATACCGAGCGTGACTATCTGGCGCGAACCGGGCCGTCCGACGAAGCCGTTCTGCGCGAAGCGGGCGCGACCGAGCAGTGGGGCGAGCGCGGATATTCAGTCTACGAGCGGCTGACGCTGCGCCCTTCGCTCGCGGTGACCGGGATGTACGGCGGGCATACCGGCGTGGGACCGAAGGCCGTCATCCCGCGTCTCGCCGTGGCGAAGATGAGTTTTCGTCTCGTGCTCGATCAGGATCCGGCCGAGATCGAGCGGATGGTCCGAGCATTCATCGGCCGCATCGCGCCGCCGACGGTTCGCATCACCATGAAGACGCACATTCGATCGCGTCCCGCGTTGATTGACCGCAAGCATCCGGCAATGCGTGCCGCTGCGACCGCCTACCGCCATGTCTTCGGTCGCGATCCGCAGTGGGTCCGATCCGGCGGCAGTATCCCGGTGGTGAGCGAGTTCAGGCGTGTGCTCGGCATCCCGACCGTGTTGATGGGATTTGCGTCCCCGGGAGACAGCCTGCACGGCCCGAACGAAAGATTCAGCCTGAAGAATTTCCAGCGCGGAATTCTCACGAGCGTCCGCTTTCTCGATGAGTTCGGCCGCCGATGATCATCGATTTTCACTGTCACGCCGGCCGTGGAGATCTCCTGACGGCGCCCTGGAATACGGCGGCGCCGATAGACTCGTATCTGCGTCGCGCGCGACGCGCAGGAATCGCTCGCACCGTTGTCTTTCCGGCGTTCCATACCGATTACCTCACCGCCAATCGCGAGCTCGCCGCCGTCGTGTCTCGATGGCGGCCCCGGCTCATAGGCTTCGCGATGGTGAATGCGAAGAGCGATGCGGGACGCGTGCGCGAGATCGTGCGCGAGGCTGTAACTCGCTACGGCTTCCGTGGCCTGAAGGTGCACGCTCATGAGTCGATGCCGACGCGCGAGGTGTGCGAGGCGGCGCAAGAGTTCCGCTTGCCCGTCATTGTCGATGTGGCTGGCAAGGCGCACGTCATCGACATGTTCGCGCCCCAATACCCTCGAGTGAACTTCATCATCGCGCACCTCGGCAGCTTCGCCGATGACTGGCGCGCGCACGAGCGGGTCGTCGAGCAGATGGCGCGGTATTCGAATGTGCTTGCCGATACGTCAGGCGTGCGCCGATTCGACTATCTCGCGGACGCGATCAGGCGTGCGGGTGCGCGCAAAGTGCTGTTCGGATCAGATGGGCCGTGGCTTCATCCAGGTGTCGAGCTGCACAAGATTCGCCTGCTGGGATTGCCGCGCGACGCCGAAGCGCTGGTCCTCGGCGGCAACGCGCGGCGATTGCTCGAACGCGTGCCTCGCCGGTTTATAGTCGGAGCAGGGCGTTGGCGAGACGCAATGCCTGATTCCACATGGAGAGCCGACGACAGTACGTGAAGCGCGCCACGCAGTTCGTCGTGGCTGTGCAGGTCGACCTGGAGACGCCGGGATTCACGTACAAGAAGTGGGGCGACACGCAGACCTGCAAGCCCGGTGACTGGCTCGTGAACAACGGCGGCGACATCTATACCGTCGATCGCGACACGTTTTCGCGAACGTACGAATCGACGGGCCCTGGGACGTATGTCAAGCGCACGCCGGTGTGGGCGGAGGTGGCCGGGGAGGCAGGGGCCGTTCGGACGAAAGAGGGCGCCACTCACTACGAACCCGGCGACTATCTGGTCTACAACCAGCCGGATGGCGGAGACGCCTACGCGATCGCGAAGGACGCGTTCGAAAGGATGTACGTAGAATTGGGCGGCCCTCATGCCCGACCCGAGTGAAAGACCCACCAACGCCGGGGCTCTCCGAGTCATCGATCAGGCGGAAGCCGATCGCCTGATCCGCGAGCGCGTGAATCCAGAGGCAGAAGACCTCGCTCGCATTCCGGAGTTTCAAGGCGCTCATCTCGTGGACGTTCGGTTGCGCGTGAGTTCCATGATCATGCGCGTCAATTTCAGCCACTCCGAGCTCGAACGCGTCAGCTTTGGCGATTCGAATCTAGACGACGCAGGGTTCGATCGGACGCGGCTGAAAGACTGTGACCTGTCGCGCCTCAACGCCGCTCGACTGTGGGCGGAAAAAGCCGTATTCGAGGAGTGCCGCTTCACGCAGTCGTATTTGCGGCGCTCGCATTTCAAGCAGGCCCGCCTCGAACGGTGCGATCTCACTCAAACGGAACTCACTGCGATTTTCGCCGTGGGGGCGAGCTTTCGAGGGTCCGTTCTCGATCGCACGACATTCGAGCTGGCCTGGCTCGACTCAGTGGACTTCTCTGGGGTCCAGTGCCGAGAGACGGTCTTCCGGCGCGCGCACATGCGTGAGGCGAAGCTGGGTGGAGTCGATCTCAGAGGGTGTGACTTCGCCGAGGCCGATCTGCGTCGTGCTGACCTCAAGGCCGCCGACCTCCGAGGAGCAATCCTGGCGGGCGCGGATTTGCGGCGTGCTGCGCTCGGTGGTGCACAACTTCAGGGTGCCGATCTGTCACATGCCAATCTCTCGGGCGCCGATCTCCGGGGTGCTGATCTGACCGGCGCGAAGGTCTACGGCGCCTCCGCATGGGACGTCGTCCTGGACGAGGCTGTGCAGCGCGGTCTGGTGATCGTTCCGCCGGATCAGTCCCCGATTACCGTGGACGATCTGGAGGTGGCCCAGTTCGTTTATCTCATGTACCAGAACCCGAAGATCCGGCGCGTGATCGACACCATCACGTCGCGCGCCGTGCTGATCCTTGGGCGATTCACACCCGAACGCAAGGTCGTCCTCGACGGCATTCGCGAGGAGCTCCGTCGCCGCGACTTTGTGCCGATCCTCTTCGACTTCGAGAAACCCAGTCAGCGCGACTTCACGGAAACGATCCTCACACTGGCGGGCATGGCTCGGTTCGTCATCGCCGACATCAGCAATCCTAAGTCGAGTCCGCTCGAGCTGCAGGCAACGGTGCCGAACTACATGATTCCCTTCGTGCCGATTCTGCAGAGTGGGGAAGAGCCGTTCGCGATGTTCCGCGATCTGAAGCAGAAGTACGACGATTGGGTGCTGGACCCTCTCGAGTACGACTCGCTCGAGAACCTTCGTCTCGCGTTCGAGCCGGCGATCATCGTGCCCGCGCTGGAGAAGCATGCCGAGCTGGCGGCTCGGAAAGCCCGGGACCTCGTCAAGCGGGACATCCGAAGCTACCTTCCGCAGAATCCGGAAGGGTAGAAGACGGCGGGCTGGCCTTCGACGAGGCTCAGTCCAGGGAAGACCGCCGCTGCCGGTTATTCGCTGCGCAGCGCCTCCAACGGGTCGATCTGCGCAGCGCGCTGAGTGGGCACCCAGCAGGCGAGCAGTGCGACGACAGCGAACAGTATTCCGACGCTGAGCAGCGTGGTTGGATCCGTCGACTCAACGCCGAAGAGGAACGTCGCGAGGGTGCGCGACAAGAGAATGGCCACGATGACGCCCGCCACGACACCGCCGGCGATCAGGCGGAAGGCATCGCTGAAGACAAGCCTTCGAATGTGATGTCCCTGAGCGCCAATGGCACTGCGCACGGCGATCTCGCGTCGTCTCGACGCCACCGACAGAGACAGTACACCGTAGACCCCGACGAGCGTCAGGATGCTGGCAACGATCGAGAACCCCACGAGCAGTTGTGTTGCGAACGTCCGCGTCGCCACCGAGTCCGCGCGGACTTGATCGAGCGTCTTGACATTCTCGACCGCGACCGTCGCATCGACTTCACGCAGCGCGCGTTGAACATCGGCCATGACTCCACGGGGGTCCGATGTGGTGCGAACCACCAGGTCCTTTGAAAAGGCACCTGCCTGCCACAGCGATAGATAGATCTCCGGCTCCGGTGGCCGTGTCAGGTCGCCGGTTCGGCTGTTGGCCACGACGCCAATGATTTCGGATGGCGGCTGCTGACGTCCGAATCGCCACACCTTCTTCCCGATTGCGCTGCTGCCGGGGAAATATCGCTCCGCCAGTGCGCGATTGACGATGGTGACGTTCGGCGCATCTCGATTGTCCGAGTCGCGAAAGTCCCGCCCTTCCGTGATCGCCATGCGAAGGATGTTGAAGTAGCCCGGTGTGACCGAACGCACGGGCAACGAGGCCGCATCGATCGGCCGCGCGACGGGCGGCTGACCCTCGAATTCGAATGTGCCAGGCCAGTTGTTGCCGGTCAGAGGAACACCCCAGGCGAACGCCGCACCCTCGACGCCTGGAATGGCGGACACGCGCTCGAGCGCGCGTGTGTGAAACGCATTCCAGTCGCCCTGGACTGCGGTGACGGTCATGTTCAGAAGCTGTCCGGTGTTGTAGCCGGAATCGACTCGCGCGAGATTGCTCGTCGTGCGCAGCAGCAGACCGGCGCCCATGAGCAGCGCCAGCGTCAGTGCGGTTTGGCCGACGGTGACCGCTCGCAACAGCCGGCGTTCACCCCGTCCCGCACTGCTTTTCGGACCGGCGCTCTTGATCACCGACATGGCATCGAGTCGTGATGCCCGGAGTGCCGGCAGAAGTCCTGCGACGACGGCTCCGATGAGGGCAACTGCAAGTCCTGAGATCAGGACCGGCCAGACAGTCGTCACAGCATCGAGCCGTGGAATCGCAGGCCCGGCGATGACCTTGAAGATCTTCACAATCCCGATCGCGAGGCTGACGCCGAGCGCACTGCCGAGGAGTGCGAGCAGCAGGCTCTCAACCGAGACCTGCCGGAACAGCACCAGTCGACGCACGCCGAGCGCTGTTCGCACGGCGTACTCGTCCTGCCTGTGCAGCCCTCGCACGAGCAGCAGCGCTGCAACGTTTCCGCACGCGATCAACAGGACCAACGCGGCTGCACCGAAGAGCGGCAGCAGGATGCGACGGGCATCCGCATTGAAGTTGTCGGTCAGCGCCTGAAGCTGCGGTGTCATCCTGTCGAAGTCAGGGTCCGCCTGGGCCTGTCGCGATGCGATGACTTCGAGCTCGGCACGCCCCTGTTCGATCGTTGCGCCATCGCGCAATCGCCCCACGACGTCCCAGAACGGCGCTTTCATCCGTTCAGGATTTCCAGCCATCGGCATCCAGAAATCGACCAGTGCGTTGACGTTGTAGTTGGGCTCCTGCGCCGTTGCCGGTGACGGCAGGAAGCGCACGCCTGGTGGCATCACGCCGATGATGGTTGGAGGCGTGTCGCGGCGGCTCATGCGGAGCTTCGTGCCGACGATGTTGGGATCACCGCCGAACTTCCGCTGCCAGAGGTCGTAGCCGATGATGATGACTGGTCCCGGTGGGAAACTGGCTTCGACGTCGGAGAACGTGCGACCGAGCAGGGGATCGAGTCCGACAACGCGGAAGTAGTCCTTGCTGACGAACATGCCTTCGAGGGACTCGCTTCCCTCGTCCTGCACCATGAAGTTGAACGACCAGAGGTAGCCAGCGAATGACTCGAACGCCTTCGAATCGTGCTGCCATTCGGTCCACTGCGCGGCCGACCATCTCCGCGCGTTGACCTGCCGCCCTTCGGTCGGGGCAGGTTGAATGAGTGCGAGTGTGTCTGGATCCCGATACGGAGGAGGAGTGAGCAGCACTCCCTGCACCAGGCTGAAGACCGCCGACGTTGCGCCAATCCCCAATGCGAGCGTCAGGACGGCGACGATGGTGAATCCGGGTTGCTGACGTAGTTTTCGCCATCCGAGTCGAACATCGTCGAGCATTGCTCACCTCGCGCACTTTTGACGGCGGAAGACGTCCGATGGTTGTGAGCGCGTAGGCCGGGTCCTGTTCTTTGGACCCGGCGTCAGGCGGGTCTACAAAGCAAGACCCGCCCTACCCATCAGTCGGGCACAACGATCGCATCGCCGGGGCGAACGCTGCCCGGCTGCACGACCGACGCGTAGAAGCCGCTCAAGCCCCAGAGGGGTGACTCGGGATCTCCCTTCTGCACGCGCGCATCGTACATCGCCGCCTGGATGCCGGTGCCGTAGACGTCGAGCGTCGCGCACGGCGTGCGGATGGTGGTCAGTTCGATCGCCGCGTCACCCACCTGCAGGCGCTGACCCAGTCGCAGTGCACGTCGATCGAGTCCTCGAGTCGTGAGATTCTCGCCCAACGCCCCGGGAAAGAGCGGAAAACCTTTCGAAGAGAGCTCGCCGATGCCTTCGATGGTGACGAGGAGAATCGCCTTGCGCGTGCCGCCGTGGAACGGGTAGCGCCACGCGTCGCCAGCAATTCCCGCGGCGGTCAGCATCGCCCGATGGGATCGCCCGTTTCGGAATCCCGCCGCGCGACACGTTGACCTGGAGGACGGTGCCGGTCACGCGCTCTTTTCGCGCTGGCGAATGCCGGCCACATTGCCTTCTGTGTCGAGGAAGTACGCGACAGTGCCCACGGTGGGGATGTGGAACTTCGGCGTGGCGAGGCGACCGCCGTTGGCCTCGATTGCGCGGATAGTCTGGTCAATGTTCTCCACGGTGATCGTGCACTCGAAGCCGGTCATCTTCTGACCCGGCACCAGCTCGCGGCGCTCCTGTAGTGCGCCGCTGTGATCGCCTTCCGCATTCCGGGCGGTCGCGATCAGATAGAAGCCGGGCGGTCCCCAGGGCTCGAAACCCCAGCCGAACACGGTTTCGTAGAAGTTGCGGGCGCGCGGCACATCGTCCGCATTGATGGCGAAGAAGTCGACGTCATTGGTCATGGGTCGAACTGTACGACGGCCCATTCGCGCCTGTCTTGCGCTAGATTGACAACGAATGTCGCCAGACCGTCAATCTGCGGGCGCGATGCGCCGGCGGCTCACCGCGGAGCAGGAGCCCTTCCTCGTGGCGCGCGCGCTCAGCACCACCTACAGCAACGGATCGGTGCTTCATCCGCATCGCCATGCGTCGCATCAGCTGTTGTTCGCGTCGAGTGGGGCGATGACGGTGACCGGCGATCGGACGTCGTGGATGATTCCTCCAGGTCGCGCGGTCCTGATCCCGGCGGGCAGCCCGCACGCCATCCGCATGTGGGGCGACGTGGCGATGCGGTCGCTGTACTTCCCGGTCAGCGCGCCGGCGCCGGCATTCAACATCGAGGCGTGTCGCGTCATCTCGATAGGACCGCTGCTGCGCGAACTGATTCTGCGCATCGCGGAGCTGGGCGCACTCGATTCGCGGGAGCCAGCGGAGTCGCGCTTGATGAGCGTGTTGATGGACGAACTCGCAGCGGCGCGGATCGAGCCGCTGCTGCTGCCACTGCCGGCGGACGAGCGGGCGCTGACGGCCGCGAACCACGTCCTGACGAATCCGGCCGAGGATGCCACGACGGACGGTGTGGCCCGGCGGTCAGGGCTGAGCGCGCGAACGCTCGAACGCCTGTTCCGCGCGGAAACCGGGATGTCGTTCGGGTTGTGGCGGCAGAAGGCGCGGCTGCTCGAATCGATACGTCTTCTTGCGCAGGGCGGCTCGGTGACCGATGCGGCGCTCGACTCCGGTTACTCGAGCGTGAGCGCCTACATCGCGGCGTTCAAGCAGACGTTCGGGTGCACTCCAGGAGCGATGCCGATGTAGCCGATGACGATGACCGGCGCGGGAGGTGATAACCACTCGGGACCACCTTGAAATGAGATCGAGGTGTAGGATGTCTCCGATCTTCGGCAGGCCAATCGGAGTTCTCGACTCGAACTGGACGCAGACTCATGAGGAAGAGGTGTCTCTATGAGGTCAGTGCGGCGGTCCTTGTTTCTCCTTGGGTTCCTCCTGCTACCCACCTTCACATACGCACAAACGACACTAGTGGGCGTCGTTCGAGACGCGTCGGGCGCTGTGCTGCCGGGGGTGACGGTCGAAGCGAGTAGCTCTGCCCTTATTGAAAAAACTCGTAGTGCCATCAGCGACGGGTCCGGCCAGTACCGGATCACCGAGCTTCCTCCGGGAAACTACGCGGTCGCTTTCATGCTGCCCGGCTTTTCGAAGGTCGTGCGGGATGGACTGACGCTCTCCGGGTCGGGCGCGATCACGGTCGATGTCGAGTTGCGCCTGGGAGGCCTCGAAGAAACGCTCACGGTCACGGGAGAGGCGCCCGTCGTCGACGTGCAGACGACTCGGCGCGAAACGGTGCTGAGCAATGATGTCCTCCAATCATTGCCGGTCACCCGCAGTTATACAGGGATCATGAGCAACATCGCGTCGCTGATGCCCACGGGCGGCGTCGGCGCGGAGACGAACCCGGGCCAGATCAACCGCTTCACCGCGCACGGCGGCCGACAGAACGAAGGACGCATCTCGGTCAACGGTCTGCTGGTGACAGAACCGGGATCAGGTGCGGGCGTCTCGTCGCTCGCCTACGACGTGTCCAACGTCGATGAAGTGCAGGTGCTCGTGTCTGGTGGCCTGGGAGAGGCAGAAACCGGCGGGCCCATCATGAACCTCGTGCCGCGCTCGGGAGGCAACACGTTCGCCGGGTCTGCCTTCTACAGCGGGGCGGGCGAGTGGTCGCGCTCGAACAACGTCGACGACGAGTTGCGGGCGATCGGGATTCTGGAACCATCCGCGCTCATCAACGCGTTCGATGTGAACGGCTCCCTTGGCGGTCCGATTCTGCGCGACCGCCTGTGGTTCTTTGGTAGTGCGCGAACATTCGGGCAGACCACGGCGGTATCGGGGGCTTACGCCAACCTCTACGCCGGGGATCCGACGCATTGGGACTACGCGCGCAACGAAGGCATCGTGACGCGCAATGCCTCACGCTACGACATCTTCTCGATCCGCTTGACCGACCAGTTGACACCGCGCAACAGAGTGTCGTTCTCCCAGGAGAATCAGTACCGGTGTCAGGGGTCCACGCTGACTGAAAACGGTGAGGGCTGCCGGGCGCGCAGCGAGGACTGGATCGCGGTCGGCAACGCCACCAACTCGCCCGAGGCATTTCCCGGCTACCACGACCTGCCCTACTACGTGACGCAGGCCACGTGGTCGTCTCCCGTGTCGAACCGACTGCTGCTCGACGCGGGGTTTTCGCGGTTCCACTACCGGTTCGCGGGCAACGGCCAGGTGCCGCCCGATGGGCTCACCGACCTGATTCCGGTCACCGAGCAATCCACGATCTATGGACTCGCGAACTTCAGCTATCGCGGGCTCTACGATCCAAACGCCCACGCTTTCGCCGACAACAAGGCCAGCTCGATCCAGTGGCGTACGTCGGCGTCATACGTCACCGGCGCACACAACCTCAAGATCGGCTACATGGGATCCAGCCTGGTGCAGACGTCGGGGCGCGTCGCCAACGATTCCCAGTTGCGCTACACCTTCAACAACAGGAATCCGGTCAGCTTTGGATACGTCCTCTCCCCGCGGTGGGACACAACCGACCACACGATGACGGCAGCCCTTTTCGTCCAGGATCAATGGACGCTGGGCAAGCTGACGCTCCAGGGGGCGATTCGCTACGACCGCGCCTGGAGCTGGGCCCCGGCCGAGGGCAACGGCACGACGGAGACCTCGATCTTCAACCCGCAGCCGATTTCGTTCGAGCGCACAGTGAGCGTCAAGGGCTACAACGACATCACACCGCGCGTGGGCGCCGCGTATGACGTGTTCGGGACCGGCAAGACCGCGCTCAAGGCCAACCTCGGGAAGTATCTCAAGAGCGCGGAGGTCGGCGGCATTTACGCGGCGAACAACCCGGCCGTGAAGACCGTGACGCGAGTGACGGCGCGGCCGTGGACCGACGGCAACCGGAACTTCCGGATCGACTGCGACCTCAATAACACGGGGCTGCAGGACAACCTGGCGTCGGGCGGCGATCGCTGCGCGGCACTCGGAGGGAATGACCTCAACTTCGGCAATCCCAATCCGAACCTGACGAGCATCGACCCGGCCACGCTGGAAGGGTGGAGCGCCCGGGAATCGGACTGGCAGTTTGGCGTGTCGGTGCAGCAGGAAGTGCTGCCGCGCGTGGGCCTGGAAGTCGGCTACAACCGGCGATGGTTCCAGAACTTCCTCGTCACGGACAATCTGCTCGTCGGGCCGCAGGATTACCAGCCGTGGACACTGATAGCGCCGCAAGACGGCCGGCTCCCGGACGGCGGCGGTTATCCGGTGACGTCGTACGACCCGACGCCCGCGGCGTTCGCGCGAGGCGCGCGGAACTTCCAGACGTTCGAGACCAACTTCGGACCGGCGCGAACGTGGTACTGGCACGGCGTCGATGTCACCGCGAACGCACGTCTCGGCCGAGGCGTGATGATCCAGGGCGGCACGAGCACCGGGCGCGGCATTCAGGACCGCTGCGAGACCGTCGTGAACATCGACAGTCCCGATCCACGCGGGTGCGCTGTCAACGAACCATGGATCACGGCGGTCCGAGGGTTGGCCAGCTACACGGTTCCGAAAGTGGACGTGCTCGTGAGCGCGACCTTCCGTTCGCTGCGCACGACGATTCCCTTCCTCGCCTCCAATAATTCGGCGACGAATGGCGCATCGCTGACGGCCAACTACAACGTACCGAACACGGTCGTCCAGAGCTTGCTCGGCCGCTTGCCGTCAGGCACGAACGCCAACGGTACGACGACGGTCAACCTCGTGGAGCCGGCGCAGGTGTACGGGGAGCGCGTCACACAGATCGACATGCGGTTCGCGAAGGTGTTTCGGTTCGGCGGGAGACGAGCAGACATCGGCGTGGATCTCTACAACCTGTTCAACACCAACGATCCGGCGGGTTACGAGCAGGCGTACGACTACGCGACGCAGGGTGCGAGCTGGCTGCGGCCGACGTCGATCGTGCCGCCGCGGTTCGCGCGTGTGAACGTGACCTTCAATTTCTAGAGAGCAGTTTCACAATCACGTAGAGGCGGGTCTCACGACCCGCCGTTCCGCTGTCGCAGGGTCGAGTCAGTTCATCGTGTTGTGGACGACCTTCCCGTCAACGACCGTCAACACGGACTTGATTTTCCTGATCGCGTCGTCGGGGACCTGCTTTGGATCGAAGTAGTCGTCGCTCAAGACGACGAGATCGGCCAGTTTGGCCGCCTCGATCGTCCCGAGCGTGGCTTCTTCCTTCAGGAACCAGCCGTTCTCCGCGGTGTAGAGGCGCAGCGCTTCCATGCGCGTCAACTGCTGCCCGCCGTTGATCAGCGATCCATCGAGCGCCTTGCCCGTCACCATGTAGGAGATCACGAGCCACGGGTTGAGCGTGGAGATCTGCGCCGAGTCCGACCCGGCGCCAAGCTTGATGCCGCTGTCGACGAGCGTGCGAAGCGGAGGACCACCACGTCCGCCGGCGAGAAACTGGAATGGATGCACCGCAATCGCGGCGCCCATCGCCTTCAGCCTGTTGATCGTCGCCGCATCGACGGTTCCGACGTGCGCGAGCGACCAGCGCAGGTTGGCGATCGGCGTGATTTTGTTGACGGCTTCGAAGGTGCTCACTGTCAACTCGTTCTCTGCCGGCGAGAGACTGTGCTGCTGGAACGCCCATCCTTCTTGTGCGATGCGCGACAGCGCGGCCTGGTAGTTGTCCGGCGGCTTGTTGCCGAAGAGCGGCCAGCTCGACGCGAACTCGCCGATGCCGGAAATGCGCATCATGTCGTCGCCGAACCCATTGAAGTCGTTGCGCAGGCGCTCGGACAGGATCGGCACATCCGGCCGCGTATCCATCGTCAGGAAGTACACGCGCAGCCGCGTCGTCATCTTGCCTTCGCGGTGCAGGGCGACGACCGGGTCGTACATCGTGAACTGGTTGGCGCTGGCCAGCGTGTCGGCTTCGAACGAGCCCTGAAGGTCGGGCGTTCCAGGTAGATTGAATGCACCCATGTCGGCGTTCGTGGTGACGCCGACGCTGGCGGAGTACGCCATCGCGTCCTGTGTGCCGCGCTTCTTGTCGTCGAAGGTCTGTATCGCGCGCAGCGCATTGAGTGCCGCGAGCGACGGCGCATTCGCGCCGATCTGCCCGGTGTCGCTGACGACGACACCCTTGCTCGCGAAGAACTCCTTGCCCTTCGTATTCGTGGCCGCTGGTCCGGTGAACGCCTGGTAGACCAGCACCGGGTGATCGGATGTCGCGGCATCGAGTTCTGCGAGGGTCGGGAGCCGCTTCTCGGTGAACTGCGCCTGGTTCCACCCGCCCATCGACGTGATGAACGCGCCGGCAGGTACGCTCTTCGCCCGCGCCTTGAGGATTGCCTGCACCTCGGCGATCGAGGCAGCGCCTTCGAGCGGCGTGTGATACCCGGGGCGGATACCGAGCAGCACGATGTGATTGTGGTTGTCGATGAGACCGGGGACGACGGTGCGGCCGCGAAGATTGATTTCACGCGTGCACGGACTCAGTCGCTGATTGCCACGAGGACCGACAGCGGTGAATCGTCCGTCCTGAATGGTGACCTCGGTGGCCGTGGACCCGCGTCCATCCATGGTGACGAACCTGCCGTTGGTCAGATGCAGGTCGCGCGCGCCGGTGCAGGGATCGGCGGTCGCCTGCCTCGCCTGGCCGAACGTCGTGAGTGGAGGGAATGCGACTGCGGCAAAGACCATAGCTGCGCCACAGAAGACAACGAGGCTTCTGAATCTGAACATGCGGGAAATTGTATGCGGAGAGGAAGGACGGGAAGCGTGAGATCTGAAACTCCCAATCTCCAACTTCCAACTCCCAAGAACGGCGAACCGTTTGGGAATTGGAAATTGGGAGTTGGGAATTGAGGTTACGCGGTCGCGGGCGCCGGATTGGCCGCCGCGAGCACCGCCGACTTCTTGCCCGCCAGCCACTGATCGAAGTTCTGCAGCGACGGATTCAGCTTGCGCGACAGATCGATGCTGCGTGCCGCGTTCACTTCCTTCTCGAAGTCGCGGTAGACCTGGAACATGTTGCCGTATTCGTCGGCGCCCGGGAATCCGAAGCCGCGGAACACGTTCGCATCAACCGGGTTGAACTGCACCGGCGAGATCCCGAGACCCTTTTCCAGCCTCTTGCTCATCTCCTGGAAGCTCAGGCTCTCACCCGCGATGCCGACGGTCTTGCCGATGTACTCGGAGCCCGCCTTGAAGATGCCGTAGGCCACCTTGCCGATGTCTTCGGCCGCGATGCCGGGCAGCTTGGCTTCGCCCATCGGGAACGTCCAGCTGTAGACGCCCTTGTCGTCCTTCTTCGGCGCCAGCCCGAACAGATAGAAGTTGTCCCAGTAGAACGAGGTCACGAGGAAGGTCGTCGGCAGGCCGCTGAACGCCGCGTTGGCGTCCGCCTTCGCGTCGAAGTGCGGCACGCGATACTTGCCCTGCAGCATCGGCATGCGGGTGTCGTCGGCCGACATCAGCTTGCGCGTGTCTTCGAGTGTGGACCAGATCACGTGCTTCACGCCGGCGGCCTTGGCGGCTTCGGCGATGTTCTTGGCCTGCTGGATTTCCTTCTCGCCAGAGAAGTGCTCCCAGAAGTTGGTGACCGCATAGACGCCATACGCGCCCGCGAACGCCTTCTTCAGGCTCTCGACGCTGTCGAGATCGCCGCTGACGACTTCTGCGCCAGCCGCCGCGATGGCCTTGGACTTGTCCTTGCTGGCGTCGCGTGTGATGGCGCGCGCAGCGAATCCGCCGTTTGGATCGGCGAGGATCGCGCGCACGAGACCGCCACCCTGTGACCCCGTTGCTCCTGTTACTGCGATAATTTTCTTGTCAGCCATTTCAAACCTCAATCAATCAATTGAAGATTTGGCGATCTTTGATCGTTGATTCCTCGGTGATTGGCGATTGTTGATCGTTGATTGGAATTGCTTCGCAGCAATCAGCCAACGAATCGTCAATCAACACTCGACAATCAAAACGAATCAAAGATCACCCAATCAATAATCCCAAAATGCTTTTCTAGACTCCCGCGACTTCCTTGCGGACGATCGCAGCACCCTCGGTCAACGCATGCAGCTTCATCTTCGCGACCATGCGTGCCAGCGGCTTCATTCCGCAGTCGCTGCTGAGCGTGATCTTGTCGGCCGGGATGTCCTTGACCGCGCGGCGGATCCGGTCGGCGATCTTCTGCCGGCGGCTCAATCGCGTTGGTGCGGATGTCGAGGACGCCGAGCTGGACGCCCTGGTTCGCAGGCAGATTCTTCAGGAAATCGACGCCCGCCATGTCGCGGTTGGCGTAGTCGAGCACGAACTCGTCGATGCCCGCCGTTCCGAAGAAGTACGGCAGCACCGTCTGGTAGCCCTCGGGATAGTTGGCGCTGAGGATGTCGTTACCCCAGGCGTTGCCGAAGCAGAAGTGCCAGCCGATCTTGGCGTCGACACCGTCGCAGCACTGCTCGACCACTTCACGAATCCACTTGTAGTCGTTTTTGTCGTTCGTGAAGAGCGGCAGCCAGGCGCCGAGGTCCTCGAACTGGAGGTAATTGGCGCCGGCGGCGACCAGGTCCTTCATCTCCTTGTTGAAGATCGGGGCCAGCGCGAAGCTGAGATCCTTCGCGTTCTTGTAGTGCTTGAAGTAGACGTGCCAGGCGAGGTTCGCGGGGCCTGCGCCGACGGAGACCTTGACCGGCGCCGTCGTGTGCTTCGCCGCAATCTTGTAGAGATCGGCCAGCCGGATGGGTCCGTGAGACACGGGGCCGCTGTTGATGACGCCGCCCCAGTCATCCAGATCGCCTTGCCCTGGGATGCCGGAGCACCCGCATAGGAGGGGTGCTCCTCGCGCGACTGTTCGAAGCCGCCGATGCGCTCGTACATGTACCAGCAGAAGGAGCCGATGACGCCGACGTAGTCGTCGTACCACATGTTGCCGTCGGTCACGATGTCCAGGCCGGCTTCCTGCTGATCGCGAATGACCGTGGCGACGGCGTCGTTGTACGCCTCTTCGTGCTGCACTTCCTTGAATGCCACGCGAATATCGCGGCCCAGCAGCTGGTGCTTGAACCACTGAGGCCGTGGATATGACCCGACCATCGTGGTCGGAAGAAGTCTTGTCAACAATCTTTGCTGCCATGTAGCCCTCTAAGTTGTAGGCGGTCGATGGTGGCGGAACAGCGCCGCATGGCGGCCCACGTACCCGCGTCCCCCGGCGTCGAGGCCGGTGCCAAGCCGATGATTATTGCACTACAACTCGGTTGGTGGATAGTGGTGGGGGGATGGTGGTTCAACCAGCATCTACCATCCAGCAGCAGGGCTCCGATATGATCGCGTTTGATATATCCACGTCCTCATAGACTCCCTGGAGAGTTGAATGCTGAAGCGTGTTCTCGTTTGTCTGACGTTCGTCGCGGCCACGGCCGCGGTTGGTGCATGCGGTGGCGGCACATCATCCCAGCCGGAGGGCGGCGGCACGACGCCCGCGCCGGCACCCGCAGCGCCGCCTGCTGCACCCATCGGCGCCAGCATCATCAGCTGGCAGCGTCAAGCTCGAAGGCACGCCGCCGGAGGCGCGGGTCATTCGCATGACGTCGGACCCGCTTTGCATGCCGGAAGGGCCGACGGTGTCGGAAGTGGTCCTGGTCGGTCCCGGTAACGGCCTGCAGAACGTGTTCGTCTACGTGAAGGACGGCCTCGGCGATCGAACGTTCACCGCGCCGACCACGCCGGTGGTGCTCGACCAGAGAGGCTGCAAATACAGGCCGCACGTCTTTGGTGCCCAGGTGGGGCAGCCAGTCAAGATCCTCAACAGCGACGGCACGTTACACAACGTACACGCCGTGCCGAAGGAGAACACCGAGTTCAACTTCGGTCAGCCGCTGAAGGGGATGGAGTCCACGCAGACGTTCACGAAGTCCGAGATCATGGTGCCCTTCAGGTGCGACGTGCACGGATGGATGGCGGCCTACGGGGGCATCGTCCCGCACCCGTTCTTTGCGGTCACGAAGAACGACGGCACGTTTGAGATCAAGGGGCTGCCGGCGGGGACCTACACCATCGAAACCTGGCACGAGCGCTTCGGTCTGCAGACGCAGACGGTGACGGTGGATGGAACCGCCGCGGGCAAGGCGGACTTCAGCTACAAGGCGTCGTAAGACCCGGGATCCGGGACTCGGGATTCGGGGTTCGGGATTCGGGGTTCGGTTCGGTTGTCATAGAGGCGGGCTCTTTGGGCCCGCCTTTTAATAGGTAACAGTTCCCGTCGTCCGCAGCGGTCGCATTCCCATCTCATCATCGACGGTACGCTGCACAGTCAGGGCGGCTTCGGTCTCGAAGCTCTTGTGCGACCCGTTGTCAAGCGACTCGAAGCCGATGTTTTCGTAGAGGGACTCCATGTCTTCGACATCGAGGATGTCGGTCCGCTCACCGATCTCGAGGGCGTGCTGGAGCTCGTGCGCGAGCAGCGCAATCTGCCGCCGCGGTGACAACGTGCAGTCCACGTGGACACGCACGTAGCGCAGCCCGTTCACGCTGGTGACGAAGCTCAATCGAGCCCCGATACGCGCTGGCATGCGGATGTCGGCCTCGACGAACACCAGGACGGGCGTGGCCTCGACCTTCTCGACGAGTGCACGAAACGTCGGCGACTGTCCGACGCCGTGATCGAACAATTCCTTGAGGATTGGATCGAGAACGCGAATGCGCGGTGAGTGTTGCGCGTACGAGCGATGCGGAGCGGCAAGCGTGAACAGAACAAGAGTGAGAACGACCCGATGCGTCATCTTTTTCCACTGTATCGGCGCACACCTGCGCCGGGCTACTGAAGAGTTCATGAGTTTTTCGTCAGGCGCGCGGATCGATGTGCAGGCGCGTGAAGGGTTCTATTGGAATGATGACTCTTCCTTGAGCCAGGCCTGATACTCCTCTGCCGTCTGGATCTGATAGATGCCTTTCATCCGGTAGTGCCCGAGGCCGCACAGCTGCGAGCACGCGATGTCCCACTGTCCGGTTTTCGTTGGAGTGAACCAGACCGGCTGGACGATTCCAGGGATCGCATCCTGCTTCACGCGCATCTGTGGCAACGCGAAGCTGTGAATGACGTCCTTGCTCGAGAGATACACGATGACCGGCCGGTCGACCGGCAGATTGAGACGTCCGTTGACGACGAGATCGTCCTTGCCGACGGCGTCGTCGCGGTCGAGTCCGAGAGGATTGTCCGGGCTGACCAGGCGAATGTCCGTGCGGCCGAACACGCCGTCCGCTCCCGGATAGTGGACGTTCCACGCGAACTGCTCGGCCACGACGCGCACGACGGTGGCCTGATTTTCTGGCGGAGGCGCGGCGTCGACGTTTCGCGTCCAGAAAGGAATCGAGAAGAACGCGAGGAGCGCGATCTCGGCCACCAGCACGCCGCCCTCGACCCAGTTCGACCAGCCCCCGCGCACACCGCGATAGTCCGCCTTGGGATGCGCGCCGCTCCGGAATCGAAACAGAACGTAGACGAAGAAGATGCTCCATCCGACGAAGAGGACCAGCATCAACCAATGGACGAGCGCCATGATCCGGTCCACTTCACCGGCATGCGCGGACGCGGCAACGGGGAGTCCCAGCCAGGTCAGGATGGGGTCGAGCATTTGTTGAGGACACCATCGATAGGTGGGGTGAGAGCGTCCTCAACAAATGACTCCCGACCGCCTCTCGCGAGCGCTTCACGAGCTTGAAGATGAATCGCGCGAAGAACGCCAGCACCACGGCAGTCACACCCATCAGGACGCCGATGCCGGTGTTCAGGCTCTCACGCATCAAGGTGTCTTCGCCGCCGAAACAAACCGGGCATGCCATCATCTCGATCCTTAAATCTGCAATCGCTAATCAACAACGATTCAACAATCACCAATCATTCAATCCGCAATGCTCTTCAGTCCCGAATGCTCTGAAACGAGTCCTGAAATCTCGCGCCGAACAGGTGATCGGCTTCGCTCATGAGCAGCGAGCCCAGCAGCGCGACGAAGAGAAACGCCGTCAGCGCCAGCGGCCACGTCACCATTGGCCGCTCACCTTTCAAGTGCATGAAGAACATCGCCACGAGCGAGGCCTTCATCGTCGCGATGACCAGCGCGACGATCACGGTTTCGGTCTCGGGCAGATTCAGATACGACACGCCGACGGTGACGAGCGTCAGGACGAGCAACGCCCCGAACACCATCAGGTAACCCCTCACTTGCGCGGCAACGTCGTGTGTCATCTCGAACCCAAAAACCTGTCAATTCCCAATTCCCAAGGATCCAACTTTGTTGATCTTGTTGCTCATCTCTAGAGCAAGTACAGCACCGGAAACAAAAAGATCCAAACGACGTCAACAAAATGCCAGTAGATGCCGGCGACTTCGATGCGATTGGTGAACCGCTCGGGATCCGACTGCCACATCTTCGTGCCCGGTCCCAGGAAATACGCGTTGACGATCATGCCGGCGATCACGTGAATCGCGTGCAGGCCCGTCATCGTGAAATACAGCCCGAGGAAGTTACTCGTTGCAGGGTAGAGATGGTGCGAGAACTTGTCGCTGTATTCGATGGTCTTGACGACCAGGAAGATGGCGCCGCACAACAGCGTCAGCCCCATGTAGAGCCGGAACTTCGGCAGGCTGCGGCCTTTCAGCGACGCCCACGCCATCACCATCGTCACCGACGAGGCGATCAGCACGACGGTATTCAGCGTGGCGAGTGGTACGTTGACGATCGATGACTGATCGGGCCAACTCGGCGCGCCGGCGCGCAGGAGTGCGTACGACGAGAAGAGCGAGCCGAACAGCATCACCTCGGATGCCAGGAACAGCCACACCCCGAGCTTGGGATTGGTCAATCCCGTATCGGGGCGAACCTCAGTCGTGTACGGAATCTGCATGAACTACGTCGCGTCGCCTTCCGCCTGGGGCAGGAAGCCTGCCGTTGCGCCCGGCGCGCTGTACCTCGTAGGGGTCTCGCACGACTCGTGGCACGCGATCGAAGTTGCCGTGCGCGCGTGGCGGGCTCGGTGCCGCCGACCACTCGAGCGTCGTCGCCTCCCACGGGTTCGCGCCCGCCGCGCGCCCGCCTCGAATGCTCCACACGAGGTTGACGATGAAGAAGATCTGGAAGAACGCGAGCGCGAGCGCCGCGTACGACATCGGCACGTTCAGCGACAGCGTGCCCTGCGCGTGGGTGTAGAGCGTGCCGCCATCCCAGAGCCGGCGGTTTACGCCTGCGAGGCCCTGCACGAACATCGGCATGAAGATCACGTTCATGCAGATGATCGAGCCGACGAAGTGAATCTTGCCGAGCGTTTCGTTCATCATCCGGCCGGTGATCTTCGGGAACCAGTAATAGATGCCGGCGAAGAGCGCGAAGATCGTCCCGGGCGCGACGAGGTAGTGAAAGTGCGCGACGACGTAGTTGGTGTCGTGCAGCGGGATGTCCGTCGCGGCCAGGCCGAGAGGCAGTCCGGTCAGTCCGCCGAGACCGAACATCGGCATGAAGCCGAGCGCGAAGAGCATCGGCGTGTTGAACCTGATCGACCCGCCATAGAGCGACAGGATCAACGAACTCAGGATGATCACCGACGGGATCGAAATGATCATCGTCGTCGCCTGGAAGAACGCGCCGATGGTGGTTCCCATGCCCGTCAGGTACATGTGGTGCGCCCAGACGATGAACGAGAGGAAGCCGAGGACGAACACGGAGTAGACCATCAGGCGGTAGCCCCAGAGCGGCTTCCGCGTGTTGTTCGTGACGACCTCGGCGACGATGCCCATCGCCGGAAGGATGAGGACGTACACCTCGGGATGGCCGAGGAACCAGAACAGGTGCTGCCAGAGCAGCGCGTTGCCGCTGCCGGCGACCTGTAGCGGCTGGCCTCCGACGACAAGTCCGCTCGGAAGGAAGAAGCTCGTCTTCGCGAGGCGATCCATCAGCTGCAGGACGGCAGCGCCCTCGAGCGGCGGAAACGCCAGCAGCAGGAGGAACGCCGTCACGAGCTGCGACCACACGAAGAAAGGCAATCGGAACCACGTCATGCCCGGCGCGCGGAGTTGGACGATCGTCGCGATGAAGTTCAGCGCGCCGAGAAGCGACGAATTGATCAGGAGCACCATCCCGATCAGCCACAACGTCTGACCGTGACCGGGAGCGAGATCCGAGAGCGGGGCGTACGACGTCCAGCCGTTGTTGGCGGCGCCACCTGGCACGAGGAAGCTGGCGAGCATCACGAGGCCGCCGGCCAGATACAGCCAGTAGCTCGTCATGTTCAGCCGCGGAAACGCCATGTCCGGCGCGCCGATCTGGAGCGGCACGACGTAGTTGCCGAAGGCGCCGAAGGCGAGCGGCACGACGCCGAGGAACACCATGATGGTGCCGTGCATGGCCCCGAGCTGGTTGTAGAACTCAGGGAGAAGAACGCCGCCGGGAGCGTTGGCCTGACCGAGCCATCCGCCGACGAGCGGGATGGGTTGCGCCGGGAAGGCCTGCTGCCATCGGATCAACATCACGAGGGCGAAACCCACCAGCAGGAAGAACAAGCTGGTGAACCCGTACTGCAGGCCGATGACCTTGTGGTCCGTGGAAAAAATGTACCGGCGTATCAATCGTGGCATCTTACTCAGCCCTGCGAGACGAGGGCAAGCGAGTGGTGTATATTTCTGGCCGCCTTTGAGGGCGCTCGCACATACATCTTTCCATCGAGGAGTTGAGATCCATGCGCTTGTCTCCGTATCGCGTTGCCGTGACATCGGCGTGCTTCATGTTGGCCGCTGCGTTCGCGGGTTGCGGCCAGCCCGCCAGCGCACCGCCCGCAGCAGCACCCGCGCCGGTGGCGTCGGCCGAATCACAGATTGAACGCGGTCACCGTCTCATCATCGGTGGCGGATGCCACGATTGCCACACGCCGAAGAAGATTGGGCCGAGCGGTCCTGAGGCCGACATGGACCGCATGCTGTCGGGCCATCCCGAGAGCGAGGGCGTCCCGCCGCCCTTCAAGCCCATCAAGGGCAGCCCCTATGTGATTCACATCAACGGTCACCTGACCGCGTGGAGCGGCGACTGGGGCGTGTCGTTTGCGGCGAACCTGACGCCCGACAGAACACCGGCCTCGGCATCTGGACCGAGGACATGTTCCTCGACGCGCTCAAGATGGGAAAGCACATGGGCAAAGGCCGTCAGATTCTGCCGCCGATGCCGTGGAACTGGTACGGGCAGCTGCCTGACGAAGACTTGAAGGCGATGTTCGCGTATTTGAAATCGATCCCGGCCATCTCCAATCGCGTGCCCATTCCGCTCGGACCCGACGGCAAGCCGATCGAGGCGCCGTAGTGCACTACTTCGGCAGCTTCGATCCGGCCACTCTGGGCCACCACCCGGTATTCGAGGGGCACAGCGAGGGCTACGCTCACAAGTCGCTCGTCAACCGCGCTGAGGGCTCAGTCCTCACGGGACTGAGCATCAACGAACTCGCACCGGGCGGACGGATCGATCCGCACGTTCACTCCTTTGAAGAGAGCTTCTACGTGTTGAGCGGAGAAGCTCTCGTCGTCATCAACGGTTCCAGTTACCACGTCAGCGTCGGCGATTACGCCGCAGTCAAGGTCGGATCGCCGCACGCGTGGAGCGCGATCGGTTCGACTCCTGTCAGATGGCTGCAGATGGCGGCGCCACAGCCGAAGCCCGTCGGTGCCGAACGCGACACGTTCTTTCCGAAGGAGCGCTCGATTCCTTCGTCAGCGCCGCGACTCGATCTCCAGGATCTGAAAGGGAATCTGCTCGGCCACTTCGACGCCAGTCAGATTCCGCCACTGGCGCAACGGCCGGCCTCGCTCACAGGGCTCGAGGGCGTGTTCCTCAAGTGGCTCATCGACGAAGATTTCGGCGCCCGGCATCATCGGTTGCTCTTCATCGAGTACCAGCCGGGGGTGCGCCTGGGACTGCACGACCATACATTCGAAGAGTCGTACTTCATCCTCAGCGGTGAGGTGGAAGGTACGATGGACGGCAAGACCTACGTGGGCAAGCCGGGCGACGTTTTCTGGACCGGCGTCGGGTGCGTGCACGGGTTCGCCAACGTCGGCAAGCAGCCGGTGACGTGGCTGGAAACATTCGCGCCGCAGCCGCCGAAAGAGAACGTATTTCGGTTCATGGCGGAGTGGGAGAAACGCGCCAAGGAGTTGGAGGGATAGATCATGGCGGCTCAGACAACACCGCGCACTCGTCCCTACACAGGGGCCGAGTACCTCGAAAGCATCAGAGACGGTCGGGAGATCTGGATCTACGGCGAACGCGTCAAGGACGTGACGACGCATCCGGCGTTTCGCAACACCGCGCGGATGATCGCCCGACTGTACGACGCGCTCCACGATCCCGCGCGGCAAGCGGTGCTCACGACGCCGACCGATACCGGGACGGGCGGTTTCACGCACAAGTTCTACAAGGCGTCGCGCAACGCCGAGGAACTCGTCGGCGCCCGTGACGCGATCGCCGAGTGGGCACGCGTCACCTACGGGTGGGTCGGTCGCAGTCCGGACTACAAGGCGGCTTTCCTTGCGACGCTCGGCGCGAACGCGTCCTACTACGCGCCCTACGATGAGAACGCGCGCCGCTGGTACAAGAAGGTCAACGACGAGGTCTCCTTCGTCAACCACGCGATCGTGAATCCGCCGGTCGATCGCGACAAGCCGCTCGACGAAGTGAAAGACGTGTACATGCACGTCGAGGAAGAGACCGACGCCGGCCTGATCGTCAGCGGAGCGAAGGTCGTTGCGACGACGTCCACGCTCACGCATTTCAACTTCATCGCCAACAACGGCGCGCTCCCGATCAAGACGAAGCCGTTTGCCTTCGTGTGCATGGTGCCGACCGATGCGAAGGGCGTGAAGCTGCTGTGCCGGCCGTCGTACGAGATGACGGCGGCCGTGATGGGCACGCCGTACGACTATCCGCTCTCGAGCCGGATGGACGAGAACGATTCCATCCTGATCTTCGACAAGGTGCTCGTGCCGTGGGAGAACGTCTTCGCCTACGGCGACATCGAGAAGGTCAACAACTTCTTCCCGCGCTCGGGATTCCTGCCGCGATTCATGTTCCAGGGCTGCACGCGCCTTGCCGTGAAGATGGACTTCCTGGCCGGCCTCCTGCTGAAGGCGGTCGAGGCCACCGGTGCAAAGGACTTCCGCGGCGTGCAGGCACAGGTTGGCGAAGTGCTCGCCTGGCGCAATCTGTTCTGGGGCCTCACCGACGCGATGGCGCGGACGACGACGCCGTGGACCGAAGGGTACGTGCTGCCGAATCTCGACTACGGCCTGGCGTATCGCGTGATGGCGAGCATCGCCTATCCGAAGATCAAGGAGATCATCGAGAACTACGCTCGCGAGCGCACTGATCTATCTCCCCTCGAGCGCGCTCGACTTCAAGGTGCCGGAGTTGCGGCCGTATCTCGATCAGTTCGTCCGCGGGTCCAACGGCTACTCGGCCGAGGATCGCGTCAAACTGATGAAGCTGATGTGGGACGCCATCGGCAGTGAGTTCGGCGGGCGCCACGAGCTCTACGAACGAAACTACTTCGGCAACCATGAGAGCATCAGGTTCGAGACGCTGCTGGTGGCCGACGTCACCGGTGCGACGAAGCGCTACAAGGGCTTTGCCGAGCAGTGCATGGCCGAGTACAACCTCGATGGGTGGACGGCGCCGGACCTCGTGAAGTCCGACGACGTGAGCGCGATCATCAAGAAGATCGGGACAAGGGGATAAGCGATACAGTCGTTCCTGGTTCCATGTTCCATGTTCCCCGTTCGTGTTCAAGGTTCCTGACGAACCCCGAACACGAACCTGGAACCTGGAACCGGGAACACGGAACTTGACGGTTCTCATGTCTATCGACCCTCGCTTCTTCCGTCAGACCGTCGGCCAGTTCGTCACCGGCGTGACGGTGATCGCGATGGAGGTCGACGGGTCGATCCGCGCGCTGACGGCCAACTCGTTCACGTCACTCTCGCTCAACCCGCCGCTCGTGCTCTTCTGTCTGGGCAAGGGCACGAAGGCGGGGCAGCTCATTCATCAGGTCGTCGAGTTCTCCGTCAACATCCTCAGCCAGGAGCAGCAGCCGCTGTCGTCCTACTTCGCCGGCGCGTGGAAGGAAGAGACGCCGCCTCCGTTCTCGTTCACGCGATCGGAAGGTGGTCCGCGGCTCGACGGATCCGTTGCGGCGCTCGGCTGTCTGGTGAACGCGGTGCACGAGGGAGGCGATCACTGGATCGTGGTCGGTCAGGTGGTTTCGATTCATCGCAGCGAGTTGCCGCGCGAACCGCTCGTCTTCTTCGGCGGACGCTACTCCGCGCTCGCCAACGACGAGCAGTCATCGTCGGAAGAAGCCGGCCTGCTCATCGCCTGGACAGAACCTGGGAAGTGAGCAGACCGGTCCGACGGTGCGAATGGGCGATGGTGCGAAGGTGCAGTACCGAAGGTGCGGGGGACTGAAATGATTGAAGGTGTCGATCGGCTCGTTGATCTCGTCGGAACGCGTTCGACCGGGTTGACCGGCGCGTCCGAGGCGCAGGTTGCCGAGTGGACCGCGCGCTGTGATGGCGATGCGCTCGCGCAGACGGACGGTCATTTTGCAGCCGTCGGGCGTGACGGCAAGACCGTACGGCTGGCGCGCACGATCGGCATCCCGCTTCGCTACTTCGTCGCGAAGATGTACCACGGCCCCTTCCTGGTCGTCGCCGATCGGATGGATCGGATCTTCGCCTGGTGCCAGGAACAGCGGATCGCCTGGCAGTTCGAGCCAGCCTATACGCGTATGGTGCCCGCGCACTACCTCGTCGAGCTCGATCAGGTTGGCTGTCCCGATCCCGCGCCGAGGTATCAGCGGTTCTTCGATCCACCAGTCGGACGCGGTTCAACCGATCTGCACGAAGCGGGCGCGGCGTACATCACTGCGGCGTCCCGTGCCTTGAAAGACTGGATCGGTCGCGTCCCTGCGGACGAGCCGATCGCCGTCGCGTTTTCAGGCGGTATTGACAGCATGGCGACGCTGCTGCTGGCGCGACATGCGTGCGCGCAGCTCGGTCGTCATCCGGATCAGATCAGGGCGTTCACACTCGACTTCGGCGGCGGCGAAGATGCGGCGCAGGCCGAGCGTGCGGCGCGTGAGCTTGGACTCGAGTCGAGCTGGGAGCGAGTCGAGGTCAGTCCGAACGCATACGATCTCGAGGCCGCCATCCGAGTCATCGAGGACTATCAACCGCTCGATGTCGAATGTGCGGCGACCTCGCTTTGTCTGCTGCAGGAAGTTCGCCGCCGGCAACCACGTCTGAGATATCTGCTCGACGGCGACGGCGGCGACGAGAATCTCAAGTCGTATCCGCTCGAGGACTCCGACCTGACGCTGTCCAGCGTGTTGCGCAACCCGCTCTTGTACCAGGAGGGCTGGGGCGTGGACGCGATCAAGCACAGCCTCGCGTACTCAGGCGGCTTGTCGCGCAGCTACGTGCGCACGTTCGCGCCTGCCGCCGCGCTCGGCTTCGATGCCTTCTCGCCCTTCACGGTCCGATCGGTCATCGCCGCCGCCGTCGCGATTCCATTCGAGCAGGTACTCGATGGGCACGCCGAGCGTCTGCAGACGCTCAAGCGTGACGTCGTCTGCGCCGGCATCAAGGCTGTAACGGGAATCGACATGCCGGCCAACCCGAAACGGCGTTTCCAGGATGGCGCGGTGGCCTCGCCTCGCACGCGAGTGAGCAAAGCGTGGTGCCGGCGGACATTCAGCCGAATCTGGCAGGAGCGATTGAAGGAAGCCGAGGCTCTCGAGCGGAGATCAGGCAATGAAGTTTCTGTTTCTGCGGTAATTCAGAATGCAGAATTTAGAATTCAGACCCTGAATTACTCGATCGCTTCGTTCTCCAACATCGACCGGCGAAGCGGCCGCTCGATCCACATCGCGCCTACGCATCCATCTGGGAGGAGGAGCGTGACGCCCGCGGCGCCCTCGCCCCGACGGCCGTCGTCTTTCTCACGAACAAGGAGTGTCCGTTTCGATGCGTGATGTGCGACCTCTGGGTCAACACGCTCGACTCAACAGTGCCTCGCGGCGCCATCGCGACAGCAGATCCGCGCCGCGCTCGCTGACCTTCCTCGCGCACGTCAGATCAAGCTCTATAACGCTGGCAGTTTCTTCGACCCTGCCGCCATTCCTCCCGACGATGACGATGAGATCGCTGAAGTAGTCAGCGGGTTCGAGCGCGTGGTCGTCGAGGCGCACCCGGCATTTCTTGTCGGGCGCCTATCGAGAGCGCTGTCTCCGTTTTCGAGATGCGATGTCGGGGCAGCTCGAAGTGGCAATCGGTCTCGAGACGTCTCATCCAGAAGTGCTTGCGCGTTTGAACAAGAAGATGACGCTCGATGCGTTCAGGCGCGCTGCCGGGTTCCTGGCCGAGAACGACATCGATCTGCGCGTGTTCATTCTTCTCAGCCCGCCGTTCATGCCGCGCGGCGAAGAGGTCGAGTGGGCGTGCCGATCGCTCGACGTCGCGGCGGAGTGCGGAGCCAGCGTCAGCGTCGTGATTCCGACTCGCGGCGGCAACGGTGCCATGGAGGCGATCGGCGACTCGTTTCATCCACCGCGGCTCGACTGGCTCGAGTCCACGATCGAATACGGGCTCTCGCTCGGTGGCATGCGCGTCTTTGCCGACCTCTGGAACGTGGAGCGCTTCTTCGACTGCGGTTGCTCGCCCGACCGTGCGGCAAGGCTCTCCGTCATGAATCGCGAGCAGCGAGTGCCGCCACGGCTCGCGTGTGCGTGCATCGGAGCGTGAGGCGCAAGCGATGACAGGTGGCGAAGTCGTCCAGGAACGCGCGGTTTGTTCCACAACCGGAATCGACCTGGAACCCAGCTCTGCGGGCATATAATCGCCTCGCCTCATGGCTCTCGCCCCGGGGACGCTGATCGGCGCGTATCGGATCGAATCGGCGATCGCCGCTGGTGGAATGGGGGAGGTCTACCTCGCGACGGACACGCGACTTGACTCGCGGCCCGTTGCAATAAAGTTCCTGTTGCGTGCGCTCGACAGCGAAGAGGCACGTCATCGATTCCGGCGCGAAGTGAGCGCATTGTCCGCGCTCAGCCAGCACCCGCACATCGTGACCGTGCACGAGGCCGGCGCCTTCGATGGTCGTGAGTATCTCGTCACGGAGTACGTCGATGGCGGAACTCTGAGCACGTGGGCCCGCGGCGAGAAACGCAACTGGCGGCAGGTAGTCGAGCTGCTCATCGGGGTTGCGGATGCGCTCGCCACCGCGCACGACGCCGGAATACTGCATCGCGACATCAAGCCTGACAACATCCTTCTCACAAAGAACGGATACGCGAAGCTCGGCGACTTCGGTCTCGCAAAGGTCATCGAGGACGGAGGGAAAGAGACTCGCACGGTGTCGATGTCCCCGACCCGTCATGGAGTCATCCTGGGGACGATCGGGTACTTGTCGCCCGAGCAGGCCCGAGGAGCCGCTCTGGATGCTCGGAGCGACATCTTCTCTTTCGGCATCGTTCTCTACGAGGCGCTTTCCGGCAGGCGACCATTTGGTGGTGCCACCGACCTGCACGTCGTCGAGGCGGTGTTGAATGACGCGCCAGCACCGTTGAGCGAGGAGATTCCACCCGAGCTTCGTGGCGTCGTCGAAAAGGCTCTCGAGAAGGATCCCGCGGATCGTTATCAATCGATGCGGGACTTCGTCGTCGATCTGCGGCGGGTTGGCCGGAACACGGGTATGGCGTCGACGACAGCCCTGAGGGCGGCGCCGCGCCCTCGCCGAGGTTGGCTTTTGGCGGGCGTCGCTGCCGTCGCACTCATTGCCGTCGCGGGGTTCTGGTGGCGGGCGACAGGGCGTGAGAGCGCCGTCACTTCGCCAACCATCCGATCGATAGCGGTCCTGCCGTTGGATAACCTCTCCGGCGAGGCCAGCGAAGAGTACTTCTCGGATGGCATGACGGAGCAGCTGATTTCGAGCCTTGCCCAGGTGCGCGCGCTCAAGGTGATCTCGCGCACCTCGGTCATGCAGTACAAGAAGACGTCGAAGAACCTGACGGAGATCGGCCGTGAGCTTGGCGTCGATGCGATTATCGAGGGCTCTGTGCGTCGCGTGGGTGGACGCGTGCGTGTCACGGCGCAACTGATTCACGCCGCGTCCGACGCGCATCTCTGGGCCAAGGATTTCGATCACGACTTCGCGGACGTGCTCAAGCTTCAGGCCGAGGTCGCCGACGCCATCGTGCGGGAGATCAAGATTCAAATCACCCCGGATGAAGCCAGGCGACTGACTGCATCACGTCCCGTCAATCCGAAGGCGTACGACCTGGTCATGCTTGGCCGTTACCACTACTGGCAGAGCAACCCGAATCGTGGAAACAGTCGGTCGAGGAATTGGAAGAGGCGGTTCGTCTGCAGCCGGACTACGCGCCGGCTCACGCATCGCTCGCCATGGCCTGGAACCAGGGGCGCGATCTTCTGCTTCACGCAGTCGGAAGGGTCCGAGGCGAGAAGCCGCGCAGAAAGCCATCGAGCTCGATCCGTCGCTCGCGGAAGGGTATGCCGCGCTGGCCGGGCATCAAATTCGACGATTGGGACTGGGACGGCGCGCTCGCCGCATATGAGAAGGCGCTCGAACTGAATCCTGATGCATCGACGTGTGCGGGTGCTACGGGAACACGCTCGCCGCGTTCGGTCGATTCGACCAGGCGATCCGCATCGTCGAACAGCGCCATCGGCGTGAATCCGCTTTCGACAGATCTGCGATCCAACTACGGGTTCGTGCTCTTCATGGCCCGGAGATACGCCGACGCCGAACGTGCGCTGTCTGCGGGCGATCGAGCTCGAGCCTCGAAACGTGCTGGCGCACATTTTTCTGGCCCTGACCTACCTGGAGACGGGTCGTCTCCAGGATGCGCTGGCGATGCTCAGATCGTCCCGAGCTGCAAGCGAGTGGCATTCATGGGCCAGCATCTACGCGGCGCTGGGGCGGCGCGACGAGGCGTTGAAGATCCTGGCCGGGCTGGACTCGGACGTCGGATCCGCTGACTGTCGCGCACGTGTACTTCGCGCTCGGTGATTACGATCAGGTTTCGAACTACCTGACGAAAGCCATCGACCGCGTCAGGGGCCCGTCCGCTGGATTAACGTCGTCACCTTAGTTACGACCCCGTGCGCTCCGATCCACGGTTCGTTGCGCTGGTTGCCCGTCTCAAGCTTCCAGACTCGCCGACCGGGCGCTGACGCGTTACCCTCCTGTTGTGACCTCGGTCCACTCGGATACGGATCTCGTCGTCATCGGCTCGGGGTTCGGCGGCTCGCTCCTGTCGATGATCGCGCGACGTCTCGGGTATCGCGTGACGCTGCTCGAGCGCGGGAAGCACCCGCGGTTCGCGATTGGCGAATCGGCGTCGCCGCTCGCGGGCATTCTGATCGAGCAGCTCTCCGATCGATACGACCTTCCACGCGTACGGCCGCTCTCTGCGTTTGGCACATGGCAGCGCACCTACCCCCACGTCGTGTGCGGACTCAAGCGCGGGTTCACCTACTTCAAGCACGAGGCCGGCCGCGCGTACAAGGCCGATGAGGACCGGACGAATCAGCTGCTCGTGGCGGCAAGCCCGAGCGACGAGCTGTCCGACACGCACTGGCTGCGAAGCGACGTCGATCAGTTTCTGGTCAACGAGGCGATCGCACTCGGGGTGGACTATCGCGATCTCGTCGACCTCGATGGCATCGAGTGGCAGCCATCAGGAGATCCGCTGCTGCGAGGAACGCGACAGGGTCAGAGCTTTCGCATCCGCGCGCAGTTTGTCGTCGATGCGTCAGGGCCGCGAGGATTTCTGAGCAGGGCGCTCGGCATCGCAGATCGCGGCTTCGACGGTTATCCGCCGACGCAGGCATTGTTCTCGCACTTCACCGACGTAGCTCGATGCGACGAACTGGAGGACTTTCGAATCCCGAATCCCGAATCCCGAACCCCGAATCCCGAATCCCGAATCCCGGATCCCGAGTCCCGAGTCCCGGTTCCGTATCCAATCGACGATGCCGCGCTGCATCATGTGTTCGACGGCGGCTGGATGTGGGTGCTGCGATTCGGAAATGGAGTGACGAGTGCAGGTGTGGCGGTTGAAGACTGGCTCGCCGATGAATTGAAGCTCGCCGAAGGCGAGCCGGCGTGGAGGAGGCTGCTGGCGCGCTATCCGTCGATCGCCAACGCAATTTGCCGATGCACGTCCGATCCGATCGTTCACCTGGATGCCGCGCATGGCGTATCGTGCCGCTGAATGCGTCGGTGACCGCTGGGCGATGCTTCCGTCTGCAGCGGCGTTCATCGATCCGTTGTTCTCGACAGGAATTCCGCTGACGCTGCTCGGCATTGAACGGCTCGCGGGCGCGTTTGGTCAGGCGGGCCTGACCCCGCAGGCGGGTCTAAAGACCCGCCTCTACAGTGACGCCACGCTCGCGGACGCCGATCGCACGGCGCGCTTCATCGCCGGCAGCTACGCAGGCTTCCGCGACTTCCCGATGTTCGCGTCGTACTCGATGTTCTACTTTGCCGCCGCGAGCTTCAGCGAGATGGCGCGGCGACTCGACTCGCCGCGCACGCCGCGCGGCTTCCTCTGTGGCGACAGCGATCGATTCAGCAGCGCGATGACGCGTCTGTCTCCGGTCGCGACAGGCGACGTTGAACACGATCGCTACGAACGCGACGTGACGACGGCAATTGCTGACTGGAATGTTGCCGGTCTCTGCGATCCGGACAAGAAGAACTGGTACGGCGTGGACCTCGACGACACGATTCGCGGCGCGGATAAGCTCGGGCTGACACGAAAGCAGGTGCGCGAGCGTCTCGGACTGGTGGCGTGTCCGTCTTAGCCGAGTCCCGAATCCCGGGCCCCGGGTCCCGGCTCACTACGTCTTCGCCTTCGTTGCCATCTGTTCCCGGATGAGCGCCGCCATGCCTGCAGCAGCCGGAGTCATGTAACGGCTGCGCGAAGAGATGAGTCCCACCGTCACAGACAGCGATGGTTCGACGAGCAGGGCGAAGTGACATCCCTCGCCCCACTGGATCTCCGGAATGCAGCCAGACGGAAGAATGCCGATGCCAACTCCGGCAAAGACGTGATGGAGGATGCTCAGCAACCGATCGACCGTCACGCTGTAGTGCAGCGTGAACCCGGCGGACATCGCTGCCGCGTCCACCAGTCGACGCAGGTAGGTGTCGTTGGGTGCGGAGACGAGCGGCTCGTCCTTTAACTCCGCGAGGCGGACCTTCGGCTTCTTCTTGATCGCGAGCGGGTGCGACGTTGGAATCAGGACGTAGAGCTGTTCCTTCTTGAGCGTCGTCGCTTCGAGCAGATCGGGCAGCGCGTTGACATAGCCGATGCCGAAGTCGGCGGCGCCATTGCGGACGTCTTCGACGATCTCCGACTGGCGTCCCTCGCGAATTCGTACTTCGATGAGCGGCCGCGTCTCGCGATAGCGGCGCACGAGCTTGGGTAGTGGATTGACCGCGAACGCCGAGTAGGTCGTCAGTGTGATGCGGCCGCGCTGCTCGTTGGTCACCTCGCTCAGATTGCGCACGGTGAGGTGCAGCTCGTTGAGCATCCGTTCGGCGACGGCGACGAACTCTCGTCCCGCGGCGGTGATCTCCACCCGACGCGTGTTGCGCGCGAACAACATGACGCCGAGGACGCGCTCGACGCGCTTGATGGTGCGAGTCAGTGCCGGCTGCGACGTCTTCAGATACGCGGCGGCTGCCACGAAGCTGCCATATTCGGCCAGCGCCATGACCGTCAGCAGTTCGCGGGCACGAATGTCAGGAACGTCGGAAGGATGCATAGAAATTAGGCCGCGTTGACTTATTCGAGATTCGCAATTCTAGTCATAGTCGGGTCGCATGTAGAATAGGCAGTTGGAATTTGTTGCGCGTGGATCGTTGTCCGGCGGCTGCCGGATCCGTCATTCAGGAACAGACATCATGACCAAACTAATGAGCGTTATCGCGCTCGCGGCGTCGCTGGTGGCTGGCGCAAGCCTCCCTGCGTTCGCCCAGGCCGGTGCGGACTTTTCCGGAGTCTGGCAACCGCGCTACCACGAAGATCAACCGGATCGCATCCCCGGACCCGAACTGACCGACTACACAGGTCTCCCGATCAACGATTCGGCGCGCCAGTACGCGAACAGCTGGGACCCGTCCCGCCTCACGCTCCCCGAAGAGCAGTGCCGCGTGCACGTCTCGCCGTATATCTACCGCGGTCCGCTCAACCTGCGCATCTGGGAAGAGAAGGATCCGAAGACGCAGGACCTGATCGCGATTAAGCACTACAGCAGCACGTTCGAGCAGACGCGCACGATCTGGATGGACGGACGTCCGCACCCCGGTCCCAACGCGGCGCACACCTGGATGGGATTCTCAACCGGCCGCTACGACGGCGACATGCTGATCGTGGAGACCACCCACCTGAAGAAGGGGTGGGTGCGCCGCAACGGTGTGCCGATGAGCGACCAGGCGAAGATGACGGAGTACATGGTTCGCAACGGTGAGGTCATGACGCACATCGTCGTGCTCGTCGATCCCGTGTACCTGACCGAGCCGCTGGTGAAGAGCCAGGACTTCGTGCGCAGCACGCGAGAGCTTCCCGCGGGCACATGGCTCTGGGTCTGCGACCCGGTGCTCGAGATCGCGGATCGTCCAGAAGGCGACGTCCCGGCCTACCTGCCGGATGAGCATCCCTTCAAGGAAGAGTACGCCCGCCGTCACCAGATTCCTTTTGTCGGCATCTACGGTGGCGCCCAGACGATGTATCCGGAGTTCCAGGACGTGCTGAAGAAAGCGCCGATTCCTCCGCCGCTGCCGCCGCCACAGACCGGCGCGCAACGCGTGACTGGCGCACCACAGGGACAGCAGGGTCGCTGACATGATGAGGCTACAGACCAGTACGTCACGCAAGGCCCGCATTCTGTCCGTCGCGGCAGCACTCGTCGTCGGCGCGGCGCTCGCGGTGGGAACAGCCATCGCGCAGCAGAATCAGAACTTCGACAACGTTCAGATCGACACCGTCAAGGTGCGCGACGACGTCTACATGCTCGTCGGTGCCGGCGGTAACACGACGGTGTTCACCGGGTCCGACGGAATCATGGTCGTGGACACGCAGTTCGCGCCGCTGAGCACCAAGATCCTCAGCGCCATTCGAGCGATCAGCGACGGACCGATTCGCTACATCGTGAACACGCACGTGCACGGCGATCACATCGGCGGCAACGAGTCGATCTCCAAGGCCGGCCACTTCCGCGCCGGTGGCAACGTCGTCGGCGACCTCGGTGCTGCGGCAACAGCGACCGCGGCAATCATCGCGCACGAAAACGTGCTGAAGCGCCTGAGCGCCGACCCGCCTGCCGGGCAGCCGCAGGTGCCGTTTGCGGCATGGCCGACGGAGACCTACATCACCAAGAAGCGCGAGTTCCTGTTCAACGGTGAGGCTGTGCAGATCATCCACGAGCCGGACGCGCACACCGACGGCGACAGCCTCGTCTTCTTCCGCAAGGCAGACGTGCTTGCCACCGGCGATCTGTTCACGACCGTGATGTATCCGTTCATCGACGCGGCCAACGGCGGCACCATCGATGGCTACATCAACGCGCTGAACGCGATCATGGACATCACCGTCGCGAGCAACGTCAACGAAGGCGGCACGATGGTGATCCCCGGTCACGGCCGCTTGTCCGACGAGCAGGACGTCACCGAGTACCGCAACATGGCGACGATCGTTCGCGATCGCATCAAGGAGTACGTCAAGCGCGGCATGACGCTCGAGCAGGTGAAGGCGAAGAAGCCGACGCTCGACTTCGATCCGCGATACGGCAGCGACAGCGGCTTCTGGACGACGTCGATGTTCGTCGAGACGATCTACAAGCAGATGGTGGCGGCGAATCCACCGGCCAAGCCGACTCAGAGCAAGAACCAGCAGAAGGGGAAATCGGAATGAGCGCGCGAACTCTGAGGACGGTCACCGCACCGTTGACGGCTGCGATCGCGTGCGCCGTGATCTTCGCGGTCGTCGTCGAGCCGGAGGCGAAGCAGCGAGCATCTGAGGCATCGACACCGGCAGGCCAGCAGCCGCCGGCCGTTCCTGGTGGCGGTGGCCGTGGCCGAGGCCGGGGACCCGCCGGGCCGCCTCCGCCTGCACGTCAGGGGGCACCGGTCGATCTCACGGGCAACTGGGTGTCGGTCGTCACCGAAGACTGGCAGTGGCGGATGCGCACGCCGCCGAAGGGCGATTACGCGAGCGTGCCGATGACGCCTGCCGCGCGGCAACTGGCTGACACCTGGGACCCATCGAAGGATGGGCAGTGCCAGGCGTATGGCGTGGGCGGCATCATGCGCATGCCTGGTCGCCTGCGTATCAGCTGGCAGGACGACAACACGCTGAAGATCGAAACCGACGCCGGACAGCAAACGCGTGTCCTCAATTTCACGCCGCCGGGCGCAGCACCACAGACGGTGTCCGCGATTGCATCGCAGCCACGGACGCTTCAGGGGTACTCGGCCGCTGAGTGGGTTCGCAGTGGGGGCGCATTCGATGCGTTCCTGGAACGCGGTGCCGGTGCTCCACCTCCGCGCTGGGGATCGTTGAAGGTCGTGACGACCAACATGCTGCCTGGATGGCTGCGTCGAAACGGCGTGCCCTACAGCCAGGACGCGGTCATCACCGAGAACTTCACGCGGTTCACGAATCCCGACGCCGGCGACTGGTTCGTGGTGACGACGACCGTGGAAGATCCGCAGAACCTCGCGCAGCCGTTCATCACGAGCTCGAACTGGAAGAAGGAAGCTGACGGGGCGAAGTGGAATCCGCAGCCCTGTAAGCAGTAGGCCGGAAGGTTAAAGGTCAAAGGCGAAGTTCAAGGTTCACGGTTCACAGTTCAAGGTACAAGGTATGCGATTCACACTACGAATAACGCTGTGCGGAGCGGTGGTGCTGGTGGCGCTTGTGGGGTCGTCCTTCACGTCTGCGCAGTCGCTGGCTCCTCGGGCCGGCAATGCTGCCCGAAGCGAATACACGCCGCTGCAGACGCCGTGGGGCGAGCCGGACCTGCAGGGGATCTACACGAACGCTGACGAGAACGGCACGCCGATGGAGCAGCCGCCCGATCTGGCGGGCAAGCGCCTCGAGGACTTCGGCGAAAAGGAAATGGCCGCCCTTCGCGCGGACCGGCAGAAGCGCGCGCAAGCGGGCGCGCGCAGCATCGGTGGAAGCTCGGAGGAGGACACCGGCGCGGGGCCGTCGCATTGGTACGAGCACTTGCAAGCCAACAACTCACAGCCCTGGCTCGTGTTCGATCCGCCAAGCGGAAAGATTCCGCCGATCACCGCGGCGGCTCGGCAGCGGACGGCCGCGCGCCAGGCGGCTCGCAAGGGCCGGGGACCGGCCGATTCGTGGACCGATCGCAGCCTCTACGATCGCTGCATCTCGCTCGGCGTGCCGGGGTCGATGACGCCGATGATCTACGGCAACGCCTACGACATCACGCAGGGCCCGGGCTTCGTCGCGATTCGCTACGAGATGATTCACGAGATTCGCATCATCCCGACGAACAACAGCTCGCATCTGTCGTCCGCCATGAAGAACTACATGGGCGATGCGCGGGGCCGCTGGGAGGGCAGCACGCTGGTGGTCGAGACGACCAACTTCCATCCGCTGATCGCGTTCCGCGGTGCGAGCGAGAAGCTCAAAGTGACCGAACGGTTCACGCCGGTCGCTGCCAACACGCTGCGCTGGGAGATCCGCTTCGACGATCCCGACACGTGGGAACAGTCGTGGGCGTACGCGATGCCGCTCAAGCGTGACGCCGAGCATGCGCCATACGAGTACGCGTGTCACGAAGGCAACCGCGGACTGGCCAACATCCTCAGCGCGGCTCGGGCCGAGGAGAAGGCGGCGAAGTAGCAGCCGCTGTTGAGAAGTAGACTTTTAGAGAATGCAGTCGACAATCCGCTCCTTCGACCTCGCGCACCTCGCGCACCTGGAAATCCTCACACCCAAGCCCGACGAGAGCCTCAACTTCTTCGTCAACGTCATGGGGATGACCGAAACCGCCCGTCGCGGCGAGTCGGTCTACCTGCGCGGCTGGGATGATTACGAGCACCACACGCTCAAGCTGACTGCCGCGAAGGCCGCGGGAATGGGGCACTTCGCATTTCGCGCGAGCAGCCCCGAGGCGCTCGCGCGCCGTGTTGCGATCATCGAGCGTGGTGGCACCGGGAAGGGATGGACCGACGGCGACCTCGGACACGGGCCGGCCTACGCGTTCACCACGCCCGACGGCCACAACATGGAGCTGTACTGGGAGACGGAGTGGTACAAGGCGCCGCCCGAGCTGAAGCCGTCGCTCAAGAATCAGGCGATGCGGTTTCCGGCGCGTGGCGCCAATGTGCGGCGGCTCGATCACCTGAACCTGCTCACGTCCGATGTCGCCGGCCTGCAGCGCTTCATGGAAGACACGCTGGGCATGCGCACGACCGAGATGATCAAGCTCGACAACGGGCAGATCGCCGGCGTCTGGGTGACATGCAACAACAAGACGTACGACGTCGCGTTCACCGCAGATCACTACGGCGCGCATGGTCGATTCCACCACGCGACCTGGGCAGTCGATTCGAAGGAAGAGGTGCTTCGCGCGGCTGATATCTGTCTCGAAAACGATGTCTTCATCGAGACCGGGCCGCACAAGCACGGTGTGCAGCAGACGTTCTTCCTCTATGTGTACGAGCCCGGTGGCAACCGGATCGAGTTCGACAGCGCCGGAGCCCGGTTGATGCTCGCCCCGGACTGGCAGCCGATCGTGTGGACCGAGGCCGAGCGAAAGAAGGGGCAGGCCTGGGGACTCAAGACCGTCGAGACGTTCCACACGTACGGCACGCCGCCGGTTGAAAAATAACTCCCAATTCCCAACTACCAACTCCCAAATCAGATTCCTTGGGAGTTGGATCTTGGGAGTTGGGATTTGACATCGAAGGGTGCAATGCAGAGATGCCATTCCCTGCACCATGATGCGAGGAGGTACCTCGAAGGGGGCCTACTTCCTTGCCTCCGATTTGCCGGGCGATACCGCGCAACGCGATCGCATCCTGTTGTCCGTCATGGGGTCGCCAGACCCTCGGCAGATCGACGGCATCGGCGGCGCGGATCCCTTGACCAGCAAGGTCGCCGTGATCTCGCCATCGAGCCGTCCCGGCATCGACGTCGACTATCTGTTCCTGCAGGTATGGGTCGATCGCGCGGAAGTGTCGGACAAGCAGAACTGCGGCAACATCCTCGCCGGCGTTGCACCATTCGCCATCGAGCAGGGGCTCGTGCGCGGCTGCGATCCGGTGACAAAGGTGCGCATCTTCATGGTCAACACGTCGCAAACCGTCGTCGCGACTGTTCAGACACCAGGAGGAAAGCCGGAGTATCAGGGCAACGCCCGCATCGATGGTGTGCCCGGGACCGCGGCGCCTATTCCACTCACCTTCTCCGATACGGCAGGATCCACGTGCGGAGCGCTCCTTCCAACGGGCCGAACGGTAGACGTCATCAACGGTGTCGAGGTCACGTGCATCGACAACGGCATGCCCGTGGTCGTGATGCGTGCCTCAGATCTGAACCGGACTGGCTACGAGACGCGCGATCAACTGGACGAGGACACCGACCTCAAGGCGCGCGTGGAGGCGATTCGACTGCACGTTGGTCCGATGATGAACCTCGGCGACGTCAAGAACCAGACGGTGCCGAAGATGATTCTCGTCGCCCCGCCGCGCGACGGGGGCGTCGTCTCGACACGCTCGTTCATCCCGCATCGTGCCCACGCGACGATTGGCGTGTTCGCAGCCGTCAGTGTCGCAACGGCGTGCCTGCTGCCGGGAAGTCCAGCGCACTCTGTCGCGCGCATCCCTGAAGGCGCCACGAAGATGATGCTCGTCGAGCATCCCACCGGTGCCAGCCCTGTTTCTCTGACGACCGAGCAGCAAGATGGCAAGGCGGTCGTCACGCGAAGCCGCCATCATCAGCACCGCGCGTGCGCTCTTCACCGGCCACGTGCTCGTGCCGGAACCTCGATGATCTACTTCCGAGTCTCCGTGCGAGTCAGCGCCTGAGCGTCACGTCTCGGTATAGGGCTTCAACGAACATATCGGTGGTCCACGGACCGGTGGCTGCGCCGTAGCGTCCGTCGTAGTCGCGAGTCGGTCTGGAGGCCTTGACCTCCGCCAGCGTTCTGCCCTTCGCCACCAGGTCCTGAACGCGATCGCGAACGATCGTGACCATGTCGCGGTACTCGACGACGTCCGCCTCGTCCGCGAGTCTGCCATGACCGGGGACGACGTAAGTGCCGCCCTCCTCTTTGTCCTTCGGGATCGTGATATCGAGCAGCCGGTTGAGCCCGTCGATGACGCCTTGCACGCTGCCGCCGCTTTGGGCATCGATGATCGGATACGTCAAGGTCGAAAACAGATCGCCGCTGGCGACGACATCAGAGCGGCGAAAGAAGACCAGGACGTCGCCGTCGGTGTGACCAGGCTGATGAATCAACTGGATCGCTTCGTCGTTGAAGAAGAGCTCCTTGTCGTCACCGAAGAAGGTGTCGGTCGGCCACGCGGCGAACGGCCGCGGCGACGGTTCGCCCGACGGCGCGCTCATGCGCCTGAGAACGTTCTCGTGCGCGAGGATGTGGGCCGTGTCCAGCCCGAGTCCCGAGTTGCCTGGAGCGTTTCCGCCGAGCGACCGGCCGGCCGCCGCGATCAGCTCATTGGCGCCGGTGTGATCGTCGTGCACGTGCGTGTTGATGACGAGGCGGATCGGCTTGTCCGAGATCGTACGGATGGCGGCGAGCACGTCGGCGCCACGCCGTCCAGTGCCGGTATCGATGACGAGGACGCCTTCCTCGCCGGACTGTACGATGATGTTTCCGCCGGCGCCGACGATCATGTGCACCTTGCCCTGGACGTGCACGGTCTGGAGCGTGTCAGGTGACGGTGTGAAAGGGTCAGACCCTTTGGGCCGCGTCGACTCAACGGGTCTGACCCCATCCGGGTAGGTGGTCGCCGCGCCGCCGCGCGCTGCTGTCGCTGGCACCTTGTATTTGGCCGCGAACTCCGTCAGCTTCCGCGTCGCGTCAGGCGATCCCGGCAGATAGTGCGGCACTTCGCCTCGGCGCCGCACGGCGACTTCATCAACGACGTCGAACTGGGTGCGGCGGATTTCCTGATCGGGATTCAACACCCAGTTCGTCGTGCGGATGAACGGCTCCTCCAGGTAGATCGGGTCGTCCACGATCGTGACGACGGTCAGATAGTTTCCGTGCCGGATGAACCTCTCCGTCATCGTTGCCCGGTCGCTGTGGGCTACTCCGTTGCGTTGGAGCCAGCCCACCTTCAGATGCGAGGTCGCCACTTCGAGCGCGTTGCCATCCCATCGTCCCGTTGAGAATCCGGCCCACGTGTGGGCGGCGTACTCGGCAGGGTGCGGCCGGCCGTCCAGCCAGATCTGCCGCGTCGCCTGTCCGAACGTGCCGAACAGCTCGTAGCCGATCACCTCCTGCGTGACGGGATCGAGCTGTCGCGTGATGCGGATGTTGGCCGGTCCTCGCAGCGAGTAAGTCGACGGATGAGGCTTGGCCTGATGCTCGCGCAGAGTCAGGATGGAGGCGTCCCAGCTGTCAGCCTTCAGCCGACCGGCATCATTGAGAGGGATTCCGGTGTAGTCACCGAGTTCGGGACCTGGAATGCGGTGCGGCTGGTCCTCGTGATACAGGGCCGTCCAGTTCCCGGAAATGTCGCGTTGGGCGTGGACGGGACTGGCGACGGCCAGCGTGAGCGCCAGCCCGATCGCCGTCAGAGCAAACGGAGATTGCGGAGACAACTGAGTCACCCGGAGCAAAAGAGGAACGGAGAATAACAAGAATCCTCCGTTCCCTCCGCCTTCGTTAACTCAGATTAGAAGTCATACGTGACCGTGAACTTCATCGTCCGCGCGTTCAGGATCTCCGTTGGCCGCCAGTACGACGCCAACCCGCCGCCGGTCGCGGCGAGATTCGAGGACTGATTGACGTTGACCACGGCATTGGAATTGAGCGCATTGAAGAAGTCGATGCTGACGAGCGCCCGGTGCCGGCCCGCGCGCAGCAACTTGCCGACGCGAAGATCGAGTTCGTTGCGCCGTTCGAGGTAGTGCTCCTGTGGCGCCTGAATCTGTAACGTCGCGTTCGGAGCGTTGCCCGACAGCGGCCGTCCCAGTGTCGAGTTCGTGGTGAGAAACGCGTTGGTGGCGACCAGTGCGACCTGAGCGAAGCTTTCGACAGCGTTGCCCTGGATCTGTCCTGGCGTGGTCCGGAACGTGCCGGAGACCTGGACCTCGATCTTCGGAATGAGGTAGACGCCGAAGATCTTCGCCTGGGTCAGGTACGGCGAACTGCGGTCGCAGTACTGCAGCGGCCGCTGCGAAGCCGGGCGGGTGGTGGCGGCGACCGCTGGCATATTGCGCATCTCCGGCAGCGCCGTCAGGATGTCGCAGTCGTTCTCGTGAGTGGACCCGGTGCTGATGCCCCCTTGCAGGCTCAGCCCGTTCTGCAGCCGGGCGTTGATGGTGAAATCCACGCCCTGCCATACCTCGCTCCAGTCGCCGACCTTGGTGGACAGCGTGTTGTAGTTGCTCACCTGGCCGAACTTGGTGGGCACCACGTCGACGAAGCCGCGGATCGTTGCGCCACTGTCGTCGCCCAGCCGGGAATCGACGGGATTGACGATGTCGTATTGCGTGAAGTCGGCGGGCGTGAGCGCCAGGTTGTCGACGGCGCGGAAGTTCGTCCACGAGCGTCGGAAGTAGCCGACGTCGATGCCGACGCGCGGCACCAGCTCGTGCGCGACGCTCACCGACGTCTCCCAGTTGGCCTGGCGGTGGTTGAAGCCGGTGATGAGATCCGCGTCGAACTGCTCCGTTGGGACCGCCGTGCCGAAAGCGAGGTTGCTGGCCTGCGCACACTCTCCGTTGGCGGTCAGAACCACCAGATTGCAGTCTGGAACGAAGTTGCGATTCGTGTCGGTCCACGTACGGGTCGGTGCCACCGCTCCTGCCACGATCGCCGGGTTGGGATCGCGGCCCAGCCCATTCAGCGTCTGACCCAGCAGGTACTTGTTGAAGCTGAACTTCAACGCCGTCTTGCCGGTGCCGAACAGATCGTAGGAGAGACCGCTGCGATAGGTCACGTCCTTCCAGTTGATGTTGTCGGCCGCCGGGAACGTGAGGTTGCGGTTCGGCGCGAGTGCCACCGGTCCGAGCGTCTGCTCCGGGAAGCTAGTCTGGAACAAGTCGAACCGGATCGCGCCGGCCACCGTCAGCCGGGACATCGTCCACCGGTCCTGGGCATAGAGTCCCATGTCGTGGTCGAGATTGGTACGAGCGTGGTAGTTGCCGCGCATCGTGATCTGGTTGGGGGTGGTGACGCCGCCGACAGTGTTGAAGCGATAGCTGCGGCCGTCGTTCAACTGGTACAGCGATTCATCCAGGTACCCGGAAGTGTGGTTCCAGCCGACCTTGAATGCGTGCGATCCGGTGACGTAGGTCGCCCCAGCCCGCACCGCAAAGCTCGGCACCTTGGTGTTGTTGTAGAAGGGGCCGCGGCCGCGGTAGACGAGACCGGTGCTCTGCTCGGTCACGGCGATCATCTGCGGCTGGATGGCTGCCTCCTCAGCGGTGATCGAGCCGGTTGACTCGCGCAGGTCCATGTCGCCCCACCGCTCGAACAGGTGCATGCCCACAACCTCGAACAACAGCCTGTTCGTGACCGGCGAGGTCCACTCCGCGTGCTCCTGGCGCAGGCGCGGGAACCGCCGGTCGCGGGCGGCCTCAGGCGCCACCGTCGCGCTCATCTGGCTGGGGCAGTTACACCACTGGTCGGCCTTGTAGGTGCCGGCGATCTTGTTCTTGGGGTTCACCTGCCACGTCACGCGGATGCTGCTGTTGTACTGTTCGCCCTTGTTGACACCGGGCTGGGAGGGGTCCGGATCGTAAAGCCACGCGTTGGGATTGAACGCGTTCTTGTTGACGAAGATGGGCGCCTCGTTGGCCACGTCGTTGACGCGGAGGGAGGCCCAGAACCACACCTTGTCACGGCTCATGGGCCCTCCGAACGACTCGTTGAAGTCCACGGCGTGGAGGATCTTGTTAGGCGTGCTGAGGCCTTGCGCCTGGAGCTCCGGTGTGAAGTTGTCGCCCTGCAGCGCTTCGTTGGTGAACGAGAATATCGCCGAGTTACTGAACGTATTGCCGCCGTCCTTCGGCACGAAGTTCACGCGCACGCCGCCGGTCGGCAGGTCGGCGCCAAGCGAGGACGTGTCGACGCTGACTTCCGCGGCCGAGCCCATGTCCGGCGTCTGGCCGCCGATGTTGCCGCCGGCCTGCAGTGTCATCGTGTTGATGCCGTTGATAGTGATGCGCTGATCGACCGTGCGGCTGCCGTGCACCGTGAGGCTCTGACCGACGTCCTGAATCAGCGAGCCACCGACGTCGTTGCCGCCGCCGACCGTGCCAGGAATCATGCGAGCCAGGCCAAAGTAATTACGCGCACTCGGCAGCGCGTCGATCACTTCTGCGCTGAGCACGCGCTGCTGCGTCGTGCTCGCGACGTCGACGACCGGCGCCTCGCCCGTCACCGTGATTGTTTCCTCGAGCGAGCCGACGCGGAGGTCAGCGTCGACGTTGACGACCGCCGAGCCGGTGAGCACGACGCCGTCCCGCTTGACCGTGTTGAATCCTGGCAGCGTGAACGTGACCGTGTACGTTCCGGGGCGCAAGTCAACGACCTGGAAGCGACCGCTGGCGTCGGTGACAGCCTCACGGGCCTTTTCAATCAGTACGGGACTCGCGGCTTCCACAGTCACTCCGGGAAGCACGGCGCCCGAAGTGTCTTTGACGATGCCTGTGATGGACGCTTGCGCGAAAGCTAGTGAGGGCAGCAGGGCCGTCCAAACCAGAACGACGGCACACCGGAACGCGGCACGCATGTGTTCTCGCCTCCTGAGCGTTGGGTCTTGCCAACGCCCGATACGGGGTGACCGACCTTGGGGGACCGACGACAACCTCAGAACAAGCGGGACCGATTTCTGATAGATCAGTAGTGCCGTGGAATCTACGCCTCGCCCTAGGACGAAGTCAATGCTGCTTCATCGGCTGCTGGCAGCTATGACGGTGCCGGTGGGTGGGACGTTGACGGAGCACTTCCAGCGCGCCGTCGCCATTGCGCTCGAGTTCGTGCATCATCCGTGAGCTTCTGAGGTGTCAACATGACCAGGCGGATTTACGTCGGAGGACGCGCGCGCCCCGAACGCGCCATTGTGTTTGCTGCCCCCGCGTTCGTGGCTGCCCTGTCTGCGGCGGATTACCCACGCGGGTTGCGTGCGCAGTCGCTCTCGCTCCCCACCTACACCTCGGCTCAGGCCGCCCAAGGCAAGCAGGCCTACGAGAAAGCCTGTTCTGCGTGTCACGGCGCCAATCTCGATGACGGCGAGTTCGCGCCAGCGCTGAAGGGTGTCGACTTCCGATTGCGGTGGGGCGGAAAGCCGGTTGAAGGGCTCTTCAATCAGATGGCACAGACGATGCCACCGGGCTCGCCCGGGTCGCTGGGCGATGAGACCTACGCGCAGGTGCTCGCGTATGTCATTCAGGAGAACGGTGTCATCGCTGGTACTCGTCAGCTTCCTGCCGATCCGACCCTTCTGCGTACCGCAATGCTGCCGTCAGCGGCAGGTGGACCAGGCGGTGGGCTCACGCTCGGCGTGTCGATCCCGCCTCCGCCGAGTACGCCGAACCCGCTCGATCGATTGACGCCGGTCACCGATGCGATGCTGAGTAACCCGCCTGACGGCGAGTGGCTGACGTGGCGCCGCGCGTTCGATGCCCAGGGCTTCAGTCCGCTCACACAGATCACGCGAGCCAATGTCGGCAACCTTCGTCTCGCGTGGAGCTGGGCGCTGCCCAACGGAGCAAACGAAGTGACGCCGCTCGTTCACGACGGGGTGATGTTCGTCCATGCGTACGGCGACAAAGTGCAGGCGCTCGATGCGGCAACAGGCGATCTGCTGTGGCAGTACTCACGGCGGCTGCCTCGCGGTCTCAATCCCTCTGTGAAGCGAGGGATCGCGCTGTATAGCGGACGACTGTACGTGCCGACGTCCGACACGCACATGGTTGCGCTCAACGCGAAGACCGGTGACGTCGTGTGGGATCAGGCCGTGGCCGACTACAAGGGTGGTTACGGCATGACCGGCGGGCCGCTCGTCGCGAATGGCAAGGTGATGATCGGCACCACCGGTCGCGCCCCCGGCGGCAACTTCATCGTCGCGCTCGATGCAGAGACAGGGAAGGAAGCGTGGCGGTTCTCGACGATCGCGAGACCCGGCGAGGCGGGAGGCCATACGTGGAACGGTCTGCCGCTCGAGAAACGCAATGGCGCCTCGGTGTGGGTGCCTGCCAGCTACGATCGTTCGCTCAACCTCGCGTTCTTCGGGCCCGCGCAGACCTACGACACCGGGCCGCTTCGCAATCCCGCCGACGAAGGGGACGTCACCAACGACGGCCTCTACACAGATTCGACGCTGGCCATCAACGTGGACACGGGCAAGCTCGTCTGGTTCTTTCAACATCAGCCGAACGATCAGTGGGACCTCGATTGGGCCTTCGAGAGACATGTGCTTCCATTGCGCGTCAACGGAGTCGAGAAGACGCTGGTCGTGACCGGAGGCAAGCAGGCGATCTTCGACGCGATGGAGGCTGCAACGGGCGCCTATGCGTTCTCAATGGACCTCGGCGTGCAGAACGTGGTGACCGCGATCGATCCGAAGACCGGTGCCAAGACGATCGATCCCAACCTCGTGCCTGGAGATGGCCAGACCAAGTTCGTCTGTCCGCACGCAGGCGGAGCAAAGTCGTGGCTGCCTTCGTCATACAACCCGCGTACGAAGATGCTGTATGTGCCGCTCGTGGAGTCGTGCATGGATCTCACGCCGGTCGAGCCCGGCGGGCGGGGGAGTCTTTCGACCGGCGTCCGCTGGAGTCTGCGGCCACGTCCGAACAGCGACGGCAAATACGGCCGGCTCCAGGCGATCAATCTCGAGACGCGTCAGTCGATATGGACCGAGCGTCAGCGTGCGCCACAGACAACCGGGACACTGGCCACGGCCGGCGGGGTTGTTTTCGCGGGTGCGCTGGATCGGGTGTTTGCTGCCTACGACGACACAACTGGCAAGGAACTCTGGCGTGCGCGCCTCGGCGATGTGCCGAGCAATGCGCCCATCAGTTACACCGCGAACGGCAAGCAGTACGTGGCGATGGTCGTCGGTAACGGCGGTGCGCAGGCGATTACGTTTCCGCCGCTTGTCCCTGAGATCAGAAATCCTCCCGACCGTGGCGCAGGCGTGTGGGTCTTCGAGCTGCGGTGACCTCCTTCAGTAGTCGAACTGCGCGCTGAACTTGACGACGCGTTCAACGCGTTGAAGATATCCATGCTTCGACCGCGCGGGATCGCCTGTTCCGCTCACCTGCAACTCGATAAGCGAATGGAGGTGCGCCGTCGCTATCGAACCTGACACGGCGTTGGATTCCACTTCGAGGCGTCGGGTTCCTTCTTGAAATGGCTCGTCGTCACCCATGGCTCGCCGAGGTACAGCGGATCCCTGACACTCGTCGTCACGACGAACCAGTCCGGGCCGTCGGGTTCCGGAAAGAGATCGAAGTACTCGGTGACCGACGCGTTCTCGCTGAACGGCACACCGTTCTTCCTCAAGTAACCCGGACGAATCTGAGTGGTGACGACTTCGAGCGACCGTCCTTGCGTGCCGGCCCGAGGCGCCAGGCCCAGTCCCAACCCTCGACCGCCTTGCGGTGGCGGTTCCCAGCGTGCAACGGAGGCGCCCTGCCACGAACGCTGCCCCACGGTCGCCGGGGGCGCGCTCTGCGGAGCGTCCGGGCGCGCGAACTGAAGCATTCGCGTCTGCATGCCGGCGTCGGTTTCGATCTTCAGCGTGTAATCGTCCGTCCACGAGATGCGCAAGCGTGTGGGCTCGCGCATGATGGCTGGTGCGGCATAGCCCTTACACTGTTCGCCGGCTCCTTCGTCGCGCACGGGATCCCAGGTGTCTGCGATCTCGCGGGCTGCCGCATTCAGCGGAATGTTGGCGTAGTCACCTTTCGGTGGCGTGATCATCCGCCATCGCCAGTCTTCGCTGACGATCGAGACCCAGTTGCCGGTGAAATCCACTGGAGCGGATGCGCGCGGGGTTGGTGGCGGCCCTCCGCGGCCGCCTCGCCCCTGAGGCGGTTGTGCCGAGACCGGCGTCCCGACAGCCAGGAGAACGGTGACGATCAGCCCGCGCCAGAGAGCGGTCGTCATCCGCGTCCTCCGCGCTGCGGTTGTGTGAGGCTGCGATAGATCGACTCGACGAATCGATCCGCGTCCGCTGCGCTGGCGCCGTACTCCGTGTCGTAGTCGCGTGAGGGGTGCGACGCCTTGATCTGCTCCCACGTCATCCCCTTGGCGATTAGATCCCGCACGCGATCACGAATGATCACGACCATGTCGCGGAACTCGGCGACATCGGTTTCCTCGCAGATGCGTCCACGTGCCGGGACGATCAGCGTTCCCCCGGACGCGAACCCTTCGGGGACGGCGAGCAGGAGAATGTTGGTCAGTGCTGCGATCAGCCCCTGGACGCTTCCACCACTTCCGACGTCGATCATCGGGTAGCGACCAGGTGTGAAGATCGCGCCAGTGCTGATCACGTCGGACCCGCGAAACAGCACGACGCTATCGCTGTCGGTGTGTGCCGCGGGTTCGTGATACAGGACGATGGCTTCTCCATTGGAGAAGTCCATCGAGGGAAGAAAGTAGGTCGTGGTTGGCAGCGCGTCAGCGGGGGCGGGTGTGCCGCCGGCCGGCGGATTCGACAGACGATTGAGCACGTTCTCATGCGCCACGATCGACGGGCGGCCGAGGCCGACGAATCCGAACGGCGCCCCCCCGCCGCCTCGTCCGGTGAACGGGGCCACGAGCACCGCATTTCCAGCCACCTGCTCGGGGCTGCTGCTGGTGTTGATGACCCACCGGATCGGCAGGCTCGAAAGCTTTCGAATCTCCTCCATCACGCGCGGGGCCGCGGAGGGCTGCGGTGTATCGACGAGCAGGACACCGTACTTCCCGACATGGACAGTGATGTTGACGCCCGCGCCCGAGATCATGTGAACCCTGCCCTGCACGGGAATGACATTCAACTGCGCGCCGCCCGAGGGCTGCTGTGCGGCCAGGCTCGCGAATGGCGCGAGCGCGAGTGCAAGGGTTGGGAGAAGTCGCCGCATGTGAGCTCAGCGGACGTTACATCCGGCGTTGACGTTGAAGCACGTGCAGTACCGCCCGCAGCGATCGAGCGTGGAGAAGGTCTGCTTCAACTTCTGACGATACTCCGGGTACATCGTCTCGGCGCCACCTCGCGTGGCCTCGAACGGAATGCCGTACCACCCGGAGAATTCCCTCAGGTACGGATTGGTCCCGGGCAGCCAATGAGGGATGACGCCTTCTCCGAGCGGCAACTCGGCGGCGTAGTCACACCAGTTCGAACCGAGGCGTTGTCCTGAGTCGATCGTCCACGACTGGCTTCGGACCAGACGCTCGGTCAGGAACACCGGGTCGTCGGTGAGCGACACGACTGTGAGCAGGTCTCCATGGCGGACCCAGTACTCAGTCAGGGTGCGACGGTCGCTACTCGGTACGCCGTTGCGGCGGATGTAGTACGCCTTGAGGTGCGTCGTCCGAATGCGCAGCATGTTCCCCATCCAGACGGCGGTGGAGAAGCCGCTCCAACTGTGGGGCGCATCCGCTGGCGGATGCGGTCGTCCGTCGAGGTAGATCGTGCGCTCCGCGTCGTGAAAATTGATGCGAGTGTGGATCGCCGACATCCGCTGGGCCAGCGAATCGTAATCAGTCGTCACCCGCATGTTGGCCAGCCCGCGGTCTCCGTAGTCGGCCGCGTGCTGCCGGCACTGGTATTCACTGACGGCCGATATGCGGTCTGCGTCGTAGCTGTCAGCGCGCAGGCGCGCCGCGTCGTTGATGGGGAGCCCGAGGTAGTCGGCCAACTCGGGTCCGGGCAGCCGCTCGGGTCCGTCCTCGTGATAGATGGGCACCCAGGATCCGGTGAAATCGATCTCCTGAGCCACTGCCGGAGTCGCGGCCGCGACGAGCAGAACCTAGGACCGTGACCATGTTCCCAAGGGCTCTCATCATGCCGATTCCCTTTCTGGCGGCCCTAGCATAGATCAGAGCCGTAGATATTCGTTGTCGATCGGGCGCCTCCTCGTTCGACGTGCTGACAGGGAGGGGAGTCACATGCGTTTCATGATGATCGTCAAAGCGGATAGGAACTACGAGGCCGGCGCTCCGCCCACGCCTGAGCTGATGGCTGCCGTTGGCAAATTGTCGGAGGAAATGATCAAGGCCGGTGTGCTTCTCGATATCGGCGGTCTGCTTCCCACGTCGAAGGGCGCACTCATCAACGTGAGGCAGGGGAAGCTGACCGTCACTGACGGTCCTTTCAGCGAGGCCAAGGAAGTGATTGGCGGTTACGCCGTCCTGCAGTGCAAGTCGAAGGAGGAGGCAATCGAAAGGGGCAGGCGCTTCATGCAGCTGCACGCAGACGTGCTCGGACCATCGTATGACGGCGAGCTTGAAATCCGGCAGATGCCGGACGTGCCGCCCCAGTACGCGTGACCTGTCCGTGGTCCCGCACAGCCGGGCACTTACAAAGCTGGTCGGCGTGATCGACATCTGCAATGCGCAGGGCGAAGGTCACGGCGCAACCGTCGAAAAGTCCGTATCTTTTGCGGCCGAGCGTGGCACACGTCTTGACGATCTATGAAGACGTGGTCGCCATCCTCGTCGTCGTGACGGTGGTCCTCGGTCTCGTGCTGCGAGGCATGTCGCCTGAGGAGCGGCTGAAATTCGGGCAGGCCGTCGTCGACGGATCTGGTCTTCATCAAGGACACGATTGCGAAGCCGCCCAAAGGAGGCGAGGCGTTCTATCGAGCCGTGAAGGCGCGAACCAAATGGGCGCTCGTCACCCCCGCCATCGTCGTCACCTACCTCGTGGTCTTCGTCCTGCTTCTTGCGGGTAGCGGCAGCCTCGGCGACCCACGCACGCTCGTCGATTGGGGCGGCAGCATCGGGACGCGCACGACCAATGACGAGTGGTGGCGCCTCGGCACCGCGATGTTCGTTCACGTCGGCGTCATCCATCTGATCGCGGAGATCGCTGGTCTCGTGCAGGTCGGTCTGCTTGTCGAGCGGCTGGTCGGAAGGCTCGCGTTTGCCGCGGTCTACGTTGCGTCTGGCGTGCTCGCTGGCGTGTGGAGCCTGACGCTTCATCCTGTGTCGGTTCAGGCTGGTGCCGCCGGAGCGATCTTCGGCATCTACGGTTTGTTGTTGGCGACACTGGTGCTCGGCCTGGCCCAGCGTGCTTCGCTGACGGTTCCCGTGCGTGTCCTCAAGGGCCTCTGGCCAGGGGTAGCCGTGTTCCTCGTCTACAACGCACTGATGGAGGGCATCTTCAGCGAGGCCATGCAGGCCGGGTTCGTCGTCGGGTTTACCGGAGGGATGCTCATCGCCGGTCGAGTGATCACGGACAAGCCGCCGGCTCGCCGCGTTGCCGCGGTCGTCGCTGCGACGGTTGCGATCGTCGTCGCGCTTGCCGCGCCTCTGCGCGGGCTCGCCGACGTGAGCGGTGAGGTGGCCAAGGTCAAAGAAGGCGAGGAGCGCACCGCGCGCACCTACGACACCGCCGTGGATCGATTCAAATCTGGCCGGCTGAGCGCCCAGGAACTCGCGAAACTCGCGGATCGGATTGTCGGCGAGTTGCAGTCGATTCAGACGCAACTGGTCGCTCTCGACAACGTTCCCGCTGAACACTGGCCGATGGTCGAGAAGGCGTCCGAGTACTTGAAGCTGCGCCAGGATAGTTGGCGACTCCGGGCCGAAGGTCTGCGTGCCGGTCGACCACGGGCGCTTCAGCAGGCAGACGCCGCCGAGCACTCTGCCTTGATCGCACTAGCGACCGCCACCGCACCCATTCAGCAGTAGACCCGCTACCTGATCAGCAGCAGCACGACGACCGCGATTGCCAGGCAACCCAGGGCGATCGCCAGCCATGTCAGGTGCTGCCGTCGTCGATTGTCCGCAAGACGGAGCTCGACGATGTTCGCCCAGATCGCCTTCTGAAGATACGGGTCCACCGACCCGGCTATGACAGGTTCCACCGGTTCGGGCCCGGTTTCAACAGGCGCCAGAAAGCGGTAGCCGCGTTTCGGCACCGTTTGAACGTAAAGCGAGTCTTCGGCGCTATCCCCAAGCGCGTCGCGAACCTGCTTGATCGCGAAGTTCACGCCCTGATCGAAGTCCACGAAGGTATCGCCGGCCCACAGCGCCGCCTGGATCTCCTCCCGGGTCACGAGCAGCCCGGGGCGATTCGTCAGAAGGCACAGCAGCCGAAAGGGTTGCGGCTGGATGCGAATGGTGCGACCGCTCTTGAGAAGGCGTTCTGCCTCGAGATCGAGCTCGAAGGCACCGAAGCGTCGTACGGGTGAACCGGTGCGTCGATCCATGGGTCGCTAGGTTAGATCGGTTGCTCGGTTGCTGCGTAACCACCCAGAACCACCCAGTCCACCGAGCTATCCAGTCCACCGAGCCCACTCAGTTAACTCAGTTCACCCAGCCAACCCGTTGAGCCGCATCGTCTTGCGCGCTCGGCCACCCATCGGGGCGCGCAAAGCGTTCGCCCATTGTATTTCTCGCGTTATGTCCGTATATACGACGCAAAGAAACCGGAGGAGAGAGAGATGAACATCAACCGACTTGTCATTCTCGTCGCGACCGTGGCCTTCCTGGGATGTATGGCCCTGCCGGTCAGCGCCCAGACCAAGGAAGCGCGCGGAACCGTGACCGCCGTAACCACGACGACCATGACCGTCAAGGTGGGCACCCAGGACATGACGTTCCTCGTCAACAGTGATACACACCTCGAAGTTCGACGCGCGGCGAAGGAGGTCCAGAGCCAACAGCCGGGGAAGCCCGAAGCCACGGGTGAATGACTTCTTCGAGGTTGGTAATCCCGTGCTGGTGCGCTACAAGTCGGACAACGCGGGAAACCACGCCCTCGACATCGAGCGTGTCGGGAGCCCGGGCTCGGCGGAACCCTCGAACCCCACGAAGATCGCCGAAGGAAAGGTCACGTCGGTGACGGCTACTCACGTGACAGTCGCGGCTGGCGGTCACGACATGAGCTTTGCGATCACGGCGGACACCGACGTTCTCGTGAAGGGCGCCACCAAGGCAACCAAGGCCGCCGGCGGCACGACATCGCTGACCACCTTCGTTCACTCGGGTGACATGGTCAGCGTCAGCTATAAGGAAGCCGCTGGAGCGATGACCGCGTCCGAGATTCGCGTACGAGTCTCCAGTAAGTAACCCCAACGGTTTGCGGAGGATTGACGTCCCAGGGCTCAGTTCGTTCAGCAGAGGAGCAGCGTCATGGCAGTGACTCGACGTTCATTCGCTCTCGCGTTGGTGCTGACGATCGCCGGGGTGCGGCCGTGTCTTGGGCAGGACACGGCCGCGCTGGCGGCGCCGCCACAGTTGGCCTTGGGGGACATGGAATCCTTCCTCCAGAACGCCAAAATCACGGCGACGAAGTCGACGAAGAAGGGTGTCACGTCGGCCAAACGGGTCACGCTATCGGATGGCCGAGTCACGCATGACGCCCAGATCCAGGATGTGGACATCGCGCTTGCCATCTTTGAAGTGGGACCGAAGAACACCGAGGTCGACTTCAAGGATACCTATCGATACAACATCGCGGGCTATCGCTTGTCTCGCCTGCTGGGGCTCGACAACGTCCCGATGTCAGTCGAGCGCAAGATCAATGGCAAGCCCGCTGCGATGACCTGGTGGATCGACGGCGTGATTCTGGATGAAGGGGCGCGCCAGAAGGAGCACACGGTCGGTCCGAACCCGTCGCGGACGGCCAGTCAGATCCACATCCTGCGTGTGTTCGACGAGCTGATTCAGAATCGCGACCGCAACGCAGGCAACCTGCTGTGGACCTCGGATTGGAAGATGTGGATGATCGACCACACGCGTGCGTTCCGTCTTGGGAAGGATCTCCTGAAGCCGCAGCAACTCGAGCGCATCGATCGAAACATGCTCGAGAAAATGCGGGGCCTGACCGCACCAGAGCTGACCGAGACCATGGACAAGAGCCTGACGAAGGCCGAGATTCAGGCACTCCTCGCGCGTCGCGATGCGATCGTCAAATTATTCGATGAGAAGATCGCTCAGCGTGGAGAGGCGGCGGTCCTCTTCACGCTGGCGAACTAGTAGTAGGTGAGTGTCTCGATGCCGGTTCCCGCCTGGAATCGGCTCGATTCCTTCTTCGTCGTCAGATCGACCACCGAGACGGTGCCGTCGCCATGGTTGGCGACGAGCACGGTCTTGCCATCGGCAGAGAATCCAAACCCCATCGGGTCTTTGCCGACGGTGACGGTGTGTTGTTCACCATGCAGGTTCGCCGCATCGAAAATATTGATCCCCGACGAACCGAGGTTCATGGTCAGCAGATACTTGCCGTCCGGGCTGTAGTAGACCTTGTAGCCGCCGCCCTTCTGATTCGCGAGCGTGATCCGGTCGACGATTGTGTCGGTCGCGGGATCGATGACGAGTGCAGTCGGCTCAGCGGACGCCATCACCACGACCCGCTTGCCATCCGGTGAGACAGCGATTCCCTGCGTGCCACCAGGCACCGGGATCTTGCCCGTCATCTTGTGCGTCTTCAGGTCGATGACGCTGATGAACGGGCCGTCGTTCTTGTTGGTTGCGTAGATTTTGCTGCCGTTTGGCAGGATTCCAATCCAGTGCGTCGTGCCCTCAGTGTCGATGGCGTGCGTCACCTTGCGAGCCTTGGGATCGATCACGAGCAGCTTGCGGTCGAGATCGCTGCTCACGTAGACGGTGCCGTTCGCGTCGATTTGAATCCCGTGTGGTGCGCGGTACGGCGCAGTGTCGATCGTCCCGACGATCTTCTGAGCATCCATGTCCACGATCACGACCTCGTGGCCGGGGTTCGGATTCCTTCCGTAGATGCCGTCGCCGTAGAGAGGCACGTAAGCTGTCTTGCGATCCGCGGTCAGCACGAAGTCATGCGGATTGGTCGCGACCTTGAACGCCGCCCGCTCCTTGTACGTCACCGGGTCGACGAACCTGATCTGACCACCGACCTTGTCGATCAGCAGGACTCCGCGAGTCCCGGTGGGATGATTCGCGTCGGCGACAAGAAAGGCCGTCGACGCGAACGTGACGATGGCCGCTGCGGTGAGAATGCGTCGTGTCATAGTGCCCTTCGGTTACTTCTGCGTCATCAGCGCGTTCATCTGATCCATGGCCGCGGTGATCTTGAACTCGAGGAACTGCTTCCCCAACTCGACCGTCGCCGGACCGGGATTGCCGCCGACGCCGGTCGTTGTTTCTGGTCCCGCTGCGCTGACCGCGAACTTGTCTGCATGGATCAGTGTTTTGCCCTGGTCGAGGAACATCACCTGCGACGTCTCGGCCACCGCGGCGTGGCCGCCGCCGACGATGTTCTTCTCTTTGAGGTAGGCATTAATCTGCTGGCCGGCCTTTGTGTTGACGTCGGACACGTAGTACACGCGCACGCCTTTCGCGCGCCAGTCGGCATCCACGCTCTCGGCGGCCACGCGAAGCTCGGATTGCCCCTGACCGTGCTCGCCCATCAGGAAGATATTCTTGAAGCCGGCTGCCGCGGCGCTTTGTGCCGCCTGGCGCATCACACCCAGGAAGACCTCGGAAGAGATGCTGACCGTACCGGGGAAGCGCATGTGACCGGTCCTGGCAACCGGGTCGCCAGCGGGTGAGAACGGCATGATCGGATAGACCAGCGCGTTGCCCGTGCGCTCGGCAATCTGCCCGGCGACGTAGCGCGCGATCAGGTTGTGCTTGATGAGCGCCATGTGCGGCCCGTTCTGTTCGATGCCGCCTGCGAAGAGGATCGCCGACGTCTTGCCCGCCGCCATCGCGTCACGAAGCTCGTAAGACGTCAGATCTTCGATGAACACCGAACGCGTCTGGGCAGAGGCGATCGTGGCGATGAAGACGACGACGATCGCGGTCAGTAGTCGCTGCATGCTGATCTCCTGAAGGTGGCTACGCATTACGGAGTTATACCGGAGAGGGATTCCTCTCTCTGAAGCCGTTCTGGTGCCAGTAAGGATACGCCGGTGTCGTGGCGCTTGCGGCGTCGAGTGCCGCCACCTGCGCCGCCGTCAGGTTCCAACCGATCGCCCCGAGATTCTGCCTCAATTGCTCCTCGTTTCGCGCGCCGATGATGAGCGTCGCGACCGTCGGGCGCTGCAGCAGCCAGTTCAGCGCAACCTGCGGTACGGTCTTGCCGGTTTCGGCGGCGACGAGATCCAGCGCATCGACAACTTTGTAGAGCGCTTCGTCCGCGACCGGCGGACCGAAGTCGATCACGACCTGACTGCGCAGGCGACTCGTCTCGGGTAGCGGCTGTCCTCGCCGGATCTTGCCCGTGAGTCGTCCCCAGCCGAGCGGACTCCAGACCACGGTCGCGATGCGCTGATCCAGCGCAAGCGGCATAAGCTCCCATTCGAAGTCGCGGCCGATGAGCGAGTAATACGCCTGGTGGGCAACGTAGCGCGACCAGCCGTACTTCTCTGAAACCGCCATTGACTTCATCAGGTGCCAGCCGGAGAAGTTCGAGCAGCCGATGTATCGAATCTTGCCGGCCTTCACCAGATCGTCGAGCGTGCTGAGGGCTTCCTCGACGGGTGTCTTCGCATCGAAGCCGTGCAACTGATAGAGGTCGATGTAGTCGGTGCCCAGCCGGCGCAGGCTTGCCTCGACCGCCTGAATGAGGTGATATCGCGACGAGCCCACATCGTTTGGCCCGGCGCCGGCTCTGAACGTGCCCTTCGTGGAGATGAGCACTCGATCGCGCCGGCCTTTGATTGCCTGTCCCAGAATCTCTTCGGCCTGACCGTTCGAATAGATGTTCGCCGAGTCGAACATCGTGAGCCCCGCGTCGAGACAGATGTCCACGAGCCGCGTCGCACCGTCGGCGTTGTTTGCGCCCCAGGCCTTGAAGAACTCGCTGTTACCGCCGCCGAACGTTCCGGTGCCCAGGCTCAGAACAGGCACCATCAGGCCCGAAGCTCCCAACTGTCGTTGTTCCATTCGTCAATTCCCAATTCCCAACTCCCAATTCCCAAGAACTCCCAACTTGGATTGGGAGTTGGGAGTTGGAAGTTGGGAGTTGATCGAAGTTCTACTCGTTTATAGCGATCGGCTCGTCTTCGGGCTGGAGATTCGTCATCTCCGCTTCGAGCATCTGCTCGCCGGCAGCTGCGGGCACACCGTGCGAGAAGCTCACAGGCGGCAGAAACATCGTCGCCAGGAGACCAACGCCTGAGACGACGGCGCCCGCGATGAACACGCGATGCAGCGCGCCAGCGAACTGATCGCGCATCGGTCCGGACAGCGCGATGGCGCCGGACGCCAGCGCACTTTCCGCGCCACCGGGCAGTGCGAGTCCGGTGAGGCCGCGCGCGAGGATCGCGCCCATCGCGGACACACCGAGTGCTGCGCCGACACTGCGTGAGAACTGGTTGAGCGAAGTGGCGAGCCCGAGCTGCGAGCGATCGACGGCGTGTTGAACCGCAAGCAGCAGCGACAGCATCTGCATGCCCATTCCCGCGCCGAGAATCGTGCAGCTCACGAGCAGCGTCATTCGCGGCGAATGGCTGTCGAGCAAGCTGAGCCCGAGGAACCCTGCGGTCATCAGGATGCTGCCTCCGATCGCCGACACCCGGTACCCGATTCGCACGGTGATGCGCGCGCCGACAATCGACATCACGACCCAGCCGAGAAACAGCGGCGTGAGCACCTGTCCCGCCTGTGTCGCAGTACCGCCCTGGACGCTCTGCACGAAGAGCGGGATGAAAGCGATGGCGCCAAACATTGCGATGCCGACCAGGAAGACCACGACGATCGTGCGCGAGATAACCGGCAGTCGAACGAGCGAGAGCGGAAGAATCGGCTCCGCGGCTCGACGCTGAGCGACGACGAAGCCTCCCAGCAGGACGACCGTGGCGGCAAGCCACAGCAGGGACGACCCGGCGTCGCCACCGATCGCGATCAGCAGCGTGCTGATGCCTGAGAAGAGCAGCGCCGCACCGAGCCAGTCAACTTGTACCTGCCGCGTGAGTCGTGCGGCGGGATACGCGAGCGCGATCACGGCCATGCAGCAGAATCCGAACGGCACGTTCAGATAGAAGACCCAACGCCACGACAGTGCGTCGGTGACGTATCCACCGACGAGCGGGCCGGCAATCGACGCCACACCCCAGACGCCGCTGAAGAGTGCCTGTGTCCGTGCGCGTTCCGCCAGCGTGTAGAGCTCGCCAACGATCGTCATGCTCATCGGGATGATGGCGCCCGCGCCGAGTCCCTGAATCGCTCGCGCCGCAATCAGCGTGAACATGCTCGTAGCCGCACCAGACATCACCGAACCGACCAGGAAGACAGCGACGCCGAGCAGATACATGCGACGCCGGCCGTATAGATCGGAAAGACGTCCCCAGATCGGAACTGAGGCTGTTGACGTGAGCAGGTACGCGGAGAACACCCAGCTGTAGTGAGCCAGCCCTCCCAGTGTCGCGATGACGGTTGGCATCGCCGTGCTGACGACTGTCGCCTCGAGCGCACCGAGGCTCATTCCGAGAAGGAGTCCGGCGGTTATCGCTCGACGACGCGGAAGGCTGACCTGAAGATGAGGGATTGGCTGAGACACACACTCAGCGTACCAGAAACTGGGCTACACTCCGCCGCATGAGACGGACTCGAAGCGCCCTTATAACAATCTTCGCTGGAGTCTTGGCTGCGTGGGCATCGTCGGCATCCGCAGCGACGTGCGAGAGCCTCGCGTCGCTCGCCGTCCCGCACGGCACCGTGACGCTTGCGCAGACGGTCGCGACAGGTTCCTTCGCTCCGCCAAGCGGACGAGCGGGTGTCCCGCCCGGAGGCCAGAATCCATTCGCGAAACTCGGATCGTTTTGTCGCGTTGCCGTGACACTCAAGCCCGGTGCGCAGTCCGACATCAAAGCGGAGGTCTGGCTGCCTTCGTCCGGCTGGAATGGCAAGCTGCAGGTGGTTGGGAATGGCGGATTCGCGGGCACCATCAGCTATCCCGCGATGGCGAACGCGCTTGCGGCCGGCTACGCGGCAGCCAGCACCGACACCGGACACACAGGGCCATCGACCAACACGTTTGCGAATGACGATGCGCTGATCGATTTTGCGCATCGAGCGATTCACGAGACGACGGTCGCCGCGAAGGCGACGGTGGATGGGGTTGTTCGGCAACGCGCCGAAGCTCTCGTACTTCAATGGATGTTCGACAGGTGGTCGTCAGGCGGTCACGGCCGCCCAGCGCTATCCCGAGGACTTCGATGGCATCGTCGGCGGGGCACCTGCGAGCCACACGTCCACACAGGCCTTTGGTCAGATCTGGTTCTCTCAGGCGCTCGCCGATCCGGCGTCCGCGCTTCCGCGCGAGAAGCTGACGATGCTGCACGACGCCGTGCTCAACGCGTGCGACGAGCTCGACGGCGCGAAGGATGGCGTGCTCGAGAATCCGCTCGCCTGCACGTTCGATCCCCAGGTGCTGGCCTGCAAGCAGGGAGCCGACAGTGCGTCCTGCCTCACGCAGGAACAAGTGGACGGCGTCCGACGAATCTACGCGGGTCCTTCGAATCCACGAACGGGGCATCACATCTTCGCTGGGCTCGAGCGGGGCAGCGAGCTTGGTTGGAATCCAGTGCCGGTCAGTTACGCCGTCGACTACTTCAAGTACATCGTCTTCAAGGATCCCAACTGGGATCCGAAGACGTTGAACTATGACTCCGATGTGGAGCGCGCGAGCAAGGGCGGCAATCTTGTCTTCGATGCGACCGACACGGATCTCAGCCACTTCACAAAACGCGGCGGCAAACTGATCATGTATCAGGGCTGGGCCGAGCCAGGCATTCCACCTGGCAACCTGGTGAAGTACTACGGGCAGATTCAACAGAAGACGAGCGGTGCGAAAGACTCGGTGCGAGTCTTCATGGTGCCGGGCATGGGTCACTGCGGTGGCGGAAACGGCACGAGCACGTTCGACATGGTTGCTGCGCTCGATGCCTGGAGAGACGGCGGCAAAGCGCCTGAGCAGGTGAGCGCCTCTCGCGTTCGCGATGGCAAAGTCGATCGCACGCGACCGCTGTGCGCGTGGCCTGCTGTGGCGAAATACAAGGGGACCGGCAGTGTTGATGATGCTGGTAACTTCGTCTGTGGTGGCAGTAGGCCGTAGGCGAGGGTCTTGCTTTGTAGACCCGCCGGGTCCGAAGAACAGGACCCGGCCTACTGCCTACCGCTTACTGCCTACTTACTTGGGCGTCATCGCCACATTGAGCGTCGTGGTCTCGCCGGGGCGCACGGTGATATCGGTCATGTAGGTCCGATACCCGTCCTTGCGAATCTGCACGTTGTGAACGCCGGGTCCAAGCTGAAGGACGAACCGTTCGTTGTCCCCGGAGTTCTCCCACGGCTCACCATCGATCGTGATGCGTGCGTCGCCGGGCTGCACGCGTAGCGCGAGCGAACCGAACTCCGAGCGCGGACCTCGCTCAGGTGCTCGTTCCAAATTTTCTTCCGGACCTGCCGCGCCCGGATCGCCTTCTCGCGGCTCGTTCGGCGCATGGCGCCTGGACCTCGATGAAGGTGGACCCGTGGGTCGAGACTTGACGACAGGTCGCGCGGGTTCGGCCTCGCCTGGCCCGAGCTGCTCCATCTCGTGACGCACGTTGAATGTCTTTCCCGGTTGCAGATAGACCTTCTGCTGGTAGCTGCGATGGCCGGGCATGAAGACTTCGAGTTCGTGGTCGCCAGGTTCGACGTGCAGACGCTGGAAGGTACCGTCGAAGTCATCGACCGTGCCCGCGTAGTAGCCGTCGATGAAGACCTCGGCTTCACGAGGACTCACCTGCAGACGTAGCGACGCGCTGTTGTCGTAGGCGTAGCCGTACGGATAGCCGTAATACGGGTACCCGTAGTACGGATACCCACAACATCCGAATCCAACCGAGAAGGCGAACGGGTAGCCGTATCCGTAGTACGGGTAGTACCCGCCATACCAATATGGGCTGGCGTAATAAGGTCGATAGACCGCCGGCCCGCGATAGACGCCGCCGCCATAAACCGGCCGGGCAGGAACGGGACGCGCCACCGCCTGACGTGATGTTGCCTGTCGTTGTGCCTGGGCAAGCCCGGGCAGTAAGAGGATGGCAGCTGCTATGACGGCAGCAGCAGTGGTTCGTTTGCCTAGGGTCACGATGACCTCCGGGATCAATCCCACTGATGACGCAGGCAACGGTCGTGCCGCGACCGTAAGCCGGATTTCATTGTAACTGGAGTGAGAAACCGTGCGGACGCGTCGCCACACGGCGACAGCTGTCATGATGCGGAGACGGGATCCGTCGCGGGCGGGAGAACGATCTCGAACACCGCACCGTTGTCATTTCTCGCGCTGATGCGGCCGCCGTGCCGCTCGACGATCGCCTTGACGATCGACAGCCCGAGACCGCTGCCCCCCGCTGCCTTGCGTGCCGCGTCAACCTTGTAGAAGCGCTCGAAGATCAGTGGCAGGTGCTCCTCAGGTATTCCTGGTCCGGTATCACGAACGCTCAGCATCGAGCCGTCCGGCCCCACGGAGCTACTCAGGACAATCTCGCCACCCTCGGGCGCGTGTCGCAGTGCGTTCGCGGCCAGGTTCTGCAACGCCTGCTCGAGCCGATCCGGGTCGCCGACAACAACCTCCGCGCCAGGCTCGACGCGCTGAACGAGCCGCACGCCTCGCTCCTGCAATTCGCGTTCATGGCGCGCGGCCACGCGCGCGAAGATCGCTTTCACGTCCACGCGCTCTCGACGCATCGACGTGCCGCCTCCTTCGAGGCGCGCGAGGTCGAGCAGGTCGCCAATGATGCTCTCGAGGCGATGGGTCTCGTCGGTGACGATGCGCAGGTAGCGTTCACGAGTGGGCGAGTCCAGTTTCAGTTCGGACATGCCGAGCGTCTCGATGTAGCCACGCATCGCAGTGAGCGGCGTCATCAACTCGTGCGAGACATCGGCGAGCAACTGACGGCGGGCGTTGTCGGACGCGTCAAGCGCGCGCGCACGGCTCGCGAGTTCCACGGCCATCTTGTTGAACGATCGCGCAACCGCGGCAACCTCGTCGCCGCCGTTGTCAGGCGCGCGTGCGTCCAGATCGCCGGCCCCGAGTCGCTCGGTTGCGTCTTGAACAGCCAGGAGCCGCCGCCGCGCGGGACCGAACACCACGAACGCGATCACCATCATGCCGACGCCGAGCACCCCCGCCGCCACAGGCGCCATCGTCGGACCAAGCCTCGTGAGGATTCTCCAGAACGAGGGGCCGCCCGGCAGCACGATGACGCGGCCGATCGGCATACCGCTGACGACAATCGGCGCGAATTCTCCTCGACGCGGCGGCCGTCGTGGCGGAGGACGATCGCCATCGGGCTCGCGCGGTTCGCCGTCCGGGGGGCGTGGGCGAGGAGGGCCGGGGCCGGCGTCGAACGGTCCGCCCGGATCGCCACCGCCCGGCCCGCCACCGAACCGCCCGCCCGGCCCGCCTCCGAACGGCCCGGGGCCGTCACCGCGACGCCCGAAGCCTCGCGGCCGTTCGTTCATGAATCGCTGCTCTTCTCGAACGGCTTCGAGCAGCGCCTCGGGTACATCGTTGTGATTCGAGAACGTGCGTCCGTCTCGCATGATGACGACGAACGTCTGGAGGATCTCGCCGAACTGCTCAGGGAGATAGCTGTGAAGATCGAGGTTTGCGTTGACGTTCATCGCGGCACTGACGTCTGTCGCGACGAGCTCGGCGAGGCGACGTGGCGATCGCGCCGGCATCGACCCGGCAATGCGATCCGTCATCCAGAGGAAGAGCGCGCCCTGGGCGGCAAGCATCAAGGCGAGGAACGCGAAGAGTCCCAGCGCAATGCGCCAGTACAGACTCCGGTGCCACTGGAGCCTAGACATCAGCCGCCTTGTAGCCGGCCCCCCACACAGTCAGGATCACGTCGGGATCGGCGGGCTGTGACTCGATCTTCTTGCGCAACCGTTTCACCAGCGTATCCACGCTGCGGACGGTCACGAACGTCTGGTCCTTCCATACCTTGCTGAGCAGCGACTCCCGGCTGAAGACGATACCGGGATTGCTGATGAGAACGTACAGCAATTCGAACTCGTTGAAGGTCAGCCCGACATCGCGGCTGCCAACCCTGACACGTCTGCGCGCCGGATCGACCTGAATGTGTTTGTAGCTGACTGGTCCTGTGCTCGCACCAGCAGCCGCACGGGCCTGCGAGACTTCGCCGCGACGAAGCAGCGCTCTGACGCGCGCGAGGAGTTCTCGAATGCCGAAGGGTTTCGTCAGGTAGTCGTCGGCGCCGCTGTCGAGACCGAGCACCTTGTCGGACTCTTCGCGCCGGGCGGTCAGCATAAGGATCGGCGTGTCGGCGTTTGGTGAATCGCGCCGGATGGCGCGGCACACGGTGACGCCGTCGAGGCCCGGGAGCATCAGGTCGAGAATGATCAGATCGAATTTGCGCGCGCGGGCGGCGGAAAGGCCGCTGTCTCCGTCACAGGATTCGACGGGTATGAGCTCTTCGAGCCGAAGATGCAGGCCGACGAGCTCTCGGATGTTGGCCTCGTCCTCGACGACGAGGACGGTCGGACGCGGACTGACTGGGCTAGCCACAGTCCTCAGTCTAGCGCTCGGTCGTGGTAGGACTGTGATTCACAAGTGACGAAATGATGGCAGCCGCATTTTCACGCCGCTGCCACGATGCCTTGGATCATCATGGGCAAATTCGGCCAATGAAAGCGCATTCGAGGGTCATCGTTGCGCTGACGAGCCTGGTGCTCCTGGGTGGAGGGGTGCTCCTGGCTCTGCCGGGACAGACGTCGCGCCCTGGCTGTGTGATCACGGGCCGTGTGTTGAGCTCCGGAACCGCGCTGCCAGGTGTGTCGGTGACCGCGACCCGCGAAGGTCAGGTCGTCGCGGCGACGTCCACGGACACGAACGGCGCGTATCGACTCCGAATCAATGAAGGGGAGTTCGTCGTATCGGCGGAGCTCGCCGCGTTCGCGCGCTTCGAACAGACGCTGACTGTCTCGGCCGATTCGTGTGAGGTCCCTCTCGACGTTCAGTTGGTGCTGGCGTCACGTGCGCAGTCCGTCGCGAGCCAGCAATCTGGTCCGCTCGTAGAAGCACCGAGCTCGCTTCGCAGGCCAAACCGGTTGCCGGGTGCTGCTGGTCAGCAAGGCGGCCAGCGCGTTTCTCGCAACTGCAGCTCGTTCAGTCGAACGCTGCAGCGGCGGCCGACAACGCTTCGACCTCGATTGACGAAGCGGATCCGGCGACGCGACTGCTGCCTCCCGGTTTCTCGACTGAAGCGGCGACGAGTGTGGTGGCGGTGACCGGCGAAGCGGTCAACGTCGATCGAGGACAACTGCGCGATCGACTCGAGGCGCTGGGGCGAGGCGAGTTCGCGGCGGCGGGCGCGCAGGCGCCCGAGGGATTCGGTGCGCGTTTCGGTGGACCGGGAGGCGCGCCTGGCGCGTTTGCTGGCGCGCAGGGCGGCTTTGGTGGTCCCGGTGGATTTGGCCCTGGCCCTCAAGGCGGACCAGGAGGGTTTGGAGGACGCGGCGGTGGTTTTCTCGGGCGAGGGCGGGGCGGCAGCGCGCTCCAGGGATCGGCGAACTACAACTTCGGCGGCTCCGTGCTGGATGCGTCGCCGTATCCACTTCGTACGAACTCGCAAGCGGATCCAACCTACGCGCGCCAGCAGTTCGGCGCAACGCTCGGCGGCCCTCTGCGCATCCCGGGTGTGTACGACGGAGCGCGCACGACGTTCTTCGTCAACTACGGCGGCAATCGCTCGAACAACTTGGTCGATCAGTACGCCACAGTGCCCAGTGCGGCGATGCGGGCAGGCGACCTTTCGAGTCTGTCGATCAGCCCGATCGATCCGATCACGGGGATGCCATTCCCCAGTGGTCAGATTCCGCAAAGTCGTCTCGATCCATCGGCGGTGGCCCTGCTGCAGTTCTTTCCGTTACCGAATCTTCCGGGTGCGACGCAGAACTACAGGCGAGGCGTCGCAGCGCTGTCCACGTCCGATCAGTTCAACGCGCGCGTGACGCACAACTTTTCCGGAACGCCCGGGCGTCGGGGAGGCGCCGGTGGCGGTGGGCGCGGCGCCGGTTTCGGACGTGGTGGTGGCGCGCGCGGAGGTCGATCCGGTACCGCCGTTGTCCTCAACGCGCAGCTGCAGTACCGCAGGAACCTCGCAGACATCGTGAACGTGTTCCCGCTGCTGGGCGGGACGAACAACGGATCGACGTGGTCGGTGCCTGTGTCGTTGAACATCCTGCGCGGGCGCTCGATACACAACCTTCAGGTCACGGCGACTCGATCGAGCACGGCGATTCGTAACGGATTTGCCGGTGCGATCGACGTCGCCAGCTATGCGGGGATCAGTGGTGTCGCGACGGACCCCTCGCAGTGGGGCGTTCCGAATCTCTCGTTCGCGAGTCTGACCGGTCTGCGCGATGTGGCTCCGGACGACCGCAGCGACCGACGCATTCAGATCGGCTACACGATGACGCACCCGCTCCGGTCCCATACGTTTCGAGCCGGAGGCGACGCGCGGCTCGATCGCTCGGGTGGCATCACCACCGGGGATGCGCGAGGGTCGTACGTCTTCACCGGACTCTATTCGGCCGCGAGTCCAGTCGTTCCGTCCTACGGCCTCGACTTTGCCGATTTCCTTCTCGGGCTTCCGCAACAGGCGTCGGTGCAGTACGCCGGCGATGTGGCGTTGAGTGGACGTGCCTTCAGCGTGTTCGTGCAGGACGACTGGCGCGTCCGCGGAAATCTGACGTTGAACCTCGGTGCACGGTACGAGGCCGTGAGTCCGTACACCGAGGCGCACAACCGCATGGTGAATCTGGACGTCGCGCCCGGGTTCACGGCTGCGGCACCCGTCATTTCGGGAGGCACAGGTCAGTTCACTGGACCGTTTCCATCGAGTCTCATCAACGCCGACTACAACAACCTCGCGCCGCGCGTCGGCGTCGCGTGGCGGGTGAATCCTCGCACCGTCCTTCGCGGAGGATTCGGCAGGAGCTTCAATAACGGCTCATACGCCACGATCGCGCGTCAGTTGATCGCGCAGCCGCCGTTTGCGGTCACGAACACGAGCATCGGATCGCTTGCCGACCCGCTCGCGCTGTCGGATGCGTTCGTAACCGTCGATGACTCCACGACCACGAACAACTTCGGCGTGGACAAGAACTATCAGCTCGGCGTCATCAAGACGTGGAATCTTGATGTCAATCACAACCTCGGTCGCGGATGGCAACTGGGTGGTGGGTATACAGGTACACAAGGCACGCATCTCGACGTCATCCGCGCCCCGAATCGCGATCCGGACGGGCTGCGGATCGACGGCGTGCAACCATTTCTGTGGCAGACGTCGGAAGGCGATTCGATCCTGCACGCGGCCACCGTGCGACTGCGCAAGCAGCAGGCCAGAGGCGTCGCTGGCAGCGTCAGCTACACGTTTGCGAAGTCGATCGACGATGCCTCGTCGATCGGAGGCGGCGGGCGCGTGGTGGCGCAAAACGATCAGGATCTGGATGCCGAATGGGGGCTCTCGAGTTTCGATCGACGGCATCAGGTTGCGGGAAACCTGTTCGTCGAATTCCCGTTCGGGCCGAATCGCCGCTGGCTCAGCGGGGATGGCACATGGTCTGCGCTGCTGAGGGACTGGGCCGTGTCGATGTCGTTCGCGGTGGATTCCGGTACGCCGTTCACAGCGCGTCTCCTCAGTGCGACGTCGGATGCGGCACGCGGCACCAACGGAACGCTGAGGGCTGACTACACCGGGGCGCCGATCTCGATCGATGAGCCGACGCTGCTTCGGTTCTTCAACACGTCGGCATTTGCCGTGCCGGCGACCAATGCATTCGGCTCCGCGGGTCGCAACACGATCCTTGGTCCAGGCACGCAGCAGGTCGATGCGTCCATTAGCCGGGACGTCAGGCTCTCGGGCAGTCAGGTCGTCTCGATTCAGCTGCAGGCGACCAATCTGTTCAACACCGTTCGGTTTGGCGCGATCGATTCGGTCGTGAACTCGCCGACGTTCGGTCAGGTCGTGACGATTCGCCCGATGCGGACCGTTCAGCTCGGCGTGAGGTTCAGATTCTGATGCGCAGAAATGGGAAGGGGTCTGACCCCTTCACAGTCTTGCTCCTCGTCCTGCTCCTCGTTGCCGCGCCAGCCGCGCAACAGACGCACGCCCGGTCTTTCGCTCCGACGTCAACCTTGTCGTCGTCGACGTCGTCGTGCGCGATCGCACGGGCGCCGTCGTCCGCGGCCTGACTGCAGCCGACTTCGAGGTGCGCGAGGACGACAAGCCGCAGCAGGTCACGTCGTTCGATGTTGAAGAAGTCGCCACCGCACCGCAGCCAGCCACCCCTTCGCCTCAGCTGCTGACGCCCGGGACGCCGGCACCGTCCACCACGTCGGCGACTGCCACGCCAGTTCGTCGGGAGGAGCTGGCGGGACGACGGCTGATCGTGTTGCTGTTCGATCTCAGCTCGATGCAGCCCGAGGAGCTCGAGCGCGCGACACGAGCGGCCGCTGACTACGTTGACCACCAGATGAGCGACGCGGATCTCGTGGCCATCACGACGATCGACACGACGCTCAAAGTCGTGGCGGATTTCACCGGCGATCGCGAGCAGGTGAAGACGACGCTCGGCCAGTTCACGGCCGTTGATGCCACCGCATTCGAATCGCCGGCAGCAGAAACCACGGCTACCGACGAAGCGGCTGCCGCCGGCGGCGATGCGGTCAGCGCGGACACCGCCGAATACGATCTCTTCAACAATGACGCGCGGCTTCGCGGTCTGCGCACGCTGGCGGACATGCTCGGCTCGATCGAGCAGAAGAAGTCGGTGCTCTACTTCAGCGGTGGCATGACGCGAAGCGGGACCGACAATCAGGTCGAGTTGCGCGCCGCCACGAGCAGCGCCGTGCGGGCGAACATGTCGATCTATCCGGTCGATACACGAGGCCTGCAGGCGATCGTTCCCGGCGGAGACGCGTCGCGGCCGAGCGCACGAGGAGTGAGCGCGTTCTCCGGTCGTGGCGTCAACCAGCAGTTCGACCGCTTGTTCGCCTCGCAGGAGACGTTGCAGACACTCGCGTCCGATACCGGCGGGCGCGCGTTCATGGACACCAACGACTTCGGCGAGGCCTTCGCGCAGGTACAGCGCGACACCTCGCTCTACTACCTGCTCGGCTACAACAGCACCAATGCCTCGAAGGACGGGCGCTTTCGCCGCATCACCGTGCGTGCGAAGAAGCCTGGCCTTCGCGTCGAGCATCGGGCCGGCTACTACGCAGAGCGCGACTTCGCTCACACGAATCGCCAGGACCGCGAGCGTCAGCTGCAGGAACAGCTCGCGGCGCCGGTTTCTGCGACCGACCTGCCCGTGATGGTGTCAGCGGGCTGGTTCCGCCTGGCGCCAGATCGGTACTACGTTCCGTTGTCGGTGGCGGTGCCTGGCGGTGCACTGCGAGAGTCGCCGCAGCGCGACACGCTCGACGTCCTCGGGATCGTTCGCGACGAACAGGGCCGGCCGGTTGGCCGTCTCCGCGAGACGCTCGACATCGCGCCAGACGCGTCAGGTGTCGCATCGCGGCAGTTGCTCTATCAAGCTGGCTTGACGCTGCCGCCCGGACGCTTCGTGGTGAAGGTCGTCGTGCGCGAAAACGCGAATGGCACCATGGGCTCCTTCGAGTCCGGTGTGTTCGTGCCCGACCTGCGGCAGGCGCCAGTGAAGGTCAGCTCCGTGACGCTCAGCACCCAGATTCGACCGACGACCGGACGACAACGCTCGGACAATCCGCTCATTCGTGAGGGTGTCGAACTGCTCCCAAGCCTTACGCACGTTGTCGATCGCACGCAGAAGATGTACTTCTACTACGAGGTCTACGAACCCCAGGCCGCGGCTGGTGGTTCGTCGCTCCTGAAGACGAGCCTGGCGTTCTATCGTGGTTCAGTGAAGGTCTTCGAGACGCCGCTCGTTGAGCGCTCGGATCTCGACGCGCCGGATCGGCGGGCAGCGCTGTTTCAATTCGAAGTGCCGGCCGACGCATTCAAGCCTGGCCTTTATACCTGTCAGGTGAACATCATCGACGACGTAGCAGGCCGCTTCGCATTTCCTCGTCTCGCACTCTACGTGCGATAAGTCCCGTGCGTCGACGGCCCCGTCCACGTTGTTAGAAGATCCGCCGCTACCTGACGGGTTCGTACAGCTCGAAGTTGCCGTCTACCTCGACAGGCTGCAGGTGCAGTGCGCGAATGGCGAAGTCCACGAGCGCGCGGGACGAGCGAAGGCGGTCTACCACCACGAACCCGAGGTTGGCATCGTGGACGAACATCGGACCGCTGGCCACGAGTGCCGCTTCGCGCTCCGCTGAAATGGTGCCTCTCTCGCTCAGAACGATCAGCGCATCGATCATGTCGATGCGTCGCACCTCTGACTTGCTTTCCGGAGACACACGAGAGAGATATCCGCCAATCAGCGGCTTGCCGTGCATCGTCTGGAAGTACTGCGATCGGGCGGAGAAGTTGCCGGCACTGGACGCGCCATCCCGGATGCCGGTGGGCAACTCGAGGACGCACACGTCGCCCGCCGCCGCAGCCACTCGATGATAGAAGTTCGGAACAGCAGCTGAGTGAAGCGTGAGCGGTGCAGGCAGGAGCTCGGCAATGAGCAACGCCGCAACCATCGTCAGCATCGCAGGGCGATACTTCGGGTAGCTGCGACCGAACCACTCGAGCGCAGCGGCAAACAGCACCGCGACCGCCAGCATCATCACGACCGAGAATCGCGAGGGGGTTCGTGCGAGGCCGAGCATCGGCACGTATCGCAGCAGCGCCCACGGCCCCGGGATATACGTGTTCATCCCTGCGATGTGGATGAACGGACCAAGAGCCAGCGCCCCAAACGTCACTGCCAGCATCGTCCACCAGCGTGACGGGCGCCATCCCATGCGCCATGCGACGAATAAGACAGTCAGGACGACGATAGGAACGGAGACGACGCGCTCGAGATATTCGCCCTGAAAGGACATCAGCCAGTCAGTGATCCAGTCCGGCATCAACGGATGGTTGGGATTCGGGACCACCAACGCGAGCAGATCCACACCGGGCGGGCTGCTGCGCCACTTGATTCCGGGCGGAGTGAGATTGCTCGAGCTGATCTTGCCCACCGCATAAAGAACCGGTGAAAGGATTGCGGTGGCCACGAGTCCCGCAGCCAACGTCAGGAAGGCGAGTCTCCACACATCGGTTCGCGCGCCCGGTCGTGGCGATGCGCGGACGTGCCAGGCCACGCGCATGAGTGCCAACGCGGTGAGGGCCAGCATCGGCGTGTACAGGCCACGCGCGGAAATCGAGTGGCCAAAGATCGTGGACGTGAATCCGCCCGTGATCGCGATAGCGCCGACGAGGCCGGCGGCACACAGCAACAGCACGTCAACCGCCCAGCGAGCGGCGCGCGCGCGCCCTGATTGCGGGCTGGCCTGAATCGCGAAAATGCGAGCGACGAGGAAGACGGCGCCGATCAGTAGACAGTAGACGCCGTAGTACACGTCGGTCGTCGCCGCCCATGCGACGACGGCACCGAGCGCGGCTGCATCGCGGAACCGTTCCTGTCCGTCTGCCTTCATCAACACCAGCAGGAAGATCGCGAGCGGCGCGGCCGCCACGAGGCTGAAGTGGCCCATGCCGCGCGTGACGAGCAGCGGACTCCACGCAAACAGCAGCCCGGCCAGCCACGACTCGGCAGGCCGGCCCGTCACGTGCCTTGCCAGAAGAAACGTGGCGTAGGCGGTGAGCACGGACATCAAGAGGAAGACGACGTTGAAGGTCGCGACCACGCCGAGCCAACCCGAGAGCGGCAAGGCCAGCAGGTTCTGAAACGCCGTGTAGTTGTGCAGGCTCAGGTTTGCATCCTGAGTCATCGAGAAGATCGCGTCGGTGAAAAACGGTAGACGCCGGTGCACCAGAATCTCGTGCTGGAAGACCCACTGGTTCCAGACGTAGACACCGGTATCGCCGTCAGGCGGGCCGGTCAGGTCAGTACTGAGATGGAGCGCGAGCGGCCAGGAAAAAACGAGCGCGGTCGCGACGTAGCCGGCAAGAACGGCGAGGTGTAACCCTGTCCCGCGTCGCCAATTCATTGTGAACAGACGCCGGGAGAATAGCAGAAAACCGTGAACCTACCGATACGGAAAGCCGAGAACCGTCTCTGAGGAGAGGGGGTCCTTGGCCGCGATTGTGGCCATATGGGTCTCCGCAGCCCGATCGAGCCGGAATGTTCCCGAGCGCAGATCGGCGAATTCCCGCGCGTCGATGCGAGCGCGCATCAGCCCCCGAGTCGCGTGTGTGTTCGTCTGAAGCAGGTAGTGCCCGATCTCGTGAGACACCGCTCGACCGAGCACCAGGCCGAGGCGCTGATCCTGCATCGCCGTCGGTTCTGCCAGAAGCTCCCACCGGCTTTCATCGACGATTCGTCTCGCGCCAATCGTTGATGCAATGCCGCGGTCGCCTGAGTCGCGTTGAGACGCATCAGCTCGGCGACAGTCCACGCGGAGAACTCCGAGGTTCTCGGTACTGGTCGAGCAACGACCAGCACTCTGAGGATGTCACCCTCATCCGCCTCGGTGCTCTCGCGCAGCCACTTCAGTCGGACGTGCCCGTTCTTCCAGATCGACTCGGCTTCAGCCATCAGCGCGCGACGGCTCGCTATGGGCAACGAATCGGAGCTTGTGAAGTGGAGATTGAGGACGAGAGCGGGTGCTTCCGAGGCTATCAGGACGGCACTATCGGGAGGCCTGCCAGTCGCCCCCGTGACGATGGACAGCAGAGCCACGCATCCAACCAGCGGCCTCACTGCCTTCATGAATGGCACGACAGTAGCACGACGTTCGTGTCTCACGTATGTAAATTTATCGGCCGCGCGCCCTGATCAGTGCAGCCATAGAAGTGCCACTCCCGAAGTCGTTATTAACTCCGGTGAATCGGCTGCGTGAATCGGCTGTTACATACCCTCGGTAGGCTCAGAACGTTCACAGACTGGGAAATGTCCTCAGAGGAGTCTTCGAGCGTATGAAAACTTTGAAGGTGTCGGTGGCGTGCGTGCTCGCGATCGGCCTCTTTCTACCCGCCATCGCATTTGCGCAGGCGGATGCACGTTTTGCTGGGGTCGTGCTCGATCCGTCGGGCGCGGTCGTTCCTGGGGCAACCGTGCTCGTCAAGAACGAGCGCACTGGTGAAGAACGGACGGTCGTCACAAATACCGAAGGGCGGTACATCGTTGCCAACCTCAGGCCTTCCGTTTACACGATTCGCGCGACCTTCGGTCAGCTCGCTCCGCTGCAGTTCGATGGGCTCCAGTTGGTGGCCGGACAGGAATTCCCGCTGGATCTCACGCTACAGGCGGCCGGCGTGACTGAAACGGTCACCGTTCAGGCGCAGGTGAGCACGATTGATCTGAGCTCTGCCAGCATTGGCGTGAACGTCAGCGAGCGCGAAGTTCAGAACCTGCCGGTCAACGGCCGCCAGATGTCGCAGCTCATGCTGCAGGCGCCCGGATCGCAGAATGCCGGCACCGGCACCTGGAACGACGTCCGCTTCAGCGGCCGCGCGAACAACCAGAACGTGATCAAGTTCGACGGCGTCGAAGGCTCGGCGATCATCGATGCCTCGCCCGGCAACATCGCCGGCCAGATCGCCTCGCCCTTCAAACTGCAGGCGAGCCTCGAGAACGTGCAGGAGTTTCGCGTCGAGTCGAACAACTACCCGGCGGAATTCGGTACGGGCACCGGTGGTCAAGTCAGTGTGATAACCAAGTCGGGCTCGAATTTATTCCGTGGCTCGGTGTTCGAGTTCTACCGCGACGACTCGCTCGACGCGCCGAACTACTTCGATTCCACGCGCAACGCCGACGGCAGTGTCATCTCGGAACTGCCCAAGTCTGCCCTCAGTCAGCATCAGTTCGGTGCCTCGTTCGGAGGTCCGCTCCTGAAGGATCGCGCGTTTTTCTTCGGCAGCTATGAAGGGTATCGTCTCGACGCCGGCGTGAACTTCGTCGAGGCCTCGCCGAGCGCGGCGGCGTGGGCGAGAGCCGTTCCGGCAATTGCGGCCCTTCGTCCCGGCTTTACAGCGCCAGGCGCAGTGCTTCTGCCGGGCGCATCAACCGATCCGAATTTCGACATCTATCAGCTGCAGAGTCTCGAGAACGTCGAAGAGGACGCGTTCAGCCTTCGCGTCGACTTCCGCATGAATCAGCAGTGGAACTCGTACTTCCGCTACTTCCGTGACAGCGGCAGCCAGCTGCGTCCGGAAGGCATCAGCGGTCGTGTCGTCGAAGTGACCAACAAGCCCACGAACGGGATCTTCAATCTTCAGGGCACCCTCGGCAGCGGTCTCCTGAACGAAATCAAGGTCGGCTACAATGCGCCGCTCGCCAACATCCGCGGTGTCGCGCCCGTCGTTGGCGGGATCGACTACGGCCCCATCGCGATCAATCTCACGGGATCGATTGCCAACACCGGAATTGCCGGCCAGAGCGCGTCGACCGGTGTCGTGGTTCCTGGTGGTCTGGTGCGCGCGAACAGCGCGACGAACGGCCGCGCCGCCGACTACGACCCGTACTCGGTTGCGTTTACCGATGCGGTCACGTCGGTCCGCGGTAACCACCTCACCAAGGTTGGAGGCGAGGCGCGCATCATCAGAATGACGACGGACCAGCGTGGTGGAACGACCTACTCGTATCCGAACGTCACGGCATTCCTGGCCAATCAGCCAACCGGCATTCAGTACGCCGGCGACATCAGCGCACCGAGCGTTTTCAACGACGGCGCCACCGGTCCTCGCCACACGAAGCAGCAGTACTACGTCGTATACGGCCAGGACGAATGGCACGCCGGTGCGAACTTCACCCTCAACTACGGCATGCGCTACGAGTACTTCACGCCGCTCGAGGTCAAGGACGACCTGATCGTCAAGTTCAACATCGAGACCGGCCAGATCGATCCGAACACGACGCAGCTGCATGGCACGAAGAAGGACAACTTCGAGCCGCGCGTCTCAGCGACTTACGCGATTGGCAAGACCGTGCTGCGTTCCGGATTCGGTATCTTCGTCGGACCGGGTCAGGGCGAAGATCTGATTCAGCCGATTGAGAGCGACCGCGTCAACACGACGTTGAGCACCGGGCCGTTCCTCGCCTATCCAATCAATCAGGATCTGCTGGTAAACAATTTCACTAACAACCCGAACAACCGCAACTACCAGCCGCGTGCGTATGCGGCGGAGTATGCGATTCCCGAGAAGGTCTACCAGTACACCGCCTCGCTTCAGCAGGAACTGAGCGGCAACTTCAGCGCCACCGTGGCATACGTCGGCAGCCAGGGACGCAACCTGTTCCTGCGCAGCGTTGCGAACCAGATCACGCAGGTGGTCACCAATCCGAACCCGGCGTCTGCGGCGTTCGTGATTCGCGAGTTCTCCATCGTCGCGCGTGATGCCGCCGGCAACGTCACCGGCGTGCAGAACCCGTATGCCGAGGTCGACTTCAAGACCAGCGGCGGCCACGACCAGTACAACGCCCTGATGCTCTCGCTCAATCGTCGCTCGGCGCAGGGCCTTGCGATGAACATGCAGTACACGCTCGGCAACAGCCGCGGGACGTCAGGCGGCTCGAATGAAGCGAACACGGCGGCGAACAACGCGCGGACCGAGGCGGAGTTCGAGTACGAAGATGGCTACAACAACTTCGACGTGCGCCACACGTTCAACGTCAGCCTGATGTATTCGCTGCCGTTCGGTGCGGGCCGGAAGTGGGGAAGCAATGCGAGCGGCCTTGCAGATGCGCTGCTCGGTGGCTGGGACGTGGGCGGCATCGCCAACGCTCGCAGCGGTGTGCCGATCAACGTGCTCGTCACGCGACCGGACATCCTCTACCGCGACTCGGCGAGCGGTCTCTACTACACGGGTCCGGCAGCCGGTCGTGTGGCGGTCATCAATACGCCTGGTGGCGGCGCGTCGCGCAACGTGCGTCGTCCCGACGTGGTGCCCGGCGTCGATCCGTTCATCAAGGACGGCGGCCTGCTGTATCTCAATCCCTCAGCGTTCGCGGCGCCTCTTCCTGGCACGTTCGGCGACATGGAGCGCAACTCGATCCATGGTTCGAGCTTTCAGCAGATCGACTTCTTCTTCGCCAAGCATTTCCGCCTCGGCGGTCGAAGCGATCTGGAGTTCCGCGGTGAGGTCTTCAACATGTTCAACGCCGTGAACTACGCCAACCCCGGCGGCACGCTGAACGCGGCGGTCCCGGCGACGCCTGGGCAGGCGAACACCGTCCAGCCCGGCCAGCCCTACAACGCAGCCACGGCAGGCACGACATTCGGTCGTCTGTCGAGCACCGTGGGTCGCACGGTCGGCCTCGGCACACCGCGCCAGGTGCAGTTCGCACTGCGCTTCTCGTTCTAGTTAGAGCGTTTTCTAGATCGATGTAGTTTCTCCCAGCTACGCCGATGGCGGTCGATGCGACGGCGATGGCTGGGCGGTCGCTCCGATTCGACGCCGCGGCAAAACGGCGCGTCCGCGCGGGTGCAGCCGCTGCCGGCCGCGGCGGAGATGATCCGCGCGTCCGTGAAGAATCGTGTCGACAACGGGGTGCCGGGTGCGTCAGTGGCGATTCACGGCCGCCGCCGATCGGCGTGCTCCCGCGCCGTTTTGCTGACTGTCGCATGTCGCGGCGCGAATAGTCGCTCCGCCTCAGCCCACCGCCGTCCCCTCGACCAGGGGGGCGGCGGTTCATCGGGCGGGCCTGCGGGACGGCGACGTGTTCGCGGCGTGACGGCGCAGTGAGTAAATCGGGTTGGCAGGCGCGCTGAGCGCCGTCGCCCCCGATTCGCCACTGCGGTTCGGCCGAGCTCGTTATGGACACGATTCTGGGCTGTCGTTCGAACGACGGCAGGCGACGGCGTCATCGCCAGCACATACGCCGGAGAACCCGATTTTCCACGCCGACGAACCGGAGCCGTCCGCAGGCCCGCCCGATGAGCCGCCGCGACCGGCGCGATCGAGCGACGCCGCACTACGCACAAATGCAAAACGCTCTAGTCTCGCTGGAGGCGGGCCTTCAGGCCCGCCTCGTTTCGGACAATGGCAGGCTGATCGTAAACACGGCGCCGCCTTCCGGCCGGTTCGCAGCCACGGCTTCGCCGCCGTGCAGTTCCACAAGGTGCTTCACAATCGCAAGTCCGAGGCCTGTGCCACCGGGCCGCGACCGCGACTTGTCCACACGGTAGAAGCGCTCGAACACCCGCGCCAGATCTTCATCCGGGATGCCGGGGCCTGAATCTGCGACGGTGATGGTGTAGGTGCCATTGACCTGTGTCGCGCCAAGCCGCACCTCGGCGCCTTCCGGCGAGTAGTTCACGGCGTTCTCGACGAGATTGCGGATGATGTCGTGCAGCTTGGCGGGATCGCCCTCGACGTGCCGCGCCTCAGCGATGACGTCGACGGTGATCCGCTGACTCTTGTCCTCGATCGTTGGCGCAAGATCGGCTGTTACCGCGCTGAAGATCTGCTTGATATCGCAGCGAGCGGTTTCGAGGAGCTCCTGCCGCGCATCGAGGCGCGCGAGCCGCAGGAGATCCTTGACCAGCCGCTCCATTCGCGTCGAATGTCGCGCGATGATCTCGAGGAACTTGTGCGTGTTTTCCGGATCGGCCGGACCATCGAGCAGCGCCTCGACATATCCGCGAATGGCGGTGAGTGGTGTTCGAAGCTCGTGGGAGACATTGGCGACGAAATCGCGCCGGATTTGATCGGCGCGGCGCAGGTCGGTGATGTCGTGCAGCACGAGCACGGCACCCCCGCTCGGGCCTGTCACCGGTGCCGCGCGTGTGAGCAGCGTCCGGCCCGGATCGCGCGCGAGCGTCAGTTCCTGTCCGCCTATTTCTTCACCGTGCAGCGCCGCTGTCAGCTGCGCGGCGATGTCGGGATGACGGATCACTTCGAGGTACGGACGCCCCGTGGCTGACGGCTCGACGCGCAGCATCTGCTGCGCGGCGCGATTCACCAGCTGCAGTCGTCCCTGCCGATCGACCACGAGCACGCCTTCCACCATGCCGCTGAGGATGGCTTCCATGCGCGCCCGGTCGCGCGAGAGTTCCTCGATGCGGGAGCCCAGTTGATGCACGGAATCGTCGAGCGCGCGCGCCACGGTTCCGAGCTCGTCAGATCCGTGGTCGTAGATCGGGCGCGTGAGGTCGCCGGAGGAATAGCGTTCGGCTACTCGTGCAATCGCGCTGACGCGTCGCGACAACGAGGACGAGAAGACCCACGACACGAGCAGGGCGAGCGGAATCGACGCGGCCAGCGCTCCCAGCGTCGCGCGCACGATGGCGGCAAGCTGCGCGTCGACGTCGGTCAGCGGCAAGGCCAGGCGGACGTACGTGACGATCGGGTGCGTTGCACGGACCGCGACGTACACCATGTCTGTGCTGACAGTCCCGCTGTACCGCTCGCTGCTCCCGAATCCGTGCTCCCGTGCGGCGATCACTTCGGGTCTCGTGAGATGGTTCTCGAGCGTGCGGAGCTCGGCTTCGGTCTGCGTCGAGTCGCCGACGACGCGGCCGTCCTCGGCGATGAACGTAACGCGCGCAGAAATCAGCTCGCCGAGTCGATCTGCCTCTCGATCGAGGGTCGTTTCATCGAGCGTCGTTGCCTTCGAGAGCAGGTCGGCCGTGAGGTAGGCCTCATCGCTGAGGTGTCGTTCGATGGCGGCGCGCTGGCGCTCAAGGACCTGCCAGGCCATGAGGCCTGCCATCGCGAGCAGCGACAGTGCCGCCGCGGCGAATGCCCCAATGAAGACTTTCGTGCGGAATCCGGCCTTCATATACGAATGCCGCTCGGTACGGCAGCCCTATTGTTCGTCGAGCTTGTAACCAAACTGTTTCACGGTCACGAGCGCATCGACAAGCACAGGCAGCTTTTCCCGGAGCCGCCGGACGTGGACGTCAACGGTGCGCGTCCCGCCCGTGTACCGGTAGCCCCAGACATCGCCGAGCAGGACGTCCCTCGAGAGGACGCGGCCGCGGTGCTGGAGGAGGTACTGGAGCAGGAGGAACTCCTTGGCCGTCAGCTTGACCTCCTGACCGCCGTCGACGACCGTGTGGCGCTCCAGGTCCATCACGAGCGAACCAAGCTTGATCGTCTGCGACTCGGGCTCCGCCCGCTTCGAACGGCGCATGAGGGCACGGATCCGCGCGACCAGCTCGTTCGGGCTGAACGGCTTTGCCAGGTAATCGTCGGCACCGATGTCGAGGCCGATGATGCGGTCGGTCTCCTCGGCACGCGCGGTGACCATGATGATCGGGATCGCGTTCGTCATCGAATCCGCACGCAGCGCGCGGCACACTTCCAGCCCGCTCATGCCCGGCAGCATGACGTCGAGAATCACGAGATCGAAAGGTTGCTTGCGGGCCCGCGCCAGTGCGTCGTCGCCCGATCCAACGGTGTGAGGCGTCCAACCCGATCGCTCGACGTAATGCGCGATGAGATCGGCGATGTCGCGGTCGTCTTCGGCGACCAGGATGTTCACGTCGACTCAATGCTACATCGCCGCCGGGTGCGGCGGACTCAGGGCGCCTGGAACAGCGTTCGAAAGATCTCGTAGGTCACGCCACCGATGAACGCGGAGGCCGGAATCGTGAGCACCCAGGCCCACATGATTTGTCGTGCGACGCCCCACCGCACCGCGGACAGGCGCCTCGAGGCGCCAACGCCGACAATGGCGCCGGTGATCGTGTGTGTGGTGCTGATGCCGACGCCGAGGGCGGTCGCCGAGTAGATCGCCAGAGCAGCGCCCGTCTCGGCCGCGAACCCGCCAATCGGCTGCAGCTTTGTGATCTTCGTGCCCATCGTTTTGATGATGCGCCACCCGCCAGACAGCGTGCCCAGGGCGATCGCCGCGTTGGCGAGCAGGATGACCCAATACGGAATGGGGAGTGTTCCGCCTGGCTCCCGCTCGAGATATCCGCCAGTGAACAGCGCTCCCGCGATGATGCCCATCGTCTTCTGCGCATCGTTCGCGCCGTGCATCAGGCTGAAAGCAGCCGCCGAGAGGAGCTGCATCTTGCGAAAGAATCCGTCAACCCGTCGCGGTGTCTGACCTCGAAGGACCCATTGACTGAGTGTCATCAGCACGAGCCCGACGACGAGGCCGATGAGCGGAGCGAGGACGATGAAGATGATCGTGAGCGTCCATCCGCTCGGGATGATCGCGATGAAACCAGCCTTGGCGACCGCTGCGCCTGCATATCCGCCGAACAGCGCGTGCGACGAACTGGTTGGCAGCCCGTAGTACCACGTCACGAGGTCCCAGACGATGGCCCCCGTGAGTCCGGCAAAGATCACCGTCAAGCTGACCACCTTGAGGTCGACCATGCCCGAGCCGACGGTCTGCGCGACAGCGGTGCCGAACCCGAACGCCGCGACGAAGTTGAAGAACGCAGCCCAGACCACGGCCTTGCCAGGGGACAGCACGCGGGTCGAGACCACGGTCGCGATCGAGTTGGCCGCGTCGTGAAAACCGTTGATGTAGTCGAAAATGAGCGCGACTGCGATCAGCGTGAGTACTGCGAGGAGGGTGTGATCCATCAGCCGTGTTTGACGATCACGCCCTCGAGCAGATTCGCGACGTCCTCACATCGGTCGGTGGCGGCTTCGAGGAAGTCCAGGATCTCTTTCCACTTGATGACGACGATGGGATCGCGTTCCTCGTCGAAGAGCGCGACGATGGCGTCCTGGTGCACGCGATCGGCTTCGCGTTCGAGTTGATCGACGCGTGCGGCGAGTTCCCTGACACCCTCCTGCTTCTCGAGTACAGCCAGCGCTTCGCAGAGACGATCGGTTGAGTCCGAGATGATCTCGGTCAATCGGCGGGCGCCCGGCCTGACGCGCGTGATTTTGTAGAGACGCGTGACCGCCGCCGCCGCATCGATCGCATCCATCACATCGTCGAGCGAAATCGCCAGCGCGTGAATATCCTCGCGATCGAGTGGCGTGACGAAGGTGCGATTGAGACGATCGATGATCGCCCGCGTCCGTCCGTCGCAGATGTGCTCGACGTCCTTGATCGCGTCGGCCTTTGAGTCAGTCCGGAGGGCTCCACTGCCAGCATCTGTTTCAGAAGTCGCGCACCGCCGCGAAGCTCCTCGGCCATGCCGACGAAATCTTCGAAGAAACGCTCCTCGCGCGGAATCAGGCGGAAACGCACTATCTCACCTCGAAGCGAGTGGAGACCACTCGGGCGTTGTTGTGTAACGACAATGTAACGGAATCGTAACACGCGGAGGGAAGAGCCCCGGATGATGGGAATCAACCGTGAATCAGATCAATCGAATCAGGCCGCTTCGTCGATGGCTTCGGATCCGGTCAACTTCTGATGTTCGCGGCGGATGCCGAGGACGATGAGAAACCAGACACCAATGAGAACGAGATTGACGACCGCGAAGCCGCGGACGGTCAGCGCGAGCTGAACGCCGACGAAGACAACGCCCGCCTGCAACATGTCGCCGAAGCGCACGAAGAACGAGTCGATGGCCTGCTTGGCTTTGTACTTTGCCTCGCGACTTGTTGGAAGGAAGAGCGCCTGCCGCGTGGTGTTCTGGATCGAATAGTCGGTGCTGTTCTCGAAGATCTTCGTCCACTGCACGGTCATCAGCACGGGTATCAAGCGCGATCGACGGTGTAGCCCGTGGCGGCGACGATCGGCAGGATGAACAGCGCATTACGCACACCGGCGTACTTGAATATGCGCGAGACGAAGAACGCCTGCAGCACAAATGCCATGAGGTTGACGTAGGTGCCCACGGTGCCAGACAGGGTGCCGCTGACAGACGCCTTGATCGCTCTGACTTGTTCTGCGGTGGCGCCAGCGGTGGCGGCGGCCACGCGCGTTGCCTCGTGTTCGATCTCCGTGTTCAACATGAACCCGCCGAGCGTGTTCACGAGGTTGTAGACCAGCACCAGCATCGCGATGAGCAGCAGATAGCGCTGCCTGAACACCAGCGTGAACCCGCCAGGTCCGCCGACTGGTTTCTCCGATTCATCTTTCTTTGCGTCCTTCCGATGGCCCTCGCGCTTGTGGACGATGATCGTCAGAGCGACCGGTACCAGCAGCCCGAACGCCGCGATCAGCATGAGGGTGTATGGGCCCATGCCTTTGAAGAAGTACGCCGTGAGTCCCGCGCCGACGAGCGCGCCGAGTGATGCACCGATGCCGACCAGCGGGAACAATCGCTTCCCGCGCTCGGTCGTGTAGAGGTCGTTGGCAAACGCCCAGAACTGGGCAACGGCCACCATGTTGAACACGCCGACCCAGATGTAGAACGCGCACGCCGATGCGCACACCAGCCGAGCCGAGCGCGTAGAAGATCAGGAGATGGGACGCGAAGAAGATCGTGACCGCGGAGATCAGCCAGACGCGATTCACTCGCGATGCGAGCGCTCCGTAGGCCGGTACGAATACGAAGAGCACCGCGGCCATTCCTGCCGAAGCGTAGCTGGCCGCGACCGCTCCTGATTCGCTCAGGATCAGCGCATCACGGACAATCTTGAGGACCTGGTAGAACGCGAGGAGATAGAAGACGTTGGTCGCGAGCAGCAGGGCGCCCACGCCTTCGCCGGCGCGCACGTCGGTGAAGAGTGACAGCGTGCGGTCGAGTAGTCCCTTGTGCTCGGAAGGAAACGGTGTGCCCTGTGCCATGGGACTCAGATGCTACACCGGGACGACGTGCTCCGGGCTATCTCTTCGTGCCGCGACCGTTAATGATCCGGTGAGATGTGGCAGGTGCGCCCGCCACCAGGCTCGGGCGTCCTCCTGCCCCCAGCTTTCGTTGCAGTGGCAGTTATACGCCATACCCAGAAGCTCACCGGCGTTCTGAGGGCGCAGGGCGGGGTCTTTCTGCAGGCACGCGAGGACCAGGTCGTCGAGCTCCCGCGGGATGGGCATCTCGGTTCGCTCTGACGGTCGCGTCGGCTCCGTGTGCAGATGGTGCATCAGCATCTGCATCGAGTTCTCCGCGTCGAACACCAGCGAGCCGGTCAGCACGAAGTAGGCGACGCATCCGAGGGCATACACGTCCGCGCGGCGGTCAACGTCCACGTCGCCGAGGATGCACTCGGGCGCCATGTACGCTGGCGTCCCCGTCGTGCTCTGGTCCATCGTCGTCAGCGAGTCGGCCGAGGGTCGGTTCCTGATCTTGACCAGGCCGAAGTCGAGCACCTTGGCAAAGTCGTAGTCGAGACCCATGCGGCAGACGTAGATGTTGGCTGGCTTGACGTCGCGATGGACCAGGCCGCGCGCGTGCGCGTCGGCGAGCGAGTGACAGACCTGGCGAAGCAGGTAGATCGTGCGCGCCGCCGGGAGAGGGCCGAACTCGCGCACCAGCGACTCCAGGTCGCGTCCGGCCAGTAGTTCCATCACGTAGTAGAACGTGCCGTCCTGCGTGACGCCGAAGTCGAACACCTGAATCGTGTGCGGTGAGTTGAGCGCGGCGGTGGCCTGTGCCTCGCGTTCGAAGCGCCGAAGCGTCAGCTGCACTTCCTGATCGTTGCGCGCGCCGAGGACTTCAGGACGAACCAGCTTGATTGCCGCGTCGCGTGCGAGCAGGCGATGTTCGGCGCGCCACACCTCGCCCATGCCGCCGTGCCCGAGCTTCTCGATCAATTGATAACTGCCAAGCTCCTGGGCTTCCTTCAAGCGACGGCTCATGCGATGGAGCACCTTGGCCGGTACGACGACGACGAAGGCGCACGCGTAACTCGGCCAGCAGAGGATGAACAGCCGAACCAATGCCGGCGCGTCGCCACCCGCCAGCCACAGGATGAGATACGCAAGCGGATCGAACGACGCTGCGATGAGCGACATCGCGAACATTCGGCGGGGCGCGCCGGGTGCGATCATCGCGAAGATCAGAATCAGGAGCGCGATCCACGACGGCCGCCCAATCTCAGGAGCTTCAGGCGGAAGCGCGGGCATTGCCCACGCATTCGCGGCGGCGATCAGGGCGCCGTTCATCAGCATCATTGCGAAGCCGATGGTGCCCTTGCGCTCGGCCGTCGTCGCGGCGCGGCCGAGATACCACCGCATGATGATCGAACCGACGACGCCGGTGATTTCGAGCGGGATGATTCGCCAGTTCCTGACCCATGTGGAAGAGAGCGCGGGCAGGATGGCGATGTCGAGCAAGAGCGCGAACGACCAGAGAACGGCGGCGACCGTTGCGAAAACCGTGAGCCGCGCGGCCTGCTCCGTCAGCAGTTCCGTCGGAAGGCGAGTGGTGCGACCGGAGTCCCGTATGTCGGAGGTGGCGGTCTCCTCACGCCTGGCGAGCACCTGCCGTGGCGGACTCATACCCGCACTATAAACCAGTCAAGAGCTCTGCCCTTGAACTCCCAACTCCCAATTCCCGACTCCCAAGGTTTTTTGCGGGTCCGTTTAGGGCGGTCCCGTGCCCGTCCGTCGTCTGAGCTCCTCGAGGTTGAGCATGATCGATTCGTTCGATCGCAGGAGGTCAGCGAGGATCTCGTCGCGCGCCCGGGTGTCGCTCTTTTTCCTTGGACGGTCGCTGAGGAACGGCCAGAGACGATCGCGAATGTCGGGAGGCAGGACACCTTCGAGGTACTCGAGGGCAGTGCCGCGCAGTCCCGGGTCGTCGGTGTGGATGCCGCGATACGCAATCTGCAGCGGGGCAGTGGGCAGCACGAGCGAGAGCAGCGTGAAGACGTGCGCCAGGCTCTGCCCCGCGCGATCCTTGAGAAACTCGTCCACGAACGAGCGCGCGTCGGCCTCGACGGTATCGAGGAGACGATGGCTCTCCCATACGGGGCGTCCGACGGCCACCTCACGGCGTACGACGTCGAAGACGCGTTCCTTGTCGATGCGGATTCGCGGGTTCTTCTCGATGATGGAGGCCAGCGATCGTCCGCATTGGAAGCGCACCTCGAAGCGCAGGTCCTCGAGACCAAGCAGGACGCCGTCGACGGCACGCTGAGAGACGCACACAGAGAACACGCGCGCGAGACGTCGCCGCGACGCGAACGGCTGGTTGGGATCGAGCAGCGCATCCACGAGCTCGCCGACGCGTTCCTCGGCAACTTTCCGCAGCGCCCGCACGGCGTCCTCGGCGACCGGGTCCCACGCGAGCAGCGGAATGACATGGGGGATGAGCGCGGCCGGCAGCCCTTCATCCGCACGTAGCACCTGGAGCACGGCGTCTCGATTGCGCGACCGCAGCGCGACGATCTCGCGCAGCTCGGGGTCGTTGACCGGCGTGGGGACTCGCATTGTTCCCTCGCCCTGAGGTCGGGTATCGCTGCCCTGCGAACGCGTGTCGGTGGTCGGTCGCGGGAGGTTCGGCCGCGGTGCGCGAATCGTCCGCATCATGACCGTCCTGGTCGTGATGTCGCCGACGTCCGACAGCTCGAGTTCCACTGCGCGATCGAGCAGGCTGCGCTCGAGCGTGTGGATGTATCCGCGACTCAGTCGCTGCGCCACCGCCACGGCAATGGCCGAGCATCCGATGGCTGCGCCCATCAGCGCCACGTACTGCGATGCGCTGGGCAACATGATGAGCAGTTGGATCAGTCCGCCACCGATGGCGTCGCCGAGGCGATCGAAGCCGACATCGATGATCGATTTGGCCGCCCGTTTGTCATGCGAGGCGATTGGTGTGAAGAAGATCTCGTAACCCGTCTTGAAGAGGGAACTGCGGAGCGTGGATTCGCCGGCGCGTGCGGCGATAGCGCCACCGAGTCCGGGAAACACCAGCGCACCAAGTCCTCCGAGTACGAGAGCCAGCGACGGCGTGGCCGTGGTCACCGCGAGGCCCAGGCGCTCGAGCACGAGCGGTGCGGACACGCTCTGCACGACGAACGCCAGCAGGCTCACGCCGGCGTAGTAGAGCGCGAAGAATTGCAGCAGCGCGTCGCCCCGGCCGAACACCTGGACGGCCTGCGCCTTGAAGACGTAATCCGCAAGCGCCGCAGCCACTGTGCCCAGCAGCACCAGGGCCGCGAGGTTCCGCAGGTACGGCGCTCCAGCCAGCACGCGCAGACCCGAGCGAGGTGATGTGGCGGCGAGGTCCGGTGCGACCTCCATGGCCTTGTCGTGGATCGTCAGGACCTTCGGGCCGGCGAGTTTGCGCACCTGCCACGCGCAGACCAGGTTGACTGCGGCCAGAAGCGGGAGCATCGCGGCGATGCCGAGCGTCGCGCCGATCCGTTCGGTGACGAGGGCGCCGCCGAGTCCTGCGATCGTGCCGATGCCGGCGATGCGCCCGAAGTTCAACCGGGCGGTATGCGGATCGAATCGCTCGGTCGCGATGAGCCAGAAGCCGGATCCGAGCATCGGCCCGAGTCCGGAGATCTGGAGATAGACCACCTGCGCCGCCAGGCGCGGCGCCCACCCGAGCAGCACCCAGGAGCCGAGCAGGAGCGCCGCGCTGATGACGAAGGCCGCCGACACGAATGTGCCGGGCGTGATTGCGCGCAGGCTGCGCGAACTGGCAATTACCAGCAGGATCGACACGGCCGCCGTGACGACCACCATTGCCGGCAGCGTTGTGACGTCCAGGTGCGCGAGGTAGAGTGCGTCGCGGGTGGCCTTGCCGGCGATGAACTGGGCGCTGACGGCACCCGAACAGATCATCGCGGTGAGGACAGCAGGGTCGAGCGCCGGTCTGGGGGAAGCTGCCATCGAAACAGGCGCCGTGCGGGTCGCTCACGTGTCCGCGCGACGCAATCCGGCGCAGGTTCATCGTATCACCCGGCAGGGCGCATGGCCGGGCTGCACAATTGCTGATTCGGGTTCACAATACGGCACCCGTCAAGTGAGGTCTGGATGAACGTTCGCTTCGCGCCGTCATTGCGTACGGCCGCCGTGCTGCTTGTGCTCGTGTCACCCGCGTTTGGCCAGGAACGAGCTCCGGCCAAAGGGATCCCGTCGCTTGCCGACTTCGACGACTCCATCGAAGCCCTCGTCCGAACCGTCGATCCCAGCATCGTGCAGGTGTTCACGTCCGGCCTGGCGCCGCTGTCGGGCGTCGTCACCGATCAATCGAATCTGGTCACCCCGCAGCGCTCGAGCGGCTCAGGCGTCATTGTCGACGCGGAAGGCTACATCGTCACCAACGCGCACGTCGTCCGTGGCGCCTCTCGCATTCGCGTCGAGATCCCGACCGTGCGAACGGGACAGTCCCTTCTCGCCCGCCGTTCGCGCGTCGTGCCGGCACGTGTGATCGGCATTGATGACGAGACCGACATTGCGGTGCTGCGCGTGGAGGAGCGCGGCCTTGCCGCACTGCCGTTTGGCGATTCAGACGACCTGAGAGCCGGTCAGATGGTGCTGGCATTCGGCAGCCCCCTCGGCCTGCAGAACTCCGTGTCTCTCGGCATCGTCAGCTCCGCCGCACGTCAGCTCGAGCCCGAATCGCCGATGGTCTACGTCCAGACTGATGCGTCGATCAATCCAGGCAACAGCGGAGGACCGCTCGTCGATGCGCGCGGCCGGCTGATCGGGATCAACACATTGATCCTGTCGGGAGGTGTGGCCACCGCCGGCCCCGGCTTTGCTGCGCCGAGCAACATCGTGCGAACCGTATTCGATCAGATCAAGCGCAATGGTCGCGTGCGTCGAGGTGAGATTGGCGTGCGAGCACAAACGATCACGCCGATTCTCGCGGCGGGGCTTGGCCTCAAGCGGGAACAGGGAGCTGTGCTCGCGGACGTGGCGCCCGGTAGTCCGGCCGATCGGGCCGGTCTGAGCGTCGGCGATCTGGTGCTCAGCCTCGACGGCAAGGCGATCGAGAACGGCCGGCAACTGCACGTCAACCTGTATCGACGTGCGGTCGGAGATCAGGTACGGCTCGAGATCCTGCGCGGAGATCAGCCGACGGCCGTCACGGTCCTGGTGGCTGAGCGTGCCGATCCGCTGTCGGCCGCGAGCTTGTTGATCGATCCACGCGAGAACATCATTCCGCGTCTCGGCATCCTCGCTGCGACGATCGATCCGAAGCTTGCCGCCAGCCTACCGCTGCGGGCCAAGGCGGGTGTCGTCGTGGCCTCGGCGAGTGCGAGCGCGCTGGACTCCGATAACGGCGGCCTCCTGCCCGGCGACGTGATTCACGCGGTCAACGGTCAATGGATTGCGGACCTGCCGGCGCTGCGGCAGGCCATCGATTCCGCCACACCAGGCGCACCTGTCGTGCTTCAACTGGAGCGCCGCGGCGGGTTGATGTACCTGGCCTTCACGGTGGAGTAGCGAGTCCTAGTCACTACCTGTCCCTTTGAAGTGGTCTTCCTCGTTGGCGAAGAGCAGATTGAAACTGGTGAGCGAGCCGTAGCATCCGCTCACATATCCCTGCAGTTTCAGCTTCACATCGTCGGGCAGATCCGATGCGTTGACCTGTTGCTCGAGACTGCGCAGACGGTTACGCAACATCACAACCTTGTTGAAGAAGGTTTCGATCGGCCACGTCTTCTCCTGAAGGCCCGGTGTGCCCGGACGCAGCACCAGTGTGCCGCCTCGCCATTTCTGCGCGGGCGCGACCGGCGTGATGCCCGCCTCCTCGCGAATGATGCGACGCAGCAGCAGTTCCAGATCATCGGGTCGGTCGGAGAGAGCCATGGGCGGTGCGATCCTTTCGCGGTCGCTGACAAGAGGAGCGGGCTGAGCCGGACTGCGGGTGGGCTCGATCGATGGCGTGGGCGCCGATCTCGGCGACGCCGCCTTTGGCACCGGATCGATCCGCGGACCGCCGCGATAGTTGTGTTGACTTTCGCAGTAGCCGCACTGCACGCGCAGCGGGTGCCCGCTGCCGTCAACCACGATCACGGTGTGAGAACGATCGGTCTTGCAGGCGCGGCAATAGTCGTCGATCGATTCACCAGCACGCCAGCGGCGAGGAGTGTTCACGGTGAATGATGATGCCACGACCGGACCGAAGACCGAGGGACCGTGGACCATGTATCATCCCCACATGAAGCCGAACGACTGCATTCTCTTCAGTGGCGGCGCTCCGGGAGCCGAAGCGCATTTTGGCGCGTGCGCCGAGCGTCATGGCGTCGAGGAAGTGAACTTCACGTTCGAGGGCCACAAGATTGATCGACACCGCGGCGTTCGCGTGCTGAATCACGAAGAACTGCTCTCGGGCGACGTGAGCCTCGCCTACGTGTCGCGGTTGATGAACCGGCGTTACACCGAAGGACCGACGCTGCGCAAAGTCCTGCAGACGCTCTGGTATCAGGTCAACAACGGTCAGGAGATCTACGTGATCGGAACCGTCCAGGACGATGGGACGGTGCGTGGCGGGACGGGGTGGGGAGCGGAGTTCGCCAAGCTGTGTAACAAGCCGCTCTACGTCTTCGATCAAGACAAGGACGGCTGGTTCACATGGACGGGGGAGGCGTGGGCGCCGTCAGCAGCGGGCGAGCCGGTGATCACGCATCAGCACTTCACGGGCACCGGCACGCGATCGCTGAAAGACAATGGCGCGCGTGCGATCGACGCGCTCTTTGCCCGGAGCTTCATATAAGGGGCGTCAGGCTTCTGAGACGACCGGAGCGAGAAGCCGTCCGACGATCAGCCGGTAGTAGACATTCAAGCACACGACGGCGAACGCGCCAGCGATCAGGAGCGTTCGCAGCCACAACAGAGCGTGTCCTGCGAGCGTTCGCGGCTTCAGTTCGTACTTGATGACATCGCTTGCCGGCGCGTCGAAGCGGACTGACAGCACGCATACGCGATCCGCGAACTCGGGATACTTCTCGAGCACCATGCGCTCGAGTTTGTCGTTGGGCCAGTCGTCGTAGAACCCCGGATATTCGTGGCGGACCTGGTTCACCACGCTCTGCGAACAGAATCCCTGTCTCAGATCCGACTCCTGGAGGCTCTTCACCAGGTCCTCGGGCGTTCCTGCTGACGTCAGCACGCCGAGCCGGCCGGTGCTCGTGATGAATGTCGGAATCGTGTTGCCTGCTTCAGGTCCCGCGTTCCGCGTGAAGACGTCGAGCGTGCTGAGGATTTGAATATTGTCGCGCGCGGGAAGCGGCTCGGTGTGGGTATAGCGGACCAGCGCCACGACGAGCGCGATCACCGCGGTGCCGAAAATGACTTTGAGTGCGACGCGAAGCGGAGCGCCAAGGTCGGTGTCGAGCTGATAGCCAAAGAGCGTCCCGGCAAAACCGTAGTCTTCCGATCGCACGTGCCGCACGCGAGCGGCTGGCGCCGCCTGGACGGACGGCTCGCTGTCGAATTTGTAGCCGAGCGCTTCGAGGCGTCTGCGCTCGCTGCCACAGCGGCACGCGTCGACATGCCGCGGGACGTGTCGTCCGCACGTCGGGCATTGCCACGCGCCTGTTCGCCGCTCGCCGCTTTCTGGTTTCGGGTCTGACACCTTTACACCGCTGCTCGTTGTATCGGCAGGAGGTGTAAAGGCTTTTAGCGGAGCTTGTCTGCGGTGTCTGCTGGGGTGTGAATCGTGCGCAGAATTGCAGGCGCGAGTCCGATCGCGCCCGCGCCAGTTGTCGGTCTGCTCATGATCGTGTCGCCGTATCCGGCGATGTCGATGTTCACCATCGACGTCACCTTCGTGCGATCGACGGACTTCGCCATGAAGGCGGATCCCTGAAGGAGGCTGAGACTCACGAACAGTCCGGCGGTGCCCCTCTGAATTGAAGTGACATCGGGCCGGATTATGACGTAGTTTCCTGAGACGTCTGTTCGGATGCCGATGATTCGACTTCTTCTCCTCGTCCTCGCGGCCGCATCACCCGCCGCTCAACAACCAACGCAACAACAGTCGTCCGGCAACGGCCGTGTCGTGGCGACGGTGACCACACTCGAAGGCACCGTGCAATTGCCCGGCACGCAGGTGGAGTTGCGCGAGCAGCCTTCGGGCGCCGTGCTGGCGATGACACGGAGCGACGGTGCGGGACACGTGGTCTTCCCGGACGTCCCGCCGGGGCGATACACGCTCGGAGCCGTGAGGGCGGGATTCGTCGATAGCGTGTCCACCGCTTTCGATGTCCGCGCGGGTGAAGCCGCGAACGTCCTGCTCGATGTGCAATTGACGTTCACGATCCCGACGGTTGACGTCGTGGCGAAGGCTCCCTCGCCGACCGACAGCATCCAGCCGGTGTCGATGAGCGACATGCTCGATGGCACGCTCATGGAGTCGTCGCCGCTCGAGGGTGACGATTTCCAGAGCCTGTTGCCGCTGCTGCCTGGTGTCGTCCGTGGCGCCGACGGACGGTTGCGCGTCAAAGGCGGACAGCCCACACAGGCCGCACTTCAGGTGAGCACCGCCAGCCTGGTCGATCCCTCGACTGGAGATTTCGATCTCGAATTGCCGGCGCCAAGCGTCGAGTCGGTCGAGGTGCTCGCCAACCCGTTCGCCGCGGAGTTCGGCCGCTTCGCGACCAGTGTCACGCAGATTCGCACGCGGCGTGGCACCGATGAATGGGAAGTCAAACCGGGCAGTCTGATGCCGCGTTTCCACAAAGGGTTTCGCGGCATTCGTGGTTTTGAACCGCGCTTGTCCGTCCGTGGCCCTATCCAACGCGGCCGTCTGTTCCTGGCGCAGGACTGGCAATACCGATTCGTCGAGACACCGGTCAAAAGCCTTCCCGACGAACCGGACGTCGAGCTCACCAGCTTCGACTCGTTTACCCGCCTCGACGCGATTTTGTCCGCGCGACACACCGTCGGTGGCGCGCTGATCATCTTCCCGAGAAACATCAACCACGCGACGATGAACACCTTCCGTCCGCCGGAGACGACTCCCAGCCTGGATCAGCAGGGCTGGTCCTCCGGTCTGCTCGATCGATTTGCCCTCTCGCCGAACGTCGTGCTCGAAACGACGGTTGCCGGCCGCCGGTTCGAGATCGAGGTCAAGCCCGAGGGCGCTGAGGTGCTGACGATCGCTCCTCAATCCGAGAGCGGAAACTACTTCAATACGCAGGAGCGGCGCGTCCGCAGCTTTCAGTGGGTCGAGTCGATCAGCCTGACCCGCAACTGGCGCGGCGAGCACGTCATCAAGACCGGCGCCGATGTGCAGTGGGCGCGATTCGAAGGCTCGAGCGACAACCATCCCGTTGAAGTGCGCCGGATCGACGGCTCGCTCGCTGAGCGAACGGTATTCGGCGGGCTGACGCAACAGGAGGTGGCCGGGACCGAGGTCGCCCTCTTCGGTCAGGATCGCTGGCGCGCCGGATCGCGTTTGACGATGGAACTGGGATTCCGCATGGACCGCGATCCGATCACGCTCCGCTACAACTGGTCGCCGCGTGCGGGCGCCGCAGTCACCGTCCTGCCCGAAGGGCGTGCGATCATCCGCGGCGGATACGGGAAGTTCGTCGCGAGAACCGCGCTCAACATCGAAGCGTTCCCGCAGTACGAGTCGCGAGTCGTCAGCGCGTTTCGGACCGGACGGCGTCACAGCCCTTGGGCCGGCCGTTGCCTTCAGCAATGCGATCAGCGGCGATCTCAGGACGCCGGAAGCCGACGTGGGCAACGTCGAGTGGAATCAGCGATTCGGCAGACGCCTGCTGTTCAAGCTCGGATTCCTGCACCGCGTCGGATCGCACGAGTACATCCTCGTCCCCGATCCAGCGGCGGGGCAGTTGCAGCTGTCGAGCACGGGCGAATCGCGTTATCGCGAGCTGGAAGCGACGACGAGATATCTTGGCGGCGTCCGGCGCGATTTCACCGTGTCGTACGTCTGGGCGCGCGGCACGGCCGACCTCAATAACTACGATCAGTTCTACGGCAACTTCCGCAATCCACTCGTGCGCGCGAACGAGAACAGCTACCTGCCGACCGATGTGCGTCACCGCGTGCTCGTGCGCGGCAACTTCGGGTTTCCAGGGCAGTGGGACTTTGCGCCGGTGCTGGAATTGCGGTCCGGGTTCCCGTATTCAGCGGTCAACGAGTTTCAGGACTTCGTCGGGGCTCGTAACCAGGCAGGGCGGCTGCCGGTAGTGCGCACGCTCGATTTCCAGTTGTCGCGCCCGTGGCGATACAAGAAGTATCGCTTCCGGGCCGGGCTCAAGGTCTACAACGTGTTCGGCTCATCCGCCGACCGCGATGTCCAGAGCAACATCACCTCGCCCGACTACGGCACGGCGTACAACCCGATCGAGCGATCGGTTGGGTTCGTTTTCGGATCAGCCAGATAGCTGAGATCCTGCGGTCCGATGGGCGCCACGGACCTTCGGACTCTCGGACCTCCGCACTGGACCCTCGCACCTTCGTCCCTTCGCCCCGTCGGACCGTACGCTCGCTCTTAGAGCTCGCGGATTCTGCGACTCTTGATCAGGAAGGTGACGGCGACGGTGCTGAGGAGCAGTCCATTCACCGTGAGGACCGTTGGTGCGCCCGCGAAGTTGGCGAGCCAGCCGCCGGCGAGACTGCCGAGTGGCATCCCACCGCGAAACGCCACCATGTAGAGACTCATGACGCGTCCGCGCATCTCGTTCGGCGCATTGAGCTGAACGAGCGATGACAGCGTGGCGAACACCATCACCATGCACGCCCCGGCACCAAACAGGAGGGCAGCGTTCAGCCAGAACAGGCGCGTCATCGCGAACAGAATCATGAGCACGCCGAACACGATCTGAATCAGCAGCACCGTGCGGCCCATGTGCGGAAAGCGGCCGCGCCACGCGACGACGAGCGCGCCCGCCACGGCGCCTGCGCCCGCGCTCGACATCAGATAGGTGTATTGCGTCACCCCGCCGTGCAACACGTTCTGCGCGAACAGCGGAAGGAACGTGAGCAGCGGGTTGCCCAGAAAGGTGCCGGCGAACCCGAGGACAGCCAGGCCGAGCAGTGCCGGATGCTCCCGCACGTATTGGTAGCCGCTCTTGAACTCCTCACGCATGTGCTTCGGCGCAGTGGGAGGAATGTGTCGAACGTGCAGTGACAGGATTGCGGCAATGACCGCGAGGAACGACAGCCCGTTGAGGCCGAAGCACGCGACCATGCCGAACGCCGCCAGCGCCGCGCCGGCAAACAGCGGTCCGATCACGCGAGCCAGGTTGAACTGAATCGAGTTGAATGCAATCGCATTCGGGACGTGGTCCTTGCTGACGAGCGACGGCAGGAGCGACTGATAGGCCGGCCCGCCGAACGCCTGCGCGAGGCCGGTGACGACCGACAGCGCGAGCACATGCCAGATGTGCACCTGCCCTGAGAACACGAGGGCCGCCAGCGCAAACGCCGAGCCCATCTGGATGTACTGCGACGTCAGCAGCAGCCGGCGGCGATCGTACCTGTCGGCGACCACGCCGCCCACCACGGTCAAGAGCAGAATCGGCAGCTCGCCGAGGAACGAGTCGAGGCCGAGAAAGAATGCCGACGAGGTCCCCGTGATCGTCAGCACCAGCCAGTTCTGCGCGACCTTCTGCATCCACGTGCCGATGGTGGACAGAAACGCACCGAACCAGAGGACGCGGAAGTCGCGATAGGTCAGCGCCGCAGCGATACGTCCCAACGCGCTGGGTGCCGGTGTCGGTTCAGCAGTCCTGACGGTATCGGGGGCCGGGGCGGGTGCGGTACTCACGAACGTCCTTCATCTTAGTTCAGCCCAAATAGCCGACCGGTCGTGGGACGGTCGATCCCGGTGATGAACGCCTGCCAGGCCGATCTCGTCCAATTGCCTTGAAATCGAACGGCACGCAGCTTGTTATGCCACCGGTGTTCCAAGGAGTGAACGATGACGCGCACGAAGATGCTTTTCGCACTGGCAGCCGGATTTGTGCTTCTCGCGACACCCGCCAGGGCAGACTTCAAGATGGAACGTCGCCTGGCGCTCGAGCCGGGTGGAACGTTCACCCTGAACGCAGACATTGGCAGCGTCACCTTGACCGGCGACTCGACGTCCGGCGCCGCAGTCACGGTGACCTCGCGCCGCGACGACTTCGACGAGCTCTTCGACCTGCGCTTTGACGAAAGCCCAGCCGGCGTCACGGTCAGCATCAAGCGGCGGGGCGGCTGGCTGAAGGGCTTCTGGGGCGGCGAATGGTTTGGCGACGCCACGCAGATCGTCGTTCACGTACCGTCGAAGACGACGGCCAACATCCGAACGTCCGGAGGCTCGATCGACGCCTCGCGGCTCAGCGGCCGCCTTGCCGTGCACACGTCCGGCGGCAGTCTGCGAGCCGAAGAGATCGATGGCCCTGTCGAGGGGACGACCAGTGGCGGCTCGATCAAGATGCGCAGCGTGGGCGGCGACACGATCGCCCGAACGTCCGGCGGCAGCATCGACATCGTTGGTGTGCGCGGTAGTTTGATGGCGACGACGAGCGGGGGCGGGATCGATATCGATACCGTCTCCGGCGATCTCCATGCATCGACCAGCGGCGGTGGAGTTCAAGTGCGTGGCGCCGGCGGACGAGTGGAGGCGCACAGCAGCGGAGGCCCCGTCACCGTCCGCTTCGCCGCTGGAAACAAGAGCGGCGGCGAGTTGACGACATCAGGTGGTGGAGTTCGCACCGAACTGGATCCCGGTGTCGCCCTGTCAATCGACGCCAGTTCTTCGGGTGGGAGCGTGCACTCCGACTTGCCGGTCACGGTTCAGGGTACAACTCGCAATTCGCTGCGAGGTGATATCAACGGCGGCGGAGCGACGCTGCGCCTGCGATCGAGCGGTGGTGGCGTTCAGATCAGCGCGATGCGGTACGGCGGTATGCGGTAGGCGGTATGCGGTAGGCGGTATGCGCTACTGCCTACTGCCTACGGCCTACTGCTTACCGCTTACTAGTCATCGAGTCGCTCGCGCACCATCGGCGCGACTCTCGTCCCGTAGAGCTCGAGGCTGGTCATGAGCTTGTCGTGCGGCATCGTGCCGTTCGCGTATTTCAGCTCGAAGCGCGACAAGCCAAGCAGCTTCATCGTCGTCACGATCTTCATCGCTACCGTTTCCGGCGAGCCGACGTAGAGCGCGCCGTCGGGGCCGGCCTCACGTTCGAAGTGGGAACGGCTGATCGGCGACCATCCACGCTCGGCGCCGATTCGATTCATCAGCCCGGCATAGTGCGGCCACAGTTCTTCTTTGGCCTGTTCGTCGGTCGCCGCAATGTGTCCCGGCGAGTGCACGCCGATCGGGAGCGTCGGCTTGTTGAACCGCTCGAGCATCTGATGATAGAGCTGTGAGTACCCCGCGAATCGCTGCGCGCTTCCGCCGATGATGGCGAGGATCAGCGGCAAGCCGTAGTGCGCTGCGCGAACCACCGACTCCGGGCTCCCACCCACAGCGACCCACGTGCGCAACGTCCCGTTCTCGATGGGCGGATACACCATCTGATTCGAGAGCGGCGCACGCAGCTTGCCAGCCCAGGTGACCGGCGTCCCCTTGAGCAGCTCCGCGAAGAGATTCAGCTTCTCCTCGAAGAGCGCCTCGTAGTTGGACATGTCGTAGCCGAAGAGCGGAAACGACTCCGTGAACGAGCCGCGTCCGACGATCACTTCCGCGCGTCCGCTGGAGATGGCGTTGAGCGTCGAGAATCGCTGGAAGACGCGCACCGGATCGTCGGTGCTGAGCACCGTGACTGCGGATCCGAGGTAGATGCGCTTTGAGCGACTGGCAATCGCCGCCAGGACGACTTCGGGCGCGGCGACTGAGAAGTCTTTTCTGTGGTGCTCTCCAACGCAGAAGAAATCGAGTCCGACCTGATCGGCGAGCGCTCCCTGGTCTACGACCTGACGCAACGCCTGGGCCTGCGTGACCGGCTTTCCTGTGTCATCGATCGTGACATCGCCAAATGTATCGACACCCAACTCAATCGTCTGCGTCATCTTTCTGGCATTGTCCTACACTTTGTTCGCTGTGCGTTTCTCGCTCGCGCGTATTGCTGCGGTCATCGTAGTTGTCTGGGCGCTCGTGTCTGTGATAGCCGCCTCTCGCACCGCGATCATGCGTGGCACGGATCCGGTGGCGGCTTTCGAGACGGAGTTTCGAGCGCTGTCGCACGCATTGCCACCATCAGGACCAGTCGGCTTTCTTCGATACGAAGCCGACGACGACCGCGCCGATCGTGTGATGACCTACTACGTGGCGCAGTACACGCTGGCGCCGCGTGTCGTCGAGAAGCGGACCGATCTGGAATTCGTGATCGTGGCGCCTGATGCCGTGCGTCCCGGTGTGGACGATCGGCTCGCCGGCTTCATGCCCATCGCGACGTCGAAAGAGGGCTACAGCGTCTATCAGAGGCGCGCGCCGTAATGCGAGAGTTGCTCGCTCTCTTGATCCCGGCATGCGCGATCGGCGTATTCCTGTATCGATCGGCGGGGTGGACGAGCGCGCGAGCGGCGATTGCGTCTCTTGCGCTCGCGTTGTGCCTCGGCATCGGTTTCTCCTCCGTCGTCTCCACCGGGCTCATCGTCATTGGAATTGCGCCGACGTCATGGGCTTTCGTTCTGGCTGACGTTGCCCTGTGGGTGATCGTCGGTGCACTCGGTTGGTTCACGAGACGGGCCGCCGAGAGCCCAGAGCCGAAAGCCCAGAGCCCAGAGTCCAGAGTCGAGAGCCGCGAGTGGCTCCTGCCCGCGGCATTCGGCGTGATTGCGATCGTCGCGCTTGTGGCGACAATCGCCGCGGCTCAGGCCGCGCCCCATGGCGACTGGGATGCGTGGGCGATCTGGAACCTGCACGCGCGATTTCTGTTTCGCGGTGGCGAGGGTGACGCGTGGCGCGGGTTCTTCTCGATCGCGTGGTCGCAGCCTGATTACCCGCTGTTGCTGCCAGCATCAGTCGCCCGCGTGTGGGCCTATGCCGGTCACGAGTCGACGCTGGGTCCGATCCTGATCGCGGTCGGCTTCGGGATCGCATGCGTGACGCTGGCCGTGACGACGATCGGTGGACGTCACGGATGGATTGCCGGCGCGCTGATGCTTGGCGCCACGACGTTTCTCGCGCAGGTACCGTCGCAGTGCGCCGATGTCCCGCTGGCGTGCTTCATCGTCGCGACGCTGGCCGTGACCTTTGGAGATGTGCTTCGGATCCCGAATCCCGAAGCCCGAAGCCCGGTCTGTTATTGCCGGCGCCACCAGTGCAATGGCCGCATGGACGAAGAACGAAGGTGTCGTCTTTGTGCTGCTGATGTTTCTCATTGCTGTCATCGTCGCCGTGCGCCGCCGCGATGGACGGCAGCTTCTGTGGTCGATCGCAGGCGCAACTCCGATCCTGATCGTTGCCGTGGGGTTCAAGCTGGCGCTCGCGCCCTCATCAGGTCTTGTCGAGGGACAGTCACTGGCCGTCATCCTCACTCGACTCATGGATCCCGATCGGCATATGACGGTGCTTGGCTTGATGGCTCAACATGCGATGAGCTGGAGTGCGCCGTTCGCTTTTGCCGTCTTTCCGATCGTGAGTCTCGTTGCGGCCTGGATGGCGGTTCGTATTGGTGGAGTTGTGCGAGTGATGGCCGTCGTGCTCGGTCTGATGCTCGCGTCGTATTACGTCGTCTACGTCACCACGCCGTTCGACATCACGTGGCACGTCTCGACCTCAATCGATCGCCTCCTGGTTCAGTTGTGGCCGGCGCTGGTGTTGACGGTGTTTATGGGTCTTCGGTCCTCAGACTTCAGTCCTCGGTCCTCAGTCCCCGGTCTCCAGTCCCGGTCTCCAGTCCCGTGGAACCGTGGACATCAAGGACTATGGACCGAGGACCGAGACTGAAGACTGAGTGATTCACGTCTATTTTCGCCTCTTGATCGCCATGGCTATTCGATCGTATAGTCTGGCGAAGATAGAGCGAAAATCATGGCGCACCCTGCTGTTGCCGTCCTCGAGTCCGCCCTCCGTGCCCGCAAGCTCGATCGCACGCTGACGACGACGCTGCCGTCGTGGGAGTGGACCGATCCTGCGTCGCTGCTTCCCATGGATGTCCCGCTCGTGGACGCGTGCCTGCGAGGAGGCCTGCCGCGTGGCCAACTGTCGGAGTTCAGCGGCCCGGGCTCGTGCGGACGGATGACGCTGCTTCTTCAACTCATGTCAGCCGCGACGCAACGGGGCGAGATTGTTGCCCTCATCGATACCTGCGATCGGCTCGATGTGGCGTCGGCCGCAGCGGCGGGTGTGGATCTCGATCGAGTGCTGTGGATCCGGGGCTCGGGATCCGGGATCCGGGACTCGGGGTTCGGGATTCGGGGCTCGGGATTCGAGACCAGAGATCAAAGACCGGGGACCGGGGACTGGGGACTGGGGACCGCAGTTGATCGCGCGCTCAAGGCGCTCAACCTGGTGCTGCAAGCCGGCGGGTTCAGTCTCGTGGCGATCGATCTGGCTGACGTGCCACCCGTGAGGCTCAGGCAGATTCCGTTCACCACGTGGCCGCGCGTGCAGCGTGTCATCGAGGGGAGCGACACGGCGTGTGTGCTGCTGACACCGGAGCCGCTGGCGCGCAGTGCTGGCGGACTGACGTTATCGCTGGCTGGTCGATCGACATGGGCTGGTGTGTCCGATCGCAGCCGGTTGTTGCAGGGCGTTGATCTCCGTGTGCGGGTGGTGTCGCCGCGGAAGCGGATCGATGGCGACGTGCGCGTGCGCGCGGTCGCGCCGTAGGGCGGGTCCTGTTCTTTGGACCCGCGCGGGTCTCACAGAACAGGACCCGGCCTGCGGGATCAAAGTGCATAACGGCGATGAGGTGATCTGTGTTCGGTGCGCTGTCGACGATAGAAGGTGCTCCGCCTGATGTGCTGGCGGAGGTGGCGCGTGAGTTCTCTCCGCGAATCGAGATGTGCAGCCCCACGGAGATCGTGCTGGATCTGAGCGGCCTGACGCGGTTGTTTGGCGAAGCCCGAACGATTGCAGAGGAGCTGCGACGGACGGCTGCCGATCGCGGATTGCGCGTGCGCGTTGCGATTGCGGGCACGCGAACCGCAGCGCGATTGCTCGTGCGGTATCGAGCCGGGCTCACGATCGTCGAGCCGGGCAACGAGGCCGCTGCTGTAGCGCCGCTGCCGATCGCACTGCTTGGTGATCTGGATCGAATCCCGGATCCCGAATCCCGAATCCCGGATCAGCTCGCCACCTTCCGCCGTTGGGGTCTGCGAACGCTCGGCGATCTCGCGGCATTGCCGTCCGACGATCTCGCGGCACGCCTTGGCCGTCAGGACACAGACTGGCAGTGTCTGGCTCGCGGAGAAGATGGGCGTCCGCTGGTGCCCTCCGTTCCGGAAGAACGATTCGAGCAGACGCTCGAGCTCGAATGGCCGATCGAGGAACTCGAGCCGCTGTCGTTCGTGCTGGGTCGGCTGATGGAGTCGCTCGAAGCGCACCTGGTGCAGCGCGATCGCGGCGCGGCCGTGCTGCACGTGCGGCTGCATTTGATCAAAACGGATGGCACGACGCGCGAGGTGCATGAGCGATCGCTGCAGTTGCCGGTGCCGATTCGCGACGCGCGCACGCTCCGCACGCTGGCATTACTCGATCTGGAATCGAATCCTCCCGCTGCCGCCATCGATCGCGTAACGGTGGCCGTGGATCCCGACGCCGGCTCGCATTGTGCAGTTCTCGCTGCTGACGCGTCCGCTGCCCTCACCGGAACAGGTCTCCACGCTCATGGCACGTCTCCATGCGCTCATGGGAGAGACGCGCTGCGGATCGCCGGAAATGATCGACTCGTGGCAGCCCGGGGCATTTGCGATGAAGACATTTATGCCGGGACCCGGGACCCGGGACCCGGGTCCCGGGATTCAACTTCGAACGCTCGGATCCCGGACCCCGGACCCCGAATCCCGAGTCCCGAATCCCGAGAATCCCGAGCCCCGAATCCCGAGTGATGTCCGCACTTCGCCGCTTCCGCCACCCGGTCCCCATCCGTGTCCACGTGAAGCAAGGCAAGCCATCGAGCGTCTCCATCATGGAGCGCGGCTTGAGCGGGGGAACCATCGACTCGTGCGCCGGCCCCTGGCGAACGTCTGGCGCATGGTGGGACACCCGGATCTCGAATCCCGAATCCCGAGTCGACCGAATCCCGAATCCCGAATCCCGAGTCCCGAATCCCGAATCCCGAGTCCCGGATCCCGGGTCCCGGATCCATGGGATCGCGACGAGTGGGACGTCGCGCTAGCTGATGGCCCGACGTATCGGCTCTTCCGCGAGCGCCACTCCGACAAGTGGTTCCTCGAGGGTGTTGTCGACTAGTACGCAGTCAGGCAGTATGCGGTCAGGCAATCGAACCCCGCCGCCTGAACCGTGCCTACCGACCTACTGCACCACTGCCTACCGCCTACTTCCGTGTACATCGAACTCCACGCCGCATCGGCCTTCAGCTTTCTTCAGGGCGCCTCGTTGCCCGAAACGCTCGTCGAGCGTGCGGCATCGCTGGGCTATCCAGCGCTCGCATTGCTCGATGCCGATGGTGTCTACGGCGCACCACGTTTTCATAAGGCCGCGAAGCAGGCTGGGCTGCGCGCGATCATCGGTGCGGAGCTGACGATCGAATCGGGACCTGGGGCCCGGGATCCGGGACTCGGGACTCGGGACTCGGGATTCGAAAAACTTGGAACTCAGAAACGCGGAACCGCGAACTCCCGGGCCCCGCATCCCGGATCCCGAGTCCCGGCAATCTGGCGCTTGCCGGTTTTAGTGGCCTCAGCAGAAGGCTACAAAAACCTCTGCCGCCTCGTGACGCGCATGAAGCTGCGCGCGCCAAAGGGCGAGGGCGCCCTTACGCTCGAGGAGCTCGAGGGCTTCACCACCGGGCTCGTCGCGCTCGCGGGTCGGCCTCTGCTCGATGTGCGCCATCACGGCGTCGGGGGCCTGCTCGATCGACTGGTGGGTCTGTTCGGTCGCGGCAACGTGTGCATCGAGTTGCAGCGCCACCTCCTGCGTGACGAGGAATGTGAGAACACGGCGCTCGATCGAGCTCGCCCGCGGGTTTCGCGTGCCGATCATCGCCACCAACGATGTGCGTTGCGCGACGCCAGCCGATCGACCGCTCTTCGACGTGCTCACCTGCGTGCGGCATCACACCACGCTCGATGCCGCGGGACGACGGCTGGCACGAAACGCCGAGCGATATCTCAAGTCGCCCGAGGTGATGGCGGAGCTCTTCTCCGATCTTCCCGAAGCGATCGCAGGCACGCAGGCCCTGGCCGAGCGGCTCGAGTACACGATGGCGGATCTGGGATATCGATTCCCGATCTATCCCGTGCCGCCCGGCGAAACCGCGGCGTCGTTCCTGCGCCACATGACGGACGTGGGTGCGCGCGACAGATACCGCCCCTATCACGAGAAGGCCCGCGCGCAGATTTCCCGCGAGCTCGATCTCATCGAGAAGCTCGATCTCGCCGGCTACTTCCTGATCGTCTGGGACATCGTCAACTACTGCCGGCAGCAGGACATCCTCGTGCAGGGCCGCGGGTCGGCGGCCAACAGCGCGGTCTGCTACAGCCTCGGGATCACGGCCGTCGATCCGATCAAGATGGAGCTGCTGTTCGAGCGCTTCCTGTCCGAGGAACGCGGCGAGTGGCCCGACATCGATCTCGATCTGCCGAGCGGCGATCGGCGCGAGCGGGTCATTCAGCACGTCTACGAGAAGTACGGCCAGCGTGGGGCGGCGATGACCGCCAACGTCATCACGTATCGCGGCAAGAGCGCGGCGCGCGAAGTGGGGAAGGCGCTGTCGCTCGACGAAGCGCGCATCGACCGGCTTGCGAAGGTGATGCACGCCTTCGAGTTCACCGATCCCAATGAAACGCTGGCGCGCAACATGGAAGCCGCAGGCTTGTCGCTCGACATGCCGCGCGTGCGTGCGTTTGCCGAGCTGTGGCTGGCGATTCAGGATCTGCCACGCCATCTCGGTCAGCATTCCGGCGGCATGGTGGTGTCGCAGGGCGAGCTCGATTCAGTCGTGCCGCTCGAGCCCGCCAGCATGCCCGGGCGTGTCGTCATTCAGTGGGACAAGGACGACTGCGCCGACATGGGCATCGTCAAGGTCGATCTGCTCGGTCTCGGGATGATGGCGGTTCTTCAGGACGCGATTGAACTGGTGAATACATCGTCAACTCCCAACTTCACGACTCCCAACTTCCAGAGTCGGAATCCGAAAGTCCAAGAGCCGAGAGCCGAGAGTCCAGAGCCCGAGAGCCCGATTCGATCTCGGCCATCTCCCCCCGACGATCCCGCCGTCTACGACCTGCTGCAGAAAGCCGACACGATCGGTGTCTTCCAGGTCGAGTCGCGCGCGCAGATGGCAACGCTTCCGCGGCTCAAGCCGACGCACTTCTACGATCTCGTCGTCGAGGTCGCCATCATCCGTCCCGGGCCCATCGTCGGTCAGATGGTGCATCCCTATCTCAATCGGCGGGCCGGAAGGGAAGACGTCGTGCCGCTGCATCCGTCGCTCGAGCCGGTGCTCAAGCGGACGCTCGGCGTGCCGCTCTTTCAGGAGCAGCTGCTCCGAATGGCGATGGTGGCCGCCGGATTCACTGGTGGTCAGGCTGAAGAACTGCGTCGCGCGATGGGCTTCAAGCGTTCCGAGAAACGGATGAAGCAGATCGAGGTGCAGCTCCGCGACGGTATGGCGCGGAACGGCATCACCGGCGAGACCGCGGAGCGGATCATCACCTCGATCACGTCATTCGCGCTCTACGGTTTTCCCGAATCGCACGCGGCGAGCTTTGCGCTGCTGGCCTACGCGAGCGCGTACCTCAAGGTGCATTACCCGTCCGCGTTCTACACGGCGCTCCTCAACAACCAGCCGATGGGGTTTTATCACCCCGCGACGCTCGTCAAGGACGCGCAGCGCCGCGGTGTCCGCTTCCACCCGATCGACGTGCAGCAGTCCGACTGGCTCTGTCGCGTCGAGGACGATGGCGGGATTCGCATCGGCTTCATGTACGTGAACGGCTTGCGAAAGGACCTGGGGCAGGCGATGGCTGCATTCGATCGGACGAAGACAATGGCCCCGCCACCGCTATGCGCGAAGTGCGGGTGTGATGATGAGACGATGGTGGAAGTGGTCTCTGACGGGACTCGGGATCCGGGATCCGGGGTTCGGGACACGGGACTCGCGAAGGCAAGACAAGGTGATCGGGCCCCGGGCCCCGAGCCCCGGATCCCGGTGAGAACGTACTACTGCAACATCTGCTCGCACGAATGGACCGTAGCGCTTCGTCCCGCTGGGCGATTCAAGTCGATCGAGGACGTCGTGCAGCGGACCGGTCTGCGTCGCGACGAGCTGACGACGCTCGCGGATATCGGTGCGCTCAATACGTTTACCAATGAGCGCCGAAGCGCGCTCTGGCAAGTCGAGCGATCTGTACGGCCCGCGGGTGAACTGTTCGCGGGCCACGACGCCAACTCCCAAGGCCCAACTCCCAACTCCCAAGGATCAGAGACCAAAGACCAGAGACCAGAGACGGCCCGAATCCCGAACCCCGAACCCCGAAGCCCGTTGCGTCCCATGGATCCCCCCGAGCGCTTGCAGGCAGATTACGCGGGCATGGGCCTGACGATCGGTCCGCACCCGATGGCGCTGCGACGCAGCGAGCTGGCGCTGCGTGGTGTGCTGCGCGCCGCCGACCTGCCGCGTGCACGAGACGGCCGGCGTGTGCGCGTCGCAGGAATGGTCATTACCCGGCAGCGGCCCGGCACGGCCAAGGGCTTCGTCTTCCTCACGCTCGAGGATGAAACCGGGATCTCGAACATCATCATCCGGCCCGATCTCTACGATCGCCAGCGGACCGCCGTAGTCGGCCAGCCATTCCTGATGATCGAGGGCGTGTTGCAGCATCAGGACGGCGTGTTGTCCGTGCGTGCCGAGCGGGTCGAGGGCATCCAGGGCGCCGCCTCGATCGATGCCCATGATTTCTATTAGCGAGCCTTGGTGATCACGACAAAAATCCTTTTGAGTTCTCGGGCCCTCGGTGCCTCTGTGTGTCGTAATCAAGCAGGGGCTACAATTTCGATTAATGAAGCTGCCGCTGTTAGCGATAGCCGTCCTGCTTGTCCTGGCGCTTCCTTCCACCTCCGAGGCGCAGCGCTGCGATCGACAGTGCCTTGCCGATTTCATCACCACGTATCTCGAGGCGATGGTCGCGCACGATCCGGAGCGGCTGCACACGAGCAGCCGCGTGCGGTTCACGGAAGACACCGTCGAGATGCGGCTCGGCCAGGGCGGCCTCTGGAAGACAGCAACCGCGCTTCGTCCGTATCGTCAGGACTTCCTCGACGTCCGCGAAGGCGTGGCCGGCACGCACACCGTTGTCGAAGAAAGCGGCAAGCCCGTGTTGCTCGCCTTGAGGCTGAAGGTGTTCGGGCTCGCGATCTCCGAAGTCGAAACGATGGTCGTGAGAAACAAGCAGGAAGGTGTGCTCTTTGAACCCGAGGCGTTCACGAAACCCAATGCGGGTATGACGTACGTGCCGAAACCGTCGGAGCTGAACGATCGGGACGAGATGATTCGCATCGCCTCGCTCTATCCCGCGGGTCTGCGCGCGGGAAGCTTCGTCATGCCCGACGTGCCGATGTCGAGCGACGCGTATCGCTTCGAAAACGGACAGAAGATGGCCGGGCCGGGCTGCACGTTTCGCCCTCCGAGTTGCGAGGACATGAAGAACCAGGCGATCCCGACACTCCCCGGCGTCACGTATCGGGTGGCGGCTGTTGACGAGGAGATGGGCACTGTCTGGTTGCACCAGGACTTCGGCGGTGGCTCGGTGCCCGGCGGCAAGGCTGACGTGATGTTCTCCACCTTCGAGGCATTCAAGGTGTACGGAGGGAAGATCCACGCGGCGGAAGCGATCCTCGAAGTCGAGCCTGCCGGCACGCCATCTGGATGGGACCCGCCTCGGAAGTGAGCTCAGGCCACGGGCCAGGGGACGTGCGCATAGGGATCGATCTCGGCGGCACGAAGATCGAAGGCATTGCCCTCGACGGGAGTCGTCAGTGCGCGCGCCTTCGCATCGACACGCCGCGCGACGACTACGCGGCGACGCTCGATGCCATCGTTGCACTCGTTGCCAATCTGCAGAACACCAGCGGGCCCGCGGCCACTGTCGGCATCGGTATCCCTGGCATCATCGCAACCACCGGTCTCGTCAAGAACGCCAACTCGACGTGGCTGATCGGCCGACCGCTCCAGGTCGATCTCGAGGCGCGTCTCGGACGCCGCGTGCGAATCGCAAACGACGCCAACTGCTTTGCAATGTCGGAAGCGACCGATGGTGCGGCCTCGGGTGCGGACGTCGTCTTTGGCGTCATTGTCGGGACCGGCACCGGCGCAGGTGTCGTCGTGCGCGGGCAGGTGCTGAGCGGCGCCAACGGCATTGCGGGCGAGTGGGGTCACAACCCCTTGCCGTGGCCCGATGACGATGAGCGTCCGGGCCCGGCGTGTTACTGCGGCAAGCGTGGGTGCATCGAGACGTTTCTGTCCGGCCCCGGAATGATCGCAGACTACGAACGCAGCACCGGGCGGCGTGAGTTGCCGCCCGAGATCGCGCTCGCGTCGATCGTGGCGATCGAGCGGCCGTGACAACGATTGAGCGATACGAGCGGCGCATGGCGCGAGCGCTGGCGAGCGTGATCAACGTGCTCGATCCAGACGTCATTGTCCTTGGCGGCGGCATGTCGAACATTGACCGTTTGTACGACAACGTCCCTCGACTCTGGTCCGAGTGGGTCTTCGCCGCTACCGGCTCCGCGCCCGATGTCCGAACGCGGCTCGTACGCGCCAGGCATGGCGATGCCAGTGGCGTTCGTGGTGCGGCGTGGCTTTGGCCGGAGCCGCGACAAGCGTAAAGGTCAAAAGTCAAAGGCAGGTATGACCGAGGACTGAAGACCGAGGACCGCTAGGCGTAGAATAGAAGGTCGAGTCGAACCGAGCTCATTGTCCCAAACACGATCCCGCCAGTCTGAATTCCTTCCCGCCTCGATTCTGGCGCTGCGCGACTACTCCCTTCGTACGTTCACGTCCGACCTGATCGCTGGCGTCACCGTTGGTCTGGTGGCGCTTCCGCTGGCGATGGCGTTCGCGATTTCCTCCGGCATGACGCCGCAAGCCGGCATCTACTGCGCGATCGTCACCGGATTCGTGATCTCCGCTCTCGGCGGCTCGTACGTACAGATCGGCGGACCGACGGGAGCGTTCGTCGTGGTGGTGTCGGGCATCATCGCCGAGCACGGCCTCGATGGCCTCTTCATGTGCACGATGATGGCGGGCGTCGTGCTCGTCGTGATGGGCCTGACCGGCAGCGGCACCGCCGTTCGCTTCATCCCGCGTCCGGTCGTGATCGGTTTCACCAACGGCATCGCACTGGTCATCGCCAGCACACAGCTGCGCGACGTGCTCGGCATCAGCCTCGACGTGCCGGTGCCGGGCGACTTCCTCGGCCGCCTCAACGTCCTGCTCACGAATCTTGCCCACGCGTCCGTTCCGACGACGGTCGTAGGCATCGGCGTGCTCGTGTTGATCGTCGTGTGGAACCGGCTCGTTCCGCGCGTGCCCGGCTACATCGTCGCCCTCGTAGTAGGGACGATCGTCGTGGCCGTCGGCCAGCTGCCGATCGAGACGATCGGCTCACGGTTCGGCGGCATCCCGTCTGGCCTGCCGCAGGTGCACTTTCCACGGTTTCGCCCGGATCTGATCCTGTCGCTGCTGTCGCCGACGCTCACCGTCGCCATGCTTGGCGCCATCGAGTCGTTGTTGTCGGCCGTGGTTGCAGACAGGATGAGCGGCCGCCGGCACAACTCGAACGTCGAGCTCTTCGCGCAAGGGATCGCCAACATCGTGTCGCCGATGTTTGGTGGGCTGCCGGCGACGGGGGCGATCGCGCGAACGGCGACCAACGTGCGCTCGGGCGGCCGCACACCGGTCGCCGGAATGATTCACGCCTGCACGCTCCTGTTGATCCTGTTGTTCGCGGCGAAGCTGGCGGCGCTGGTGCCGATGGCCGTCCTCGGATCGATCCTGCTCGTCGTCGCCTACAACATGGGCGAGTGGAGCGAGATCCCCGAGCTCTGGAAACACGGCTGGACGGATCGCATCGTGTGGGTGTGGACGTTCGCGTTGACGGTGCTCGCGGATCTCACGGTGGCCGTTGAAGCCGGCATGATCATCGCGGCGTTGATGTTCATCCGCCGCGTCACAGCCACCACGACGGTTTCGCGCGTCACGCAGGACTACGTGAAGCGCGGCCGCGAGCACATCCTGCAGGGTAAGGACATTCCCGGATACGTCACCATTTTCCGGATTCACGGTCCGTTTCTTTTTGGCGCCACCGACAAACTCACGGCGCAGACGCAAGACATGGCCGACTTTGCGCCGATCGTCGTCTTGCGCCTTCGCAACATGACCGCGCTCGATGGAACCGGCCTGCGCGCGATTCAGGATTTCTCCGATGCGCTGCGCGCAACCGGCCGGACACTGCTGCTTTGTGGCGCACTTCCGCAGCCATCGCGGCTGATGAACGAGGCTGAATTCCATCGGCACGTCGGGGCAGAGAACATCCTTCCGCACGTCGACGGCGCGTTGAAGCGGGCGGCCGAGATCTGGGCGGCGACAGGGCCGCGGCTGCCGTCGCACGCGCCCCCCGCCGCCTGACGGATACTGTTTCGCACCGGAGTTCGATCGGACTTAGGATGGTTCTGAACCCGTGCCTGCGCCGGATTGAGGAGACTCTCGTGTCCCGACTATTGCTGACCGCGATCCTGGCGTTCTTCGTCGTCTGCGCGACGCCGTCGTCGCGCGTCGATGCGCGCGCCCAGGCACAGGCACCTCGCGCGCCAGCGCCGCAGGTTCAGGCGGCGGCACTCAAGTCCACGCTCCCCAACGACGCGGACTCGGTGAAGTTTCTGGTCATCGGCGACAGCGGAACGGGCGACCGCTATCAGTACGACGTGGCGGCGAAGATCGTGGAGGCGCGCGCGCGGTTTCCTTTCGAGTTCGCGATCATGCTGGGCGACAACCTGTATGGCAGCGAGCGGCAGATCGACTACGTCAACAAATTCGAGAAGCCGTACAAGACGCTGCTCGATGATGGCGTGAAGTTCTACGCCTCGCTCGGCAACCACGACGATCCGTCGCAGCGCTTCTACCAGAAGTTCAACATGGACGGGAAGCGCTATTACAACTTCCGCAAGAAGGACGTCGAGTTCTTCGCGCTGGATAGCACGTACATGGCGCCGCCTCAGATTAACTGGCTGCGCGACGAGCTCAAGCGGTCGAACGCGAAGTGGAAGATCCCGTACTTCCACCATCCGATCTACTCGTCAGGCGAGCGGCATGGGTCCGAGCTCGATCTGCAGCGCGTCGTGGAACCCTTGTTCCTCGAGAACGGTGTGGACGTGGTCTTCTCCGGTCACGAGCACTTCTACGAGCGGCTCAAGCCACAGAAGGGCATCGTCTACATGATCCAGGGCGGGGCCGCAAAACTGCGTCGAGGCAACATCCGCGACAATTCGGCGATGACGGCGAAGGGATTCGATACCGATCGGTCGTTCACCCTCGTCGAGATCGTCGGCGATCACCTCTTCTTCGAGACGATTTCTCGACTCGGCACGCTGGTCGATTCAGGCGAGTTCCCGCGCCGCGAACTCAACGACTCGACCGGCACTCGTTGATTTCTCCACAGACGATTCCGCCTGCGCCCAGTCGGCTTCGAAGGTGTCGCGAATCTGCCTCGTCACGGCGGCGTTCGTGATCAGCACCCCGACCTCTCGACGTCGATCGAGCTCGATCCGCCGCAGGCTCTGACTCCCGACGAACGCGCGCACGCCGTCACGGACGAGGGCGCGCACGTGCAGCCGCATCGACTTGAGCGGCCGCACGTCGATTTTCTTCGCTCCCTTGCACTTGCCGATCACGCGCACGTCCACGCCGGCAGCCGCCTGTGCCTCGAGCAGCTTGACGAACAGCGGGTCCTGGAGGTTGACGTCGTAGATCAGGATCTGGCGCTTCGCGCCTTTGACGAAAGCGGTCAGCATCTCGCGCGCGTTCTCCGGACTGACGACCAGATGCGTCCGCTTGGGAACGTATGGTTGCCGGCTACTGTCGGCTTCGAACAGCGCGCGCGCTTCGCGGACGGCGCTCGCGTCCCTCGTCGATACGCCGAAGCTGCGGCTCTTGAGCGCATCGACCTTGGTGAAATTGAAGCCGAACAGGTGCAGCGTGTCGTCGGCGACCATGAACTTGTAGTGGTAGCGCGGGAAGTCGTCGCCCGTGCGCGTCACTGTCGCGCCAGCCTCGAGCAGACGCTGTTCGAGCTTGCGCAATCGAGCCTCGCCCCCGCGATTGGTGTGCGCCACGAGCACGCGCACCTTGACGCCGCGCTGGACCGCCGCACCGAGAGCCTTCTCGATTTCCGCCTGATCGAGGCGGAAGATCGCGATGTCAACGGCGCGCTTCGCTTTGTGGATGGCTCGCACCACCGGTGCGAGGCCCGCTTCGGGCTGGATGATGAGATTCACTGGCTCTCCTCTGCAAGCGGCTTGGCTTTGTTCTCTTCTTTCCATTCGATCTGTGCCTTGCCGTCTGGCGCGAGCGCGCTCAGTCCTGCCGACACGCGCTCAGTCCTGAACGAGTCGCCCGCGTTCACGAGATAGGTCAGTTCCTCATCGGCGGTCGTGCGTAGCTCGAACCGCGTGCCGCCTCGCTTGAGCAGGCGCTCCACGTCCGCGCGCCGCGCGGAGGTCTTCGGCCCGAGCTTCACCGTCAGGAGGAAGGTGCGTACATGTGTCTCGAACCCTTCGATGAACCACAGCGTGATGACGAGGAAGACCGTGGATGCGGCCGCGATGCCGAACAGGCCGACGCCGGAGGCGAGGCCGACGGCCAGCGTCGAGAGCATGACTACCGCATCCTTCGGATCTTCGATCTTCGCGCGGTAGCGAATCAGATTGGCCGCACCGGCGATACCAAACGCGCGCGCGAGGCTGGCGCCGACGATCAGCATGATCATCGCGCCAACAATCGAGAGGACGATCTGCGTTTCGATAACGGCGGGATCACGTGGTGGCGAGCCCGGACGACGCGGCCGCAACGCGAGTGCCGCCCCGAACAACGCCGCCAGTGGCAGGCGCACGGCCGCTTGCGAGAGGCCCGATCTGAGATCCCCAATGAGATCGGTGGCTTCCGTCGGCAGGCCCTCGTTCGCTCGCGCGGCCTGCTCGGCGCGCGGAGGCGTGGGCTGCTGTGCGCCGACGCCGCTTCCCCACAGGAGCAGCACGACGATCGCGAGGGCGCGCCAGGCGCGTGCGAAGCGAGACGGGCGGCGGCAGCTGATTCTCACTGTCCCTCCGCCGCCTGAGACGCCGATGCGCGGAGCGCGAGCCCTTCGCGAATCTTGCTTCGGATCTTCGCGATGTATCGCTGACGAATGTCAGGCGCATAGTCCGCGGCCCTGAAGGCATCGTCCAGTTGCGTGTCGCTCAGACGATCCAGCAGATCGCAGCCCCAGACAATATCAGCAGGGGAGAGCTTCTTCAGGACGTCCGTGTGTTGACCTTTGTAATCGAGCTCGACCTTGGATCCATCGGCCTTCTGAATAAGACGGAGATCTTCGAAATGATCGATGTCGTTGCGAGTCCCTCTGTAGTAGGGCAACCCGCGCGGCTTTCCGAGTGAGGCGCCGAGATCCTGGACGACATAACGCTTCGCAGGTTCCGCGTTGTCATCACGCAAACGATAGACGCGATTGTTGCTGGTCTTGAGATCCCAGTTGTTCAGCACGAGGCTGATGGCCACGAGGCCCTGGAGCGGCCGCGTTCCCGCGAACGGGTTCTCCAGCCATGCCCACTCGCCGTCCGATTCATGATCGGATTGCAGACGGAACCTCGCGGGCTCGCCCTCTTTCTCCCATTCGCCCGCCAGCCGCCAGCCGGTTACGTAGAACGTCTGCGGCTGGTAGTAGCCCAGTGCCCAGAGGATACGGGACAGCACGATCTCCGACTGGGCCTCGTCGCCGACTTTGACGGCCCACTCGCGGCCGTCAGCGCCTTTGACGTCGTAGCCACGGCTGTATCCGGTCTTGTCGAGACTGAGCACTGTGTAGACGTCATCGGTCGACGGCGCTTCGGCGCGCCGGCTGCCACCCCAGAACAGATCTCGTTGCGCGATGTCGGTGGGCTCGCTCCACAGTTCGACGAGCCCGACTTGTGGCGCCGGCTGCTTGACCTGCGAACCGCCGAGCGTGGGCCGCGCGCACCCGGTCGAGAAACACGCAACGGTGATGAAGCAAACGACGACGGCGCTGGTTGAGGAACGATTCATATCGCCTCCGTCAGCGAGAAGGGGGCTTGCTCTCGGCGGCCTTCTTCGGTTCCTCTGCAAGAGGCAGGGAACCGGAGTCGATTGGCTTGCCGTTGCGCGACAGCGCCTGGAACTGCATGGCGTCTTTCCCGAGCTCGGCGAGTATGAAGGTGAAGTCGGTGTCGAAGCCGGCGGCGGTCAGCGCCCCCTTCCTGATGTCTCCCTTGCGCAGCTTGGCCGAACCGCCTTCGATGAAGTAGTAGATCCCGTTCTGCGGCTTGATGCGTTCGTAGAAATGTTCGTGTCCGGCGAACACGACGTCCACGCCGTACTTGATGAACAGCGGCTCGACTTGCGTGCGCAGGTCCACTTCGGATCCGTGCTTTTCGCCGGACGAGTACAACGGGTGGTGGAAGTAGGCGATCTTCCAGCGATCGTTGGCTTTCGACAGGCCGTCTTCCAGCCATTTGAGCTGCGCCTGGTCCATGTAGTTGCTGTCGAGAACGAAGAAGCGCGCGTTTCCCTTGGTGAATGTGTAGAAGCGCTCGCCGTTCATGTTGAACGGCTTGTAATAGCGCTGCGTCGGGTCGTCGTGATTGCCCAGCGCGGCGTAGAAGGGCACCTTCGCGTCGAGCAGGGCCTTGTATGGCTTCTCGAACTTACTGACGAAATCCTGGGGCCGCTCGGTCCCATAGATGTTGTCGCCGAGCATGATCACGAACTCGAAGGGAAACATCTGTCGCGACGTGGCCAGTTGTTCACCGACCTGGTATTGCGATGACGTGCCGGTACCGGTGTCACCGATGATCGCGAAGCGGACCGAGCCGTTCTCGCGCGGCGGCGTGACCTGAGTGGACACTTGTGCCGCTGCGGGCTGTTGCATCGCCGACGCGCGGGCGGCGGCGATGGGCGATGCGGGACTTCCTGCCAGGTAGGCGAGCGCGCCGATCGAGAGTGTGGAAGCGAGGAGTAAAGGTGGAGCCTGCATCGCGATCACCGGTCTCGCGTGGGATACACGTTGGAAAGCACGTCAACGATCACATTCGCGTCGCGATCGCGGAGGAGAAAGTAGTGATCGATCAACCGGTACTCGAGTGCCTCTGGGAGCATGGGAAGTCTCGCCAGCAGCTTCGCTGGGACGCTGACCAGGGGAAGCGTCGTTGGGTACACCTGATTGACGGTGAGTTTGATCCCCGTCGGAAGCTCCTCGAAGAGTGCTTTCCGATCGGCCGGACTCCGTGACTTCCAGTCTTCGGCGAGCGCCTTCTTCAAGTACACCGACATCTCCTCGCCAAAAACATCGCCCGGCTTCGCGCTGGTTCGTGTTTTCGCGATCGCCTGACCGAGTGCCTTCTCGCGCGCGCTGATCTTGGCGGGATCTCCGGTCTCTTTGACGTCGGGGAGATCTTTCGTGGCCTGGTCACGCACTTTCATGTACGCGTCGATGCGCTTGTGGAAGTCGACCATCTCCTGCGCAACGGGATTGACAGGAGCCTTCTGTTGCGCGGCCACGCCGATAGAGAAACCCGTAAGTCCCAGAACCAGCAGCGTGCGTAGCGTGCGCACCATGTGACCTCCTCAGGTCTTCTACTGAGACCCAACCTGTCGCATTTCAAGCGACGTGCCACGAAAAGATCAGCATTTGGCCCAGCAAAAGGTAGAGTTTTGAAATTCTTACTGCGTCTCGGTTGGGCTTATACAAAGCCGAGGTCCCGACGAGGCAGCGCGAGTGCTGCCTCGTCGATGTATTCAGCGGGTCAGCCGACTCGAACAGGCGAGTCGAGGCGCACGCGTACGATCGAGCCTGCCGGCAGTGTGATGTCCTTGCCGTCGGTCGCCGCAATCGCGCCGCCCGCGCCAATGACTGCACCGAGGACCGCGCCCTTGACGCCTCCGATGATGCCGCCGACGATGCCGCCGACGCCGGCACCCGCCGCCGCCACCGTGCCTTCTTCGCGGATGCCCTTGCTCTCGTAGATCTGCGTCGCCGACCCGCGGATGTCACGGTTACGTCCGTTGACGTTCATGCGATCGAACGTCAGCGTCAGCGCGCCATCACGATCGATGCGGCCCGCCTTGTCGACATCGCTCACGACGCCCTGCACGACAGAGCCCGCGGGGACGAGCACGCGGCCGTTCTGCACGAGATCCACCACGGTCGTCGTCTCGAAGCGCTGCTCCACGGTGGCCGTCTCGGAACTCAGCGTGTTCCGCAATCGCACGTCGATCTCCTGTCCCGCCGGAATCGTTCCAGGCGTGGACTCGTTGACAGTGGTTGGACTGTTCGGCGCCTGTGAATTGACTTGAGGCGTGCGCTCCGGCGCGCTTGCGCGTGGCGTGCTGCTGGTGGCGCAAGCGACCCCTGCGATCGCCGTAGCTACCGTAAGAGCTCGCACCTTCAACATGGCCTTCATCGATATCACCTCCTCCAGACCAAATTTGTGCAACGCACGTACCCGTCGAATTGCGCACGAGCCGGTCGCGGAGCGTGGGGGCGAAGTCGTTTGTCTTGAAGGAGTTCTTCGCGAGGGTGGGGAAGGGACGAGCTTTAGGGCAGGGCTGACCAACGGCAGAGACGTCCACTTAAACTCCCAACTCGCCAACTCCCAACTTCCAAGCCGTTCAGTTTGGGAGTTGGGAATTTGGAGTCGGGGAGTTGACGCGCGTGAGCGCGACTACTGCGCTTGTTCGGGCTGGCGCGGCGGCATCGCGTTGGGCGGCGGCGTGAACGCGCGTCGGACCCTCGCAACTGTGCGGCCCACGGCGAGCGACGCGTAGAAGATCTTGCCGACCTGGATGCCGCCTTTCAGACGATGACGGCCGATGGCTTCGAGTCCTGCGGACGCGATGCATCCGCAGTTCTGGCAGTCCGGCTTGCCACCGAACTGGCACGGCATGATCCGTCGCTCGAGATCCGACGAGTAGCAGTCCGTCGTCTGCGCGAAGATGCACTCCTCTGGTGAGTCAGGTGGCTTCGCGTAGACCTTGAGGATCCCGTCCAGCATCTGCAGCTTCGAGTAGTTCTTCCGCATGCGCGAGAGGTCGGCGATCACCTTGTCGCGATCCGCCTTGGTCAGGCGCTCGGTGGACAACTCGCCAACCTGCGGCGTGTAGAGGCTGATCCAGATCAAGCGCGTGTTGGGATTGGTCTGCCAGTACTCGAGGAACTCCTGGAGGTAGCCGTCCCGCCGAACCTGTTGCCGTGTCACCGTGCAGTGAACGGTAACCTGATGCCCTTCGATGTGCTTGAGGATGCGTTCGTAGGTCGCGGGTGTGCGGCGAACGTCGTGTTCGGGTTGGAGGCCATCGATCGACACGACGATCTGCAACCGGTTCAGCCGCTGCCACTCGCGTGGAATGGGCCGAACGGCGCTGGTGACCAGTTGCGTGTGTATGCCTCGTTCGGCCATCCGCGGCAAAATCTGGTTGAGTTCCTTGTACCTGACAAGCGGCTCGCCTCCCACGATCGAGACATGCAGCGGCCTGAAGCGATCGATGAGCGCCATGAATCGCGCGACCAACTCATCGCCTTTGTAATCGGACAGCCCTCTGAGCGTGACCTCGCCCCCGAGGTGCTCATCGCCGTAGGCGTAGCAACCCGGACACCGCAGCGGGCACTCCTTGGTGATCTCGATTGAAAGGTTAGGACTGTGTCCAGAAAGAATGCGACCCCAAGCCTGGACCAGTTCGCGGGCTCCGACGCCGGTAGCGCTCATGATGTGGCGACTATTATGGTCTATTCTTCATGAACATGGTCCAGCATCGGAAGCTGCCGCGCATTGCGCGGCGCAAGTCAAGGCTCCACGGGTGGGGCGTCTTTGCCCTCGAGCCCATCAACAAGAACACCCGCATCGTCACCTACGACGGCGAGCTCATTGATCACAAAGAGAGCTTCAAACGTGAAACGAAGTACCTCGAACGGGGGGAGATCTGGTGCTTCACGGTAAATCGGCGCTGGGTTCGTGACGCAACCGTCGGCGGCAACGTCGCCCGTTTCATCAATCACGCCTGCAAGCCGAATTGCTACAGCCAGATTATGGGGAAGGACATCTGGATCCGTGCCGGCCGCAACATCGAGGCTGGCGAGGAGCTCACGTACGACTACTTCACGGACGGCGAGCAAGTGATTCAGTGCAACTGTCGCCCGGGGTGCAAGCGGAGACTCTGATTGCTTGTTCGAGTCCTTCTGATCCTCGCGATCGCCGCTGCCTGTTTCGAGACGTGGAGACCGGCTGGGGTCGCCGCGCAGGGTGAGGTCACGGACGAACAGCTCGAAGCCGCCAGCGTCGGGCGCACACTGGCCATCGGCTCGCTCAATGGTGGGCGCATCACACGCATTCCTCTCGAGGTGTATGTCGCACGCGTGCTTGCGGGCGAAGGCGAACCCAACGCGCCCGATGCGGCACGCCAGGCGCTGGCCGTCGCCATCCGAACCTACACACTCGTGCAGATGGGCCGTCATCGACGAGAAGGTTTCGACTTGTGCGACACGGTTCACTGCCAGGTGCTTCGGGCGGCGAACGACAGCTCGCGCCGCGCTGCGCTTGCGACGGCGCATCGCGTGCTGACCGTGAACGGTGCACCCGCTGAAGTGTTCTACTCGGCATCGTGTGGCGGCCGATCCGAAGGCGCCGCACAGGTCTGGCCCGGCGCCACGTTCCCGTACATGCAGGTTGTTCGCGACGACGACGTGCATGAAGAGGATGTGCCGTGGACGCTGGAGCTGACGATCGACGAACTCAGGAGTGCGCTGTCGCGTGCGGGGTTCGGCGGCGGCCCCTTGCGTTCGATTGAGATCGACGGAGTCAATCAGTCGGGCAGAGTCGAGCGGTTGCGCGTGCCGGGGATGCGTCCCGACGAAATTACCGGTCCCGCGTTTCGCGACGCGCTCGGAACGACGAGGATTCGCAGCACGGCGTTCACGCTCTCGCGCCAGGGGAAGGTTGTTCGGTTCACCGGTCGCGGATACGGGCATGGCGTCGGCATGTGCGTAATCGGCGCCGGCCGTCGCGCGCGTCGCGGTGAATCGCTTGAAACCATCCTCGCGCAGTACTACCCGAATCTCCGGTTGACCGACCTCGCCACGGCGTCGGTCTCCCCGAAGCCAGTGCCTCCGCCGCCCATCGCGGTGAGCGCATCCGGTGTTGTCGTCTCGGTGCCTCATGATTCGAAAGTCAGCGCGAGAGAACTCGAACGCATGACGGTCAACGCGCGCGAGTCGCTGACGCGCGCGTTAGGGACACCAGCCGTGCCGGTGACCGTTGAGTTGCACGACACGCTCGATCGCTTCCGGCTGGAAGTGCGGCGTCCGTGGTGGGTGAGTGCCGCGGTGACGGGCTCGACGATCGACCTCGCACCGGCGGCACTGCTTGCGCAGCGCGAGGGGATCGAAGCCACTGTGCGGACGGCGATGGCGGAGCTGATGATGGCCGCAACGCTCGCCGATCGACCGGCGTGGGTTCGCGTGGGCGGCGCCAGATATTTCGCGAGCGCCTCCCGTCCGGACACCCCCTCAGCCAGCGTATCGTGCCCAGCCGATGCGGAGCTGACACTCGCGCTGTCTGCCGTCGCGCAGCGTGAAGCCGAGTCTCGCGCGGTGAAGTGCTTCGCGCGCGCACTGGCGAAGACGGGCGACTGGAAAGCGGTAGGCAGTAGGCGGTAGGTAGTTCGCGGTTCACAGTTCACAGCTCGCTACCGAGGACTACCACCTCGCCAATACCCGCGGTGGCACGCCGCAGAAGTACAGCGCAAGCAGCGTGACGTTCCGCGTACTCCGGCGGAACCAGCCATCGCGGCGCCATCGTCGCGCCGACGTCATGAGAGCGCGCGGCAGTTCGACCACGGCTCCCGTCTTGATCATGCGGCGGACGAAGTCCACGTCTTCCATCAACTCGATGTCGCGGTAGCCGCCCAGGGCCGCAAACGTGCGCCGCTGGACGAAGAGCCCCTGATCGCCATACGGCAGCCGCAGCAGACGAACCCGCCACGCCACTGCGTGCTCGATCAGCCGTGCCTGCCAGGCCGGGTCGTCCAGGGCGAACCGAAACCAGCCACCGACGATGTCGCTGGGCCCCGGGTCAGGGGGCCCGGGGCCCGATCCGGTTCCATGTTCTTGTCGTCGAACGCTTGCCTCAAGGAGGTTGAGCCAGTCGGGGGGGAGTTGCGAGTCGGCATGCAGGAAGAGCAGCCACTCGCCGCGCGCGAGCCCGGCGGCGGCGTTCATCTGCCGGCCTCGTCCCTGCTGCGTGTGAACGACTGTGACATCTGGTCTGCCCTGGCTCAGCGACTCCAGCCCGAGCTCGGTCCCCGCCTCGGCCACGACGGTTTCCACGTGCAAATCAAGCGGAATCCGGGCGATGAGTTGGCGGGCGGCGTCACGGTCGGCGGCCAGGATTGGGATGATGACTGAGACCAATGGGGTCATGCCGGCATCTAAATTGTTAACTTTGTAAGCTGACCTGGAAACGTTCTGTTTCCGGGTCAGCAGTCCTATAATCGCCCTATGCTGTTAAAAAAGGCCCCCGACATCCGTTCGTCAGAGATCACACCGAAGAGCGTGTACCTGCGTCGCCGGGAATTCATCCAGGCGTCGGCCGCCGCTCTCGTGGCGGCGGGTTTCCCCTCCCTGGCCTGTGATGCCGCGGCCCAGGGGGGTGGCCTGACGAAGATTCCGACGTTCAAGAAAAGTGCGCTCAGCACATCCGAAGCGCCGAGCCGCTACGAGCACATCACCAGCTACAACAACTTCTATGAGTTCGCGCCCGGCGCTGGCGATGGTCCGAAGAACAACTCCAAGAACTTCAAGCCCCGGCCGTGGAAGATCAAGATCGACGGCAACGTGAACAAGCCGGGCGACTACGACATCGACGACTTCATCAAGCCGTACGCGCTCGAGGAGCGCATATATCGCATGCGCTGCGTCGAAGCATGGTCGTTCGTGGTTCCGTGGATTGGCATCCCGATGGCCGACGTCATCAAGGCCGTGGAGCCGACGGAGAAGGCGAAGTTCCTCGAGATGACCACGCTGATCGACACGGGCCGCTTCCCGATGCAGAAGACCGACCTGCTGCAGTGGCCGTACCTCGAAGGGCTGCGACTCGATGAAGCACAAAACCCTTTGACGCTGCTGGCCGTAGGACTCTATGGCGAGGTGCTCCCGGCGCAGAACGGCGCGCCGATTCGTCTCGTGGTGCCCTGGAAGTACGGCTTCAAGGGTGTCAAGTCCATCGTCCGAATCCGATTCGTTGAGAACCAGCCGAGGAACACGTGGCAGACCATGGCGCCGTCAGAGTACGGCTTCTACGCGAACGTGAATCCGAACGTCGATCATCCGCGGTGGAGCCAGGCACGGGAGCGCCGGCTTCCGAGCTTCATCCCCAACCACAAGACGGAGATGTTCAACGGATACACCGAGCAGGTCGAGTATCTGTACAAAGGCATGGATCTGCGCAAAAACTTCTAAAGCCGATCACCGTCGTCAAGGCTCTGAGCTTCGCCGCGGCACTCATCCCTGCCGCGGCGCTGGCCTGGGGCCTCTATCGCACGATCTACCTGGGCGACTTCGACGCTCTCACCGCCAACCCGGGCGACTACCTCACCGACCAGACCGGAACCTGGACGATCGCGTTCCTCACGATCTCGCTCGCGGTCACGCCGCTCAGGCGCATCACCGGCTGGAACGAGATCGTCAGGCTTCGACGCATGCTCGGGCTGTTCGCGTTCTTCTATGGCACGTTGCACCTGCTGACGTGGATCGTCTTCGTCAACTACTTCGACATCTCGACGATGATCGATGACATCGGTAAGCGGCCGTTCATCACCATCGGCATGGCCACCTGGGTGATCCTCTTTCTTCTCGGCATCACGTCGAATCGCTTTGCGACCAGGAAGCTTGGCCGGCGATGGCAATCGCTGCACCGCCTGGTGTATGCCGCCGGCATTCTTGCCGTGATCCATTTCTGGTGGCTGGTCAAGGCTGACATCACGCTGCCGCGACGCTGGGCGTTCGCGATCGGCTCGCTGCTGCTGTTCCGCATATGGTGGGCGTACCGGGGCCGATTGTCGTTGCGGTCCTGACGCGTGCGCCGTCGCGCGGCGGCAAGAGCCGGCTCTTCGCTGCGCTCGGCCGCCCTCCCGACCCGACGCTTCTTTCGGCGCTCCTCCTCGACACACTCGACGGCGTCAGTCTGTCCGGGACGACGCGCGTCGTCTTCGTCGACCCAGCGGATGCGTGCGACGACGTGCGTGCGCTGGTGCCACGCGATGTCGATGTGCGTGCGCAGCCCAGGGGCTCCTTAGGCGAGCGCATGCGCGACGCGATGGCAAGCCTCTTCGCGGAGGGCGCGTCGATCGTCGTGCTGGTCGGATCGGATCTCCCTGACATCACGACGTCGACGATCGGCGAGGCGATCGCGATGCTCCGCAGCGAACCCGAATCGCTGGTGCTCGGACCCGCGCACGACGGCGGCTACTATCTGATCGCGGCAACGACCACGCCGAACGTCTTCGATGGCGTCGAGTGGGGAAGTCCGCGCGTTCTGGCGCAGACGCGATCGGTGGCGGAGCGCCAGGGCCTGCGCGTGCAGTTGATCGATTGGCTTCGCGACGTGGACACAGCAGACGATCTGCGTGCCGTCCGTGCGCCGCGTACGCGCGCGTGGCTCGCTGACAGGGAGGGGAACGCGCACGTCTGAGGCGGCCCGCTGGCGAGTGTGGGGCCGTGCTATCCTCCCGCCTCCGAACACTCTGTGAGGAACCGAAGTGCCGATCAGTTCCAGCACTGCTGCGGCTCTCGAACCCAGGGACCACGGTAGTCGCTTCGTCTGGCGCGCGGTCAGCCTTTTTGTCGCGGCTTGTCTCATTATTCTGGGCGCGCGATATTTGATTAACGACGCCATCCCGTTTCTCACTGACATCTCTTCAGGCAAGTTTGGCCGCTTCTGGCCACGTCGGGTCTGGCTGCTGACCCATATCGCTGCGAGCGGCCTCGCCCTCCTCGCTGGTCCCTTCCAGTTCTGGTCCGGCCTGCGGCAGCATTCAATGCTCGTTCATCGCTGGAGCGGCCGGCTGTATGTCGGCGTCTTGCCAAGCCTCGGGTGTGACCCTTCTGCGACGTTAGTCTGGCTGTCCTGGAGCATGCCTCTTCTTGCGACGGAGGTCATCCTGCAGGGACGGAAGGTGATGGCTCGCAGAGGCGCTTTTTAACGCGCCGTTAGGCCTCCAGTGAATATGGTGGAATCAGCGGAGGGAGATTGCGAGATGAACAGACCCTTCCCTTCAGGCATGACGATGATCTCAGGCTCGAGCCAGAACAAGGACGAGTGGCCTTGTGGGTCGGACCGGGCACCGAGGGCTACTTTTCCAATCTGAAGATCGCGGCCAAGTAGGGGCGGACAGCGATTCAATGAGATGACTCACGCGGAGTACGACCAGATTGGACGGAGGTACACATCGACACGGCATCCTGATCCCAGGATCGGCGCTGCGATTCTGGATGCGCTCGGCGATGCCGACTCGGTGGTCAACGTCGGAGCTGGCGCTGGCGCCTACGAACCTGTCGGCCGGTTCCTGGTAGCCGTTGAACCATCGCGGCACATGATCCGGCAGCGATCGAGTAAGGCATCGCTTGTAGTCCAGGCGTCCGCTGAGGCTCTCCCCTTCCGAGCGGAGGCATTTGATGCCGCGCTCGCGGTGCTCACGCTGCACCACTGGACCGATTGGCGCTGCGGTCTCGACGAAATGAAGAGAGTGGCGAATCGCCTCGTGGTCTTGACCATCGAGCCGACCGAACTTGGCAATTTCTGGCTCACCGAGGTGTATTTTCCGGAGATCGTCACGCTCGATCGAGGCCGATGTCCTTCCACTGCCGAAATCGAGCACCACCTCGGGGACTGCCGAGTCGATCGGATCCCGATACCGCACGATTGTTGCGATGGATTCCTCGGAGCCTTCTGGCGTCGACCGGAGGCGTACCTCGATCCGAAGGTCCGCGCGGGAATGTCTGGCTTCGCTCTTCTCGACCCACACATCGTTGCTCGAGGGATTGCGCAGCTGGAGTCCGATCTCGAAACGGGTGTGTGGGAGCGGCGCTTCGGCCATATCCGATCGCTCGACGCGCTCGATGTCTGCTACCGACTCGTGGTCACCGGCTGAACGCTCGACAGGGCTACGGTGAAGCATCGGACGGCAAGGAGTTAGCGCGTGTTCGACATGTTGCGTAGCGTCGGCTCACCGGGCGGGCCTCGGATCGGCTCTCGGTTCGTCGGCGTGGAAAATCGGGTCTTCCGGCGATGGTGCTGACGAAGGCGCCGTCGTCGTGGATGATCCGAAAGACAGCCAGGAATCGTGTCGGTAACGAGCTGGCCCGTACGCTCGGTGGCGAATCCCCAGCGACGGCGCTCGCAGCGCCTTCAAACCCGATTTACCCTCTTCGCTCCTCACGCCGCGAACAGGTCGCCGACCCAAGGTCCGCCCGGTGAGCCGCCGCACGGTCTGCGAAGTGACGACGGTGTGGCTGGGGCGGAGCGACTGGTCGCGCCGCGACACGCGACAGCGGGTAAAAACGGCTCGGGAGCGGTCCGATCGGCGGTGGCGGTGATTCGCCAGTGACGCACCGCGCACCTGGTTAGCGACACGATTGTGCACAGTTGCGCGGATCAAATCAGCCGCCGCCGTCATCGTCAGTACGCGCGCGGACGAGCCGTTTTTCCGCGGGCGACGACCCGGAGCGAAGTCCCCGCCACACCGCCGTCGCTTCGACTACGGGTGCCGGTGAGCCGGCGCTACAGAGATGTTGAAGACGCTCTGGCAATTCCGAATCGACATCGATGTCTACGCTGGATCAGGTCGTGCTGTGGGGTTTACCTCAGCGCGGCGGCAATCAGATGATGCGGATTCGGAAAGCCATCGCGGATCGCTGACACGCAAATGGCACCGTCGCGTCCGCCGCCTTCAATGGCGGGCTTACCGAGTGTTCAGCGTGACAGCTTCGCGGATCAGTGCCTTGAACGCGGCCTCGTTGATCTTGTCGCCCTCGTGGAAGTCGATGGCACGCCTGGCATTGCCTTCGAGGCTCGAGTTGAAGAGTTTCTTCGGATCCTTGATCTGCGCACCTTTGAAGAACGTCAGCTTCACGACGCTCTTGTATGTCTCTCCCGTGCAGATCATCCCGTTCTGATACCAGACGGGAACTCCTCTCCACTTCCATTCTTCAACAACGGCGGGAGCCGCTTGTTTGATGAGAGCACGCAGCCTGGATAGCATGTCACCCCGCCAGTCATCGAGCTCTTGTATCCTGGCGTCGATCAGCCGGGATGGAGATTCGCCTTTCGATGAGGAACCGCTGGTCTTCTTCTTCATGCAGTCTCCGAAGGTCGAGGATAGCGCAACGGAGGTTCGGATCATGTCCGATGTGATTGAGCAGGTCCCGGTTGGACTCTTACGCGATTTCGCCGATGCCTGGAATCGCCACGATGTCGATGCTCTGATGGCCTTCATGACTGATGACTGCGTCTTCGAGGCGTCTGCGGGTCCTGACGTGTCCGGCACTCGTCATGTCGGCCGCGAGGCGGTGCGAGCTGGTTTCGCCGGAGTCTGGGCAACCTTTTCCGATGCTCATTGGGGTGATGCACGCCATTTCGTGTGCGGATCGAGAGGCGTCTCGGAATGGACGTTCACCGGCACACGCGCGGACGGCACGCGCGTCGAAGTTCATGGTTGCGATCTGTTTGTGTTTCGAGGCGGCAAGATCGCCCTGAAGAACTCCTACCGGAAGAACCGGACATGAGAGGCACCCTCTCTGCGACGATGACCCTTCGCGAGTTCGAGAACGGCTATTGGTATCGCACGCAACTGAAGGACTTCGCCGAGCGCATCGGTATCCCTGCTGCGGCAAAGCTGCGGAAGGACGAACTCGAAAAGGCCGTGGTGGTGTTCCTGCGCACGGGCAATGCTGCGCTGCCCACGAAGCGCTCACTGCGCAGGACGGGCCTCAAGGACATCGAACGTGGCCTCCACCTGAAGCTCCGGATCGAGAACTACACGAGCAACCGTGAAACGAAGGACTTCATCATCGAACAGGGCCGGCGGATAGCGCCGGATGTTCGCAAGAAGCCCGGAGTCTGGTATCGGCTGAACCGCTGGCGAGAAGAACAGATCACGAAGGGCGCGCGCCCTACCTATGGCGATCTCGTCCGGCACTATATTGCCCTGAACAGGATGCAGCGATTCGAGAGGATCGCTATCCGTTGCTACAACAACTTCGTCGCTGAGTTCCTGGCGGCGGACAAGAAAGTGACGCGTGCCGAGATAGTCGCCGCGTGGATCGAGCTCAAGAAGCTCGATGTCCCGAAGGACTATACGTCGTGGGTCAAGGCGCGGGCGACGCAGAAGAGACATCGTCGAACCGCGACGTCCTGAGCGCCGTATTACAGTGCGATCTCAGACCGGCACTGTCGCCGGTTCTGACGCAGGACGCACATAATGACTCTGACGACCACGCCCGGCATCGACGGCAAGACCGTCAGCACCTATCTCGGGATCGTGACTGGCGAAGCGATTGTCGGCGCAAACATCTTCCGTGATCTCTTCGCGAACATCCGCGACATCGTCGGTGGGCGTTCGGCGGCGTATGAACAGGAGTTGGCGCGCGCCAGAACGATCGCGCTGGACGAGCTCAAGATGGCGGCGCAGCAACTGGGCGCCGATGCCGTCGTTGGGGTCGACCTCGATTACGAAGTGCTCGGCGCCAATAACGGCATGTTGATGGTGAGCGTGAGCGGAACGGCGGTCAAACTCTGATAGCGATATCGATTCATGGGACGTCAACGGTGCCCACGCGTTGACCCGCAGGGGCGCAGACGGTGATCCACCGTCGAGAGGCAGCCTGCTGCGGGTACTCGGGGTCGCGTTCGGCCTCGCAGTCCTTGTCGGCAACACCATCGGCATGGGGATACTGCGCACTCCGGGCGAGGTCGCGGCGCGCCTCCCGTCGGTGCCGCTGTTCATGGCGGTGTGGATCCTCGGCGCCGTCTACGCATTTCTTGGTGCACTGACGGTTGCCGAGCTCGCGGCGATGCGCCCTCGATCCGGCGGGCTGTACCCGCTGGTGCATGACGCGCTCGGCGAATACCCGGGATTCATCGTTGGATGGACAGACTGGCTGGCGACATGCGGGAGCATGGCGGCCGTGGCCATGGTCTTTGGCGAATACGTCGGCTCACTCGCGCCGGGCGCCGTGGGCCGTGAAGCCGGAACCGCGTCTGCCGTCATCGTGACTTTTGGTGTCCTCCAGTGGCGCGGTGTCCGGATCGGTGACGTGGCGCAACAGCTCACCAGCTTGTTGAAGTCCATCGCCCTGATCGGCCTTGCCGTGGTGGCACTCGTCACCACCGTCGATCCCGTGCTGGCGGCGCCAGTCACGCCATTGGCGATGCCGACTGGTCTCGCGTTCGCGGGAGCCATCGTCATCGCGCTGCAATCGGCCATCTACACGTACGACGGCTGGACCGGCCCAATCTACTTTGGCGAGGAGCTGCGCGATCCGCCACGCGACATCCCGCGCGCGATGATCGGCGGCGTCGTGCTCGTGCTCGTGATCTATCTGTCGCTGAACGCTGCGTTTCTTCGCGTGGTTCCCATACGGGAGATGGCGGGTGATCCGTTCGTCGCGGCGACTGCCGCGTCACGGCTGTTCGGGTCGGCTGGTGATGTCGTCCTCCGTGTGGTGATGCTGCTGTCGCTCGTTGCGACGATCAACGCGCTTCAGTTGATGGCCTCGCGTGTGCCGTTCGCGATGAGCCGCGATCGGCTGCTGCCGGCGGTCTTTCAGCGTGTAAACCCTGGAGGAACTCCCGTGCCCGCGCTCATCGCCAGTACCGTGATCGCCCTGGTGTGCATCGCGACCAACACGTTCAACACGCTGCTCGCGATGCTGGCGTTTCTTTTCGTCGCCAACTACGCGCTCGTGTTCTCTGCGCTCTTCGTGTCGCGGCGGCGGGCCCCTCATGCCTCGCGACCGTTTCGAGTGCCGGGCTATCCGATTATCCCAGGCCTTGCGCTGGCCGGGTCGATCGCCTTCATTGTCGGCGCGCTGATCGGGGATCGCGCCAACAGCATGCTGGCGATCGCACTGCTCGTGATCTCCTGGCCGGTCTACCGCGCCATTCGACCCCGCGCGATGATAGTGTCCGGGTGACATGAGCCAGGTCACGAAGGTGATCGACGGCGGCCTCGTCGCGACGCTCCATCTGCCTCGGGAAGGCGGGCGTCATCCGGCGGTGATCGTGCTGAGCGGGTCGGGCGGAGGCATCGCACCTGCGAACATGTTTGGCGAGCCGCTCGCCGCGTCGGGGTTCGTGACGATGTGCCTGGCGTACTTCGCGATGGACGGCCTTCCGCGCAACTTCTCGCAGATCCCGCTCGAGTACTTCGAGAAGGCCATCGGCTGGCTGCGCGCGCATCCGGCTGTGGACGCTGGGCGTGTTGCCGTGTTCGGCATGTCGCGAGGCGGCGAGGCGGCGCTCCTTGTCGCGGCGACTGTTCCGGCGATCAAGGCCGTCGTTGCCAGTGTTCCCAGCCATGTCGTGTGGCAGGGGACGAATCCCGACCCAACGATCAAGACATCGAGCTTTACGCGCGCTGGTGTAGAGCTACCGTATGCCTCACTCGTCGTCGACCGCGGGGGCACGACGTGGCGAGAATGGTTCGATGTCAGCCTCAGAACAGTGCCGCCGGAGGCGGAGATTCCCGTCGAGCGAATCAACGGCCCAGTCTTGTTCGTCAGCGGCACGCTGGACGGCGTCTGGCCGTGCAGCGAGATGGCGGATGCCGCCATCGATCGTCTGCGACGGCATCGCTTCGCGTTCCCGATCGATCACGCGCGCTACGAGGATGCCGGCCACGCGATCCTGATACCGCCGTATCGCGTCGGGCCAATTGAGAACCCGTGGGCGGCCGACAACTACTACCAGCCTCACTGGATGAAGTCGGTAATCGGAACGCTGCAACTCGGAGGTACGTCCGAAGGAAACCGGCTCGCGCGAATGGACGCGTGGCCGCGGATGTTGCGGTTCCTGCGGGAGCACCTCTAGTCCGGGCTGTGGGGCTTGGAGCAGGTGACCGACGATCTCCCCACGCTCCTCAGCGTTCTCCTGTTGTCAGCGATGACATTCGCGCTCGCATATTCCTCGATCGTGAGGTACGTCTCGCGCGGGCTGATCTCGCATTACGCGAAAGCCGACGTTCGCAAACGATTGCTCGCGGCCTCCATCGACGGCCTTCTCGTCGTCACGCTGTGTCTTGTCTGTTGGATAGGTCGAGCGCCGCTCTATCTCGCTCTTGGTGCAGGCTACCTTCTGTTGCGTGATGCGATAGGAGGGCAGAGCATCGGGAAGATCCTTCTCGGACTCGTGGTGATCGACCTCACGACGGGTCGCGCCGCGTCCGTCTCTGGCTCCACGAAGCGGAATGTTCTACTGCTTCTTCCTGGAGCGAACATCGTCGCGATCCTTCTCGAAGCGCGCACGATCATGTCCGATCCTCAGGGCCAGCGGCTGGGGGACAGGCTGGCGCACACGCAAGTGGTCGAAGGTGCTGGCGCCAGAGACCTCGTGAAGTCGTTTCAAGACTGGCTTCTGAGCCTGGGCGATGGGCTCGGCGATGCGACGGGCAGGCGACGACGCCGCGTTCCTGGACGAATCGATCGCGCCGCCTGATCGAGTGTCCTGGGTCTGACGTGAGAGCGAAGCCGAGGACGACGGTGCCTTCAAGATGCCCGTAGCGTTGGTTCACCGGCGCACCTGGCGAAGCGACGACGATGTGGCTGGGACTTCACTCCGGTTCGTCGCCGCGGAAAAACGGCTCGTCCGCGCGCGTGCTCACGATGACGGCGGCGGCTGATCTGATCCGCCCGACCGTGAACATCGTCTCGATAACCAGGTGGCCGGTGCGTCAGTGGCGAATCACCGCCACCGCCGATCGGGCCGCTCCCGAACCGTTTTACCCACTGTCGCGTGTCGCGGCGCGACCAGTCGCTCCGCTCCAGCCACACCGTCGTCACTTCGCAGACCGTGCGGCGGCTCACCGGGCGGGCCTAGGGTCGGCGACCTGTTCACGGCGTGAGGAGCGAAGACGGTAAATCGGGTTTGGAGGCGTGGCGAGCGCTGTCGCCGGGGATTCGCCACCGGCGTACGGGCAAGCTCGTTACCGAAACGATGCCTGCCTGTCCTTCGAATCATCCAAGGCGACGGCGTCACCGTAAGCACACCCGCCGGAAGACCCGATTTTCCACGCCGTCGAACCGGGAGCCGATCCCAGGGCTGGCCGGTAAGCCGACGCTGCCATGTCGACAAGCGCCCTCTACGGCGCCTTCGGCAGGCTGATCAGATTTGCGAACTGCCGGTACGCGCCCGGGACTCCGGCGCGCAGCTGTCGGAACCATGCGTAGGACGTGTAGACGTATTTCCCTTTGCCTACGTCGGCGATGACTTCGCCGCCGCGCTGTGGCGCCTCGCCCGGATCGGCAGACTCCAACAGCGCGGTGTACCGCGGATCGAAGCTGACGAACGAATAGAGATTGCGCTCCTGCACCCAGTCATCGAAGTCGGCAGACGTGATGCGATTCGGGAACGTGAAGATCGGGTGCGTAGGCGCGAGGATGCGGACCGCGGCCGTTTCATCCGTCACGCGCGCGTTACCAGGAGACTTCACCGGGTACGGCGGCAGATTCCGATCGACGTAGTCGGTCTGCTGATACTGCACGACGAGCGTCCCGCCGCGCTCCATATACGTGTGCAGCCGCGCTTGGTTCGCGAGGAAGTCCGGCCTCGCCTCCGACGCGCGCACACCGACAACGATCGTGTCGAATCGCGAGAGGTCACCGGTGGTGAGCATCTCGCGATCGATCATCGTGACGTCAACACCCATGCGACGCAGTGCGTCCGGCACCTCGTCGCCACTGCCCATGATGTAGCCGACGTGCACCGGTGCGACCGCGAAGTCGACGACCTCGACTCGCACTGCCGCTTGTGAGTACAGCCGGTGATTCTGAATGTGTGGATACGAGACGGTCTCCACGGTGGACGAGAAGGCGCGGCTCCCAACCGCGGCCTCGGCCGAAACGATGACCACACCAGCCGTTCGGCGCGCCGGTGGCGTCACCACGAACGTCGCCGTTGCCGAGTCTCCCGCTGACGTCACCGAGAGGGGAACTGATGCAGGAGACGATGTCCAACCGGCAGGGAGACGTAGTCGCACCGTGCCAGTGATCGATCGATTGACGAAGCTCGTTGCGGTGACGACGAGCCGCTGACCCTGCGGAGCGCCTACCGTGGGAACGACGAGCAGATCGGAATCGAAGCCGACCGACAACTCCGGAACGACATTCAGATCGCGACGCAATTCGCCGCGCACGCGATCCGCATAGCGGTAGCGCACAGGTCTCACGAGCGTGAGCTCGGTGCCGCTGATGTTGAATGTGACGCTTGCAGACATGAGCGGCGGCGCGAACGGCATTCCCTGTGGCGCGTCGGCAGGCCAGTCGTAGAGGCTGCCGTTGCGGGGTTTCAGCAGGAAGTACGGTTCCGTGAGTGCCGCGTCGGCGGGAGCCGTTACGTGATACTGCCCTGTTGCCGTCGGTGTCTCACGTCGGAATCCCCCGGTATTCGCGCCAGCCTGACCGATCGCCACCTGCCATCCCTTCGGCGCATTCAGGGCAACCTTCTTGATGGTGGCGAGGTTGGTGTGCTCGAGGAACGTGCGCACGCTGACATCGATCGAGCCGCCCGGAACCACTGTCTCTTCATCCGACAGCGGATCGACGACGATGCCGGCGGCTTGCGCGAGGGCTTCGGCGAAGTCGGTTTCTTTGCGAGCGAGGACGAAGTCCACGTCGGCGCGCGCATCTGCTGGAACTTCGACCGATTGCAGTGCCTGACGCGCGGCGCGAGTCGCGTTCAAACCGGTCGCGAGCACTGGCGCGATGCGCTCGGGTTCGAGCGCGCGGAAATCGCGGAGCGCGTCGCGGGCGGCATTGTCCACGGCCTTCAGCTCTGCGGCCAGCGTTCCCGCCGGAAGCCCCATGAGTGTGGCCAGCCCGGGAATGCTCGTGTCGAGCCCGTCGAACACGGACGTTTCTTTGGCAGCCGCAGGCGCGCGGCTCTCGATCAGGTGCAGCCCCGACGCTGACGGCCCGAGCGGCTCGATACCACCCATTTCCTGCGACTTGTGCTGACTCCGCCCCTCAGCGGCGATGGCTGCGTACGATCGACCGATCACTGGATCGACCGCGCCGGTCTGTACTTCGGTCGTGACGGCATTGTTCGCGCCGCGGCCACCCGCGCGATACAACTTACGCGCCTGCCACGGACGAAGCCCTTCGGCGATCTGCTCGGGATACTGCGCCGGATCCGCCGCCGCCTTGAACGCCAGCGGCGTGAGGTATCCAGCAAACTGATGCTGACCGTGCCCGTCGTTCTCGTTGCCGGCGAACCTCGAATGGATCACGAGCGGCCGGAACGTGCGGATGACGCGAACCATGTCGCCGAGCACCTCGCCTTCGTTCCACTTCGACTTCGCCTCCGCCAGCGTCTTCGAGAAACCGTAGTCGAACGCGCGCGAGAAAAACTGCTCGCCGCCGTCGAGACGCCGGGCCTGCAGCAGTTCTTCGGTGCGAATGACGCCAAGCGCATCGAAGAGCTCTGGCCCGATGATGTTCTGGCCGCCTTCACCGCGCGTCAGCGACAGATACGCCACTCGCGCGTGATCGCCGCGTGCCGTCCTTGCGATGAACGCCGAGTCCTCATCGTCTGGATGTGCGCCGGTGTGAAGAACGCTGGCCGTCGTTTGAAGCCGGCCGAGCAGGTGCGCGAGCCCGGCTGCGCCGGAGTCGTAGATCGGCCGCACTTGAGCGTCGATGGGCGCTCCCAGCGCCACAAGCCACACTGCCGTCGCGATCGCGGTGTAAAGCAGAATGCAAAATGCAAAATGCAACCGAGACGTTCCTGGTGCGTTTCGCATCCGGCCTGTTAGTTTTGCATTCTGCATTTTGAATTGTGCATTACAGGGCACGCACGGATCACGTGCCGTACCTAAAGCCAGCCCGAACGTTTGAATCCTGCGTACAGTGCGACGCATGCCGCCACCATCACCGCGATCGAGGTTTGATACCCGTAGGCCCAGTTCAGCTCGGGCATGTTGCGGAAGTTCATCCCGTAGATACCGGCAATCATCGTCGGCACGGCGATCATCGCGGCCCACGCCGTGATGCGCTTCATGTGCTCGTTCTGCGTGTGCGACATGATCGACAGGTGCGCTTCGAGCGCCGTCGTCAGCAACTCGCGCTGTGCGTCGATCGTTTCGTTGAGCCGGACGATGTGATCGTAGACGTCGCGGAAGTAGACGCGTGTGTCCTCGGGAATGTGAGGGAGATCGAAGCGCATCAGGCGATTGCAGACCTCGACGAGCGGCGAAATCGTTTTCCGCAGCGCCACCAGATCCCTTTTGAGCTGATAGACGCGCGCCGTCGCATGGCCACTCGCCCCCGCGCCGAAGATCGTATCTTCGAGGTCTTCGATCTCCTGCTCCATCTGCTGGACGATCGGCAGGTACTGATCGACGACGAAGTCCATCAGGGCGTAGAGGACGTAGCCGGGACCCTTGGCGAGTAAGTGGGGAGTGGACTCGCAACGCTGCCGGACACCGATGTGCGAGCGCAGCGATCCGTGTCGCACGGTGACGAGATAGTTCTTGCCGAGAAAGATGTGCGTCTCGCCGAACTCCAGATGACGGGGCGCCGGAACCAGGTGCGCCGTTCGCAGCACCACGAAGACGGAGTTTTCGTAGAGTTCGAGCTTCGGCCGCTGATGCGCGTTGTAGGCGTCCTCGATCGCGAGGTCGTGGAGACCAAACTGCTGCTGCACGGCGCGCAGGATGTCCTTCTCCGGCTCGTAGAGTCCGAGCCAGACGAACTTATCCGTTTCCTCGAGTGCGCCGCGAATCTGCCCGATGCCAACGTCGGCCACGCGCACGCCGCCGCAGTAGGCGGCGCAGTCGATCACCGTGGTCGATCCAGGACGCGCGGCTTCGGACGTCAGCGACTGGAGCACGTCGGGCACGTCCTTCAGCTTACTCCGGTGGGGCGGGTCCTGTTCGATGGACCCGCCGGAGGGCCGGGTCTACAAGGCAAGACCCGGCCTACGTGAGAGAATCGGCGCGGAGGAACGGCTGTGATCCTGTCCGCATGGCGATCGTGGCGAGGGGCCAGGGGCGTGGCGCTCCTCGCGATCGTCGCCTTCACCGTCGGCATCGGGTCGGCGACCGCCATCTTCACCGTGATCAACGGCGTGATGCTGAAGCCCTTGCCGTTCCCACAAGGCGAGCGCTTCGTTGCAATCTACGGCGCCCGGATCGATGAGCCTGGCCGCTACTCCTCCATCTCATTCCCCGATCTCATCGAGTATCAGGCCCGGACAACAAGCTTCGATGTCTTCGGGTGGTTCCGCCTCGCGAACTTCAATCTGACCTCACCTGGCGATCCGCAGTATCTCGCTGGCGCGGAGGTGACGCTGTCGCTGGCGCGGAGTCTCGGAGCACCGAGTCTGGGTCAATGGTTCGCCGACGAGCAGGGCGCGGTGATCTCCAACACGCTCTGGATGCGGCTTGGCAGCGACCCGAACATCGTGGGGAAGCCGCTGACCCTTGACGATCGTCAGTTCACGATCACCGGCGTGATGCCCGGGGAATTCGAGTTTCCTGTTTTTGGTACCACCACCGGCCGCATGCCGTTCGAAATCTGGATCGCCCTCGATCCGACGGGGAAGGGGCAGCGTCCCGAGCAGGCAGTCTATTTCGCGAACGCCAGGCGCAAGCCGGGCGTCTCTGTGCAACAGGCGCAGGCGGATGTTGCGCGCGTTGCGGCAGACATCGCACGCGCCGATCCCGCGTCGCACGTCATGTACACGGCAGTGGCCATGGACCTGAGACGGCAGACGCTCACCGACCTGCAGTCGACGTTGCTGCTGCTGTTCGGCGCTGCCGGCCTGCTTCTGCTGATCGCGTGCGCGAACGTCGCGACGTTGCTGCTCGCCCGGGCTGTCGCGCGAGCCCGAGAAACGGCGATTCGGGTCGCGCTCGGGGCCGGTCGCGCGCACCTCGCGCTTCGATTTCTCGCCGAGGGTGCCGTCGTGTCGTTGATTGGCGCGGTAGCGGGCGTCGGGTTGAGCGTTGTGCTCGTCCGGCTCATCGTCGTTGCTGGCTCGGAGTACGTGCCGTACGCCGATGAACTGCGCATTGACTGGAAGGTCCTCGCGTTTGTGATCGCGATGGCCTTTGTCGCAAGCGCGCTCGCCAGCCTGGCGCCCCTCTGGCAGGCGGTGCGCACTCCGCCAAATGCGGTGCTCACAGAGGGTGTACGTGCGTCGGCAGGTAGTCCTGTTCGCAGGGTGTCGCAGGCACTGGTCGTCGCGGAGATCGCGCTCGCATTTACGTTGCTCACGGTGTCCATCATCCTCGTCGTGCATCTTCGCAATCTCGGTCGGGTCCCCACTGGCTTCGATCCCGCCAATCTCCTGACGTTTCAGCTCAGTGCGCCCGGGCGGGTCGTCGGATCGAAATCGCTTGTGCCGTTTCAGAAACGCCTGGTCGACGCACTCGAAGCGATCCCGGGCGTGACGAGTGCGGGGGTGGTCAATCAGCTGCCTCTCGACGGCTGCTGCATGGGCGGAACTGTTCACGTCGAGGGACGGCCACCCGGGGACGAAGGACGCCGGGTCTCCTTTCTCTTTGTCACTCCAGGTTTCCTGCCGGCGATGGGTATTCCGCTGCGTGCCGGCCGCTTTCTCACCGAGGCGGACACCAGCGAGGACGTCCTCTTCGCCGTTGTCAACCAGGCGGCAGTCAATCGTTACTGGCCGGATCGGAATCCTGTTGGCGCCACGGGACGGTTGAACAGGGCCGACGGCAATCGGTTTGAAGTCGTTGGCGTGATCGGCGACGTTCGCAATGACGGCTTGAACAAGGTGCCGGAAGCCGAACTCTATCTGCTGGCGTCGCTGATCCCGGTCAATCCCATGTTTCTCGTCGTGCGCTCGTCGCTTCCCTCGGATCGAATTCTTCCGGAGGTTCGACGTGCCGTGCAGAGCGTCGATCGGACACTCGCCATTCACGACGTGCGGCTGATGACGGACATCGTCCAGGACTCGCTGCAACTCGAACGTGTCAGCTCGCTCGTGATGACCTTCTTCGGGCTGGGAGCACTGCTCATGGCGACGCTCGGCATCTACGGCGTCGTCTCCTATGGAGTGCGCCAGCGGACGGTCGAACTGGGCACGCGCATGGCGCTGGGGGCGGTGGGCCGCGATCTGATGAGGATGGTGGTTGGCGGTGGCCTGAGGATGGCGGCGATGGGCATGGCCGTCGGAGCGGTGGCGCTGATCGGCAGCGTCGAGTTGCTCGCTCGAGCCCTCGACATTCGCGATGTGACCTGGGTGCCGTTTGCGCTTTCGATCGGCGTCGTTGCCTTCATCTCCGTTGCGGCGTCGTATGTGCCGGCGTGGCGTGCGAGCCTCCTGTCGCCGATGGTCGCCATCCGCGACGAGTCGTCCTCCGCGTGGCAGTCGATGCGCCGACGTTTCCGTCGCGCGATGGAAGACGTCAAGGGAGCCGTGACGATCGGGTCATCTCCGCAGCCGCCGCCGACGCTGCTGACCGAGTTCGTTGCCGCGGCGCGAGCGGCCGACTCGTTCGACGAAGCGTTGCGAAGCGCGCTGTCCACCTTGTGCGAGCGGCTCGGTGTCGAATCGGCCGTCCTGCTCGAGAAGGTGGACGATGCGTATCGCGGGCGGATCGCGATCGGAGGGTTCGCGTCTGGCGAGTGGACCGTGCCGGTCGAGGGGTTTCTCGCTGGCAGGCTTGCGGCCTATCCGATGCCGCTTCCGTTCGATCGCGACGAGCTCAGTGCGCTGGCAGAATGGGCGTCGCTGAACAGGCCCGAGCGCGTTGACGAGATCCGTGCCCTGGCGCATCGCGACGTCCGCGTGGCCGTGCCATTGCGCACCCGAACCGAAGTCATGGGCATCCTGCTTCTCGGGTCACCAGGCGACGATGGCCGGTTCGGCGCGATGGAGAGACACGTGCTACGGAACTGCGCCGATCAGTTCGCGTTGATGATGGAGAACGCACGGCTGACCGATCGCGTCGTCGGGCAGGAGGCGCTGCGTCGCGACTTGGCGCTGGCCGCGGAAGTCCAGAAGCGGCTGCTGCCCTCATCTCCACCTTCAGCCAATATCGCCGAGTTCGCTGCTGTCAGCCTGCCGGCGCGGAGCATCGGCGGCGACTACTACGACTTCATCGAGGTGGGCGATCAGCGGATCGGGATCGCGCTCGCCGACGTGTCTGGCAAGGGCGTGGCGGCGGCGCTCATCATGTCTGTCGTGCAGGCGTCGCTGCGCATCATCGCCTCCGATGGCGACATCTCGCTGCCGCGGCTCGCCGAGCGCATGAACGAATTCCTCTATCGCACGACGCCAGGCAACAAGTACGCGACGTTCTTCTACGCCCAGGTGGACGGCGATCGTCGCCAGCTTCGTTACGTCAATGCCGGGCACAATCCGCCGTATCTGGTGCGGGCTCGCGCCAATGCCACGACTTCGGAGCACGCCGCGCCGCTGGAGGAGCTCACGATCGGAGGAGCCGTCGTCGGCATGCTGCCTGGCATGAGTTACGAGGAAGCCACCGTTGACCTGTGTCCCGGCGACGTGCTGCTCGCGTACACGGATGGCGTCACGGAAGCGCACAATCCTGACAGCGTCGAGTTCGGAGAGGAGAGGCTGAAGGTGTTGCTCGCCGAGGTTGCGCACCTGTCAGCAGACGAGATCCGCTCACGAATCTCGTCCGAGATGAAAGCCTGGATCCAGGACGCCGAGCAGTACGACGACCTGACGTTTGTTGTGATGAAGGTGAACTGACCTCAGGCCACCATGATCTTCCGCGGGTGCTGCGAGTTGTCCTCCAGGAAGGTCTTCTTGTTCTCCAGATCCTTTTCCGTCGGCTGCACGAGCCCGTTCGCGTCGGTCACGCGCGAGACGACGATGTGCTCGCCGGGTGCCGTGCCGTTCCACGAATAGGAGAACAGCTTCCAGGAGAACTTGTCGGTGGTGGCCTTGTCGATCGTCGCCTGCTGCCACGGACCATCGTCCACTTTGACTTCGACGGACTTGATGGGTGTGCCGTCGTTCAGGATCACGCCGCGGGCCGTGAACTTGTCGCCCGAGCGCGAGACGCGCGCGACGAACGACTTGAGCTGCATGCTGGTCACCGCAGCCTCGGTCCACTTCATCTCGCCATCGATCATCTCGCCGCGAAGCGTGCGGTACCAGCGCGCCTGATACTTGCCGAGGTACTGATCGTCCTGCGCGTGAATCTCCGACAGCCACTTCACGTTGGCGACCCCGTACCAGCCCGGCACGATCAGTCGGAGCGGGAAGCCCTGGTGCTTCGTGAGCGGCTCGCCGTTCATCAGGTACGCGAGAATCGGTTCACCCGAGAACGCCTTCTCGCGCGAGAGGCTGCGGCCGAACTGCTGGTTGACCGTGAACTTCTGCGTGCGGAACTCGACCTCCTCGTCGCCGCGGTCGGCGCCGAAGAAGACGAACTCCTTCGCGTCGCTCTTCACGCCTGCTGAATCGAGCACGGTCTTCAGCGGCACGCCGGTCCAATGTCCGTTGCTGCACAGTCCCTGAAGTGGACGACGATTGCCGGAACACTCGAAGCCGAAAGTGATCTGCGTGCTCTTCATCTTCTTCAGATCATCGAGCGAGAGCGCCAGCGGCTTGCTGACCATGCCGGACACCTTCAGACGGAACGCGGCAGGGTCGACGTCCGGGTGGCCGTAATGCTGGGTAGTGAAAAACGAATCTCGTGGCGTGAGTGGACCTTCAATCGTCCGGACGTCGAGCAGCCGGCGATCGGCTGCTGGCGCGGGTGTGTTCGCGGGGAGGTCGGTGAACGGCACGACCGTTTCGCCCTGGGCCATCACCGGCAGCACCCACTCTGGTAGATCGAAGGCGCTCAGCCCGGCCACTGCCAATCCACCCTTGAGGAGGCCCCGGCGTGTGCTCTGCATCGTCATGATTCGCTCCCTGCGTTCGACGGTTCGCCCTAATGTTGTGCCAATTGGGCATCAGACGCAACCCGCCAAACAAATGTTTGCAGGCATGGACGGCCGGCGCGATCATGAGCCTTCTTTCAAATCCGTGTGCCACGACAGCCAATCAGCTTCGATACCGTGCGTGAACTCGCACGGGCGTTGCCCGACCTCGAGGAGAGCACCTCGTACGGTGCGCAGTCCTGGAAGGTCCGCGGCAAGCTCGTTGCCTGTCAGGCGATCAACAAGTCTGCCGAGCCGAACTCTCTGGGGGTGATGATCCCGTTCGAACAGCGCGACGAGTTGATCGCGGCGCAGCCCGACGTGTACTACGTGACGGATCACTACGTGAACTACCCGTGCGTTCTCGTGCGGCTCTCTCGCGTCCATCGTGACGCGCTACGAGATCTGCTTGGCATGGCAGCGCGCTTCGTGGGCGAGACGGCGAAGAAACCGCGACCTCGAAGGCGCGCGCCATCTGCGAAGGCGCGGCGCTGAGTTCGAGTTGGATGAGACTCGCCTGGGCGTCGGGCCTGATCGTGGCATTCGACGCCATCGCGCGCGACACCGAGACGTTCGGCTTCCGATGCACTCGGCTCTTGCGGCGTCGAAGCCGGCCGGACGGCCATGCGCCGAAGGTGCCGGCTCTGATCGGCGATATCGAGCGGCGCTCTGAGTTCGTGTCGGTTAGACTCGCCTGGGCGTCGGGCCTGATGGTCGTCGTTCGAAAGGCTGACCAATTCGTTCCCTGCGGCCATATCCTGAAGGGTGTGCCAGGGCGCTGAGCCAGCGTCCTATTTCGATCGCAGTGTCGCGGACAGCTGCTCTTCATCCCGGCGATTTCACCTCCGAAACCGACACGCGCATCGCACGCCCGCTGTGGTGCGTCTCTTGCTGACGCGCACTGGGGGTGTTGGATGGTTCGAACACACACACTCCGCAGAGCGGCGGCAGCTCTTGCGTTTTGTGCCATCGCATGTCTCAGTGCGCCCGCGTCGGCGCAGTACTTCGGCAACAACAAGGTTCAGTATCGAACCTTCGATTTCCAGATCCTGAAGACCGAGCACTTCGATATCTACTTCTATCCAAGCGAGAAATCGGGCGTGGATATCGCCGCGCGCTTTGCCGAGCGCTGGCATGCGCGGCTCGAGCGCCTGCTTCAACACGAACTGCGCGGTCGCCAGCCGCTGATCCTCTACGGCTCGCACGTCGAGTTCGAACAGACCAACGTCATTGGTGGCGAGATCGGGGAAGGCACGGGCGGCGTCACCGAAGGACTGCGCCGTCGCATCGTCCTCCCGCTCGCAGGTCCACTCGCCGACACGGACCACGTGATCGGCCACGAGTTGGTCCACGCGTTTCAGTACGACATGACGAAGGAGCCCGACGGTGCCCCCGGCGAGAACGGCGCCGAGCGGCTGCCGCTCTGGTTCATCGAAGGCATGGCGGAATATCTCTCGCTCGGACCGGTCGATCCCAACACCGCGATGTGGCTTCGCGATGCCGCACGTGGGGAACGGCTCCCTACCATCAAGGACCTCGACAACCCGAAGTACTTCCCCTATCGGTGGGGTCAGGCGCTGTGGGCGTATGTCGCGGGCCGATGGGGCGACGAGGTCATCGGCAACATGCTGACAGTCGCATCGAGGCGCGGCGTCGATGCCGCGTTCGAGGAGGTCCTTGGTGTGTCCACGAAGCAGGTGTCGATGGACTGGCAGGTGGCCATTCGAAACGCGTATGAACCGATTCTCAAGGCGGGTTCCGGCGAGACGGGCACGCTGGTGATCGAGGGGAAAGAACTAGGCGCCGACCTCAACGTCGGGCCGGCGATCAGTCCCGATGGCCGCTGGATCGCATTTCTGTCCACGCGCAGCTTCTTCTCCGTCGATCTCTACGTCGCCGATGCTGTCACCGGGAAGATCGTCCGGCGACTCACCAGCCAGGCGACCAACCCGCACTTCTCGAGCGTCCAGTTCATTCAGTCAACGGGAGCGTGGGACAGCGCCAGTCAGAAGATCGCCGTGGCAACGGTCACGTCGGGTCGCGCCGCGATCGCGATCTTCGACGCGCTGAATGGTGGTGTGTCTCGCGAGATCGAGATCCCTGACGTCGACGAGATCATGCATCCCACCTGGGCGCCGGATGGCCACGCCATCTGCTTCACCGGGATGCATCAGGGCGTCACCGATCTCTTCGTCTACGATCTGCAGGTCAACCGATTGCGACAGCTCACCAGGGATGCGTACGCCGATCTGCAGCCGTCCTGGTCGCCGGACGGGCGGCGCATCGCGTTCTCGACGGATCGATTCTCGAGCAATCTGACGACGCTCGCGTTCGGTCCGTATATGCTGGCCAGCATCGATCCCGAGAGTGGTGCTGTTCAGCAAATCTCGACGACGACCGAAGGCAAGCACATCAACCCACAATGGGCGCCGGATGGCCGATCGATCTACTTCATCTCGGATCGCGACGGCATCCCGAACATCTATCGAACGACGGTCGGCGAATCGGCTGAGACGACGCAGATCACACACGTGACGACCGGGATCAGCGGGATCACGAACCTGAGCCCGGCGATGAGCGTGGCGTCGACGGCGGGAACGATCGCGTTCAGCGTGTATCAGGACAGCAAATACGACATTCGGACAACAAGTGCAGAGACTCAGGGTACGCCGCTGCCTCCGGCATCGGTGACCGCGGCGACGCTGCCGCCACTCGCCAGGAACGCCAGCGAGGTCGCATCACTTCTGGCTGCACCGGAAATCGGGTTGCCAGAGCCGGTGACCTACGAGGTTGAACCGTACAAGACGAAGCTTTCGCTTCAGGGTGTGTCGCAGCCAGTTGTTGGAGTCGGAGTCAGCAGGTTCGGTACGTCGTTCGGCGGGGGAATCGCGCTGACGTTCGGCGATCAGCTTGGCAATCACCTGCTCGCCACCGCTCTGCAGGTCAATACCGGCATTGCCGGCAGCTTCAGCGTGAAAGACATCGGCGCGCAGGTCGCCTACATGAATCTGTCGCGTCGCTGGAACTGGGGGCTCGTCGGCGGACAGATTCCCTATCTCAGTAGCGGCTTCCAGAGCGCTGTCCGCCGCCTGCCGAACGGCGATCTCGTCCAGTCCGACCAGCTTTTTGTCTTCCGGCAGACGGAGCGCAACATCTCTGGCGTGGTGTCGTATCCGCTCGATCGCGCGCGACGCCTGGAGTTTCAGGGCGGCGTGAGCAATATCTCGTTCGATCAGACCGTGCAGACCACGACGTTCTCGCTCAACAGCGGCGCGGTATTCGAGGACACCTCTGAGACGACGCCACTCGCGGAGACGCTGAACCTCGGCACCAGTTCCGCCGCGTACGTGGTCGACTCGACGGTGTTCGGTGCTATGAGCCCGGTGCAGGGGCAGCGGTATCGATTCGAAGCGTCGCCCACGTTCGGCACGATCAACTTCACGGGTCTCCTCGCCGACTATCGCCGCTACTTCATGCCGGCGCCGTTCTACACCTTGGCTGTTCGGCTGATGCACTACGGCCGATATGGCAGCGGCTCACAGGACACTCGCATTTCACCGCTCTACGTCGGATATCCCTGGCTCGTGCGCGGCTACGACGTCAACAGCATCGGCTCGGACGAATGCATCCCGACGCCGGCTGGCAGTTGCGAGTTGATCGATCGGTTGCTGGGCAGCCGGATGCTGGTGGGCAACGTCGAACTGCGCTTCCCGCTGCTTCGTCCGTTCGGTGTTACCAGCAACATGTACGGTCCGCTTCCGGTCGAGGTTGCGCTCTTTGCCGATTCCGGCACCGCCTGGAATCAGGGCGAACAGCCGTCGTTCAACGGCGGATCGCGCAGTGCGGTCTCCTCGGCGGGCGTGGCGCTGCGGGTGAGTCTGCTCGGGTTTGCCGTCGGCGAATTCGATTTCGCACGTGCGTTCCAGAGACCAGGCCATGGCTGGACCTTCGGGTTCAACCTGATGCCCGGTTGGTAACGGGTCACGATCTCTGCACGCCTCTGCCACAGTCTTGTGACAATTGAACGGTCAGACTGGATGGCGGAGGCGACAGGAATGAAAGGTTCAAGATTGCTCACGCGCCGTGAGGCTCTCGGCGCTGTTGGCGCGGCGGGCGCAGCGTTCGCGTTTGGATGTGGCGATTCACCCACGAGTCCGTCATCGACGGCAACGACGACGACTACGACGTCCACGAACGCCACGTGCGCGGTGACGCCGACGGAAACCATCGGTCCCTATCCATCGCTCGTCGACCTGTTTCGCAGCGACATCCGGGAAGGCAAGAGCGGGACGCTTCTGGCCCTCACGATCCGCGTCGTCAACGCCAACAGCGGCTGCGCTGCCGTCCCGAACGCGAACGTCGAGATCTGGCATGTGGATGCCGCGGGAGACTACTCGCAGTACGGCACGCAGACGACGCAGACATTCCTGCGGGGCATTCAGACAACCAACAGCAACGGTGAAGTGACGTTCACCACGATTTATCCCGGGTGGTATCAGGGGCGCGCCACGCACATTCATGTCGAGGTGACGATGGCCGGGCGATCGGTGAAGGTGACGCAGATCGCATTTCCCGAATCGCTCAACAACACGGTGCACGCGAGCGGCGTGTATGCGTCGCGCGGGACGAACCCCATGTCGAACCTCGCCGACGGGATCTTTGCTGACAGCCTCTCATCCGAGATCGTCACGCCGAGCGGGAGTGTGAGTGCTGGATACGCCGCGACGTTTCAAGTGGGCGTTTCGGCGTAGGCGGGCGGGGCCCAGATGTTCGGACCCCGTCGAGTCGATGTGTGAGCGAGGTGTCGCGCTATTGCGCGCGATTGAGTTGTCCACGGGCCACGCCGCCGGGGTTCGTCGGCGAGTGCACGTTGAAGTAGAAGCCGGCCGGATTGTTCACGATGCTCTGGAGCAAAGCCGCCGGTACCGTGACGGGGGCAGAGGTGAAGGACATCACCCCGTCCGACTGGGTCACTGGAGACCCGGCAACGACACCGGTGTTGACGATGACGCCGCCATTCACGCCGGCGGCGCCGGGATGGATGTGCGCAGCGATGATGGTCGTGCTCGACGGGAAGCCGCTCAGTTGAAAATGGAATTCGGCTGTTCCACCGGAGATGGCGCCGGTTCCGTCGCGTGTCACGTTGAAGGTGATCTGGGCAGCGCCATGGCCGGTATTCTCGGCGATGGCGATCGCTGGTACTTCATTGGCCGGAGACAGACTGGCCGTCATCACGATTGGTAGATTCGACGGGCTGGTCGAATCGTCACTGCAGCCGGCGGCCCCGAACAGGCACAGGCTGAGGAGTAATGCTCCGAATCGCTTCATCTTTCCTCCAGCCGCGGCGTTGCCGCGGTCGTTTGTTGTGGAAGCCGGGCGATAGAGTAGCCGAGATCGCTCCCTGTAGAGCAAGGGCCCATGGTATGAAGATCGACATGCAGGTCGACGCCACGCAGCTTGAAGCTCATCGCGTTCCGTTGAGGGGCCACTGTTACCGCATGCTGGGGTCGGCGTTCGATGCCGAGGACGCGGTCCAGGAGACGATGGTGCGCGCGTGGCAAGCCCTCGATCGCTTCGAAGGCCGCGCATCCTTACGTACGTGGTTATACCGAATCGCGACCAACGTCTGTCTCGATGCGCTCTCGGACCGCTCGCGGCGGGCCAGACCCATCGAGGAAGGGCCGAACGGCTCAATTGAAGACCATCTCGAGGTTCGTGAGCCGCGGCATTGGCTCGAGCCCGTACCGGACGCCCGGGTGCTGCCGTCCGACGCGAGCCCGTTCGAGTTGGCGGCCCTTCGTCAGAGCATTCGCCTGGCCTTCGTCTCGGCGCTCCAGCACCTCCCGCCGCGTCAGCGTGCCGCGCTCCTTCTGAGCGAAGTGCTCGGATGGTCCGCGGCCGAAGTCGCGGAGTGCCTGGACATGTCGGTCGCCGCAGTAAATAGCGCCTTACAACGGGCGCGCGCGACGGTTGCGGACCGTCAGGGCACCACGACGAGCGAACCGCTGTCCGACGAGCAGTCCGCTCTGCTTAACAGGTACGTCGAGGCATTTCACAACTACGACGTTGACGCGCTCGTCGCACTGCTTCGCGAAGATGCCACGCTGTCCATGCCGCCTTATACGCTGTGGCTGCGCGGGCACGAGACGATCAAGTCGTGGCTCCTTGGGCCGGGGGCAGGTTGTCGCGGATCGCGGCTCCTGCCAACGAGCGCTTCAGGGACACGAGGCTTCGGGCAATATCGGCCTGCGCCGGGCGGGGGCCATGCGCCCTGGGCACTGATCGTCCTCGAGTTCGATCGCGGCGGCATCGCGGCGTGGAACTCGTTCCTCGACACCGAGCATCTGTTCCCATTGTTCGGCCTTCCGGCTCATTTTCCGGCCTGAAACTGCGCGATCGATCATTCCGCCGGCCGCCGGCGGTCTGTCCCTCTACGTGGTTTTCCAGGAGGCGACCGAATCATCTCTAGTGATCCGAACGGAGGCGACCAATCGCAAGATGTTCGTGAACCTGCCCGTTCGCGACCTGCAGAAGTCGATGAGGTTCTTCTCGACGCTGGGCTTCGAGTTCAACAAGCAGTTCACCAACGAGAGCGGCGCCTGCATGATGATCAGCGACGAGGCGTTCGTGATGCTTGTCGCGATAACCGACGCGAACCTCGACGCCGGTTGTTCGCGACCGCAGCTTCATTTGTAAGAATCTCCATTACCGGCTTCGTGCTGCGTCAGAGTTCCACAGCGGCGTGAGCCGACGCCCACGATCTGCTCCCGCGTATCACGGCTTTTCGCGGATCTGTCTTCGAAGACGGCGGTCACGAGGCGTAAGTTCAGGGCGCGCCTTCTGCGCAGTCACTACTTCACGGCGAACCGTTTGCATGCCGCTGCACTGCACATGACCCATGCCGTTTAGAAAGTCCATGGCCCTGCGCAGGCGGACGATGCCTCGTCGTTCGATCCGACATCGGACCCACCGCTACGAGCGTTCGATGACGGGTATCGTCGTGTTCGTGCTCGCGATCGGCGCGACTGGCTGCAGTGGTGCCAGTGTGTCGCAGAACGCCACGGGCCCTACCCTCGTGAAGTGCCAGCCGACGGTGACGGGACTCCCCGCGACGATGAGTGCGTCAGGTGGAGTGGTGTCTGCGCGCGTGGTCACGACCGCGGACTGTTCGTGGTTGGTAACGGCCAACGCCTCATGGCTGCACGTTGAGCCTCTCAGCGGGCAAGGTGAAGGCGCACTGACCGTGCAGGTAGACGCGAATCAGATTCCGAACAGCCGCAGTGGAGAAGTCGACTTCAACGGCGTTCGGATGCAGGTGACGCAGGCGGCAGCGCCACCGCCGCCGCCTCCTCCTCCAAGCCCGGAGCCAGAGCCTCCACCTGCCCCGCGGCCTTCGCCACCCACGCCTCCGTCACCAACACCCGTACCGGTACCTGCGCCGATACCCGCGCCAACACCACCGCCGTCGGCACCGGCACCTGCACCGACACCACCGCTGCCGGCACCTGCGCCAACGCCTGCGCCGGCACCACCAGTACCGACACCTGCGCCACCAACACCGACACCTGCGCCACCAACACCGACACCTGCGCCACCAACACCGACACCTGCGCCACCAGTACCAACACCTGCGCCACCGACACCGGCACCAAAACCACCGGCACCTGCGCCAACGCCACCAGCACCAACACCTGCGCCACCGGCACCTGCGCCAACACCACGGCCGCCCGCGACACGTGTCGAGTTCGATGGAACCGTGTCTGGGCTTTCAGGCACCTGTCCCGCGCTGTCGTTCACGGCAGGAGGCTACCGCGTCGTCACCGATGACAACACCGAGTTCACCAAGGGACCATGCAAGCGGCTGAGTAATGGGATGCGAATAGACCTCGCAGGCGAACGTCAATCGAACGGCACTGTGTATGCCCACAGGATCGAACTGGAAAAGGAAAAGGAAAAGGACTCCGAGACGCTCGCGTTCTAACCGACCGGCCCGCCAATCGGTCACCTCACGGGATGATCCGTGCGCTCGTCTCGAACTGCCGGAAGTTGGCGTACGTCGCCTCGCCTGCGACGAGTTCACCGCTGCGTGTGACGTAGCGCTCCGCCATGCGGATCGGCACCGGCGCGGGAATGCCGGGGGCGTGGCCATAGGACACCTCGATCGACCCTTTCACGTGCTCCCAGGTCAGGACTGTCCGGAGCACTTCGCCGGTCTGGATGTCGGTGAGCGCGACGACGCGCGAGGGCTGATCGCAGCCCCTCCGGCGTATGCACAAACGTAAGGCGGTCCTGCTCGCGAAATTCGATGAGCCAGCCCGGACGGCCATCCAGAACGTCGGCGCCTGTGCGGCGCACCTTGACACGGTCCCGAAACCGCGGGTGCATCATCTCCAGCGCAAACGTCGGGACGTTGATGTTGCGTGTGATGAGACCTTCGCCGAGATTGAACCGGGCGTTTTGCTCGGCGATGCGGGCCGCTTGTCCGACCGCGCCGCTACTCAGGAGTCGCTGCAGACGTTCGTCGCGGTCGCGCACCGGAGCGCCGTCCACTTCGAATGTGTCGCGATACCCGACCCAGCTGTTGCGTTCGGACGTAGGCGTCAGTGCAAAGTCCGAGCGAAGCATTCGTGACGTCGTCGAACGGCGATTCATCTGGCCCTGCTCGACCCATTGCCGATATGTCTCTTCCGCGACGATGTTCGCCAGGCGATCCTCGTAGCCCTGGAGATAGCCATCCAGGCGGGCAACGACGTCGCCGAGCCGAGACGTCTGCGCTCCAACGGAGACGGTCAGCACTACTAGCGTGAGCGCGCCGGCAATCAGCCGCACGTCGTCAAGATACCTCGGAGTCAGCTCGTCAGGCGAAACGCAGGATCTATTTCGCCGCGACGAGACGCCAGAACTGGGTCTCGTTGAGCAGCGTGATTTTGTGGCCCTTCTCGCGCAGACGTTTGATGTCCATCAGCTTGAGGCCGCCATCACGCCCGGCAGCCTGCAACGGATTGGGCCGCCCACGCACGACGACGGTCGTCTGGGCGGACGGTCCGCTGTGAACGATCGCCCCGGCCTTTCGTGCGGCGAGAGCGGCCTCGCGGCGCCGCTTGCTCAGAATGCCTGTGAACGTGATGTGCACGCTCTTCAGCGATCGAAGCACACCGACCTTGAGTGACGCCGGCGGCGTGCGCAGAGCGTCGATCAACTCGTTGGCGCTCTCGTATCGCTTTCGCCGTTCGCCAATACACCGGTAGATGATTTCTTTCAGGTGATCGCTGCACGCGAGCGCGCGAACATCGGGCGTTCGAATGCGCATCGCCGCGTTGCCCTTGATGAGCATCGCGAGCAGTTGCCCGACCTGATACACGTCATCGCGCGCCTGCCACTTTGGTGCCGCGGCGGCAAGAAACTCGCTCGGCGCGGTCAGCGCGTTCATCGTCCTCGCTGTGATCCCTCGCCGGTCGCTTTGCTGTCGCACGATGCCGAAATCACCCAGCTTGAGGCGGCGGCTGTCGCAGACGAACACGTTCATCGGTGTGAGATCGCGGTGGAGCATCTGCCCGCGGTGCAGCTTCCCGAGCACCTCGAGGACGCCGGCGATTTCACGACGCGCGACTGACTCCGCCCAGGGGCGATCGTTGCGCTTGAGGAACGCGCTGAGATCGCCGTACTGCGCGTACTCGAGCGCAAGGCAGTACAGGATCGATCGCCCCGAGGCAGTGATTGGAAAAGCGTCGAAGACACGAATCGCGCGAGGGTGACCGTCGAGCAGCTGGCCGAAATAAGCCTCGCGCAGCCATCCGTCGATGCGCTGGCTGACCTTGATGCACAGGACCTCGGGCACGGTGCTCGATCGTCCGAGTCGCCGTGCCAGATAGACCTGGCCGAAGCCGCCCTCACCGAGCAGCCCTTCGATCTGATAACTGAGTTGGGTTTCGGGGCTCGTGATGACATGCCCAACCGGCAGCAGGTTGGAGCGATCGCCTTTGCGAATTGCCCCTGCCGTGCGAGTTATTGCCGCAGTGAAAGACGTCGGCATGCGTGCGAACGATCACTATAACAAGTCTGCCTCGTTCAGAAACCGGCGAGAAAGTCGCATGCGTCATCCATGGAGATCTCTCTTGGCCGGATCGCCTGATCGTGCAATCGTGGAGTGAGTTCGTTCGAACAACTCGAGGAGTGGTGATGGCGCAAGAACACATGTCCGACGACTTCGATTGGGTTGGCGCGCAGGCGAAATGCAGCGCAGCATTGATGTTCGAGCGCCTTCAGACTCATGTCGAAGAGGATGTGCGGCGACGCAACGGATTGCTTGGCCGGCCCGACGGCTGGAAGTTCGAGTTCTACGCGGAAGACGATGCCGATGTGTTCGAGGTGTCTCGCCTCGTTGGCAATGACAAGGTCGCCGCGGTGGTGCAGTTCGAGCGAGTGGGCCGACGCATTCACATCCAGGGTGAGGACATCGACGTCGATCTCACCGCCATCGTTACCGTTGATACCTCCGGGATGTGCCGCTTCGTCGTTGGGGAGGCGATGTACTCGGATTGGGAATTGCGGCGGATGGCGCTCGAACTGTTGTTCTTCGAGGAAGTCGAGGAACCTGAGTAGGCGCCCTCGATCTGGCACCTCTTCTGCAAACCCCCTCATCGCGAGCGCCTCAAATCCGGGCGTTCTCAACTCTTTTTCAAAACTTGGTCATGCGCACAATCCTCGTTGTTGACGATTCGCCGACGATTCGAAAGATGGTGCGTGCAGCGCTCGGCGGATTGCAGGATGTGGCGTTTGTCGAAGCAGGGACAGGACTTCAGGCGATCGAGACTTTGGCCATGCACCCAGTACGAATGGTCGTGCTCGACCTGAACATGCCAGATATGCATGGGCTGGACGTTTTGAAATTTTTACGATCGCACAGCCAGTATCGAGCACTTCCTGTTATGGTCCTCACGACGCGCGGCGACGAGTCGAGTCGCGAAGAGGTGTTGGAAGCGGGTGCCACGTCCTACATGACTAAGCCGTTCTCCCCGAATTTCCTCGTGTCATCGGTCCGCGAGCTGCTCGATACGACGCCGGATTCTTCGCGGTAGCCCATGACCGCACCAGACCCGCGATTCGAATCGTCGTTCATGGACGACTACTTTGCCGAGGCGGACGAGCATCTCCTCGCGATTCGGCGATGTTTGCTGATGCTCGATGGCGTCGAGCGGCCAGACCCCTCGTCTGCGCTCCTCGAAGAACTGTTTCGTAGTTGCCATTCCCTGAAAGGCATCTCGGCGATGGTCGAGCTGCACGAAGCGGAAGTGCTCGCCCATCACATGGAGAGTTGTCTTCGGGCAGTTCGCCAAGGCGAGACGGCGCTCGACACGGCGAACCTCGAGACACTTCTGGCCGGCGCCAACGCGCTCGAAGCGGTCATCGTCGCGCGGCGGGAGGGACAGCCACTTCCGGCGGGTGAACAGGTGATCGCAGGGCTTCGCGGCATGGCGTCCACTCAGGTCGACGACAGGCGCTTCCCATCCGCAGAAAGCGCGCCTGTCAGGTCGGTTCGTTTGTGGAAGGTCCGCTTCGTGCCCTCGCCGGAGCTCGTCGGGCGCGGAATCAAGGTGGACACGATTCGAGCACGGTTGCTGGAGATCGGGAAGATCGTCTCGGTCGCTCCAGAGGTTCTTGCTAGCGGCGGCATCGCATTCGAGTTCAAGGTCGAGACCGACAACGAGGCAAGTCTCGCGGCCTCGAAAGGCGATGGGGTGTCATACGAACCCTTCTCTCCTGCCGAGGCCGCGCTCGTGCCGGGCATTGCAGCCGGCATGGATTTGCCGTCCGGGCCTCGAGCCTGGGAGGTGACGTCTGCCGCGCCGGGGAATTTCGTCCGCGTGGACCTCGCTCGTCTCGACGATCTGATGCGCCTCGCAGGCGATCTCGTCGTTACCCGGTCGCGTCTCGAGGATACGCTGCGGCGCGCCGAGCGGCAGATGCCGTCGCGTGAGTTCCGCTTGCTCCAGGAACACGACCTGCTGATGGAACGGCAACTCCGGGATCTGCGCGAGGGCATCATGCGCGTCCGGCTGGTGCCCGTCGGCGAGGTCTTCCGCCGGATGCCGTTCGTCGTCCGCGACCTCGCGCGCGACATCGGCAAGCGCGTGACGCTCGAGATCATCGGTCAGAGCACGGAGATCGACAAGTTCCTCATCGAACGGATGATGGATCCGATCCTCCATCTGGTTCGCAACGCCGTTGGCCACGGGATCGAGACCGTGGACCGCCGTGTTGCTGCCGGGAAGCCGCCCGACGGAACGATACGCCTCAGCGCATCCACGGTCGGAGAGTCGGTGGTCATCGAGATCGCCGACGACGGCGCCGGGATCGACCTCGCTGCGGTCGCGCGTCGTTCGCCGAAAGGCGTGCACGTCGAGGACGGCACGGTGGATCCGCGACTGTTGCTCGACGTGATCTGTGAGTCGGGCTTCTCGACCCGCGACGAAGCGGATCGCATCAGTGGGCGCGGCGTTGGGATGGCGGTGGTGCGCTCGACTGTCGAGGAGCTGGGCGGCACCCTTGAAGTGGACACGGAGCCCGGCCGGGGCACCCGGTTCGCGATCATGCTGCCGCTGACGCTGGCGATCATCGACGCGATCATCGCGCACGTCGGCGACCAGACTTTCGCCGTGCCTCAGTCCGCAGTTCAGGAAGTGATCGAGGTCGATCCTGACAAGCTCCGCCCGCTGGAGCAGAACGAGTTGATGACACATCGCGGGCGCGCACTTCCGGTTGTTCGGCTCGCACGGCTCTTCCATCTCGAGGCGGCGCCGCGGCCGCGGCTCCACGCCATCGTCGTTGGAACCGGCCTCAGCGCGGTGGGCCTGGTGGTCGATCGCGTGGCCGGGCATCGCGAGATTGTCGTGAAGTCCATCGCCGATCCGTTGATTCACGTCGCCGGCGTGTCAGGGGCGACTGAGCTGGGCGACGGCAGGTTGGTGTTGATCCTCGACGTCGGGGCCATGAGCCGTGGCGTTCGCGAACGGCCACGCGTGGGAGAGAGGTCGGCATGACGGAGAAAGCAGCACTCCCGGAGTCCACGAAGGCGCAGACCTACATTCTGTTCGGCGTCGCGGGGACGACCTACGCGGTGCCCAGCCCGCAGGTGCAGCACATCGAGATGGTGGAGCAGATCACGCCGGTGCCGAACGCCGCGCATGCGGTGGAGGGCGTCGTGTTCTCGCGTGGCCAGGTCGTCCCGGTGATCAACCTCCGCGCGCGATTCGGCTTCAATCGAACGGCGATCAACCAACGCACGCGACTGCTGGTCGTGCAGCAAGGGACGCGAACCGTGGGGCTGCTCGCCGATGAAGCGAAGGAGTTCGTCACGATCGCCGACGCGTCGATTCATCCGCCGAATGAGGCGATTGGGAATCTGAGTGGCAGTTATCTGAACGGTGTGGCGACGCTTGGCGAGCGGGTTGTTCTCATCCTCGACGTGCGCGAGGTCGTGGAGAGCACCCCGATCGCAGCCGCCTGAGAGACGCATTGGGACTGAAAAGGAGAACGGCCATGGCAGTCAAGGGCAGCAACGGAGCGGGTGCACTCGATACCAGGCTCCTGCGCGAAGAAGCCACCTCCATCACGGACGCGGTCGTGCGCATCGTGAGGGTCACCGACCAGGTGTCCCAGGGCGCTGAAACCCAGGTCCGTTCCCTGGACGACGCCCTGAGCGGACTCAATGAGATGACGACCTCGCTCAAGGAGACGGCCTCCCAGGCGGAATCGATCAGCGGCTCCACAGACAGCCTGGTTTCATCGATCAACGAGGTGGCAGCCTCGATCGAGCAGGTCACGGCAAATGTGACCGGACTCGCCGGCTTCATTCAACAGACGGCGACGTCGATTCAGCAGAACAACGCGTCCATCCAGGATGTCGCCGCGATCGCGCAGCAGATGTCGTCATCGGCCGACCAGGTGACCACCTCGATGGTCGAGATGACCGCCTCAGTGAAGGCGACAACGGCGGACAACGATGCGCTGATGTCGTCGGTGAACCAGACCGCGGCGGCCATCGAAGAGATGACCCGCTCGATCCAGGGTGTTGCCGTCAATGCCGACGAGCTCGCCGCATCCGCTGACATCACCTCGTCTGCCGTCAACGAGACAGCGGCATCCATCGAGGAGGTCACGGCGATGGTCGATAGCCTCGCGACGACCATCGAGCAGAACGGCGCATCGACGGAGCAACTCGCCCGGTCGGTTCAGTCAGTGGCGCAGAGCGGCCAGCGCATCAGCGAGGTGGCGACCGCCGCCGCCACCAGCGCGACGCAGCTCGATCGCACGAGCCAGTCAGTCTCGACGCTCGCCAAGGAAGCCGATGAGATGACGCGTCGCGCCAGCCGTGAAGCGGAAGAAGGCGGCGCCAGCATTCAGCGCTCGATTCAGGGGTTCGGCCGCGTGCGCGAATCGATGTCGCAATCGGCCGGCGTCATCCGCGAGATGGGCAAGCGTGCCAACGAAATCGGCAGCATCGTCGACACGATCGATCTGATCGCCGAGCGGACGAACCTGTTGTCGCTCAACGCGTCGATCGAGGCCGCGCGTGCCGGCGATGCCGGTCGCGGCTTTGCCGTCGTTGCCGAGGAAATCCGCAACCTGGCGGACCGATCGGCCAAGGCGACAGCCGACATCGCCGCAATTATCAAGGCGCTGCAGGAAGTTGCGCAGGAAGCCGTCGCGGCGTCGAACGACGGCCTGAAGGTGGCCGACGTGAGCAACGCCCAGGCCGAAGAAGGCGCGAAGGGGCTGTCCAAGATTATGCAGGGTGTCAACGACGCCTCGAAACTCGTGTCGCAGATCGCGCGCGCGAGCGAGGAGCAGCGCGACGCGGCCCGCAACGTGGTGCAGTCCGTCGGCGCGACCGCCGAGCAGGCGCGTCTGATCGCGAATGCGACCAGCGAACAGGCAAAGTCGGTGACGACCCTGGTGCAGGCGAACGGGCAGGTTCGCAAGACCGCGCACGAGGTCAAGATGGCCATGGGCGAGCAGAGTCGCGCGGTGCGGGACATCCTCAAGGCCGCTCAAAGCACCAAGGGACAGGCTGCGCAGGTGCGCAAAGCCACGACTGAGCAGGCGAAGACCGCCAGCGAGATCGCACAGGCCACAGGCTTCGTGCGGCGCGGCGCGGCGACGACGGCGCGCGCGTTGTCGGAGCAGACGACTGCAGGGGAGCAGATGGCGCGCAGTTCGGGCGATCTTCAGCGCCTGGCAACGAACGTGGCGGCCGCCGTCAAGGATCAGGCGAAGGTCAGCGGCGAGGTCGCGACGGCCGCGGAAGGCATGCGCGTGCAATCGGAGCAGGCCTCGCGCGCCGTCAAGGAACAGACGCGCACCCTGCGCGAGATGATCTCGTCCGCGCAGAGCACGGCCAAGCAGATCAAGCTGATCACCAAAGCCAACGCTGAACACTCGGTTGTGTCCTCGTCGCTGCTGCGTACGGTCAGTGAGATTCGACAGATCACCGACCGCAACGCGAGTGGCGTCAAGGAAACGCGCGGCGGTACCGACGACTTGCTGCGCCGTGCGCAGGCACTCACAGCGCTCGTCGAGCGGCCGGCTCACGCGCGTCCCAACGGACGCACGCCGCGGGGCCATCGGTAAGACCGGGCCCTGCTTCATGTCAACAGAACGGCCTCCAATTGGGATCTTCACCACCGACGAGCGTCTCGTCGTACGCGCGTGGGATCCCTGGATTGCTGATGTCACGAAGATCGCGGCCGCAGATGCGGTGAATCGTCCGCTGACCGAGATCATTCCCGACCTCAGCGATCGCGGGCTGCTTTCCCCGTTCGAGAACGTGTTGCGACGCGGCACCGTGGAGGTGCTTGCGCCGGCGCTGCATCACTACCTGATTGCGTGCCCGTCGCCTGACGACATCCCTGGCTTCGCATGCATGCAGCAGCACGTCACGCTTGGTCCTCTCCGCGCCGACGGCCGCATCGTCGGTGTTGTGGTGACGGTGGAGGACGTCACGGCGCGTGTGGCGCACGAGCGCGAGCTCGCCGCACGTCTGCAGGAATCACCGCGAGAGGTCACCCGGGACGCATCTCGATCGACGACCGGGTCGGCGCAGCAAATCGAGGCATTGACGCGCCTGATGGCGCTGGACGATTGGCGATTGCGACGGGCAACTGTCACGACGCTGGCCGAGCACGGAGACGCCATCGTCGAATCGCTCGTCCGGACGCTGCACACCCAGCATCACAACCTTGCGGTTCTCAGCAGCGCGCTCGACCTTCTGGCGATCAGTGACATCGACGTGGTGGGTCCGCTGGTCAGTTGCCTCGACGCCCCCGATGCGAACCTGCGAATCCAGTCGGCGCTGATTCTCGGTGAGCGCCGCGATCGTCGGGCGACGCAGGCGCTCATCGCTCGATTGTCAGATCCGGATGTCAACGTGCAGTTTCACGCGATCGAAGCGCTCGGCCGCCTCGGTGCGACAGAGGCGTGCGACGCGCTCGTCACGATCGCCGAGGGTGGCGACTTCTTCCTCGCCTTTCCGGCGCTGCAGGCGCTTCGCGCGACTGGGAATCCCTCCATCGCACCGAGGCTCGTGCCGCTGCTTGCCGACGATTTGTTGCGCGCTCCGGCGATCGACGTGCTCGGTGAGCACGGTGACGAAGATGTCGTCGCGCCATTGCTGGAGCTGCTGAACGCATCGGACGCACCGGCAGACGTGATCGCCGATGCGCTCGCGGGCCTCCACGAACGCTACGAGCATGGCTACGGCGCTGGTGAGCACATCGCCGGTCTCGTGCGCCGTGGGATCACCGCCCGGGGCACTCAGCGAGTCCTCGATGCCGTGCATCGCGTGGCCGCCGATCGCCTCCCGAGTCTGGCCAAAGTACTGGGTTGGCTGGAGGGAGAGCCGGTACAGCGAGCACTGACGCGCCTGCTCGGTCACGAGGCCGTTCGCGCGCAGATCGTCGAGGCACTCGTGCGGCACGGCGCGGGCGTCGTCGGGCTGCTCATCGAGCAGTTGCACGCAGAGGATCTGGAGACGCGTCAGGCGGCCGCCGTGGCGCTCGGTCGCATCGGCGATCGGCGTGCGATTGCCGCCCTCATGCAGTCGCTTCACGATCCCGAACTCGCCGTGCCTGCCGCCGGCGCCCTTGCGCGCATCGGCGATCGAGACGCGTTCGACGGGCTGGTCGCGCTGCTGGGGAACGGTGACCCGTCGATCCGTCAGGCAGCGATCGCGGCGTTGAATTCGATCGGTCATCCCGACATGGCTGCGCGAATCGCGCCGCAGTTGTCCAATCCCGATCCGCTCGTGCGCGAATCGGCACTCAGGATCGCCGGCTACTTCGGCTACCCCGATTGCATCGAGCAGGTGCTGCAGTGTTGCCGCGACGAGAGCGAAGCGGTGCGCCGGGCGGCGATCGAGAGCCTGGCATTCTTCGACGACGCGAGGGTAGTGCCGGTGCTCGTCGAGGCGCTCGACCGGCGACAGCCGGCGGCCGTCCGTGCCGCGGCCGCGGCGTCCCTGGCGCGCACCGATCACGACGTCGCGGCTGATGCTCTGACACACGCGCTTCACGACCCTGACGCGTGGGTGCGCTACGTCGCGTTGCGGTCGCTCGGGTCGAGAGGCGATCGGGGTGTCGTGCCGGCCGTGCTCGAAACGTTGCGCGTGGATCCTGCGCCGCACGTACGTCTCGCGGCGATCGATGTGATTGGACGGCTGGGTCCGGCTGAAGCGTGGGACGTACTCGAGCCGCTCGCCCGATCGTCCGACTCGGACATCGGAGGCGCCGCCATTCTGGCGCTCGGCCATCTCGATCATCCGGAGGCGCTGTCGGCGCTCGAAGGGTTTCTTCGAGCACCACAACCGTGGCAGCGCGTGGCCGCCGTGACCGCGACCTCTCAACGGTCCGATGCGCCAGCGGCCCGGGCGTTGCAATGGGTGGCCGCGGCTGATGACGAACAGGATGTGGCGCAGGCCGCAATACAGGGCCTCGCGCGGATCGCGCGTCGGCCTGGCCCGCCAGGTGCGGAGGCAGCTCAGGCGCTCGTGGCGCTGACCGCTGAACCCCTTCGACGCGAGGCAGCGATCCAGGCGCTGAGCGAACTGCCCGCGCGACGGATCGCGGACGTCGCGCGCGGCCTCGAGGACTCGTCGCCCGATGTGCGCTGTGCGAGCGTTGATGCGCTCGGTCGCATGCAGCAGGCCGACGCATCGCGCGCGCTCGAGGCTGCCCTCGACGATGGGCATCCGGGTGTGCGGCTGGCCGCAATCCGGGCGCTCAAGAGTCTCGGCACGCGCGAGCCGCAGAAGAAGTTGATGATGCTGGCCCGGACCGATCCCGACACGGATGTCCGGCGCGCAGCGATGTTCGCCGCGTCACGGAGTAACGGGCAGTGACGTGGGTTTCTCTCGTCCGTCGTGGATCCAGATGCAATTCCGCGTAGATTCCCTCGGGCTCTCGGGCGGCGTCACCCAGGTCCTTCGCGACCTGATTCATCAGCGGTTGGGGCTGTTCTATGAGGCAAACCAGTTCGACCAGTTGGCGGATCGGCTGGCACCGCTGGTCGTGGCGCGCGGCTTCGGGTCGTTCATGGACTACTACTACTTCTTGAAATATTCCGACGAACGTGACGAGTGGACGAAGGTGATGGACGCGCTTGCCGTCCACGAAACGTACTTCTGGCGCGAGATCGATCAGTTGCGTGCCCTGGTCGAGGTTGTCGTGCCTCAGTTCGTCCGCCGCGGTGCCTCGTCGCTGAAGATCTGGAGCGTGCCCTGTTCGACCGGCGAGGAGCCGTTGACGCTGGCCATGCTCCTGACAGAAGCGGGTTGGTTCAACCGGCTGCCGATCGAGGTGATGGCCAGCGATGCGAGCCCGGAGGCGATTGCCGACGCACGAGCCGGGCGGTACGGCCAGCGATCGTTCCGAAACCTCCCCGCGGCCATGCGCGAAAAATACTTCGTGCCACACGACAACAAGTGGTCCGTCGATCCCGAGTTGCAACGGCGCGTCTCGTATGACGTCGTCAATCTGGTCGACGAAGACCAGGTTCATCGTCACGCCTCGGCGCCGATCGTGGTGTGCCGGAACGTCTTCATCTATTTCTCCGAGGCAAGTATCCGGCGTGCGCTCGGCGTGTTCGAGCGCGCGATGCCAGTCCCGGGTTACCTCTGTGTCGGGGCGTCCGAATCACTGCTTCGTCGGACGGTTGCGTTCGAATTGCAAGACATCGGCGGGGCGTTCATGTATGTGAAGGATGCGCCGCCGAGCGGCCATCATCCAGACCCGCGGCTGTCTGGTGTCGAAAGGGTTTCATGACTCGACCCGTGCGAGTGCTCGTGGTGGATGATTCCGCGTACATCCGGAAGGTCGTCAAAGAGATGCTGACGCGCCAGTCTTCCATCGAGGTGGTGGGGACGGCGCGCGATGGTGAGGATGCACTCGAACTCGTCGAGCGCCTGCGTCCGGACGTCGTGACATGCGATTTGATCATGCCTGGCGTCGGTGGCGTGGAGTTCATCCGCCGGCAAATGGCGTCCCGGCCGGTGCCGATCGTCATCGTCAGCATCGCTGCGGAGTCGAGCGAGCGCGTGCTGAGTGGTCTCGATGCCGGCGCGTTCGACTTCGTTCAGAAGCCGACGGCGCTGGCGACGGAGAAGGTGTTCGATCTCGCCGAAGAGCTTGCGTCGAAAATTGTGGCCGCGGCTGAAGCGCCGCTTGGCCGCTGGCGAGACGTCGTGCCTGCCGAACCTCTTCCGCAGATGACGTCGAGCGGCAAATACGATGTGGTCGTGCTTGGCGTGTCGACCGGTGGCCCGCAGGGCCTCAAATCCGTCGTTCCTCGACTGCCGGCCGAATTTCCGGTTCCGCTCGTGATTGTTCTCCACATGCCGATCGGGTATACAGAAGCCTACGCCAAGCGTCTCGACGAACTTTCCGAGTTGACTGTTGTAGAGGCCCGCGACGGAGAAGTGCTGCGGCCGGGCCTCGTGCTGGTAGCTCCCGCAGGTCGTCACCTCACGCTGCACCGCGATGGTGAAGGCAGAACGAGCGTGCGACTTGACGTCAGGCCTCTCGATACCCCTCACCGTCCATCTGTGGACGTGCTGTTCCAGTCCGCCGCCGATGTCTACGGTGATCGTGTGCTTGGTGTGGTGATGACGGGCATGGGTGCCGACGGACGAGATGGTGCTGCATGGATCAAAGCGCGCGGAGGTGCAGTGCTCACCGAGGCCGAAGAGACATGTGTCGTGTACGGGATGCCGCGTTCAGTTGTGGAAGCCGGACTGAGCGATGAAGCGGTGCCGCTCGATCGAATGACGGCGGCCATCATGCAGCGCGTATGAAAACACGAGTGCTCATCGTCGACGACTCGGCGCTCGCAAGACGGAACTTGCGGCAGATCCTCGAATCCGCCAACTGCGAAGTCGACGAAGCGGAGGACGGGCTCAGTGCGCTCGAGCGCTACTTCCTGGACAAGCCGGATGTGGTACTGCTCGATCTCGTGATGCGCGGCATGTACGGACTCGACGTGCTCGAGAAGCTTCGACAGCTCGATCCGCTGGCCAAGGTCGTGGTGGTCTCGGCCGATGTGCAGACCTCGTCTCAGCAGCTCGTGGACCAGGCTGGCGCCAAGGCGTTCATCACCAAGCCGTTCGATCGCGAAGAAATCATCGGTACGCTCAAGGCCGTTCTCGGGGGGACAAGCTAGTGGATCTCACCTCCGTCCAGCAGGACGCGCTCGTCGAGCTCATCAACATCGGGTTCGGCCGCGCCGCCGCTTCGCTCTCGAAGCTGACGGGGCACCGCGTGCAGTTGCAGGTCCCGGAGATCACCATGTGCCCGATTGAGCAGATGGCGACCCATCTGCGTCCACTCCTTCAGAACGAAGAAGTGGCCAGCGTTCATCAGATCTTCTCTGGTCCGGTCGAGGGCGATGCGCTCCTCGTGCTCGATCAGAACAGCGCCGCCATCCTCAAGGAACTCCTCACGAATGAACCCGCGCTGCCGCTGGAGATCGATCGCTCGGCGCGTGAGGTGTTGACCGAGATCGGCAACATCCTGCTGAACGCATGCCTGGGGACGTTCGGCAACCTTCTCAAGGTTCAGGTCTCGTTTTCGGTTCCGCATCTGGCGCTCGAGACGCTCGAAGGGATCGTGGGCTCGATCGCGGTCGGCCGCCAGGGGCTTCGCTATGCCCTCATCGTCCATGCGGCGTTCCGTCTGCGCGATAGCAGTCTGACGGGTTATCTGGTGATCGTCCTTGGCGTCGCCTCGATCGAGCGGCTGATCCGTGCGCTCGAGAGCTGGGAAGCAGAGCAGCACTGACCGATGGGCGTCGATACATCGTTCGAGCTCGCCAAACTGCACGCGTCGGTCGTGCACTGGGTCACGGAGGACACCCATCAGGGCTGCTTTGTCACGGACGTGCAGCTTCGGGTCGTGCTGTGGAATCGCTGGATGGAGCTGCACTCGGGTCGCAGCGCGCTCAGAGGTGCTTGGCCGATCGCTCCTCGAGCTCTATCCCGATGTCGGCGATCGCGAAATCAAGGAGTACTACCAGAGCGCCCTCGAAGGCCGTGTCACCATCCTCGCTCACGCGCTGCATCGCTACATCATCGCGTTGCCTCCCACGAATTCGGATCTCGGCTTTGCTCACATGCCGCAGAGCGGTCGCATCGGCCCGCTCGACGATGCCGGCGTCCTCGTCGGGACTGTCACCATCGTCGAAGACGTGAGCGATCGTCTGGCGAGTGAGAGCGTGCTGCGCAGACAGATCGAAGCGCAGCAACTGGCGCGCGGGATGGCCGAGAACGCGCTCCGCGCCAAAGACGAATTCCTCTCGACGCTCTCGCACGAGATTCGCACACCGCTCAACGCGGTCCTCGGCTGGGCACGAATCCTGATCGCCCGCGGGGAGATCGATCGGACGCTGCTCGACCGCGCGGTGCACGTGATCGAGCGCAACGCGACCGCGCAAGCCCGGATGATCGACGACATGCTCGACATGGCGCGCATTGCGGCGGGAAAACTCCGGCTCGAGATGCGGCCCGTCGATGTCGTCAAGGTGGTGCTGGCAGCCGTGGACGTGGTGATGCCGGCCGCGCACGCGAAGCGCGTGACCCTTCGCACGAACCTCGATCCACGGACGCCGAATGTCATGGGCGATCAGGATCGGCTGCAGCAGGTGATCTGGAATCTGCTGTCGAACGCGCTGAAATTCACCGAGGCTGGTGGCTCGATCGACGTGCGCCTGTCCCTCAACGGCCGGTTCGCGCGGATTGTCGTCGCCGACACCGGCCACGGGATCAGTCCCGAGTTCCTGCCGCACGTGTTCGAGCGATTCCGGCAGGCGGATGCCTCGAGCTCACGGCGTCACGGTGGCCTCGGTGTCGGCCTCGCACTCGTGCACGACCTGATCGTTCTGCACGGCGGCTCGGTGCTGGCCCAGAGCGAGGGCGAAGGCAAGGGGGCGACGTTCACGATCGATCTCCCGACGGTCGCCGCGCAGGAAATCGACGCCGAGCATCGAGGGCGACGGTCTTCAGTCGCGTGCGATGACGTCCCTCGATCGCGTGCGCGTGCTGCTCATCGACGACGACAAGGATGCGCGCGAACTGTCACTGGCCGTGCTCGAACAGTGCGGCGCTCGCGTGAAGGCGGTGTCGTCGAGCGCCGAGGCGATTGCCAGCCTGCTCGACACCCCGCGCGCGCTGATGCCGCACGTGATCGTGTCCGACCTCGGCATGCCCGCCCAGGACGGGTATCAATTGATCCGCCAGATTCGGGCCATCGACAGCGAACTCGGTCGTATCCCCGCCGTCGCCGTCACCGGGTATGCAACCGCGGACGACGTCCAACGAGCGTTGACCGCGGGGTTCCAGCTCCATATCTCGAAGCCGATGGATCCAGCGGCCTTCGTCGCAGCCGTCGCAGACCTGGCGCGAGTCGATCGCGCCTGAGACGCCCTTCGCTCACCTTTCAACACACCCGCGAACAAAGCAGTACCATGGCCCGACGTGGCACAGCGCGTGCTCGAACTGTCGAGGTAGACGCGCTTTCGCCTGCGAACTCAGCTGAGAGTGTGGAATGGGCCCCGCGATATATCGCGGGTCGAGGAGGTAAAGTTACATGGTGAACGTCCGGAACACGCGGCGCGCGATCGGGATCGGCTCCGTCATCTGTCTGGTACTGCTGTTCTCGGGCTGCTCATCCTCGTCCCCGTCAAATCAATCGTCAGCTGGTTCGGAGTCGTCCGGCAAACCGCAGGTCGTGACAAAGGCGCAGGACGACGATGAGCCGCTGCCACCGGCGACATCGCCCTACGATGCGCTGCCAGAAGAAGTGCGTCCGCTCCTCGACCAGACGTTTACCGGCGACTTCGACGAGATGGTGAAGCGCCGCATCATTCGAGCCGGCGTCGTCTACAACCGCACCCAGTACTTCATCGATCGCGGCGTCCAGCGCGGCATCAGTTACGAGTCGGTCAACCTGTTCGAAGAGCAGTTGAACAAGCGACTCAAGACGGGACTGCTCAAGGTGCAGGTAGCCATCGTGCCGCTCGCTCGCGATCAGCTGTTTCCGGCGCTCGAAGCGGGCAAGGTGGATTTCGTCGCCGCCGCGCTGACCATTACACCCGAGCGCAGGAAAGTCGCCGAGTTCAGCACGCCCACTCGAATGGGAGTCTCAGAGATTGTCGTGACCGCGCCAGACGTGATGGCGCCCGCAACAGTTGACGACCTGTCCGGTCGGGAAGTCTTCGTGCGGAAGAGCAGCAGCTACTACGAGAGCTTGCAGACGCTGAACAAGTCGCTTGCATCCCGCGGCAAGCCACCGGTCGAGATCGTCGAAGCGCCGGAGGCGCTCGAAGACGACGACATTCTCGAAATGGTCAACGCGGGACTTGTGGACATCACCGTCGTCGATGATTTCGTGACCGACTTCTGGCAGCAGGTCTTCCCGGATTTCAAGGCTCACAAAGAGGTCGCAGTTCGGACCGGGGGAGAAATCGCTGTCGGGGTCCGCAAGAACAACCCGAGGATGCTCCAGGCGGTGAACATCTTCGTCAAGGAGTACGGGCCGAACACTGCGTTCGGCAACATGATCGAAAAGAGGTACCTGCAAAGCACCAGATACGTGAAGGGCGCCGTCGCCGAGCGCGAGCGCCAGAAGCTGCGGCAGATGGTGAAGTTCTTCCAGACCTACGGCACCAAGTACGACGTCGACTACCTGTTGATGGCGGCGCAGGGTTACCAGGAGTCTCAGCTGGATCAGTCGGCAAAGAGCCACGTGGGTGCGATTGGCGTCATGCAGGTGATGCCAGCGACCGGCAAGGACCTGAACGTCGGCGACATCAATAAAGTCGAGCCGAACATTCATGCCGGCGTGAAGTACTTCCGCTTCATGATGGACGAGTTCTACAAGGACGAACCGATGACCGAGCTCGACAAGGGTCTGATGACGCTCGCGTCCTACAACGCGGGTCCGGGACGGATACGACAGCTGCGGCGTGAGACCGAGAAGCGTGGTCTCAATCCGAATGTCTGGTTCGGGAACGTGGAGCGCGTGGTCTCCGAACGAGTGGGCCGCGAGACGGTCCAGTACGTCAGCAACATCTACAAGTACTACGTCGCATATCGGCTGTCGATGGATCGCGAAGCCGCTCGAGCGAAAGCGAAGACCGAAGTCAAGTCGCAGGCGCAGTAGGGCTGATTCAGCCCTGCTGTCCGCTGATGATTCTCAAGTAGGCGCGCCAGGGACCGACCTCGTCCGAGTACTGTCTGGCCAGCACTCGCGAGATCTGCACGATGTGATCGAGATCGTGCGCCACCCACGTCGAGAGCAGCTGCCGGAGCGTGACCACGCCGAGCGCCGGATGCCGGCCGCGGCGATCGAGGTCATCCTCCGTCAGCTTCAGGGCACTCAGGTCCTCGAGACTCTGCCGGCGCAGTGAGGCGAACTCGTCGAGCAGGGCGGACAGCGGGCGGTCCTTCGAAACGGCGAACTGCGCGAAGCGGTCGAACTTGTCGAAGGCGCGCCCCTCGCCATGCTCCAGGATGATTCGCGCGCGAGGAATCCAGTCCGTTCGCTCGCCGTGAATCAGATGCCCGACGACATCGAAGGGGCTCCACGTGTTGTCCCCTTCATTCGCCGCGATCCACCTGTCGGGCAGACCGCGCAGCAAGGTGTCGAGTGTCGCAGGCGTGCGCGCCAAAAGCGCTACCGCTTCGTCGATCGAGAACGCGCGCCGCGTGCGATCGATCGTCGTCATGGCTCTCACCTCGCAGCATAGATGTTACTGATCTTTACTTCGGATCGACCAGCCAGGTGCGAGCGCCATTTGTCGTCGAGGACACGACATCGAAACATTCGCACGCGACCTTGTGGAGCCGCTTCGCGTTTCGGATTGTGAGCACGCCACGCCGATAGTCGATGATTTCTTTGTCTCGTAGCATCGAGGCGGACTCGCTGACAGCGGAGCGGGGTGCGCCGACCATCTGCGCCATGAATTCATGCGTGAGCTCGAAGCGATTCGTGTCCGCCCGCTCAGCGGTGAGCAGGAGCCATCGTGCGAGGCGCTGCACCGACGTATGGAAGCGATTGCAGAGCGCCGACTGCGCCAGCTGATGCATCACCCGTTGCGAATAATTCATGAGCAGTTCGTGCAATGCGCTGCACGAGAGGATGTGCTCGCGGATCAGTTCCTTGGGCGCGCGATATGCGAGACCCGGAAGCTGAACGACAAGGCTGTAAGGCAGCGGCTGATCTCCAAGGGCATCCGCGATTCCCGCAACGCCCTCTCGTCCGACGAGCGCGACCTCGACCGATCTTCCGCTCTTCGTGTTCGCGACGAGCGACACGACACCTGAATCGATGAAATAGAGAAAGTTGCTCAGCACGCGCGGTGTACCCAGCAACACGCCACTCTGCAATGGGTGAGGTTCGAGGTCGCGCATGAGTTGCGCAAAGACACCGTGATCTGATTGTGCAAGCTCGCGAAGCACGTCATTGCGCGTGCGCTCAATCAACAGCAAACTCCTCTGTGGTTTGAAGTGCAAGAACCGCAGCCATCCAAGCACAGCCGTGAAGAAAACGTCTGCCTGAGAATGGCTTACGCGTTCAACGGTCACACCCTCGGACAATTCATTGGCGATGCGGAACGACTCCTGGCCTCCGCGAATGAACAGGAGCGGCAGCTGGCCTCACTCGCCATTCTCCTCGAGAACGATGGCGCGACTCTCCATGCACCGGGGACCAACGTCGGTGTGGCGACGATGCAGGTTCCCGCTGCGATCGAATTGGGCGTGGCGAGTGCACTGGTGGACGCGGTGGCTCGACTCCGTCGCGCCGCCGGTGAACAGCGGCAATTCGTCGAAACGATGCTGACGCGGCTGCTCGGAGATCACTCCACCGATGTGGCCGTACGCGCTCGCGCGCGTCTTCTCATCGTGGACGACTCGGACACGAACCGCGAGTTGACGTCCGCCATCCTCGAGGATGCCGGATTCGAGGTGCTCACCGCGACGAACGGACTGGAAGGCGTGATCGCCGCGCACTACGCCCGCCCGTCCGTCATCCTGATGGACCTGACGATGCCCGTGCTCAATGGGCTGGAGGCCGCGCGTTTGATTCGCGCGAGCGCGGCGACGCAGGATCTAAAAGTGATTGCCTACACGGCCAGGCCGGATCTCTTCGATGGCGGCGTCACGAAATTGTTCGTCGACGTGATTCCCAAACCCGCCAGCCCCGACGCGATCGTCGCACTCGTGCGCCGAGTTGTCGCCTCAGAGCCGCGAATCTGAACCGATTTTCACGAGAGCCCAGACCCTACTACGTCAGACCCGATTACATCAGTGCCCTGACCTGCCAGTCGGTGGCGTTCATCAGGGCATGGTATTCGGCCTGCGACACGGATCGCTTGGAATACCGGCAGGCGATGACGAACATGTTTTTGGTGTGATGCCAGTCGCTGCGGACGACGTCGCACTGGAATGTCTCTCCGGAGCTGATCGCCATCGTCAGCACCACGCCGGGTTTGGGAATGGAGTCCACCTCGATTTGCTTGCTGAATCGGATGTCGCTGTTGTTGATGGTCTCGAGGGTGTCCGTCTCTTCCTTGCGGACGCGCAGGGACGGAATTCTCAGGCTGATCTCGACGGTCTGTGGCATGTGTTCGTAAGCAAGACGGCGCGCCCTACCGGGAGCGCGTGTATCCCGATGGTACGATAGATTTCGGATGCCCCTCGTTACGCTCGACCGTATCTCGATGGCGTTTGGCCATCTTCCCCTGCTAGATCAGGCCAGTTTCCGCATAGAACCGCGGGAGCGTGTATGCGTGATCGGCCGCAACGGCACAGGTAAGTCGACGCTCCTGCAGATCGTGAGCGGCGATCTCTCACCTGAGCAGGGCGTCGTCTGGCGCGAGCCCGGACTCCGCATCGGCCGACTGGCGCAGGATGCCCTGGTCGCGGACGACCGCCGCGTCTTCGATATTGTCGCCGAGGGGTTAGTTCATTCCGAGAGCGAGAGTTGGCAGTCCGACCAGAAAGTCGCGAAGGTGCTTTCGAGGCTGCAGATCCCCGCCGACGCCAGCATGCAGACGTTGTCTGGTGGATGGAAGCGGCGGGTGCTTCTGGCGCGAGCACTCGCGGGAGAACCAGACCTCCTCGTGCTCGACGAACCGACCAATCACCTCGACATCGAAACGATGCGATGGCTCGAAGGGTGGTTGGCCGATTACGCGGGCACAGTCGTGTTCGTGACGCACGACCGCGTGTTCTTGCAGGCACTGGCAACGAGGATCGTCGAGCTGGACCGTGGCCACCTCACGTCGTGGCCGGGCGACTACGCGACGTTTCTTCGACGCAAGGAGGAAGCGCTCGCCGTTGAAGCCGCTCACGACGCGAAGTTCGACAAGAAGCTGGCGGAAGAAGAGGCGTGGCTGCGGCAGGGGATTAAGGCGCGGCGCACCCGAAACGAGGGGCGCGTGCGTGCGCTGCTGGCGATGCGCGAGGAGCGTGCAGCACGACGAACGCAGATCGGGTCCGTGCGCCTTCAAACAGAGATGGGTGATCGAAGCGGCCAGGTCGTGTTCGAGGCCGAGGGGATCTCGAAGGCGTTCGACGGACGGCCGGTCGTGCGCGATTTCACGGCGCGCGTCATGCGCGGCGATCGCATCGGCCTGATCGGTGCGAACGGCTCCGGTAAGACCACACTTCTCAAGATGATGCTGGGTGAGCTGCGGTCCGATGCGGGCGAGGTACGGCGCGGCGCAAACGTGCAGATTGCCTACTACGACCAGCAACGCGAGCAACTCGATCCCGACCGCACCGTCTGGGAGACCGTCGCTGATGGACACGATACGGTGACCTTGAACGGTGGCACCCAGCACGTGCACGGGTATCTCCGCGACTTTCTGTTTCCACCCGAACGGGCGCAGTCGCCCGTCAAGGCGCTTTCGGGTGGTGAGCGGAATCGTCTTCTGCTGGCGCGGCTCTTTGCGCGGGCGTTCAATGTCCTCGTGATGGACGAACCGACGAACGACCTGGATATCGAGACACTCGAGTTGCTCGAGGACCGCCTGGTGAACTGGCGGGGCACGCTGCTGCTCGTAAGTCACGATCGCGCATTCATCGATCACGTCGTGACCAGCACGCTCGTCTTCGAGGGTGACGGTCGTGTGCAGGAATACGTCGGGGGATACGAGGACTGGCTGAGGCAGCGCAGACACGCAGAGCCCGAAGCGGTCCGCAAGGCAATGCCGGCAGCAGGCGATGGTGCGTCGGCGTCCGACGCGAACGACTCGACACGCGTCAGTCGCAAGCCATCCTACAAAGAGCAGCTCGAGCTCGACCAGTTACCGTCGCGCATCGAAGCGCTCGAAGCCGAGCAGCGACAGCTGCAGTCGGATGTGACCTCAGCTGACTTCTACAAACGACCCGCCGCGGAGATTCATGAAGTACTCGCGAGGCTCGAAGAGCTGGAGACGCTGTTGCTCGCTGCGTATACACGATGGGATGCGCTCGACTCGCGCACACCTGTCCCCTAAATGGGTAGATAACGGCTCAGTAACTTCGCCTATTATTCCGGCCACCACACGCGGCATCGTCATGCGCAGCGTCCCCCGCTCGCGCCGCGGAGGAGGTCCGATGCTGAAGTCGATCGCGGCTCTGCTCGCTCTCGCCGCAGTCCTCCTGTTTCCCCACAACGCCTTCGCTCAAGCGACTGCATCGATTGCGGGTACGGTCGTCGACGCATCAGGAGCCGTGCTTCCAGGTGTCACGGTCGAAGCTTCGAGTCCGGCGCTCATCGAAAAAACACGATCGGTCGTAACCGACGGCACCGGCCAGTTCCGCATCGAACAACTGCGTGGCGGCACGTATACCGTCGTGTTCACGCTGCCGGGATTCTCGACCGTTCGTCGCGAAGGCGTCGAGCTCACGGGATCGTTCGCGGCCACGATCAACGCCGAGTTGAAGCTGGGCTCGGTCGAAGAGACGGTCACCGTCACGGGTGACACACCGATCGTCGATATTCAGAGCACGCAGCGGCAACGTGTGATCGATCAGGAGTTGCTGAACGCGATTCCGACCGGCCGCACGCCGCAGGTTGCCGCGTTCATGATCCCGGGCGTCAACCTGAGCAACGTGGACGTGGGTGGCACGAACATCATCAACACCACCGGGGGCTCGCTGTCGATCCATGGCGGGCGCGTCGACGACACTCGCCTGTTGATCGACGGCATCACCATCGCCAACACCGAAGGCACTGGATGGTCGGCCAACGTGTTGCCGAACATGGGCAGCACGCAGGAAGTCTCTGTGGACTACTCGTCGGTTACCGCGGAGAGCATCACAGGCGGTCTTCAGATCAACATGATCCCGAAGACCGGTGGCAATTCGTATTCGGGCACGCTCTTCGCGACCGCCGTGAACTCGGCATTCGAGGGTTCGAACAACGACGATGATCTCGTCGCGCGCGGACTGCGCACGCCGAACTCACTGAAGCTGCAGTACGACGTCAACCCGGGGCTCGGCGGGCCGCTGCTCGCAGACAAGCTGTGGTTCTACACGTCGGCGAGGTTCACGCGGTCCGCTAACTACATCGGTGGTCTCTTTCAGAACCTGAACGCGAACGACATCACCAAGTGGCTGTACGTGCCGGATACTAACAATCGCGCCTTCTCGAATGCGGCCGAACAGAGCGTCAACCTGCGACTCACGTGGCAGGCCAACGCGATCAACAAGATCAGTTTCTTCTACGACCAACACTGGCGCTGTCAGTGCCGCACGACGGCTGCCCTCGTGGCGCAAGAAGCGGCCAACGAGCTCGAGTACCCGATCAGCGATCTGACCTCGGTCTCGTGGACGGCCACGCCGTCGAACAAGCTCCTCGTCGAGGCGCGTTTCGGCGCGCGTCGCGAGGAGTATGCCTACACGCCGAATAACCTTCAGGATCCGCAGCGACTGCTGATCCCTGTCGTCGAGCAGGGCGGTCTCATCCCGGGTCTGCTGTATCGAGGCAACGGGCTGCAGAGTGCGACTCAACCCTATCAGCGCACCCTCGGCGTCAGCATGCCGTCGTCTGCGGCGCTGTCGTATGTCACTGGGAGCCATTCGGCGAAAGCGGGTTTCTACAACGTGACGGCACAGCGGACCTCAGATGTGCCTGACAACGCGTCGCACCTGACGTATCAGTTCAACAACGGCGTGCCGACGCAGCTGACACAGCGCGCGACGCCGCTGTATCGAGCCGAGCGTCAGAAGCTCGATCTCGGCATCTACGTTCAGGACAAGTGGACGGTGAAGCGACTGACGCTGAGCGGTGGTCTGCGCTTCGACACGTTCCAGAGCTACTTCCCGGAGCAGACGCTGGTGCCCGGGGCGCTGGTGCCGAATCGCAATCTCACGTTCCCGAAGACCGACATGGCCAACTGGAAGGACATCGTGCCCAGGCTCGGGTCGGTGTACGACCTCCGCGGCAACGGCAGGACCGCGCTGAAGGTCTCGCTCAACAAGTACGTCACCGCGCAGGGGCTGCAAGGCACGTACGGCGACACGGCCAACCCGGTCAACCGCCTCGCGAACATCGTGACGCGCTCGTGGGTGGACGGGAACGGGAACTTCGTTCCTGACTGCGATCTCACGAACGTGTCCGTGCAGGACTTCAGGCCGAGCGGCGGCGATCTGTGCGGCACGGTGTCCGACACGAACTTCGGCAAACCGACCTTGAGCCTGAACTACAACCCGAAGGTGCTCAACGGGTGGGGCTCGCGGCCGTATCAGTGGGAGTTCTCAACGAGCGTGCAGCACGAATTGCGGCGCGGGCTGTCGATGGACGTCGGCTATTTCCGCCGATGGTTCGGCAACTTCGGCGTGACCGACAATCTCAACCTGGGTCCAGGCGACTACGGTGCGTTCAGCGTGACGGCGCCCGTTGATTCACGATTGCCGGACGGTGGCGGCTACACCGTCAGCGGTTTCTTCAACCTGAATCCTGACAAAGTCGCGGTCGTGCCCAACAACTACTTCACGTTCGCCAAGGATCATGGTGTCCAGACGGAGCACTGGAACGGCGTCGATCTCACAGTGAACTGGCGCCTGGCGAGAGGCATGACGTTCCAGGGTGGCGTGAGCACGGGCCAACGCGTGCTCGACACCTGCGATGTGATCGACGGACTGCCAGAAGCCGCGGTGTTGATTTCGCCGTACTGCCATCAGAAAGAGAATTTCCTGACCGACGGAAAGTTGATCTGGACGTACAACGTTCCGAAAATCGACGTAACCGTGAGCGGACTGTTCTTCAGCCGACCCGGGCCGCAACTCGCTGCCAACCAGGTCATCCCGAACTCGGTGGTGAAGGAATCGCTCGGACGCGATCTGTCGGCCAACGCGCAGAACGTGACGGTCAACCTCGTCCAACCCGGCTCGCTGTTCGGTGAGCGACGCAATCAGCTCGATCTGCGATTCACCAAGCCGTTCACCGTGGATCGAATGCGGCTTGGCGCCAGCCTCGAGTTGTACAACACGTTCAACGCGAACACGGTGCTGACCGAGAGCGCGACGTATCGTGATGCGTCGGTGAACGGATGGCGCATCCCGACGAGCATCATGCCGCCGCGCTTCCTCAAACTCAGTCTGCAGATGGATTTCTAACGAGGCCCAGTTTCAGACTTTCGAGTATTACAGGCCTCGTTCGTCACCGCGTCTCTCGGCCCCGCCTCGCGGGGCGCGCCGTCTTGACCGGGAGCACTTGGCTCATGAGTCACGAAACTAGACGGTCAATCCGGCTAAAGCGACTCCTCGTAGCGATCGCGTGCGTGCTCCTGATTCCGGCGCTCGTGTCGGGTCAGGAAAACGACGATCTTCGCGAACCGGATTCTCCCCAGCAACACGCTCGCGAGGTCGCCGCGGCAGCGGCTCGAGCGAGCGAGGGCAAATCTGCATTTGTCGCGGCACTTCGCCGGTTCGTCGAGGGACTTCCCGGTGGCCACGGCGATGATGGTCCGCGTGTTCGTGCGGCCGTCGGCGACATGCACGCCGCGCTTGCGCGGTGGGACGGCGCGATTCGCAGCTATCGCGCCGCGCTGAACGCGGTCGGCGACAGCGCAGAAGGCCACGTAGCGCTCGGGACGATGTATCTCGATCGCGGGTTGCTGACGGATGCGGTCGATCGGTTTCGTCGCGCGACGGCGCTCTCTCCTCAATGGGCTGAAGCGTCACTGCTTCTGGGTCTCGGGTACGACGCGCAGGGGAAACGCGACGATGCGGCGCGAGCGTTCGCGGCGGCTGCCCGAGCCAATCCGGGTGGCGCCGCAATCGGCTACGCACGAGTGCAGCACGTCGTCAACGGCGGCGACGAAGAGGCGATCTCGCGCGCGCTGCTCGAGTTCAGGGATCGGCACGATCGCGTCGTGCGCCCATCGAGTGCGAGCGCTCCGGCGGCTCCATTCGTGCGAGTGCGTCTTCTGCGCGAGAGTCCCGGCGCCGCGCCCGTGTTCGCGCCTGCGCTCTACGCGAAAGCGGTTCGTCTGCTCGACGGCCGACGTTACGTCGATGCTGTGGCGGCGTTCCAGCGTGCGCTCGAAAGTCAGGACGAGGGGCGCGACGAACGCGCTCGCCTGGCGTCGGCCGAGAGCTTCGTCGCGTCGGGACAACTTGATGACGCGGAGCGAGCACTGAAAGAGATGATTGCCGAACTGCCCGAGTCGGGCCAGGCCTGCTATCGTCTCGGCCGCTTCTATCAATCGCAGTCGCGCACGTCAGAGGCATTGGCGGCTTTCGTAGCGAGCGCCGAGCGTGCCGTGATCGTGGGCCGCGACTCGCTGTACGAAACGATTGCCGCGCTCCGCGTTGGTGAGGGCGAGTTTACCGGAGCAATCGCGGCGTATCGGCTCGAGCTCGAAGTGAATCCCAACAACGCCGCGGCGCACAGACGGCTGGGCGATCTGTACGCGCAGGATGGACGGCTGGGCGAATCACTCGCCGAGTACGCTGCGTCGCTGTCGATCGACCCTGCAGACGCCGACGCCCATGCCTCGCGCGCCCAGGCCCTGCTTCGCCTCTCGCGGTTTGCCGATGCCGAAGCCGCCGCGCGAATCGCAGTCGCGCTGAAGCCGGATCATGAAGCCGCTCAGTACGCGCTGGGGACAGCGTTGATGCGCACTGAGCGCACGGAAGAAGGGCTGTCTGTCCTGAAAGAGTTCGAGCGACTGCAGATTGCAACGCGCGCGCGCAACGACGCAGCCTGGCAAATCAAGCTCCTGACGGAGCAGGCACGCGAGCACGCTGCGCGGCAGGAGTATGCAGCCGCAGCGGACGTGCTGCGCCGCGCGCTGGCCTATGCTCCCGCGGAAGGGTCGATACGTCTGGCAGCTGGCGCGTTTCTCGTCAGGGCCGGGAAGTACGAGGAGGCCATTCCACTGTTGAACGAGGCATTGGCGCGCGAGGCGATCGAGGCGCACCGCTATCTCGCGGACGCGTACGACGCGTTGGGGCAAAACGAGGAGAGTCGTGCGCATCGCGAGGCGTACAAGGCCGTCACTGAGACCCGCGTGCGACAGGGTGTGCCGATTCAATGATGGGTGTAGCGGCTCGAACCGTCGCAGCCTGCGGAGCTCTCGCATGCGTGTGTGCGACATCGACGCTTCGCGGCGCGCCGACGATACCGCCAGAGGGCGCCGCAGTGACGTTCACGGACATCACGCGCGAGGCCGGTCTCGAGTTTCATCCTGTGAACGGCGCGAGCGCACAGAAGCACATCGTCGAGACCATGGGATCGGGCGCGCTGTTCTTCGACTTCGATGACGATGGGTGGGTGGACGTGTTTCTGGTGGACGGAGGATCGGTCAGCGAGCCAGCTATTGCCGCGCGTGCGCGACATCGTCTCTACCGGAACAAAGCCAACGGTCAGTTCGAGGATGTGACTGGAGCCTCCGGCATCGAACATCACGAGTATGGGATGGGCGCGTGCGCCGCCGACTACGACAACGACGGTCGTGTGGATCTCTACCTGACCAGCTACGGACCCGACCAGCTCTTTCATAACGACGGCAGCGGCAAGTTCACCGAAGTGACCCGTCGAGCAGGCGTGGGATCGGAACTGCTCGGCGCCAGTTGTGCGTTCGCCGACATCGACAACGATGGCGACGTCGATTTGTTCGTCGCGAACTACGTCGATCCAGACAGCAGCAAGGTCTGCGGCGATGCGCGTGCGCGCGCGTACTGCCGGCCCGACGTGTACTCGGGAGTGCCGAGCGCGATGTATCGCAACAACGGCGACGGCACGTTCACCGATGTCACGAAGGCGTCGGGGCTCGATCGCACTGACGGCAAGGCGCTCGGCGTTGTGTTCGCGGACTACGACAACGACGGCCGCATGGATCTGTTCGTTGCCAACGACCTGACGCGCAACTTCCTGTATCACAACGAAGGAAAGGGAACGTTCAAGGAGGTCGGCTTGCCTGCGGGCGTTGCGCTGGCGAGCGATGGGAGAGCCAGGGCTGGAATGGGAACCGACTTTGGCGACTACGACGGCGACGGCCTACCCGATCTCGTCGTCACCAACTTCGAGTCCGAGACGCACAGCCTGTTCCGCAATCTGGGTAAGGGCCTCTTCGCCGATGCGACGTTCGAATCGGGCGTCGGTCCAGTGACAGTCCCGTTTCTCGGATTCGGCGTCGCGTTCTTCGACTACGACAACGACGCGGATCTCGATCTCGCGATTGCCAACGGGCACGTCCTCGATAACACACGTCTCTTCAGATCGACGTCACGCTACGCCCAGCGCAATCTCCTGCTTCGCAATGACGCGAACGGACGGTTCACCGATGTCGGGCGCCAGTCCGGCCCGGCCTGGGCACTGGAGAAGGTGAGCAGAGCGCTCGCGACCGGCGACATCGACAACGACGGAGATCTGGATCTGCTGGTCAGCAACAATGGTCAGTCGCCCGACCTGCTCCGCAACGACGGGGCGCGTTCTGGCAATGCGCTGCTGATACGGCTGCGAGGTCGCGAGAGTAACCGGGACGGCATCGGGGCAATGGTCACGGCCACGGTCGGGTCGCTGCGGCTGGTGCGCGAGGTGCGTGCAGGGTCCAGCTACCTCGGGCAGAATGACGTGCGATTACATGTCGGCTTCGGTCGCGCGCCGGCCGTCGACCGCCTCGATATCCGGTGGCCGAGCGGGCGGGTTGAGACCATCAAAGGGGTTGCGGCTCAGCAGGTTGTGACCATCGCCGAGGGGGCGGGCATCGTCGATCGCCATACCCTGAATTAGGCGGTAGCCCAGCCTCTGGCCGGGCGCTATTATTTGTATCGATTGCGACGAGCGAATCACGTTTCGATATGCGAAAGCTCAGGTTCACACACGCGCTGACCGCTGTTGCCCTTCTCGCTTTGTGTTGGACGTGGGTGGATGCACGTGAGCAGACCGCTGCGCAACCCCGTCCTGCGGCGCCCGTTCCTTCGACGCCTGCTCCCGCGAAGCCGGTCGCCGCAGCCCCCGCTCCGACGCAGTCACATAAAGCGACGCTCGATCGCTACTGCGTGACGTGTCACAGCGATCGGCTCAAGACCGCTGGCCTGACACTCGAGAGCATCGACACCACAAACATCTCCGCCGCGCCTGATGTCTGGGAGAAGGTTGTCCGCAAGGTCCGCGTGGGGATGATGCCCCCCCAGGGATCGCTCGCGCCGGATGCCGCATCACGCGCCGCGCTCGTGTCGTGGCTCACCGGCGAGCTCGACGCGCACGCGGCCGCGCATCCCGATCCGGGCCGGCCGCTCGTGCATCGCCTGAATCGCGCCGAGTACGGCAATGCGATTCGTGATCTGCTCGATCTCGAAATCGATCCTGCGAGTCTGTTACCTGCCGACGACTCGGCGTACGGCTTCGACAACGTCGCCGACGTGCTCGGCGTTTCGCCCGTGCTGCTCGAGCGCTATCTCTCTGCTGCGGGAAAGGTGAGCGCGCTTGCGGTCGGCGATCCCGATAGCGGCGTGGCGAGCGAGACGTTCCGCGTGCGGCAGGATGCGTCGCAGGACCGCCACGTCGAAGGGCTGCCGATCGGCACGGTCGGCGGAATGCTCGCGCACACGACGCTGCCGCTCGATGGCGAGTATGTGATCCAGCCTCGCCTGTTCCGCACCAATCTCGGTGCGATGCGCGGTCTCGAATACGCGCACCAGCTCGAGATCACCGTCGATGGCGCGCGTGTGCACCTCGCGTCATTCGGTGGCGACGATGACTTCAAGGCCTCGCTGAAGAATCCCACGCTGGCGGGCGACGATGTGGAAGCGCGATCGCGGGCGCGAGTTCGCCTGACCGCGGGGCCGCACACGATTGGCGTCGCGTTCATCGAGAAGACCGCGGCGCAGAACAGCTGGCGGTTGCAGCCGTTCCTTCGCAGCTCGCACGACACGTTCGATCCCACCGGCTATCCGCACGTCGACGTGTTCTCAGTGACCGGTCCGTACAACGCGACGGGGTCTGGCGATACGCCGAGCCGTCGCCGGGTCTTCATGTGCCGTCCGGCGACCGCCGCGGAGGAAGAGCCGTGCGCGCGCCGGATCGTGTCCACGCTCGCGCGCCTCGCCTATCGCGGGCAGGCCAGCGACGAAGACATTCAGCGGCTGATGTCGTTCTATGCGACCGGCCGCCGTGACGGGAACTTCGAGAAGGGTGTTCAGCTGGCGCTGCAGCGCATGCTCGCGAGCGCCAAGTTCGCGCTGCGCGTCGAGCGCGATCCCGCGAACACAAAGCCCGGCTCGGTGTATCCGCTGAATAGTCTCGACCTGGCGTCGCGGCTTTCGTTCTTCTTGTGGAGCAGCATCCCGGACGACGAGTTGCTGCGCGTCGCAGAGCAAGGCAAGTTGCGAACACCAGTTGTGATGCGTCAGCAGCTTCGACGCATGCTCGCCGATCCCAAGTCAGAGGCTCTCGTTACGAACTTCGCCGGACAGTGGCTCTACCTGCGTAACCTGAAGAACATGGTGCCGCTGTCAACCGAGTTCGTCGACTTCGACGACAACCTGCGTCGCGCATTCGAGCAGGAGGCCGAGTTGTTCTTCGCGAGCATCATGCGCGAGAACCGCAGCGTGCTCGACTTGATGGATGCCAATTACTCGTTCATCAACGAGCGGCTCGCGAAGCACTACAACATTCCCGGCGTCTACGGCAGCCACTATCGTCGCGTGACGCTGACTGATGAAGCCCGCCGCGGGCTGCTCGGCAAGGGCGCGATCCTGATGGTGACCTCACACACCGATCGCACGTCGCCGGTTGTGCGCGGCAAGTGGGTGCTGGACAATCTGCTCGGCGCGCCGCCGCCGCCGATGCCGGCCAACGTGCCGCCGCTCGACGAGAACGGACAGCAGGCGGGGCGCGTGCTGACGATGCGCGAACGGATGGAAGTGCACCGGCGGAATCCGGTGTGCGCCAACTGTCACAAGATCATGGATCCCATCGGGCTCGCGATGGAGAACTTCGACGCTGTCGGGTCGTGGCGGACGCGTGAGGGCGGCACGCACGGCACCGCGATCGACGCGTCGGGAGTGCTCCTCGACGGCACGAAAGTCGACGGGATCGTCTCACTTCGCAAGGCGCTCATGCGCAATCCTGAGATCTTCGTCGGGACGTTTGTTGAGAAGATGATGACGTATGCGCTGGGCCGTGGCGTTGCGGCAACCGATATGCCGACTGTCAGGCAGATCGTGCGCGACGGCGCGAGCCAGAACTACCGCTTCGCGTTTATGGTCGAGGGCATCGTGAACAGCCCCGCGTTTCAGATGCGGCGGGTGCCGACTGCGCAGGAGCAGTCTGAGTAGCTGGGTTGTTGGGTAGCTTGGTTGTTGGGTAGCTGGGTAGCTAAGTCGTCTGGGCTCATACAAGGAGTGCGTCATGTTCATCACGAATAGGGCACTGTCACGGCGGACGATTCTTCGCGGCATGGGAGCGGCAGTTGCCCTTCCGTTCCTCGACGCCATGGTGCCTGTCTTCGGCTCGGCCGCAGCGGCAACCCCCGTGCGCCGATTTGGCGCCGTGTTTGTTCCGCTCGGCGAGCGGCCTGGCTTCTGGGATCCCACGACGATCGGCACCAACTTCGAGCTCAACGCGATCATGAAGCCGCTCGAGGAGTTCCGCAGCCACATGACCGTGGTGTCGCAGCTCTGCGACCCGCTCGACGGTCATGCGACGACCGTCGCGGCCTGGTTGAGCGGTGCGATTCCGAAGCGCACGCTGGCCGAGAACGTGAACAACGGCGTTACGGTCGATCAGGTCATCGCCGATCAGATCGGACAAGAGACGCCGATGAAGTCGCTCGAGCTCGCTACCGAAGACTTCACCGGGTGGATCGGCGGCTGCGACCCGTCGTACAGCTGCGCCTACATGAACACCATCTCGTGGAAGAACGCCACCACGCCGATGCCGATGGAGATCAACCCGCGCAGCGTGTTCGAGCGCATGTTCGGGCGTCCTGGGACGAGTCAGCAGCGTCTCGCGCGGATGGCCACCGATCGCAGCGTGCTCGACTCGCTGCTCGAAGAGCTCAAGGGGATGAGCAAGGGGCTCGGCGGCAAGGACCTCAATCGTCTCAACGACTATCTCGAGAACGTGCGCGAGATCGAGTCGCGCATCCAGAAGGCCGAGAAGCAGTCGCTCACCAACGTGGAGGTGCCGGACGCGCCGGTCGGCATTCCGGAAGAGTTCGAGGACCACGCCGCGTTGATGTACGACCTCATGGCGCTCGCCTACGAGGCCGACCTCACGCGTGTTGTCACCTACATGAAGTCACGTGACGCCAGCCAGCGCGTGTATCCGAAGATCGGCGTCACCGAGCCGCATCACGCGATGTCGCATCACGGCAACAACTCCGAGAAGCTCGCCAACCTGGTGAAGCTGAACACGCATCATGTGGACCTGTTCCGCGGCTTCGTCGAGAAGCTGGCGAAGACGCCGGACGGTGACGGCACGTTGCTCGATCACACGCTGATCCTCTACGGCAGCGGCATGAGCGAGAGCGACACCCACAGCCGCTTGAACATCCCGACGCTGCTCGTCGGCAAGGGCGCGGGGATGGTGCAGGGCAATCAGCACATCGTGGCTCCGAAGGAAACGCCGATGGCGAATTTCCTGCTCGACCTGGCGAACAAGTACGGGTCCGACGCCAAGTCGTTCGGCATCAGCACGGCGCGGTTCGAAGTCGCGTAATGCGCGCCGGAGGACGAGCCATGCGGAAAGTCCTGGCTGTTGCGGTGGTGATGGTGCTGTCGTCGACTGTCGCCTTTGCGGCCGGTGCGCCGGTCATCGACGCCGTCAAGTCCGGAAACGTCGAGGCGGTTCGCACGCTGCTGCAGAAGCGGGCGGACGTCAACCTCGCCGAATCGGACGGCATGACAGCGCTGCACTGGGCCGCACGCAATAACGATCTGGCGTCTGCGAGACTGCTGCTTCGCGCCGGCGCCAACACCAAGGCAACGACTCGCTATGGCGTGACGCCGCTCGCGCTCGCCGCGCAAAACGGCAGCGCGCAGATGCTCGATCTGTTGCTCAAGGGCGGTGCTGACGCCAATTCCACGCTGCCCGAGGGTGAGACCGCGCTGATGACCGCGGCGCGCACCGGAAGCGCGGCGTCGATCAAAGTGCTGGCGTCGCATGGCGCCAGCGTCAACGTCCATGAAAACTGGATGGGAGAGAGCGCGATCAGCTGGGCGGCGGCCGAGAATCACACCGACGCCGTCAAGGCGTTGATCGAGCTCGGCGCGGACGTCAACAAGAAGTCGAAGGTGCTCTCGTTCCCCGAGTTCAAGTGGACAACCTCGGGCATGGTCAGCACGGCACTCCCGCGTGGAGGCTGGACGCCGCTGATGCACGCAGCGCGGCAGGGAGCACTCGAGGCCGGGAAGGCACTCGCTGAATCTCCTCAAATCGATCTGAACATCGTCGATCCCGACGGCACCACTGCGCTTGTCGTTTCGATCATCAACGCGCACTACGACTTCGCCGCCATGCTGCTCGACAAGGGCGCCGATCCCAACGTGGCCGACAGCACCGGCACCGCCGCGCTGTACTTCCTCGTCGATATGCACACGCTCGGCGGAATGCAGGGGCGTCCAGCGCCCAAGCTGGTTGATGCGACCGACGCGGAAGCGCTGCTCAAGAAATTGATCGCGAAGGGCGCCAACCTGAACGCGCGCCTGCAGCGGCCGATGCTCGGCCGATATCACGGCTCCGGCGACGCCACTCTCGGCGAAGGGACGACGCCGTTCCTCCGTGCGTCCAAGGCCGTTGACGTGCCGTTCATGCGCGTGCTGCTCGAGGCCGGCGCCGATGCGATGCTGACGAAGAAGGATCGGACGAACGCGGCGATGCTCGTTGCGGCGGGCCAGGCCAATTCTGGATACCTCGGCGCAGGTCCGGACGCGGCGCTGACGGCGACGCTCGAAGCGCTGCAGATGTGCGTCGACAAAGGCGTCGATCTCAATGCGTTCAACACGGCCGGACAGACCGCTTTGCACGTCGCCGCGGGTCGCGGACTCGACGGCGTCGTGAAGTATCTCGCTGAACACGGCGCGAAGCTGGATCGGACGGATAAGCAAGGCAGAACACCGCTGGACGTCGCGCTCGGAGTTGGAGCCGGTGCGGCTCAAGGTAATCGCAACGCCAGCGGCCCGCGTGAGAGCACGGCGGCGCTGTTGCGACAACTCATGAGCGAAAGTGGACGCACGAGCGCAACGCTTCAGTAAGTTGCTCGTCGCGGCGTCGCTCGCTCTGGTTGGATCCGCAGGCATCGGCGCTTCAGATGCCGTAGGTCAGGAGCCGGCGGCGAAGCGATCGATCAAGGACGGCGTCTACACCGAGATGCAGGCCAATCGCGGCGAGCGCGAGTACGGCCGGACCTGCGAGCATTGCCACGGCGCCGGCCTCGAAGGCGATACGGGACGTGAGATTCCGCCGCTCGTGTCGGACCCGTTCATGCGCAACTGGAACGGGAAGAATCTCAAGGAGCTGTTTGAAACATTGAGCCGGTCGATGCCGGCCGACAACCGGGGCAGTCTCAGCGCGCGCACGTATACCGACCTGATCGCGTATCTCCTGCGCGCAAACGAAGCACCCGCTGGATCGTCGGCGCTGCCGGACTCACTCGCGGAGCTGGAAACCATCTCGATCGAGAAACCCTGAGCAGGGGTCAGACCCCTTCACGGATCTGCACATGCGCCAACGAACCAGAACGTCAGTCGCCCGTCTCTGCGGTGGAGCAGTGTTGCTGTGGGTTGCCGTGATGGCGACGACGATTCGTCCGGCGGTGGTCATGGCGCAGGAGGGTGGCGGCCGCAAGATCTGGGACGGCATCTACACCGAAGCGCAGGCCGCTCGCGGTAAGCCCGCGTTCGAAACCAGCTGCGGTCGTTGCCACAACAACGAGCTCGTTGGATCCGAGCGGGCGCCTGCGCTCAAGGGCGACGGCTTCTTCTCGCACTGGGAAAACGACACCCTCGACAAGCTGTTCACCAAGATTCGCGACACGATGCCGGCTGGTGGGATCGAAAGCGTGACCGATGCCGGCAAGCTCGACATCCTCGCCTACGTCATCTCGATGAATGGCGCTCCCGCCGGCCGCGAGGAGCTGAGCATCGAGCTCCCCGCGCTCGAAGCGATCACGATCGTCAGGAAAGGAGGCGCGCCGGACGGCGTCTCGAACTTCAACCTTGTTCAACTGGTGGGTTGCCTCGCGCCCGCTGGCGACAAGGCATGGAAGCTGACCAACGCCAGTGAACCGGTTGTGACGAAGGAAGAAACGTCGACGCCTGCCGCGCTTGCGAAAGCAGGCGGTCAGCCGCTCGGCAAGCTCAATTTCGATCTGGTCAGCGTGATTCCTGGGTATCAGGCCGATAGCCGCGCCGGGCAGAAGGTGGAGGCGCGAGGTTTGATCTTCAGGTCGAACTCCGACAACGCGATCAATCTGACGTCGCTGCAGTCCGTCAGCGGCAGCTGCCCGTAAGCACACCATCCGCATCGTGCACGACGGCGACGACGATCTTCCAGTCGTCGCCCGTCCTGCGCAGCGTGTAGGTCTCGCCAAGTCGTTCCAGCTCGCGATCTGTCACGGATCGCCGGACCCTGCTCACGCTGACAAGTGCCGTTGTCTCACTGAGAACGTGGACGTGCGACTCGGCAATCTCGCTGCGCGCGTAGCCGCGCGCGTCGAGATCGCGCATGACCGTCGTCAGAAATGCTTCAGCCTCGGCCTCGGTCGAGAGCACGTGTGGCCCCCGGGCGTCGAGGATTAGCGACGGCACGTGCAGATGGCGCAGCGTGGCCTTCGGATCGAGCGATTGAAAGGTATCGACGTAGCGCTCGAAGGCTCGGGTGATCGCCGCCGTGGCTGTCGTCATGATTTGCCTCCTCGTGCGAAGCCTCCACGCCATCGAGGCTCGCGATGTTCGTGCGACTGTGGTCGAGTGTAGGTAGTGGCACGTGACCTCCTGTCTGGAACGAGCATCGCCTCCACCACGGACGGTCGCAATTACGTCCGAGGTAATGGCAGCCCTGCCTTGGCAGCCGTAGCATGATCGGCATATGCAAGCCACATCCCCTGTAACTCGTCCGCACGAAGGCTCGCAGTCGCACAGCGTGGGGCAACTGCTTCGCGACTGGCGAACCGCGCGCGGCATCAGTCAACTCGATCTCGCGATGCACGCCGGATTCTCCGCGCGCCATGTCAGCTTCATCGAAACCGGGCGCACGCAACCGAGCCGGCAGGCGCTCCTCGTGCTCGCCGAGTCGCTCGACATCCCCTTGCGCGAGCGCAATCGGCTGCTCGAAGCCGGCGGCTTCGCGCACATCTACCGGCAAACGCCGTTCGCCGCGGAGGAGATGTCGCATATCCGCGGCGTATTGCAGTTCATTCTCGACCGTCACAAACCGTACGCCGCCGTCGTCCTCGATCGCTATGCGAACTGCGTCATGGGCAACGACGCCTCACAGCGGCTTGTCGCGGCGCTCGTCGATCCGTCACTGCTTGCGAACCCCGTGAACTTCCTGCGCATCACGTATCACCCGCGCGGGGCGCGGCGGTGGATCGTCAACTGGGACGAGTTGTCGCGGCATCTACTGGGACGAGCGGAGCGCGAACTGGGCGTGACAACGAACGATCCGACGGGTGCGGCGCTGCTCGATGAGATGCGTGGCCACCTGGGAACACCGGCGCACGAGCGCTTCCCAAGCAGGCAGGATGTTGCCGATCTTCTCGTGCCGATTCACGTCAGAAAGGACGACCTCGAACTGCGCCTGTTCTGTACCTATATGACGCTGGGAACCCCGCAGGACGTGACGCTCCAGGAACTGCGCATCGAGACGTTCTTTCCGGCCGACGAGGCGTCAGAGCGTACTTGGCACGAGCGCTTCGCGTCATTTGTGTCGCCGGCATTTTCGCAGCCTTCGACGTGAGCCATTGGGCTATCGTTCTCGAACGAGGAGGCCACCCATGGCAACGATCACGACGAGCGACGGCACGCAGATCTACTACAAGGACTGGGGCGAAGGGCAGCCGATCGTCTTCAGCCATGGATGGCCGCTGACAGCGGACGCGTGGGAAGACCAGATGCTCTATCTGGCGTCACGCGGCTATCGCTGCATCGCTCACGATCGGCGTGGCCACGGACGATCGAGCCAGCCGTGGAGCGGCAACGAGATGGACACGTATGCGGACGATCTCCTCGCGCTGGTCGAGGCGCTCGATCTTCGCAAGGCGATTCACGTCGGTCACTCCACCGGCGGCGGCGAGGTGGCGCGCTATCTCGGTCGTCACGGCACCGCCCGTGCCGCCAAGGCCGTTCTCATTGGCGCCGTGCCACCGCTGATGCTGAAGACCGCCGCGAATCCGGGCGGCCTGTCGATTGAGGCGTTCGACGCCATTCGGGCAGGTGTGCTGGCCGATCGATCGCAGTTCTTCATGGATCTCACGATGCCGTTCTACGGCTTCAACCGGCCTGGCGCGAAGGTGTCACAGGGCATTCGCGATTCGTTCTGGATGCAGGGGATGCTTGCGGGGCACAAGAGCGCGCTCGACTGCATCAAGGCGTTCTCGGAAACCGACTTCACAGAGGATCTCAAGAAGATCGACGTACCCACCTTCGTCATGCACGGCGACGACGACCAGATTGTCCCTATCGCGGCCTCGGCGATGTTGTCGTCGAAGCTGGTCAAAGGCGCCGTGCTCGAGGTCTATCCCGGGTTGTCACACGGGATGTGCACGATCAACAAGGATCAGATCAACGCCGATCTGCTGGCGTTCATCAGGTCGTAGCAAAGCGCGAAATTTTCCGCAGTGATTCGCGGATCGATTGGCCAACAGTCCAGGTGCGGCCGTGCCGATTGCGCGTCGCTTGTAGTTTGGTCGGTCGTCTTCACTCCTCCGCTATTTCGGAGTTTCTCCGTCGAAATGGAGGGCGACGTGTAACGACGATGTCGTGCGAGCACTCTTGATCTCAGTCAACTCACTCTCATTCAGCAACTTACGGCCCTCGACACCCGCTCGCAATGTTCGGGCATGGCCCGTGCTCAAAGCGGGTCGTTACTCCCGCTACCCGCGTCTCGTGGAGGGCTATCGTGCGACTGGGCCTGCATCTCATAGCCATCTGTCTGCTAGCCGCAGCTATCTCGGCTCGAATCAACGAGCCTCCGCTGTTGGCCGCCCCTTCAGGCGAGCAGTCCTCGAGTTCGCAGGCTGCTCCGACGTCGAGCTCGCAGGCCGCGGCGACGACGCCCGCGGTCGGTTACGTCGGAAGCGACACGTGCACGCTGTGCCATGCCGATCACGAGGACACGCTGAAAGGCACGCCCCACGGTCAAGCGAAGAATCCTCGCTCTCCTGCAGCCGGGCAGGGCTGCGAAAGTTGTCACGGTCCTGGTCAGGCCCACGTCGACGACGACGCGAAGGGGCACATTCGGAAGTTCGCTCAAATCACGCCCGGTGAGACCAATCAGACCTGCCTGACGTGTCACAACCGCGGTGAGCACGCCGGCTGGGAGGGAAGCGGCCACGAGCGCCGCAACCTGTCATGCACGACCTGCCATAGCGTCCACAGCCCGAAATCCGCGACGCACCAGCTCGTGAAGGCGACACAGACCGAAGTCTGCGCGACATGTCATCGCCTGCAGGTCACCAAGACCGAGCGCGCAGTCGCACACATGCCGGTGCGCGAAGGAAAGATGTCGTGCACCTCGTGCCACAACCCGCACGGTTCGATCAGCAACGTGAAGGCGCTCAAGGTTGGCAGCTCCGTGGCGGAGAGTTGCATGAGCTGCCATGCCGAGATGCGTGGCCCGATGCTGTGGGAACACGCGCCGGTGAAAGAGAACTGCGCCACCTGCCACGACCCGCACGGCACGTCCAACGATCGCATGCTCGTCGTGCGCATGCCGATGTTGTGTCAGCGATGTCACGTCGCCACGCGGCATCCATCGTCGGTCTACGACAACGCCGCCATTACGGTGAACAAGAGCAATCGGATGTTCGGCCGGTCGTGTGTCAACTGTCACTCGAATGTCCACGGCTCGAACCATCCGTCCGGGCAGTTCTTCATGCGGTAGTCGGAGGAACCATGCGCGGCGTTACCCGTTGTCACTTGCTGTTGTTTCTCACGCTCGCGTTGCCCTGCGTTGCGAATGGGCAGGCAACGAGCCCTCAGCCTGCGCCATCGGCGCAGCCCGAGCCGCCGGCTGCCGACACATCTCGCAGTCTGTTCGAGCCTGCTGAGCGGCAGTTCCAGATCGGCGGTCGATTCACCAGCGTTGACGGCGATCCGGCGCGTTTCCAGCGCTATCAGGATCTGAGGGATGGCTTGCTCTTCACCGACGTGCGTTACGCATGGGCAGAGCCATCGGGTAGCTGGCAGGCTCGAGTAACGGCGGACAACGTCGGCTGGCGCGATCAGCGCTACTCGGGAAGCTACGAGCGCACCGGGCGTTTCGTGGTTTCCGGTCTGTGGGATCAGATTCCCCAGTTCTACAGCGTCGATACCCAAACGCCTTACACCAGTTTCAACAGCCCGTTGCCGCTCGACGATGCGACGCAGCGCGCGATCCAGAACGGCCAGGCGACACTGTCTGCGTATCTGCCGCTCGCATCGCAGTTCGACCTTCGCGAGCGGCGGAACATCGGGACGTTCAGCGTCCTTGCGACACCAACGCCGCAGTTGGACGTGAAGGCGGGCTTCACCACGACGCAGCACGAAGGCGAATTGCCTTGGGGCGCCAGCTTCGGATTCAGCAACGACGTCGAGGTGGCGCTGCCGTACGACTCGCGCACGAACGACTTCAATCTCGGCACCGAGTGGACGAACGGCCGGCAGATGTTGCGCGTCGGCTATACCGGCTCGTGGTTCAACAACCTCGACGACACCCTCGTGTGGGACAGCCCGCTCCGGCTGGACGATTCGACGAGTGCGCCCGGCCGGGGTCGCATGGCGCTTGTGGCCATCGAATTCAGCGCAGACCATCAGCGCTGCCGGCTACACGAAGTTCGCGCATCGTACGCAACTGACGGGCTTTGTCTCGTACGGATCCTGGAGCAACGACGAGCCGCTGCAACCGTTCACGATCAACCCGACGCTTCCGCAGATCGCACTTCCGCGGGAGAGCGCCCAGGCCGAGGCGCGTGTCTTTTCGACGAACCTCGGGCTCGTCTCGCGTCCGCTGAATGCATTGCAGTTCACCGCCCGCGTGCGTCACTACGACTACGAGAATCAGATCCCGGACACACCGATCGCGCAGTTCATCAATTACGACACCTCGGTAAAGGAGTCGTCCACTGGTGGGCCGGAACCGTACGCGCACAGCCGCACGAACTTCGATGCCGACGCGATTTATACCGGACTATCGGCGCTGGCGCTGACGGTGGGTTATACGCGCAACAACACCGGCCACGATTTCCGCATCTTCGAGAGCACGGGAGAGAACGTCCTCCGACTGTCCGCTGACACCGTCGGCTCGCAGTGGGTCACGTTCCGCGCTCAGTACGAACTGTCCGATCGGAGTGGCTCCGGCCTGGATGAGTCGCTCCTCGTGGAGATTGGGGAGCAGCCGGCCCTGCGTCATTACGACATCGCCGACCGCGGCCGCAATCGATTCACCGGCATTGTCGACATCGTCCCCAACGATCGCTGGACGTTGAGCGTATCCGGGGGCGTCGGCAAGGACAACTTCGACGACAGCTATTTCGGGTTACAGGAATCGACCTTCCGCACGCTGTCGTTTGCCGCCGACTACCGCGAAGCGAACGGCCTTGGCGGAGGCGCGACGTACAATTACGAGCGCTATTTCGGATTCCAGCAATCGCGTTCCGCGAGCCCCGGGCAGGAGAACGATCCGCTGCGCGACTGGACGACAGATTCCACGGAGACTGTCCACTACTTCTCGATTTACGCCACGCCGCCGCGTTTCGGACGCAATACCGAAGCGCGCGTGTCGTACGACTTCAGCCACGCAGAGGGCAGCTACCTGTACACGGTTGTTCCCGGTGGGCCGCTGCCGCCGCCCTCGCAGCTTCCGAACGTCTTCAACAAGCTGCAGCAATTACACGTCGATGTCAGGCATCGCCTGTCGAGCAAGATGGCGCTGGCCTTCTCGTATCTCTACGAGCCGTTCCGGGTCTACGATTTTGCGTTCGACCCGACGGTTGTCGACAGTATCATCCAGCCCAGTTCGCTCGTGCTCGGATATGTCTATCGCCCCTACACGGCACACTCGGCGATCATTAGCTTGAGGTATCTGCCGTAGAACTCCCACGTCGCGCCTGGAGGCTTCCATGAAGACAGTTAGGACTACAGGAAACCTGCTCACGATCGCCATCATCTTCGTCGCACTCATGGCGATGTCGCGTCCGGCTGCCGCCCAGGGCGATCCGAAGAAGGGAGAACAGGTCTACACCGCTCAGAAGTGTTCGGTGTGCCACTCCATCGCCGGCAAGGGCGGCAAGGCGAATCCGCTCGACGGCGTCGGAGCAAAGATTTCAGCCGCCGAAACACGTCAGTGGATTACCAACCCGAAGGAGATGACGACCAAGGCGAACTCCCAGAAGAAGCCGCCCATGCCTGACCGGTATGCCAAGCTGCCTGCGGCAGACATCGACGCGCTGGTCGCGTACATGCAGAGCCTGAAATAGGAGATTCGTGGCCTTCTCTCGAGCGCTCGCCCGTCACCCGCTCGCGATCATCGGCGCGCTCCTGACGACGGCGTCAGCGGCGCTGTTCATCGCGCTGGTGATCGCGGTGCTCGCGGGTTGGCTCGTCAACCCGTACGCAGGGCTCGTCGTCTTCATTGCCATTCCTGCGGCGTTCATCGTCGGCCTGCTGCTGATCCCGCTAGGCATGTGGCTGGAGCAGCGCCGCCTTCGCAAACACCCGAACGCCGCTTCAGACTGGCCGGTGTTCGATTTCAGGAACGCCAGCGTCCGGCGAACGACGCTGGTGATCACGGCGCTCACCGCCGTCAACATCGTCATCGTCCTGCTCGCGGGATACGGCACGCTGCACTGGATGGAGTCGCCAACCTTCTGCGGACAGGTGTGCCACACGCCGATGCAGCCGCAGTTCACCGCATGGCAGGCCGGGCCACACGCGCGTGTCGCCTGCGTTGATTGCCATATCGGCGAGGGTGCGTCTGGATTCCTCCACGCCAAACTGTCTGGCGTGCGGCAGCTCCTGCACGTATCAGTGAATTCGTACCCGCGGCCGGTTCCTCCTGGCGCCGAGATGCCGGCGGGAGCGCAGGCGCAGACCTGCGCCACATGCCACACGCCCGGGCGTGTGGTTGGCGATCGCATCCGCACGATTCATGCGTACGGAGACGACGAAGCGAATGCCGAGACGACCACAGTGCTGCAGATGCACGTGAGCCGGACGGCGTCCTCACCGAAAGCCATTCACTGGCACGCCAACCCGAATATCAAGATCGAGTACATCGCGACAGATGCTGAGCGCCAGACGATTCCATACGTCCGGGTGACGGACGCCGGTGGGCAGGTGAAGGAGTACGTCGCCCCGGACACGACAGAGCAGCAAATCCGCGACGGTCAGCGGCGCACCATGGACTGCATCGATTGCCACAACACCGTCGGTCACCCGATTTCGCCGACGCCTGAGGGCGCCGTGGATGGTGCGATCGCGGCGGCGCGTGTCAGTCGCGATCTTCCGTTCGTGCGGCGCGAAGGTATCCGCCTCGTGACGGCGTCGTACCCCGATCAGGATGCCGCGCTGCGTGCGATCGACGAGGGTCTCCGAAATTTCTACGCATCGCAAGCCGGCTCTGGTGATCCGCAAGCCGTCGCCCGCAGCGTGTCGGGCGTTCAGGAGGTGTATCGCCGTAGCGTGTTCCCTACGATGAAGGTCTCCTTCGGGAGCTACCCGGACAACAAGGGCCACACGACATCGAACGGTTGTTTCCGGTGTCACGACGAATCGCATACTGCGAAGGATGGGACTACGATCAGTGCTGATTGCGAGATGTGTCACAAACAGCTTGAGTAAAAGTGGACTTATGAAGACGCGCATGATTGCTGGAACGCTGGTGTTGTTCGTGGCGTGTAGTCCGGCAAGGGATCAGGTCACCGCGAGCGCGCAGACGTCGGCGCAACTCCCGACGGCCACGCTCGATCAGCTATTGGCTCCGATCGCCCTGTATCCAGACGCGCTGCTCGCGCAGATTCTGATGAGCGCGCAGGATCCGCCGAAAGTGGCGGAACTCGATAAGTGGCTGAAAACCAATGCGACGCTGAAAGGCACGCCGTTGCAGGACGCGGCAGTGAAAGCTGGGTTCGATGCCAGTTTCGTGGCCCTGGCGCTCTTTCCTCAGGTCGTCGCGAAGATGGCCGAGCAGATTGCCTGGACCGTGGTGCTGGGGCAATCGTTTACCAAGGACAAGACGGCGGTCTTTGCGACCATTCAGAAGCTCAGGAAGCAGGCCCAGACCGTCGGGACGCTGAAGAGCAACGAGCAGCAGGAGGTCGAGACCAAGACGACGTCGAGCGGTGAACAGGTGATCGTCATCGAGCCAACGAATCCGCAGATCATCTACGTCCCGCAGTACAACACGCAGGTGGTCTATACCCAGCCACCCGTCACGAACACCACCGTGATTGTTCAGGAAGACAACGATGCCGAGGTCGCCGTCGCCGCGGGTCTGATTGGATTCACCGCGGGCATCGCGATCGGCGCGGCCATGGACAACAACTACTACTACGGTCCCTATGGCTGGCACGGTGGCGGCTACATGTACAACGACGCCTGGGATGACTACTACGACCATCGTGAAGACGCCCGGGAAGACTGGATCGATCACCGCGAGGATCTCACCGAGGAACGAACCGACCGTCGTGAGAATACGCAGGAGCAGCGCACGGAGCGTCAGGAGAACCGACCGGCGGCGACGTCTGAGCAGAAGGCTCAGGCGCAGCAGCGGGCCCAGGAGCGTCAGGGACAAGGCGCTTCGGCGCAGACCGCATCGACACAACGCACCACCGATCGCACCGGCAGCGCTGAGGCGAGAGGCTATGGCGAGGGAAGCCGGACGACTCAGTCCGCGACCCCGCGCGCCAGCAGCAGCGGCAGCAGCGGCACTCGCTCTGACGCATTCTCCGGTTACTCGAGCGGCTCATCGCAGCGCGCATCGAGCTCTCGCGGCCAAAGCAGCCGCGGCGCCTCGCGTGGCGGCGGTGGCGGCGGCGGTCGTCGTCGATGACTCGCATTCGAGAGGCGATTGGTATGAGCACCTATCTGCGTCGTCGCATCGCAGCCGTCGCGCTCCTGAGCGCAGGTCTGTTGACGGGTGTCGTGCTCGCACAGACGAAGACCGAGCGAACATTCCCGACGCCTGAGGATGCGGTAAAAGCGTTGATTGAGACGGTCAAGGCCGGAAACCTCGAGTCGTTGCTGGAGATCTTCGGGCCTGGGGGAAAAGAGTTGATTGACTCCTCTGAACCGGCGATCGCGCGTCAGAATCAGCAGGTGTTCACCGTCGCCGTGCGTGAGAAGTGGCATCTCGAGGACGCTGCTCCCGATCGCAAGACGCTGGTGATCGGCAATGAAGACTGGCCATTTCCGGTGCCTCTCGTGAAGGCCGGCAACGGGTGGCGGTTCGATACGGCCGCAGGAAAAGAGGAAGTGCTGGCGCGGCGAATCGGACGCAACGAACTTGCGGTGATCGATGCGACGCGCGCCTATGTCACCGCTCAACGGCGCTACGCGGAGGCGGGACACGACGGGAAGCCCGCCGGACTGCATGCAGCGAAGTTCCAGAGCGACCCGGGCAAAGAGAACGGCTTGTACTGGCCGACGACGCGTGGGCAGAAGCGAAGTCCGCTGGGAGACGTGGTGGCGCAGGCCGCGGCAGAAGGACGCCCGCTCGGAGGTCAGGGCACCCAGCCGGCGCCATTTCATGGTTACTACTTCAAGATCCTGACCGCGCAGGGATCGGCTGCGCAGGGCGGGGCCAAAAGCTACGTCGTCAAGGGCGAGATGTCCGGTGGGTTCGCACTCGTCGCGTGGCCGGCGCAATACGACGTCACCGGCATCATGACGTTCATCGTCAATCAGGACGGCGTCGTGCGCGAGAAGAATCTTGGCCCGGGCACGGATGCGGCCGCTCGGAAGATGACCGCGTACAATCCGGACTCTTCATGGCGGGTGACGCAATAGCCGGTCCCGCGGCATGGCACGTTACCCGTCGCTGTTTCAGATCAACACCAGAGTCTGGCTGACCGCGCTCGCCGGCGAGCTCGGCCGGCCAGCCACATTGGACGACGTTCCGGACGCGGCACTGGACAGCCTCGCTCGAATGGGATTCGACTGGGTCTGGCTGCTGAGCGTCTGGCAGACCGGTGCTGCCGGGCGCAGGCGTCGCGCAGCAATCCCGAATGGCGGCACGAGTTCGAACAGACCCTGCCCGATCTCCGTGAAGAGGACATCGCCGGGTCGGGATTTGCGATCACCGGCTACTCGGTGCATACGCGCCTTGGTGGTGACGCAGCACTCGCTCGCCTTCGCGATCGCCTTCGCGATCGAAACCTGAAGCTGATGCTCGACTTCGTGCCGAATCACACGGCGCTCGATCATCCGTGGGTGCAGCTCGATCCCGAGTACTACATCTCAGGAACCCAGGCCGACCTCGAGCGCGAGCCGCACAACTACACCAGGGTGTCGCGTGCAGGTGGTGATGTGATTCTCGCGCACGGGCGCGACCCGTTCTTTCCTGGCTGGCCCGACACGCTGCAACTCGACTACAGCAATCCCACGACGCAGGGCGCCATGCTCGCCGCGCTCCAGAAGATCGCCGGTCAGTGTGACGGAGTCCGCTGCGACATGGCGATGCTGGTCCTGCCCGATGTTTTCGAACGCACCTGGGGCCGTCGTCCACAGCCGTTCTGGCCGCGGGTGATCCGAAGCGTGCGCGAGCACGTCAGCGACTTCTGCTTCATGGCCGAAGTCTATTGGGACCTCGAGTGGACGCTGCAGCAGGAGGGATTCAACTACACCTACGACAAGCGGCTCTACGATCGTCTCCGCGACGGTCACGCACGACCGGTTCGCGAACACTTTTACGCCGGCCTCGACTTTCAGAACAGGCTGGCGAGGTTTCTCGAGAACCACGACGAGCCGCGTGCGGCGGCGACATTTGGTCCGCCCGTTCACGAGGCGGCGGCGGTCATCACGTTTCTTTCACCAGGACTGCGCTTCTTTCATCAGGGGCAGTTCGAGGGGCGCGTGAAGCGGATTTCGCCGCACCTGGTCCGCGCGCCGATCGAGGCGCCGAACGAGTCGTTGCGGCAGTTCTACGATCGGCTGCTCTCGGTTCTGCGCCGGCCGGCCCTTCGCGAGGGCGACTGGCGCGTGCTCGAATGTGTGCCTGCGTGGGACGGCAACTGGACGTGGGACAGCTTCGTGGCGTTCTCGTGGCAGGGTGCCAGCGGCCGCGTGCTCGTGGCCGTGAACTACGCCGATCATCAGAGCCAGTGCTATGTCCGGCTGCCGCTCGACGGAGTAGACGGTCGCTCCGTGCGCTTCACTGACGCGATGGGTTCGGCCGTCTACGATCGCGCTGATACGGATCTCGCCGCCCATGGGCTCTACCTCGACCTGCCGCCCTGGGGCTATCACGTCTTCGAGATGACGCAGTAATTCGCGGACTCATTTCATGTCGCAAGACCAGGCGTCACGGGAGCATCGGCGGCAACTGTATCGTCTCCGAGGCGATTGGGACGGCGCTGCTCGTGCTCGGCGGCCTCTCCGTTGTCATCTTCATGTTCGGCGCGTGGCAGCCCGATGGAGCGCCTTCTGCCCAGCGTCGTGTTGCGACGCATGGTCACCGGTTTCCTGTTCGGTTGTGTCGGTGGATCGATTGCGCTGTCGCCAGGTCGGGAAAGTGAGCGGCGCGCACATCAATCCCGCTGTGACGCTCGGCTTCTGGTTGATGCAGAAGCTCGACGCACGAACGGCGATCGGCTACGTATGCGCGCAACTCGTTGGAGCCGCACTCGGCTCGCTTCCGCTCCTGGCGTGGGGCGCGATGGGGCGAAGCGTCGATTTTGGCGCGACGGTTCCCGGCGAAGGCTATATGCCGATCGATGCGCTGCTCGGAGAAGTGGTGACGACCTTCGCTCTCGTGGCCGGGCTGTGCATCTTCATCGGCTTTCGAGGCCTGCGTCGCTTTACGCCCTTCCTGATGCCACCGCTCTACGCGGTGATGGTGACTCTCGAAACGGCGCTCTCGGGTACGAGCACGAATCCCGCGCGCACGTTCGGGCCGGCGCTCATCTCCGGCCGCTGGGACGGATGGTGGATCTATTGGGTCGGCCCACTTGCGGGCACGCTCGCCGCGATCGTGGTGTGCAGCTCACTCGCGCGGCGAATCGAGGTCGCGAAGCTCTATCACTTCGACAGCGATCCCCGGCGCATCCTTCATCGGATGGCCGGCTCTCACTGATCTGAACGCAGATGTCCTACGTGTGCGCCGTGCCTTCCGGCAACCTGCTCGATCGTCACGCGTGCCTGCAGCCGCTCGCGCTCGGTTTCGAGGATCATTTTCGCGTCGAGTCGTCCGAAGATGTCGAGCAACGGCGCGACGAGGCCTGTCCACCCGGTCTGATGGCTGGCCCCGAGCCCGGCTCCGTTGTCGCCATGAAAGTACTCGTGGAACAGGATCAAGTCGCGCCAGTGCGGATCGTCCTGGAAGATCGAAGTGGCCCCGTAGATCGGCCGCTTTCCGTCTGCATTGCGGAGGAACGCGCTCACGATCCGGCGTGTCAGTTCTTTCGCAACCTCGAACAGCGTCATGCTGTTGCCCAGACCCGGTCGGGCACTCGACGGTGAACTCGTCACCGTAGAAGCTGTACAGGTTCAGCAGCGCCCGGATGATCAGCACGTTCACCGGCATCCACACCGGCCCACGCCAGTTTGAGTTTCCCCCGAACATGCCCGTGTTGGATTCCGCTGGAAGGTACTGAACCGTGTACTCGTGAGGACCGACCCAGAACGAAAACGGGTGCTCGAGGTGGTATCGAGAGAGCGACCGGATCCCATGCGGTCCGAGGAACTCGGTTTCGTCGAGCATGTACTTGAGCACGCTTGTCCAGCTTCTTCTTGTTGAGAACCGCGAGCAGACGTCGGTTCTTGTGGCCGATAAATCCATCGTCGGTCGGGGCGATGTGGGCGAGCAACTCGGGATGCCGCCTCCGGGCAATGGCGAGCAACTCCCTGAGTCTCGGATGGTCGGTGAGATTGTGCTCCTCGAAAACCGTTGACGCACACAGCGGCAACAAGCCCACCAGCGATCTCACCTGGAGCCGTTTCGCCTGACCGTCCGGAAGCCGGAGCACGTCGTAGAAGAATCCATCCTGCTCGTCCCACATCTCATCTTTATGCTCGCCGATGCGGTCCATCGCGTACGCAGATCCACATGAAGTGCTGCACGAACTTGTAGGCGATCTCCTCGTACATCGCGTCGAACTCGCACAGGATCAGCGACATCTCGAGCATGCATTGGCAGTAGAACGCCATCCATGCGGTGCCGTCTGCCTGTTCGAGCGAGCCGCCGGTCGGGAGCTCGGCGCTGCGGTCGAAGACGCCGATGTTGTCGAGGCCGAGAAATCCTCCGGCGAAGACGTTGCGGCCGCTCGGATCCTTCCGGTTCACCCACCAGTTGAAGTTGAGCATCAGTCCCTGGAACGACCGCTCGAGGAATCTGAGGTCGGCCCGGCCCAGGGCGCGCTCCATCTTGAAGAGATATATCGTGGCCCACGCGTGCACGGGTGGATTGACGTCGCTGAAGTTCCACTCATAGGCCGGGATCTGGCCGTTGGGATGGAAGTACAGGCTGCGCAGCATGAGGAGCAGCTGATCTTTTGCGAAGTCGAAGTCCACGAGCGCGAGCGAGATCGTGTGGAACGCCAGGTCCCATGCCGCGTACCACGGGTACTCCCACTTGTCCGGCATCGAGATCACTTCGGCGTTGAGCATGTGGAACCAGTCGGTGTTCCGCACGCCAGAGCGTGGAGACTCGCTGAGCGGGTCACTGCGATGCTCGCTGAGCCACTTCTCCAGATCGAAGTAGTAGAACTGCTTGCCCCACAGCATGCCGGCCAGCGCCTGACGGTGAACGCGGCGTTGATCCTCGTCGAGTGACTGGGGCGCGATGCGTGTGTAGAACTCGTCGGCTTCAGCGAGCCTGTTCTTGACAATCAGATCGAACTCACTGAATGGCTTCGGCGCCGCAGCAGGGCTGGCCGCAAGGCGCAGCCGCACGGTCTGGCTCCCGCCGGCCGGCACGTCGAGCATGTAGTGCGCCGCAGCCTTCGTCCCAACCCGGGCCGGGTTCACGAACATCTCGTTGCCCGTGGTGACGCAGGTGTGGAACGCATCCTTCACGTACGGCGACGCATTGGGTTGCCCCCAGAGGTGCTGCAGGTTGCTCTCGTTCTCGGTGAAGAGCAGTTGCGGCGAGCCGTCGCACGACAGCACGTAGGTCCCAAGATCGTGATGCGTGGCTTCGATCGTGCCCGGACCGACCTCGCGAAGAGTCGGCTTGCGCTCGTCCTCGCCCCACGACCAGGTGTTGCGGAACCACAGCGTCGGCAGAAGGTGGAGCCGGGCGGACTCGGGTCCGCGATTGCAGACGGTGATCTGGACGAGGATGTCTTCGGGACCGGCCTTGGCGTATTCAACGAAGACGTCGAAATAGCGGTTTTCCTCGAACACTCCGGTGTCGAGTAGTTCGTATTCGAAGTCCTCCCGCGACTTCATCCGGTTGGTCTGAACAAGGTCCCAATACGGGAACTCCCGCTGGGGATACTTGTAGAGGTATTTCATGTACGAGTGCGTCGGCGTGCTGTCGATGTAGAAGTAGTACTCCTTGACGTCCTCGCCGTGGTTGCCTTCGCTGTTGGTGAGACCGAACAGCCGCTCCTTCAGGATCGGGTCACGTCCGTTCCACAACGCGAGCGCGAAGCAGAGCCGCTGCTTGTCGTCGCTGATGCCGCCGAGGCCGTCTTCGCCCCATCGATAGGCACGCGACCGCGACTGATCGTGTGAGAGATGCGCCCACGCGTTGCCGTCGTCGCTGTAGTCCTCCCGGACGGTGCCCCACTGGCGTTCGGACAGATATGGGCCCCACTTCTTCCAGGGGATGTGAGCCTCCCGCGCCTCATTCAATCGTTTTTGCTCGATGACATCGACGATGGGTGGCTGTGTCATGGTCTGTCCTTCTGACCGTCATCACACGCGGCGGCGGCGTGGGGTCTCGAGCGCTGTGCCTGAGCACACCTGATGCCCTCAATCTTGCTCCACTGGCGCGGGTAAACATCTTTGAAAATGCAGGAATCGCCGGCGAGTGCCGCCGCCGACAAATGGACGCTGCCTCCGTTATTCCGGAGGGCCTCCAATCGGCAGTAGTTCCCACGATGCGCCTCGACACCGTCGATCGATCCCGAGCCAACGGCCTAGCGATCCGCGCGCGTTTCGCCGTGCGGCGTAGGCATGCCGCTTGCCACGTGACAGTGTCCGGACGTGACGATCGCCAAGCGCCTGATTGTCCTCTTGACGGTGCCGCTCGTGGCGCTGCTCGGTCTTGGTGTCTTCTCGCGCCTGCAGCTCGCTGAAATCGAGGAGCGCAGCCGGTTCGTCGCCGAATCCCGCATCACCGCGCTCGCCACCCTCGGCAACCTGTCGCGCGGCTTCGCCGAATTGCGCGTCAACGTGCGCAGCTACCTGCTGGCGACGACAGACGCCCAGAGACGCGCGGCCAGAGCAGCGTTCGACGACGACGAGCAGGATGTGGTGCGTTTGCTGGCGACGTATGCCGACAGCCTCGTCCTCGGCGACAGGGAGCGCCGCCTCCTTGGTGAGTATCAGTCCCTCAGCCGCGAGTGGATCACCGACGCGAAGCAATCGATGCTGCTCGTGAACGAGGGCCATTCCGTTGAAGCGGTCGCGCTGCTCAACGGCCGGGTCAGTGATCTCGGGTTCAGGCTCAGCGGAGTGTCGAACGAGTGGATTGCGCTCGACCAGCAGGCGGCCACCGCTGCCGGGCAGGAGTCGCTCGCTGTCATCAATCGGTTCCGTCGCGACATGCTGATCGCCAATTCGGCGGCCCTTCTCGTAACGGGCCTGCTTGGCTTCCTCACATTCCGCCGGATCGTCACGCCGATCCGTGCGCTCGAGACGTCGGTGAAGACAATCGCTGCCGGCGACTATGGCAAGGCCGTGCCGTTCGTTGATAACGAAGACGAAACGGGCGGTCTTGCTCGATCGGTTGACGTGCTCAAGCAGGGCGCTGCTGCGATGGATCAGCAGCGATGGGTGAAGGCCAACGTCTCCGAGTTGACGGGAGAGCTGCAGGGCGCGCATTCGCTTGCGGAGTTTGGCGGCCGGTTTCTCTCGGGCCTCGTGCCGATGATCGGCGGTGGCGTTGCGGGTTTCTATCTCTTCGATGAAACGCATGCACAACTGAATCGCGTGTCCGCGTACGGCCTGGTCGAGACGGCCGGTTCTGCGGGATCGTTCAAGACCGGTGAGGGATTGGTTGGTGAATGTGCCCGAGGCCTCACCGTCGTCACGCTGACGAACCTTCCGGCGAACTATCTCCAGATCAGCTCGGGTGTCGGACACGCGCCGCCGGCGCAGACGACCGCCTTCCCGGTGTTGTCCAAGGACGCGCTGCTCGGTGTGCTCGAAGTCGCCTCGCTTCGTCCGTTCAGCGAGCGAGAGCAATCGCTGATCGCTGAGGTGCTGCCTGTGGTCGCCATGAGCCTGGAGATCCTCCAGCGCAACCTGCACACGCAGGAGTTGCTCGGTCAGACGCAGGCACAGGCCGGTCAGCTCGCGGCCCAGGCCGAGGAGTTGGAAGGCGCGAAGCAGAAGGCGGAAGAAGCCACCGAGATGAAGTCGATGTTCCTTGCGAACATGACACACGAGATCCGCACGCCGATGAACGCGATCATCGGCCTCTCGCATCTCGCGCTCAAGACGCAGCTCACTCCGAAACAGCGGGATTACGTCAGCAAGATTCACAACGCGGGCACATCGCTCCTCGCCGTCATCAACGACATCCTCGACTTCTCGAAGATCGAGGCCGGACGCCTCGACATCGAGACCACCGACTTCCGGATCGATGACGTCATCACCTCGGTCACGACGCTGACCGCCCAGCAGGCGCACGACAAGGGGCTCGAGTTCCTGTTCCACGTCGCACCCGGCATCCCGGAGCATCTGCTCGGCGATCCCGTCCGTCTCGGCCAGATTCTGACCAACTGCGTGGGCAACGCGGTGAAGTTCACCGAACGCGGCGAGATTCGCGTGGACATCGAGGCGCTCGAACGCACCGGCGGCAAGGTGCAGATCAAGTGCTCCGTGCGCGATACCGGCATCGGCATGACGCGCGAGCAGTCGGCGAAGCTCTTTCAGCCGTTCACGCAGGCGGACATGTCGACGACCCGCAAGCACGGCGGCACCGGCCTCGGCCTCACGATCTGCCGCCGGCTCGTCGAGTTGATGGGCGGGCGTATCTGGCTCGAAAGCGAACCTGGCGTCGGCACGACCTTCCACTTCACGCTCTGGCTTGGCATCGGCGAAGCGAAGAGCGCGGCACGAATCGTCCCGGCGAAGCTCGCACAGCTCCACGCGCTGGTCGTGGACGACAACGAAGTCGCTCGCCAGATTCTGCGCGAGTCGCTGGACACGGTCGCCCGGCGAATCGATGTCGTGCCGTCCGGCAGCGAAGCCATCGCCGCAATCCGTGAGCGCGACTCGCTCGACCCCTACGACATCGTCTTCATGGATTGGCGAATGCCGGGGATGGACGGCCTGCAGGCAAGTCGCTACATCAAAAGCGACGAGACGTTGAAGCACCAGCCGGCGATCGTGCTCGTCACGGCGTTCGGGCGCGAAGACGTTCGCGAGGAAGCCGAGCGCCTGCAACTCGACGGCTTCCTGCTGAAGCCTGTCACGAGGTCGATGATCGTCGACACGCTGGTGAACGTCTTTGCGGACGATCCCGGGACCACGGACAAAGCAGCCGATGGCGAGCAGGACACACGGCTGCGCGGCGCCCGGCTTCTGCTGGTCGAGGACAACGAGATCAATCAGCAGATCGCGATCGAGCTCCTCGAAAACGCCGGGGCTACCGTCACGGTTGCAAACAATGGGCGTGAGGCGTTCGAGACAGTCTCGAAGAGCGCCGAGGGCACGTCGTTCCACATCGTGCTGATGGATCTTCAGATGCCGGAAATGGACGGCTATCAGGCGACAACGAAGATCCGCGCGGACTCGCGCTTTGTGAATCTCCCGATTGTGGCGATGACGGCACACGCGACGATTGAAGAACGTCAGCGCTGCCTCGCCGCAGGCATGAACGATCACATCTCCAAGCCGATCGATCCCGTTGGTCTGCTCGAGACCGTTGGTCGGTACTACCGGGCAACAGATACGCGACCAGCCGGCTCGTCGGAGACGGCACTCGATACGAAGGCCGGGTTGTCACGCGTTGCCGGTAATCAGGCGCTCTATCAGAAGCTGCTCCGTCAGTTTGCCGCGCAACAGGCCACTGCAGGCGAACAGATCCGCGACGCGCTCCAGAGGAACGAGACCACGCTCGCCGAGCGGCTTGCGCACACGCTCAAGGGAGTGGCGGGGAACATCGGCGCGACGCAGGTTCAGTCAACCGCCGGTGCCCTGGAGAAGGCGATTCGAGACGGCGCGCCAGCCGATCACCTGCAGTCGGCCATCGAGCACGTCACAGCGGCGCTGACTCCGGTCATGACTGAGATTCGCAGCCTGTCGGGACCGGATGTCCAGGAATCTTCGAAGGCACCGGTGATGAGCGCAGGTCCGGTGGACGTCACTCAGTCTCGAGAGGCAGCAGCGAGGCTGAGGAGCATTGCTTTCGGAGCTCGATCCGGCAGCCATCGAATGGTTGGAGTCCAATCACGCCGCACTGCGACCAGTCTTTGCCGACGCAGAGTGGCCGGCGTTTGAAGATCTCGTCCGCGGCTACGCATTCGCCGACGCGCAGGCGCGGCTGGAGCAGG
>CAWFTF010000019.1:0-24188 GCA_963818645.1 uncultured Acidobacteriota bacterium | reverse complement strand
CTCGCTCAGTAGGCCTTCAGGCCCGCGCTCCTGAAGAGCGCACACGTCTGCTCGACGAGTTCGTTCGACGGCGACGGGGTGTTGTCGAGCGTGTACTCGAGGCCGAGCTTCTTCCACTTGTACTGACCCATCTGGTGGAAGGGCAACACATCGACGCGCTCCACGTTTCCGAGCTCACCGGCGAACGCGGCGGTCTTTGCGACATCCTCCGGGTCGTCAGTCAGGCCGGGCACCAGCACGTAACGAAGCCAGATCGGGCCTTCGCCGGGCTGCGAGCCGCCGCGCGAACGCGAGCGTCGGCGCGTTGTCCATGCCGGTGAGGCTACGATGCCGTTCGGTGATCCAACGTCTTGAGATCGAGCAGCACCAGCTCATGTTCTCGAGCGCCGCGTCGGTCAGTCGGTCGCCGTAGTAGCCGTTGGTGTCGAGCGCGGTGTGAATGCCCATTCCGCGCGCGGCTGCGAACAGCTTCTGCGACGAAGCGATGCTGCATCAGCGGCTCACCGCCGCTGACGGTCAAGTCCGCCAGACATGACCTTCAATCCCTGGCGATACTTGCGCAATTCCTCGATCGCCTTCGTCATCGTGACCGGGATGCCGTTCGTCATCGTCCACGTGTCCGGATTGTGGCAGTAGCGGCAGCGCCACTGCAGCCGGCCGTCCACGCGACGACGCGCACGCCGGGACCATCCACGGTCGATCCGGTGGTGAAGGAATGCAGGAATCCCATGTCACCCTCGCGAGTGCGGAGCGCACGTCCGACTCGGGCACCTCTTTGCCCAGGTTCACGCGGAGCTCGAAGGGACTCGTGGCTTCGAGCGGGGGTTGCTCAGTTTGCATGGGACCAGCCTTCAGACGTTCCTCGACGCGTTAGTGAGCAGTAGCGACGCGGTCGTCGCCGTGGAACGTGCGATTGATGACGTCCATCTGCTGTTCGCGAGTCAGGCGGACGAAGTTCACCGCGTAACCTGAGACGCGGATGGTGAGGCTCGGATACTTGTCCGGGTGCTCCATCGCATCGACCAGCGTCTCGCGATTCAGCACGTTCACGTTCATGTGATAGCCGGTGCTGCCGAAGAACGCATCGAGCATGCTCGTCAGGTTGGTCACGCGGTCTTCCGGTACGCGGCCGAGACCCTGTGGAACCAGCGAGGCCGTGAGCGAGATGCCGTCCGCCGCGTCGCGATACGGGATCTTCGCCACCGACGCCGCGGACGCATGGATGCCGTGGCTGTCACGTCCGTGCATCGGATTCGCGCCTGGCGCAAACGGCGCACCCTGGCGACGGCCGTCGGGCGTATTGCCCGTGGCCTTCCCGTAGACCACGTTCGACGTGATCGTCAGGATCGACTGCGTGTGCACGGCATTCCGGTAGGTCGGATACTTCCGCAGCTTGTTCATGAACGTCGACACAATCCATGTGGCGATGTGATCGACGCGGTTGTCGTTGTTGCCGAACATCGGGAACGTGCCTTCGGTCTGATAGTCGGTCACCAGTCCCGTGGCGTCCCGTAGTCACACGAACCTTCGCGTACTTGATCGCGGACAGGCTGTCGGCGACGACGGACATGCCGGCCATGCCGAACGCCATCGTTCGCAGCGGAGCGTAGTCGTGCAACGCCATCTCCAGCCGCTCGTAGGAGTACTTGTCGTGCATGTAGTGGATGATGTTCATCGCGCTGACGTAGACGCCTGCAAGCCAGTCCATCATTCGTTCGAGCTTCTCGATGACATCGTCGAAGTCGAGCACGTCGCCGGTGACCGGGTCGAACTTGGGACCGACCTGATCGCCGCTGATTTCGTCACGCCCTCCGTTGATCGCGTAGAGCAGACACTTCGCCATGTTGGCGCGCGCACCGAAGAACTGCATCTGCTTGCCGACGACCATCGGCGACACACAGCAGGCGATCGCGCCATCGTCGCCCCACGTGCGGCGCATGATCTCGTCGCTTTCGAATTGCAGTGAGCTGGTGTCGATGGCCACCTGGGTCGCGAAGCGCCGGAACCCGTCAGGCAGGCGAGGCGAATACCAGATGGTGAGATTCGGCTCGGGCGCGGGGCCGAGGTTGTAGAGCGTCTGCAGGAATCGGAAACTCGATTTCGTGACGAGCGATCTCCCGTCATCGCCCATCCCGGCAATGGACTCCGTCACCCAGGTGGGATCGCCAGCGAAGAGATCGTCGTACTCCGGCGTGCGCAGGAAGCGGATGATGCGCAGCTTGATGACGAAGTCGTCGATGATCTCCTGCGCCAGTTCCTCGGTGAGCGTGCCGGCTGCCAGATCGCGTTCGAAGTAGATGTCGAGGAACGTCGACGTTCGACCGAGCGACATCGCCGCACCGTTCTGTTCCTTCACACCGGCGAGATAGCCGAGATACAGCCACTGGACGGCTTCGCGCGCGTTGGCCGCGGGGCGCGAGACGTCGAAGCCGTAACTGGAGGCCATCTGCTGCAGTTCCTTGAGGGCGCGGATCTGCTCGGCCAGTTCCTCGCGGTCGCGGATGATCTCGTCGGTGGACGGGTTCGCATCGAGCGCATTCTTCTCTTCCTGTTTGCGTTCGATCAGGCGCTTCACACCGTAGAGGGCGACGCGACGGTAGTCACCGATGATGCGTCCACGTCCGTACGCGTCGGGCAGGCCGGTGAGGACGTGTGAGCTGCGGCATCGCCGCACGTCAGCCGTGTAGGCATCGAACACCGCGTCGTTGTGTGTCTTGCGGTACTTGCTGAATGCCTCGACGACTGATGGGTCCGGCTCGTAGCCGTACGCCTTCAGCGCGTTGATGACGAGACGCAGGCCGCCGTTCGGCATGATCGCGCGCTTGAGTGGCGCGTCGGTCTGCAGGCCGACGATGACCTCGTTGTCCTTGTCGATGTAGCCAGGTGCGTGCGCGGTAATCGAGCTCGGTATCTGCGACACGTCGAGGACGCCCTTCTTGCGCTCCTCGATGAAGAGCAGCTTGAGGATGTCCCAGATGTGTTCGGTCCGTGCCGTGGCGCCTTTGAGAAACGAGCCGTCGCCGTCGTACGGCTCGTAGTTCTGCTGGATGAAATCGCGAACGTTGATCTCCTTCTGCCAGAGACCCGTCCGGAATCCGTTCCAGGGTGAGACGCTACTGTCGGCTGGCTTCGCCTGCGAGACCGTCGCGGCCATATGTCACTCCTTCGTGCGGGATCAGGCCCCTGCACGCGTGAAAACCTGCGAAGGGGTCTGACCCCCAAGGCCCAGCAGGGCGCCGGTGTGCCGGGCGATCATCAATTCCTCGTTGGTCGGGATCACCCACGCCGGCACTTTGCTGGCCTGGCTGGTGATGCGCGGCGCTTTCCGCGCATTCGCGTCTTCGTCGAGCTCGACGCCGAGCCACGCCGACGCGACGCAAATTCGTTTGCGGATCTCAGGCGAGTTCTCTCCGATACCTGCGGTGAACACGAGGCCGTCGATTCCGCCGAGAGCCGCCGTCATCGCCGCGATTTCTTTTGCGGCGCGATAGACGAAGTAGTCGAGTGCCAGACGGGCGGCTGGCTCGTTGCTCGCAAGCAGACTGCGCATGTCGTTGCTGATGCCCGAGATGCCGATCAGCCCGGACTTCTTGTAGAGAATCGTCTCGACCTCTTTCACCGACAGGCCGAGAGCCTGGAAGAGATAGAGGACGACGCCCGGGTCGAGTGCGCCCGGCCGTGTTCCCATGCAGAGGCCGTCCAGCGCCGTGAAGCCGAGTGTGCTGTCGACGCTCTTTCCGTCTTTCAACGCGCACAGGCTTGCGCCGCTGCCGAGGTGAGCGACGACGACGCGCCCGCCGGCAATCTCGGGCGCGACCGATGGCAACACCGACGCGATGTACCTGGTACGAGAGACCGTGGAAGCCGTAACGCTGTACGCCGGCGTCGCGGATCTCGCGAGGCAGCGGTACGAGCTGCGCCACCGCGGGCTGGCCGCGATGAAAGCTCGTGTCGAAGCAGACGACCTGCGGCACTCCCGGCAGCCGTTCCCACACCGCCTCGATCGCCGACAGGTTATACGGCTGATGGAGAGGGGCCAGTGGAATCAGCGCACGCAGGTTCTCCAGCACCTCCGGCGTCACGATCGTCGGACCTGAGTACTGCGCACCACCATGGACGACGCGATGGCCGACGCCGCAGACGTGGGCACCGTGGTAGCGGTCGCGAAGCCAATTCGCGACGAAGCCGAGAGCGGCCCGGGCGTCGCGGATACGTGGGATCCAGCGCGACATCACCGATCGGCTTGTCGGCGCCGTCTTTCGCCGAGAACTTCGGGCTCGTGCCGATCCCTTCGACTTGTCCCCGCGCTTCGAGCGTCCACGAATCGCTTTCGGCCCGGCGATAGACCGAGAACTTCAGGCTCGACGACCCGGCGTTGACGACGACGGTGTAGTCGTTCATGGTGATCACACAGCGGCTTGAAGGGCCCGTCGACGCGCGTGGGCTGCAAGCATCGCGACGGCGCAACTCGCGCTGCGCGACCGCACGCTGTCGGCGCGGCTGGTGAGGATGATCGGCACGCGCGCGCCGAGCACAATCCCGGCGCTGTCTGCGTTCGCCAGGAACGTGAGCTGCTTGGCGAGGATGTTCCCGGCCTCGAGATCGGGAACGAGCAGGATGTCCGGATCCCCGGCAACCTCCGATCGAATGCCCTTGATGCGAGCCGCGTCACTGCTGATGGCGTTGTCGAAGGCGAGCGGACCGTCGAGCAGCCCGTGAGTGATTTGGCCGCGGTCGGCCATCTTGCACAGCGCGGCGGCATCGATCGTCGACGGCATCTTGGAGTTGACCGTTTCGACCGCGGCGAGGATGGCGACCTTCGGCTTGTCGAGGCCGAGCGCGACTGCAAGGTCGATCGCGTTCTGACAGATGTCGACCTTGTCTTCCAGCGTCGGTGCAATGTTGATGGCCGCGTCCGTGACGAACAGGACCTTGTGGTAGGTCGGCACGTCCATGATGAACACGTGACTGATGCGGCGGGCCGTCCGCAATCCGGTCTCGCGCGCGACCACGGCGCCGAGGAGCTCGTCGCTGTGCAGGCTGCCCTTCATCAGCAGTTCGGCTTCGCCGAGCCGCACGAGCTCAACCGCCTTCGCGGCAGACGCGTGGCTGTGCGCCGCATCGACGATGCGCGTCTTGCCGAGATCGATCCCATGCTGCTGAGCGACGTCGCGGATCTTCTTCTCAGGACCTACGAGGATCGGGATGATCAGCCGGTTTGCCATCGCCTCGAAGGCGCCGGCCAGCGACGTTTCGTCGCACGGGTGTGCAACGGCCGTGGGGATCGGGTCCAGGTGACGGGTTTTGGTAAGTGCCTGCTCGTACTTTCCGGTTCCGGTTTCTCGCGTCATGTTGCCTCGCGTGGTGCAACCGGGACTCGCGCTGGCGCGGTCCGCGCCGCGGGTCCGGTTTCCTTGAGAAGGAAGGTGAGAACGAGTGCCAGCGCCACGCCGTAGAGCAGCGGCTGGAACGCCATCTGGTAGTGATCGAGCGTCATCGACGTGGCGCCGCCACTGACGGTCACGAGCAGCCACGCGAACACGGGACCGAGGAGTGCGCTGAACGTGAAGTTGAGGAAATTGACCACGCCAGTCGCGGTGCCGCTCATCGTCGGTGGGTTCGCTTCCTTGATCACGGTGTAGGGCAGCATCGCCGCGCCTGACGCGACGCCAGCTACCAGACCAAGCACATACGGCGGGAAGAGATTCGCGCGGCCGTAGAGGATCCAGACCAGACACGCGAACAGCACGACCGCTCCGCTCGCGATGACCGGCTTACGGCGTCCGATGCGATCGGAGATGAAACCAAGTAGCGGACACCCGATGATCCAGCCGAGCGGCACCATCGAGGAGCGCATGACGGCCGATCCGTAGTCGAGCCCGCGAGCCTCTTGCAGGTAGCGCACGCCCCAGACCATGTCGAAGATCGTGGTTGGGATGAACAGCAGGCCCGCGATCATCCCGCACAGGATTGATTGCGGGTTCAGGAACACCACTCGCATCGAACGTGCAGCGGTCCTCACCCAGTCGTCGTCACGGCGCTCTTTGGCTTCAGGTTTGGGGAGAAGAAGGAAGAGAAGCGCGCTCACGACGAGACCGACGACGCCCATCGCGATCCAGAACGTGCTCCACGGAAGGCCGGCGGCGATCGCCGGTCCAACGAGGACCTGTCCGGCGGAACCGCCCGCCATGCCGAACATCTGTGTCGCGCCGATCAGCGTGGCCGCGCGCGAGGCGGGGAAGTTGGTGGTGGCGATGTAGGCGGCGCCAACGAGGGCGAAGACGCCGCCTGCTCCCTGGATGAATCGTCCGAGACTGGCGAGTTCACTGCTGCCCGTCCCGAACAGCAGCGCCCCGATGCCGACGAGTGCCGCGCCGATTGGAATGACCTTGCGCGGCCCCAGTTGATCCATCGCCACGCCGGCGACGAGACTGAACGGCGAGTAGCCGTAGTAGAAGAGACCGACCATCGACGCGACCCCGAGCGTGCTGAGGCCGAACGCGTCCGAGAGCTGCGGCATCATCACGGCGGGCGCCGAGCGCAGCGTGTACTGATAGAAGTAGTACACCGCCGTGACGAGCCACGCGATCGCTGCCGTCTTCAGGCCGCGGTTCATCGTTGTCTACCGGACGTGTCGGGCGCGTGTCAGCAGAGCACGACCGACACGGCAAGACCGCCTTCCGACGTCTCCTTGTACTTGGTGTTCATCTCCTTGGCGGTGAGCGCCATCGCCGACACCGTGGTGTCGAAGTCCACACGGCGATTGGTCGGGATCTCGTTGCTCGCGATCATGAAGCCGGTCCACGCTTTCACCGCGCCGAACGCACAGCGCTCGATGCATGGCACCTGCACGAAGCCGGCGACTGGATCGCACGTCATGCCGAGGTGGTGCTGCAGCGACGACTCAGCCGCGTTGGCGACGACCTGATGATCGAAGTCGTGCGCCTGCGCGATGAGCGCGGCTCCCATGGCTGACGCCACACCGATTTCCGCCTGACAGCCACCCTCGGCGCCCGACAGTGTCGCGTTGTGTTTGCAGAGGTATCCGACCGCAGCGGCGGCGAGGAAGCCGTCGCGGATCTTTTCCTTCGGCAGATTGCGGCCGCCCTCGCCAAGCACGTACACGAGCGCGGGCATGACGCCGGCGGATCCTCCAGTCGGCGCGGTCACCACCAGATGGCCGCGCGCGTTCTCCTCGGAACCCGCGAGTGCGTACGCCGCGACAACACCGACGCCGCGCTGACTCTGGTACTTGTCGTCCATCGCCCGGGTGTACACGTCGCCGGCCTTCGTTTTCAGCTTGATCGGACCCGGCAGCGTGCTCTGCGGCGCCTTCAGCCCCGCCTTCACGATGTTGACCATCGCGGTGTGAATCTTGTCGATGAAGGCGTTGATCTCGGCCTCGCTCTTGCCGGACACTGCCACCTCGTTGGCCATCACGAGCTGCGCGACTGAGAGCTTGTTCTTCACGGCATGCGCCTGCAGCTCCTGCATCGTCGAGTACGGATACTTGGGCTGCCCCTTCTTGGGCGGCTGATAGCCCTTCCACTCGATGAACCCGCCACCGACGGAGTAGTACTCCTGCTCGTAGAGGACGGTATCGCCGCCCATCAACTTGCAGGTCATGGTGTTCGGGTGCGGGAAATTCCCCTTGGGCTCGTCGTAGACGATGTCCTTGAGCGACATCGTGAGTGTCTTGTCGCCGATTTTTACCGGGAAGGTCTGGTCTGGTTTCGCAGCCAGACCGTCGAGAAATTCTGGTTCGACCGTCGCCGGCTCTTTGCCGATGATGCCCGCCAGCGCCGCACGCTCGGTGCCGTGGCCCTTACCAGTGGCGCTCAGGCTGCCGAACAGGTGGACCTTCAAGCCAGTGACTTTGGCGAGCTGGTCGGCCGGCAGCTTGGCGCAGCGCTGATAGAAGTCGTACGTGATACGCATCGGCCCGATCGTGTGCGAGCTCGAAGGCCCGGGTCCCACCTTGTAGAACTCGTCGAGCGTCGTCATCACCGGCCCCTTGGACTTCTTGACGACGTCCAGATCCTCGGAGAGTGGCGGTATCGCGGGAGCCGGAGGCGGAGGGGTTGCGGCCACCTGTTGTTCCGTAGGCGCTGCGCAGCCAGTGATCACGGCGGTCGCGCCGAACAGGGCGCTGCGCATCATGAACGCCCGGCGATCGAAACCCGGTGGCAATTCAGGCATGCTCGGCTTTGCGTCAGGTGACAGGACGGTCTTGTCCGCGGGCTGTTCGGACTTCATGTCGGCGCCTCACTTGAGAGTCAGTGTTCGGTTGACGAACGCAGGCCTGGCGGAGAGTGAGGAGCAGAGGCCGTGCCGAGGAGGCAGTCGCGGCTGCGACGTCGCAAGTGCTTGTCTCGACAAGAGTTCGGCGAGTACACAAGTCCGTAATCGCCGGGTGCGGGATGGAGAGACCTCCGTCCTATCGGAGGACGCCAGTATGTTGGAGGTTCGACTCAAGCGTCGAAGCTAGGTGAACTCGATGACGGCCGTAATGATCGTGCGCTCGCCGGTATCCTGAATCGCCTGTCGGCCTTCGTCGAGTGTGTATTTCTTCGTGATCACCGACGTCGCGTCGATCTTTCCCTTCTCGATCAACTTCACGTAGCGCGGGATGTCGCGCATCACGTGAAGGCCGCCCTGCTGGCCTGGGTGAATCGTGCGCCCGAATAGCGCCAGCGAGGCGCCGGGAAACGGGACGGGTTGCAAGGTGAATCCCATCAACATCGTGTGCCCGCCCGCGCGTGTGCAGTCCCATGCCTGAAGCACGGTCTTGACGTTCGTCGGGTCGGGCTGCGTCTCGACCTTCGGGGGATGCGCCTGATACCCGGCTGCTTCCACCACGAAATCAGCACCGCGTGAAATCACCGCGTTGGCCGCGCGGCCCCAGCTGGTTCCGCCTGCGAATCGTCGATCGTTTGGTCCCCGACACATCTCTCGGATGCGCTCGACGATACCGTCGCCTTCGGCGTTGGGATCGAGGGTCATCGTCGCGCCGAGCTTCATCGAGAAGTCGCGGCGATATTTGATTGGATCGACCACGATGACCTGACCTGCGCCGGTGACGCGCGCGGCCTGCACCGCACCGAGGCCGACCGGTCCGGCACCGAAGACGACGACGTCGGAGCCGGGCTCGAAGCGCATGTCGGCGTGCCCGGCGGCGAAACCTGATGCCAGCTGGTCGCCGAGGAGCGTCAGTTGCGCGGCCGGCAGGTCAGTGAAGAGCGGGACGCAGTACTCCTCGAAGGCGGTCATGATCTCGCTCATGCCGCCGATGCCGGCCTGCGCGTACACCGGCGTGCCGTCGAGCATCTGCGCGAACGGCGGAAAGGCCTCGACACCGGGCGCGTTCGAGAAGAAGGTGAACTGACAGTAGTCCGGTCGGCCATGCAGGCACTGGTAACACTGTCCGCACTGCGAGGTGCCGGCGACGAGGACGCGATCGCCGACCTGCACGCGCTTGACCATCGCGCCCACTGCCTCGACGACGCCGAAGCCGCAATGATTGGGGACCTCTGCGCGTCGAATCGGGTTGGTGCTGAGGGCGCCGCGCACGATCGTGTAGCACGGCGCAACGGCGGTGGAGCGGATGACGACCTGCCGCGGATCGGTGGGCAGCAGTCGCATCTGCTGAACGTCGAGCGTGCTGTCGTGGCGCACCAGCCCGCGGAACGTGCGTCCCGTCTGCGTGTTGGTGAGCACGGCCGGGGCTTGCGCATTTTGCGCGTCGACGGCTGGCATGCCAGTGAGAAGAGCCGTGCCGCCGCCGAGTGCGGTTGCTCCCGCCTTCAGAACACGTCTGCGCGTCAGACGCCGTTTGCCGTTCGACTCGGTTCCCATGCCGTCCTCCGGTGACGCGTATTCTACCGTTCGTGAGCGCCATGGCGGGGCAGGCCCTCTGAACGCGAATTAATCAACGGTTCACGCCGCGCTTATCTCGCTCCCCGTCCAACTTCATAGAGAGATGACAACGATCGTGGAGCGGCGATGGCGATTCAACACGGCAGGAAGGCAGCAATTGTTGGGGGCGCAGCGTGCGTTCTGGTGACGCTGGTCGCGTGGGAGTGGGCCGAAGGTCGCGCTGACGTCGACTACCGAACGGCAAACGCCCGTCGTGGTGACATCGATGTGACAGTGTCGGCGACCGGAAATCCCAATGCAGTCGTCACCGTCCAGGTTGGATCTCAGGTATCAGGCAACATCCAGGCACTCTTCGCAGACTTCAACACGAAGGTCAGCAAGGGACAGTTGATCGCACGCATCGACCCCGCCGCCTTTCAGAGCAAAGTCAATCAGGCGCAAGCAACTCTCGATGCGGCGCGCGCATCCGTTGCCAACAGCGAGGCGGTCGTCGAGCAGGCGCGCGCGAACATCCAGGCCGCGACCTCGTCGCTTGCGGCGGCGAACGCCAACGTCACCAAGGCGGAAGCGCTGGTCGAGGACGCACGCGTCAAAGTCGATCGACGCGTCGTGATGCTCCAGCAGAACGCCACCGCAAAGGAGGACCTCGAGACCGCGCAGACGACGTACACGTCGGCGGTGGCCGATCGCGACGCTCTCGTCGCGCAGAAACAAGCCGCAGAGGACTCCGTGAAAGTGGCGCGGGCGCAGCTCAACGTGGCGAACTCACTGGTCGCGGCAAATCAGGCGCAGGTGAAGCAGTACACGGCGGCCCGGCAGTCCGCGCAGATCGACCTCGATCACACCAGCATCACCGCACCCGTTGACGGTGTCGTCGTGTCGCGAAACGTTGACGTTGGACAGACAGTCGCGGCCAGTCTGTCTGCGCCGACGCTGTTCCTGATCGCGCAAGACCTCACCAAGATGCAGGTGGACACGAATGTGTCAGAGGCGGACGTCGGTCGCGTTCGTGTGAACCAACCGGCGACCTTCACGGTGGACGCGTATCCTGGACGGACGTTTACCGGCAGTGTCACGTCAATCCGCGAGGCGCCGATCAACGTGCAGAACGTGATCACCTACGACGCGGTGGTCGGCGTCTCGAATTCGGACCTGAAACTGTTTCCCGGCATGACCGCGAACGTGAAGGTGCTCGTGAGCCAGCGCTCGAATGTGCTGAAGGTGCCCAATGCGGCGCTCCGCTATCACCCGGCCTCGGATGCGTCGCAGGGCGCGAGGGCCACGGGTGCTTCACGTGCGCCGGTCTCGCCAGAGAAGGCGGTCTGGGTGCTCGACGGCAAGGACACACCGCGGCGGGTCGTCGTCACCACCGGCGAAACTGACGGCGCGTTCACCGAGGTGACGGGCGGAATGTTGAACGAGGGCGACCGCGTGATCCTCGCGGCGTTGTCGAAGGGTGCAGCTGTCGCGAGCCGAGGTTCTGGCGGAGCTGGAGTCGGCAGAGGCCCTGGCTTCTGAGGTGAACCATGGCGGCCATCATCAGCATTCAGAACCTCGTTCGAGACTTCCGCCTCGGTGAAGTCACCGTGCACGTGCTCAAGGGCATCTCGTTCGAAATCGACCGCGGCGACTTCGTCGCGATCATGGGACCGTCCGGCTCGGGCAAGTCCACGTTGATGAACATTCTCGGGTGCCTCGACATCCCCACGTCGGGAAGCTACACGCTCGATGGCATCAGCGTCGGCCAACTCGAGAGCGACGAGCTTGCGGAGATCCGCAGCAGGAAGATCGGGTTCGTCTTTCAGCAGTTCAACCTGCTCGCGCGCACCAGCGCCGCAGAGAACGTCGAGTTGCCGCTCTTATATACCGACATCGCTGCCGGCGAGCGGCGCGAACGGGCGCAGAAGGCGCTGCTCGCTGTCGGCCTCGCGGGACGTGAGGATCACCAGCCGAGCCAGCTGTCCGGTGGACAGCAGCAGCGCGTGGCGATCGCACGCGCGCTCGTCAACGATCCTGGAATCATCCTCGCCGATGAGCCCACCGGCGCCCTGGATTCGCGGATGGGCCTCGAGATCATGGCGATCTTTCAGCGTCTGAACCGCGAGAAAGGCATCACGCTCATCGTCGTCACGCACGACGCCGAGATTGCCAGTTACGCGCGCCGCACGCTGCACTTCAAAGACGGACGACTGCAGAAGGACGAGCGAGTCGAACATCCACGAGACGCCGCCGCCGACCTTCGCGCGCTGCCAGAGGAGGCCGCTGAAGGGCGGAGCTCGCAATGAAAAAGCTGTTGACCAGTTCACGCATCGCGCTCCGCGCGCTTCAAGTGAATCGCACGCGGTCCGCACTCACGATGCTCGGCATCATCATCGGCGTCGCTGCGGTCATCGCGATGGTGGGCGTTGGCGCCGGCGCGACCGAGCGCATCCAGGCACAGATTCAGAGCATCGGTAGCAACTTGATCATCGTCTTGCCCGGCAGCATCAGCAGCAACGGTGTTCGACTGGGATCGGGCGGCGTCGCGACGCTGACGACAGACGACGCGAAGGCGATCGCCGACGAGTGTCCCTCTGTTGCCCTTACGGCGCCGACTGTCCGTGGTGGCGTTCAAGTGGTCTACGGCAGCAACAACTGGGCAACCATCGTTCAGGGCGTGACTCCCGACTACATGACGTTGCGCGACTACACGATGATGTCGGGTCAGTTCTTCACGACGCAGGACGTCGATGCCTCCGCCAAGCTCGCCGTGCTGGGAGAAACGGTCGCAGAGAATCTGTTTGGCGACAGCGATCCGACCGGTCAGGTCGTCATCGTCAAGAACGTCCCGTTCACCGTCTCCGGTGTGCTGACGCCCAAAGGCCAGTCGCCAAGCGGCCAGGATCAGGACGATGTGATCCTGCTGCCGATCTCGACGGCCACGCAGAAAGTCCTTGGCGTCAACAAGGCCAACGCGAAGGCTGTCGGGTCCGTGATGGTGCAGGCCATCAATCCGCAGGCGATCGATCAGGCCATCCAGGAGATGGACGAGTTGCTTCGCGAGCGCCATCGGATCCTGCCGGGCCTCGAGGACGACTTCTCGGTCCGCAACCTGACCGAGGTGTTCGCCGCGCAGGAGTCGTCCGCGCAGGTGATGGCGGTTCTGCTGGGAGCGATCGCGTCCGTCTCGCTCATCGTCGGCGGCATCGGGATCATGAACATCATGCTGGTGTCGGTGACGGAGCGGACGCGCGAGATCGGTTTGCGTCTCGCTGTCGGCGCGAAGCGGCGAGACATCCTCTCGCAGTTCCTGGTGGAGGCGGCGACGCTGTCGCTGGCCGGAGGCGTCATCGGCATTCTCGTTGGAGTGGCGACGTCGTTCGCCATCTCGTATTTCGCGCAATGGACGACGGACATCGGCGTGATGGCGGTCGCTGTGTCGTTCCTCTTCTCAGCGCTGGTAGGCGTGTTCTTCGGCTACTACCCGGCTCGGACGGCGGCCTTTCTGAATCCGATTGAGGCTCTTCGTTATGAGTAAGACAGTCGCCCATCACCTCGTGGGCCTGGGCATGTACATCTGCGTGCCCGTGCTGTTGTCCACGACGGCGTGTGCGATTGGTACGAAGTACGCCCGTCCCGCGACGCCCACTCCGCCCGCGTATCGAGAACCGCCGCCTTCAGGATGGACGACCGCGCAGCCCAATGATGCGGCGCTGCGGGGCGAGTGGTGGCGGATGTTCAACGAGCCGGCTCTCGACGCGCTCGAGGATCAAGTGAACATCTCGAATCAGAACGTGATCGCGGCAGAAGCGCAGTATCGGGCCGCGCGGGCCGCGGTACGCGTCGCGGCGGCCGATCGATATCCCACCGTCACGGCGACACCATCCGCGACGCACGCCGGGGGAGGCGCTGCGCAGCATCACGGCGACCTCTACGACGTGCCGCTCGACGTCTCCTACGAGGCCGATGTCTGGGGGAGCATTCGTCGGAGCGTCGCCGCAAATGCCGCAGTCGCGCAGGCGTAGTGCGGCGGATCTCGAAAGCGCGCGACTTCTGTATCAATCCGAACTCGCATCCGACTACTTTCAGGTGCAGGGTCTCGATGCCGACCGCGTGTTGCTCGAGCAGACGGTCCGCTCGTACGAGCAGTATCTGCAGCTGACGCAGGATCGCTTCCAGGGTGGCGTTGTCTCGATGGCCGACGTCGCGTTGGCCCAGACGCAGTTGGAAGGCGCCCGCGCTCAGTTGACCGATGTCGGCATCGCTCGGGCGCAGTTCGAGCACGCCATCGCGGTGCTCACCGGCCATGCCCCATCGGAACTGTCGATACCGCCTGCGACGACCGAGCCTGTGCCGCCGACCGTGCCAGTGGGGTTGCCTTCATCGCTCCTGGAACGACGGCCTGACATTGCCGCGGCGGAGCGTCGAGTGGCAGCCGCCAATCAACAGATCGGAGTTGCGAAAGCCGCGTTTTATCCCGTCATCAGTCTTGGTGGCAGTGCCGGTGCTCAGGCGGTCGCAATCGCAGACCTGTTCGCGTCACCGACGGGATTGTGGTCGGTCGGTGTGCAGGTTGCCGCAACGCTCTTCGACGGTGGCAGGCGGCGCGCGCAGGTCAAGGTGACCGAAGCGGGGTACGACACCACCGTGGCGAACTACAAAGAGACAGTGCTCACTGGATTTCAGCAGGTGGAGGATGCTCTTGCGGAGCTGCGGATTCTGACGCAGGAGACAGAGATCGTGGATCGAGCCGTGGTCGCGGCGCAGCAGTCGCTCGACATCTCGACCACTCAGTACCGCGGCGGCCTGGCCAACTATCTCCAGGTGATCACCGCGCAGACGAGCCTCCTGCAGAACCAGCGTGAGAGCGTGGACCTGCACACCAGGCGATTGCTCGGGAGCGTGTCGTTGATCCAGGCACTCGGTGGAGGCTGGAGTGCGTCACAACTGCCGACCACTCAGGAGGTGCGGCGCTGATTCATCGAACGATGGCTGTCGTTGAGGGTAATGACAACGACCGTTCGATCGTCAGTCCAGTTTTCGACGCCGTTCGGTCCTGCGCCCTCGAGCGCGCGAGACATGATCGCGCCGCACACGTTTCCCGCAGACCGTCCTTTGCGCACGGCATCGAGAATGACAGTCCGCCACGGCCGCGAGGGATCGTCGAAAGCCTCCGTCACTCCGTCGGTCACGAGAGTACAGACATCTCCCTCGATCAGGTCCAGTTGTTCCTCGGTATACGTCGATAGAGCGAGCAGCCCGAGCGGCGGTCCACCGACCGACAGTTCATGGCCGACACCACCATTGCGTACGAGCATGCCCGGTGGATGGCCGGCGTTCGTATAGGTCAGCGTGCGTTGCGCGAGATCGACGCGAGCGATCAGGCAAGTCACGTAGGGTTCGCCGTGCCACTCTCCATAGAGGGCGGACGACAGTCGGGTGGTGAGATCGGCCGGGCTCTGAGTGTCGCGGGCGACGTGGCGGAATGTGAAACGGAGAAGTGTCAGCGCCATGGCAGCCGAGATGCCCTTGCCGGAGATGTCGGCGATGAGCGTGAGGCGGACACCGGGAACTGGATCGAGAAAGTCGAAGAAGTCGCCGCCGATCTTACCCGCGGGTATCAGCTGGGCGGCCCACTCGAAGCCGTCGAGCGGGCGAGGTATCGGGGGCAGAAGCCGTCGCTGCATGGCTTCGGCCATCGACAATTGCGACTGGATGATCAGCTGTGAGCGTTCCTGCTCCGTCAGCGCGAGGCGCGTCGCACGCAAGTGCAGCCAGAGGTACACCGCGATGCCGAGCGCACTCGAGAGCACGGCGTCGCTGATCCAGTCGAGTTCGAGCTCGCTCGGTTGAAGAACGCGAATCAGTGTGGCCTCGGCGAGTCCGGCAACGGCGTAGAACGTCACCGTCACCACGCCTGCAAGCGCGAGGGCTCGGGGCGCAAACGCCGCCGATGAAAACCCGCTCGAACCCTCGCGTGCGCGAATCATCTACTGCCTATCGACAGGGTCGATTGTCAGCCCTCGCGCCGGATTCGGGACTGGAGCGCTCGTCTCATCAGGCGCGAGTCGCTCCATCGCCGCGTTCAGCTTGAACGTCGAATCCGGTCGCACGTAGACGTCCTCCGTGACCGTTCGGAACCCCTCCAGGTACAACGTCACCGTGTGGCCGCCGGGCGCGACGTTCAGTGACTGCAGTGCGCCGTCGAAGTCGCTGACGCGGCCGGCGTAGTAGCCATCCAGATAGACCGCGGTGTCCTTCGGTGTGACCTCGGTGCGGATGCCGGCTTGCGCATAGACGTTATAGGCGTACGGATACCCGTACGCGTAAGGACCCCACGGTCCCCAGAATGGATCGTAGAGCAACGGTCTGTGCACAACGATACGCGGTGCCACCACAACCGCGTGGCGCGGTGCGGCGCTGGCAGAGATAGCCCCGAGCGTCGTCAGACCGACGGTGAATATGACGACTCGTTTAGTGACAGCACTCATAAAGCCTCCTGCGGACGATGTCCATTCGGCGAGCGCTTCTACTAAGTAGGACGCATCGTGCGCGACGGCCGACATGACAGCTGGATTAATTCGCGTTAATTGTGCGGGGTCAGACCCCTTCACAGTTCTGCTCTACAATCCGTGCGCTCGATGAGGTGTGCTCGCATGCGGATCCTGACTGCCTTTGTCGCAGTGGTGTCACTGGCATTTGCGATCGCCCCGGCTGCGGCGCAGGGCCGCGCGTCGTGCGATCGAACGTGCCTGACCGGGCTGCTCGATCGCTACGTCGACGCACTGGTCGCTCGTGAACCGTCACGCCTGCCAGTTGCGGCAACGGTCAAATTCACGGAGAACGGTCAACGACTCGATCTCGGTGACGGCCTCTGGCACACGGTGACCGGCAAAGGCGGCTATCGCCTCGACATGGCTGATGTCGAAGCGGGTCAGGCAATCCTGATGGGTACGGTTCGCGAGGCAGACACGCCGACAATCTTCGTGTTGAGACTCGGTGTGGTCGATCGGCGGATCGCCGAGATCGAGACGCTCGTCATTCGCAACAAGGACGCGGCCGAGAGTCTCGACACGATCGCCATGCCGCGGCGCGCGTGGTACACCGCGGTGCCCGAGTCAGAGCGCCACTCGCGGGACGAACTGGTCCGCATCGCCAACATGTATTTCTCGGGGATCGAGCTGAACGACGGCAAGGGCGTCTATCCGCTGCACGAGGCGTGCGCTCGCCTCGAGAACGGAGCGGTGACCGCCGGCGATCCTGCTCTGATACCGGGTGCGCCGCCGACGCCACCAAATCGTGTTCGAACGAGCTGCCTCCAGCAGTTTCAGTCCGGCGTGTTTTTCTACGTGACGCGCATTCGCGACCGGCGCTTCGTGGCGATCGATCGTGAGCGCGGCATCGTGTTCGCATTTGGATTCTTCGACAACGGATCTGGAGACGCGCGCCACGGCACGCTGCGCGACGGCCGCAAGGTGTCGTCCGGGCCGAGCATTCCGTGGACCTGGCAGATTGCCGAGTTCTTCAAGATCGAGAAAGGGCTGATCGGTCCCGTCGAGTCAGTGTTGCATCAGGTGCCCTATGGGATGGGCTCCGGCTGGAGCACGTGGGAAGACGCGATGTCGAGCCGGCCACGCTGGTAGTGCACTCAAGCCGACGTGCCGCTCGTCGCGCGTGGCTGATACGTGCCGGGCACAGTGCGGCCCGCAATCGCCAGGCGATTCCACGCGTTGATGGTCGCGATCGCAAACGTCAGGTCGGCCAGCTCCTTCCCGTCGAAGTGCTGGCGCACCGCTTCATAGTCGGCATCTGACGCATGGCCGTCCGTGATGAGCGTGACGGCCTCGGTCCACGTGAGCGCGGCGCGCTCGCGTTCGGTGTAATAGGGGCTTTCGCGCCAGGCATCCAAGCCGTAGAGACGCTGCTCGGTCTCCCCGCGTGCGCGCAGATCCTTCCAGTGCATGTCGATGCAGTATGCACAGCCGTTGAGTTGTGAGGCCCTGAGCTTGACGAGGTGTATCAGGTCTTCCTCGAGGCCGCAGCTGTGAAGATAGCTCTCGAGCCCGCGCATCGCTTTGTACACGCCGGCAGCCTGGGTTTGATAGTCCACTCGTTGTTGCATGAGATCTCCTTGCGAGGTGTCGATCTACACTGACGCTTTCACGTTCGAGGTGCCAGCATGATGACTCGTAGAGTGTTGATCGGAAATGCCGCTGGCCTGCTCCTGGCCAACGAGCTCGTGGCCGCTCAGGCCGGCGCCAATGGTCCGCGCGTGGTGTTCGAGCACGACGTGCCAGATCTCACGATGAAGGGCTGGTCCGCGTCTGGAGTCGAAGTGTCGTACGGGCCCGGCCAGAGCTCACCGCCGCACCGGCATCCGGGAATCACGATCGCCTACGTACTCGAAGGCGAGATTCGATCCAAGGTGGGCGACGAACCTGAGAAGACGTACAAGGTCGGCGAGATGTTCATCGAAACACCGAATCAGCTTCACGCCGTCTCACGGAACGCGAGCGATACGAAGCCGGCGAAGCTTCTCGCAGTGATGCTCTCCGAGAAGGGCACGCCACGAACGGCGCCGGAGAAATGAGGCGGTCTTGTCGATCGAGAGCGTCTTCGACAGCTCGTAGCGTTGGCTCACCGGCGCACCGAGGCGGCGACGCGGTGTGGCCGGGACTTCGCTTCGGGTCGTCGCCGCGGAAAATCTGGCTCGTCCGGCGAGTGCTGACGATGACGGCGGCGGCTGATGTGATCCGCGCGACTGTGCACAATCGTGTCGATAACCAGGTGCGCGGTGCGTCACTGGCGAATCGCCGCCACCGTCGATCGGACCGCTCCCGAGCCGTTTTTTACCGCTGTCGCGTGTCGCGGCGCGACACAGTCGCTCCGCCCCAGCCACACCGTCGCACCAAGTCCCCGCCACACCGCGTCGCTTCGCCGACGCTAACGCACCTGGCGAAAACGCGCTGGCTAGCGCGTGGGGGCAGACCACCCCTCGTCGACGAGCAATGCTTCGACGCGTTGACGAATATCGTCACGAATCGCGCGGACGTGCGCGATGGGCTTGCCCTTCGGGTCTTCCAGTGGCCAATCGTCGCGCCTGACGCCGGGAACAACCGGGCACTGATCGCCACACCCCATCGTGATCAGCATCTGCGCTTGTTGCGCCACCTCCGTTGTCAGCCTGGTCGTCCCAGCCTTCGACAGGTCGACTCCGACCTCGTTCATCGCGTCGATCACTTCCGGGTGAACGCGGGAGCCCGGATCGGTGCCGGCGGATATCGCGCGCGCCTTCGCGGGATCGGCAAGCCTGTTGAACCACGCAGCCGCCATTTGTGAACGGCCCGCGTTGTGGACGCAGGCAAAGAGAACGACATTCATGATCGTGACGTTTCGGATCGCGGCATGACGACGTGTTCAGCGGTTTGGGGAAGCGCAGGCACCAGCCATCTGAAGAGCAGCGTCGACACCGCCGCGCCGGCAAACTGCGCGACGACGAAGCCGGGGATGTCGAGTGGACGAATGCCGGCGAACGTGTCGGTCAGGCCGCGGGCAAACGTGACCGCGGGATTTGCGAACGAAGTCGAGGCCGTAAACCAATATGCCGATGTGATGTAGGCCGCGACCGCGAACGGCACGATGTCTGTGCGGCGTCGTGAACATCCCCAGATGACGGCGAGCAAGCCGAACGTGGCTACGAACTCGCTGAACATCTGCGCCGACCCACTGCGCTGATGCAGTGACAGCATGAACACGGGCTCCCCGAACATCAGGTGGGCAGCCCACACTCCAAGCACGGCACCACCGATCTGCGCGCAGAGGTAGCCTGGCACCTCCCGCCAGGCGAGACCGCCTTGCGATGCGTCCGCAATCGTGACGGCGGGATTGAAGTGCGCGCCCGAGATTGGGCCGAAAGTGAGAATCAGAGCTACGAGTGCGGCACCTGTCGCAATGGTGTTGGCAAGGAGCGCGATTGCCTCGTTGCCGGCCGCCAGGCGATTCGCCATGATGCCCGACCCAACAACCGCTGCCAGCAGTAGCGCGGTGCCGACCGCCTCGGCTGTCAAACGTCGACCGGCGTCGGGGGCCATCACGCGCTCGTCAGACGCTTCCGCATCACGATTGCGGACGTGGGGCACGCGGACGTGAATTCCACCGACGCCTGTACCGAGGGAGGCACATCTTCACGTGCAATCTGCTCGAAACCAAATCGCGGGAAGAACTTCTCGGCCGTCGTCGTCAACAGGAACACAGCTCGAGCGCCATGCGCTCTCGCCAGCTGCAATGCGGCTTCAGTGAGCTGATGGCCGACGTGCCGGCCTTGCTGGCGAGCGTCAACGGCGACGGATCGAAGCAGCGCACCATCGGCGTAGACCTCCAGTGCCGCACTGCCGACGATCTGCGAGTTCTCCCTGGCTACGAGCATCGTCTGCACGTGATCGTCCACACCATCGATTGGTAGCTGATGGCGCGAGAGAAGGTCGTGCACGTCGGGCAGATCGCGAGCGGTGGCGGCTTCGATGATCATGACCACCTCTTATGCGCGTGGCGCGCAGCAGCTCCCCCCGGCGGGAGTGTCGAGCACGTACAGCTGTCCGAACGACCGCTGGAACTGCTTTTGGTCCTGCGTTGCAGCGGGCACTTTCTTCAGTGCATCGACAGCGGCGGCCACGACTCCTCGAATCACCGGGTCGAGCGACGGCGAAATCTTGTAGTGCATCCACACCCCGTCGCGCCGGGTGTCGACCAACCCGCTGCGCCGAAGGTAGGCAAGATGGCGGGACACCGTCGGTTGGGGGAGTGCCAGCGTGTCGTGGATGTGACAGACGCAGACTTCGTTGTTTCCCAGCAGCCCCAGAATCCGCAGTCGCGTCTTGTCAGCCAGTGCTTTGAAGACGTCTTCCAACTGGTCGATTGCAGGTCGCGTTTTCACGGTTGATGGCCGGCTCATATATTCGTCTTGACGAATGTATCACAGCCCTATATATTCGCCAAGACGAATATTCGCTAAGGCGAATATATATAGGAGGAGCGTATGAACGCCATCAAGGAAGCTGTTCAAGGGAAATACAGTCAGGCCGCGCTGCAGGCTCGCAGCGGTGCACCGGCCAGTTGCGGATGCGGGACGTCGGGTTGCTGCGGAACGGATCCCATCACGTCGAATCTCTACGATGAATCGCAAGCCGCAGCGATTCCCGCAGAGGCGATGCTGGCGTCACTCGGGTGCGGGAACCCGACGGCGCTCGCCGAGTTGAGGGCCGGCGAGGTGGTACTCGATCTCGGATCCGGCGGCGGCATCGACGTCCTGCTCTCGGCGAAGCGAGTCGGGCCGACCGGCAAAGCGTACGGCCTCGACATGACGGACGAGATGCTCGCGCTTGCTCGTGAAAACCAGGTCAGGTCGGGGCTGACGAACGTGGAGTTTCTCAGAGGAGAGATCGAGCACATTCCGCTGCCGGACAGCAGCGTCGATGTGATCATTTCCAACTGCGTGATCAACTTGTCCGCCGACAAGGATCGTGCGATTGCCGAAGCGTTCCGGGTGCTGAAGCCTGGCGGCCGGTTCGCGGTGTCGGACGTGGTCGTCAAGGATGACGACGTGCCGGACGAAGTCCGCCGCAGCATGGAGCTGTGGGTTGGGTGCGTTGCCGGTGCGCTCAGCCACGACAGCTACCGGGACAAATTGCAACGCGCCGGGTTCGAACGTATCGATATCGAGCCCACGCGAATCTACCGTGCGGAGGACGCCAGACAATTCCTCGATGAAGCGCGGCTCGCGAACGACGAGATGCTCGCCCAGATTGACGGACGATTCATGAGTGCCTTCATCCGAGCGGAGAAACCGGTCCCGGCACCGCAGGCGTGCTGTGGGCCAACCTGCTGCTCTTGAGCCGGGTCCCGAGCCACCCGCGCTCGGCCGCAGGGATCGCCCGTTTCTGTGGTGAATCGCGGGATACAGCCACGAAGAGACGCGGGCTGCGTTCCTGCGGCGGGCCGGGAACGCATTTCGCGACGCGTACTTTCGAGCGTTCCTTAGCGGTGAATTGCGGCCAGAACACTCCGAGGCGCTGGCAATCTCCTTGCTCGCACGTCGCCGCAGGGTGTGACACCTGCCCATCGATCACCAGCCACGAACTGCTGCGGAGAGGAACGCCATGCATCACGTTGTTCATAGAGTTATTGCGTCGCGCTCAGTGCTACGAACGAGCATGCTCGTGATCCTCGTTGGCGCATTCTGGCCCCACAGCGCTCTGGCACAACAGGCACCGGCTAACCAATCCGCTCCGCAGGTCATATCCTGCGTGTCCACGAAGGGTCAACGCCAGGTCTGTACGGCCGTTACGGCGGCGGGAGTGGCGTTGTTGCGATCGACGGGCGAGTCCAGTTGCCTGTTGGGGAAGACCTGGGGATATGACGATGCGGGCATCTGGGTGTTCGATGGTTGCGGCGGGGAATTCGCGTTGGGCAGCACCGGCGAGGCGACCGGTGCGAGCGACTTTGTCGGTACCTTCGAGCCATACGGTCAATTGCGCACGCACCTGGCCGGATTCAACAACACCGCCGAGGTGCAGGACAACGCCACCCGCGTTGGCATCAATTTCCGAACCAGGGGCGCAGTCAAGATGTTCGCCGGCACTGAGTGGGGAGTGAATCTCGTTCAAAGCGAGACTCAGTTCAACCTCTCCGCGTCGGAATCCGGAGACTTTGGCGTCGTCGGGACTGACACCGGTCAAGTGTTCACCGCACGGCTTGGTTTCATCGGCGTCGACTTTGGCCCGGTGGGCCGGGTGGGCATTGGGAAGCAGAACTCAGTCCACTACGATGTCACCAGCTACACGACCGACCGTTTCAACGTGTTTGGCGGACAGGGAACGTCAACCTACGTGGCAGGTACTGACGGGGGAGCTTCAGCCACCGGTCGTGCCGACCGAGTCGTGAACTACCGGAATACGATTTTCAAGATTCTCGAAGTGGGGTTCCAGGGTCAGTTCCGCGGCGCCGACTCCAACGGCGTCGGCGGTTCGGTCCAGCTCACAATCCTGCCGGGAGTGAAAATCGGCGGAGCGGTGACTCACACCTACTGGTCACCGACGACGCAGAATCTCGTGAGAGGCCTGAACGGCGATGCCAACTATGTAGCCCTTGGTACTCGCATCGACTGGCGGGTCCTGGAGCTGGGGCTCGTCTACTCTCATCAAAGTAACGGAGACATGGTGCAGGTCCCGATCGGGTCTGTGAACACTCCCGTGGCATTCGATGCGGACGGTGCCGAACTATATGCGCGCGTAGGGTTGGGACCGATCGGCCTGATTGGAGGCTTCACGTATCTGGAACCGGACGTCACTGACCCGCTCATCAATCCGGACTTCAAAACCGGGTACGTGATCCTGGGCGCTGAGTGGTTTGTCGCCAAGACGGCCAAGATCTACTCGGAAAGCAAGATCGATTTCAGCACCACGACGACGGGTGCGTCGGGTGACAGCGTGTTCACGATCGGCTTCCGTTACGATTTCCTGTTGCGCATCAGTCATCAGTAGAAGGGGCCGGATGCCCCGGGCGCTCAGGTGTGGACCGACACTCCGTTGGCCAGTTCCCCCGCGCCCGCACCCCACTTGGAGATGACCTTGACCGCCTGAGTGAAGGGCACGTCCAAAGGATGCACGCGCTCGCGCTGCATGATGAGCAGGGAGCCGGCCGCGGGCGTCGGCACCGAGGGTATCAGCACGGTGTATCGGCCGTCGTTCAGCTCCTCGATGATGAAGGCGGGCGCGAGCGCGTCCTCGATTTCTACCAGGGCCGGTCGGAACGCGCCCTCGCGCTCGTCGCCGGAGACGCGATGGGCGAGGCCTCGCACCAGCTCGTAGCCAGGGATCTTCTCGAGCACCACGCGCTCGAGCGCGTGCTTGGCGCGCAGCCCGGGTCCCGTGCGCACCACGATCCCGGCCACGAAGCAGACGACGAGCACGATCAGGACGGCGATGACCTGCCGGAACTGCACGCCTGCGGGGATTGTCGCCGTGACCGGCGAGAGCAGCGTCACGATGGCGGACAGCGTCTTCGCCAGCAGCAGGATGGACAGATAGATCGGCAGCACGATGAGCACTCCGCCGATGAGGGTCGTCTTGGTGAGCTCGGCCAGGCCTTTCATGCGCGTTCTCCTTGTGAGCGATGCGCCAGCCTAGCACTTAGCACTCCTGCGGTCGAACTCCGTAAGAGTGGTCAGGCGTCTGAGGTGCGTCATTCAGCCCGTATCCTCCAGGCGGTCTTCCGGTAATAGTCAACGAACCACGTGACCGACGCTGAGTTCCAGGCCGCCTTCGACCAGCACAAGG
>CAWFTF010000018.1:0-202208 GCA_963818645.1 uncultured Acidobacteriota bacterium | reverse complement strand
GCCGTCGTTTCCATTCGGTGGCATGGAGAATCCCCGCGTCACGTTCGCCACGCCCACCGTCATCGTCGGCGACAAGTCTCTCGTCGCGCTCGTCGCGCACGAACTGGCCCATTCCTGGTCCGGCAACCTGGTGACCAACGCCACATGGAGCGACTTCTGGTTGAACGAAGGCTTCACCACCTATCTCGAACGGCGCATCGTCGAGGTGGTGTACGGCAAGCGGCTCGCGGACATGGAACGCATCATCGGTCTTCGCGATCTCGCTCAGGCGCGAGCGGACGTCACGGCGCCCGGAGATCGCACGCTCCAGCCAGACTTGAAAGGGCGCGATCCGGACGATGCCTATTCGGTGGTGGCGTACGAGCAGGGCGCGCTATTTCTGTCGTTCCTGGAGGCAAAGTTCGGGCGCGAGCCGTTCGATCAATTCCTGCGGCGCTGGTTCGACGAGCACGCGTTTCAAAGCGTCAGCACCGACCAGTTCCTCGCGTTCCTGACGAGGCATCTGCTCGCGGCACACCCGGGCGTTGTGACCGATGCGCAGGTTCAGGAATGGCTGCACACCGACACGATTCCATCGTTCGCGGTCATGCCCAAGTCGGATGCACTCGAGAAAGTGGAGCAGGCGCGCGACGCCTGGCTCAATGGTGGGTCGATGGACGCGCTTTCAAAGACGGCTTCGGCGTGGTCAACCCAGGAGTGGGTGCACTTCATCGATTCGTTGCCACGAAAGCTGAGTGCCGAGAAACTCAGCGCGCTGGATCGGCAACTGAAATTGACTGACTCGCCAAACCCCGAGATCGCGCACGTCTGGTTCCGGCTGGCGATCTCGAATCGCTATTCGGCCGCGTATCCGGCGATGGAGCGATATATGGTGGACATCGGCCGAAGAAAGCTGATCGTTCCGCTCTATCGCGATCTCGCGGTGACGCCGGAAGGAAAGTCGCTGGCGGTGAAGATCTACGCGAAGGCACGAGACGGCTATCACCCGGTTGCCCAGAGCACCGTCGACGCCCTTTTGAAGTAGAGGCGTCCTGATCGAAATTCACGCCCGTGTCACGCTGACTGCGACCCCATTGAATGCCGCCGTGCCGCTCAACGTGTCGATGTCGAATTCGCTCGTCACGTCGTTCATGCTCGTTCCTGGATGGTGATGCGCCACGGTCAACTGCGTCCCTGCGCGAGTGTGACCCCACCCGTGCGGGAGGCTGACGACACCCGGAAGCATTGTGTCCGTGACTTCGATGGCGACCGTGACTGCGGCGGCCTTCGATTCGAGACGGACAACGTCTCCGTCGGCGAGCCCGCGCCCGGTCGCGTCATGTGGATGGATCAGCAGCGTGCATCGCGGCTTCCCCTTCACGAGCCGATGAGAGTTGTGCATCCAGGAGTTGTTGCTGCGCAGCTGCCGTCGTCCGATCAACAGGAGGTCACCGTTGGTCTCTGCCTTCACGTCGACGAGCAGCCGGTCGCGCGCCTCGCGCGTGAAATCCGCCGGTGCGATGTCGATCTTGCCGTCGGCGGTTCCGATCGACCGTACCATCCGGCCAGGTTCGAGCGGCCCGAGATCGACGCCATGAGGACTCCTGCGCAGCTTTGCGAGCGTGAGGCGATGAGGCCCGAAGCGCAGACCCGGCATCCAGGAGTCGCTCCGGGTGCACTGCACGCAACGCTCGAATCGCCAGCCAGCGTAGCACCCTGGGTGCGAACATCCGCGCGCTCAGGTCGGCCACAATCTCCCAATCGTGACGCTCGGATGACTGGCGCTCGACGACGGGCTCCGAGTACTTCGCCACGTTGCGGACGGCGAATGCGTAGAGCGCAAGGTCGTAGTGCCCGCGTGACAGTGGCGGCGCGGGCGGCAGCAGGACGTGCGCGTGGCGCGTTGTCTCGTTGAGATAGAGATCCACGGCAACCACGTGCTCGAGCGACGCGAGCGCGCGGTCGAGGCGTCCTCCGTTGGGCGCCGACAGTACCGGGTTGCCAGCGATTGTGATCAGTCCTCGAATGCGCCCGGCGCCAGGCGTTTCGATTTCATCTGCCAAGGTCGCGACCGGGAGCTCGCCACCGAATTCCGGTAGATGGCGCACGCGGCTTCGCCATCGATCGTAGGTCCCGCGCAGTCCCATCCTCGACAGAATCGAGACGACATCGACTGCCGGCGTCGTGAACATCATCCCGCCCACCTCGTCGACATGGCGAGTGACGAGATTGAGCGCCTGCACGAGCCACGACGCAAGCGTGCCGTGACGCTGCGTGCACAACCCGACCCGGCCGTAACAAGCCGCGCGTTCGGTCCTGGCGAACTCCGCCGCAAGGCGGCGCGTCGTCTCCGCGCTGACACCGGTCCGAAGAGCAACCGCTCTGGCGAGAGTTCCCGCACCAGCGATGCCAGCGCGTCGAGGTTCTTGATGCGACCTTCGAGACGACCGGTGTCGACCGTTCGCTCCGCAAACACCACATGCAGCATCGCGGCGAGCAGGAGCGCGTCGGTTCCCGGCCGAATCGGGACATGCTCGTCGGCTGCCTCGGCCGTCTCGGTCCGCCGCGGATCGACGACAACCACACGTCCCCCGCGATCGCGGATCGCGCGAAGACGACGCCTCATGTCCGGAGCCGTCATCAGGCTGCCATTCGACACGATCGGGTTGGCGCCGAAGATGAGGAGGAAATTTGTCCGGTCGAGATCCGGGACCGGGATGAGCGCCTGGTGGCCGAACATGCGAAGGGCGACGAGCATCTGCGGAATCTGATCGGCTGAACTGGCCGAATAGACATTCCTCGTCCGCAGCGCACGGGCAAACGTCAGCGCGTGAGTGATCAGGCCGAGGCTGTGCGCGACGGGATTGCCGTAATAGATAGCTACGGCGTCGCGGCCATGCTGCCGTCGCACGTGAGCAAGACCCTCGGCGGCGCGGTCGAGTGCGTCGTCCCAGGATGCCTCACGCCAGCGCGTGCCCTCGCGGATGAGCGGCGTGCGAATGCGATCGGGATCGTTGTGGATATCCGCGATGGCCGCCGCTTTGGGACAGATGTACCCGCGGCTGAAAGAATCGTCGGCGTCACCGCGGATCGAGCGGATTCGTTCGCCGTCGAGGTCGACCAGGATGCCGCATGCCGCTTCACAGAGAGGACATGTCGAGATCCGCACGTCGGATCATTGTAAGTGGCGATGAATGCTGCCCCTACCTGAATCCAATCTTCGGACTCATCCCGACCTGTTCGTACCAGAAACCATCTGCAGGTCGATCGAGACGCATCACATACAAGGAGTGTGGCTGGTTGCGTCCGCTCTGGCCGTTGAGAACCAGGCGATCGCCTGGCTTCAGCGTCCGGCGTTCATGCCGATTGCCTCGAGCTCCCAGCGATTGTCCAACTCGCCGCGCCATCGGGCCGTCTCTGCGTCCGTTCTTGACGTCAACGACGACGAAAGGATGCGGCTGAACCATCGCGAACTCGACGAGAACACCGTCGAGGGTCACAGGGCGGGCGCGGTCGTATACCGCGGATATGGAGTGATGACCCTGGGCAACGACACTGCCCAGGATCATTGCGACGGCAACCATCAGTGGTCCGCGCATGTCGCGGGGCAGCCTGGTTACTTGGTCTCGTCCCAGACGATCTGGACGTTCGCTCTCAATCGCGCGCGCCGCTGGCTCCGCGTACCCGGTGTACTTCGCGGGAATCTTCCAGGTGCTCGCGACCTCGTCGGGAGTCTTGCCTGCCTTCTTGGCAGCCTGAACGGCCGCGGCGAACTCGTTGTTGAACGCTGCGTACTCCTTCAGGTCGGCTACCGTCATCACCGTGCTGTGACCGGTGATGATCTGATCGATGTTCTTCACGCTGTCGGCTGCTTTCGCGAGCGTCTTGCCGATTTCGACGCCGCTGCCGCCGTTGTTGGCGTCGAGCAGCGGAATGTTCTTGCCAGAGAAGATATCGCCAGCGTGCATGACGCGTAGAGCGGGGAAGACCACGAACGCGTCGCCGTTGGTGTGTCCACGGCCGAAGTAGTGCAATTCGATCTGGTCAGCACCCTTGCCGATGGTCATCTTGTCCTTGAACGTCCGCTTCGGCATGCCGCGCCCACCGTTCTCCTTGAAGATGTTCACGGGCGCTCCAGGCGCCGGCGTGATGCCGGTGGCAGGGCGCATCGCTTCCATGTTCTTGGCGGTGTTCTCATGCGTCACGACCTCGACGGTTGTCGGGAACTCGACGTTGCCGCTCACGTGGTCGCCGTGCGTGTGCGTGTTGATGATCATCGTCACCGGGCTTGATCGGTGACGCTCTTGATCTTGTCGAGCAGCGGCTGACCCCAGCCCGGATTCTTGGTGTCGACGACAACGACTCCACCCGCCGTGATGAAGACGGCGCTGTTCCCTCCACCGCCCTGGCCACCCATCATGTAGAGGTTGTCGCGGAGCTTCTCGGCCGTGACCACGCGCGGCGCGGGCTGTCCGCCGCCTGCCGGCGCTTGCAACGCCGCCGCCGAGATCGACAGCGCGCCAGCGGAGAACAGGATACCCAGCACCACTAATCTCTTCATGAGGCCCTCCTGGAAAACGCCGCGATCATAGCGCGATTCTGATGGCTCCGTCCTGTCAACTGCCAATCTCCAACTCCCAACTCCCAAGGCGAGCGCGGCGTTATCATTCGCGTGCCTCGCTGGTTTCACTCCGAAGGACAGTCTGGGGGAGAGATGCGTTTCAAGCTGATCGTCGCAGGTCTCGTTGGCGCTGCCGTGACGGCCGGTGTGGTGATGGTCGCGGCGCAGGCCGGGCAGCCACAGACGCCGACGGTCGAGCAGATGCGGAAGGCGGTTGCCGATCTCCGCGGTGGGCGCATCCCGCGGCCTGCGTCCTACGACGCGATGACGACGGAGCAGCAGGCGTTCGTCAAGAGCGTGCTGAGCGGACCCAGGCCTGACATCAGCGGGTCGCTCGGCGTCATGATTGCCAGCCCGGTGTTCGCGGACCTCGCGCAGAAGACGATCGCCTATTCGCGCTTCGCCGGTCGCGAAGGGTACTCGGTTGTGCCGCCGAAGCTGTCTGAGCTCGCGATCATCATGGGCGCGCGAGCGTGGACCGCGCACTACGCGTGGTACGTGCATCGACGCGCGGCGGAGCGCGCGGGGCTGCCCGAAGCGGTGATCGTGGGCGTGCGTGATGGACGCCGTCCGGCAGCAGATGACGCCCGACGTGGCTGCGGTGTACGACTTCTGCAACGAACTTCTGACGAAGAAGCGCGTGAGCGACGCGACGCTGCAGGCGGCGAGGCAAGTGCTCGGTGGCGATCGCGGCGTGGTGGATCTCGTCGGCACGCTCGGTGCGTATCAACTGGTCGCGATGATGATGGTGGTCGACGAGTTTCCCCTCCCGGGCGGAGTGACATCGGAGTTGAAGAATTGAGCCCTACCCGACGTGACTTCATCAAGACGACGGCTGCGACGGCGGCAGCAATCGTGGCGGGTCCAGGGGTCGATCTGGGGTCGGCGCAGACGATCGCCGCCCCGGGCGCCGATCCGCTGGCACTGGAACTCGCAAAAGAGGCACTCGACGCGGCGCGCTCGGCGGGTGCGTCGTACGCAGATGTCAGGGTCGGACGCTACCGCCGCCAGACGATCGCCACACGGGAGCGCCAGGTCAGTGGCGTCAACGACAGCGAGTCCTACGGCATTGGTGTTCGAACGCTGGTCAACGGCTGTTGGGGATTTGCCGCGACGAGCGTGATGAGCCGAGCGGGCACCAGGCAAGCGGCGCTCGAGGCCGTTGCGCTGTCCAAGGCTGCACGGGCCGTGCAAAAGCATCGCGTCGAGTTGGCGCCGGTGGCGCCCGTCGTCGGCGCGTGGATCACGCCGGTGCGGCAGGATCCGCTCGAGGTGGCCATCGAAGACAAGATCGCGCTGCTGCTTTCCACGAACGAAGCGGCGCTGAAGGTCAAGGACGTGCGATTTGCCAGCTCCGGGCTGGCGCTGCTCCGTGAAGTGAAGACGTTGCTCACGTCGGAGGGCACAAACGTCACGCAGACGATGATCCGCGTGGGCCCTTCGTTTACCTGCACCGCCACCTCCGGCGGAGATTTCCAAAGCTACGAGGAGGAGCTCGCGCCGCGCGGCCTCGGATGGGAATACGTTCAGTCGCTCGACATGCCGGGCAACGCAGAGCGCTGGGCATCGCTCGCAGCCGAGAAGCTCAGTGCCAGGTCGGTGGAGGCGGGTTCGTACGATCTCATTCTCGAGCCGACCAATCTCTGGCTCACGATCCACGAGTCCATCGGTCACGCCACGGAGCTCGATCGTGCGATTGGTGAAGAGGCCAACTACGCAGGCACGAGTTTCGTGGCGCCGCCCGAGAAGATGCTGGGACAGCTTCGCTACGGCCCCGACTTCATGAACATCCAGGCCGATCGGACGCAGGAAGGCTCGCTCTCCCGCGTCGCGTGGGACGACGAGGGCGTGCCCGCAGACCAGTGGCTGCTCGTCGAGCGCGGTGTTTTCAAGGACTACCAGACGACGCGCGAGCAGGTCGCACGAATTCAGAAGCTCACCGGCGTGCCCAGGTCGCACGGCTGCTCGTTCGCGGAGTCGTGGAACGCCGTCCAGTTCCAGCGCATGCCGAACGTCTCGCTCCTGCCCGGTGAACGCGACATTCGCGCCGAGGACATCGTGGCCGACACCGGCCGCGGCGTGCTGATCCGGAATCGCGGCTCGTGGTCGATCGATCACCAGCGCTACAACTTCCAGTTTTCGGGCCAGGCGTTCTATGAAGTCCGCAACGGCAAGATCGTGGGGATGCTCAAGGACGTTGCCTACCAGGCGAACACGCTGACGTTCTGGAAGTCGATGGACATGATCGGAGGCAAGAGCTCCTACTGGATGGGCGGCGCGTTCAACGACGGCAAGGGCGAACCGTCACAAAGCAACTCGGTGAGCCACGGCTGTGTGCCGGCCCGCTTCCGGAACGTCAACATCCTCAACACGGCCCGGAGCGCATGATGCAGACGACGCCGGCTCCGGGTGCATCAGCATTTCTGTCCCGAGACGAGGCGCGCGGGCTCACGTCGCGGGTGCTGTCGTTCAGCAAGGCCGACCAGACGCGCGTGACGGTCATCAGCCAACGTAGCGGAAACACACGGTTCGCTGACGGGAGCATCACCACGTCGGGGGGCACCCAGGACACGTCCGTGACAGTGACCGTCACCTTCGGCAGGCGCCGGGCATCGTCATCGACCAACGTGCTCGACGATGCGTCATTACGACGAACGGTCGATCTGGCGTCGCGCCTCGCACAACTGGCGCCCGAAGATCCCGAACTGATGCCGGAACTCGGGCCTCAGACGTACACGGCCGTCGAGGCATTCGTCGCGGCAACCGCCGATCTCGATGCCGAAGCGCGCGCTGAAGCGATTGGACGCGCTATCGGCGCTGCGACCGCCGCGGGGAAGCCGGCAGGGACGATTTTTTCGGCGGGATACCTCGAAGCAAACACGCGCGCGATCGCCGTAGCGACGAGCAATGGGTTGTTCGCCTACCACCGCACGACGGACGCAGACTTCTCGGTCACCGCACGTACACCGGACGGCACGGGCAGCGGATGGGCTCACGGCGGCGCGCGCGACTGGAGTGCCGTCGATCCGGAAGCGATCGGTCGCGTGGCCGCGCAGAAGGCCGTGGCGAGCCGGAATCCGCAGGAGATTGCGCCCGGTCTCTACACGGCGGTGCTCGAGCCTCAGGCCGTCAACGATCTGATTCCTCTGTTGGCCGGCGCCCTCAACGCACGCAACGCGGACGAAGGGCGAAGCGCCTTCTCGAAGCCCGGAGGTGGCACGCGTATCGGCGAGAAGGTCGCTGACGAACGTGTGACGCTCTACTCGGATCCCGCCGACGCCGGATTGCTCGGACAGCCGTTCGACCCGGAGGGGCTTCCGCTCCGTCGAATGGTCTGGATCGAGAAAGGAATCCTGAAGAACCTGGCCTACAGCCGCTTTTGGGCCCAGAAGCAGGGGAAGGAGGCGACAGGCTTTCCATTCGGCGGACTTGCGCTCGTGGGTGGCACCAGGAGCACCGACGAGTTGATTGCCGGCTGTGCCCGCGGCATCCTCGTGACGCACTTCTTCTACATCAGGGCCTTGGATCCGCGCACCGTGCTCCAGACCGGGTTGACGCGAGACGGCGCCTTTCTCATCGAAGATGGGCGCGTGACGAGACCGCTGAAGAACTTCCGCTGGAACGAGAGCCCGCTGCTGATGCTGAACCGGCTCGAGGACATCGGCCGGCCGGAGCCTACCGCGGCCGGGAGGCTGATGCCGGCGCTCCGCGTGCGCGACTTCAACTTCTCCTCGCTGTCGGATGCGGTGTGAGCTTAAGATCGCGGGGCCTACTTTCTTTACCCAGGAGTATCGATAGATGCGAAGCCGATGGTTGATGTCGTTTCTGGTCGTGATGCTCGCGACCGCAGTTGGCGTGGAGATGTCCGCTCAGCAAGGTGAGCGTGGGGGCGGGGCTGCCCCTGCTGGTGGCGGCGGTCGTGGCGGCGGTCGTGGTTTCAACCTTCCGCCACTCCTGATGCAGACCGATGCGTTCCCTGATGGTGGCATCGTGCCGCAGAAGTTCGCCGGCCGTGGTGGTGTACAGCCTGGCTTCAAGTTCACCGGCGCACCTGAGGGCACCGTCAGCTACGCGATCATCTTCCACGACATCGATGTCGCGCTGCAGGGCGGCACGGGCGACGTGTTGCACTGGCTGGCGTGGAACATCCCGGCGTCGGCCGGCGGCATTCCCGAAGGCAAGCTCCCCGAGGGCAGCGTTCAAGGCAACAACCTCACCGGGCAGCCCGTCTACATGGGGCCTGGCGCGCCCAACGGCCCGCGCTATCACCACTACGTCTTCGAGCTCTACGCTCTCAACGCCAATCTCGATCTTCCGGCAAACGCGACCCGTGACGATCTCCTGAAGGCGATGGCGGGCAAGACGACGGCGAAGGCGGCCTACGTCGGTCGCTATCGCAACGAAACAGCTCCAGCGAAGTAACCAAAACGGGACGCGGGCCGGCCGGCGCATCCCGCGCGAGGCTGGTCCGCGGTCGACTATGAGAAAACAGATCCTCGCCGCGGTCGTCGTCGCGTTCGTCTGCTCGTTCGAACTCTCGGCGCAAGCGCCGGTGAACTGCCAGCCAGCAGGCGACGTTCAGTTCGTCTGCGGTCAGAACGGCCCCGAGGATCTGGTCGTATTGCCTGGCGCGCAGTGGGTGATCGCGTCGAGCTTCGGTGGCAATGGCGGGATCTATCTCATTCACGCCAGCGATCGCGTGTCCACTCTCGCGTACCCCGGTACGACACCGCGCGACCGTTTCGACAAGGCGGTTTACTCGACCTGTCCCGGCCCGCCCGATGCAGCCGCAAAAGCCAAGTTTCTGACGCACGGGCTGTACCTTCTGGCAGGGCCCAACTCGGTGCATCGACTCTTCGTCGTCGCACACGGAAGCCGCGAGTCGGTGGAAGTGTTCGAGGTTGACGGTCGAGCCGCGACGCCTACGCTGACCTGGATCGGATGCGCTGTGGCGCCGGAGCCAGTCGGCCTCAACTCGGTGCGCGGACTGCCTGATGGTGGCTTCTTCGCCACCAACTTCCTTGCACGCGGTATCGACACAGCCGGTAGAGACAAGATGATGGCCGGCGAAAAGAACGGCGAGTTGTGGGAATGGCACACCGCGAGTGGCTGGAAAAAGGTGCCTGGCAGCGAAGCCGCCGGCGCCAACGGCCTCGAGATCTCGCCCGATGGGAAATGGTTCTACGTGGCGGCGTGGGGGAGTCAGTCGTTCTTCCGTCTGACTCGCGGGCAGACGCCACCCAAGCGAGACGAGGTGCCTCTCGGATTTCGCGTGGACAACATCAGGTGGGCCGCCGATGGGTCGCTGCTCGCTGCGGGGCAGGGAGGCACGCGCCCAGGCTCAGACCTCCAACGTCGTGAAGATCAATCCGCAGACGCTTGCCGTGCGCGACGTCATCCGTGAACCAGCCAAACCAGCTTTTGGTGCCGGCACGGTGGCAGTCGAGGTCGGCAATCAGATCTGGGTCGGATCGTTTGTCGGCGATCGCATCGCAATTTTTCCTGCCGCCCGATGACTCGGGCAGTGAGGTCGACGCATGCAGTCATTACGACTCGTGCTCCTCGTTGTGCTCACCGCCGCGGTTTCGGCGCAAACCGATCCCTCGCGTGACGCGCTCTTTGCCGCCATCCGACGCGGCTCCGTTGCTGACACCGATCGACTCCTGAAGGCCGGCGCCAGCCCGAACATCGTCGATGCCGATGGCACGCCCGCGCTGATGGCGGCGACCCTCTTCGGCGACACCGCCCTCGTGAAGCTCCTGATCGAACGCGGTGCGGATCCGAATCGAGCAGGAGCCGGCGGTACCACCGCGTTGATGTGGGCCGTTCCGAATGTCGAAAAGGTGCGCGTGCTTCTCGAGCACGGCGCGAATGTGAACGCGCGCTCGGAGACCGATCGCACAGCGTTCCTCGTTGCGGCGAGTTACCCCCGCACCGTTGACGTTTTGAGGCTGCTGCTCGATCGCGGTGCCGATATCCGCGCGCAGGACCGTGCGAATGCGACGGCGCTCGCGCTCGCCGTGCGTTCAGCGGATGTCGACGTCGTCCGTTTTCTCGTGGAGCGTGGGCTGGATCTGAATGCACTGCCCGCTGGCTCGCGTCGAGCCGGCTTTGCGCGCAACGATCTGCCGACCACCGATTACGTGATGTCGAAGGCCCCGACTCCCAATCAGGATCTGCTGGGGACTGCGGCCACGTGGCAACCGGCGAACGTGGTGGCGCATTGGATCGAACTCGGTGCCGACGTGAACGCGAGCCTCCCGCAACAGTACGCGCGGACGCCGCTGATGAACGCGGTGACGTCGGAGTCTGAAGGCGCCGACACGTTGAAGCTGCTGCTCGAGAAGGGCGCGGACCCCAATGCCGAGATGACCGAAGGGGAGCGGCCGCTCGACTGGGCGATCTACAAAGGCGATCGCGCCAAGATCCAGGTGCTCGAGCAGTACGGCGCGATGCGCGGTCGTGGACCGCGTCGTGAGGAGATCGCACCGCCGGCGACTGGTGGGATCAGCGACGCGCGCACCTCGCTCAGCCGCAGCCTGTCGAGGCTGACCGAGGTGGCACCGAAATTCCGCGATCAGGCCACCTGCATTTCCTGCCATCACAACGCGATGCCGGCGCTCGCGGCCGCAACGGCCAGACGGAAGGGGATCGAGATCGACGAGGTCAGGGCGAAGAAGAACCTCAACGATATCCTCACGTTCTTCACGAGCGCTGTCCCGCGCATGATGGTCGGTGACCCGGCCGTGGGCGGCGAAGCGATTACCACTGGCTACGCGCAGATGGCGCTGCTCGGTGAGGGACACCCGCTCGACGTCACCACCGGTGCGATGACGCACTGGCTGATGGCGCGGCAGATGCCCGACGGCCGCTGGCTTGGCAACGGGCTCAATCGTCCGCCGTCGGAATACAGCCTCATCACCCACACGGCGATCGCGGCAGGTGGGTTGAAGTCGTATCCGCTTCCTGGTCGCAAGAGCGAGGTCGAGGACAGCCTGCGGCTCGCGCGACGCTGGCTGCTGGCGGCGCAACCGAAGTCGGCCGAGGAACGCGCGATGCGCCTGATGGGCCTGGTATGGACCGACGCCTCTCGCGCGCAGGTCGCCGATGCGATCAAGGCTGTTCGCGACCAGCAGGAAGCGGGCGGCGGCTGGTCACAATTCGGTCGCACGCCACCTGATGCCTACGCGACTGGCCTGTCCCTCTATGCACTGCACAGTGCTGGCATCGCGGCGACCGACGACACATACAAGAAGGGTGTCGCATTCCTGCTCGGCACGCAGTATCAGGATGGGACGTGGCTGGTGAGGACGCACTCGTTCCCCGTGCAGCGATATTTCGAAAGCGGATTCCCCTACGGACGACATCAGTGGATCTCGACAGCGGGCACGAGCTGGGCGAGTCTCGCAATCGCGCAGACGCTTCAGGATGCACGGTGATCAACTCCCAAATTCCAATTCCCAACTCCCAATCGTTCTGCGTTCTTTTGGGAGTTGGAAGTTGGAGTTGGTAGTTAGTTCGATGGAGGAGAGTGTGAACGGAATCCGGATGGGTCGCGTGATCGGCGGTGGAGTGGTTGCCGGACTGATCGTGAACATCGGCGAGACGATTCTCAATGTGCCACTCCTCGGAGCGCAGATGGAACAGGCACTGCGGGCGCGAAATCTTCCAGCTGTCGGCGGCGGTGCCATCGCCTACTTCGTCGTCATGTGCTTCCTGCTCGGTATCGCGATCGTGTGGACTTATGCCGCGGTTCGGCCTCGACTCGGTCCCGGACCGAAGACGGCAGTCATCATCGGAGTCCTCGCCTGGTTCATGACACTGTTCTGGAGCGGTGGCACTCAAGTGGCAATGGGCGTGATGCCACTGCACCTGACTTTGCTCGGACTCGCGTGGGGGCTGGGAGAGATTGTGATCGCGTCGCTCGCGGGAGCGAAGCTTTACAAGGAGTGATCACGTCAACTCCCAACTCCAATTCCAATTAGTGCTCAGTTTTTCTTGGGAGTTGGAAGTTGGAGGTTGGGAGTTAAGCGCGAAGCGCTATTTCGCGGCGCTGACTCTCCAGATTCGGTTGCCGGTGTCGTCAGACACGAGCAGCGAGCCGTCGCGCGCGACGGTCACACCAACCGGCCGACCCCACTGATCGATCGACGTGTCGTTCGCTCCATCGCTCGCCAGGAAGCCAGTCAGGAAGTCTTCGATCGGTCCCGGCTTGCCGTTGACCATCGGGAAGAACACCACCTTGTAACCCGACGCGACCGATCGATTCCACGATCCATGCAGCGCGACGAACCCGCCATTGCGGAAGCGCTGCGGGAACTGGTTGCCGGTATAGAACGTGATGCCGAGCGCCGCCGCATGTGCCGGCAGCAGCACGTCCGGAACGATGGTGCGCTTGACGAGATCGGGGAACGACCCGATGTAGCGCGGGTCGTAGTTCTCCCCGATATAGGAGTACGGCCAGCCGTAGAAGCCGCCGTCCTTCACTGACGTGGCGTAATCGGGCACGAGATCGTCGCCGAGGTTGTCGCGCTCGTTCATCGCGGTCCAGATAATGTCGGTGTCGGGCTGCAACGCGAGACCGACCGGATTGCGGATGCCCGAGGCGTACACGCGATATCCGGTACCGTCAGGATTGAACTCCAGGATCGCGGCGCGCCGGCAGTCTTCGCCCGCGTCGTTGTTGGACTGCGAGCCGACAGCGATGTACATCTTCGTGCCTGCGCGATTGAAGATGATGTTGCGAGTGGAGTGACCACCGTTCGGCAGGTCGAGCAGTTTCTCAGGTTCGCCCTGCGCCTGCAGATCGCCATTCGTGTACTTGTAGCGAACGAGCGACGCGGTGTTGCCCACGTAGAGATAGCCGTCATGGAAGGCGAGTCCGAACGGCGCCGCGAGTGTGCCGGGGCCCTTCACAGCGAAGTCGGGTGGTGGTGTGCATGCCGGCGCGCCCGCGCCGAGAACAGGCGGAGCGCCGCGTCCGGGGCCTGGCGGCGGACCGGCCGCCCGACCCTGTCCGCCTGCACGCTGGCCGCCAGCAGGGTTAGGAGGCGGACCGCCGCCGCGCGGGGCAGGAGGCGCGCCCTGCGCGTATACGCTCTGCGATTCGAACACGCCGTCGTTGTTCGCGTCGCGCAGCACGGTGATGTTGTTCGCACCGGGTGAGCTGACGAACAGATCGCCGTTCGGCGCGTACACCATCATGCGTGGCGCGCGAAGATCGGCGGCCATCGTCACGGTGAAGCCGTTCGCCGCCTTCGGGCTCATGCCTTCGGGGCGCGAGACCGCGCGGCTCGGTTTCGGGCTTGCCGTTGCAGGCGCGGGCAGTGCGCCTGCGCGCGGCTGCGGCACCGTCGTGTTCTGTTGCGCCACGAGGACGCTCGTGGCAAGCACGAGGGCCGCGAGGCCGGCGAATGTTCTCACAATTGATCTCATGCAGTGAACTCCCGCAGGGGCCGAAACCCCACTCTACGATCGTCGAATCCCGAACCCCGAATCCCGAATCCCGAATCCCGGGCCCCGGGCTACTTGCCCACCATGTGCGGCAGGTCTTTGTTGTTCTCTTCGCAGATGCTCTCGATGAGATCCGTGTCAGGGACGAGCCGCCACGCCAGTTGCACGTCCCACGGTTTCGTATACGCCGCGGGATCGTCGATCGTGACGTTGATGTTGATGCGCCCGATGTTGGGCCTGGTGAAACGCTCGATCACGCGGAGCGACTCGGTGCCGGGCAGGCCGCGCATATCGAGCCAGGTCTTGCCGTTCTGTCCGATCGTTTCGACGATAAACGTGTCGCCTTCCCAGTGGCCGATGGAGTACCCCATCCAGGTAGGCTGTGCGTTCTTCGGGAGTGGGCGGCCATCGGTGAAGATCTGCCGGTAAATCGTGCGTGACTCGTGCAGGACGATCATCACGTCCGGTGTCTGCACGACCTTGAGGCCGTCCGGGATGTTGTTCTTCTCGGGGATGCCAGAGGGCCAGCACCGCACACCGGGGTGATCCTTCCCGTTGTTCTCGATGCGTTCCTTGTAGAGCGCCTCCGCCCAGGGCTGCAACGGCACCTCGCCTGGCTTCAAATCTGCGGCGAGATTCAGAAGATGTTTGACGGCCTCCACCGGCATCCAGAAGCCGGAAAGATCGGGCTTGCCGTCAGCGGTCCTGCGCGCCGGCGCGTTCATGTCGACTTTGCCATCGGGAGTCCGAGGCATGTTCTTCCACGGATACGGATCCCACTGCGCGTCGAGCGTCGTGGCCGCCACCAAGACGATGAGGGAGGCCGACAAGAGGAGCGTTTTCATGCGCGGATTTTAGCATCTGGCCGAACGGCTAGGCTCGCGACGCGGACGCCTCGCACGCTCGGGCACGCTCGAGAAGTAGTTCGCGTTCACGCGTATTCCGCGTGAGTGAGGCGGCGCGTTCGAACTCAGACCGTGCCTCCTGGGTGCGTCCCAGCTTGAACAACAGGTCGCCGCGCACGCTTGGAAGCAGGTGGTAGTTCTCGAGCGTCGGCTCGTCGACGAGCGTGTCCACGAGATCCAGACCGGCCTGTGGACCGAACGCCATCGAGAACGCCACCGCACGATTGAGCTGAACGACCGGCGATGGAGTAACCGCGACGAGCTCGGTGTAGAGAGCCGCGATAGCTATCCAGTCCGTCTCTTCGGGCTGGCGCGCGCGTGCGTGGCAGGCGGCAATCGATGCCTGGAGCAGATATGGGCCGCGTGGCCGCTTGGGCTGTTCGGCGTGCTCGATGGCGGCGAGACCTCGACGAATCAGCACCTGATCCCAGAGCGCGCGATTCTGATCGAGAAGCAGGATGGGCGCGCCGTCCGTGCCGACCCGCGCACTCGACCGCGACGCCTGAATCTCCATCAACGCGACAAGGCCGTGCACTTCCGGTTCGTCCGGCATCAGGCCCGCGAGGATGCGCCCCAGACGCAACGCGTCTTCGCAGAGTGCCGGCCGCATCCAATCGTCACCCGATGTCGCCGAGTAGCCCTCGTTGAAGATCAGGTAAATCACTTCGAGCACGGATGACAGTCGCCCGGCGAGCTCGTCACCGCCTGGCACCTCGAAGGGGACGCGCTCCTTCGCGAGTGTCTTCTTCGCTCTGACGATCCGCTGCGCGACGGTCGGTTCGGACACGAGGAACGCGCGTGCGATCTCGTCGGTCGTGAGACCTCCGAGCAGCCGCAGCGTCAGCGCCACGCGTGCCTCTGCCGAAAGCACGGGATGGCACGCGGTGAAGACCAACCGCAGCAGGTCATCGCCGATGTCATCGTCGAGTACGGCATCGAGGTCTGGTGTCGAGGCGTCTTGCGCAATCTCCAGCTCGTAGCCGAGCTCCTGGTGCTTGCGCTCGAGCAGCGTCCGTCGTCGCAACAGGTCGATGGCTCGGTGTTTCGCCGTTGCCATGAGCCACGCGCCAGGATTGCGGGGAATGCCTGACTCAGGCCACTGCTCGAGTGCGGCAACCAGAGCGTCGTGCGCGAGATCTTCGGCCAGCCCGACATCACGGACGATGCGAGCGAGGCCGGCGATGAGGCGGGGCGATTCGATTCGCCAGACTGCGTCGATGGCGCGATTCGTGTCCGTCACACTCACGTCTCTCCGATCATAACGTTCCGGAGTAGAGTGATCCGGCGAGGTCATATGAAGCGAAACGGCTCAGCAGTGTGGCGAGGTGGGTTGAAGGACGGCAAGGGAACCGTGTCCACCGACAGCGGTGTCTTGTCCAACACGCAGTATTCATTCAGCACGCGATTCGAAGATGGGAAAGGCACGAATCCGGAGGAGCTGATTGCCGCGGCGCATGCGGGATGCTTCTCGATGGCGCTCTCGGCGCAGCTCGGTAACGCAGGCATGACGGCCGAGCAGATTCAGACCACTGCGTCGGTTTCATTGGATAAGACAGATGGAGGATTCGCGATCACGGCCGTCCATCTCGACGTGCGCGCGAAGATTCCCGGCGCCGACAAGCAGGCATTCGAGACAGCCGCCAACAACGCCAAGTCCGGTTGTCCTGTGTCGAAAGTGTTGAACGCGACGATCACGATGGACGCGAAGCTCGAGGGGTAGACCAGGTTGCTAAGCTAGGTGCTGGGTCGCTGGGCTGCGATCGGCACCCGCCACTCGACTCGACTACCGTCGCTTCGTGCTGCTTTCAGCGCCCCGGCCCACCATGTCAGATGATCGAGCAGCGCCGTCGCGCTGTTCCGGTTCTGCTCTGTATCGATCTCGCTGACGTCCTTGATGAACCACGGATTGGGAATATGAACCGCCCATCGAGTGGGAACCATATCGAGCTCGATGGTGACGAGTCGAAGCTGCTCCACGCAGCGGGCGCCACCGGCGCCACCCCAGCTCACAAAGGCAACCGCCTTTCGCGCCCATGAGAAGTATGTGTAGTCGAGCGCGTTCTTGAGGACCGCGGGATAACCGTGGTTGTACTCCGGTGAGCAGATGATGAAACCGTCTGCTTCACGAATCTTGTCGCGCCACTTCACCACGATCGGATTCGAGTACTGATCTTTCGCCAGCCCTGGCGGCATCGCCTCTTCGAAGAAGGGCAGAGGGTAGTCGCGAAGATCCAGGAGTTCGACATCCAGGTCCGTGCGCTTCTTCGCAAGGTCGAAGATCCAGCTGGCAGGTTTCTCACTGAACCGATTTGCTCGACTACTTCCGACAATCACTTTGATCTTGAGTGTGCTCATGGGGCTTCATTCTGGCATATCGTTGAGTCAGCCCGATTCCCGATCCAGCAGATAGGAGGTCACGCAATGAGTCAGGCCACAGTCATCGACATGCCAGGACGTTCTCCTGGAGTGGGTCGCGGCGTCATCGCGACGCTTGGCATTGCCAGTCTCATCGCCCTGATCTTCGTGGCCGTCGTCGCGTTGCCGTACTTCGGTGTGAACGAGGCGCAGTTCGGCACCTACTGGCCGCGTCGCGGTTGGCTGCTTCTTCACATCGCCACGGGCATGATCGCGCTGTTCTCCGGGCCGATCCAGATCTGGCTTGGATTGAGCGATCGCAACGTCCGTCTTCATCGACGGCTCGGTGTGATCTACATGAGCGCCGTCGTGACCAGCTCCGTCGCTGCGTACTATCTGGCATTCCATACCGATGGTGGCTGGGTCTTCGGCTCCGGACTCGTGGGCCTCGCCACGGCATGGCTGACGACGACGGGACTTGCGTTCCTCTCGATCCGTCGTCATCTCTACGAACAGCACAAGGAGTGGATGCTCCGCAGCTACGTCGTGACATTCGCGTTCGTCTGGTTCCGCGTGCTCTCCTCGGCGTTGCAGGCGTGGGAAGTGGGGACGGTGCAGGAGCGCATCGGGCTCACGAGCTGGTTCTGCTGGGCGGTGCCGCTGCTCTTCGCAGAAGCGATCATTCAGGGAAGAAAGATCCTGGCAGTGAAAGCGGACTGACCGCCTGCCGGAAATCGCTCTGCGCTCGCGTGCTGTCGCTGCGAGTAGTCGTTGTTCCTGCGCCCGCCATCGCGGAATGTACCGACAAAGCTTGGACGGAGGTCACGGATCAGACTCGAGGACTGAAGACCGGGCTACTCCTCGAGCTCGTCGCGCAGCGATTGCAGATCGTCGCAGTCGTCACACTGCCACATCAGCTCGGGCGGAACGTCGTACGGAACGGAGCCATCGTCAACCCAGCCCAGCGTGGCCATCGAGGGCTGGACGAGCCGAAGGGTAGTAACCCCTCCGCATACGCTGCATGGTTTCGAATCACCCAGCTTTGCCACGTAGTGTCTGTATCCGGTCCGTCGGCTATGAGACAAGAACGTCCGAACCGGTTGTTTCGAACACCAAATGGCGGTATCGCGATGATGAGCTTCAAGGTATGCTCGGCTATACGCCATGGCTCAGTCGACTGTTTCGTAGACGGTCGCCAGTGTGAGCCGCTTTGCGTGCAGTTGGCACCTCAGGTAGGAGGGCTTCTGTGACCTATCGATGGTTTTTCGCGACGTTGCTCGTGTTGGCCGGAGGTGTTGCGTTGACGGCCGCCGAGCTCCAACCGCGCACGGTTGCTGCCTTCGATCGCTACGTAAGCGCAACTGAAAGCCAACTCAAAACGGAGTCGTTTCTACGAGTAGACAAGCTGCCGGCAGCGCGCCGGACAGAGGCGCTTGCACTGATGCGCCGCGGCGAGCTCTGGATCGAGGCGCCAAAGACACTCGACGGCGGGCGTGAGATCGATGTGCCGGGAGGCCTGATTCATCACTGGGTGGGCACAGCGTTCGTACCAGGTGCCACGATCGATCAGACGCTGTCGGTCCTCCAGGACTACAACCGTCACGAACGCATCTACGCACCGACTGTGGCGAAGTCGAAGCTGCAGTCGCGCGACGGCGATCGATTTCGCTTCTTTCTCAGGTTCATGATGAAGAAGGTGATCACCGTCGTCGTCAACAGTGAGCACGAGGCGTTCTTCGCCCGGGGACCCGATCGCGCCGAAGGGTGGATCCACAGCACGCGGATTGCTGAAGTGGCGAACCCGGATACCCCGACCGAGAGCGAGTTGCCAGTTGGCAAGGACGGCGGCTACATGTGGCGACTCAACACATACTGGCGGCTCCTCGCTCGTGATGGCGGACTCTATATTCAGTGCGAGTCCGTCTCTTTGACGCGAGGGATTCCGACTGGCTTCGGCTGGATCGTGGGTCCGTTCGTGACGAGCATCCCGAAAGAGTCGCTGACGTTCACACTCGAGACGACGCGCAAGCAACTCGTCCGGGCGTCCTGATCTCGGCGTTACACCTCGACCATCACCTGGGCGCACAGCCGGTATCCCGTCACCTCGGCCAATTGGCCGGTCGAGGTTCTGACCGTTGCGAAGCAAATTTGGGATGGGAATGTAAGCCCGGTTGGGAACGACCCACGCTGACCGCCTCACCAGGCACATACGGCGAGTGCGAAGCGGTCAGTGGAGGACAGCGACCCCGAAGGATTCGCCATCGCTCCATTGACTGGAGCAAACGGCGTGCCGGCACCGCAGTGCACGCCAATTCGCGAGTCTGAAGCGCAGCCCCCATGTCAAAAGACCGACGCGTTGTCCGAATCTGTCACCAGAGTGTGTCAGGCGGGTTCAGTCCTGAGTCATCAGTACGATACCCTTCGGCATCCATATGAGACTCGTCACGACGCTTCTCGCACTGGCGTTTTCAGTTGTGACGCTGATCGCGCAGCAGCCGGGTGTTCATCCGGTCAGCGGTCGTGTGTATGCGCGGACCATGAGCGTGGACGGTGCGCCATGGCTCGAGCGTCGCGAACGCGAGGATGAGGAGAACCCCGATCTCGCGTTGCGTTTGCTTCGGATCAAGAAGGGCGCAACTGTCGCGGACATCGGCGCCGGGTCCGGCTACATCACGCTCCGGATGGCGAAGATCGTTGGCCCGATGGGCAAGGTCTACGCGAGCGATATTCAGGCGGGCATGTTGACGTTGCTCCAGCAGAACATGGCACGAGCGAAGGTGGACAACGTCGTGCCCGTGCTCGGGACGTTCGACGATCCGAAGTTGCCGGCGGACAGCATCGACCTCGCGATCATGGTCGACGTCTATCACGAGTTCTCAGAGCCGCAGAAGATGCTCCAACGCATTCGTACGGCGCTCAAGGCGGATGGGCGACTCGTACTCCTCGAGTACCGTGCTGAAGATCCGAACGTTCCAATCCTGCCGGATCACAAGATGACGAAGGCGCAGGTGAAACAGGAACTCGAGCACGAGGGCTTCAAGCAGTCGCGCGTCTACGACGACCTTCCCTGGCAGCACCTGTTCATCTTCACAAAGATGTAGAAGCGGGTCTTCAGACCCGCCTGACGACTTATTTCGTCGCCCGCAAAACGTCGAGAAGCGCGGTCGAGACCGCGTCCGGCTTCTCGCGCGGCATGAAGTGTCCCGCGCCCTCCACGATGCGACGATCGACCAGCTGAGAGAAATTCGCCTTGTCGGCCGCTGCGTTCGTCGATGGTCGACCGGTCACGCCATCGTCGGTCGGATGCAGCACGATCGTTGGGACGTCGATGGGCGGACGCTTGGCGAGGACGCGTTCCATCTCTTCGAAGCGTGGTTCACCGGGTGCGTTCCGAATACGATGCCGGTACGAGTGAATCACGACGTCGACGAAATCCGGATTGTCGAACGACACCGCTGTCTTGTTGTATTCCTCGTCGGTGAACTTCCAGGTCGGCGACCATGTCTCCCAGAGCAGGCGACACAGGCTGCGACGATTGGCCGCGAGCCCGAGCCGGCCGCGTTCGGTGTTGAAGTAGTACCTGATACCAGATCGCCCGCTCTCTCTCCGGCGGTGCTGGTTGCGGATCGGAGATCGTGTCCTGAATCAGGTAGCCGCTGATGAGCACCGCCGCACGCACACGGTCGCGATGCAGGGCAGCGGCGATGCACGCGGCGCGACCGCCCCAGTCGTAGCCCGACACCGCGAACCGCTTGACGCCGATCGCATCCATCAGGTCGATGACGTCCTGACCGATGGCGGCCTGTTCGCCCGTGCGCACGCGAGGGTCGCGGATGCGTGTTGGGCCGTAACCGCGGAGGTAGGGAACGATGACACGATAGCCTGCGGTCACAAGCGGTGGGAGCGACGCGGTCGTACGCGCGCGCGTCATCGGGGAAGCCGTGGAGCAGAACGATCGGGAAGCCCTGAGGATCGCCGCTCTCCTCGAATCCGATCGTGAGCGCCGATGTTTCGATCGTTCTCGACCGAGCCGCCGCGCCGGTCTGGGCGCGAACCGTTGGCACCCTGTCCATCAGGCTCGCAACGCCGATGCTCGACGCCATTGCGAGGAGGTCTCTTCGGCTGTAGTTCATGGTGCGCCTCAGTCGACGAGTTACGCCGGTGCTCCGTGTTTGCGCAGGTAGGCCGCGATTTCGTCGTACGGCGACTTCCCGCTGGAGTACTCCGCCCAGCCGAGCGGCGTTCCGTGATAGGCCGTGTCACGAGCGCGAAGGTCGGCACCGGCATCGACAAGCACCGTGACTGCCTCGAGCGAGCCTGAACTGACCGCATGATGAAGAGCGGTGGCGTGTGAATACAGGTCCTCGCTTACGCCGTTTACCTCGACGCCAGCAGCCAGAAGCCGCCGCAGCGCCTCCGCTTTGCCCTTGAGCGCAGCAAGGGTGAGTGCGAATTGCTTCTGTCGTTCGGTGGCGTCGGTCGCGAGGCGGCGCGCATCATTCCAGCGTTCAAGGCACAGCGCGGTCGACAGTGTCAGTGGCGCGCCTCGCGCCACCAGATGCGCTGCCGCGTCGAAGTTGCTGTTGACCAGTGCGTTGTCTGGATTGCCATCGAGCGCAGCGCCGGCATCAATCAGTACGTCGATGAGCGAGATCTGAACACCGCACTGTCGGGCGATCCACGACCACGAGACGAGTCGCAGCGCGTAGTCCAATTGCTCTTGCAGGTTGGTGGCTCCGGCACGCTGCGCGGCACGAATGATCGTTCGCGTCACGTCGGCGATGTTTGCTGGCAACGCGCCGTTTCGAACGGGATCCTCAGCCACGAACCAGAGCAGATACGGTCGCTGGAAGAAGTCGTCCAGTGCATTCCCGATCTTGTCACGCAGCCAGGCGCCGGGCGCATCGAGGCGACCGCTGACGAGCCTGGGATGTTCGGTGACGAGGCGCTCGAGTGCGCTGACGTCGCCAGCGTCGAGCGCTGATACGGCCACACGAAACAGCTCATCGAGCGACGGAGAACATTCCATGGCGCAGCACCCTCACCACGCCAGATCAGCAAGCACCGCGTGATGGTCGCTCTTGTCCGTCGTCCAGACGCGCGCGGTCGATGCGAGTCGAGCGAGTGGCGGATCGGCGAGCAGGTAGTCGACGCGGCCGGTGCTCGACTGTGTGCCGTCCTATCGGCGCTCAGATCGACGAAGCCCGCATCGATCAAGCTCCGGACACCGGGAGCGTCGGGATACTCATTGAGATCACCGAGCACGAGAATGCCGCGGCCGAAATCGTTCTTCACGATTTGACGAAGATCCGCAAACCCGAGCGCACGCGACGCCGTGCGCCGATCGGCATGAGTGTTGAGCAGGTGCAGCGGTCGTCCGGCCGCACACACGGTTACGTCGAGGACGATCCGGGGTTCAGCCTCGGGAGTGGAGTTGAGCCGATGTCGTTCGACGCTGACGAGGGGCCAGCGAGACAGAACGGCGAGCCCGTAGTGCCCCTCGTCCCACTTGATGCTGGCCGCAAAGACGTAATTCAGGCCGAGAGCCGTCGCGAGCTCCACCGGTTCATCGACGAAGCCGCCGCGGCGCGTGCGGACGTCCACTTCCTGCAACGCGAGAACATCCACCTGCATCGCGCGGATCTCGGCGGCGAGCATATCGACCGGCGCTGACAGTGCGGCTCGAATGTTCCACGTGCCGATGCGCAACGGCTTTGCGGCGTCGGCAGTGCGTGCGTCGCTCTTGCGACAGTGTTCGAGCGGGGAGTGCGTCAGGAGCTCGGACAGCTCTGTGACGATTCGAGGTCGTCTGACAGTCTCGGGCGGCGGAGCATCCTGCCCGGATCTGGCCAGAGACACGCTCAGCGCCGACGCGACTATCAGCAACGCTGCCGCGATGACACGCATCACCCGGCAGACTACCTGAGAACTGTAACGTTGGTAAAGCGAACGATCAGCGGCGTCGGCGCGAGAGCACGACGTGCGAGATGGGGATGCCGAGCGCCACCACGAGAGCGCCGAGCAGTGTCTGTCTCGGCTGGCCGGCGACAAAGAGGGCGAGGATAGAGACGACCATCACGAGGAACAACACGACGGGAAGAGGATGGAGCGGCGTTCGAAACACGTCGGCGCGCGCCTCGGGCCTCGGAAGAATCAGCACCGAGGTTGCGGCCAGCCCCAGGAAGAACACAGCGCACGGGACGAAGTAGCCAAGGATGTCGTTGAAGGTGCCCAGGAGGACGAGACCGCAGGCGAGGGTGACCTGCACGATCGTTGACGCTGGCACCGTGCCCTTGCCCACGTTGAAGCGCGCGAGCCGTTCCGGGAACACACCGTCGCGCGCCATCGCTACATACACGCGAGGAGAGCCGAGGAGCACCGCCGCGAGGCTGCCGACGACGGCGACGACGACCATCGCAGACAGCAGGTGCCCGGCCGTTTCTCCGAAGAGTGAAGCGCCGATGCGAAGCACGAAGGCCTCGTCGGTACCCGAGGCCAGCCCTGACGCCCCCGCCATGTACGCGACGCTGACGAGCGCATACATCCCCGTGACGAGCGCTAAGCCTCCCACGAGCGCCCGCGGCATCGTATGCCGTGGCGACTCCACTTCTTCGCCCATGCGCCCGAGATCCCACCAGCCGCCAAACGCGAAGAACGCGGAAATCAGCGAGGCCGCAAGCGCCGCAGGTGTCAGCGTTGCAGGTGTGACGATGTCAGTGGCGACGTGGGCATCGCGCACGCGAAAGAGCGCTGCGATGACGAGAATGACGACGATCGAGAGCTTTGCTACCGCCGTCCATTGCATCGCGCGTGCGCTGGTTCCCATGCCGGCAAGCGTCATGAGCCCGAACGCGACGATCGCGGCAATGGCCACGGGCGACGTCAGTGTGGACGACGCACCAAGCGTGGCGAGCAGATACTGCGCGAAGCCGATGCCGAGCGCTGCGGTCAAACCCGGATCCATGACGAGCAGTGCCATCCATCCGTAGACGAATGCGCATCGCGGGCCAAACGCCTCACGCAGGTAGACGTAGCTGCCGCCGGCCTTCGGGAAACGTGTGGACAGTTCGGCGTAACAGAGCGCACCGGCTGCGCTCAGCGTGCCCATCACGCCCCACATCGCCAGCGCGGCCCATGGGCTTCCAAGCGTCCGCATCATCGTTGCGGGCGTGAGAAAGATGCCGACGCCGACGACCTGGCTGACCACCATCGCGGTCGCGGTCCACGGACCGAGCAGGGCGGAGCGGTTTGCCGTCACGAGGCGGTTCGACGCGAGCGCATCTGACTAGAAGGTGACGCGTGCGGCCAGTTGCATGGCGCGCGGCCCTCCTGATCCGAACACTCCGCCGGCGGTTGTGACCGGCTGACCGAATCGCGATGAGCGGAGATATCCCGCGTTGGCCGGGTCCTCCGAATCGCGGACGAGGACGTTCGAGTACCCCGAGTAGTTCACGTTGGAAAAGCCGAGGATGTTCGTGACGTTGAACAGGTTGAACACCTCGAGCATCGGCTCCACGCGAATGCGTTGATTGATCGAGAAGGGCCTCGACACCCGGATATCGAGCGAGTTGAACGAATCGTTGAAGCGCGCGCTGTCCGTTACGAGGGGAAGCAGCACGCCGTCGACGCCACCGCCCGCATTGAGATCGGCGAGATACGTGTTCAACTCCGCGGCCGTGTGGAACTGACGGCCGCCGGCGTTGCGCTGAAGCACAGGGATTCGCGACTGGGCGTCCGGCATCATGATGTCCATCGGCACTCCGGAAGAGATCGTCCAGAGGGCCGAGATGTTCACACTTGACACCAGCGTCTGGCCCGTCAGCGTGAGCCGATGGCGACGATCGTTCGGCGTCGGTCCCCATTCTTTCCCGAGGTCGTTCGGATCGACCGGGCCGTTCAGGAACGGGATCTGATCGTCGTTGGCGTAGTTGTACGCCTTCGCAAGCGTGTATCCGACGCGGAATCCGTAGCCCTTGCTGAACGGACGATCGAGTGAGAGCAGCAGGCCGTCGTACTGCGTCTTCGCGCTCGACTCGATATTCACGACTCGATCGGGTCCGCCGACGACGGGGTTGTAGACCTCGCCGACGGTGCGGCCGATCAGGAAGTGGATGCCCTGGTTGTGCATCACATCGGCACGTGCACGCAGGCCGGCGATGGCCTGCTCGACGCCGACGTGGAACTCATGAATCGACGGGTTCTGCAGGTGCGGGTCGATGATGTTGATGCCCGAGGCGCCGGCACCGGGCAGCACGAAGCCGCTGAAGGGATTCGCTGATATTCGGAGCGAAGGGCGGAAATTGTCCTGACGCCGGATCGAGGAAGAACACGTTGCCGGCACGCACCTCGATGGGGAGCGCGCGGCCGTCGAGCCCGCGCTCGAGCGACTGGATCTGGAGCACGATGCGGTCGTAGTAAAGGCCGTAGCCGCCGCGAACGACGAGACCGCGTTCGGTCGCGTTCCAGGCAAAGCCAACCCTCGGCCCGAAGTTGTTCAGATCGCGCTGCCGCTCTTCCGTGACAAACGGCAACACGATCGGGTTGAGCTCGTCCACGCGACTCTGATTGTTGACCTCCGAGTCGATCTCGTAGCGCAGTCCAAGATTCAGTTGCAGCCGGTTCGAGACTGCCCAGTCGTCCTGAATGAAGCCGGCGATGTGCGTGTTGTCTGCGTCAGGTTGAATGAGCGCCTGATCGGGCTTGCCGCTCCGGAGCGTGACGGAGAACAGCAGGTCGTTGTCGTTGATGACGCCGTCGCCGTTGTGATCGAACGTGGCGAAATCCTGAATGAACTCGATGCGGCCCTGCTGGAAGACGCCGAGCCTGAACTCCGCGTCCACGCGCTGCACCTCACCGCCGAACCTGAAGCTGTGGGCGCCACGGACGAGGGTGGCGCTGTCCGTGATCTGCAGGCGCGTCTGTCGCGTCTCCTGCGGCATTCGAAACGAGGCGCCATCCTGAATGCTCGGAAACGTCAGCTGCGGTGCCGTCGTCACCGGCAACGTCTCGTTGAGGAACGTGCTGACGCTGCCGCTCAGCGAGTTGACGAAGTTGGCGACGCGGCGCGGACGTCCATGATGCGAGCACGCTGTTGTATCGATTCGTGCCGTCCTGCCGCTGCGATCGCTGAACCGATGGCGCGCTCGATACTACTCGCGGCCGTATCGACGGCCCACTCCCCGGCGTAGCGCGCCATGTAACGATTTGCCGCACCGCCCGAATCGACCCTGAGCGACCACAGCCGATCTCGTAAAGGCGCCGGCGCGAAGCTGCGAGAGATCGTCCGTGTGGACGGGTCGCGCGTGCCGACCAGCACGCCGCCGTCCTGATCGCGATACTCACCCGAGGCAAACCAGAAGAGGCGGTCGCGTCGAAGCGGCCCGCCGAGCGCGCCGGAGATCTGCTGCCGATCGAATGGTGGCGCCTCGTCGGGGTTGTCCAGCGTCGGCGGCAACGCCTGCCACGCATCGTCGCGCGCGAAGATCGCCGCGGTGCCGTGCATCGCGTTGGTGCCGGAACGCGTGACGACGTTGATCACCGATGATGCCGATCGCCCGATGTCCGCGCCGTACCGGCTGGTGGCGATCTGGAACTCCTGCACGGCATCGATGGGTAGATTCAGCAGCGGACCACCGACCACATCGTCATTGTTGTCCTGCCCGTCGATATTGACGTTGCCACCGCGCCCCATCTGGCCCGCCGATGAGATGAGCACGCTGTTCGTTTTCGTTGGATCGAAAACAGGAGTGGGGTTGTTGCCGGGTATCAGGAACGCGAGCTCCAGGAAGTTACGTCCGTTCAGCGGCAGCGACTCGATCCGTCCGGATGACAACACACCGTCGACTGCGGTCGAGACCGGGCGATCGATCTCTCCAGTCACCACGACGTCCACGCGAACGGTGGCGGGGCTGAGCACGACATCGAGGGCCCTCTGCTGGCCGACCTCGAGCGTGAGGCTCGTGCGCCAGGGATTGAACGCCGCGAGGGTCGCTTCGAAGTCGTAGCGGCCCGGCGCGAGCATTGGAAACGTAAAGCGCCCTTCGCCATCGCTTGTGGCCGACCAGGCTGTCGATGTCGACACCTGCCGAACGGTGATGGTTGCGCCCGGCACAGCGGCGGCTTGCTGATCGACGACGCGGCCGATCAGGGTGACGGCCGATTGTGCGGCAACCGGGCCGGCGATCAGACAGAACATCACGGTGACGACTGTGCGGGCGAATGCGTTCACGGGCGATGAATCCTCGCGTAGAAATGCCGCGGCTGGTCCTGCAGCAGATCAACCGGCGCAGGGGCGTCAGGCATCAGGACATTGGGAAACAGCTTCGTGTGAAAGCCGTCGAAGTCTTTCGCCCACTCCTTGTGGTTGTAGGCGCACACCGGCAAGCAGATCGAACAGTACGAATGCTTCGCGAAGTAGGGGAAGCAGCGGCCAGTGTCGATGACGTAGCGGTCGTAGCCGAGATGATCCTTGCCAGCTTCGGGAGTGCGCTCGTCCGGAATCGCGTCCGCCGGACAGAACTTCCGGCACGCGCGACAGGCGTCGCAGAACTTTGCGATACCGGCGTCGATAGGATGGTCGATTGCGAGCGGAATCGATGTCGCGACGCTGCCCATGCGGAAGAGCGGTCCGAGCGTGGGATTGATGATGGAGCCGTGCCGACCGAGCTCGCCGAAGCCGGCCTTCAGCCCGATCGGGATGTGCAGCAGGTCGCTGTCGCCGATCGGATGCTCTATCTTGCAGGCGTAGCCGATCGATCGCAGATACGTCGCCAGCTTGATGACCGTCTCGCCCAGTGTGTAGTAGACGCGCAGGCACTCGATGGCAGACTCGCGCGACGGCACCACCTGGAACTCGCGCCACCGCATGCGTTGGCCCACCGCAATCGCGTATTTCTCGGTTACGACCCGGCCGCGATAGACGTCCGTCGGTTCGATCTCGCAGATGCCGACGATGTCGGCGCCGAACTCAGTGGCCTTGTCCTTCAGGTGACGCGAGGCTTCAGCGGGTGAGTCGAACTCGACTCGGGAGTCTGCGACCTCACCTTCGAATCGCGCGTACTGGTCGTTGTAAATCTGGCGAAGGATGTCATCGACCTCTTCGATGCGGATCGAGCGGCCGCCGACGAGCGCGTACCAGTCGTCCCAGGCGAAGGATGGAGGAGGAGTCACGCTACCAGGGTCGGCGGTTGCGGGAGAGAGATGCTGTAGCCGTGCTCGGCGACGAGCCGGGCGCGTTCCCGCAGGCTCGTGGGATCGCTGGATGCTCCCGCGCCGAGACCGTCGACGTAACGATTGAACATGCAGAAGGCCGCAGCGATGAGCACCGTGTCGTGGATCTCCACGTCGCTCGCACCCTGCTGGCGCGCGCGTTCGACGTCGATTGGGCGCACGAGCGAGCCACTCTGCTGGACTCGTGCAGCGATGTGGAGGAGCGCCTTCAGCTTGTCCGAAATCTCCGCGGTCGCGGGATCGGTGACGACAGAGTGAACGAGCCCCTCGTCGTTGCCGAAGTGACACGACGCGATCGCCGCATGACTATCGAGGCAGAAGGCGCAGTCGTTCAACGACGAGACGTATGCCGCAATCAGTTCACGCTCGCCGGGTGTCAGCGAGTTGGGTGCATGGAGCAAGGTGTTCGCCAGGTCGGCCATCGGTTGGGCCGATTCGGGGCGGAACGCAAACAGCGCACGGATTCCCGTGGCGCCCTCAGGAAGCGGAATGTGGGCCACCGGGCGACTGTACTGGTCGGATCAGGTAGGGGGCAATAGTGGGGAAGTACTACTTGCTCCTGCGTTAACTCCCAACTTCCCAACGCCCAATTCCCAATTCGCAACGCCCAACTCCCAACGCCCAATTCCTGACTGCCAACTCCCAAGAACGCCAACTCCCAACTCCCAAATTGTTCTAATTCGCTTCGGGCATCTCAGCGCTGTCGATGACAAGAATCTCAACGGGGCCGCGTTCGGATTCGAGCTTGAGCCCAAGGTCTTCGCGCAGGGCGGTCAGGAGTGACGGGTTGTCCGACGCCGGAAGGTTCGCGCCGGCGGGCAAATTGACACCGACCTGCGATGCGATCTGCATGAGCACCTGTGGATCGAACTTGATCTCCCAGTCGTACAGACCCGTCAGGCCCGTCTTGTCGGTGACGACCCGCCCCGTGGCCTGTGTGAGGAGTTGAACCATCGCCGACAGCGGCTGTCCGTCCGCTTTCATTCCGAAACCGCCCGCACCCATTGACGGCATCATCGCGCACTTCCGCGTCTCACCCGGCTTCGGAAGCATTCCGGCCAACGCACCGGGGCCACCCCTGGCGAACGCTTCGGCGAGCTTCTGGTTTTCCGCCTGCGCGCTCGAGCAATCAGACGTGGACGGTCTGAGGCTCGGCCCCAACTTCCCATCTTCTCTAGCGATGACGAGCGCAAAGACCGGCAGCTCTCTCGTTTCAGTGTGCACCTTCAGCTTGAAGCGATCGGCGAGCAGCGTCTTCAACATTGGAAGCAACGCTTGCATCGTTGCCGCGGAGCCGTCCTCAGCTTTGGCGGTGATGTCGAAGCGCTGCGACATTTGCCACGACGGGCCACCGTCGATCTGAAAATCCTGGACGCCGTATGCCATGCGCACGAGCAGACGCAGCGGGACGTTCGTCGCCGTGAACCGGCCATTGGCGGCGGGCATGACCATCGGAATCGCGCCGAGAGGGCTGCTGGTATTCGAGCTGCTCGGCTTGACTGACGCAACTTCAAAAGCGGGCGACGGCTCAGGCTGCTTTTCCTGCGCCCACACCCCGATTGCTGTCAGGCCGAGTCCAACCAGCGCGAGTCCTAACTTCTTCATGTCAACTCCCAAAAACCTCAACTCTCAACTTCCAACTCTCAACCACTCATCTTCGAGGCGGAGCATTTCGGAGCAAGGTCGCGACGATCCGGATCAGCTCGTCCGATTCATTGATGACCGGATCCTGATCCCGCGTCAACATGTCACATCGTCTGAGAACTCGAAGACGAAACTTGGTCTCCTTAAGTTCTCGAAGCGTGATCTTCCGTTTTGCGGCGGTGTCCCGAGGGCTGCTCCCATCGTCTGCTTCTTCAAAGTTGGCGCCGGCCGACGTGCCGCACTTCAGCAACTGATACGAAAGTGCCGCGGCCACCGGACCACGAGTGTGGAGAAACTGCACCACCCGGACGATGAGACAAGCAAACTCGAGCAAACGCTCACGAAGATCGAACGGTTTCTGAGGTATCCAGTCTGACGCTCCCATGAATCGATGCACCGGCAGTGCCAAGCCACCTTGGGAGAGTCAGCAGTTGGGAATTGGGATTTGGCGTTCTGAGATTGGGAGTTGGGAGTTGGAAGTTGGAAGTTGGAAGTTGGAAGTTGGAAGTTGGAAGTTGGAAATTGGGAGTTGCTACCGTGGGCTCTCCGAGATTCCCTTGCCCTCGATACAGTCGTATTGCTTCCCAGTCGCGACCTTGGTGAACTCCTCGGCTCGTCCGTTCGGCCACGCGATCGTGACGCGATCGATGACGTCTCGCTTGCCGACGCCGAAAGTGACCGGTAACTCGGACTGCGACAGATAGCTCGACCCGCTGCGCACTACGCGTGACTGACTCGTGCCGCCGTGATAGATGCGAACGGTTGCGCCGATGGCGTCGCGATTGGACTGCGTGCCGATCAGCCTGAGGCGCACGCTACGATTGCCAGCGGACTGGTCGTTGCGAAAGAGCACGGCGGGTCCGTTGTTGGTCGTCATCAACAGATCGACGTCGCCGTCGCGATCGAAATCGCCGCACGCCAGACCGCGACCGACGCGTGCCTGCGCGAAGCCGCTGCCTGCCACGCTGGCGACGTCACGAAATGTCGCGCCGCCCTGGTTCAGGAAGAGCAGCGGCGCTTGTGCGTAGCCGACGTTTCCGCGGATGTTCCTCACGGTCTCGTCGATGTGCCCGTTGGCGACGACGAGATCGAGCGCACCATCGAGATCGAGATCGGCGAAGACGCAGCCGAAGCCCAGCCGCGTGAGTGAGGCGACCCCGACGCCTGACCGGCTGGACACATCGAGAAACGCACCGCCGGACTGCGGCCGGTACAGTCCGATCATCTCGTTGTCGAAATTCGTGATGGCCAGGCCTGGCCGGCCACTCCCATCGAAGTCGGCGGCGTCGACGCCCATGCCCGCCCGTGCCTTGCCGTCCTCGCTGAGGGCCACTCCGGCTTCGAGCGCAACGTCACGGAACTTGCCGTTGCGCAGGTTGCGATAGAGCTTGTTGGGCTGTGTGTCGTTGGCGACGAAGATATCGGGCCACCCGTCCTGGTCGTCATCGATCAGTGCGACGCCGAGCGACTTGGAGCTCGAGTCGAAAATGCCGCACGTCGCCGTCACGTCTTCGAAGGTGCCATCGCCACGGTTGCGAAACAGCCAGCAGGTCTCGCCGCGATACGCCTCCGGCGTGCAGTACGACTTCTGCTTGCCGTCAAGACTGCAGAACACGTCGTGCGCCGCCGTCCATCGGACGTAGTTGCACACGAAGAGATCGAGGCGGCCGTCGCGATCGAAGTCGATCCACATGGCCGACGTGCTGAACGCGTCGCGCCCGCCGAGGCCGCTCGCCCGCGTCACGTCCACGAACGTCCCCTTGCCCGTGTTGCGAAACAGCCGGTTCTGCCCAACGCACGTGATGAAGACGTCAGGGAACCCGTCGTTGTTGAAATCGCCGACGGCAACGCCCATGCCGTACATCTCGACGTCAAGGCCCGCCGCGCGTGTCACGTCCGTGAACGTTCCGTTCCGGTTGTTGCGATAGAGCTTCAGGCTCGATCGCTGTTTGGCGTGCCCGGGCCAGTCCATGCCGTTGATCAGCAGGATGTCCTGCCACCCATCGCCGTCGTAGTCGATGAACGCACACCCGGATCCCATCGTCTCGGGGAGAAGCTTTCCGCCGTACGCGCCGCTGTTGTGTCGAAACTGGAGGCCAGCCGACGCCGTTGCGTCAACGAGCCGAAAGCCGAGGGTCTGAGCGTGAAGAGAAGCCGGCAGCAGCGCCGCCGCCGCTCCAGCGGTGACATGACGCAGGAAATCGCGCCGGTCGGAGTGACCCTGAGTATGTCGAAGGGTCACTGTTGCAGTGGGTTGACGAGGCCGTGCTGCAGTGCGTAGACGACGAGCTCGGCAGTCTTGTGGACACCCAGCGCGTTCATGATGTTGGCGCGATGCACGGCGACGGTGTTCACGCTGAGGTCGAGCTGCGCAGCAATCTCGCGATTCGAGAGCCCGTTACAAATCAACTGGAGCACTTCTGTTTCGCGCGGCGTCAGACGCCGTGCGCGCTCGCCCGCCAGGGGCGCAGGCTTGACGACTGTCGGGATCGAGAACCGTTTCGCCGGCCGCGGCACGTTTGACCGCCGCAGCGAGATCGAGGTCGACAGCGTTCTTCAGGATGTAACCGCGCGCCCCTGCGGCCATGGCCTGTTTCACGAGCGTCTCCTCGGAGTGCATGCTCAGCATGAGGATCGTCGCGTCAGGCTGGCTCGAAAGAATGGTGCGCGTCGCGGCGAGACCGCCTGTCCCCGGCATGGCGGCGTCCATGACCACGACTTTCGGCTTGAGCTCGCCGAAGAGTCGAATGGCTTCTTCGCCGTTGCTCGCCTCGCCAACGACTTCGATGGAGGGATCGTCCTCGAGGATGCGCCGAAATCCCCGTCGAACGAGCGCGTGATCGTCTGCCAGAAGAACGGTGATCCTGTCAGTCATCTCTACAACGGCATCGAGAATCGAACCAGCGTGCCGCCCTGCGAAGGTGTCAGGAAGTCGATCGTGCCACCGACGATGGCCGCGCGCTCGCGCATCGCCACCAGGCCAAGCCCACGCCGCGCGGTATCCGGATTGATCCCCTTGCCGTGGTCTTCGACGTCCATCTCCAGTCTATCCGGCTCGAAGCCCAGGCGCACGACCGCGCGATCGGTGCCGGAGTGGCGCGCCACATTGCTCAACGCCTCCTGCAGCACGCGATACACGTGGATGGCCCTGGTCGAATCGACCTGCCGCGACGTGCCCCGCTGTCTCGAGCGCGACGTGAATACCGAGCTGCTTCTCGACCGTCGAGAGATACCAGTCGATCGTGCTGGCGAGGCCGAGTTCCTCGAGGATGGACGGATGCAGCGTCTGTGACAGACCGCGGACGTTGTCGAGCGCCGTCTGAGCCACCTCGCCGATTTCGCGCAGGTCGGCTCGCAGCGTCGACCCTTCGGGCGCGTGTTTGCCGGCCCTCCCGAGCATCGAGCCGATGGCGGTGAGAATCTGTCCGAACTCGTCGTGAAGCTCGCGCGAGATCTCACGGAGCGTCGACTCGCGCGTGGCGATCAGGGTCTGCGCCAGCTCGCGCCGCTCGTCCGAGAGCGTCGCGAGACGTGCGAACAGCAGGCGATTCGAGCGAATCAGGTAGAGGCTCGTTGCGACGATGGCCGCCAGCGTTGCGGCGAGGAACCAGTAGACCTGGCGCTGCACCCGGCGGTAGATGTCCTGCACCTGCTGCGCCGTTTGCTCTTCGGCCTCGTTGTTCCGCACGAGCAGCCGGGCGACAGCAGTGCTGAGAGCGGCTTGTCGCGCTTGAAGCGACAGCTGAATCTGCGTACGCGCTTCCGCTTCGTTCGTGCGCGCGAGCTCGAAGATGCGATCCGATGCGTCCCAGAACTGCTTGAGCGAGGTGGCCAGGAACTCACTCTGCTCCGGTGTCTGACGCGCCAGTGCCACCGCTCCCTGCTGCTTCAATGCATCGTCCAAATCGAGGCGAATGCGATCGAATTGCGTGGACCACGCGGTGAGGGGATAGGGCTCGGCGGCATCGAGCATGTCGCGCATGGCGAGCGCGAGCTGATTGAGATCGTTCTGAATGCGCAGCAGTTGCAGCGAGTCGCGACGATTGCGATCGGTGAGCTCGGTCTGAAGACGACGGAGGCCAGAGATCTGGCCGGAGATGTACCAGGAATACGCGACGACCGTTGCGAGCGTGATGACGAGCCCGAGAAGGAGGGCGGTCGTCGGGGACCGAGAACTTGTCAACTCCCAACGCCCAATCTGATTCTTGTCCCAACTCCCAACACGAGCCCTTGGGAGTTGGAAGTTGGGAGTTGGCAGTTAACGATGGTCACTTCTTTTCGGCAGGGGTCGAGGTGTTCGGACCCATTCCCCACACCTGGATGACGACCGGTTCCTTCTTGGCGCCGTCGTAGTGGATCGCGCCGGCTTTGTGGAACACATACGTGCCAGGACCCACCGGCGTGGTGTGGTCGGGGTCGTATTTCTCACCTGCGCCGAGCCACCACGTGCCCTCGACGACCACGAAGTGGCGATCGTTGGGGTGGAAGTGCGGACGGCTCATGTTGCCGGGCAGCCATCGCAGTCGGATCACGTACGGGCCGGCCTTGTCGGGGTCGCCGGCCAGAACGGCCGTTTCCTGTGTGCCGGCCGCGTTCTTGACCCACTTGATCTTGTCGGGTGCGGTGAATTCCACGCCTGGGCCGACGGTCTGCTGCGCCGAGCCAAGTGCCGGTGCGAGCATCAGCGTGGAGAGTGCGAGAGCCAGTACGCGAGTCGCTCGAGTCATGATGCCTCCCCTGGGGCGCGTACGATTTCACGCTTTGGGCAGGAATTCAACCCCGGGGCTCGCGTCTACTTGATCTTCTGGAGCAGGTCCTTCGCCTTCTGCTTGAACTCGCGATCCTCGGGCGACCAATCGGGGTGGAGCGGGGCGTCGAGCACGATCTGGGCCTCGCGACGCGCATCGTCCTGCTTGTCCATATCGAGATAGGTTTCGGCGAGAAAGAAGTGCGTGGCGGTGCTCTGCGGGGCGTGCGTCAGCGACTGCTTCAGGTGTTCGACGGCCTTGTCCCTGCTGCCGCCGAACAGGCGAGGGACGCGGAAGTACCAGCGTCCGAGCGCTCGATCCGCCGATCCCTGCTGATAGGAGGGATCGAGCTTGAGCACCGTCTCGAGCTCGTTCTTGATGGGACCGCGATAGCGGATTCCGGCGCGCAGACCGAACGACTCGGCCATCGCTCCCATGTCCGCGGCCATCCAGAAATGGCCATCGGGTTTGTTGGGCTCGAGCTCGACGGCGCGTGTCGCCGCCGTGATGCCGCGCTCGTACTGCTGCTTTTGTTCGTCAGCGGGAACGTGCCCACCCAGCCAGTAGCACGCGCGCGCCAGCTTCCACGCAGACTCGAAGTCTTTCGGGTTGGCGGTGAGTCGCGCCTCCCAGATATCAGCGGCTTGCCGCGCGCTCGACAACTGCTCGCGATCGGCGTACAGCTTGTCGGGGTCCTTGCCGTCGGTCTGCGCGAAGCCCGGTGCGGCGGCGAGAAGAAGGCTGAGAACCAGAACCTGCATGCGTCGAGACCACTACTTCGGCTTCAGGCCCCCGAAGAAGACGTGTTCGACGTCCTTCTCGTTCTCGCAGATGTTCTCGATGATGTCGGTATCAGGCAGCAGGATGAACGGCACGGTCACCGACCATGGCTTCGTGTACGCCTTGGGATCGTTGAACGTGAACTCCACCTCGAGGTGGCCGTAGTCGATGCGGCGGAACCGCTCCGTCGTCCGCATCTCCTCACTGCGTGGATGCCCCCCGTCATCGAGCCAGCTCTGGTCGTTGAACCCGAGAGTCTCGACCACGAACGTGTCGCCGTCCCATTTGCCGAGGGAGTAGCCGAACCACGCGGGCTGACGTTCAGTGGGGTAGTCGCGCCCGTCGGTGAAGATCTGACGGTACTGGGTGAAGTTCTCGAACAGGATGATCGTGAGCCCCGGTGTCTGAACGACCTTCCACGGATAGTTCGGCACCAGCATGGCGTTGGGAATCGTGTGCGGCAGGCATCGACCTGCGGGCCGGTCGCGTCCTTCGTTTTCCTGGCGCTCCTTGAAGAGCGCCGCCGCCCATGGCGTGAACCCTGGATCGATCCCTGCGCGCTTACTGAGGTTGGTCAGGAATCGACCGTCGGTCGCGTTCCACAGCCCGCCGAGATCCGGCTTGCCATCCGCGAGTCGCGGCGCCGGCGCCGTCATGTTCGGTGTGCCGTCGGCGTTGCGCGGCGTCTTCGGGTCGCGATACTTCAAGTACTGTGCGGACGTGTCGACGAAAGTGAGCGCCACAGCGATGCCAATGCACGCCAGGATCGTGAACAGACGGTCTACTCGTGTCAGCATCTCGCGTGTCTCCAGCCTCGCAGGTCCGGATGCATTATGTCCTGTTTTTCGGGCGATTCACGCTGACTTGGCTTGACAGCGTTCGTCGGATTCGCATGGTCATGGTTACGAAGCTGCGCGCAATCCCAACAATCGAATAGCGTTCTCTTTCAGGATCAACGGACGCACTTCATCCCGCATCGGCAGCTTCTCGAAGTCCGCGAGCCAGCGGTCAGGCGTCAGCAGCGGATAGTCCGACCCGAACATCACCTTGTTCTTCAGCAGCGTGTTCGCGTACTGCACCAGCGTCGGCGAGAAGTACTTCGGCGACCACCCTGAGAGGTCGATGTAGACCTGCGGCTTGTGCAGACAGATCGAGATCGCCTCGTCCTGCCACGGGAACGACGGGTGCGCCATGATGATCGGCATATCCGGAAAGTCCACCGCCACATCGTCGATTGGCATTGGGTCGCCATACTTCAACCGGATACCGCCGCCACCCCGCATGCCCGTGCCGATGCCGCTGTGTCCGGTGTGAAAGACGACCGGAAGCTTCGCTTCGGCGAAGACTTCGTACAACGGATACGCGATGCGATCGTTCGGGAAGAACTCCTGAATCGGTGGATGAAGCTTGAGACCGCGTATCGCTCCCGCGCTGACCAGACGTCGCGCTTCGCGCACGGCTTCGGCGCCGCGCGTCGGGTTGATGCTGGCAAACGGGATTGCGATGTCGGCGTTCTTCTGCGCGAACTCGACGACCTCGTCGTTCGAGAGCCGCGGCGTGCCGGTGAGCGTTTCGTCCACGGTGAAGATGACGCACGCCATGTTGCGAGAGCGGTAATACTCCGCCAGCGATGCGGCGTCGCGTGCGCCTCCGCCCTTGAAATACGCGGCCGCGTGTTTGTCGGCGTCAGTCTGCTCGCCGGTGTGTTCGAGGTGGACGTGGACGTCGAACGCCACTATTCGGTCGACGTCGATCGCTGCGGGTGCCATCATCGCTCTCGCTGGAAAAGTGTGAAGGGGTCAGACCCCACTCCGGATCACGTGCGCAGGCGGGGGAGTGGAGTAGATGTCATCGACGAGCGCGGCGCGATTGCGCAGCACCGCCCTCTGATTGATCGAGCCTTTGTCCGTGATCTCTCGCGCGTCGAGCGACGGCGGCACATCGAGAAGCGCCGCGCGCGACACGAATGTGGAGCTCCCGGTGGCCTGTCGCGCGAGCTCGTCGAAGATTGTCTGGAATCGCGAGACGACCGCCGGGTGTCGAAGCACCTCGCTCGCGGGAGCATCGGGAGAGACGCTGCCGGCGAGCTCACGGCAGCGCGCGAGGTTTGGAAAGACCATCGCTGCGGCAAAGTCTCTGTCGTGTCCCGCGATGACGACGTCCTGAGCGAGGCCGGCGGCCTGCATCAGGATCTTCGAGCGCAACGGCCCGACGCTGACCCAGGTTCCGGTGGAGAGCTTGAAGTCCTCGGCCAGGCGTCCGTTGAACATCAATCCCTTGTTGGGATCGGCGGGATCGACGAAGTCCATCGCGTCGCCCAGCTTGTAGTAAGCCCTCTTCGTCGAAGGCCGCCTGCGTCATGGCTTCATCGCCCCAGTAGCCAGGCGTGATGTTGGGGCCGCGCACGCGTGCTTCCTTTTTCGAGCCGGCCGGCGCGAGCTTGAGCTCCATGCCCGGGCACGGCAACCCGATCATGCCGGAGACGGCGCCATAGCCGCCGGTGGTCAGGGCGAAGGGCGCGGTCTCTGTTGCGCCGAAGCCGGTGACGATCAGCAGCTCTTCGCCGCACGCGTCGATCGCCAGGTCGCGTAGCTCGTCCCAGAATCGCTGGCCGAGTCCGGCGGCGGCGTAGAAATAGAGTTTGAGCTTCTTGAAGAAGGTCTCTCGGAGCACGGCATCGCTGCGGAGGTGAGGCAGCAGCATCTCGTACGTCCGCGGCACGGTGAAGTGCGCGACGGCAGGAATCTCACGCAGGTTGCGCAGCGTCACGTCGAAGAGTCCCGGCGTCGGCTTGCCTTCGTCGATATAGAACGTGCCGCCGTTGTAGAGCACGATGCCGAAGTTGTGGTTGCCGCCGGCGGTGTGGTTCCACGGCAGCCAGCAACAGAGCGTTGGCGGCTCGTCCGCGAGGAACGCCATCACGGTTCGAATCATTTCCTGATTCGAGCAGAGCATCCGCTGTGTGTTGATGACACCCTTCGGATTCCCGGTGGATCCCGAGGTGAACAGGATCTTTGCGATGGTGTCGGGGCCGACGAGATTCCTTGCCTCGTTGACCGATGCCTGTTCCTGATGTTGCGAGAAGCTCACTGAACGGTGTCGACGCAAGGGTTGCAGGCGACGATGACGAGACCACGAGCTCGACGCCTGCCGGCAGCACCTGAGACAGCGCGCGCTCGAAAGCCGCGCCTTCGGCCGCGAACACGAGACCGGGCTTGAGCCGATGGAAGATCTGCTGAAGCGTGCCGTAATCCCTGGCTTGCAGAGCGTACGCGGGCGCGATTGGCGCATAGGGAACGCCGACGTGCATTGCCGCCAGCGCCAGCAGGGCATGATCGATCCCATTCCCCGACAGGATCAGGATCGGCCGTTCGGGCGACAGCTTCCGATTGAGCAACGACTGCGAGATGCGTCCGACGCTGTCGAACGCGTCCGCGTAAGTCAGCGTGCGCCAGCCGCCAGTCAGATCGCGCTGCGCGAGAAAGACCCGGCCCGGAGCTTCTCTGGCCCAGTGCTCGAGTCGATCGGTGATCCGATCGGGATACGGGCCGAGCGCCTGCGGCGACGATAGATAGACGACCCCATCGGATCCATGGCGGATCGTCGTCTCGATTGGGGTGATGTTGACCGACCTGATTCGGCGGGCGGTGGATTCCATGGAATCCGCTACGAGGTCGCTCCAACCAATGAGCCGGCGCGACGTTTGTCCAGCTCCTTGAACGTGGTCCCTTCCTTTGCCAGCTTTGCAAGGAGCGGCGCAGGTGCCCAGCGCTGACCCAGTTCCTGATGGAACGCAGACACACGGTCGTAGATCTTCTTCAGGCCGACGCGGTCGGCGTAGAACATCGGTCCGCCGCGCCAGGCGGGGAAGCCGTAGCCGTTGGTGTAAATGACGTCGATGTCGGCCGCGCGAAGCGCATAGCCCTCGTCCAGCACGCGCGCGCCTTCGTTGATCAGCGCGTAGATCGTCCGCTCGATGATCTCTTCGTTGGTGAACGAGCGCCGGCGGATGCCGTTCGCTACGGCAAGCTGCTCGATGAGCGCGAGGACCTCAGGGTCGGGTTGCGGCTTGCGATCGTCGCCGTAGAGGTACCAGCCCCTGCCGGTCTTCTGTCCGAAGCGTCCCATTTCGCACAGACGATCGGCAACGAGCGGCTTGCGCGCACCCGGTTCGCTGAACTGATTCAGCTCCTGCCGCACCCGCCATGCCACGTCGAGCCCGGCCATGTCGTCAACGGCGAACATGCCCATCGCCATGCCGAAGCCGGTCAGTGCGTCATCGACCTGCTGTGGCGTCGCCCCGTCTTCGACGAGGAACTGCGCCTCGTACATGTAGGGGAACATCATGCGATTGCCGACGAACCCCGGGCCGTTGCCGACGACCACGCCGACTTTACCGAGCTTCTTGGCGACGGCCATGGCGGTCGCCAGCGTTTCGGGGCTCGTGGCCTTGCCGCGGACGATCTCCACGAGGCGCATGACGTTCGCCGGGCTGAAGAAGTGCAGGCCGAGCACGCTCGGCGCGCGTCCGGTTGCGGCGGCGATCTCGTCGATGTCGAGCGTGGATGTGTTGGTGGCAAACACCTGCTCCGGTTTGCCCAACGAGGCGACCGAGCCGGCGATTTGTGTCTTGAGCGCCATGTTCTCGAACACGGCTTCGACGATCAGATCGAGGTCGCCAAATGCGTCGTAGCCGACCTGCGGGGAGATTCGCTTCATTCGTTCTTCGACCATCGCCGGGGTGAAGCGTCCGCGTTTCACGGAGACGTCGTAGTTCTTGCGAATCGTGGCGATGCCTCTGTCGAGCGCCTCTTGCGAGGTATCCGTGAGGCGCACCGAGATTCCTGCATTGGCGCACGCCATCGCGATGCCGCCACCCATCGTGCCCGCACCAATGATGCCGACGCGATTCACCGGTGCGGCGACGGTGTCCTTCGACACGCCGGGTACCTTCGAAACGCCGCGCTCGGCAAAGAACGCGTGGATGAGCGCCTTGGCCTGTTCAGACTTCGCGAGCTGAAAGAAGATGTCCCGCTCGCGTGCGCACCCTTCGGCGAACGGAAGCGTGGCTGCAGCTTCGAGCGCGTCGACGGCCGCCACGGGAGCTTCGAGGTTGCGTCGCGTCTTGCGCGCGAGATCGCGACCGGCTGCGAGCAAGCCCGGGGATCGCGCTTGCGGGTGGAAGCTTGTCCTGTCGCTCTCGCGTCTTTGGCAACGCACCTTTGCGTGCCGCCATCTCTCGCGCGAAGCCCGACGCACCGGTGGCGAGGTCGCCTTCGATGATGCGATCGATGAGCCCGGCGCTCAGCGCGTCAGCGGCCTTGATCGGCTTGCCGGAGACGCACATCTCGATCGCTTTCTCGAGACCCACGAGCCGCGGAAGTCGCTGCGTTCCTTCGGCGCCAGGGATGATGCCGAGATTCACCTCGGGCTGTCCCATCTGCGCGTCCGGCACGGCGACACGGTAGTGCCCGGCCATCGCGACCTCGAGGCCCCCGCCGAGCGCGGTGCCGTGCATCGCCATGACGACCGGCTTGGGGGTGTCTTCCATCTTCTGCAGCAGATCGTGCATCTCCGGTGCGCCGGAATCGCTGCCCCACGCCAGTTGTTCGAGTCCTTTGATGTCTGCGCCTGCGATGAACGTCCGGCCCGCGCCGATGATGACGATCGCCTGAACCGAGTCGTCTCGAGACGCGCGATCGAGTGAGGCGCCGAGGCCGTCGATCACCTCGGGACTGAGCGCGTTGACGGGTGGGTTGTCGATGCGAATGAGCGCGACGCCCTGGTCGACGCTGAGTGTGACGGCCTGATTCATATGCGGCGCCCGGCCTCAATGGCGGGAACCCCCATCATATCCCCGTAGACGCGCTTGCAGTGCTGCGGTTACCGATCGTAGCCTTCAGGTGTGGCTCCTCCAGCCCGGGTTCCATCTCTTCTCCTGCTCGTCGTGGCCGCCATCTTCGGTTGCAGCCTGCTGGCCGTTGCCCAGCGGCGCGACGCTTACGTGGAGTCGCGCGATCACCCGGCCATCGCCTATTCGACTGGCGCGACGTCGGACGCGGTATCGGCGCTCAACGCCAGGCTCGCCAACGGGGCGGCGACGCTGAAGTACGACGAGTCCACGGGTTACCTCCGGTCGGTGCTCGACGCGCTGAACGTGCCTGTCGAGTCGCAGATGATGGTCTTCTCGCAGACCAGTTTCCAGGCGTCGCTCATCCGGATGCACAACCCGCGTGCCGTGTTCTTCAACGACACGGTCGCAGTCGGATACATCCGCGGCGCCAAGATCATCGAAGTCGCCTCACAGGATCCGTCGCAGGGCGTTGTCTTCTATGAGGTCGCACAGGATGCCGGAGCGAAGCCGGCCTTCAAGCGCAGCAACGAGTGCCTCGCATGTCACTTGTCGTGGGAGACGCTGGGCGTTCCCGGCTTGATGGTGCAGAGCGTCTATCCCCTGCGCGACGAAAACTCGTACGCCAACGGCTTCACGACCGTTCACGGCAGTCCGCTCGAACAGCGCTGGGGTGGATGGTGGGTGACCGGCGATCCGGGCGGCGCGAAGCACATCGGCAACGTGTCGGTCATGTACAACGACAAGGGATCGAAGCTGGCAGCTCCGACGCGCGCGCTGCCGTCGCTCGACGGACTCTTCGACCTGAAGGGGTACGCCGCTCCGTACAGCGATGTCGTGGCGTTGCTCGTCATCGACCATCAGGCCAACATGACGAACCTGATCACGCGCACAGGATGGGAAGCGAGGCTGGCCGCAGCATCGCCGAGCCAGGCCGCCTCGACGCGTGTCACCGAGGCCGCACGCGACCTCGTCGACTACATGCTCTTTGTGGACGAGGCGCCGCTGACAGGCGTGGTGAAAGGCACGTCCGGGTTCGCCGAGTCGTTCGTCGCCAGAGGCCCGCGCGATGGCCAGGGCCGTTCGCTGCGCGAGTTCGATCTGCGTCGCCGGCTGTTCAAGTATCCGTGCAGCTACATGATCTACACGCCGGCATTCGATGCCCTTCCGCCGGCAGCCAAGAGCGCGGTCTACTCGCGTCTCTGGGAAGTGCTGTCCGGCAAGGACATGTCTCCTCGCTACAAGGGCCTGGCTCCGGCAGATCGCAAGGCGATTATCTCGATCCTGCTCGAGACCAAACGCGATCTTCCGGAGTACTTCAAACCGGTGGCGTGATGTCCAACGCCCAACGCCCAGAGCCCAGAGTCGAGAGCCCCGCGTAAGCCCCCTGCGCTAAAGTAGATCTGCATGCGGCTGTCGTTGTCCCACCTGGTTGCGCTGGCCTGCGCCATAGCGGTTGCCATCTCCCTCGAAGCCCAGAGCACGCACTCCGTTTCGACACCGTTGAAGGCCGATGCAGACCAGTTGATCAAGGCCGCAACGGCGGACGACTTCGCATGGCGGCGCCTCGCCGAACTCACGGATACGTTTGGCGCGCGATTGAGTGGCTCTCAGAATCTCGCCAGAGCGATCCGGTGGTCCGTTCAGACGATGACGGCTGACGGGCTCGAGAACGTGCACACCGAGCCGGTGATGGTCCCCAAATGGGTGCGAGGTCGCGAGCAGGCGGAGATTGTCGATCCGCCGCATCAGGACCTGGCGATTCTCGGGCTCGGTGGAACCGTGGCGACGCCGCCCGGTGGCCTCGAGGCCGATCTGCTGGTGGTCAGCAGCTTTGAAGATCTCCGCAGTCGCGCGTCAGAGGCGCGCGGCAAGATCGTGCTGTTCGATGTCGCGTACGGCGGCTACGCGGAAACCGTCACGTACCGCAACGGGGGTGCGCGTGCCGCGGCACAGCAGGGCGCCCTCGCGGTGCTCGTGCGATCGATCGGGCCGGTCGGATTGCGAACGGCGCACACCGGCAGCGTGAACTACATCCCGGAAGTGACCGCAATTCCCGCTGCCGCACTCGCAGCCGAGGACGCCAACCGCCTCGTACGTCTCGCTCGCACCGGCCGCCGCGTACGCCTGCGGCTTCTGCTCGAAGGGCGTCGCGAGGCCGACGTCGAGTCCGCCAACGTCGTCGGCGAGATCATCGGACGCGAGAAGCCGAACGAGATCGTGCTGCTCGGCGGACATCTCGATTCGTGGGACGTCGGAACGGGCGCGTCGGACGATGGCGTGGGATGCATCATCACGTGGGAGGCAGCACGCCTGATGATGAAGCTGGGGCTTCGTCCACGGCGTACGGTTCGCGTGGTGCTGTGGACGAACGAGGAAAACGGACTGCGCGGCGCGGCAGCGTACGCCGAACGCCACGCCTCAACAGCTTCCGATCATGTCTTCGCACTCGAATCGGATCTCGGAGTGTTCGCGCCGGCGGCGCTCGGATTCTCCGGCAGCATGGCGGCGCGCGCCATGATCGGACAGATAGGTCTGCTGCTCGAGCCGCTGAACTTTCCCGAGATCACAGCGGGAGGCGGCGGCGCTGACATCGGTCCCATCGCCCAGGCCGGAAGAGTTCCGACGATGGCGTATGTAGGAGATGCCGCGCGCTACTTCGTGATCCACCACACTGCGGCGGACACCGTCGATCGCATCTTGCCTGAGGAAGTGTCGAGGGCCTCTGCCGCTGTTGCCGTCATGGCGTACGCGGTGGCAGAGATGCCGGAGAGGCTTCCGCGGTAACGTCCCCCGAGCCCGCGGCGTAGCTAGCGAATCTCAGTGAGTGTGACGTCGAGGACGCGGGACCGTCGCGGCGCGTGCTGCCACTGCACCAGGATCGGACTCTGATACATCCCTGCCACAATCGTCGGCGCGCCATGGTCGTCCGCTGACACGAGCAGGCTGACAGACCGGCGCATGCGGAAGAAGCGTGCGGCCGGCACGGCGAGCGTTCGCGCCATCACTTTCTCGATGATCGATCCGCGAAGACCGAACGCGTCGAGCCCCTTGTTGAGGACGCGCACGAAATCGTATTTCGCGTAGTCGAGTGTCCGGGCCGGCACGGCGAACGGGTTTGCCAGGGCATGGCGTGACTTCTCGGCAACGAAGCGAAGCGGGTTGCGCAGCACCTCGGCGAGGTCGTGCCGCATGAGCAGCGTTTCGTACTCGTTGACGGTGAGCGCTGAATGCCGCTCCACCGGATCGAGCGCGATGCGCAGGCGCCCGGTCGACATGCCCGCGTCTTTGACGAACTGCGTGAGCTGCGCGTAGATGCCGAGTCGCGGGTCCTTGAGATTGATCGAGTCGATCGGATGCGCGGAGACCGGGACCTCGATGCGCGTGTTGCGGACGACGCGTTCGCGGTGGAAGGCGATCAGTCGCGTCAACCGGCGGCGCGGCTTTCCGTGATTCATGCCGTCGAGATCGATCCAGCACACCTCTTCGCCGGCGCGGTTCGGATGCATGACGCTCGTGAGCAAACCACCGGCAATGAACGCCAGGTGTGAGTCGGCGTTGCGCGGCTCAATGGCGCGCTGGGCGGCGTCGAGATCGCCGCGCTGTTCGAGGCTGTCGTGCGCGTAGCCCGCGCCCTCGGGGAAGAGCGCGCGGAACGCGTCGACGTATCCGGGGATCCGCTCAGCGCTCAGGCGTGCCGCAAGACTGCGATCGAGGAAGCCGGCAGTCGTATGAAACGACCAATAGAGGCAATGCGGGTACGGCCCGAGTGCCTGATGCTCGGCTGAAAAATGGGATCGCAAATCGACGACGTCGAATCGCGCCTTCGGGGCTAGCTCGAGTGTGAGGTCGAGTGGTTTCTCGGCCATCAAAAAACGGGAGTCACCCGGCGCCGCCGCCTGTATGACCCTGTTAGGTTAACACATCAGCAGTTCCTCCTGTTACGCGCGCACATGGGATCGCTAGCCGTGGCGTAGCATGGGACAGGACCCGATGCGTCGGCGGTTCGTCATTGTCTGTCTCGCATTCCTGCTGCTCGTACTGGTCGGTGTGGTCGCCGTGCACACACCGCCTGTCAGGTCCTACGCGCTCCGCTTCGTGATCCGTGCCGCGCTGAGTCGTGGAGTGCAGATCGACGCGACTCGTCTCAACTACAACCTCGCGACACGCCGCGTTCGACTGGCCAATGTGAAAGTGTCGGCCGCCGGGGATGCTCAGCCGTTCTTCACTGCGGACAACGTCGTGGCCGCTGCCTCGTATCGGGTGTTTTTCGGAGAAGTGGCGATAGACGAGGTGACGGTTACGAACGGAGCCGTGCACATCGTGCGGCGCGCCGATGGGACGACGAATCTTCCGAAGTCGTCGGGAGGCGGAACCGGCGATCCGGCGCCGTTGCCGATCGCGCGAATCAACGTGCCTCGACTGGCCGTCGAGTACAGAGACGAGGCCGCGAACATCACGCTCAGCGCACCAGCGCTCACGGTTGACCTGTCGTCTCGCGGGCGTCTCGCGCTGGATGCGCCACTCGATCTGACTATTGGTTCGACGAGCACACGCATCGACACGCTTCAGAGCGACATCTCGTTCGACGGACGCGATCTGCAGTTGATGAACCTGGAGTTCAGCGCACCGGAACTTCGCGGAGTGATCGACGGCATGCTTGCGCTCATCAGGCAACATCCGTCGATCGACGTGCGAGTGGTCAGCGACAGTGAACTCCAGAACGCGGCGAAGTGGTGGGGCCAGGCGGATGATGCGCCGCGAGGCGGCGTGCATCTCGAAGGCACCGTGAGCGGGCCGTTGAGCGAGCCCACTGCCAATCTGCAACTCTCGTCGAACGGGATCTCCTGGCAGCGACTGGAGGTCGCGAACGTCGCCGCGCGCATTCAACTCAATGGCGACAGCCTCGAGATAGGAGAGTCGTCGGCCGGGATCGCGGGTGGCAGCGTGGCGGCGACGGGAGGTATCACGTGGCAAGACAACCGCGCGCGTGTGGACGCGTCGTGGCGCGACCTCGACGCCGCGCGCCTGCTGACGACGATCGGCGACGCACGCGTGGGTCCGTCGGGACGAGCGTCGGGTGAGCTGAAGGCGAGCGGAGCGATCGAGTCGATCGAAGGATGGGACGTCGACGCCCGAGTCTCGCTGGCCGGTGGGCAGCGCGGACGCGGACGCATTCCTGCGCCAGGAGAAGCGCGCTTCCGTCTCGCGAGAGGGCAGTGGGGACTCGAGGCACGTCATCGAGTCGGAGACGTCACCCCGATCGATGTGTCGCTGATGGGCCGCCTGCGTGGGGACAACTTTGCCGATTCGACCGTCATGGGAACGCTGCACGCTTCGGAGAGTGACCTGCAGGCGATCTTCCAGATGCTCGACGAGTCGGGGCTGGCGTCCGTTCAGCAGGATCTGGTTACCGGATCCATCCGGGCCAGTGCCGATGTCGAGGGAACGATCGGGCGCCCGGTCCTCCATTTCGTCGTGGACAGCGACAAAGCCGTGGTATCGGGACAGGAGATCGTCGACGTACAGGCTCGCGGCCGGCTCGATGGATCGATGCTCGATCTCGAGGAGTTATCGGCTGCGCAGCCTGCGGGCGCGAGCGGGGAAGGGACCACAGGCCGAGTGCGAGCCGCGGGTCAGTTCAATCTGAAGGACCAGGGTTACACCGGGACTGTCGGCCTCACCTCGTGGCGCCTTGATCCGACACCCGATCTTCCGCTCTCAGGACTCGTGGGCCTCGACTATTCCGGCAACGGTCGTGGACGAATGGTGTTTGGCAAGGCGCACCTCGTTTCCAGTCTCACGGTGTCACAGGACATTGCGCTCGGAGAGATCGTCGCGGATGCAGACCTTCAAGGTGACCACGCCAACATCACGGCTCAAGCTCCAGAGTTCAACGCAGTCGCAGACGCGAACATTCGATTCGATGCGCCCTATCAGACGACGCTGAATGCCAATGCTCAGGCACTGAATCTTGCGCGAGCCGTGAGCGGCATTCGACTGCCGGTGTCGCTCGATGGTACAGCCGACCTTCGTGTCGAAGCGCAGGGACCACTGGAGCGATGGCGCGACGGCCGGGCCTCGCTGCAGGTGGCGGCACTCGACGGTCACGTTCAGACATTGCCCATCGCGCTGCGCGAGCCGGCGCGAGTGCAGTACGACAACGGCCGAGTCGTGGTCGAGCGGTTGGAGGGTTCGGTTGGAAAGACGTCGGTTTCTGCGGCCGGTGCTTTGCCTCTGTCGACCGCGTCGGGCAGCGATGCACTGCTCGCGACATTGTCTGGCGATCTCTATGACGTAGCGGTTGCGGCGGCCGTGGCCGCCGACACGACGCGAACCACAACGGAGGCGCCGATCGCCGCCGGCAAGGGCCCGCTCGTGTTGCTGGCACGCATTACCGGGTCGCTCGAGTCGCCGGCCTACGCTGCTGATCTCGAGCTGGGGCCAGGGATGGTTCAGGCGCGATCGGATCTCGCGCCGGTCGAGAACCTGCGCGTCCGCGCGCACGTCGAGAACGGGCTCGTCGAGCTTCGCGATCTCACGGGCAGCTATCACGGCGCCAACGTCACGGCGACAGGGCAGGCGCCGGTGGCACTGTTCACCAGCAAAGGAGCCGCCCCGTCTGATGGCGGCGCGGTGCTGAAGGCGACGGCAGTTGGTGTGACGTCCGCTGTTCTCGCACCGTTCGTTGACCCGTCCACGATCGCTCAGGTTGCGGGGTCGCTCGACGCGCGGCTCGATCTCTCGAGCCCGTCGCTGAACCTCAATGACGCTCAAGGAGAAGTCGTTCTTGACCGGTTGAACCTCACCGTCGCCGATCTGCCCGTCACGCAGCGGATGCCGACTCGCGTCGTGGCTCGAGACGGCATTGCCCGAATTGAAAGCTGGACGTGGGAAAGCGAGGGGTCGTCGGTCGATGTCAGCGGACAGGTTCGCCTCAGCGATCAGCAGGCCGCGATTCTGGCGAACGGCACGCTCGACGCCCGGCTGCTCACGCCGTTCCTTGGCGTCAGCGGCATCAGCACTGCCGGACAAGTGGACACGCGTCTGTCCGTCACTGGTGTGTTGAATGCGCCGACGATCAACGGCGAGGTCCGCCTGGCCAACGGAGAACTTCGCCTGCGCGAGCCACGCGTCGTGGCCAGCGAGCTGAACGCGGTGGCGGTGCTCGCGCGCAGCAACGCGTTCATCACGTCGCTGAGTGGTACCGTCAACGGCGGCAAGCTGAGCGGATCGGGTCAGGTCCAATACGCCCCGGAACTGCGCGGACAGTTCATGGCAAACGTCAGCGGGATGGCGATGAACTTCCCGGAAGGGCTGCGCACCGAAGTCGACAGCTCGATTGAGTTGACGACCACGGTCGAGGACGGCGCGCAGGCGAATCGTTTGAGCGGGCTCGTCACCATCAAGCGCGGCGCGTACCGCGAGCCTCTGGCACTCGTGACAGGACTGTTGAACAACCTCCAGCGTGCGGGCACGACGACCGGCGCTCCCCCGTCGCCATTTCTTCAATCGCTGACGCTCGACGTTCGCGTGATCACGGACGAGGACCTGCTGATCGACAACAACGTCGCGAAGGCACAGCTCGGTGCCGACCTGCGGCTGATCAACGTGGCTGCGTCGCCCGCGCTCTCCGGTCGCCTGGAGTTGCGAGAAGGTGGTCAGCTCTTCCTCGGCCGGAATGTCTACGTCGTTCAGAACGGGACGATCGACTTTGCCAATCCCTCGACGATCGAACCGATGCTCGGCATTGAGGCGTCGACCAGAGTGTCGGGCACCGACATCGACATCCGCATCACTGGCACGCCGGACAGCCTGATGACGGAGCTGAGCTCGCCCTCCGATCCGGAGCTCGACAAGTCGCAGTCCGAGCTGACCTCGTTGCTGCTGACGGGCCGGAAGATGGATGAACTTGGGGAACAACAGGCCGCCGCCGTCGGAGCGCAGGTGCTCGGCAGTCTTGCTGGCGATGTTCTTGGCGTCGCCGGGCGTAGCGTAGGTCTCGACACGCTTCGTTTCGGCGGCGTGGAGACCAATCCACGCGATCCAGCCGACCTGGCGTCCGAGACCGACCCGACTTCGCGGGTCACCTTCGGCAAGAGCCTGGGCCACAAAGTTGACGTCACGCTGTCGCAGAGCCTCGTCGAGAGCAACGAGCAGACGTGGATCGTCGACTATCTGCCGGTCCGTCGAATCGCGCTGCGATTTGTCCAGGACGACCAGGAACTGCGGTCGTACGAGTTCCGCCACGACGTGACCTTCGGAAACGCGCCCAACGCGGTTCGGTCCGGCGACGCCTCACGCGAGGTGAAGCAGCCGCATGTGTCGGCGGTGCGCGTGATGGGAGACCTCCATTTCCCCGAGACGCAGGTGCGCGGCGTGCTTCGCCTCAACGAGGGCGATCGATTCGACTTCATCAACTGGCAGGAGGATCGCGACCGGATCGAGCGCTTCTATCAGCGTCAACAGCACTGGGCGGCCCGCATCACCACGAATCGAGCCGAGTCGGGTGCGGGCGTCGAGTTGACGTACACGATCGACGCCGGGCCCGAGACACATGTTCGTGTCATGGGCGTCTCGCTTCGCCGGAGCGTGCTCGAGGAAATTCAGACCGCCTGGACGCGGTCTGTGTTCGAAGGATTCCTGATCGAGGAAGCGGAGGGCATCGTCCGGCGTGAGCTCGCCCTGCAGGCCACGTATGAGCCGATGCTCGCAGTGAAGGTCGAAGGCGACGAGGCCGTCCGCACGTTGGTCATCGACGTGACGCCGACGCCGCGGGCCGATCGCATCGAAGTGCGCTTCGAGGGTGTCGACGACAAGTTGAAGAAGGAACTCGTCGATCGAGCGGGCGACCGGACACAGGCCGTGCAGGCGCTCACCAGCCCGGCCGAATACGAGCGCATGGTGCTCGCCGTTCTGCATTCGTTGGGATATCCGCAGGCGACCGTGAGCGTCGGCGTCCCGATGTTCGATGAGGAAGTGGCGACGGTTCCGGTGGCAGTGAAGGCCGGCACGCAATTCCGCATCGGCGACGTGACCTTCGAGCGGGCGAACGGCGTCAAGGTGGAGGATCTGCAGGCTGAAGCCGCGCTCGAGAAGGGCGCGCTGTATCGCGCCGCGGACGTGGAGACAGCGCGGATGCGATTGCAGACGCGGTATCGGCGCGAAGGCTTCACGGCCGCCTCGTTCGAGGCGCGCGAAAACGTTCGCGCCGCTGACGGCCTCGTCGACGTGATCTTTGCGGTCAAGGAAGGCCCGCGTCAGGTCATCCAGGAGATCACGATCAGCGGCCTGCAGTCGGTCAACGAAGAGGTGGTCAGACGAACCGTGCGCTTGAAGGCTGGCGACGGACTGCGAACGGACGACTGGCTCGATGCCCGCCGCCGCCTCTTCGAGAGTGGTCTGTTCAGACGCGTCGATATCGCGGTCGAACCGCAGCAGGGGGCGGCCGATACCGCGCCCGTCAGTCTTCGCGTCACCGTCGAGGAGTGGCCGGCGCTGCGCCTGCGCTACGGCTTCCAGGTTTCTGAAGAGCGGCCGGAAGAAAACGTCAACGGGCGCGACCTCGTCCCGGGCGTGTCGGGCGACCTGACGCGCCGCACGTTGTTCGGACGTGCGATCACCGTCGGCGCCGCCGCGCAGTACGAAAGCCTCGAGCGACTCGGTCGCGTATTCGTGAGCACGCCGACATTCTTCGGACGTTCCGTGCAGTCGTCATTGACGCTCGAGCGATCGCGTGAGGAGTCACGCATAGACACTCTCGTGACCAATCGCACGACGGCGGCGTGGGAGCAGCGTGGCCGATGGAAGAAAGCTGACGCTGTCGTACGGGCTTCGCTCCGAGCGAAACCGGACGTTCGATACTCAGCCAAGCGATCCGGATTTCGCGTTCGACGTCACGGCCCACATCGGCCGTTTCACGTCGAGTGCCACATGGGACACGCGCGACGATCCGTCTGACACCACGCGCGGGACGTTTGTCTCCACCAGCCTCGAGCACGGCACAGCACTGCTCAACTCCGATCTGCTGTTCCTGAGGTCGCTCACACAGGCCTATTACTTCAGGCCCTGGAAAAGGGTCGTCCTCGCATCTGCGGCGAGATACGGTGCCGTCAAGCCGCTCGAGGGACAGGCGCTGGTCTCCGATCTGCGCTTCTTTGCAGGTGGTGCCCGCACCGTCAGGGGCGTGCCCGAAGACAGCCTCGGAGGGCTCGACTTCAACGGAGACCCCGTCGGGGGCCGCGGGCTGCTGACGTTGAACCAGGAGGTGCGGTTTCCGGTCTATCGATGGCTTCGGGGTGTGGTGTTCATCGACACGGGCAACGTCTTTCCCACGGTCTCCGATGTGCGTCTCGGCGATCTCGTAGGGTCATCAGGATTTGGCTTGCGCCTTGTGACGCCGTTCGCGTTGTTCCGCGTGGATTACGGGAAGACCATCTGGAATCGGCCTGTCGCCGACACCGGACGATGGGTCTTCGGAATCGGACAGACGTTCTAGGAAACGCCCAACTCCCAACGGAGTTCTTACCGTCTTTGAAGCGTTCGCATGATCGAGAGCACCTCCGGCCGCTCGGGCGCCTCGGGCGCGAGCTTGAGGAACTGCTCGAAGTGCACCGCCATCTGATCGACTCGACTGGCGCGGTAGTGCATCATGCCGCCGTAGTAGTACGCGTAGGCGTTGGTCGGCTGCCGAGCACTGACCTCGTCGAATTCGGCGGCGGCCTCCGCCCACGCTGCTGGCGGGCGAGCACAAGACCGAGCTGAAAGTGCGCGTAGGGAAGTTCCGGTGCCATCGTCGACTGCTTGACGCGCCGACGCGATCGCGGCGTCGGGATTCCCTTCCACGAGTTGACGCCCAGACAACCCGATGAAGTGCCATGGGTCTGCCTCGGGACGCTCGGCCAGGCGACTGAATGTCTGCGCCGCCTGATCGTTGGCGCCGAGTTTCTGCTGGCTCTGCGCCGTCGTGTAGAGCACATCGGGCGGCGAGTCTGGCGTGGTGGAATCGACGACCTGCTGATATTTCCCCGACTCGAAGAGCCGCTGTATCTGGCCGGGATCCTGCGCCAGGACTGCGGTGGGAATCAGCAATATCGCAAGCGCTGTCAGTCGGGTTCTCATGATCGCCCTCATGGATCGATTGTACGGCAGGGAGGAGACTCGACCGTTGTGAGAGCGAGTCGCAGTCGCAGGATACTCAGCTATTTGAGCCGCGGGCATTGTTCAGCGTACGATGTCCCCGCGCTGTGTGATCGGCACACGCGCAAAGGAGGCGGCATTAATGCGCGGTAACGCTCAGGTCATCGCTCAGCTCAATCACGCACTCAAGGAAGAACTGACGGCGATCAACCAGTATTTCCTGCATGCGGAGATGTGTCACAACTGGGGCTATCACGGCCTGGGCGACTTCATCAGAAAGCAGTCGATCGACGAGATGAAGCACGCCGAAGAGCTCATCGAGCGCATCCTGTTCCTCGACGCCACGCCGACGATGGAATACATGGAGCTCAAGGTCGGCACGAACGTCAAGAATCAACTCGAAGCCGACCTCCAGCTCGAGACGAACGCCGTCGCGATGTACAACAAGGCCGTCCAGATCTCGCGCGACGCCGGTGACGACCAGTCACGCGAGCTGTTCTCGAAGCTTCTGAAGGACGAGGAAGAGCACGTGGACTGGCTCGAGGCGCAGCTCCATCAGATCAAGGAGATGGGGTACGAGCGCTACTTGTCGAATCAGACGGTGGGGCCCAAAGGCTAAGACGGTTGGTGGATGGTGGTAGGTGGTGGGTGGTTAAGTTCAGCGTTCGGTTCTGTCCACTGACCACCAACCACTAACCACCCTCCGGCTTTTGATGCGTGGCGTTCCGGAACGCGAGGCTGCGGGCCGGCATTTGCCACGCGGTCCGTATCGCCTTGGCGAGATCCGGATCGTCCACTGACACTCGCTCGGCCAGCGCGGAGAGCTTCTGCTCGATGCGCTGCATCCGGGCCTCGTACTTCTCGAGTTCCTTCTTGTGCTGCATGTCGCGGCGCAGCAGTCCCACCTTCTCGACGAACTCGGTGAGAATCGCCGCGATCTCTGCGGGAACCTTCTCGCTCACCGTTCTATCTTCTCACCCTCGACGTTGCTCGGGACGACCCTGAGGCTGCCGAAGGGTCGAAGGGTCATCTTCGAGCTCGAGGAGCGTGGTGCCCGGCTGAACCAGCTCGCCGGCCTCGCATCGGATCGCCTTCACCACGCCATCGCGCGGCGAGCGAATCGGCAGTTCCATCTTCATTGCTTCGAGCACCATCACGACATCGTTGCGCTTCACCTGCTGACCCGTGGTGGCGTTGATCTTGAGCACGGTGGCAGGCATCGGTGCCGTGAGCGCGCCCTGTTCGTCCACGCGCGATCGTCGCGGCGAGCCGTCAGGCGTGTCGCTGACGATGTAGGTGCGGCCGTCGAGGAACACCCACGTATCGCGCCCGGCGACGGCAAATGCGATCGTTCGCTTCGTCCCGCGAGTGACCTGATAGCGGCCGTTCCCGAGCGGGACTCACCTCGGTTGGATCGTCGGAACTAGACACGCGCGCCCCTGAGCGACGACCACGGATCGATGTTGGCCGCGCCTGCGGCGCTGCTGCGAGTCGTGGCGATTGGTCCCGCGGCGCGGGCGGCGGCGGCCACCGCCACGACCTCTGGAGAGGGACTCGACGACAGGCGTGCCCTGATGGCATCGCCGTCGGCATCGAGCAAGCCGGTGTCGATGTTGCCGGACACAAACTTCGGATGCTCGAGCAGCTCGATGAGCAGCGGGATGTTCGTCCGGATGCCGAGGATCGGATAGCTGCGGATTGCGGCGAGCGCTCGCGCTCGAGCAGTGTCTCGCGTTTCGCCGCTCGCGATCAGCTTCACGAGCAGCGGATCGTAGTGAACCGCCACCTCGGAGCCTTCCGTCACGCCACTGTCGATTCGAATGCCTGGCATCGAAGGTTCGCGATAGAGCAGCAGTGTCCCGGCCTGCGGCAGGTCCTGTCTTGCTGGATCTTCCGCGTAGATGCGCAGCTCGATGGCATGTCCGCGCTGCGACAGATCCTCCTGCGTCCATGGCAGATCGCTTCCGCCGGCGACTCCGATCTGCGCGCGAACGAGGTCCACGCCGGTCACCTGTTCGGTGACCGGATGCTCGACCTGGAGCCGCGTGTTCATCTCGAGGAAGTAGAAGCGAGCGGAATCGCCGTTCCCTTCGACGAGGAACTCCACGGTTCCGGCGTTTCGATATCCCGCCGTGCGCGCGACAGCCACCGCCGCTTCACCCATTCGTTGCCGCAGCGACGGAGTGACCGCCGGCGATGGACTCTCTTCGATCACCTTCTGGTGGCGCCGCTGAATCGAACACTCGCGCTCGAACAGGTGGACGACATGGCCGTGATGATCGGCGAGGATCTGGAACTCGATATGTCGCGGCTTCTCGATCAGCCGTTCAACGTAGAGCGTGCCGTCGCCGAACGCGGCCAACGCTTCGCGTCGTGCCTGCGCGATTGTCTCGATGAGATCTCGATCGCTGCGCGCCGTCTTCATCCCGATGCCGCCGCCGCCTTCTGATGGCTTCAGCAATACGGGGAAGCCGACGCGGCGCGCGGCGTCGGCAATCGCATCATCGGATTGATCTGTCGGCGTCTCACCCGGGACAACGGGCACGCCGGCCTCGACCGCAATGCGGCGTGCAGCGATCTTCGACCCCATTCCTTCGATGGCCTCGGGTGGCGGCCCGATGAACGTCAGCCCCGCGGTCTTGCAGGCCGACGCAAAGTCGGCGTTTTCCGAAAGGAACCCGTAACCGGGATGCACCGCCTGTGCGCCGGTTTGTCGTGCTGCAGATAGGATCGCGTCTATCGATAGATAGCTGTCGATTGCCTGCGGCGGGCCGATGCGGATGGCCATGTCCGCGAGCGTCGTGTGCAACGCACGTGCGTCCGCATCCGAATAGACCGCAACCGACTCGATACCCATCTCCCGGCAGGCGCGGATCACGCGCACCGCGATCTCGCCGCGATTGGCGATCAGGATTCGATCGAAGGGGCGCGGGCCGGTCACCGGTTACATCCGGAAGATGCCGTACTTCGCTTCCGGAATCGGCGCGTTATACGCCGCCGAGATTCCGAGCGCGAGTGCCTGTCGTGTGTCCACCGGGTCCAGGATGCCATCGTCCCAGAGCCGGGCGGTCGAGTAGTAGGGCGACCCTTCGCGCTCGTACTTGTCGAGGATCGGACCGCGGATGGCCTGCTCCTCTTCGGGGCTGAGCGACTTGCCCTCGCGCGCGAGCTGGTCGCGCTTCACGGTGGTCAACACGCCCGCGGCCTGCTCTCCACCCATGACAGAGATGCGGGCATTGGGCCACATCCAGAGAAAGCGCGGATCGTACGCACGTCCGCACATTCCGTAGTTGCCGGCGCCAAACGAGCCGCCAATGACGACAGTAAATTTCGGGACGACCGAGTTGGCGACGGCGTGCACCATCTTCGCTCCGTCCTTCGCGATGCCGCCTCGTTCGTATTGCCGCCCGACGATGAAGCCGGTGATGTTCTGGAGGAAGACAAGCGGGACGCCGCGCTGATTGCACAACTCGATGAAGTGTGTCGCCTTGAGCGCAGACTCGGAAAACAGCACACCGTTGTTGGCGACGATCCCGACGAGGAAGCCATGCAGCCGGGCGAAGCCAGTGACCAGCGTCGTCGCGTAGCGTTGCTTGAACTCGTCGAAGCGCGATCCGTCCACCATGCGCGCGATCACGTCCCGCACGTCGTACGGCTTGCGGACATCGGCGTTGACGATTCCGTAAATCTCCTGAGGGTCGTACGCCGGCTCCTCGGGCGCCGTCATATCCGCAGGAAGACTCTTCTGCGTGTTGAGGGTGCCGATGATTGTTCGCGTCTGCCTCAGCGCGTGGTCATCGTCTTCAGCGAGATAGTCGGCGACGCCGGACAGCCGGGTGTGGACGTCGGCGCCGCCAAGTTCCTCCGCAGTTACGTCCTCTCCTGTCGCCGCCTTCACAAGTGGGGGACCTCCCAGAAAAATCGTCCCTGTTCCTTTCACGATGATCGTTTCGTCGGACATCGCCGGCACATAGGCGCCACCGGCTGTGCACGACCCCATGACGACGGCGATCTGCGGAATGCCGAGCGCAGACATTCGAGCCTGGTTGTAGAAGATGCGGCCAAAGTGATCGCGGTCGGGGAAGACCTCGGCCTGCAACGGCAGGAACGCACCGCCAGAGTCCACTAGATAGACGCACGGCAGGCGGTTCTCGAGGGCGATCTGCTGCGCTCGCACGTGCTTCTTCACGGTGATCGGATAGTAGGTGCCGCCCTTCACCGTGGCGTCGTTGGCCACGATCATCACTTCGCGACCAGAGACCCGGCCAATTCCGGTCACCAATCCGGCACCAGGAGCTTCGTTGTCGTACATGTCCCAGGCCGCCAGTGCCGATAACTCCAGCAGGGGAGAACCCGGGTCGAGCAGTCGGCTGATGCGTTCCCGGGCCGGCAGTTTGCCCTGTTCGCGGTGACGCTGGAGGTAGCGTTCTCCGCCGCCGGCCCTGGCTTGGGTCAGTTGCGCTCGAAGCTCGGCTACCAGGCTCTCCATTCGACTCGCGTTGCCGCGGAACTCGGCGTCAGCCGGATTGATCTGCGTGTCGAGGAGATCCATAAAACTGTTCGCGATTATAGGAGTGTTCTCAGGCCTATTACGTGCGTGTAGTTGTTACAAACTGTCTGATTTGACTCGTCCGTGCCCAGTTGTGTATTGATTGAAGACGGCCTGTGCTAGTGTAACCGCCGGGGGGATTTTGCTTATTTCTACGCACCCATTTTCGAACAGACGTCGCCGTCGAGTGCTCGCGATCGACGAGCAGAGCTCGATGACCGGCTTGCTTCAAGCCGTCGCCGAAGCCGAACGCTACGACGTGCGCGGGGCCCGGACGGGAGCCGATGGCGCAGAAGTCTACAAGCAGTGGCGTCCCGACGTGGTTTTGACGGATCTGTCTCTGCCGGACATGGACGGCATCGAGTTGTTACGTCGGCTCAAGCAGTTGGACCCCGAGCCCGAGGTGATCGTGGTCGGCGGACAGGGAACGATTACCCGAGCCGTCGAAGCTGGACGAGCGGGCGCCTTCTTCTTTCTCGAGCGCCCGGTATCGGAAGACGGTCTGGTCGACCTGTTGGGAAAGGCTGTCGGCCGCATCGACGAGCGCGTCGAACATCAACAGCTCAAGGATCGACTGCGAGGGCAATACAGCTTTGCGAGCGTGATCGGTCAGAGCTCGGCCATGATGACGCTGTTCGAGCTGGTGGAAAGCGTCGCAGCGAGCGACGCCAACATCCTGATTCAAGGCGAGAACGGCACCGGCAAGGAACTGATCGCCAACGCCATTCACTACAACTCGCATCGTGCGAGCGGTCCCTTCATCAAGATCAACTGCGCGTCCATTCCGAGAGACCTGATCGAGAGCGAGCTGTTTGGCTACAAGAAGGGCGCGTTCACCGGTGCGGCCGCCGACAAGATCGGGCTCGTCGAGATGGCGGAGGGCGGCTCGTTGCTGCTCGACGAGATCGGCGAGATGCCGGCGTACCTGCAGACGAAACTGCTGCGCGTCCTTCAAGAGCGTGAGTATCGTCCGATCGGCAGCGATCGTCGTGGTTGCGGTCGATTTCAGATTGATCTGCGCGACCAACGTCGACCTCGAAGTGGCACTGCGTGAGGGCCGCCTGCGCGAGGACCTGTACTTCCGCATCAACACGATCAGCGTGCGCGTGCCGCCGCTTCGCGAGCGGACGGAAGACATCCCGCTGCTGTGCAATCACTTCCTCTCGAAGTTCAACCAGCGGTATCAGAAGTCGATTCGCTCCGTCTCGCCATCCGTGTATCACCTGCTGATTCGCAACCGGTGGGCAGGCAACGTCCGCGAGCTCGAGAACGCGATCGAGCGTGCGGTGCTGGTGTGTAAGACAGGAGAGATCACACCCGCGGATCTCCCGGACTCCGTGCGCGACAGCGCCGCCAGCGCGCGCGAGTTCACCATCCCGCCGCATCGCACGCTGGCCGAGATCGAGCGTATGGCCATCCTGCAGACGCTTCAGCGCACGAACTGGAATAAGCAGGAGGCGGCGCAGATCCTGGGTCTCTATCGCCCCACCCTTTACAGCAAGATGAAGAAGCACGAGATCCGCGACAACCGGGCCTCGCGGCGGGAGGCCGCACAGCGCTGACTCTCGAGTGGACGCGGTTGTGGCGTCCACTACGCCGCGAACTGCGTCTCTGGGGACAGGCCGCGTGGCGGGCCCTGATCGGGCTCGTCAGCAGGAACGACCTGACGCACGCCGCTTCGATCGCGTACTACTCGCTGCTGTCGCTCTTTCCGTTTCTCCTCCTCCTCCTCTCAATCCTTGGAGTCGTGACGGCTGATGAAGACGACCGGGCGCGGGTCCTCGGTTTCATCTTCCGTTATTTCCCGACGCGGCTCGACTTCATGACCGACCAGCTGGACGCCTTTCGTGCGGACAGCATTCGCATCGGTGTGGCCGGCGGGCTCGGGCTTGTGTGGGCATCACTCGGGTTCTTCGGTGCGGTCACGAGTGCCGTAAACGAGGCCTGGGGAGTCGAGAAGCAGCGAAGCTTCTGGAAGCATCGACTCGTATCGTTCCTGTTGCTGGTGGCAGCGACGGTGGCCATGGCCGTGGCGTTGGTCGTCGTCAGCTTCATTCAGGTGGCGGAGACGTCGCGCGTCGGGCAACTGCTGGCCGGCGCACCGTGGTTCGTGGCACTGCAGACATTCGTGTTCAGGTATCTGGCGATGGTGCTCCTGATGGTCGGCACCGGCCTTGTCTTCTATTTCATTCCCAACGCACGCACGCGGTTTCGCGACGTGTGGGTTGGCGCCATCCTGACCGGGCTGCTGTGGCGAGTCGCGCTCTCGGGCTTCTCGTGGTACGTCCGCCAGAACCAGCGACTCAGCATGATTCACGGGTCGATCACTACCGTCGTCGTCTTCCTGCTCTGGATCTACATCTCGTCAGTCATCCTGATGTACGGCGTAGAGTTCACGGCGGCGTACGCGCGACTCCGTCGGCATCGAACCGAGACGATGCCCGCGGCGGCCAGCCCGAGGACATGAGACAGCGGGCTATCAGGCTCTGGGCTCTGGGCTTGTGGTTGTTTGTTCGTGGCCTCGACGAGCGTGGCAGCCATGGCGCTGGTGTCGGTCGAGGAGGAGATCGAAATCGGGCGCACCGCAAACGAGCAGGTACGCAAGCAGGTGCCAGAGTTCAAGGATTCCATGGTGACCCGTTACGTTCGGGATGTCGGAAAGCGGCTCGTTCGCGCGGCGCCAGGAGCGAAATATCCATACACGTTCGCCGTTGCCGATTTGCCGGAGATCAACGCGTTCTCGCTCCCAGGCGGCCCCGTGTGGATCAACCGCGGAGTGCTGAGCAAGGCGGCGAACGAGTCGCAAGTGGCGGCCGTTCTGGCGCACGAGGTCGCGCATATCGCCAAGCGCCATGGCGCGGACCGGCTCACGCAGGGCATGGTCGCGAAGTGGGGCCTTGGTCTGTTGGGGGCACTACTCGGCAACACCGGCGGTGCGGGAACTGCGCAGGCCGCGGCCAGTGTGCTGACCGGCGGCGTCTTTCTGAAGTTCAACCGCGCCGAAGAACGCGAGGCCGACGAAGCAGGGATGACGATCCTCACGCGCTCCGGGTGGAGTGGACGCGGGATGGTCGAGTTGTTCCAGATGCTCGCACGAGAGGCGAGTCGCGACCGGAGTAGCGTCGATGCCTTCCTCTCGAGCCATCCATCGCCGCAGGATCGCATCGACAGTCTCGCAGCCCAGGTGAAGAGACAGAAGGGCGGTACGCGCGACAGCGAGCGGTATCGATCCGTCAAAGCGCATCTCGTCCGCGTGACCACCTCGCGGTCGGGGGATAATCGCTGAAGTGCCGAATCGTCTCGCCGCAGAACAGAGTCCCTATCTTCTCCAGCACAAGGACAACCCGGTCGACTGGTACCCATGGGGCCAGGACGCGTTCGACCTGGCGCGCCGTGAGAACAAACCGATCTTTCTGTCGGTTGGTTACTCGACGTGTCACTGGTGCCACGTGATGGAGCATGAGAGCTTCGAGAACCCGGTGATTGCCGAGGTGCTCTCGCGCTACTTCGTTTCAATCAAGGTCGATCGAGAGGAGCGCCCGGACGTGGACCGCGTCTACATGACGTTCGTCCAGGCCACGACCGGATCCGGCGGGTGGCCGATGAGCGTCTGGCTCACGCCAACCCTCGAGCCCTTCTACGGCGGGACATATTTCCCGCCCGAGGCACGATGGGGACGACCGGGCTTCGTCGAGATTCTCGAAGAGATCGCGCGAGTCTGGCGCGAGGAACAGCCGAAGGTCGAGCAGTCGGCGATGGCGATCCTGGGACGCCTTCAGAGCATGCGCTCGGCTGGCGGGCCCGACGCTGTACCCGATGCCGGCGTACTGAGCCGCACGGTGGGAGAGTTCGCCTCGTCGTTCGATTCGCGACGCGGCGGCTTCGGGGGGGCACCGAAGTTTCCACGGCCGAGCGAGCTGTTGTTCCTTCTCCGCGAATATGCGCGAACCGGCGCGGCCAATGCGACGAGACATGGCGCTGGTGACCCTGCGTGCCATGGCGCTGGGCGGAATGCGCGACCACCTCGGCGGAGGATTCCACCGGTACTCAGTTGATGCCGACTGGCGCGTGCCCCATTTCGAGAAGATGCTCTACGACCAGGCGCAGCTCGTCCTCGCATTCGCCGAAGCCGCGCAGATCACCGGCGATCGTTTCTATGCCGACGTGGCCCTCGACACGCTCGACTACGTCCGACGCGATCTGACCTCGCCCGGCGGCGGATTCTTTTCCGCCGAGGATGCCGACAGCGTTCCACCGGAACACGCGCACGAGCCGCGGCCCCACAAGATGGAGGGCGCGTTCTACATCTGGGGCGACGACGAGATTCAGGATGTCCTCGGCGATGATGCCGCGGTGTTCCGGGCTCGGTTCGGCATCCTGCCGGATGGCAACGCGCCGAACGATCCCCAGGGCGAGTTCACGGAGAAGAACCTGCTCTATACGGCCCGATCGCTCGACGACGTCGCGTCGATCACGGGTCGACCCGTCGAAGGAGTCATGGACGCGCTACGGCGCGCGCGGCCCCTGTTGATGGCGCGCCGGGGGTCGCGGCCCCGTCCGCACCTCGACGACAAGGTGCTCACTGCATGGAACGGGCTGATGATCGCGGCCTTTGCACGCGTAGCCCGCACTATTGACGGCGCCGAGTCTTACCTCGAAGACGCGCAGAAGGCCGCGCGTTTCGTCCGCGAGCACCTATGGCAGTCGTCGAGCCAGACACTCCTGAGGCGCTATCGGGAGGGATCCTCCGGTGTGGACGCGTACGCCGAGGACTATGCCTATTTGATCTTCGGCCTGCTCGAATTGTTTCAGGCAAATGGCGATCCAGACTGGTTGGAGTGGGCGACCACACTGCAGCGGCGCCAGGACGAGTTGTTCTGGGATGCGAACGATGGCGGATGGTTCAGCACGACGGGCAAGGACGAATCAGTGCTGCTGCGCCTCAAGGAGGACTACGACGGCGCAGAGCCCGCGGCGAGTTCGGTGAGCGTCATGAACCTCCTGGTGCTCTCGCATCTCGGCGTCGGGGATTTTTCGGGGCAGATTACGCGCACGCTTGGCGTGTTCGCATCGCGGCTCGCGCAGTCAGGGCGGGCGGCGCCTATGATGCTGGCTGCGCTCTCCACCTATCACGCCGGTACACCCCAGTTGGTCATCACCGGCGACCCATCGGCTGACGACACAAGAGCGCTCCGTGAAGTCGTCATCCACCGCTATCTCCCGACGACCATCGTCGTTCCGCTCGCGCCTGCGGCACGGGCCAGAATTTCCGAGTTGCTCCCATGGACCACGAGCATGAAGGAGGTCGATGGGCGGGCGACGGCGTATCTGTGTCGTGACTTCGCATGCGAGGCACCGACGACGGATGCCGGTGAGCTTGGAAGAGCACTGGACAGGACGTAATGCAAAAGGCAAAATTCAAAATGCAAAGGGAACGCTGCATTTGCATTTTGCCTTTTGCATTTTGAATTAGAGAGATGGAGATCCCCCTGGACATCTGGCTGCGTGGCGAGGTTCACGCCACGAGTCACGTCATCAGCGTGGCGACTGGCGAGCCGGGACGTTGGACCGATGACGACGTGACCGCCGTGCTCGTGGGGATGTTGCGCGCGCTCGAGCAGGCGAAGAATCCTGACGCCGACGAGCATCGGCGGGTGGCGATGCGAGGTTTCAGCTGGATCGTGAATCCGTACGACGGAGGTGGCGTGGTGATCGCGCTCGAGTTGTCACTCGGTGCGGTCATCGCCGGACCCTTCGACGTCGCGGAGCGCGACTTGACCGCGATGATTCAGCGAGTGATGGCCGCGGAACGTGCGGCGATGCCCACTGCGGGAACGACGGTTCACTAGTTGGGCAAGATCAAGATGGGGCGACTGGGGTAAGCGCGGTTGCTCAGCCAGCGGGGCGAAGCCGCCGGCTGAGTCCGCGTCGGAATCGGACGGACGCTGCCCCTCGACAGGCTCAGAAATCCAAGCCGGTCGAGGGAAGGTATGAGGGTGCCGCCCAGGAGAAGGCGACTTGCGCCCGGCCAACCCGAGATCCAGCATATCCCAGTCGGCCCCTCCCGGATCCGCCTAAAACCTCTGTGTATACAACACTTTAGAGGCGGCTCGTCTGTCCAGAGTACCGAAACGGTCGCGCACCGGGTCCTCCACCCAGTTGTGCGTGTAGACCACATAGAGGTCGTTTCCGGGCTTCAAAATCCATCGATAGCGTGATTGCCATCCGAGCACGCGACTCATCGTGTCGTACTGAATGATGTTCACGAGCGCCATGAACGGTGAGAACTGCGTGTCGGCGACACCGCGGAACACGTTCGATGCGAAGCTCCCCTCGGCCAGGTCGATCTGATTCCACTCGCCGTTGAGGCTGATGATGTAGCCGGGCCGCGCCCTGACCGTCAGGCCGAGGATGGTCTGATCGCGATGGCCTGAGTAGAACCCTCCGGTCTCGAAGCGGCCATTCAGCGCAAGCACCCGCCGGTTCGCAGTCTGACCGCGGATGGCGAGTCGCGTGAAGCGATACTCGGCGCCCGCGGGCATGGTAATGCCGGGGGCGATGTTGAACGGGCGGTCGAGCATCACGTAGGTCGGGTCCACCTCGATGCCGACGTTGTCCTGGCTGTGGAACTGCGCGCTGAAGACCGTCAGGTTGAGGGCGCGCTCCAGCAGCTGATTCCGCAGATCGGTGACGACCTCGAGGTTCGCGTCGTACTCGGTGCGGCGGATGTAGCGGTGGTTCTGGGGACGTGGACCGTAGTAGACCTGGCTGCGGTAGCGCCGATAGTCGCGGCGCAGCACGAAGCCGACGGACGGGTCGAAGTTCCGCTGCACTTCGCGCGCATCAAACCGGAGTTGCCAGAGGTCGTTCGGATACTCGATGCCGGCGCCGAACGCGTTGGCGCGATCTCTGACTCCCGGGGGACCGGCGTGCAGCATCCATGCGGTCGCCGCCAGGTTCTGGTTCCCCCTGAACTGTGACGTTGCCAGGCGGGCGTCGACGCCGACCGTGTGGCTCGCATCAATCCGATCGCCCGTGCGGGCATCTCGTCGGGTGTAGATCGCGCCGAAGTAGGACTGCTGCAGCACGCGCCGTTTCACGCGCGCCACCAGGAAGTCCTCCGGAATGAACTGACCATCGTCGGCCCCCGTGCGAACCTGCAGGAAGCCAACGTCCTGACCGCCCATCTGCCCGGTGAACTTCGTTCCGAAGTCGATCTTTTGCGGTGTGGCGTCAGCACTGAGCCCGATGCGCCGGCTGAAAAACGGTTGAATCTGCGGACCGCCGGCGCTGTCGCTCGCGAAGTCGAAGAACGTCGCGCCGTCGAGGAAGAAATCGCGGCGCTCGGGGAAGAAGAGCGAGAAGCGCGTGAGGTTGACCTGCCGTTGATCGACTTCGGTCTGTGCGAAGTCGGTGTTGATCGTCAGGTTGGCACGGACTCCCGGCGTCGGGTTATAGAAGAGATCGAGCCCCGCGTTCGCTTTCTCCTGCGAGCTCCCACCGTTGAGCGCGCCGAACGATTCCGACGTCAGCAAGCCGTATGGCTTCACGTCGAGACCGAGGCCCTGCGTCACGTCCGTGATGCCGGTGACGTGACCCGCGTTCGTCATCCGGCGCAGACCCTGATTGCGGGGCCAACCCATCCAGATGCTGTCCTCGTTCTTGCGGCGGACAGTGCGCTGGAAGTTGAAGCCCCACGTGTCGTTGTTGGGATCGAAGTTCAGGGTGCGGAACGGGATTTCGATCTCGATCGTCCAGCCGATCTCGCTATGACGCACGCGCGCGTCCCAGATGCCGTCCCACGCGCGATTGTCGCCGTTGATCCCGAAGAGCGAATCGGCCATCAACCCGGATGGGTTCATCTCGAAGAAGTAGCCCGAACGTTCGTCGAGAAATGTATCGATCGTCCACATGAACCGATCGTCGGCGGGCAGGAACTCGTCGCGGCGGCGCTGATACCCGAGCCACTTGTCCGGTTCCGAGTCGTAGCAGGTGACGCCCATGTAGATGGCGTCTTTGGTGAAGACGATGCGAACCTCGGTGGGCTCGGTGGCTGGCGTGCCGTTGGCGGGATCGATCTGGATGAACTCGGAGGCCGGCACCGCGCGCTGCCACACCTCTTCATCGAGGCGGCCGTCAACCGTAATGCGCTCGGTGTCTTGCAGTCGTGTCGCCTGAACGGTCCTTCGCGCGAGGGGACCCGCTTCAGGGGTTTGTGCGTCAGAGCTGAGGGGGAATGCCGCGACGATCAGGAATGTAAACAAGAACCCGAAGACACGACCCGCCGAAACCGAGATCAATAGGGACCATCCTTTTGATAACCGTTAGGACTACGACGATGACGGCGTTCCTGTTGACCCCTACCAGAGCCTTGGTAGGGCCTCGGCGAGTTGTGGGAAGACGACTTCGGCGGCGTCTTTGACTGCCATATCAACGAGCGAGGAGGCAGGCGTCGCGTCGACGTTGATTTCCGCGGTAAATGCGCCTCGCATCTTTGCCTGCTGGAGGAGTCCAGCTGCCGGATAGACGATGGCTGATGTTCCTGCCGCGATGAACACGTCGCAGGTGCACGCGGTTGATGCCGCGTTCAGATCGGCGGGCGACAGCGACTCACCGAACCAGACGACGCCGGGGCGGGCCAGTCCGCCGCATCCTGGACATGTTGCAGGCTGTGCAGGCAGCGGCACGCGTTCGTCGCGCCACGGCAAGGCGCCGCAACGGTTCCAGCAGGAAAGCTCCCAGATCGATCCGTGCAGCCGCACGAGACGTTGCGTCCCCGCTCGTATGTGCAGGTCGTCCACATTCTGGGTGATGACGGTGCATGTCTTCGAGTCTCGCGTCCATTGCGCGAGCACGTCGTGCGCCGCGTTCGGCTGGCAGGATGCGATCGTCGCGCGACGCCACTCGTACCACTCCCACACCAGTGCAGGATCGCGCGCGAACGCTTCAGGCGTAGCGAGATCTTCGGCGCGGAAGGTTCGCCACAGACCACCCGCACCACGAAAGGTCGGGACACCGCTCGCTGCCGATACGCCGGCACCTGTCAGCACGGTGACGCGTCGAGCCTCTCTCAGGCGAGCGGCCAGTTTCTCGATCACGTAATCATCTTAGTTGTGCGTGCGAGATACTGTCTGTCGTGGGCTTCTACGATCGAGCCATTCTGCCTCGCCTCATTCATGCGGGAATGCGGCAGGAACGATTCCTGCCGTACAGGCAGCGACTCGTCTCAGAGGCTGAAGGGCGGGTGTTGGAGGTCGGGTTCGGGTCAGGCCTCAACGTGCCGCTCTACGCGGCCTCGACGTCGTTGATTGGACTCGAACCGTCCGCGCGTGCGTTGTCGATGGCGCGGCTGCCGGCTAGTCGGGCGACGTACCCCGTGACGCTCCTCGAGGGGTCAGGCGAAGACATCCCGCTGGGCAGTCAGAGTGTTGATACGGTGGTTGTCGCGTGGACGCTCTGTACGATCCCGGATGTCATGCGTGCACTTCAGGAGATGCGGCGTGTCTTGAGGCCATCGGGCCGGCTGCTCTTCGTCGAGCATGGCCGATCGCGTGACGTCGGCGTCGCAAAGTGGCAAGACAGGCTCACACCTCTCTGGAAGACGTTCACCGGTGGCTGCCACCTGAATCGCCCCGTCGATCGACTCCTCGAGCAATCGGGGTTCCGCATTGAGCGGATTCACGCCGAGTACATGGCTGGTCCCCGCCCCATGACGTTCATGTACGAAGGATGCGCTCGTCCCACCTGAGACGCGCCCGCCCACGTTCATGGAAAGGGCTTGGCTTGCGGCGGCGGCGCTCGCGGGCTAGAGTCGCGACATGGTCGCTATCGAACGAGATAACGCCTTCGAGATGGCCGTGGCCGCTGTGCGCTACGGTGCCGGCGTCACGCGTGAACTGGGAATGGAGCTCGCCGATCGAGGCATCCGTCGCGCGCTCATCGTCACCGATCCGGTGGTCGCGAGACTCTCTCCCGCGCGCGCCGTCGTCGACTCGCTCGATGCGAACGGCGTGCAGTGGGTGATGTACGACCGCGTGCGCGTCGAGCCGACGGAGGAGTCGTGGCTTGATGCGATCGACTTCGCCCGTGGGCATACGTTCGATGCGATCGTCGCCGTCGGCGGCGGTTCGTCGATCGACACGGCGAAGGCCGTGAACCTCTACACGAGCCATCCACCGGCCGGCTTCCTCGACTACGTCAACAAGCCAATCGGGAAGGGGCTGCCCGTGCCCGGCCCGGTCAAGCCGCTTTTCGCGATCCCGACAACGGCTGGCACTGGCAGCGAGACGACCGGCGTCGCCATTTTCGACCTGACACGACTGCACGTGAAGACCGGTATCTCGAGTCGATCGCTCAAACCGACACTAGGCTTTCTCGATCCCGACCACACCCGAAGCGCGCCGCCTGCGGTCGCAGCATCCTGCGGTCTCGACATCCTGTGCCATGCAGTTGAGTCGTACACCGCGATTCCATTCACAGACCGGCCGAGGCCCGACCGGCCTTCTGCCAGACCACCATACCAGGGCGCGAATCCGATCAGTGACGTCTGGTCCCTGCAGGCGCTGCGCATGGTCGCGAGTCACCTCGTGCGAGCGGTCGAGGATCCAGACGACGATGAAGCAAGAGCGAGTATGGTGCTCGCCGCATCGTTTGCCGGAATCGGATTCGGCAACGCGGGCGTGCATCTGCCGCACGCGATGGCGTATCCAGTTGCTGGTGGAGTGAAACAGTATCGCGCGCCCGGTTATCCTGACCACGCGCTCGTGCCGCATGGCTTCTCGGTGATTCTCAACGCGCCCGCCGTGTTTGCATTCACCGGTGAGGCGAGTCCTGAGCGACATCTCGAGGCGGCAGAGGCTTTGGGCGCGGACGTATCTCGCTGCCGGAAGGAGGACGCGGGCCGCGTGCTCGCAGACCGCATCACCTGGTTCATGCAGCGATTGAACGTGCCGAATGGACTTGGTGCCGTTGGCTACTCGTCGTCCGATATTCCCGTTCTGGTCGAGGGCACGCTTGCGCAAGAGCGATTGACGAAGCTCTCGCCACGGCCTGTGAGTGAAGAGACGCTCGCGCGCATCTTCGAAGACGCGCTCTAGCTGGCGAGCGTTTCAACTCCCAACTTCCAACCTCCAACTCCCAAAGACCAGCGATCATCTTGGGAGTTGGGAGTTGGGGGATTGGGAGTTTATAAGGATCACTTAGAGAGCGGATCCGGCCTCAACTGAAAGTGCGCCGCGAGCGGCTTCGTTCCCTTGCCGCCCTCGATCAACCACGGCGTGCGGTCGCCATTGGCCGCCCACAACCCGCGACCCTTCCAGCCAGCCTTCGGATCGTCGATCCGGCCGTCGAACCCCTTGGCGTAAAAGCCCATCGGATACGGCACGCGCAAAACCACCATGCGCCCGTTCGCGAACGCGATGATGCCGTCGTTCAGGTTGCCGGTGGACATCGGGACGTCGTTGCCGAGTCCGAACGTGTCGTGCTGGTCCACCCACGAGTAGTAGCTCGACTCGGCGCTGTTCTCGCCGATGCCCTTGAAACCGGGACCGGGATACTGATGGAACGACCAGCCTTCGGGACAGTGATCGCCAGTTGCTTTCGGCCCACTCAGCGGCGCCTTGCACTTGCTTCGATCGAAGCTCCCCAGGTGGCCGCTGCCGAGCGAGACCCACACGACACCCTTGCTGTCGATGTCGGCGCCGCGCGCACCAAAACCCGGCATGGGCACGTTGTAGATCTCGGCGAGTGCGGTCTCCGGCGGATTCTTGCCAGGCGCCAGACGGACGACTGCGCCCGGGACGCCGAGCACGGCACCCCACACCGATCCATCCACCGGGTTCGGCATCACGGCGTAGAACGAGGCGTTGATGCGCCTGTCCTTCGATGGATCCGGGGGCGCATCCGGTTCGGTGTAAGCATCGCGCTTGCCGTTGCCGTTGGTGTCGAGCACGAGCGCCGTCCAGCCCTGTGACTTCGCGGCGTCGCCGGTCTCGCTGAACAACTTGGAGTTCAGCCAGCCCACAACGGGACCGCCGCCACTTGTCCAGATCGTGTCGTTGGCGTCGTAGCCGAACTGCAGGTGATGCGTCGAGAAGCACGTATCGACGAAGTTGTACTTCTTCGTCTTCAGATCGAAGACGGCGATGTGACGAATCGCGCGCTCCATCGGGAACGCTTTCGCGGAGGGGTGGTCCGAGCCCTCTTTGCAGAAGGCCGGGTTCTCGGGGGCGCGAACGGACGCGGCCAGCCACAGTCGTCCATCACGCCCGAACATCGAGTTGTGATTGTTGACGCGCGTATCCCAGATCCGGTCCGTGCCCCAGTAGGGCGAAGGTTGAAGTGCGTCGAGCGCGGCGGCATGTCCCGGCCCCAGGCTGAGCGGCATGCTCGCATCCCTCACCGGCGCCTTGAACGTCGTCGCCACGTTCTTCACCGGATCGAGAATAGGAAGGACGTCCGAGCTGTACTCGGGCGATCCGACAAGCGGACCGTAGGCGTTGACCGTCGGGAAGCGCCGATCGCTCGCGATCAGATCGTGGAGGTACTGCTTCTCGTTCATCCAGTCGCGCAGGGTGATGACGATGTTGCGCTCGACACCCTGAGGCCGCGGTGGCTTGGCGAAGGGAACCTCTCCCTTCGCGATACGGTCGATCCAGTCTCCGAAGTTCGCAAAGGACATGTCACCCAGTCCGGTGAGCTGACCGAGCATCTGCGGGCCCGACTGGCCTGACTGGACGCGACGACGCCACGCATCGGCTCCTGATGCGAACGTGCCGAGGGCTGCCGGAATCGTTCGCGTCGACTGTTGCCCGAGCTGATGACAACCGATGCAGCCGGTATTCTTCATCGCGCTGATCCACGCGTTCTGCGAGAGCCGCGCCGGGATGCTGCTCTTGCCGCCGAATTGATCCGCCGCAGGAATCTTGAGCATCGAGTACCAGTAAATCGCGGGGTAGTAGTGCGCGGCGGCTGCTTCATTTGGCGCCGGCGTCGCGGTGATGGTCAGCCGCTGGCCAGGCTTGGCTGTGGCCTTCGCGCTATCCACGAGGCCGTAGCCACGGGCCCACACGGAGTAGCTCGCGGATGGGAGATCGGGCACGACGAATCGGCCGCGATCGTCCGTCACAACGGTCTTGATGTAGCGAATGGGAAGGTCACGCGTCTCGGCGATCACCCACACACCAGCTTCCGGACCCTTCGGCCCGTTGACCACACCGCCGATGTCATCGTTGTCGATTGCGACGTCGTTGGCGGGCTGCTGTGCCTGAGAAGACGACAATGGAAGAAGCGAATAAAGACCGACGCTGAGGCCGAGACCGACGACGAGACGGACGAGGCGGCTCGTGCGCATGGAGCTGCTCCTCTATGAAGTGACGAGGAGCGGATAGTACAACTCCCAAGGCCCAACTCCCAACTTCCAAAGAACTCCCAACTCCCAACCTCCAACTCCCAAGGAGGTCAGTGCTTTTGGAAGTTGGGAGTTGGTAGGTGGGAGTTAGCGATCGTTAGAATCGGAAAATGGCTCCGAGGCTTCCGCGCGAGAAGCTGAAGTTGCCGCGGTCGAAGTTGATACCCACGACGTTGTTTGAGTCGTCGGCGTTGACATTGCGGAAGTAGCGATAATCGGCTCTCACGCCGAAGTGCGTGGTCGCGAATCCGTCGACTCCGAAGCCGACGCTGTATCCGAGGTCGTTGTCCTTGATCGCATCGATGCCACTGACGGTGAGATCGCGTCTGATCAATCCGAATCCTGCCGTTCCATACGGACGGAAGCCGGGACCGCTTTCGCCTCCGACCGGCACGCCGATGATGAGCGACGGCATGAGAGTGAAGACATAGTTGTTGCCCAGGCTGGCATTGCTCCCGTAGAAGTGCCGGGCGTACGCCAGGTCTACTTCCGCGCCGAAGATGCCCTTCATGGTCCCGCCAATGGCACCGCCCCACGTCAGGCGGCTGCCGTCGTTGAGCGCGGCGCTCAGCGAACGTCCGGCATCACCGGAGAAGTTCGAGCCAACGAAGATGTTCGCGTGCCCCTGGGCACGAGCGGCCGGCGCCGCGAGCAGCACGAGCGATGCGGATATCGTAAGCAGTCGAATGAGTCTCATCGATTCCTCCAAAACACGGTGCTCGGGAACGGTCCAGGTTTCCGTGGACCCCGTGGTATTACTGGGCAAGCTTTGGACCACGCGCGAGTGCGATGAATTGGCATCGAGGACGTCGCTTCGTTCGCACGGCCCTGGTAGCGTGGTCGAGGCGCCAAGCGCGGCGGTGCTGTAACTCCTACAGGTGGAATGGATGACTTTCGTCGATCTGGAACAACTCGCCCGACGCGTGATGATCGAGCGTGGACTCGAACCCGATTTCCCGGCGGATGCGATCGCACAAGCCAGGCAACTCAAAGAACCAGCCGTCGACGCAGTCACCGACCAACGTCACCTGGCCTGGTGTTCGATCGACAACGACGATTCGCGCGATCTCGATCAGTTGACTGTGGCCGAGGCCACTCCCGATGGCAGCGCCAGAGTGTTCATTGCGATCGCGGACGTTGACGTGCTCGTCGGCAAGGGTTCACCGCTCGACGATCACGCTCAGCAGAACACGACATCGGTCTACACGCCCGCGCGAATCTTCCCGATGCTGCCGGAGCGGCTGTCCACCGACTTGACCTCGCTGAATCCGGACGAGGACCGCATTGCCATCGTCATCTCGTTCGTCGTGGATCGCGACGGGGCCGTGACGTCGGGCGGGGTTGGGCGCGCGGCTGTTCGCAACCGTGCCAAGCTTGCCTACAACAGCGTGGCCGCGTGGCTCGATTCCGGCGGCGGCATGCCGAAGGAGATGGCCGAGGCCGATGGCATCGCGGACCAGGTTCGCCTGCAGGACGAGATCGCGAGCCGCTTGCGTGCGCGCAGGCACGAGGCAGGAGCGCTCGACCTCGAGAGCACCGAGGCGCGCGCGGTCGTGACGGACGGTCGCGTGTCTGAGCTCCATCGCGACGAAAAGAATCGCGCAAAGGCGCTGATCGAGGATTTCATGATCGCGGCCAACGGCGCCACCGCTCGTTACCTGGAAGACAAGGGGCTGCCGTCGATACGCAGGGTGGTGCGCACGCCGAAGCGTTGGGACCGCTTGCAGGTACTCGCGAAGGAGGTGGGCGACCAGCTTCCGGCGGTGCCCGATCCGAAGGCGCTCAGCGACTTCCTGTCCCGTCGTCGCCAGGCCGATCCGCTGCGGTTCCCGGATCTGTCGCTGTCCGTCGTCAAGCTTCTCGGTCGCGGCGAGTACGTGCTGACGCGTGCCGGAGACGATGAAGGACATTTTGGTCTGGCGGTGACCGACTATGTGCATTCCACGGCGCCCAATCGTCGCTATCCCGACCTCATCACGCAGCGTCTGCTGAAGGCCGCAATGAATGGCGGGGCGTCACCTTATACGACTGGTGAGCTCGCGACGCTGGCCACGCACTGCACGAAGCAGGAGGACGCGGCAGAGAAGGTCGAGCGGCAGATGCGGAAGTCCGCCGCGGCGCTGCTGCTCTCATCGCGCATCGGCGACCGTTTCGATGCCATTGTCACCGGCGCGTCGGAGAAGGGCACGTGGGTGCGAACGTTCGATCCGCCGGCGGAGGGTCGGGTGGTGCGCGGCTTCGAAGGGATGGATGTCGGTGAGCGCGCACGGGTGCGGCTGGTGCAGACCGACGTCGCGCGCGGCTTCATCGATTTTGTTAGAGCGTGAATTCCTGCGGGGTGAGTGTTCGTATAAGCGGCTGGTTGCTCGCACACACCAGTACACTAGAGGCACGCAACTCGATCGCGCCGGGGTGGCGAAACTGGCAGACGCACAGGACTTAAAATCCTGGGCTCCGAAAGGGGCGTGCGGGTTCGATTCCCGCCCCCGGCACTAATTAGATGAAGAAAGTTACGGGATTTGGCGTGTCCAAAAGAAGGAGTCGAGAGGCCGCATTTTGGCGACTGGCTAGCGGTCACGCAGCCTTCGTTCGCCTTTTACGCGCGGAAACGCCGGCGGGCGAGCGCCAGCGCCCCGAACCCCGTGCCGAATAGCACCAGCGACGTTGGCTCCGGGACCGCCGTTGGTGTCACGCGCCACATGCGCGTGACCGCGCTCTCGGCGAGTGTGGCCTGCGACCGCCGGTGCGTGAGCGTCAGCCACCGGTCCGTGCCCGGACGAATCTCGTCGTTGAGGTCGGGCACCGTCGCGTCGCGCAGATCCTCACTGGCGATGAACGGCTCGCCGGAGGCGTTGAACAGGGTGAGCCACAGCGAGTAATTCGGCGTCGCCATGCGGGCGCTGTACCACGTCTCGCCCCACGGCCCTCGGTAGAGCGCGAGCGCGAGATCGCCACTGGTGCCGGACAGCGAGAGCCGCTCGCCGGCCGCCACGAAGTTCATCTGGAACGCCGTGATCGCATTGACGTAGCGCAGCTCGCCCTCCACGTCGAGGCCGGAGTACTCATCGAACTCAATGGTGCGCACGCCCACGGTCTCACTCTCAAACGTGTACCAGCCCGCCAGCGCGCCAGCCTCCCACGCGAACGTGACCGGCATCGCGGCGGCCGGTTGTGCGAGCGTGGCGAGCATCAAAACCATCATCGTCAGTCGTATCGTCGTCATTGCTTTCTCAATTATCGAGCTTTCCTGTTTTGGCGCTCCGTTTATCATAGATTTAGTTGCACACATTTTACGGCGCGGCGGACTGCGAATTGTGCCAAACATCGCCGCGACTGCTCCCGTTCACGATTCGCGAAACACCTTCACAGCACTAGAACAAAATCCGTGAGAGACTCCCCTTGAGCCGGAGTGGTCGGTGCGCTGGGGTTTTGGGTGGTGCCTTTCCCCCTCGCGAACCGGTCGCTTCGGTTTGCTGACCTTCATGACCTTGGTAGCGGATCCCCGATGCGGCGGGCGGCAAAGTAGTAGACGATCGCTGCCGATAAGTCGGTTGTGCCTCGCAAACACACGAAGACCGAAGAGAAACGGCGCTCTCTCAAGTCGTCGTCGCGAAAGCCTGTCGGTATCATCGTTCGCCGTAGAGCGCAGCGACGTTTCGACGCGCTCACTCGAAAGACCGCGGGGCTTCCCGTTGTCGTCTCATGGGACCGGCGACAAGGAGACCGGCGAGTGTCCCCTCAACCGGTTGAAGGCACCGACCAACGAAAGACTGACCGACGCCAGAAGCCGCCTTTTACCTGGGAGGTTGCTGACTTCGTCGTGTTGGACCGTGCGCCTCACCAATCTGGCGTCACACGCCGGATAGCCAGAAAGACGAAGCGACAAACCTCGAAAAAAGGCGGCGCCTGAGCAAGCGGTTCTCCGGGGTTCAGAGGACTACACTAGTCGCGCGTCGAAAACGCGTCACCGCTGGTTCGACAGTCCGAACTGCATGGTTGCACCATGAGCGATTCCACCCTGTCCGTCCCGGGTGAATCCGATCCTCGGCAGGCCTACAAGGCGGTCACGCTCCGCCTCGCACGAGAGCGAGTGACCGATGCGCGACCGCTTCGCGATGTTCTCAAAGTCGTCACCGAGGTCACCGCAACCGCGCTACAGGTGAAGCGCGTCAGTGTCTGGTTCTTCCTCAATGAACCCCGCTCGATACGCTGCGACTATCTACACCAACCCGACCGTGGGGCCATCTCCGACGGCGCCATCCTGCACGCCTGCGATTTTCCGGTTTACTTCAGCGTGCTGGAGAGCTCGCGCGTCGTTCGATTCGTCGACCGCGATGGCGATCCGATGTCGGAGGAATTCCGTGCGTCGTACCTGGCGCCACTTGGCATCACGGCGATGCTCGACGCACCGATTCTTCAAGGTGGCGACATCATCGGCATCGTCTGCCACGAGCACGTCGGGAGCGCACGGGAGTGGACCGATCCCGAATGCGAGTTTGCGGCATCGGTCGGCGACATCGTCGCTCGTCTGTACGCTGAGGCCGAGCGGCTGCGCGCCGAGAGCGCGCTCGAGGCGCACCAGGCGCACGTGGCTGAACTGCAGCAGTTGGGGGAGATGGGTCGCCTTGCCGCCGGCGTCGCGCACGATTTCAACAATGTGCTGAATGCGATGTTCTTGTACGTCGACTTGTTCGCTGACGCCGCCGGAGATACCCCGACCGTCAAGCGGCTGGCGGCCGAGCTCGCCAGCATCATCGATCGCGGCCGGGAGCTGACCCACAATCTAATGACGCTCGGGCGTGTGAACGTGCAGCGCCCGCGCGTGATCAGCCCGGCTGACGTCCTCAACGCGTCGGTACCACTGCTCCGAGGTGCTGCAGGATCTCGAGTACGTTTTGAGACCCGCATTCCCAAGGAGGTCAGCCGCGTCCTTATCGATCCTATTCAGCTCGAACGGGCGGTCGTGAATCTTGTTGTCAACGCCCGCGACGCGATGCCGGGCGGCGGGGTCGTGACCGTCGAGCTCCGGGAAGAGACCGTGGGCCAACACCCTAACCGCGAGAGTACCTTCGTCGTGCTCGAAGTGAGCGACACCGGCGTCGGCATGGACACGGAAACCCGCGAGCGCATGTTCGAGACGTTTTTCAGCACGAAAGGAACCCAGGGACGAGGGCTCGGCATGTCGATCGTCAACCAGATCATTACGATGGCCGGGGGGTTCATTCAGGTCGACAGCTACCCGGGAATGGGCACGCGAGTCCGCCTCTACCTGCCACGTATTGCTGGAATCGAATAGGCGGCGCCTTTGTTGTGTTTGTTCGATTAGCTCGCGCTGGAGCGAGCCCGTCACGTCGGGGCGGTCGCACGACCAGCATTCGAAGGACCGCGAGACTTACGATGAATGACACCGGCGCCGCTGCCGCGTTTCTCGCCAGCCGCGCTTGCATTCTGAAACACCGGACCGATTACGATGCGGCAGTCCGGGAATTCAGATGGCCGCGCCAGGAGCGCTTCAACTGGGCGCTCGACTACTTCGATGTAGTCGCCACCGGCAACGATAGTCACGCTCTGCACCTCGTCGAAGAGGACGGAACAGAGACGATTCGCTCCTTCGCGGAGCTGTCGGCGGCATCGAATCGAGTCGCAAACTTCCTGTACGACCTCGGCGCACGACGGGGTGACTGCCTGATGCTGATGCTCGGCAACGAAGTGGCGCTCTGGGAAACGCTGCTCGCCGCGATCAAGCTTGGCGTTGTCGTGACACCTGCAACGACTTTGCTCACAACCGCTGACATTCAGGACCGCATCGACCGCGGACGTGTTCGTCACGTGGTCGCGAGCGCGGCCCACATGTCGAAGTTCGACGGCGTGACCGGCTCCTTTACGAAGATTGCCGTCGGCGACGTTACTTCTGGATGGCACCGCTACGAGTCGGCACGTGACGCCGACCTGGTATTCACCCCGAGGGGGGCGACAGCCGCCCGAGATCCGATGCTGATGTACTTCACGTCGGGAACGACGGCACATCCGAAGCTGGTGGTGCACACGCATCAAAGCTACCCCGTGGGCCACCTCTCGACGATGTACTGGATCGGTCTGCAACGCGGCGATCGTCACTGGAACATCAGCTCACCAGGATGGGCCAAACATGCGTGGAGCTGCGTCTTTGCGCCGTGGAACGCCGAAGCGACCGTCTTCATCTTCAATTACGCGCGCTTCCACGCGAAGGCCGTGCTCGATGCGCTCGTCCAGCATCGCGTGACGACCTTGTGCGCGCCGCCGACGGTCTGGCGAATGCTGATCCAGGAGCCGTTGGGGGACTACCGCGTCGTATTGCGCGAAGCGCTGTCGGCCGGCGAGCCGCTCAATCCGGAAGTCATTGAACGGGTAGAGCACGCGTGGGGACTGACCATCCGGGACGGCTATGGCCAAACCGAGACCACAGCGCAGATCGGCAACTCGCCGGGCCAGGCCGTGAAGGCTGGCTCGATGGGGCGGCCGCTTCCCGGCTACGACGTTGTGCTGCTCGATCCTGAAGGACGCGTGTCGGCAACTGAGGGCGAGGTCTGTCTGCGCCTCGATGAGCCGCCGCTCGGCCTGACCGACGGCTATGCCGACTCGAGGACGTCGAATGCGATGCGAGGCGGCTACTACCACACAGGCGACATTGCGTCGCGCGACAGCGACGGCTACTTCACGTTTGTCGGTCGTGCAGACGACGTCTTCAAAGCGTCGGATTACAGGCTGAGCCCGTTCGAGCTCGAGAGCGCGTTGATTGAACATCCAGCGGTGGCGGAGGCCGCCGTCGTACCGAGCCCGGATCCGCGACGGCAGGCCGTGCCGAAAGCATTCGTGACACTGGCCGCAGGCTTCAGCCCCTCGCGCGAGCTCGCAGCGGCGATTCTGGCGCATTGCCGCAACACGCTCGCTCCGTACAAACGGATTCGCCGGATCGAGTTTGCGCCGTTGCCGAAAACGATCTCAGGAAAGATCCGACGGATTGAGCTGCGGCAGGCCGAGGCCGCTCGACGCGCCACGGGCGAGCGCAGCGTGTACGAATTCTTCGAAGAAGACTTCTTTGAGGTGTGAATTTCTATTCGAAGACCGATCGCGAGGCTCACGTCCCGCTCGAGGCCGGCACCGCGAGCAGCGGGCAGCGAGCCTTACGCAAAACCCGCTCGGTCGTGCTGCCGCGCAGCACCTCGAACACGCCCGCGCGGCCGGCGGTCGGCATCACGATGAGATTGGCCCCAACCAGTTCCGCAGCCGCGAGGATTTCCGTGACGGGCTCGCCATCGCGGCGCAGCCGCGCGAAAGTCCACCGTTCCCCGTCCTCCGCTTGCACGCGCGGCATGACGATCTCGGCTCCCACGTGAAGCAGCGAGATTGTCGTCTTGCCGTCGCCGGCGATTTCGGCCGCACGCTTCGCAAACTCGACGGCCGCACTCGCGTCGGGCGCGTGATCGACCGGAACCAGCACGTTGCTGAGCGTGAGTGTGCCGTCGGCCGGCGAGACGAAGCTCCTCTCGGCGTGGGCGGGCACGAACAGGGTCATCGTCCTCGAACGCCTCGCCATCGCCTCGGCCACGGAACCGTGCAACCATCGCGCGGCGCCGTCGCGTCCCTCGGTCGCCACGACCAGCAGATCGGCCGGAGCCCCGTCGAGGTAATCGACGACGGCCAGCGCGGGAAACCGGCCTGAGACCGTGCGCTTGGTAACCTTCACGCCGAGTTGCTCGAAGACCGCCCCGCGCGAGCTGCCGGGCTCGAGCAGACCCCAGCGTTCGAGGATTGTGCGCACGGCCGGAAACTCGCTCCAGTCAGGGCGATCATCAGCGTCTACGTGCAGGATGACGAGCCGCGCGCGACGCAGTACCGCTACCGCGAGCGCATGCGCGAATGCGCGCTCGCTGGCAGGCGAGAAGTCCGTAGGGTGAACGACCGACTCGATAAAAGGTGGAACGGTGTCTGCGGGTATCGACACGTTGAGACTCGCTTTCGTTGTCCGGATTGTCGCTCAGAACCGCAGGACCATGCCACCCGACACGTCAGATCGAGTGATGTCGGCTGGTGGTTCCACTGCACCTGGGCGCCCGTAAGTGTCCCACGCAGCGTTCGGGACGATTGGGGCGGTCCTATCGAACTCAGGAAAGACGTCGTCGCGTGATCGCAACACGTGCCAGGACGTCAGTCACACACAGTGCTGTTGTCACCCAGATCAGCGATTCGACCTGGTAGCGGTAACGTGACTCCTCGAGGAACGTGAACGCGCTGCTGATGCCGACGACGTAGGCGATGTTCAGCAGGCAGAGCCCGAGCAACGCTCCCTGAGCCTTCGCAGTCGCGTCGCTCGATCGCAGGAGGCGCCACGCCCGGCGGGCGGTCCAGATCATCACGAGCGGCAGGAACGCATACAACCCGACGGGCGCGACGGGGAAGCCGTGGACGAGGCGATTGACGATCGACTCGTACCGACCGAGCACCTGGCGATGCTGGTAGTGCGGAGAGCGCTCCGTCCCTGTGTAGGGATGCCATTCGGTTGATGCCGTGAAGAAATCCCGCAATCCGTGCAGTGCAGTGGTCGCGTACTCGAACGGTTGTGTGCGCATGTAGTACCACGCGTCCGCGTTGCGCCCGCGATTGGCTTCCAGGATGACCCAATGATTGAAGTTCGGCGCGTGCACCGTTGGACGATCCAGGTCCGTGAGCTGCGACGGCCAGTTGGTGGGAGGTGTGCCGGAATACACCTGCAAGTACTCGCGCGGCCCGGCGTACGGGCTCAGCGCCGCGAACGGTGAGAGTCGGCGGTCGTGAACCCACTGGGCCTTCGTCTCGGGGGGCAGGTGCGAGACGGTCACATGCGCGTAGCTCGACGGCCCGTACGTGAACGCGCTGAACGTGCCGAAGACGATCAGGTTCTTTACGTAGAGCGCGACTACTAGCGCTGCCGGCGCGCACGCAGCGGCCAGTACGCGTCGGCGATCGCGAGGTGTGCTGAACCAGAGACCGAGGCAGAGCATCACCGCGAGCCAGAGCAGGTGGAACGTGCTTCGCGTGACGCCAATGACGGCGCACAGCGTAAAGAACCCCAGCCAGAGGCGCACGGACTGACGCGTGAGGGCGGCATGGAACAGCGCCACTGAGAGACAGAGCAGCGCCGCGGTAGGTTCCTCGTACAGGTAGAGATGCTCGAAGTAAATCGATTGCGGAAGCAGTGAGAACGCGACCGCGACGATGAACGATACACGCGCAGAGAGTTCGCACGCGCGCGCGAGATAGAAGATCGAGTTGATCAGAACCAGCCCGAGGAGCCAGAAGGTGATCTGCGCGAGAAGGGCGGCGTGCGTCCCCGCAACTTTCAGCAGGATCCCGGTGAAGAGGTCCATCCCGGGTGGAAACGCGTGGAAGTAGTAGATGGTCTGGAGCAGCCGATCCTGCAGGTCGGCAGGATCGCTCAGCCACATCCAGTCGAGGCTGAAATTGAACTGAAGACCGAGCCAATGGAGGGCCAGACGACTCGCCGCGAAGGCGAGCGAGACGACCGCGTATTCACGCCAGCGACCGTGGACTGTCGGCTCCTCCCGCATGCGTCACGCCGATTGTAGCCGCGCGCTCGATGAAGTCGGTGACTCGTTGCCACGTGTCAACGTCCAGCTCATACAGCGACGCGATGTATCGTCTCATTCCATCCGGCCACTCGCGTCGGCGTGAGAGCGCATCCAGCGCGTCCCGCTTGAGCTCTTCGTCGCCCAGCGTTTCGGCCTCGACGAGTGCCCGCCACCTCGCGACCAGAGACTGCGCTTCCGGGCTCGTCGGCTCGGAATCCAGGATCGAGGCGCCATCGCGAAACAACGTGCGCCTGGGCGACGGGGCCCTTCGGGTCGGAGCCGATCCCCGCGATGATGTCCTTGTAGAGCGCACGCCACTCGTCAGGCGGCCAGTCCAGGTAATGGTGTTTCCAGGCTTCCCACACCCCGTCGGAGTAGTACTTCCGCATCATGTCGACGTCCTGCATCTCCATCACCCTGATCACCTCCTGAAGGATTGGCCTGAATCGCGCGGTCCAGCATCCGTCGCCGGTCCTCGAGTACCTCCCGCTGCTGCCGGAACGTTGCAATGAGCGGAAGCGGATCGCGATCGAGCATTGTTCGAATGTGTTTGAGCGGCAGGCCGACCGACTTGAGGGCGACGATCTGCTGAAGCCGGGCGAGATCGCTGGCCCGATACAGGCGATAGCCGGCTCCGCTGCGCATCGGCTTCAGGAGTCCAAGGCCGTCGTAGTGTCGAAGCGCCTTCACCGTGACGCCCGCCAATTCCGCGAACTGGTGCACTCGATACGACGTGGGCATGTGTGAATGGAAGTGTCAGCCCTTCCCCAGGGGGAGAGTCAACTGGGTAGCTGGGTAGTTGGGTGGCTGAGTATGGATAGAATCCAAACGAATGTCTCATCTCGATTCAACGACATCGTCGAAGCCAGTTGGCTGGCGCTGGTTCGTGCGGATGACGCCGCGATCGCCTCACGAAGCGCATCGCGCGGCGACGCCGCTCGAACTCTTCTTCGATCTGGTCTTTGTGGTCGCCATCGCGCAGGCCGCCGGCGCGTTGCATCATGCCGTGGCCGAGTTGCACGTGGTCGACGGTCTCATCGGTTACGTGATGGTGTTCTTCGCCATCTGGTGGGCGTGGATGGCCTTCACCTGGTTCGCATCCGCGTACGACTGCGACGACGTGCCGTATCGGCTGCTGGTGTTCGTGCAAATCGCGGGCGCGTTGCTGTTGGCGGCGGGCATCACCCAAATGTTCGAAACTCGTACGCCCAACATCGCCGTCGTAGGTGGCTACGTGGTCATGCGGCTCGCGCTGGTCGTGCAGTGGCTGCGAGCATCGGCTTCGGATCCCACGCACCGCTCGACGGCGCGGCGCTATGCGGTCGGCATCACGATCCTGCAGACGGCCTGGGTTGGAATGCTCTTCGTGCCGCAGTACTGGTTGACTGGGTTCCTGGTTCTGGCTGCGCTGGATCTCTCGGTGCCGATGTGGGCTGAGCGGGCGTCGCCGACGCCGTGGCATCCACATCACATCACGGAGCGATACGGTCTGTTGACGCTGATCGTGCTGGGCGAGTCGATCCTGGCGGCGAACGCTGCGACTCAGTCAGCGCTGGCAGCAGGCGCGGCTCTCTCAGAACTGATAGCGATCATCGTCGGGGGGCTGCTCATCGTCTATGCGATGTGGTGGGTCTACTTCGATCGGCCGGTTCACGATCTGCTCACGAGCATCCGGAAGGCCTTCATCTGGGGATATGGTCACTACGTCGTCTTCGCATCAGCCGCTGCGGTTGGTGCGGGGCTCGCAGTGGCCGTTGATGCGGCGACTCACACGGCGAAGATCGGGCCGGTCGGCGCCGGTGTCGCCGTGGCCGTGCCGGTCGCGACGTATCTGCTCTCCCTTTGGTTTCTGCACGATCGGCCCGAGTATCGCCAGACGCGCGCGTACGGCCTTGTCGCTGCGGTGCTCGTGCTGCTGACGCCGTTCACAGGGCACGGGGTGCCGCTGACTGGGGCGATCCTCGCCGGGCTCGTTGGGTTGAAGTTGTTTGTCTATCGGAATCACGTTCGAGGCTCCGTTCACTGATTTGGTTTAACGCTGAGATCGCGGGGATCGCAGAGCCGTCGGTTGACCGCCGGCCTTCGCTCCATGCCGCGCGCAGCGCGGGTCAACCGGCGTGGACTGCATTTCGTCCCTGCGATCCCTGCGATCTCTGCGATGAAAGCCTCCGTGTTCTCCGCGTCTCCGCGGTTTATCGTGACCCGCACGAAACCATTCGCCGCGCCCGGTGTCCAATCAATCCACAGGGAGGCGGCGATGGCCCACCAGCATCACGGGGCGGAGACGGTCGTTCAGGCAACGAGACCGCGCGCGAACTCGGAGATGAACATCACGCCGCTGATCGACGTCCTGCTGGTGCTGCTCATCATCTTCATGGCCACGCTCCCGCTCAATCAGCGTGGGATCGACGTGGACCTTCCGGCGGAGACAGCGGCTCCGAGACCGACTCCGTCGCAGCAAATCGTCCTCGAGTACAGCGGCGATAAACGAGTCTCGATCAACAAGCAGGAGGTCACGCTCCAGGAACTCGATGCGCGTCTCAAGGAGGTCTACGACAGTCGTCGAGACAAGACCATGTTCATAATGGCTGCGGGAAACCTGCGCTATGGCGACATCGTCCGTGTCATCGACAGCGCAAAAGGGGCCGGGGTGGACCGTGTGGGAATTGTGACCGAACGGATGCGGGGTACAATTCTGAAGTAGGCAGTTCACGGTTCACAGTTCACGGCAGGCAGTTCAGAGTGAAAGCACAGATCTGGAAATCGATTGGGGTCGGTGTTGTTGCGCTTGTCGCAACGGCATGTTCATCCGCTGCGTCCGCGCCTCCGCCGTGGGAGGCGGACAATCCTATTGTCGCGATTCCTCAGGCGCCCCTCGGTGCCGAGATCGATCTCTCCTCGCTGACCGAGCCACCCACGCCTGAGCGCGTTCGACTCGGGCGCTGGCTCTTCTACGACAGGCGTCTGTCTGCGGACAATAGCGTGGCCTGTGCCACCTGCCATCGCCCCGAGCATGCGTTCTCAGAGCCGACGGCCGTATCGACGGGCATCGGTGGTCAGAAGGGACGACGAAAGGCGCCGTCGCTGGTCAATCAGGCGGACCCACTGCTCCCGCATTTTTTCTGGGATGGTCGCGCGGGGTCGCTGGAAGATCAGGCGCTTGGGCCGATCGGCAATCCGATCGAGATGGGCATGACGGACATGCCGCACGCGCTCGGCGACAAGATCTCGAAGATCGCGGGATACAAACCGTACTTCAGGACCGCGTTCGGCAGCGACGAGATCACCGGTGAGCGCATCGCCAAGGCCATCGTCGCCTACGAGCAGACGCGCATGAGCGGCAACTCGGCGTGGGATCGCTGGCGATACGATCGTGATGAGAAGGCCGTGTCCGATCAGGTGAAGCAGGGGCACGAGTTGTTCTTCGGGAAGGCGAAGTGCCGCCAGTGTCACGCCGGAAACAATTTCACCGACAGCAAGTTCCACAACCTTGGCATCGGCTGGGATCCCGTGGCGAAGCAGTTCAGCGATGAGGGTCGCTTCGTCGTGACGAAGAGCGAGTCCGATCGCGGCGCGTTCAAGACGCCGACGCTGCGTGACGTGACGAAGCATTCGCCGTATCTGCACGACGGGTCCGAGAGCTCGTTGCGTGAGGTGGTGGAACTCTACAACCGCGGCGGGAACAAGAACCCTTACCTGGACGTCAAGATGGAACTGCTTCGTCTCAGTCCAGCCGAAGTGGACGCGATCGTCGCCTTCCTGGAATCACTCGAAGGCGACGGGTATCAAGACAAGGCGCCGGCGGCGTTTCCTCAGTAGTAAGTAGGCGGTATGCAGTAGGCAGTAGGCGACCGTCACCTTCTGTGCCTACTGCCTACCGCATACTGCCTACTTCACAGAAGCTATCCACGTAGCGAGCGGCATGCTCTGGCGGTCCTTGAGCGCCACGCAGTTTTCGATCCGCTCGATCGACTGCTGGACGGCCCGCTGCGACGAGGGGATCGGGTTCTTCTCGAAGAAAGCTCGCACTTCCTGGGCGCGGGGCGCCGAGCAGAAGGAAGCAGTTGATTCCACGATCGAGGGAATCCCCTGGAACTCGCCGAGGCTTTTCACAATCGTCTGCCAGTTCGCTTTCACGAACTCCCAGGTCATCTCCTGACTCCACGGCTGCACCATCATCGAGCCGATCAAGGTGCCGGTATCCTGCGTGCGAACAGCAGGGGAGAGCGCAAACTCGAGGGTGCGTTTCGATAGCGCCGGGTCCTTGAACGACGAGAGCGCATTGAAGAATCGGTAGTACTGCTCGGGCTGTGCAGCAAGCGTGCCGAGCTTCGCGACGTACTGATCGTAGAGCGCACGATCTCCGCCGAGCGCCGCCACCTTGAGCACCGTGGCTGCCATCGTGGCCGGCAGCGCGCGTGAGTCCTTCAGGTACTGCTCCGCCAGTTCACGACTGCGCTTCTGGACCTCTGGATCGTTTCCGGTAACGCCAACCAGTTCGAGCAACGTCGCGCGTCGCATGTGGGTCTCGTCGTTGTCTTTTGCCTCTCCCGGAAGGCTCAGGGCGCGCAGTTGCGGACCGAATTGCGTGCGAATCCACGCTTGATACCGGGCTTGGTCGGACGCCGTGACGAGATCCTGCCCAATCACTGCCAGCCGTCCCGCGAGCATCTCGATCACCGCGCTCGTGGTGTCGCTGGCGAACGCACTCGCGACGTCGAGGTACACACCGACGTCGTGACGCCCTCCGCGCACCATCCACCATTCATCGCCGAGAAGACTGAGCCGTTCGATCGGCTTCAGCGTGGTCGCCGACCGTGCCAGTGCACGGGCGGCATCTGGCGAGTACTCGGTGAAGTAGTAGCCGCGGCTGTCCGTGTTGGCGAACACGGCGTCACCTTCTGTCTTGCTGCAGCCGTTCAGCTGAACGGTCTGTGTCGGACGCTCGATCACCTCACATCGTGGTTGGCCCGACGCGGTCTTGAGACAGGCGGGCAGCGTCCACGTCTGTTCTTCTCGCGGGCTGCCAGGCACGCCAATGAAGCGTCCCATCGTGAGATCGACATCGGTGGTCTTGCCAGCCACGCATCGACTTTGAACGGACAGCACTGGCGAGCCGGCGCGATCGACGAAGCTGCCCAGAATGCGGTCGACCGGTTTGCCGGTCACCTTGGCAACCTCGTTCCAGAAGTCTTCGCCTGCCGCATTGGCGTAGGAGAACCGCTTCAAATACGACGCGACGCCCTGCCTGAAAGGCTCAGCGCCGACGTACGACTCGATCATGCGCAGCACTGCTGCCGTCTTCTCGTACGCGATCCCGTCGAAGACTTCGTTGATCTCTGCCGGCGTCTCCACCTTCATCCGAATGGGCCGCGTCGAGCGCATGGCGTCGATGCCCAACGCTCCCTGCGTATCCGCGGCATCGTCCAGTTCCACGTGCCAGTCAGGCCGCCACGCCGCGAGTGGCTTATTGGCCATCCAGGTGGCAAACCCCTCGTTCAACCAGATGTCGTCCCACCACTTCATCGTGACGAGGTTGCCGAACCACTGATGCGCGATCTCGTGGGAGATGATTCCCGCCACACGCTTGCGCGACGCGACGGAGGAGTTGGCCGGATCGACCAGCAGCAGGCGCTCGCGGAACGTGATGGCGCCGGCATTCTCCATCGCGCCGGCGGAGAAGTCGGGCACGCCGATGATGTCGAGTTTGCCGAACGGGTATTTGATCCCGAAGTACTTGTTGAAGAACGCGAGCTGCTGTTGCGCCGCTTCGAGCGCGAACGCGGTCAGCTCGCGCTTGTCGGGTGTCGAGCAGATGCGAATCGGGATGCCATCGGACGCGCCTTCACGACACACGAAGTCGCCGACGAGCATCGCGGCGAGATAGGTCGACATCTTCGGCGTTCGTCCGAACTTCAGCGTGTGCTTGCCTGCCTCGGGTCCCGGTGTGTCCGAGAGCACCTTGCCGTTGGAGATCGCCGTGTCACCCGAATCGATCGTCATCGAGATGTCGAATGTCGCCTTGAACGCGGGCTCGTCGAATGAAGGGAACGCGCGGCGAGCGTCGGTCGCTTCCATCTGCGAGACGGCATACTTCCGTCCGTTTGCCTTGCTGATGTAAAAGCCGCGCAACTTGTCGTTGAGGATTCCCGTGTACGTGATCTGGATCGTTGCCTTGCCCTCGGCGATCGGCTGCGGGACCGTGAACGTCGCAGTCTCGTGCGAGGCGTCGAGCGTCACCCGCGCCGTCTGCGTTTTGCCCCCGGATGTAATCGTCACCTCGGAGAAGTCGATCTCCGCCGCGTGCAACGTCACCGTCGTCGACGGTTCCGTCAAGACAACGTCGATCGACTCGCGTCCGCGAAAGGTTTCCTTTTCGAGGTCAGGAGCAAACCACAGCGTGTAGTGCTCGGGGACGACGTTGCCGGGAAGCCTCTGGGCGCTGGCTGGAACCGCTATAAGGACGAGAAAGAAAAGTACACGTGTAACTCTGAGCATTCTTCCAAGGTAGCAGAACTGTGAGGAATGGGACGGACGGTGTGATGAAGCCTCCGGCTGGCCTGGCAGCGATCTGGCATCGTTCGGCCCCAGGGCCAGCGCAAACGGCGATCTGCGTCAGATTTTCGGCCTCTGAAACACAGTTTTGACATTCACCCGGTGCGCGGACCGGATGGCCCTGTTCGAGGAGGTTTCCGTGAGCAGATGGTTGTGTGCACTGACACTGGCGGGGCTGTGTGCGGCCTGCGGCAGTTCTACCTCGGACAACGCGGCAGTCGGGACGACCGCGGAGGAAGGCACGTCGACTTCAGCAGCCGCGGATGAGAAGCCCGGGCTGCCCACGTATCGTGAGGTCACGATTCCATCGGGCACCGCATTGCGACTCGAACTCAAGTCTGCCGTTTCGTCCGACGCGAGCCAGGTTGAGGACACCATTCGCGCATCGCTCAGACAGGCCGTCGCTGTTGATGGGAAGCCGGTCCTGCCGATGGGCACGGAACTCGTCGGCACAGTGACGGATGTCGCGCGTTCTGGACGCGTGAAGGGGCGGGCCCGCGTCGCCTATCGATTCAGCTCGCTTCGACACGACAGCGAGCGCTATGACATCGCGACCGCGCCGATCTCGCATCAGGCTCGAGCGACCAAGGGGAAGGACGCGACGAAAATCGGTATCGGTGCCGGTGTTGGTGCAGCGGTCGGCGGTCTTCTGGGTGGTGGCGGCGGTGCCGTGAAAGGTGCAGCGATCGGCGGCGCGGCGGGAACCGGTGCGGTGCTGGCAACGCGCGGTGAAGAGGTTCGCCTTGGGCCAGGTGCTGACGTGAACACGCGGCTGACGGCGCCGCTGACGGTTCGCGTCAAGATGTAGGGACGCTACGATTCAGTTCCTGTCAGGCCGTACTTTTCAATTCGTGAATAGAGCTGCGCGCGCGTCAAGCCCAACAGCTTGGCCGCGCGCGTTTTGTTATGTCGCGCCTGTGTCAGCGCTTTCACGACCAGCGAGCGCTCGATGTCCTCGAGATTCACGCCCCCCGCCGGCAGGTTCGCCGCGGTGTGGTCGTCATCGCTGCGTCCGGCGCGTCGAGGCGTCACGGGCAGGTGCTCGCTTCGAATGAAGCCGCCATCGGCAAGGATGACCGCGCGCTCGATCGCATTTCTCAACTCGCGCACGTTCCCAGGCCACTCGTACGTCAGGAGATGTTCTCGCGCGTCGCGCGAGATGCCAGCGGCAGGTCGTCCGACGGTCTCGCCGATCTCGGCAAGGAACGAATCCGCCAGCTCCAGCACGTCGTCGAGACGAGCCCGCAACGGCGGCAAAGAGATCTCGAAGACACCGAGCCGGTAGTAGAGGTCCTCGCGGAACTCGCCTCGTTGCATGGCGGCGTGAAGGTCGCGGTTGGTTGCCGCGATCACTCGAATATCGGCATGCAGCGCGCGTGTGCTTCCAAGCCGCATGAACTCACGCTCTTCGAGCACGCGCAGCAATTTGGCCTGGACGGTCGGCGCCATCTCGCCAACTTCGTCGAGGAAGAGCACGCCGCCGTTCGCCTGTTCGATGCGGCCAGGCTTCGCAGACACGGCGCCCGTGAAGGCGCCGCGCTCATGACCGAAGAGCTCGGACTCGAGCAGTTGGTCTGGAAGCGCCGCACAATTGATCGCGACAAACGGTCCCTGACTTCGACGCGACGCGTGGTGGATGAAGCGCGCGACGACCTCCTTGCCGGTGCCCGACTCGCCGGTCAACAAGACCGTTGTTTCTGTGTGTGCCACGCGCGCGGCATGCGCGAGGACATCCTTCCATTGCTTCGACTGACCGACGACCCGACGATGACCGGTGCGAGATTCGAGCTCGCGGGTCAGTGTGGCGACTTGCGCTTCGAGCCGTGCGGCTGTCTCACGAGACTCCGCCTGGCGGCGCGCCGCCTCCGCCAGTTGTTCGTGGGAGAGGGCGAGTGCCAGGTGATCCGCGACCCGGCGAGCGAAGTCCACGTCCTCTTCGCTGAAGCGATCGGTCTGCCAGGACAGGAAGAACAACGATCCGAAGACCCTGGTGCCGAGTGGCATGAGCACGCGGAGGGCGGAGCGCACGCCGAAGCGGCGGAAGATCTTGCCGCGCAAGCTGGTCGGCGGCACTTCGGTATCGGCGTCATGAATCACGTAGGCATCGCGCTGGAGCTGCGCGAGGTCATCGCCGCTCAGCGGCTGCGCCTCGAAGAAGTCCGGCTCGGCCGCCGCACCCGCCATGGCGTAAATGCGGAAGGAGGTGCCGTCTGCGCCCCATGACGTGATGACCAGCATGTCGTGAGGCAAGCCGCCGCGAACAACCTCCGACACCTCGTCGAATACGCGCCTGATGTCGAGCGCCCCTGCCATCGTCTGCAGCAGGCCGCGCAGGCTGTCGATGCGCTCACGCCGCAGCTTGTCACGCTCGACGATCGCATCGTGCTCGAAGGCGAGGCCAAGCAGATCGACCACGCTATCCATCAACTTCTGGTGAGCCGTGCAGAAGGCGTCTTCGTTCGGGGACGTGAGCCAGAGTGCGCCGTGCACACGCGCTCCCTGTCGAATTGTGCAAACAATGCGCGAGCGTGCGGCATCGTCAACGGCGTCCATTTGAGTGGCGGGATCGCCGACGAGATGTTTCGTGACCTCGACGCCGCCGGTCTCGCTCGCGGTGTAGAGAACGAACGAGTCGGCGCGATCGAGCCGCAACACATGGAGCCGGTCGAAGGGAATTGGCGCGCGAAGTGTCCCGGCCAGACCGGCAACCACTTCGCGGAGACTTGGCGCCTCCGCGACCAGACGCGCAACCGACGTCAGCACGTCCACTGGATCAGCCTGGAGCATTTGTGTGATCGGCCCGAACACGTCGTGAATCAGCCAGAGGGTCGGACCCACCAGTATAATCCCACGTATATGCCCGCCTCGGCGCTCGGGCGCGCCGCGATTGTTGTCGCCGCGCTCGTGGCTGTGGTGGCAGGATATCGCTGGTGGGACAGCCCCGAACAGCAGGTCAATCGACTCCTCGCCGACGTCGCCACGACGTTGAGTCATGAGAGCGCCGAAACGGATTTACGCGCGCTGACAGCGGTGGCCTCGCTCCAGACTCATCTGACTGCGGACGTTTCAATCGACGTGAATGGCAACTCGTTGCCCATTCGCGGGCGTCAAGAGGTCATCGCGACGGCGACACGCGTCCGCGCATCGAGCCCAATGATGCGCGTGCAGTTCTTCGATCCCGAGACCGCTATCTCGGCCGACTCCTCGGGCACGACGAAGGTGACGGTGCTGTGAACACACTCAGTCATGGACTCTCGTGGGTCGATCTCCAATTCCGTGGGCGCCCGCAGGTCATAGCAACCGCGCTCGTGCAAGGCCATGGCGGCGTCGCCATCGTCGATCCCGGTCCAACCACTTGTCTGGAGACGCTCGAACTCGGGCTGCAGGCGAACGGCATCAGATGGCCTGACGTCCGCCACATCCTGTTGACTCATATCCACCTCGATCACGCCGGCGCCACAGGAACGATCGTCCGAGCGCACCCGCACATCAAAGTGCTCGTGCACGAGCGCGGCATCAAGCACATGGTGGACCCGACGAAGTTGATCGAGAGCGCGGCGCGCGTCTACCGTGACCGCATGGACGAGCTGTGGGGAGAGTTCGCGCCAGTGCCCGCCAGCAATCTCGTGTCGTTGACCGGAGGCGAGCGCATCGAGGCCGGTGGGCGCACGTTCGACGTGGCCTATACGCCGGGCCACGCGTCACATCACGTGAGTTACTTCGATGATTCGAGCGGTGTCGCGTTCGTCGGCGATACCGCGGGCGTTTGCATCAACGGCGGCTACGTGCTCCCGCCCACGCCGCCACCGGATATCGACGTCGAAGCATGGGGACAGAGCGTCGACCGGATCCTCGCCTGGTCACCGGCAACGCTGATGCTCACGCACTTCGGTCCCGTTACCGACGTGCGTCCGCACTTCGCGTCGCTGCTCGACAACCTGCAGACGACGTCGGGCATTGCACTCGCGCTGCTGAATGGGCCGGGCACGGATGAAGAACGAAGTTCTGCCTTTGCTGAAAAGCTTCGGCATCAGATTCGTAGGCAGATGACCGAATCCGAGGTGGCGACTTATGTTGTGGCGGCCGCGTACGAGCACCTGTTCAGCGGGCTCGCACGCTATTGGAGGAAGAAGGAGGCCGCGACCTAGTTGGCGACGGCCAGGTCGCCCTCAGTAGCCTGGGTGTTCGACTTCGGCTCGACCAGCAGGCGAAGCGCATAACCCATCGGGGTTCCCGTTGATGTCTTGTGCGGGCCCACGCGGTAGATGGCCGAAAGGACCTTACCTTCCTGAAGTGCCACGGGCAGTTCGCCGTCACGGACGGGCCGCTCGACCTGGAAGTGGACCAGACGATAGAGCGGAATCGAGGCCGGTACCTGGCACTCGACGAACGCATCGACGTCGCTGACGTCGCGCATCACGACGGAAACGAAGCGCAGGGTGTCGCTCGCATCGCGCCATGTGAGTCTGGCTGGGACGCTGACCTTCTTGCGGTTGCCAATACGTGGCTGGCCGTTCTCTGAGACGCGTCGCGCTGCGATTTGTTGAATCACTTTGGGCCCCCTCGAAGACTGCTTGAACCTCTACTATCAATGTGCAGGCCCGAGAAATTACGGGGTCCATCAACATGGGATAAACAGCGTTAAGTCGCTGAAAACAAAGATATAACTTGGTATTTCGTGGGAATGTGCAACGGGATGAAAATGGATATCAGGTATGCAGATGACGTGTATACGTGGTTACTAGATATCCGCGATTGCGCCTTCGAGACCGAGACGGCGCATTTTCAAATACAGCCCTCGTCTGGTCAGACCAAGCACTCGCGCTGATTCGGAGATGTTGCCTCGGGTGCGGTCGAGGGTGGTTGCGATAAGGTGACGCTCGACGGTTTCGACGACAGCCGCCAGGTTGCCCGGCGCTAACGCATCGGGTGGGACGAGCGAAGGTCCCCCGCCATTGCCCTGCCGCCGTTCCGGGGCAGACAAGTCCGCAGACAGGTGTTCTGGTTCAATGCTGCCGCCAGGGGAGCTCATAGCCACGGCCCGCTGAATCTCGTTCCTCAATTGACGGACGTTACCGGGCCACCAATACCTGGCGAACAGGTCCAGCGTCTGGGAATTGAGATGGACGTCTGGCTTGCCCAGACGCTCGCACGCGTCCCGGAGGAAAAACGTGCTCAGGTGGGGCACCTCCTCGCGACGCTCCCGTAACGGCGGGACATGGATGCGGATCACGCTAAGCCGGTAATAGAGATCTTCGCGGAATTTACCCTCAGACACCCGTTGCTCGAGGTCTGCGTTGGTCGCAGCGAGCACTCGGACGTCCACGGCTTGTGGACGCGTTTCCCCGATGGGCATGATTTCGCCCTGTTCCAGGAAGCGAAGGAGTTTCGGCTGGATGTCGAGCGGCAGGTCGCCGATTTCGTCGAGGAACAGCGTGCCTCCGACAGCAGAGCGAATCAGCCCCTGTTGATCGGTGACCGCGCCCGTGAAGCTGCCGCGGCGATGTCCGAACAATTGGCTGTCAGCCAGCTCACGAGAGGTCGTCGTGCAGTTGTAGGGGAGGAACATCGCGGCGCTTCTGGGCGAGCCGACATGAATCGCGCGCGCGACCAGGTCTTTGCCCGTTCCGCTTTCCCCGGTGATCAGCACGGTGAGGGTGTGACCCTGAAGCCGCTGGATCTGGTCGGCGAGACGATTCATTGCCGGACCGGCGCAGATGAATCCGGGCAGGAGCGGTTCGAGTGGTCGCTCGTTGTGCTGATCGACCGCCTGACTCGGACGTTCCCGCGCGCCGCACAGATCGAATCCCTGCCGCGAGATTGCAATGAACATGCGCAGGCGCCCAGCGGCTGCGTCTTCGAGAGGAGCGTTCAGCGTGAGCGCGCAGCGCCGCGTCCCGTCCTGATCGGTGCCGAGTGCTTCGACAATCAGCAGCTTGCCGCCGTACTCCGAGTGACCCTGTCGTCCGGCGTGGGCCAGGCTCGTCGCCACGCCGGTATCGCATCCCGCGGCGGCGACGACGCGCACGTCGCCACCGCCGGTTTCGGTGAACACCACGACCGATACGCCTTCAGTGACTTCCAGGAGGGCAGCGGCGGTCTCCTGTGCGAGGAGCTCTTTGAAGATCGCCGCGTCTACCAGTCGCCTGACGATGCCCTCGTCGGCGTCTGAGACGGAGGCGGTGAAGGTCTTTGCCGGCGCGGTGCTCAGGCGTTCCCGAACTGCCTCGACCTCCGCGAGATCGCGCTGCGCGCCGAGCAGCGTGAACTCCGATACCGCTTGCTCCAGATAGCGTTCTGCGACCGATGGCGACCCCGCTGCTGCCGACAATCGTCCGAGGGCGAGGTTGCTCAGGGCCGCCTGATACCGCTCGCCGAGCAGCTGGAAGATGTTCGCGCTCTGAGCGAAGTCGTGGTGGGCTGTCTGCGGGCGGGCCGACTGTTCCCGGATGAGACCGCGAATCCGAAGATACTCACCCCAGTTGGCCGGCGCCCGGCGCGGGTCGAGGCGCCCTTCGCACGCTTCGAGGCGCTTCTCGGCTTCTCGCAGGCGTCCGGTGCCAATGAGCGCTTCACAGGCGGCGAGGTCGGCTTGAATCAGGTCGCTCTGCGGGACGCCCGGAGCCTGCGCGAGCGCGTCAGCCATGCTGACCGCTTCATCGAATGCCTGTCGGCGCGTGGCCAGCTTGACTCCAAGTACTTTCAGCGACCACTCGTACCAACGCATGGTCTGAGTGCCGTACGCACCGTACGCCTCGCTTGCGAGCCGCAGATACTCTTCGGCGCGTTCGTATGAGCCGCGCATCAGATGAATCTGCGCGAGCGTGTCGAACACCGCGCCCGTCGTCTCGTGGAACTGGACGGTGCTCCTGACTTCGAGCGTGCGAGTGAGTACTTGCTCGGCGCGTTCGAGGTCGCCGACCTGAACGAAGATCTGGCCAAGCGTCGCGAGTGCGACGGCGAGGCCGTGACCCGATCCGAGCGACTGATGCAGCGCGACACTGCGCTCGGCGAGCGCGAGGGCCTGATCGTGGCGATGCTGCATCAATGCCACGTTCGCCTGGTTGTGCACGATCCCCGCGAGCACGTCGTCGGCGGGAATCGCCATGGCGAGACGTTCGCCCTGGCGGAGTGCGGCGATCGCTTCTTCGCTGCGCCCCGCCTGCGCGAGCAGAACGGCCGACAGCGAGTGAACGAGCGCGAGGTGGCGACGATCGCCAACGGCATGCAGTGCGGAGGCAGCCTCTGTCAGATGCTCGCGAACGATGCCGGAATCGCCTACCTGCTTGTAACAGAGCGCAAGCTCGTAATGCGCAAGACCGATGGCGCGCGTATCGTGCGCGAGCTCGGCGTGTTTGAGCGCCCGCGTGTGTAGAGCGATCGCTCGAGACTGTTCGCCTCGCGCGAACGCGATGCGGCCGTGAAGCCTCCAGGAATTGGAGAGACGTTCGTCTGAAACCTGTTCGCGCAGGGTGTCCGGCGGACGGCCGAGCACCGAGGCTGCCTGAGTCAAATCATCCTGAAGAAGCCACGCCTCGGTCAGCACGGCCCGGACGCTCAGCTCGGCGTCGCGGCTGAGCGAGCCGGTCCTCAGCATCCCCTGGAGCAGGGGCGGCACCTCATTTCCGCGGCCGCGTTCCAGGGCCGCGGCTACGCGCGCCAGGGTGGATGAGAGCTGTGCAACGGCCACGACAGGAGTATACGAAGTATGCACCCGAAAGGAAGGCTTATAATCTGGGATTCAATGCCGTTGGCGGCCTATGGCGTGACCCATCAGGGCCGCCGCTCCACAAACGAAGACTCTTGGCTCGTTGATCTTGACCTCGGCCTCCTGGTGGTCGCCGACGGGATGGGTGGCCACAACGCAGGCGAAGTTGCCTCAGCGCTTGCCGTCCAGGTGATCCGAGACGTGTTCGCGGGTAGCGGCGACATCCCTCGTGAGGCTCTGCTGACACACGCGGTACAGAGCGCCAACGAACGAATCCTCACCGCGGCTGCGGAGCAGCCGGCACATTCCGGGATGGGGACGACGGTCGTGGCGGTCGTGGTCGTCGATGACCGTGCGTTTTACACCAGTGTTGGTGACAGTCGCGTGTACCTGTGGCGCGGCGGACGCCTGACGCAACTCACGCGCGATGACTCCTGGCTTGCAGAGACTCTGGATGGTGCGGGAGAGCAGCCGCAGGACATCGGTACGCACCCGATGCGTCACGTGCTGACGAAGGTCGTCGGTCTACGGCCCGAGCTCGATGCCACGGTTTCAGAGTGTGCACTGGCAGCAGGCGATGCGCTGCTGTTGTGCAGCGATGGCGTTCATGGCGCCGTCCCGCACGAACTGCTGGCGTCGATGTTGGCCAGTCAGAAAGCGGTCGAAGACGTTGCGCAGAACGTCGTGCGATCGGCGATGAACCGAGGAGCGACGGACAACGTCACCGCGATTGTCGCTCGCGTCGCTCGATAGTCCTTTCAAGGACGGTCACTACAGCGCTTCGACCAACTGCTTCGCGACTCCCTCGAACTGATCGACGTCTCGCTTTGACAGTCGCACGAGCAACCCCCGTCGTCCGGTACGATCGAGCGACTGGAAATCGCCGAGCGCCTGCGCTGTCTCCAGCACGCCAAACGAATAGGGCGCTTCAGGGATCGCAAGGTCCTCTGTCGCGTCAGCCGTGATGATGATGAACACGCCGTTCGGCGCGCCACCTTTGTGAAGCTGGCCGGTGGAATGGAGATATCGAGGGCCGAACCCCACTGACGTTGCTTTGGCAGATCTCGTTGCGATCGCCTGACGAAACGTCTGCAGCGCGTTTTCCCACTGTGAATCGTCCGACGGCAGGTAGGCGAGAAGGGCCACGTAGTCGCCCGCCTTCGCCACCTGCAGAAACGCGTCTGCTGAACTGCCACCCAGCGCTTCGACGGCGGGCTCGGTCAGCGTCAATCGAGCGCCGCTCGAGCTGCCATGAGCCTCGGGAAACGGCAGCTGGTGTTGTTGCTGGTATCGATCGAGCAACCCTCGTGTGGCGTCCTTGGCCTGTTGCACGTTGGGCTCGTCGAACGGATTGATGTCGAGGAGGAGGCCAGCAGTCGCGGTGGCGACCTCCCAACGCAGAAACTCCGCACCAATCGAAACCAGGTCGGGCATCTCGAGCGAGGCGTGCGGCACGTCCTCGACCTCGAGACGGTGAAGTCCGGGTGCCTTCTGCGCGCCGACTGACAACCCCACCACAACGCGATCGTCACCGAGCTCGACGTCAGTGGGCTCACCGGTGATCGGCACCACGCCTTTGCCGTGCTTGCCCGTGCTCTCGGCCACGAGCTGCTCCACCCAGAGACCGAGCGATTGCAATTGCGGCGGAACCCAGAGTGTCAGCTTGTCGCGACCCGACAGCGCACCGGCTCCCATGAGAGCACCAAGAGCGAGACCGGGATTCTCACTTGCGCGATCGACTCGACACGCCTGCTCCATGACGCGCGCGCGTGTGAGCAACCCGTCGAGATCGAGACCCATGAGCGCTGCCGGAACCATCCCGAAGAGGGAGAGCGCCGAATATCGTCCGCCGATGTCCGACGGATTCACGAAGATGTCGCGGAATCCTTCCGATACCGCACGACGGTGAAGCGCGGTGTCCTGATCGGTGATGGCGATGAAGCGCTTGGCCCAATCGCCGTGTCCTTCTGCGATCACGCGCCGCTTCGCTTCCTCGGCCATGACGTTCGGCTCGATCGTCGAGCCCGATTTGCTGGCGAGAACGAACAGCGTATTCTTCGCGCGAGCCATCGCCGCGCGGACGGCATCGGGATCGACTGAATCGAGCACGCGGAACCGCGGATTGCGAGCGGGAGAGCAAAGCACCTGCCGCAGGACCTCGGGTGCCAGGCTCGAGCCGCCCATGCCGAGCAGGACGACGTCAGTGAATCCGCTTTGAGTGACGGAGTCCGCGAACGCACGCATGCGCGGCACGAGCGGTGCGACGAAGTCGAGCGCTGTGAGCCAGCCGAGCCGGTTGGCGATGAGTTGTCGAACCGCGGGGTCTGAGGTCCAGACGTCGAGCCGCCGGGACCACAGCGATGATGCGAACTGAGCCGAATCCAGACGTGCGCAGGCAGCGTCGAAGGGCTTGGCGAGCGAGCGAGGCGAGATCGTAAACGGCAGCGAGAGTGGCGGCATCAGTTTCGACTTATAACATAATGGTTTAGCGACTCATGGACAGGTTGGCTCTTCGTCTCCTCGTGCCGGTGATGCTCGTCTGCACGGCGTGCAGTCAGCCCGATGCCGCGCGGACCAGCGAACCCGAAGAGCGGGCGTCCCCGCCGGTCGAGCGCGTCTCGACCACGAATCCGGCGAACGCCATCGTTCCTCGAATCGTATTCCTCGGCGACAGCCTCACGGCCGGGTACGGGCTGGACAAGGACGAGTCGGTGCCCTCGCTCATTCAAAAGCGACTACAGGACGCGGGATATCCCTACGAAGTTGTCAACGCTGGTGTCTCTGGTGACACGTCTGCCAGTGGACTCAGCCGGCTCGATTGGTCGCTCGCGGGCGATGTGAAGATTCTCGTCCTCGAGCTCGGGGCCAACGACGGGTTGCGCGGGCTGCCGGTGAAGGAGTTGAAGCGCAACCTCGCGGAGGTCATCACGCGTGCGCAGGCCAAGGGGATCAAGGTGATCCTGACCGGCATGGAAGCACCGCCGAACTTCGGATCGGCGTACACCTCCGAGTTTCGTGGTGTCTACCGCGAGCTGGCGCGCGAGCACCACGTCACGTTCGTCCCCTTCTATCTGGAAGGTGTCGCTGGCATCCCGAGCCTGAACATTGCCGATGGCATGCATCCCAATGCGGAGGGCTCGCGCATCGTCGAGAAGACGATCTGGTCGGCCCTCGAGCCGCTGCTCGTGAAGCGGACCGCCGGGGGAAAGAACCCTGGGCGATGATCGAACTCAGGAACGTCTCCAAAACCGTTCGGAGCGGTGATCATCCTCTCACGATCCTGCATCCGCTCGACTACACGATTCAGTCCGGGCAGTTCGTCGCGATCGTCGGACCCTCAGGTAGCGGCAAGTCCACGCTGCTCGGTCTGCTCGCCGGGCTCGATGCGCCGACGACGGGACAGATCGTCATCGATGGCGTGGACATCACGAAGCTGACAGAGGACGGGCTCGCGCGATTGCGCGGCGAGAAAATCGGTTTCGTCTTTCAGTTCTTCCACCTGGTGCCGTCACTCACGGCATTCGAGAACGTGCTGATTCCGATGGAGATTGCCGGCCGACGCGATGCGAACACGCGTGCCAAGCAGCTTGTCGATGAGGTTGGGCTGTCCGATCGCGCGCATCACTATCCATCGCAGTTGTCAGGAGGAGAGCAGCAGCGAATTGCGATCGCTCGCGCCCTTGCGAACGATCCGCCGATCGTTCTGGCCGACGAGCCGACAGGCAATCTCGACTCGACGACCGGTCGGCACATCATGGAACTGCTGCTCAACGTCAGACGCACGCGAACGTCAACGCTCGTGCTCGTCACGCACGACGCCGAGCTTGCCTCCCTGGCTGATAGCCGGCTCGTCCTGCGCGATGGGCGTCCAGTGCCGCAGAGTGAAGCGCCCGCCCGCATCGTACCGGTCGTAAGCGGAGAGCCGGCGCGATGAGCTTCGTCATCCGGATGGCGTTGCGAGAGATCAGGGCGTCCTGGCAGCGCCTCTTGTTCTTCTTTATCTGCATCGCCGTCGGCGTGGCGTCCATCGTCGCCATTCGATCAGTAATTCAGAGCGTGCGTCAGGGGCTGACGCGCGAAGCGCGAGCCATGACCGGCGCGGACGTCGTCGTCCGGAGCGATCGGCCACTTGGAGACGGGATTCGCGCTGCGGTGGAGCGCGAACGGACGAGTGGACGTGTGTCAATCGTGTCTGAGGCGGTCGAGCTCGTCACGATGGTGAGACCGACTGCCATCCCGACGACTCGCATGGTCGAACTCCGCGCGGTGGAATCGACATTCCCGCTGTACGGAACGATGACGCTGCAGGGGAAGGCGTACTCGCACGAACTGTTGCGCGACCATGGCGTCCTCGTTCGCCCCGAACTGCTTGCGCAGCTCAATCTGCGCGAGGGGGACGACCTTCTCATCGGGACGCAGGCGTTTCACATTCGCGGCGTGATCCAGAGCGAACCCGGTCGCAATCTGGGCGCGTTTTCGCTGGGCTCGCGCGTCTTCATCGACTTTGCGGATCTGCCGTCGACCGGTTTGCTCTCGTTTGGCAGCCGTGCCTCGCATCAGTTGCTGCTGCAGGTCCCGAGCCCTCCACCACTGCCAGGGCGGAGAGATCCAAGCCTCACGCTGGCCGCCGAGTTGTCGAAGGCGTTCGTCAACGACTTCATCGGTGTGCGTTCGTATCGTCAGAACGAGGGACGGATGAATCAGAACCTTTCGAGAGCTGAGAACTACCTCAGTCTCGTGGGGCTCGTGGTTCTCATCCTTGGCGGCATCGGCGTCTCGAGCGTCACGCGTGTGTTCGTGCAGCAGAAGGTCAGAAGCATCGCGATTCTGAAGTGCGTGGGGAGTTCATCGCGCCAGGTGCTCGCGATCTATCTCACGCAGATCGTGTTGCTGGGGCTCGCCGGGAGCGCGCTCGGAGTCGCGATTGCGGCTCTCGTGTTGCAACTGCTGCCGGTCTTCGTGGGCAATCTCGCGGCATTGCTGCAAGTCGACTACGGCCTGACGATGGGAGCGGTGCTCCAGGGCCTGGCCGTGGGCGTGCTGGTGTCACTGCTGTTCTCGGTCGTCCCGTTGCTCGAAGTGCGGAACGTCAAGCCATCGCTGCTGTTACGGCAGGATGTCCCCGTACTGCCGCAGTTCGATTGGGTGAAGTGGACTGTTGCCGTCTCGGTTGGCGCGGCGCTGGTCGGAGTGGCGGCGTGGCAGGCGGGATCGCTGCAGGTTGGTCTGCTTCTCTCAGCGGGGTTCGTTGCGCTCACCTTCGTGCTGCACCTGGCGGGCGTCGTGTTGATCCGCGCAGTGCAGCCGCTTCGCTTCTCCCGCTCGTTCGCCTTGCGTCAGGCCGTGCTGCACGTAGCTCGTCCCGGCAACCAGACGCGAATTATTCTGCTGGCGGTCGGTCTCGGGACGTTCTTCATCCTCGGAGTCAGGGCGCTGCAGGTAAATCTGCTGCAGGACTTCTCCGTGCAGGTTGCTGACGATGCGCCGGACATGTTTCTCATGGACATTCAGTCCGGTCAACGCGATGGGCTGACCGCGCTGATCGATCGCGAGAACGGCTCCGAAAACGTACCCAAGCTCATCCCGGTGCTGCGGGCGAGGATCGTGGGTGTTCGAGGGCGTGACGTGAATCTCGAGACCTACGAGGACGTGCGCGGACGGGGCGGACTGTCGCGCGAGTTCACCATCACGTACCGATCGAATCTCGAGGCAAACGAGAAGCTCGTTGACGGGAAGTGGTGGGACTCGACCCCGGCCGTCGACCAGCCTGAAGTCTCGATCGAAGAGGGCCTGCGCGATCGCTTCAGCATCCAGATCGGCGACGAGATGACGTTCGACGTGCTTGGCCGTGTCATATCGGCGCGCGTCACCAGCTTTCGAGAAGTCGATTTTCGCGACTTTCGGGCGGGCGGGTTCATGATCGTGTTCCGGCCCGGTCCGTTCGACAACGCACCGCACAACTACATCGCCGCTGTTCGCGGAGGGAGAGACACCGCTGCGCGCACGCGCCTGCAGGGGCTCATCGTCGCTGATTATCCGAACATCTCGGTCATCGATCTCCGCGAAGTGCTGGACACAATCAAGACAATCGTCGACAACGTCACACTTGCCGTCACTGTTGTCGGCGCGCTCGTGCTCCTCAGCGGCAGCCTCATTCTGATCGGCGCCGTTTCGATGACGAAGTTCCGGCGCGTTTACGAGGCGGCGATTCTGAAGACGCTTGGCGCAAGCAGCCGGCTGATTGCGACGATGCTCCTGCTCGAATACGGCGTGCTTGGCGCGATTGCCGGCACCGTCGGGGCCGCCGGGGCCGTCGTTCTCAGTTGGGCAGTAGCCCGGTACGGTCTGGATCTGCCATGGGAGCCGGCACCGCTGCTCACGATCGGCGGAATCGTTGTGACCGCAATTGCCGTCGCCGCCATTGGTGTCATCGCGAGTCTCGACGTTCTGCGGCACAAGCCGCTCTCGACGCTCCGCGCGGAGTAGGGGTACAATTCCCTCTTGTTCGAGGGACAAGAAGGCCGCCAGGAGAAGCCACAGTCAATGGACGTCGCGACTTACCGGGACGCGCTGCTCAAGAAGCGCGGAGAGCTGCTAGCCGGGTCCGCGGCGAAGCCTCTGCAGTGGACGATGGAGAACAACTCCGGCAGGCAGGGCGACATGGCCGACCAGGCCGCGGGAAACAACGAAGTCCACATTCAGCTCAAGCTCAAACAGACCGACGCCAAGATCCTCCAAGCGATCGAAGGCGCCCTGCGTCGTATCGAGGAAGGATCGTTCGGCGTGTGCAAGGAGTGCGGCGAAGAGATCGCCGAGGCGCGGCTGAAAGCGATTCCATGGACTCGATCCTGTAAGAGCTGCAAGGAAAAGCAGGGGTAACGTACACGTGCAGCAGGACGAACTTCGATCGCTGCTGACGGCGATCACCGCCGATCGTGTGGCGCTGATTCAGCGTCACGAGGCTGGTGCCCGCGTCGTCAGTCACTACGATTTCAACAACGCCTATCAGTACGTGATCGCTCGCGAGGAGACGCATCTCTCGTGGCTTCGTTCCGCGCTCGAGGAGCTGAGCCTGCCGATGCCATCAGCCGCGAGTGAGATTCCTGTTCCGCCCGTGCCGAAGGCGGCCAAGAACGCAGCCGCTGCGGCCTACCACGACATCCTGACGGACGACGCGCGGCATCTGGCGGCGTTCGTCGAGCGTTGGCGCCCGAAGGTTGCAACGGTTACACACGCGAGGCATCGCACGATGCTCGGTGTTCTGCTGGGTGAGTCAGTCGAGCATCAGCGACTCTTCGAGCAGGCGGCTTCGGGCATGGAAGACGTGATCGGAAAGCGTACGATCGGTGCTGAGCGCGTCGGCGCCGTGTTGCCCGAGCGCTGGCAGGAGTAAACGATCATCCGGGTCGCGATCGCGCTTGGCAGCAACATCGGCGATCGCGAAGCCTATCTGCGCGCCGCGCTCGATGCGCTGCGCCCATTCATCCAGTCTCTTCGCGTCTCGAGTTTTTACGACACCGCTCCCGTCGGCGTCGGCGACCAGCCCATCTTCCTCAACGCCGCCGCCGCAGGGGAGACGTCGCTGTCGGCCCACGATCTGCTCGTCACTCTGCTCGACATCGAGAAGCGATTGGGCCGCGAGCGACCGTTTCCTGGTGCCCCTCGTACGCTCGATCTGGATTTGATCCTGTACGATGACGACATCATCGATTCGGCTGATCTCGTTGTCCCGCATCCGCGGTTCAGAGAGCGTCGTTTTGTGCTGGAGCCGCTGGCGGAGATTGCGGCCGACTGGCGAGACCCGGTAACAGGGCGAACAGTGTCTGAGTTGCTTGGGCTATTGAGCAGCTAAGTGGCTGGGTTGCAAGGGTAGCTGGGGTAGCGAGCAACCCAACTACCCCAGCTGACCCGACAACCTAGTGAGCTTTCGCGCTCTTCCTGAAGATCCCGCTCCAGCCTTCTTCGAACAGCGTATAAACGGCCGGCACGAGCACCAGCGTGACGAGCGTTGACGTCAGCAGGCCGCCGATGACGACGCGCGCCAGCGGCGCCTGAAGCTCGCCGCCTTCGCCGATGCCGATGGCCATCGGAACGAGACCGAGCATCGTGGCGATTGACGTCATCAGAATCGGTCGCAGACGCGTGCGTCCACCGAGTTCGACCGCCTCACGAATCGGCATGCCATCGCGACGCCGCAGCGTGTTGATGTAGTCGACGAGGAGAATCGCATTGCTGACGACGATCCCCGCCAGCATGATGATGCCGATGTAGGCCTGCATACTGAACGACGTGCCGGTCAGCAGCAGGCTGAGCACGACCCCGATTCCAGCCACCGGTACCGAGAACATGATGATGAACGGGTCGCGCAACGACTCGTACTGCGAGGCCATCACCGCGTAGACGAGCAGCACGGCGAGGATCAGCACGAGTTGCAGCTGCTGGAATGAACGCGCCTGCTCCTCGATCTCCGATCCGAAGCCGACGGCGAAATCCGGCGGCACGCGCACCTGGCCGAGACGATCCTGGACGGCCTTCACTGCTTCGCTGATCGGGATCTCGGTTTCCGCGTTGACGCGCGTCATGCGCTCCATGTTCTTGCGATCGATCTGCACCGGGCCCGCTTCACGGTTGACGGCGAGCACGTTCTTGGCAGGCACGACCTGGCCGGTCGGCGTGCTCAGGAGCACATCGCCGACGTCCGAGATCTCCTGCCGGTCGGCTTCACGCAGCCGAACGACAACGGGGTACTCGTTGCCGCGCTCGCGGAATTGAGCGGCTGCAGTACCGGCGACGTTCGTCTGGATCGTGGTGGCCACGCTGCCCACCGACATGCCGAGCATTGCGGCTTTGGGCCGGTCCACGCGCACGGCGATTTCGGGGCGACCTTCTTCGCGTCCGACCTGAACATCCGCGATACCGGGGGTGTCCTCCATTACGCCGCGAACGTCCTGGGCGACCCGGCGGGCATCGTCGAGATCGTGGCCGCGGATTTCGACCTGAAGACGGCTCGAACCGCCCTGGTTGTTGTTGCCGCCACCGCTCAGGAACCGCATGATCTGGTTGTTGCCACCGGCCGGGTTGGCTCGAACCGCGACGCCCGGCAGACCCTGCAGCTCACGCCGCAGCGCAATCGCGATCTCCTCATTGGTCCGCGTCCGTTGATCGCGCGGGACGAGCATCACGCGAATCTGCCCACGGTGGGTGCTCCCGCCGCCACCACCGCCGCCACCGTTGTAGTTGTTTCCGCCTCCGCCACCGTTGGTGATGATGGTCACGGCTTCGGGTACGCGCTCTCGAACCATGTCTTCAAGACGGAGCAGCGCCTCCTCGGTGCGCTCGACGCGGGTCCCGACGGCAAGTTCGGCGTTGATGTTGACTTCGCCCTCGTCGGTCTGAGGCATCAGCTCCACGGTGATCATCGGGTAGATCAGCACGGCTGCGAGGACCAGAACCGCGGCGACGCCGATGACCGACGGCCGGTGATTGAGCGCGACGTGAATCGCCTTGCGATACTGCTCGTCCATCGCTTCGAGGAAGCGTTCGCTCAGGCGATAGAAGCGCGCCATGATGCCGGTCGCCGTGCGCCTCTTCGTCAGGCGTCTTCAGCCAGCGCGAGCACAGCACCGGCACGATAGTGACGGCGACGAAGAGCGACATCGCCAGCGAGAACATCACGACGACCGATAGCTGCGTGAACATGATGCTCGCTGTTCCCGACAGGAACAGGAGCGGGATGAACACGGCGATGTGCGTGAGTGTTGACGCCAGGATGGCGGACCAGACTTCCTCGCTGCCTTCGATGGCGGCGGTCATCTTGTCCTTGCCCATGTGCAGGTGACGATGCGTGTTCTCCAGCACGACGATCGCGGCGTCGACGATCATGCCGATACCGAGCGCCAGACCGCCAAACGTCATCGTGTTCAGCGTGAATCCGCCGAAGTAGAGCAGCGCGAACGTTCCGATCACCGATACCGGGATCGACGTGCAGACAATCAGCGTCGAGCGCAAGTCGCGCAGGAACGCAAAAATGATCAGCACCACGAGGATGCCGCCGACGACAGCGTGCTCCTGGACGTTGTTGATGGCGCGCTGAATGAAGACCGAGTTGTCCTGGGTGACGATGAGTTTGACGCCAGGCACCTCCGTGTTGACGCGCTCGACTTCCGCACGTACCGCGTTGGCCACGGCGACGGTGTTCTTGCCGGACTGCTTCTGCACCTGCAGCTGAATGCCGGGCTTGCCGTTGATGCGCATGAACGAGCGGCGCTGCTCAGTGGTGTCCGAGACGTCGGCGATGTCCCGCAGATACACGGGCACGGCCTGCCGCGTCATCACCACCATGTTCTTGATGTCTTCGATGCTCTGGAACTGCCCCTGGCTGCGGACGAGGAAGGTCGAGTCGCCCTGATAGATCTCGCCGAGAGGCGTGTTCTGATTCTCGGAGCGGAGAGCGGCGACGACCTGGCTCACCGACAGGTTCAACGCGGTAACCTTCTCTTTGGACAGGTCGACATGAATCTCGCGACGGACACCGCCGTTGACGGTCACCGCGGCGACGCCGTCAACGCGCTCGAAGCGCGGCGCGATCTCGTTCTGCGCGACCTCACGAAGTGTGACTGGGTCGTACTCGCCCTCGATGCCGATCTGCAGGACCGGGAGCTGATTCGAGTCGAACTTGAAGATCGTCGGCGGGTCGGCGTCCTCGGGAAGGCGATTGCGCATGCGATCGACGCGCGTGCGCACCTCGTCGGCGGCCTCCGACAGGTCGGAACCCCACTCGAAGTTCAGTCGGATCTGGCTGTTGCCTTCGGAGGAGCTCGACTCGACGCGCGTGATGCCGGGAACGGCGCTGACCCCCTGTTCCATCGGTCGCGTGATCAGTTCCTCGATTTCAAGAGGACCGACACCGGCATAACTCGTGCGGACATTGAGGGTCGGCTGCTCGAACTCCGGCATGAGATCGACCGGAAGGCGTGACAGCGAGATCACGCCGAGGAGCGTGATGACCGCACTGATCATGAACATCGTGACCGGGCGTTGAATCGCGAGACGCGGGATACTCATATCAGCACTCTGTCGTGACTTGACGTGACAACCACGGCGCCCAATCGGGCGCCACCGATGCTGCCTTGCTCAGGCCGTTCACTGACTGATGCCGCTTGACGGCTGGGTCGTGCCATTGCCACCGCGCCGTCCGCTGCCGTCGCCACCGGAGCGCGACCTCGCCACCCGTGCCGTCTCCGCGGCGGCCACTGTGCCCGTCGCGACCAGCGTCGGCTTCACCGCCGGCCGAATCGCCTTGACCCTGTGCACCTTGACCCGAACGCGAGCCGCCCTGTGCCTGGGGGCCGTTGCCACCGGCGCCAGCCGGCGCCTCGCCTCGTGCGCCACCGCGCGATTCCGGTGCAGCGCCTGACCCTGGTGCGGCGTTGGACTCGCCACCTCGTCGACCGCGACCGTTACCGCCCGTGCGACCGCCAGGCAGCGCGACCCGATCGCCGTCGCGCAACGCGCCGGCTCCGGTCGAGATCACTTCGTCGCCCTCTGCAAGGCCCGCGAGGATCTCGACGACCAAACCTTGTTCAGATCCGACCGTGACGGTTTTGAAAACCGCCGTCTCGTTCTGCAACTGAAACACACCGCGCCGACCACCGAGATCCACGACGGCACTGGAGGGAAGCACAAGCGCCTGCTTCTTCGTTTGCGTCGTGATGCCGACGCGCGCATACATCCCTGGTTTCAGCCGGTACGTCGGGTTCGCAATCTCGATCTCGATCGGTGCCGTGCGCGTCGCGGGATCGAGAACAGGAGAGACGCGCGCGATCCGTCCCGTGAACGTCTCTCCAGGAAACGCGTCGACCTGCACGCGAGTCTGGTTGCCGGTCTCGAGTTCCTTGAGATCTTTCTCGACGACGTTCGCCACCAGCCGGACGCGCGTGATGTCCACGACATCAGCGACTGGCGTCTGCTGCGACACGTACGCACCAGGGTCGACGGCGCGCTTCGAGACGAAGCCGTTCACCGGCGATGTGATCACGGTATTCGCCAGGTTGATGCGCAGTTCGTCGAGACGAGCCTTCGACTGCATGTTCTGCGCGCGTGCGAGATCGAGCTGCGCGAGAGCGGCCTGGTAGCGCGCTTCGTTGTCGTCGAGTGTCTGCTTGGGGAGCAGTTGACGCTCGAAAAGGCTGCGTGAGCGTTCGGCGCTGGTCTCGGCGAGCTGCAGGTCGGCTTCGCGCTGACGAATCGTCGCGAGCGAGACCTCCTGCGCCGCTTCAGCCTGCTTCACCTGTTCGACGATCTCGAAGTCCTCGATCTTCGCGATCCGCATGCCGCGACTCACTCGATCGCCGAGTCGAACCGACAAGTCCTGAAGGCGTCCGGCCGCGCGGGGCACCACTGACACCGTCGCATCGCCGATGAGATTGCCGACGACGGTGATTTCATCGGCGAGTGACGTTCGCGACGCCTTGGCCAGTTCAACGGTCATCGGACCGCGCCCGCCACCACCGCGGAAGCCGCCGCCGCCACCCGGGAAGCCGCCGGCGCCACCTCCGCGCCTGCCGCCCCCTGGACCACCGGCTTGCGCAGCACCCTCGCCTGACTGAGAGCTGCGGGACACGCCGAGGTAATACGACGAGCCGGCGAGTGCAACCGCTGCGACCGCAACGATGAGCGCTTTTTTCATGAGATCGACACGAACCCGCTTTCCCGGATGACCAGCCTAGTTAACAACACCGAAGTTGCCGCCACCACCCACGTTCGCACGCGGTGCCGTTGAGCTGCCGGGCTGGATGTTGGTAATGCCGACAGTGCCTGCCGACGGGATTTCCTGCACGCGCTCGAATTCCACCTGCGCGCGCCGATAGTCGAGCAGGGCGCGCAGTTCGGCGTTCTGGGCGTCACGCAGATCGCGCTGCGCCTGCACAACGAAGAAGTTCGTCGAGAGGCCCACCTCGAACCGGCTCTGTTCGGCAGAGAGACGGAGATCGGCAAGTTCCTTTGCCGACAGTGGCCGCCTGGAGCCGCTCGCGGTTCGCGTCCACGAGCAGTGCCGCGTTGGTGACCTCAGTCGCAACCTGCAGTTCGAGCTGCCGGGCCTGCGCGATCGTCTGACGCTGCTGCAGACGCGCACGCGCGGTCGCCGCCTCGGCGGGGCTCGTGCCGAGCGGATAGCTGAAGTTGACCAGGAAGTTCCACGTCGGCGCGCGTCCGTTCGAGAGCACGCTCAATGCGTCGCTGAATCCGCTCGGAATGACCTGCGAGGGCGCCGCGCCGAGCGCTGCTCCCGGAGGCCGCACGAACTGGGTTCCGCCGATCCCGGCGAGACCGTAGGAGGCAGTCAGGTCGAGGGCCGGCAACTGCGCGTCGCTCAGGCTTCGGATCGACACGTCGTTCGACTGAATCTGCTTCTTGGACTGCTCGAGATCGGTGCGCGAGGTCAGTGCGCGTCGTACGGCACCAGCGACATCGACCGTCTCCGTCGTATACGTCGGGCGATCGACCGGTTCGATGTTGGCCGTCCAATACGGATCCTCGGTGCCGTTGACGATGAGACGCTTGAGCGCGAGTTCGGCAGTGCCATGCGTGGCGCGTGCCTGGGCAACGGCCTGACGGCGTGTCGCCTGCTCGGCCTCTGCTTGCGTGACGTCGAGTGGCGCCAGCGTGCCGACTTCGACACGCGCGCGGTTGTCTTCAACGAGCTTGGTGGCGAGCTGCAACGAGTTCTGCGCGACTTCTTCCGCCTGAATCGCGAAGACGAGATCCCAATACGCGTTGCGGACGTTCGCCACCGTGCGGACCACCGTGGCGCGCAGCGACGTCTCGGACATCTCCTGGTTGATCTTCGTGATCTTCAGCTGCGTTCGAACGGCGTCCGTGCGGAAGTTGCGCAGCAGCGGTTGGCTGAAGGCCGCAGTCAGCGATGAGTTGAGCACCGGATTGCGCGTGGCAAACAGGTCCGACTGCTCCTGGCGGTTGTTGTTGAACCCAATCGCGTAGCTGCCGCCGCCCCACTTGAGGTTCTGCTGCACGCCGTTGTTGCCGGTCAACGTGTCGGTGCTGAGGATGTCGCCGCCCGCCGTCTGACTGCGGGTGAACGACGTCTGGCTGCGAAGTCCGAATGTGGAGACCAGGTTCGGATGGAACGTCGCATCGAGTGCGGCGAGCGAGAAGTCGTACGTCTGCGGCGAGAGCCGCTCGACCGCCAGATCGAGATTGCGATCGAGCGCGCGCTCAACCGCGTTATCGAGCGTCAGCTCGACTCGCGCTCCAGGTGGCGCGGGAGGAACGGTGGGTCGCGTCTGTTCGTTCGTCTCGGTTCTGCCGGCTAACCGGGCTTCGTTGAATTTCTGAGCCGCTTCCCGGGCGATCTGGTCAACGCGAGCCGATTCTGACGTCGTCTGAGCGGCACTGGGGGTTCCCATGACCGCGACGGTCAGGATTGTCAAAAGGGCACACGAAGTCTTCATGGTTCTTTGTAAAACCTGTTAAGTCCTGTTAACGGGGGATTCGAATCGACGTTATTTGCTGCGCTCGTCCTGCGACGCTCGTTCACGCTCGGCGGCCTGATGCAGCGCGGTAAATTTGGCCCACTGATCGGTAGTCAGCGCCCGCCTCATCCGGAGCAGCATCATGGTTCGGGATTTGTTCAACTCTGCGCGGGCGATTTCGACGCGCCCGACCTGCTCCATGACGGCGCCGTCGTCACCCTTCTCTACGAGTCGCTCGAACTCGGTTTCAGCCTGATCCAGCGCCTTCTTCTGAACCCTGAGGGTCGGCACTGCGGTCTGAAAGACGTCCTCGAGCCGACGGCTCTGTTCGGGGGTCAATCCAAGTTCCCGTTTGTAGAGGTCCGACTGCCACCACTTGAACCCCTGCGCCGCGGCTGGCGCAGCGAGGAACAGCAGAGCAGCAATCAGCACGGTTCCCCGCCCGAGCCGGTCAGTGGAATTCATGGCTAGCTGTGTTACGACCGCTTGAGAGTGCGCGTTTACGGTCGCGGGACGCAATTCCATAGCGTAGCACGGTTTAGAGCGAGTTTTGAGCCCTTTCAGAAGGCGTTCGCCAGGGTCTCGAGCCGGTGGATCACGGCCTCGACAAGGTTATCGGGGGTGGACGCTCCAGACGTAAGCCCAACCGCAATCTGACCTGGCGGTAACCACGCCCGACTTGTGACTTCCTGCTTCCCGTGTACTGGCTTGTGCCGAATCTCGTCGGCTCGACGCCAGGCCGTCCGGATCGGCGATATGAAAGGTGGGCACCCGCTCGGCGCAGATCCGGGCCAGATTGCAGGTGTTGCTGCTGTTGTAGCCCCCGAGGACGATCATCAGGTCGAGCGGGCGCTCGCCGAGCAGTTGCAGGATGGCGTCCTGGCGATCCTGGGTTGCACTGCAAATCGTGTCGAACGCGCGGAATCGCTGGGGAAGTTCCCGCATCGCCGTAGCGATCGACCATCGCCTGTTTGAACATCTCTCCAATCTCGAGCGACTCTGAACTGAGCATCGTCGTCTGGTTGGCGCAGCCGACACGCGCGAGATCCCTGTCGGGATCGAAGCCAGGTGAAATTGCCTGCTCGAACGTCTCGAGGAACGCGGTTCGATCGCCACCATTCCTGATGTAGTCGCAGACGGCTGTTGCTTCGCTGCGGTCGATGACGACGAGGAAATGGCCGCGGCCCGACTGGTGAGCCTGCGACGCCGTTGCGCGCGTCTCTTCGTGCCAGTACTTCCCGTGAATGATCGACGTGAAGCCCTCGTCGGAATATCGCTTCACGTTCTTCCACACGTTCAGCACCGAGCCGCACGTGGTGTCGACCAGTGTGCATCCGCGCTCGACGAGAGACTGGAGCAGTTCGACGGTGATTCCGAATGCTGGAAGGATCACGACGTCGTTCGGCGTCAGCGCGTCGAACGATTCACCCGGATCGCTGAGGAAGCGGATTCCCTGCGCGCGGATCTGATCGTTGACGTGAGGGTTGTGGATGATTTCGCCGGTCAGAAACAACGTGCGATCGGGAAAGCGCTTGCGCGTCTGGTACGCGTAGTCAACGGCGCGCTCGACGCCGTAGCAGAAGCCAAGCTCGCGTGCGAGGTAGAGGCTCAGCCGACCGGACTCAAATCGATAGTCAGCTGCCTTGGCCCTCGCCACGAGGTCGCTGTGATAACTCTCCGCGAGCACGTGCGCGACTTCGTGCTTGAGGTTGAGACCTTTTCGAAAGATGAGGGGACTCTGCGTCATCGCCAGGTTGCGACGCGGGCGTCGCTCAGACGATTACCGAGCGTCCCAGGCACGAGGCGTCAGAGCGTCGAGTGGTCTCAGCGCGGCCGGGCCGACGCCAACCGCGGCAATCTCCACCTGACCGAGGAACTCATCATCCGATGAGGCTCGTGCCTGGGTGGTCGTCATGACGGCTGTCTGCGTCCGCTGAACCGGTATCGACCGACGACTGCCAGGAAGATCGTGCGCGAGATGTTCTGCCAGAAGTCCCACGAGGAACGACGCCGCGACTGCCGCGGCCACCGTACCCCAGCGCGCAGGGCGAATCCGGCGCGGCGCTGCATCGTGTGAGTGGCCGGCGGGGAACGCGATCACGCGGGCCGGGCGACCATCCTGATCGACACGCTGCAGTATGCGCGCGCGCTGGCGCGCGAGGCGGTCCGCCGGGAACGTCTCGTCGGCCTCCTGCGTCGCGGCCGTGTCGATTTCATCGAGCGTTCCAGCGAGATTCGAACGACGCTCCTCGCATTCCGGACAGACCTGCAGATGCGCGCGGTCGGATGAGGTGACCGCGAGGTCGAAGCAGATTTCGATGAGCCGATCATCGGAGAAGTGCGGCTGACTCATCCCGCCGACCTCGTAGCCGCTGGCGCTTCCAGCACCTGAGTGTCCGACTCCGAGAGCCGCGGCTTCTTCGCGACTCGCTCGGATGCGAGCAGCTTGCGAAGTTTTCGCACGGCGCGGAACAGATGAACCCTGACGGTGGCCTCGCTCAATCCGAGCGCCTGGCTCACTTCGCTCGTGCTGTGGTCGGCAACGTGGCACATCGTGAAGACGACGCGCTGACGATCGGGCAGCTTTTCAATGGCTTGGGCGATGTGCCCGGCGCGCTCGGTGGAGATCACGCGATCTTCCGGGCTTGGTTGCACTGCTGGTGGATCGGCCGGGGCGGATTCAGCCGAGGATGACATGGGTAGCGCCCAGCGCATGCGCCGGGCGCGCGCTTTGCGGAGGTCGAGACACCCGTTCACGAGGATGCGGGTAAACCACACCTCGAATGGGTATTCCTCTCGATAGCTCGCGATGTGGGTGAACACTTTGACGAATGCGTCCTGCACCGCCTCATCGGCATCGTGCGCGTCGCGAAGGTAGCTGTAGGCGATTCGAACCGCGCGCCGCTGATGGTGCGCGACGAGATCGCCAAACTGCTCCCTCGCGCGATCGCGTTCACCGGCCAGCACCAACGCCTTGAGCCGTGCCGCCAGCGCGGAATCCCGTGAAGGGAGCCGGCGCGGCGTCCTGACTCGTGGCGCTTGTCTGCTTCGCGCGCTGAGGAGGTCTTCTCATGTGGATTACGGCAGTCAGGCCCGCGTGTTTACCACGTTTAGGGTAGTGTCTTCTTCAAGAAACACTATACCTCCAAACCCCTCGCCAGGTTGAGACGGCGCGCGCAATTTTGCCGTTCAGTTGACTTGCCTCTGACTGGACCGGTACGATGCGTCTTTTCCTGCTATTTAGAGAGAGGCGGAATGACGATTCAGGTTGAGAGGGCGCACGGACTCGAGGCATTGGGGATTGTCAGGTCGGGTCGCGTCCACTGGAACCTGGGCACGGCGGCACTCTACGAAGAAGCCCTCCGCCGGTCAGAGGGCCATCTCGCCGCCGACGGGCCCCTGGTCTGCAAGACCGGCCAGCACACCGGGCGCTCACCGAACGACAAGTTTGTCGTGAAGGAACCGGCCAGTGAGAAGCACGTGCACTGGGGCGCGGTCAATCGTCCGATCGACGAAGCCAAGTTCGATCAGCTCCACAAGGACATGATGGCGCACCTCCAGGACAAGGAGTTGTATGTCCTGGACGCATGGGCCGGCACCGATCCTGCCTTCCGCCTGCCGATTCGCGTCGTCAACGAGTTCGCCTGGCACAATCTGTTCGCGCGCAACATGTTTCTGCCGGAGAACGATGCGCAGAAGCGTACGTCGCATCGGCCGGAGTTCACGGTCATCGACGCACCGCACTTCAAATCCGATCCCGCACGACACGGCACGCGCTCCGACGTCTTCATCTTCGTGCACTTCGGCAGGAAGCTGGTGCTGATCGGCGGCACGCACTACGCCGGTGAGATCAAGAAGTCGATTTTCACGATTCTGAACTACACGCTGCCGCTGCAGGGTGTGCTCTCGATGCACTGCTCGGCCAACATCGGCGCGGCCGGTGACACGGCGCTCTTCTTCGGACTCTCAGGCACTGGCAAGACGACGCTGTCGAGCGATCCGGAGCGGCGCTTGATCGGTGACGACGAGCATGGCTGGAGCGACACGGGCGTCTTCAACTTCGAAGGCGGCTGCTACGCGAAGGTCATCAAGCTGTCGCAGGAGGCCGAGCCGCAGATCTACGGGACGACGCGCCGCTTCGGGACGATTCTCGAGAACGTCGCGATCGATCCGGACACGCGCGCGCTGAATCTCGACGACGCGTCGATGACGGAGAACACGCGCGGGTCGTATCCAATCGACTTCATCGACAACGCCGAGATGTCGGGACGCGGTGGTCACCCGAAGAACGTGGTCATGCTCACCGCCGATGCGTACGGTGTGCTGCCTCCAATCGCGCGGCTCTCATCGGACGCGGCGATGTATCACTTCCTCTCGGGATACACGGCGCGCGTTGCCGGCACCGAGAAGGGCGTGACCGAGCCGAAGGCGACATTCAGCACCTGTTTCGGTGCGCCGTTCCTTCCGCTCAATCCCAATGTCTATGCCCGCATGCTCGGCGAGAAGATCGCCAAGCATGGTGCACGCGTGTGGCTGGTGAACACGGGCTGGACTGGTGGTCCGTACGGCGTGGGCGCGCGCATGAAGATCGCCTACACCCGCGCGATGATCACGGCAGCGTTGACCGGACAGCTCGACAACGTGCAGTACCGCAAGCATCCAGTTTTCAATCTCGACATGCCCACGTCATGCCCCGGTGTGCCCGACTCGGTGCTCGATCCGAGAAGCACGTGGCCTGATCCGGCGCAGTACGACGAGCAAGCGAAGAAGCTTGCGAAGATGTTCATCGACAACTTCGTCACCTTCGAGAACGATGTGGCGACCTCGGTGAAGAGCGCGGGCCCGACCCTCTAGAAGAGTTCGTTCGTGAGCGACTGGGAAGCCGTAATCGGCCTCGAAGTCCACGCACAGCTGCAGACGCGTACGAAGATCTTTTGCGGATGCAGCACCCAGTTTGGCGCGCCTCCAAATTCCCAGGTCTGTCCTGTATGTCTGGGATTGCCGGGGGCGCTTCCCGTTCTCAATCGTCAGGCCGTCGACTTCGCGATCAAGGCCGCCCTGGCGTGCGGCTGCGATGTCCAGCCGCGCTCCGTCTTCGCGCGCAAGAACTACTTCTACCCAGACCTGCCGAAGGGCTATCAGATCTCGCAGTACGAGTTGCCGCTGGCACTCGGTGGTGGATTGGACATCACCGTCGACGGCGAGGCGAAGCACGTGGGGCTGACGCGCATTCACATGGAAGAGGACGCGGGGAAGTCGCTGCACGAAGGCTTTCCCGATTCCGATCGCCGCACGTACGTCGACTACAACCGCAGTGGCGTTCCGCTCATCGAGATCGTCAGTGAGCCCGACATGCGATCGGCAGCGGAAGCTGCCGAGTTCTTCGCTCGACTCCGAAGCATCCTCGTGTGGCTGGGCGTCAGCGACGGGAACATGGAGGAGGGCAGCCTTCGCTGCGACGCGAACGTCTCGATTCGCCCTCGCGGGCAGACGAAGCTCGGAACGAAGGCGGAAGTCAAGAACGTCAACTCGTTCCGCTATCTCGAGAAGGCCCTCGAGTACGAGATCACGCGGCAGATCGATCTGATCGAAGGTGGCGGGAAGGTGGTGCAGGAGACGCGGCTCTGGGACACGAGCACCGGTCGCACGCACTCGATGCGTAGCAAGGAAGAAGCCCACGACTATCGGTACTTTCCCGAACCTGACCTGCCACCGCTGCTCGTCGAAGAGGCGCGTATCGAACGCGTGCGCTCGACGATGCCGGAGTTGCCAGAGGCGCGTGGTCGTCGCTTTGTTGTGGAGTACGGGATCCCGGCCTATGACGCGGGCGTGCTGACGCAGTCAGCGGCGCTGGCCGACTACTTCGAGGCCACCGCCACGGCGGCGACGAACGCGAAAGCCGCGAGCAACTGGATCATGGGAGAACTGCTGCGGACGCTCAACGAGCGCGGCCAGGAGATCTCCGATGTGCCGATCCAGCCCGCTGCGCTTGCCGGCCTGATCGCGCTCATCGACAAGGGAACGATCAGCAGTTCAATCGCCAAGGGCGTGTTCGCGAAGATGTGCGACTCGGGGCGATCGGCGGACGACATCGTCCGCGAGGAAGGGCTTGCACAGAATTCTGATGAGGGTGCGCTCTCCGCGATCGTCGCGGAAGTCATCAAGCTCAATGACGAGACCGCCAGGCAGTACCGTGCGGGTAAGAAACAGACATTCGGCTTCCTCGTCGGCCAGGTGATGAAGGCGAGCGGTGGCAAGGCCAATCCCAAACTCGCGTCCGATCTGGTCAAGCGCGCGCTTGAATCCTAAAGGACACGCCAACTGTTCTGGTAGTGTATTGATGTGATCGAAACGCGGCGGCTTTCGAAGGTCTACAGTCGAGGGCTCTACGCACTACGCGACCTGACGTTGAACGTCGAGAAAGCCGAGTTCGTTTTCCTGACCGGACCAAGCGGCGCGGGCAAGTCTACCTTCCTCCGTCTCCTGCTCATGCAGGAGCGCCCGACCGAGGGCGAGGTCTTCGTCAACGGCCACAACCTCGCGATGCTGTCGCGCCGGGAGATTCAGGAATATCGCCGCGGCATCGGGTTCGTCTTTCAGGACTTCAAGCTCATTCCCAGTCGCACCGTGGTCGAGAACGTCTCGTTCGTGCCGGAGGTGCTGGGAGTTCCGGCCGCGAATCAGCGGCGGCGCGCGTTTCAGGTCCTCAAGTGGGTAGGGCTGCAACATCGCATGAATTCGTACCCGAACGACCTCTCTGGTGGCGAGCAGCAACGAATTGCGATCGCGCGCGCGCTCGTCAACGATCCAGTGCTCCTGATCGCCGACGAGCCGACCGGCAACCTCGATCCGGATCTGTCACTGGAGATCATGAATCTGTTGCGAGAGATCAACGCGGGTGGTACGACCGTGCTCGTCGCCACCCACGACCGTGAGCTGATTCGCCTGGTCGGCCGACGCTCGATCACGCTCGATCAGGGACGCGTCGTCGAGGTCGGATGAGAGCGCTCGAGTACGCATTTCGCCAGGGCGCAGCCAGTCTCTGGCGCAGTCGCGGATCCAGCGCGTTCGCGGTGGTCGCCATCACGCTGGCGCTGGTCGTCCTGGGCGTCCTGCTGTTGCTCACGTGGAATGCACAGCAACAGTTGTCGAGGTGGACATCGGCGTCGGAGTTCTCGGTGTATCTGGCGGACAACGCAACGTCCGAGCAGCGCGGGTCGATTGAATCCGCCATCGACCAGAGCGGGATCTCGGCTGGGCGGGAGTACGTGTCCAAGGCCCAGGCACTGACGCGATTCCGGGAGGAGTTCAGCGAGCTGGCCAGCCTGGCTGAAGGCTTCGAGGACAATCCGTTTCCTGCCTCGATTGAGGTGCGTGTCACGCAGGGGGGCGAACGCGATGGGCGAGTGGATGCCCTGGTCAAACAGGTCGTCCAGCTCCCTGGTGTCGTCGATGTGCGTTACGACCGCGAGTGGTTGGCGCGCGTGGGCTCTGCACTCGATACTGTCAGGGCGGCCGGTTTTGGACTGGCGCTTCTGATGGGACTGGCAGCGGCAGTGACCGTGGCGACCGTGGTCCGCCTGGGTCTGGTTGCCCGACATGACGAAATTGAAATAATGGAGCTGGTTGGCGCACCGCTGACCTACATCCGCGGGCCATTTGTTGCCGAGGGGCTGCTCCAGGGCGGAATCGGTGCTCTGCTGGCAATTCTGTTCCTCTGGTTGAGCCACGCCCTGACCAATGCCTGGTGGGGGACCGAGCTGCGCGCGATCCTGGATGGCGAGACCTTGCGGTTCCTGCCGATTCGTCTTTCGGCATTCCTGATCCTCGGCGGGATGGTGGTTGGGAGCACCGGCGGTCTGGCGGCCGCCTGGCGGGCGGGGTCGACCCGCGTTGACAGAGTCTCTTGAAGCTCGTTAGACTTACCTAAACGGGGGAGATGCCAGCGTTGAGGAACCGCCTGTCCCGCTTCCTAACAGATTCACCTCCGCCCTGCGATCGGGTCCTGCATTCCCTTTCAAATTTTTACCGAGAAGAGTTCATACGTTGCCAGCGTTGTCTCGACGCGCAGCGTGAGTACTACTCGGAGCGAACCATCAGTGACGTCGAACGTGCCCTCACACAAGTCATGTCCCAGTTGGACCAGTTGTGTGAACAGAACAAGGCCAATCAGGTTGTGAGCCACGTTCTGCAGCAAATCGATCTCGTGGCCGGGCATTCTGCCTGGGCCGATCCCCGGCAAGTGAACTGACGTCCGTCGCCCAACTTCGACAACATCTCCGCACCATCGTCGGCGAAGCTCTATCTGCCGTAAACGCCGGCGGCCTCGTGCGCCGCGCGCTGACCAGCGAGATCGCCGACCTGCTTCGGACGCGCGAAGGCAGTGGACGCGATCGCTGCCGGGAAAGCGGCGTCCGCGATGCTCACCGCCTTCGCCGCAGAGACCGACGTTACGGTGCGGACCATGCTTGGAGTTGGTCCTCGAGGAACCGCCATCGAGACGTCACTGCCGCGGGGCGGTGTGGTGTGACGCTGGCCATCCGCTGCCGGATGCCGGGAGCCTCGAGGGCGCGCGACGTGCGCTCGAGATCGCCGCGAATGCCGATGAAGACGATGTGCTGGTGGTGCTGCTCTCCGGTGGAGGGTCCGCGCTGATGGCGTTGCCCGCACCGGGAATCACACTCGAAGCGAAGCAGCACACGGCGCGAACGCTGATGGCGCAGAGCGCCGACATCTACGAGCTGAACACGGTTCGAAAGCACCTCTCCTTGATCAAGGGCGGCCGACTGGCGGCTGCTTCACGCGGACAGGTGGTGACGCTCGCTGTATCCGACGTCGTCGGCGACGATCTCTCCGTGATCGCATCGGGACCTACCGTCGCCGACGAGAGCACGTTTGCTGATGCGCTTCGAGTGCTGTTGACGCGCGGAGGTGTGAGCCTGTATCCGCCGGAAGTGGTGTCTTACATCCAGCGCGGCGTCGCAGGGGAGACACCGGAGTCGCCCAAGAGGGGCGACCCGAGGCTCGCCCGTGCATCGGCACACGTGATCGGCCCTCAACGTGGAGCCATCGACGGCGCGCGACGAGCCGCCGATGCGCTCGGCTATCACGTGCACGTGGTTCCGGAACCGGTCACGGGAGAGGCCCGCGTCTCGGCACGGTCGCACCTTGCGATGGTTGCGGAATCGCTCTCGTCGCTGCCTCGACCGCTCTGCGTGATTTCGTCTGGTGAGACGACGGTGACGGTGGTGGGGCGAGGCAAAGGCGGACGCAACCAGGAATTCGCGCTGGCGATGGCACCGCTGCTCGAGACCGTCGGATCCAACGTGGTCGCGACGAGCATCGGCACCGACGGCATCGACGGTCCCACCGACGCGGCAGGTGCCGTCGTCGATCCCACAACGTTGCGGCGGGCCGAAGCACAGGGCCTCGCGCAGCCGCAGACCTTTCTCGATAACAACAACGCCTACGAGTTCTTCGACCGATTGGGAGATTTGATTCACACCGGACCGACGAACACCAACGTCGGCGATTTACAGATCATTCTGATCGGAAGTTAGTAATGGTGACAGGTGGCTGAAGAACTATTGGCCCAGATTCGCCAGCATGCCCATCATCCCGCGACTGTGCGGGACTTGATGCGGGTGCTGCGTGTACCGCGCAACGAACGCGCCACTTTCAGGAGACAACTGAAGGCGCTCGTCGCTGCCGGTGAACTCCTCCAGGTCCGCGGCAATCGCTACGGATTGCCTGACAAGATGGACCTCGTGGTCGGACGACTCACGACGAACCCGGGTGGGTTCGGCTTTGTCGTTCCCGATCAACCCGACCCGGACGCTGAGCGCCCGGATATCTACATCCCCGCGGCCAATCTCTCCGAAGCGATGCACGGCGATCGTGTCGTCGTCCGTGTCGAACGCCGCACGGAGCGGGGCGCCGAAGGGACGCATCATCCGAATCCTGGAGCGCAGCCAATCGTCGATCGTCGGCCGTTATGAAATCGACGATGCAGGGCTTGGCTACGTCGTGCCCTTTGATAAGCGCGTGCTGACCGATGTGCAGGTGCCGACGGGGCAGTCTTCGTCGGCCGAAGCCGGCGAGATGGTGCTGGTCGAAATCACGCGCTGGCCGAGTGCCACGCGTGGACCGGTCGGCAAGGTTGTCGAAGTGCTTGGGCGTATCGACGAACCAGGCGTCGACACGCAGATCATCATTCGGAAGTTCGGTATTCCCGACTCGGCACTCCGAAGAATCCATCGCGGAGGCGACGCGGATTGGCACGGTCGTCAAGGAACGCGACATCAAGGGACGCACGGATTTTCGTAATGTGACCACCGTCACGATCGACGGTGAGCACGCCCGCGATTTCGACGATGCGATCACGATCGAGCGATTGCCGAACGGCCACTTCTGGCTGGGCGTGCACATCGCTGACGTGTCGCACTACGTGACCGAGGGGAGCGCGCTCGACGAAGAGGCGTACGAGCGCGGCACGTCGGTGTACTTCACCGAGCGAGCGGTGCACATGTTCCCGTCGGAGCTGGCGACGGGGTTGTGCAGCCTGAATCCGAACGTCGACCGGCTCGTGCAATCGTGCCTGATGGAAGTGGATCGGCAGGGCGCGGTCGTGCGCTACGAGATGCACGACGGCGTCATCAACAGCGATGCCCGGATGACGTACACGGCCGTCAATGCCATCCTGACCGATCGCGATCCCGAGACGATGTTCGAGTATCAGCCGCTCGTCCCGATGTTCGAGATGATGCGAGAGCTGTTCGACATCCTCAATCGGCGGCGACGGCGGCGCGGCTCGATCGACTTCGACCTGCCGGAGGCCGAGGTTATCCTGTCCGAGATTGGTGAAATCGAGGCGATCGTCGCGAGCGAACGCAACATCGCACATCGCATCATCGAGGAGTTCATGCTGCTCGCCAACGAAACAGTGGCAGCGCATCTCGAGAATCACGCGGTCCCGGCCCTTCACCGCGTGCACGAGGCGCCTGATGCGAAGAAGGTCGAGGAGTTCGAGGCGTTCATCACCACGCTTGGCTACAGCCTTGCCGCCCGCGGCCGCGCGCTCACGCCCAAGCATTTCCAGAAGCTGGTCGACCGCATGAAGGGCACTCCCGAAGAGCGTCCGATCGCCGCGCTCATGCTGAGGACGATGCAGAAGGCGCGATACGAGGCAGCCAGCCTTGGACACTTCGGGTTGGCGGTGGAGCACTACACGCACTTCACGTCGCCGATTCGGCGGTATCCGGATCTCGTCGTGCATCGCATGCTCCGCGAGTCTCGACAGGGACCGATCGCAGACGCGCGACGCGAGGAACTCGAGGAGGAGTTACCTGAGACCGCGCGTCACGCGTCGGACATGGAACGGCGTGCCGCCGAAGCCGAACGCGAGCTGCTGCAGTGGAAGAAGGTTCGCTTCATGGCCAACAAGGTTGGCGATGAATACGGCGGCTACATCACGGGCGTCGCGCCGTTCGGGTTGTTCGTGGAGCTGATCGAGCACTACGTCGAAGGGCTCGTCCACGTGTCGAGCATGGCCGACGACTACTACCGGTTCGTCGAGCAGGAACACGTGCTCCGGGGCGAGCACACAAAGAAGATGTACCGGTTAGGGGATCGCGTGGACGTGCAGGTGGTCCGCGTCGATATGGAACGACGCCAGGTGGACTTGGGGATCGTCGAGATCCTCGAACACGTCCGGCGCGATGAACGTGGAACGCGCCAGGTCCGAAGTCGCCTCAAGCCGAAGAAGGAGCACCAACGATCGCAACAACGACCCGGCAGGCGCGAGCGCCAGGCCAGGAAGTCACGACGTGGCCGCTAGGACTTCTCGGCGCCTTCGGTGCCTTCCTTTGTCGCGTCCTTGAAGTTTCGGATACCTCTGCCGATTCCTCGCCCAATCTCAGGCAGCCGATTGGCGCCAAAGACCAGGATGATGATACAGAGGATGATGAGAAGCTCCGGGATACCAAGATTGCCCATAGACTCCTTCCGGCGCAGATTGTACCACGCGGGCGTGGCCATTCTCTGTGGCGCCTGTGTGACAGGATTGACCGCCTCGAGAGCTCGCGCTTCTCAGCAGCCGACTGCGCAGTTCTCTACAGGTGTGCAGCTGGTCGAGGTGTATGCCACGGTGACCGACGCCACTGGCGGCCTCGTCACCGGCCTGAAACGCGAGGACTTCGAGGTCCGAGAGGATCAGGAACTGCAGGACATTTCCGCGTTTGCCGCTGGCGAGTTCCCACTGACCGTCGTGCTCGGAATCGACCGGAGTTGGAGTATGGCAGGGGAGCCGCTGCGTCTGGCGAAGAGCGCATCCCAGGCCTTCCTGCGGCAGCTGAGACCGACCGACCGCTCGATGGCTGTTGCCATTGGCAGCGATGCCGAAGTGATCGCACCGCTGTCGAGCGACCACCCGCAGCAGCAGCGCGCAATCGACATACTCGACCCCTGGAGCACCACGTCGCTTCATGACGCGATCATTTCGATTCTCGATCGGCTGGAACACGAGCCTGGCCGTCTCGCCGTCATCGTCTTTTCGGATGGCATCGATCGGTACAGTAATGCGCCAGCCTCTCGCGTGATCGAACGGGCACGTCAGAGCCAGGCTCTCATCTACCCGATCACGATCGGACGCAATCGGCCACCACTTGCCGCGGAGTTGGCCGTGGTCAGTGGCGGGCGATCGTTTCTGATCAAAGATGCTCGCGCACTCGACGAGACCTTCACGTCGATCGCGCAGGAGTTGCGCTATCAGTATTTGCTGGGTTACGCGCCGATGAAGCCCAGTCAGCCGGGCGCACACGATTGGCGCTCGATTCGCGTGACGGTCAAAGGGCGGTCTGATGTGCGAGTCCGCGCACGAGACGGGTACACCGCGGGATGACAACACATTCACTGGTCGTCGGATTGTTCGGCTTTGCCGACAAGGCTACTGCCGCGGCGCGAGCCCTGCGTGACATGGACGTGCCGCACGAGCGCGTGTCGATTGTCGCGCGCTCGCACGATGAGGAAGGCGTGATTGCGCGTGCGTCCGGTGGCTCACCTGGTTCAGAGCTCGAAGACTCCGCGACAGCCGCCCGAATCGGCGAAATCAGCGCGCACCTGCTTTCGGCGGTCGCGCTCGTGATGCCCGGCATCGGTCCAATCGTGGCGGACGGTCCCCTTGCCGCTGGATCTGGCGGAAGCCGCAGGTCACGCTGCGGGAGGTGTGGCCCGCACGCTCGAGCGAGCGGGACTCGATCGGGCCGAGGCCGAGCAGTGGGAGTCGAGAATCAAACGCGGAGCGCTGCTGGTCGGCGCCCATGTGGATGCCGATACAGTCACAAGAGCAAGGCACGTGTTGACGAGCAATGGAGCTGAGCGTGTTGCGACGCTCGACTGGTCTGAGTGATGCCCCCACGAAACTGTCTCCAAAGTCGACCGAACCCGGTGGCGGGGGCGTCTAAGACAGAGGGCGCTAGCGCGATTCACGGCGCAATTCCTGAGGCACCTGTTTTGCAGCTTGCGACACTACTCCTCCTTGGGGAGAATGGAGAGGTCACCAAACATTAAGGCTATGTCGACACCGACTGAACGCGGCCGGATCAGCCATCCATACCCACGTCGGAGCATCTAACGGTGCGCCCGGAGGGGGATGGTCCGCGTGAGGCCCGGTTCATGTTCGAGCAGCCGGACAGCAAGCGTATTGGTGGCGCACTCGGTGCCGGATTCCTCACGGAGTTGTTCATCGTCGGGCTGGTGCTGCTCATTAGCTACCTGATTCCCGAGAAGGTCTACAAAGCCGTTATTCCACCGCAACTCTCCGAGAAGATCGTCTGGTTGTCCGATCCGGGCCCGGGCGGTGGTGGCGGCGGTGGCAACAAGATGCCCGATCCGCCCAAGCCGGCGGAGATCGTCAAGCCCAAGCCAGCGCCTACCCCGGTGCCCACGCCACCGCCACACGGTTGAACCACCACCGGTTGAACCGATCACGATTCCGCTGAAGACGCTCGATGCGACAGTGACGACGCCGGGCACCATCGAATCGACTCAGGCATCCAACAGCGTGTCTCTTGGATCCGGGACCGGCACGGGAGCCGGACCAGGGCAGGGCTCAGGTATCGGTGAAGGCTTTGGAGGTGGGACCGGCGGCGGTGCGTATCGCCCTGGCAATGGTGTGCTCCTGCCCAAGCCGCTTCGCGAAGTGAAGCCGCAGTACACGGCCGATGCGATGCGGGCAAAGGTCCAGGGAACGGTCCTGCTCGAGTGTGTCGTCCTTCCGGACGGAAGCGTGGGCAAGGTTGAGGTTGTTCGCTCGTTGGACTCGGCGTTCGGACTGGATCAGGAAGCCATCAAAGCCGCCAAGCAGTGGCGCTTCGCTCCCGGCACGCGGTTCGGAGAACCGGTCGCCGTCCTCGTCACGATCGAACTGACATTTACGCTCCGTTAGCTCGCACTCCATCTCACATCGGTTTGCCCGTCATATACTGGCCGCTCAACCATGACGGCCACGCCTTCGACGATGCTGGCGCTCGGCACGACGATGCCGGTTTTCCGTCTGCCGTCGACGACTGGCGAGATTGTCTCTTCAGAATCATTCGCATCGCGTCCGCTGCTCGTCGCGTTCATCTGTCATCACTGTCCGTTCGTCCGGCACATCCGTCGCGAGTTCTCGCGCTTCGCGACGGAGTTCCAAGAGCGCGGTCTTGCCATCGTCGGGATCAATTCCAACGACACCGTTGCGTTTCCCGAGGACGGGCCAGATGGCATGCGGCAGGAAGCGGTGGAGGCGGGCTACACGTTTCCGTATCTCTTCGACGAGACGCAGAGCGTCGCCAAGGCATTCAAGGCCGCGTGCACACCTGACCTGTTCCTGTTCGATGCTCGCGGAACCCTGGTCTATCGCGGCCAGTTCGACGACAGCCGTCCGCGAAGTCCCGTGCCGGTGACCGGCGCTGACATTCGCGCTGCGGCAACTGCGGTGCTCGCGGGTATCGCCGTCCCCGCGACGCAGAAACCGAGCATCGGTTGCAATATCAAGTGGCAGCGCGGAAACGAGCCGGACTATTGGTGATCCGCATCTCAGAATGAGAAGAGGCCTGCATTCGTTGGCTTCAGCACTCGTAATCGCCGCGAGTCTGGTCACCGCATGCCGCGCCGACCGCGAACCTCCGCTGAGGATCGGAACGGGCTACTGGCCCAGCAACGAGTTGTTGTTCCTTGCCCAGGACCAGGGCTGGTTGAGTCCCACTGAATTCCGTCTCGTCGAGTTCGTGGACGATGGCGAAGTGATGCGAGGGTTTCGGAATCGTGCCGTCGAGGCCGCGTGGTTGAGCATGGACGAAGTGCTCGCCGTCGCGCAGTCAGGTGCGGTGGACCCGGTGATTCTGTTCCTGTCCGACGAATCGCGCGGCGGTGATGCCGTGGTTGCTCAACCCGATCTCATCACGACGGCTGATCTCAAGGATCGCCGCGTGGCAGCCCAGATCAATTCGGTTAACGCGTACCTGCTCGATCGCGCGCTCAAGCAGGCTGGTCTCGTCGGCGAGCAACGTGCGGCTCGTCAACCTCCCGCCATATCGTCACCTCGCCGCGTTTCGCCGACGCGAGGTGGACGCGGTCGTCACGTACGAGCCAGTTCGCTCGCAAATCCTCGAGGCGGGCGGTGTCGAGATCTTCAACAGCATCTCGACGCCGTTCGAAATCCTGCGAGTGCTCGTCATTCGGAGGGATTACCTCGAGTCGCACGAACAACAGGCCTCTGCACTCTGCTCGGCCTGGAGCCGTGCTGTCACCGAAGTTGCCGCGTCGTCGATGGCGCGAAGCTGGATAGCGAACCGGCTGGGAACGACCGACGCCGGATTCGAGCGGATGATGGAGCGGATCCGCATAATCAGCCTGCCTGAAAGCCGCGAGTGGCTTGCTGTGCCGCGGCCGCAACTCGTGGCGACGATCGCACGGCTCCAGGGGCAGCTGCTGAGCGCAGGGTTGTTGACCGCGTCGACGCCATTCGACCCGCTCTTCAGGTGGCCATTGGCGAGCGGTGTTTCCGCATGTCGAAGGTAAGCGATGGCGTTCGCACATCCGTCCGGCCCGGTGTTGCACTCGCTTCGATTCCGGCTCCCGCTATTCCTCACCCTGTACTCCGCCGTTGTGGGACTGGTGCTATTTACCGTTGCCAACGAAATCCAGGAGGCGGCGTTCGAGCGCGACTTCGAGCGCGCCGAGATGGTGCGCGCCACAGAGATCCAGAGTCGAACAGAACGGGCCGCCGAGCGCAGTGAGCTCGAGACTGCGCAGCGCGAGTTCGGTGAGCTTGCCGTCTTCGAGGAGATTCGCGGAGCGGTCTTCGTCGCTCCCGACAACAAGGTCGTGCTCGGCAGTCGTCGCGGCTGGATTGGGCGTCAGCTCGATCTGACGGCACTCGGTCTTTCCGCCGACGAGAATCCGCGTGTCGAAGAGACGATGCGGAACGTGCGAAGCAATGGACGAACCGAGAGCCTGTTCAGCCTCGATCGCAACTTCCTGACCTTCGTCTTGCCTGCGACGGTGCCTGTCGGTCCAGGGGAGTTGGGCGCCACGCGTGGCGCGCTGATTCTCCTCGTCCACGATCTCAGCCTGTCGAAGGCAGTCAACCGGCAACGATTGCTGCGCCAGTTCGGAGTGGGTGCCATCGCGGTCTTTCTCGCCGTCGTGGGTCTTGGTATCAGCCTGCACGCGCTGGTCACGCGCCGCATCGAACGTCTGCACGATGCGATGGGGCAATTTGCCGCCGGAGCTCCGCTCGAACCGGATGCGACGGAGGCGGTTGAGACGGCCGGTCGCGGTCACGACGAGATCGTCGAACTCCATCGCCACTTCAACGACATCGCCGCAACGGTCCGCCGGGAGAGCAGCGTGCGGCGTCACGCCGAAGACGCGCTGCGCGAGAGTGAGGAACGATTCCGATCGGCCATGCATTATTCACCGAACGGGATGGCGCTCGTGTCGACGTCGGGCGAGTACCTCGAAGTCAACCCGGCGCTCTGCGGAATCGTCGGTTACAGCGCAGAGGAACTGCTTGCGACGGGCTTCGAGTCGATTACCCATCCTGATGATTCCGCGGACGATCGTGTTGCAACGCGGCGCATGCTCAATCGGGAAGTCGAGACGATTCGGCGTGTGAAGCGATACCGGCACAAGGATGGCCGGATTCGCTGGGTTCAGGTGAACTCGTCGCTCGTGCTGGACGACAATGGCGCCCCTCGCTACTTCGTTTCGCAGATTCAGGACATTACCGAGCGCAAGCGCGCCGACGAAGACCTGCGACACGCGAACCGCGCGCTCCGAACGATCAGCAACTGCAATCAAGTACTCGTGCACGCGACCGATGAGCCGACGCTGCTGCGAGAGATCTGTCAGGTCATCGTGCGCGATGGCGGTTACCGCGTTGCATGGGTCGGCTTCGCCGAGGGAGACGCGGAATCGGACGTGCAGACGATCGCGATTGCGTCGGATGAGGAGGATCGTCACGCGCGCATCGCATGGGCGGCGCAAGGGGGAGAGCAGATGGCCGCTGCGATTCGGACGGGTGAGCCCGCCGTCTGCAAGGACTTCAATGCGGCGACAGCCGCCGGACCATGGCGTGACGAAGCGGTCCGCCTTGGGTACCGCTTATGCGTGGCCCTCCCGCTGACTACGGATGGGCGCGCGTTCGGAGCCCTCACGCTGTGCTCGGGTGAACCGACCGGCTTCGACGCGTCCGAGGCCACGCTGCTGAAGGAGCTTGCCGACGATCTCGCCTTCGGCATCGTCGCCTTGCGCACTCTGGCGAATCAACGTCAGGCCGAGACGGCGCTGCGTACCGCGAACGAGCGATACGCGCGACAGGAAGCGGCGCTGACGAAACTGACGAAGAGCGACCTGAGCGCACCGGACGACTTCACGGACATCGTTCGCGGCATGACCGAGGTGGTCGCGAACACGCTCTCTGTTGCGCTCGTGGGAGTGTGGCGGCACGACGAGAACGGGACCGTCGCGCGATGTCAGGATCTGTTCAAGTGGCCGGACGGAACGCACAGTGAAGGCCTTTCACTGAGTCAGGACGCGTGTCCTGCGTACTTCCGTGCATTGGCTGGTGCCGACGTGCTCGCTGTCACCGATGCGCGGTCGGACTCGCGCACGAGTGAGCTCGCACAACGACTGCTCGTGCCCAATGGCATCGCGTCAGTGATGTGCGTGCCTGTTCGATCGCGCGGCGCGACGGTTGGCGTTCTCTCGTGCCAGCACGTCGGCGAGCCGCGACGATGGATGCCGGACGAACAGACGTTCGCGCTCGCCGTCGCGAATCTGCTCTCGACGCTCACGGCGCAGGCGGACCGTCAGCGGCTCGAGCAGGAGCTTCGTCAGGCCCAGAAGCTGGAGGCCATCGGCAGACTGGCTGGCGGCGTGGCGCACGACTTCAACAACATCCTCACCGTGATCCTCGGGCGCGCCGAGGAGGTGGCGGCAGACGAACGCGTGCCGGGGGACTTACGCGATTCTGTCGCCGATCTGTCTCAGAACGCCCAGCGTGCGACCGCGCTCACGCGCCAGCTCCTCGCGTTCAGCCGCCGACAGGCGATCGAAGTGCGCGACGTCGATCTCAATAGCGTCGTGGCGAATGTGACTCGGCTCCTGCATCGCGTCCTTGGCGAGGATATCGTCGTCACGTTCACGTACTCGGAGCAGCCGCTCGCCGTTCGAGCGGATCCGGGGATGATCGAGCAGGTGCTCCTCAATCTTGCGGTCAACGCCCGCGATGCGATGCCAGTAGGCGGGCGACTCTCGATCGATACGTCTCTGATCGACCTGTCAGAGTTGGATCCGTCGCGCGTGGGCTCTGCGGGTAGCTGCGCGTGCGTGCGGGTCGCAGACAATGGTGCCGGCATCGCGTCGGAGCATCTGCCACATATCTTCGAACCGTTCTTCACGACGAAAGATGTCGGGAAGGGAACAGGGCTGGGGCTGGCGACTACCTATGGAATCGTTCAGCAGCACGGTGGCTGGATCGAAGTGGACAGTCAGATTGGGCGCGGCACTGAGTTTCGAGTGTTCTTCCCGAGAGTCGAAACCGAAATGCCGGCGGCCGCTCCGGTCACCACGTCCGCGCCACCGCCGCGCGGACGGGAAACGATCCTCGTCGTCGAGGACGAAGCCGGTGTGCGCGCGCTCGTGATCAAGCTGCTGCAGGATCTCGGATACCGGCTGCTGCAGGCGCAGAGCGGTCCGCATGCCTTGGATGTGTGGAGGCAGCGGGGCGACGAAGTAGACCTTCTGATCACCGACATCGTGATGCCGGACGGCATGAACGGCGTGGAGCTGGCGGAGCGCCTGCGTCGTCATCGGCCGGGACTCAAAGTGATTTACACGAGCGGGTATCTGGCAGATCTGAGTCGAGAAGACATCTCGCGTCACTCCGACGCATACATCGCCAAGCCATTCAGCTTGATCGAGCTGGCGCGGCTCGTTCGTCGAACGCTGGATGGGGGAGAGCCTGCCGTGTCGCCCGTCGCGCGCGACGCGTAGCTAGGTGTTCAGCTGCGCCTTCGCTTCTTCGAGGCAGGAAGGGCAGATGCCGTGCGTGAACGTCGCGTCGGTGTGCTCCGACACGTAGACCTCGACACGCTGCCAATAATTCTTGTCGTCACGGATACGTTTGCAGTAGGCGCAGATCGGCAGCAGTCCGCGAAGACGCCTGACGTTGTCGAGCGTTGCCTGGAGTTCCGCGACCTCCTCCGCGAGACGTGCCTGAAGCGAGACCACGCGCACGCCGACCCGCACGCGCGCTTTCAATTCGTTCAGGTCCACCGGCTTGATCAGATAGTCGTCGGCGCCGGCTTCGAGTCCGGCGACCAGATCGGTCGAACTGTGTCGCGCGGTCAACAAAATCAAATAGAGATGCGCTCGCTCCGTGTCCGATCGCACGCGCCGGCACAGCTCCGGCCCCTCGAGTCCAGGCATCTCCCAGTCAACGATCGCAAGCGACGGCGGATCGCTGGAGGTGAGGTGCTCCCAGGCGGCGAGTCCATCGTGGACGACTACCGTCTCGAAGCCCCAGTGCGACATGCTGCGCGACACGGCCATCGCGGCGACAGGATCATCGTCGGCTATCAGGACTCGCAAGAGGCCTCCGTCAGTTCACGATCGAGGGTGATTCGCGCCGTCTGAAACGCGCTGGCTTCGGTGGTGACGCGCAACCATGCGCCCTCGAGCGCATCGAAGTCGCCCTCGGCCGCCAGCACCTCGAGCAGCGCTGCGGTTTCGGTAATGCCGACCGCGGCTGCCGTCGAGGCAGCGCCTTTCAGCGTATGTGCTGCACGCCGGACGGCTGTGGAGTCGCGCTGATCCAGCGCGATCCGAATGTCCTGCAGGAGCGTGGGGCACTCCTCTGCGAACAGGCGCACGATCTCGGCGGCGAGTTCCATGTCGCCATGCAGGCGGCTGACGAGATCGATCTCGTCGATGGGCGGCGCCATCGGCGTAAGGGTGTCACCTTCCACTTCGGCAAAGAGCGTGCGGGATTCGGTCGGCTTCGACAGGTAGCCGTCCATTCCGGCGGCGAGGCAGCGCTCGCGGTCGCCGCTCATGGCATGCGCGGTCATTGCGACAATGCGCAGGTGATCGCGCGAGGTGTCCCGCTTGCGCTCGCGAATGGCCTTGGTGGCCTCGATCCCGCCCATGACGGGCATCTGCAGGTCCATCAGCACGATGTCGAACTGTTCGCGCCCGACCGCATCGACAGCCTCTCGTCCGTTCTCGACGACCGTCACGTGATGGCCCCGTCGCTTGAGCAGACCCACGGCCACGCGCTGATTGACAATGTTGTCTTCGGCGAGCAGCACTCTGCGGGCCCTGATCATCGGCGGCGTGGACGACGCCAGCCGCTCTTCAGCCTTCTTGACTCGCGCCGCTTCGGCATCGAGGACGCCACAGATCGCGGCATGGAGATCGAACGACGCGATCGGTTTCGCCAGGCACGCCGCAATGCCGAGCTCGCGGCACAACCCCGCATCGTCGTACCGGCCAGACGAAGTCAGCATCATGATGGTGGAGCCGGTCAGGTCTGCGCGCGAGCCGATCTCTTTGGCCAGCTCGAAGCCATCCATGCCCGGCATCTGCGCGTCGAGCAGGATGAGGTCTACGCGCTCCCCCTTCTTCTTCAGGCTCACCAGCGTTTCGAGCGCCTCCCGTCCACCGGCCACTACGATCGGCGTCATATCCCAGCGCGTCAGCTGGCCTACGAGAATGCGGCGATTGATGGCGTTGTCGTCGACGACCAGCACGCGAAGCCCGGGTGGAAGCCGCCGTTCGCGCGAGGTCATCGCGTCGGGGCCGACGCCGAAGTTCGCCGTAAAGCTGAATGTGCTGCCGTCTCCGGGCGCGCTCTCGACCCAGATGCGGCCATGCATCATCGACACGAGCGTCGACGAGATCGCAAGGCCAAGGCCCGTGCCGCCGAACTTGCGCGTCGTCGAACCATCAGCCTGGCTGAAAGCCTTGAAGATCGCGTCCTGATGCTCGAGTGCGATGCCGGTGCCAGTGTCGGTCACAGAGAACTGCAGCATCCCGGGTTCGTCGCGATCGGGCTCGCGCCTGATTGCCACGAGCACGTGACCCTTCTCCGTGAACTTGATGGCATTGCCAACCAGGTTGACGAGGATCTGGCGCAGGCGCAGAGGATCGCCAACGAGTGTGGACGGAACGGCGGGATCGACTTCGACGAGAAGCTCCAGCGCCTTCTGGTCTGCGCGCACGGCCAGCGGTCGCAACGCCTCGTTGACGACGTCGGCGAGCGCGAAGGCGACCGACTCGAGGCGCAGGCGTCGAGACTCAATCTTCGAGAAGTCGAGGATGTCGTTGAGAATCTCGAGCAGCGATCCGGCTGATGTCCGCACCGTCTGAAGATAGTCCTGCTGTTCGGGTGTCAGCGGTGTGCCGAGCGCGAGCTCCGTCATGCCGATGATGCCGTTCATCGGTGTACGGATCTCGTGGCTCATGTTTGCCAGGAACTCGCTCTTCGCGCGGCTCGCTTCCATCGCCTTGTCGCGCGCGATGGTCAGGTCCTCGTTCACCGCGGAGAGTTCGGCAGTTCGGGCGTCGACTGTACGCTCGAGCCCTTCCTTGTGCTGCACGAGCTCGACATCGCGGCGATGGATCTCCGCAAGCATCTTGTTGAAGCCGTCGATGAGGTCCGCGATTTCGTTCTTGCCCTCACCCTGACTCTCGACGCGAACGTCGTAGACCCTGTCCCTGGTCACGGCGCGTGTCACGGACGTGAGACGCAGCAGTGGCGACGAGATGGTGCGCTGCATGCGCGACGCCAGAATGACGGAGACGCCGAACGTCGCGATGAGGACGAGAGCGACGACGAGCCCCGAGGTGGTCGCCTGCGCCCAGAGCACCGAGAGGTCGGATTCGATCACGACCGTGCCGATGACTTCGCCGTCGAGCACGATGGGACGGGCGAGCAGCAATTCTCCGTCGGTAAACTCGCTCCACTGGTGATGCGGCTCGATGTCGAACGCTCGGGCGGGGAGCCTGCGATTGATAGTCGGCCGCGCCACGCGTTCGAATCGCGCGAGTTGATCGCCATTCTTGGCCCAGATTGCGGCCGAGACGATGCTTTCGTTGACGGTCAGCGCGCCCAGAGTATCGGTCGCGGCTTTTGCGTCGCCGAACGCGACGGCCGCGGTGCTATTGGATCCGATGACGTCGGCGAGCATGCCGGTGTCGCGAACGAGCCTCGTGCGCGCGCTCGACAGATCCCAGGCGAGCACGGCGGTCATCGCGATGACGAGCGACACAATGCTCGTCAGGACACCGAGAAAGGTCAGCTTCCGTGCCAGCGAAAGCCGGGCGTGCCAGGCGACGATTCGAGGCAGCCACGGGCTATGCACGGTGGAAGCGCCGCAGCGGGATGGAGATCAGGCCGGAGCGGCGAGTCTCGCCTTGGCCGATGACGTTCACGCCGGCAGGAACGTGCTCGGGTTCCCGGCGCCATGCGGACGTGATCTCAATGTTCATGAGCTCTTCGAGCACATCGCTCCTACCGCTAGGGCCACGCCCCAAGCGGTCCAGACGGACCTGTGCCTGCGGCGAAAGTGGCAAGAGAGGTGCCACGGCTCAACCGTGGCCTGAGATCGCAAATGTTCGAGAAAAACGAGGAGTTGATTCAGATTTGGGACGGTTATCCGACACCTGTGCCGACAAGCTGGACAACGGGGCCTGTACAAGACACGGGGCGAGCCCCAAAAAGCTCGCCCCGTGACTCTGACCCTACTTCTGACTTTACCTTTGACCTTTGACTTAGTACATCCCGCCCATGCCCGGACCGCCGTGGGCATGGCCGCCGGCAGGTTCCTTCTTCTCCTCGGGGATCTCGGAGACGAGGGCTTCGGTGGTGAGCAGCAGTGACGCGATCGACGAGGCGTTCTGCAACGCGCTGCGAACGACCTTGGCCGGATCGATGACGCCCGCCTTGACCAGATCCTCGTAGACCTCGGTCGCGGCGTTGAACCCCTCGTCGGCGTTCTTCTGCTCCTTGACCTTCGAGACGATGATCGAGCCTTCCTGGCCTGCGTTCATGGCGATCCACCGCATCGGCTCTTCGATCGCGCGCCGGATGATCTGCAGACCGACGGCCTGATCCCCCTCGAGCTTCAGCTTGTCGAGCGCCTTTGCCGAGCGGACAAGTGCCACGCCGCCACCGGGGACGATGCCTTCCTCGACCGCTGCCTTGGTCGCGTGCATCGCGTCCTCGACGCGCGCCTTCTTCTCCTTCATCTCGGTCTCGGTGGCTGCACCGACCTTGATGACGGCCACACCGCCGACCAGCTTCGCAAGACGCTCCTGCAGCTTCTCGCGATCGTAGTCGGAAGTGGTGTCCTCGACCTGCGTGCGAATCTGCTTCACGCGTCCTTCGATGAGCCGGACGTGCCGGCGCCCTCGACGATCGTCGTGTTGTCCTTGTCGATCGTGACCTTCTTGGCCTTGCCCAGGTCCTCGAGCTTGATGTTCTCGAGCTTGATACCGAGGTCCTCGGTGATGGCCCGTCCACCCGTCAGGATGGCGATGTCTTCGAGCATCGCCTTGCGACGATCGCCGAAGCCAGGCGCCTTCACGGCAGCGGCCTGAAGCGTGCCACGCAGCTTGTTGACGACGAGCGTCGCCAGCGCCTCGCCCTCGATGTCCTCAGCGATGATGAGCAGCGGCCGGCCCAGACGGGCGACCTGCTCGAGGACAGGGAGGAGGTCCTTCATCGACGAGATCTTCTTCTCGTGGATCAGGATGACCGGATTCTCGAGCACGACTTCCATGCGCTCGGGATCGGTCACGAAGTACGCCGACAGATACCCGCGATCGAACTGCATGCCTTCAACGACATCGAGAGAGGTCTCGAGCGTCTTGGCTTCCTCGACAGTGATCACGCCGTCCTTGCCGACCTTGTCCATCGCTTCCGCGATGATCTTGCCGATGGTGGCATCGCTGTTCGCCGAGATCGTGCCGACCTGGGCCACCATGTTGCCCGTCACGGGCCGGGACATCTTCTTGACCTCTTCGACGATGACCTCGACAGCCTTCTCGATGCCGCGTTTGAGCTCCATCGGGTTGGCCCCGGCGACGACGTTCCGTGCACCCTCGCGATAGATCGCCTGCGCGAGCACGGTTGCGGTCGTGGTGCCGTCACCTGCGGTGTCCGACGTCTTGCTGGCGACTTCGCGCACCATCTGCGCGCCCATGTTCTCGAGCGGGTCCTTGAGGTCGATCTCCTTGGCCACCGTCACGCCGTCCTTGGTGATGGTGGGGGAGCCGAACTTCTTGTCGAGGACGACGTTCCGTCCCTTGGGACCGAGCGTAACCTTCACCGCGTCGGCCAGCTGATTGACGCCACGCAGGATCGCCTGCCGTGACTGCTCGCCGTAAATAATCTGCTTTGCCATTCCTTAAGCTCCATCCGGTGCGCGGGAGTGTTCTCGCGCAGAAAAGAATCCGGCGGGGGCGAGCCCCGCGCTACTTCGACGCGAGAACCGCGAGAACCTCGTCCTCACGCATGATGAGGTAGTCCTCACCGTCGATCTTGATCTCCTGTCCGGAATACTTCCCGAAGAGGATGGTGTCTCCGTCCTTGACGTCGAGGGGCTGGCGGCTGCCGTCGTCCTTGACCTTTCCGGCGCCTACGGCGAACACCTTCCCCTGCTGCGGCTTTTCTTTGGCGCTGTCGGGGATGATGATGCCGCCGATCTTCTGTTCACCTTCCTCGATGCGCTGAACGATGATGCGGTCGTGTAGCGGTCTCACCTTCATATTTCTTCGACTCCAACTGTCGGTAGGGACCCCTCGGAGCGGAAGCCCCAAGAGGCTAAGCTCTTGATTTCACAGGCACGAACTCCATGCCTTGGCACTCGGTTCTTCTGTGCGCTAGCACTCAGTCCGTGCGACTGCCAATTGTAGTTGACCCTGAAAAATCGTGTCAAGACGCCTGGCGGCGAAGACGGTATTCGGCCATCTTCCGGCTCAGCGTGTTGCGATGGATGCCGAGGACATCGGCCGCCTGACACAGGTTGCCATCGGACTTACTGAGCACATGGGAGATGAACTTCTTCTCGAACTCGCGCCGAGCGTCTTCGAAACACACGCCGCGGGTCACCATTTCGTCGACCAGGCGTTCGAGCTGTTCTTTCAACACCATGAGGGGGCGGTGCCTCCCGTCGCTACAACCAGGTCAAACGAGGCCCTTGCCGGTAAGCCGGTGAAAGGCCTCGAGGTATTTGTCGCGCGTGCCAATCACCACGTGCTCTGGCAATGACGGCACCGGTGGCTGCTTGTTCCAGCGGATCTCTTCGAGATAGTCGCGGACGTACTGCTTGTCGAAGCTCGGTTGCGGCCGGCCCGGCGCGTACTGATCCTTCGGCCAGTAGCGCGATGAATCAGGCGTCATCACCTCATCGATCAGCAGGATCGATCCTTCGTCGGTCAAACCGAATTCGAACTTCGTGTCCGCGAGGATGATGCCGCTGGCCTCGGCGTGCTTCGCGCCGTGGTCGTACAACGCGAGCGTGAGTTCGCGGAGCGTGCGCATCAGGTCGACTCCGACAAGCCGCCCGGCCTCCTGCTCGCTGATGTTGATGTCGTGCCCGGTGTCGGCTTTCGTCGCCGGCGTGAAGATCGGCGTTGGGAGTCGATCGGATTCGCGCAGGCCGGACGGCAGGCTCACGCCGCAGACCGAGCCGGTGGCCACGTATTCCTTCCAGCCCGACCCCGACAGGTATCCACGCGCCACACACTCGATCGGCACCGGTGTCGTTTTGCGCACGAGCATCGAACGGCCGCTGAGAACCTCGCCGTGACGCCGCAACGGTTCCGGATACGTCTGTACGTCGGCCGACAGGAAATGGTTCGGCACGATTCCTGTGGTGCGCTCGAACCAGAACACCGAGAGCTGCGTCAGGACCTTGCCCTTGTCGGGAATGCCGGAGCCGAGAACGTAGTCGAACGCGGAGATGCGATCGGTGGCCACCATAACCAGCGTGTTCCCGCCATCGAAGATGTCGCGAACCTTACCTTGCCGTTGTGGAACAAGGTCGTTCAGGCGCGTTTCGATCAGGGGAGCGGCGAGTGGCAACGTGGTGGCCCTGGCCTCGACAAATGCTCGGGACAACCCTGAGCCTCATCACAGGCGCGCGGGAAAGGGAGCATCTTACCGGTCCGACAGGACGCAGGCAACCGTACGCAACAGCACCGGCCGTTGTGCGGGAGGAGCCTGATATATTGTGGGCTCACGCTCCACAGATGAATTTGCGAACCGGCATCGTCACTCTTCTTGCGCTCGGACTGCTGGCGTGGTTTCTGCGCGGTACCAACTTCACCGATGTGTGGCTCCAGGTGCGGCAGGTGCGCGCCGAGTTGCTTCTCGCTTCGCTCGCCGCCGTCATCCTGGTGTTTTTCGTCAGGACGATCAGGTGGCGCTACCTTCTGAGCCCGCTTGGCGAAACTCGGTTTCGAACCGTGTTCAGGTCAACGGTGATCGGATTCGGTGCGCTCGCGTTGCTTCCCATCCGCGTGGGCGACGTGATCAGACCGTACCTGTTGGCACGTCAGGAACGGATGCCGGTGACATCGGTATTCGCCACCGTGGTCATGGAGCGCGTCCTGGATCTCGTGGCGGTGCTCGTGTTGCTGGCAATCTACGTCTGGGGCTTTGCCGGCGAAGCAAGCTTTCCGGCTCGACTGCTCAATCCGATCAAGGTTTCAGCCACGATCGCGGCGGGGGTTGCCGGAACGCTGCTGGTGATCATGTGGATCCTGGCCACTCATCCGGAGCGAATCGGGGGGCTCGCGGCGGCGTTGGCGCGAGTGCTGCCGGGAAAACTCTCCAGCCGCGTCGGAAACCTCGCGAGCACATTCAGTAGCGGGTTCGCTGCTGCGCGAAATGCGCGTCAACTCTTCCTGGCGGTGATCTGGTCCTTCGCGCTCTGGATCCTCATCGCGACGCAGGCGTGGACGGTCACGATCGCGTTCGGGATCCCGATGCCGTATCCCGGCTCGTTCCTGCTGCAGTCAATGCTCGTCATTGGAGTTGCGGTGCCGACTCCCGGGGGGGTGGGGAGCTTTCACGAAGCCTATCGCCTCGGGGTGACCACGTTCTTCGGCGCCTCTGGCGATCAGGCCGTCGCTGCCGCACTCGTGACGCACCTGATCTCGTTCATCCCTCCGGTTCTGGGAGGCATCGTGTTCATGGCCCAGGACGGCCTCAGCTTCGGCCGTCTCGGGGATCTGGCCAGTTCAGCTCGCGACAAGGAAGGGCCTGCTGCCAATGAAGTGCCCATTCTGCGCTCATCTCGGCGATAAGGTCGTCGACTCGCGCGAAAGCAAGGAAGGCGAGGTCATCCGGCGCCGGAGGGAGTGCCTCGACTGCGGCCGTCGTTTCACCAGCTACGAGCGGATCGACGAGATCCCGTACATGGTGATCAAGAAAGACGGCACGCGTGAGCGCTTCGAGCGGCAGAAGCTCATTGCCGGCCTGCTCAAGGCGTGCGAGAAGCGCCCCGTCAGCATCGCCGCCATCGAAGCGGTTGCCGACAAGGTCGAGGCCACGCTGCAGGAGCGTCCGGAGAAAGAGATGGCCACCGAAGAAGTCGGCGCCCTCGTCATGGACGAACTGAAGCGGCTCGACAAGGTGGCCTACGTCAGGTTTGCCTCTGTCTACCGGCATTTCCGCGACATCAGCGAGTTCATGACCGAGTTGAAGGATCTGCTCAACGCCAAGGAGTAGCGGTAGGCTGTAGGCAGCCCGTGTCACTCCCACTGCAACAGCGATCGGCAACAGGCACGCCGGTGGTCCCACCGCAACGCCGGGGTGCCGCGCGATCGAGCCGCAAGCCGTTCCTCGACAACACGCCGCTGTTGCTCGCGGGTATCGTCGCGTTGATCGTGGCGCTGGCCGTGCTGCTGGCGATCGGGCGCGGATCCTCCACGCTCGCGCCCGACTTCCTCACCGACTTCGTCCTCTCCGCCCTCTCGGCGACGAACCTCACCATCCTCGTGGCGTTGGCCTTCGTGCTGACGCGAAACATCCTCAAGCTGGTGATGGAGCGGCGGCGGGCACTGCCGTTCGCGCGCTTCAGAGCCAGGCTCGTCGCCGTCCTGCTCGGGATGGCTGTTGTGCCGGCTGTGCTCGTGCTGATCGTCGGGAGCGAGCTCATTCGCACCAGCGTCGATCGCTGGTTCAACCAGCCGATGGACGTGATGCTGACGTCGGCAAACGCCATCGCCGGCGACTACTACGCGCAGCAGCAGAGTCTCGTGTCGGCGCAGGCCCAACGGTTTGCGCGCGCACTCGGATCCGTAAACCTCGCGGCCAGTCCATCTGACGTCCGCGATCTCGTTGCGCCCGACGTGCTGCAGGAGCGCATCGATCTCGTCGAGGTCTATCGCCTCACGACTGCGGACGGGCGCTCGCAAGTGACACCGGTCGTCGACATTGCGTCGCCCTCACTTCCGCGCGAGTACTCGCGCGCGTCTGCCGATCGCCTGGCCGAGCGCACCGCTGCGAGCGCTGCCGAAGCGCGAATTGTCGAACAACTCTCGACTGGTGGAGATCTGATTCGCACGGCGGTGCCCATTCGCTCGTCGACGAATGGGCCGGTTGTTGGGGTCGTCGTCGCGAGCGAGTACCTGACGGATCAGTTCGCGGCGCGTGCGCGCGGGATGACTGAGGCGTACGAGGCGTATCAGCAGTTGCGCGTCTTGAAGCAGCCGCTCACTGGCGTCTACCTGTCGTTCTTCCTGATGCTGACGCTGATGATCCTCGTCGGCGCGACCTGGATGGGGCTCTACCTCGCCAAGCGCATCACGCGTCCGGTGCAGACGCTGGCCGCGGCGGCCGACGAAATCGGCGCAGGACATTTGGATCATCGCGTAAAAGCGGAGGCCGACGACGAGTTTGGCTCGCTGATCGATGCGTTCAATCGCATGGCAGGTGAGCTGGCAGCCAGCCGTCGTCGACTCGAGCGCTCGTCGATTGACCTCGAACGCAAACACGGCGACGTCGAGAGCCGTCGACGCTACGTGGAGACAATCCTCGATCGCCTGGCGACCGGGGTTGTCTCAGTCGACACAGGGGGCAGCATCAGAACCTGGAACTCTGCGGCCTCCCGGTTACTGGGGATCGAGCACCGGGTGTCCGGACAGCCGGTCTCCACGGTCCTGGGATCGTCGGATCTCAGGCCACTGGCGATTGCCATCGACCAGGCCGGACGTCGCCGCGAGGATCTGCGTCCGCAGGAAGTGTCGATCACGCGCGAGGGCCGCGAGGTTCACCTCGCCGTGATGACGACTCCACTCACGAGAGACGACGATACGACTGACGGTGTAGTGGTGGTGTTCGATGACGTCACGCCACTCGTGCGTGCCCAGAAGGTCGCGGCCTGGCGGGAAGTGGCGCGACGGCTTGCGCACGAGATCAAGAACCCCCTGACGCCGATTCAACTGAGTGCCGAACGTCTGCGCCGCCACTTCTCGCAGGCACCGCCGCAGACACGCGAGCTCGTCGACGAGTGCACGGCGACGATCGTCGGCGAGGTGGAGTCGCTCAAGGGATTGGTTGACGAGTTCTCGCAGTTTGCGCGCATGCCCGCGCCGCGAGCCGTTCCCACCGATTTGCACCCGGTGCTCGAGGACGCGCTGTCTCTCTATCGTGGGCTGCTGGCTGAAATCGAAATTCGGACGCAGTTTGCGGAGTCGTTGCCGAAAGTGTCGATCGACGCGGAACAGATTCGCCGCGTCATCCTCAATCTCGTGGACAACGCGATCGAAGCGATGGATCGCAGCGGCGTCATCGACATCGAGACTCGCCACGACGCGGCGAACAACCTGGTTCGCGTCGTAGTCGCCGACAACGGCCCCGGCATTCCACCGGCCGAGCGCGATAAGCTCTTCCTCCCGTATTACTCCACCAAACAGCGGGGAAGTGGTCTTGGCCTCGCCATCGTCCGGCGCATCGTCGCTGAACACGGCGGCAGCATTGACGTCACCGACAACCAGCCGAGAGGCACGTGCTTCGCGATTGAGTTACCATGCTGAACTCTTGCAGTTCGAGCTTCTGGGCTTCTCACTTCCCGGTTCGTGTTCACCTTCGAACCGGACCTGAACACGAACTGAGCAGCCGGAACATCGAGGTTCGAACGACAGTGTTTCAATGCCTTCCATTCTGATTGTCGATGACGAACCCGGCGTGCGGAGTGCGCTTGGCGGCGTCTTGCGCGACGAGGGCTACAGCATCGACACGGTAGACAGCGGCGAGGCCTGTCTGCAGCGTCTCGCCGGCCACACCTACGATGTGGTACTGCTCGACATCTGGCTTCCCGGCATGGACGGCCTCGCCACGCTCACACGCATGCGCGAGCGGCAGTTCGACGCTCAGGTGGTGATCATCTCAGGCCACGGTAACGTCGAGTCGGCCGTGCGAGCGATCAAGATGGGCGCGTTCGACTTCGTCGAGAAGCCACTGTCGCTCGAGAAGACGATCCTGGTCGTGCGCAATGCGTTGAGGCAGCGGAGCCTCGAAGCGGAGAACCTTGTGCTGCGCGCCAGGGTCGATGCGCAGCACCTGATGATCGGCGAAAGCTACGGCATGGTCAGGCTGCGCGAGCAAGTTGCGACGGCTGCGCCGACCAACGGACGTGTTCTGATCTTCGGGGAGAACGGTACTGGCAAGGAGCTCGTCGCGCGCAACATTCACGCGATGAGTCGTCGTCGGTCGGGGCCGTTTGTCGAAGTGAACTGCGCCGCGATTCCCGAGGAACTGATCGAGAGCGAATTGTTCGGCCACGTGCGTGGCGCGTTCACTGGTGCCGTCGCCGACCGACGAGGCAAGTTCGAGGTCGCGCATGGCGGAACGATCTTTCTCGACGAGATCGGCGACATGAGCCTGAAGACGCAGGCCAAAGTATTGCGTGTGCTTCAGCAACAGGTCATGGAAGCGGTCGGCAGCTCGACTCAGATTCGCGTTGACGCGCGTGTCCTCGCCGCGACGAACAAGGATCTGACAGCGGAGATTCGAGCAGGCCGGTTCCGAGAGGATTTGTATTTCAGGTTGAACGTCGTGCCAATCTCTGTGCCGCCGCTCCGGGAACGCATCGAGGACATACCGCTACTGGCGGATCATTTCATGGCGATCCTCGCACGCGAATATGGACAGCTGCCGAAGACGTTCGAGCCGGACGCCGTGATCTCGCTGCAACGCTACAAGTGGCCGGGCAACGTCCGCGAGCTGAGGAATCTCGTCGAGCGGTTGATGATCATGGTGCCCGGCGATCGCGTGTCGTCGCGCGATCTCAGTTTCCTGGAGCATGGCTACGAGCACCACTCGCCACCCGCGAGCCGCGCGGCGGCCATGGCCCCGCTCCATCACGCGCGCGACGAGTTCGAAAAGCAGTACATCCTTCGTGCGCTGGCCAATCAGCACGGCAACATGTCGCGCACGGCCGAAGTGCTCGGCGTGGAGCGAAGCAATCTCTACAAGAAGATGAGAGCGTTCGGGATCATGCCGACGCGACGTGGGGATGATGAGGATGTCGCATAACACGGTTCCAGGTTCCATGTTCCTGGTTCCGGGTTCGTGTTCAAGGTTCCGGTTCCATGTGCCGGGTTCCGGGTTCGAGGTTCTCTTGTTCGCAGTTCTCTGTTCGATTGTGTCCAATTAGCCTCTCTGATTCCGAACCCTCTGGAACCATGAACTCTGAACCACGAACACAGAACCAAAACCCGGAACACGAACGTGGAACCCGGAACGTGGAACCCGGAACGGTACGGCTCTCAGACATTGCCGACTCCCGCTCTTGTGCTGGATCGAGCCGCATTAGATCGCAATATCGCCCGCATGGCGGCGTTCTTTGCCAGCGGATCATGCCGCCTCCGGCCGCATTTCAAAGCGCACAAGACGCCGGAGATCGCGAAGCGTCAACTGGCCGCTGGCTCGTGCAGCGGTCTGACCTGTGCGACGGTGGGCGAAGCAGAAATCGCCGCGGGATTCTGTGATGACGTTCTGCTGGCCAACGAGATCGTCGCGCCAGAAAAGTGCGCGCGCCTTGCAGCACTCGCCAGGCGTATTCGCCTGACAACAGCAATTGATTCCCTGGCCGGGCTCGAGGCGCTTTCACGCGCGGCGCGTGAGGGGGGCGCGAGCATTGGCGTGCTGGTGGACCTCAATGTCGGACAGGGACGATGCGGGGTCGAGCCGGGTGAGGCTGCGTTGACGCTGGCACGACAGGCTACGCAGTCGAGCGGCATCACGTTGCGCGGCGTCATGGGCTACGAAGGTCACCTGCAGCCGGTTCGCGACCGCGCCGAACGCGAGTCGCGCACCCGACAGGCGATGCAGGGACTCGTCAGGACTGCCAATCAGCTTCGCGATGCAGGTCTGCCGTGCGAGATCGTGTCGGCTGGAGGAACAGGCACCTACGACATCAGCGGTCGCGTCGACGGCATCAGCGAGATCCAGGCCGGCTCATATGCGCTGATGGACACAGACTACTCCGGGGTTGGCGTGCCGTTCGAGCCGGCGTTCTGGGTGCTCGGCACCGTCGTGAGCCGGCCCGCGCGCGATCGCTGCGTCGCGGACTGCGGGCACAAGTCGATGACCAAGGATCACGGAGTGCCCGTGGTTCGCGGAATCGATGGCGCCACGGTCACGTCGCTCAACGACGAGCACGCGACGATCTCGCTGCCGCCGGAATCGACGGTCACGATCGGCGATCGTGTCGCGCTGCTTCCGTCGCATGTCGACCCCACGATCAATCTCCACGATGTCTTCTACGTCGTCGAGGGTCAGGCCGTCGTCGACATCTGGCCCATTGCCGCGCGCGGATACATCGAGCATCGGACTCGGACAAGGATGGAGGAGCCCGCATGAAAGCGCACCGATTCGTGTACATCCTCGGAATGGCAGTGATGGTCGCGTCGTCGGTCGGGTTGACACGTGCGCAGGATGCCGAGAAGCACCCGGTGAGCGCGGAGCAGTACCAGCGCTGGAAAACGGAGCTCTCCAACTGGGGCCGATGGGGAAAAGACGATGAGATCGGCGCGCTCAATCTGATCACGCCGGCCAAGCGACGTCAGGCAGCCGCGCTCGTGAAAGAAGGAGTATCCGTGTCGATGGCCGCCGACACGGATACGGAGAAGGCCGTCGACAATCCAAATCCTTACGAAGTGACGATGCAGGGCATCGGGTCGGATCGGATTGCGATCAACTACCACGGCATCGCGCACACCCATCTGGACTCACTCGCGCACATCAACGAGCAGGGCGTCTTCTATAACGGCTACAAACCTGCCTCGGAAGCCGTGCTCAAGGATCGCCACTCGAAGAACTCGATTCACAACGTCAAGAACGGTATCTTCACGCGCGGGATTCTGATCGACATTCCGCGCCTGAAGGGCGTCCCGTATCTGGAGCCCGGGACTCCGATCTACGTCGAGGATCTCGAGGCGTGGGAAAAGCAAGCGGGGGTGAAGGTGTCTGCTGGTGACGCACTGTTCGTACGGACCGGCGTGTGGGCGCGACGCAAGGCCGTCGGCCCCTGGCTGCGTGGACGAGCGGACGGCGGACAGTCAGCCGGGCTTCATCCGTCGGTGCTGCCGTGGCTCAAGGCGCGAGACATTGCGTTGCTCGGAAGCGATCATCCGCAATACGTCGCGCCTGGAACACCGGGCGCGCCAAGAGGAGCCGTGCACGACTTCGCGCTCGTGTATCTGGGCGTCCACCTGTTCGACAACTGCGATCTCGAAGCCTTGGCTCAGGCAGCCGCGTCTCGCAAGCGATGGGAGTTCCTGCTGACTGCGGCGCCATTGCCGATCCCCGGAGGAACGGGATCGCCGCTCAACCCGATCGCGACGTTCTGACGTGGCGAAGAAGGGAGGCACGACACTCGATCGTCTGCGAACGCTTTGCCTCTCGTACCCAGAAGCGAGTGAGGCACCGTCGTGGGGACATCCCAACTTCAAGGCAGGCAAGAAGGTGTTCGTCGCCTTCGAACAGATCAAGGGACGTCCGTCGATCGCCTTTCGCCTCGAGCCAAAGGATGTCGACCGATTGTTGATGCGCCGCCAGTTTTTCGTGACGCCTTACGGTCGTGGACAGTGGGTCAGCCTGTGGGCCGATGATGCGCTCGACTGGAAGGCGGTGGCGGATCTCGTCGATCGCAGCTATCGCGTCGTCGCGTTGAAACGAATGACTACCGCGCTCGACATGAGGCGAGTGTAAAAGACCCGCCTCAGTCTGCGCGCAACGCTTGCACAGGCGCGATTCTCGTCCCACGACGGGCCGGAATGTAGCAGGCCACCATGGCGACGACGGTCAGCAAGACGGTCGTCACGACGAAGGTGGCGGGATCGAGCGGCTCGGTCTCGTACAGAAGCGCGGCCAGCAGGCGGGTCAGCGCAGCGGCAAAGACGAGTCCGGTGATGACGCCGATGCCGACCAGTCGCAGCGCCTGCGCGAGGATGAGGTCGAACACAGACCGCGGCGTCGCGCCCAAAGCCATGCGCACACCAATCTCCTGCGTGCGCTGCGCCACGGAATACGCCATCACGCCGTACACGCCAACGGCGGCCAGCAGGAGCGCCATCACCGCGAAAGCGACGAGCAGCACAGTCACGGTACGGGGGCGTGCGAGCGTCGCGTCCACGACCTCCTGCATGGTGCGCACATCGGCGAGCGGCAGCTCGCGGTCGAGCGCGTGCACAGCTGCACCAACGCTCGGCGCGAGCGACAGAGGATTCATCTCCGTGCGCACAACCAGCGTCATCAGCGGAATCGCGAGCTGCGTATACGGCAGATAGACCGTCGGTCGGATGTCGCGGTCGAGCGCGGCGAGCTTTATGTCGCCGACCACTCCGACAATCTCGTAGTCGAGACGCTCGATGAAACCGGCGTTTACGTGCAGCCGTTTTCCGATCGGGCCGCCATCGGTGAGGTGAAGCCGCACCATCGTCTCATTGACGATGGCAACAGGAGGAGAGTCGCCGCGGTCGAACGCCGTAAAGTCTCGACCCATCACGTGCGGGATTCCCATTGTGCGGAAGAAGCCTGGTGTGATCGGCGTCACGTCGGCTGAGGGTGCCTGACCCGGCCCAGGTGTCGGTTGATCGGTTCGGTAGACACTGGTTCCGATGCCGGGGCCAGCAAGTGGAAGGAATGTCACTCCAGCGGCGCTGCGGACACCCGGAAGCTCCCCGATGCGCGCCAGGGCATTGGTCGAGAAGCCCGACCGACGCTCGGATGTGTCGTAACGCGAGGCTGGAAGCTGCACGCGCATCGTGAGGAGCCCTTCGGCACGAAATCCGGGGCTGATGCTGCTCAATCGCACGAAGCTGCGCACGAGCAGGCCAGCGCCTGTGAGAAGGACGAGAGACAGCGCGACTTCGGCGGCGACTAATGTCCCCAGCACTCGCCGCGCTCTCGGGCCGCTGCCGTGTCGTCCACCTTCGCGAAACGAGTCGTTGAGCGAGCGTGCTGACACGATCGCGGGAACGAGCCCGAACACGAGGCCGGTGAGAAGTGAGAGTCCCATCGTGAGCATCACGACCGTGAGGTCGAGGCTGACCTGGTTCAGCCGCGGAACCGGTATGTTGTCCGCGACCAGTGCAAGAAGTCCTCGATGAAACACGAACGCGAGGGCAAGGCCGGCGATGCCGCCGAAGGCCGCAAGGGACAGACTCTCGACGAGCAGTTGCCGGATAAGGCGGCCTCGCCCGGCGCCAAGGACGGTGCGTACACCCATCTCCCGCTCGCGGAGCGTGCTGCGCGCGAGCAACAGATTGGCGACGTTGACGCAGGAGACAAGCAGAACGAACAACGCCGCGCCGGCAAGGACCTGGAGCGCCGGCCGAATCTGATCGACCATCTGCTCGTGCACGGGCACCAGGCTGATCGACCAGCCGGTATTGCGTTGCGGCGCCTCTCTGGACAGTTGGGTAGCGATGCCCTTCATGTCGAGGGAGGCTTGCTCGAAGGAGACGCCCTCGCGCAGTCGAGCAATTCCAAACGAGTATCCGCGTCCACGCGCCGCGCGGAGCCCTTCGATGGTCCATCCGTAAGGAACCAGGAAATCCGTTCGCTCGCCGAGCAGGGTGAATCCCGCCGGCATCACGCCGATCAGCGTGCGCGACCTGCCGCTCGCGATGATCGTGGTGCCGATGACGTCCGGACGGCCACCGAGCCGCGTGCGCCAGAATTCATCGCTGACGATGATGACGTTGTCGCGGCCCTCTTCGTCTTCGGAGGGACCGTAGGCGCGACCGAGGGCTGGCTGAACGCCGAGGACGGGGAAGAGATCCGAGGAGGCGACTCTCCCGATCACTTCCTCGGGCTGGCCGCCGAGCATCACACTGATTCGAGTAGGGCCAGCCATCGCCAGATGCGTGAACGAGCGGTTTCGCTCTCGCCACTCGACGAAGTTGGCGTCGGCGATCACATTGCGATTCCGCCGCGCGTTGCTCTCCCAGACGACGACGATGCGCTCCGGGTCGCTGTAGGGAAGTGGACGCAGCATCACACCGCGCACGACGCTGAAGATCGCCGACGTCGCGCCGATGCCGAGGGCCAGCGCGAGAATGGCCGGTACCGCGAACCGCGGCGAACGTCGGAAGGATCGCGCGGCAAATCGAAGATCCTGAATCACGTTGTGCATCGCATGACCTCTCGCGTCCGCCAGTTCAATCCGCGATCACGCCGAGTGCCCAGGCCGCCTGCCGACGAACGCGCGCTTCTGTGTCTTTCAGTGCGAGGCCGAGCCCTGCTCCGGCACGGCCATCGCCAATTGCGCCCAGCGCCCACGCCGCCTGCTCTCGTACGCCGAGCGTCGCTGTCTTTGAGCGCCGCGACGAGCCCGTCCACGGCACTCGCATCGTCGATCGCGCCGAGGGCCCATGCCGCTTGCCGGCGCACACGTGGCGATGTGTCATTCAGCGCGTTGATCAGTGGCTGCACTGCTCGTGCATCGTCGATTGCCCCGAGCGCCCACGACGCCTGCTCGCGGACGTTCGGCTCACTGTCTTTCAAGGAACCGACGAGAGGCGTGACGGCCCGCTGGTCATCGAGGGCTCCCAACGCCCACGCCGCGTTGCGACGCGCGACCGCAGTCGGGCTCGCGAGTGTCTTGATCAGAGGATCGAGAGAGGCGCTGCCGATGTGGACCAGCGCGCGAGCGGCGGCCTCGCCCGGGGTAATCGGCTGCTCGTCGCCCCACCAGCGGCGGTGATCGTCACGGCAGACTTCGGGTGCGACTGGCTCGGCATCCTCGAGCAACTCGACGAGTGCAGGGATCGCTGGCGCGGCGCTCGCGTTGAACACGTCGCGCGCGCACGCCACACTGACGCGCACAACTGGATCCGGGCTGTGCAGCATCTCGATCACGGTCGCCAATCCTTCGCTGACGGAGCCTGCTGGCCCGCGGAGACTTCAGGTGTAACGAATGCGAAGACCGTGAGACAGCCGGCGGCGGCGAATCCAACCGCCGGAGCGCAATTGATGTCATGGTCGCCTCCGTCAGAACGGACGCGGTCTTGGATTCGGGTTGGGATTAGGGTTTGGGTTCGGATTGCCGCCACCGTTTCCGTAAATCTGTGCAAGCGCCTGCGCAGCAGATCGACGGACCTCGATGTTGCTGTCCTTCAAAGCGGCGGTCAGTGCGTCAACCGCCTTGGGGCTGCGGATGCGACCGATGGCCCAGATTGCTTGTTTGCGGACTTCTTGATCCGAGTCGCGCAAGGCAGCGATGAGTGGATCAACCGACTGTTCGGAGCGGATACGTCCCAGCGCCCAGGCCGCCTGCCGACGAACGTCGGCGTCGCTGTCTTTGAGTGCGTCAGCGAGCGCAGCGACCGTCGCAGCAGGAACTGTCTGTGCGTCGGCGCGCGAACAGACGAAGGTCGAGGCGAGAAGTACGCCTGCTAATATTTTGGCACTTGTCGACATGGCTGTCCTTTCAGGCGATGTGCGCCTGCGATGCTGGTTATTACTGTCCTGCTATGTGGCCAATGGCGAACGCCGCCTGCTGGCGCACGTCCGCGACCGTGTCGCGCAGCGACGCTGTCAGCGCAGGGAGCGCTCTGGGATCTCGGATTTGCCCGAGTGCGAAGGCCGCTTGCTGGCGGACATCGGCTGATGAATCCTTCAGCGCGTCGAGCAACGGCTCGACCGCGCTGGCGTCCCGCAGCCGACCCAGACCAAACACCGCCTGTTGCCGAACGTCAGCCGAAGAGTCCTTGAGTGCTTTCAGCAACGCAGGAACGGCCTCGCGGTTGCGCGATTGCCCGAGGAGGTGCACTGCCTGCTGGCGCACGTCTGGCGAGGCATCGTCAATCATCGTCATCACGGCCGCGACCGCGCGCGGATCACCGCTTCGGGTGAGTGCGAACACGGCGTGCTCACGCACGTCCGCGTTGCTGTCTTTGAGCAGCGGAAGAAGAGCAGGCACGATTCGCTCGTCTCGCATGCGCCCGAGCGTCATGACCACCGTCTCGCGAACGTCCGGATCGGAATCGGCGAGTGCGGCGATGAGTGCCTCGACGGTCTTCGGGTCTGCGGCGACGGCATTTTGAGCGGCCATGGCCGTGGCGATTTGCCCGCCGATCTGAGCGCCGAGCTGTGGGCCGATTTCGTCGGAAGCTACACGGTTGATGCGTTCGCGCGATCGGCTCTGTTGCTGATACCGAGGCAACCCTCGTTCGGGGTTGCGGCTCGGGCAGTGGCATCATCGTTGGCGACTCTGCGACCGCCGGTGCCATGTGAGATGGCGTAGCGCTTGCCGACTCGAATTCGTCCGCGATCGGCGAAGAGCTCTCCAGGCGCACGGCGCCGACCGGCACTGCGATGAGCAGGACGAACGCGAGCGACGCGACACGCGTGTAGAGCGTCGACGATCGCCGGATCGCGGGATCCAGGATGGCCAGCAGTCGCCCTTCGAGTTGTGACGGCCGTGCCATGGCGAGCCCGACGAGCGGGGACATCCGGCGATGCTGCGCCGTCTTGGCGATGTCGAGCAGGTGAGCCGCGTAGTCGGGACCTTTCTCGCCAGCGGCGAGCACGAAGTCGTCGCATGCCCGCTCGCGTTCGGCGCGCATCCGGCGGGCCGCGAGCCAGACGATCGGGTTGAACCAGTACGCCGCGCACAGCACCTGCGCCAGCGACTGCGTCAGGCAGTCGCGCCGTTTGATGTGCGCGAGCTCGTGGAGTAAGACGAAGCGGCGACGTTCGTTCGACCACTGCGCCGCATCAACTGGCATCACGATCAACGGACGCCAGATGCCACACACGATCGGCATGTTGACCGACGCTGACTCGGCGACGACGACTGGCCCTGGGATTTCGAAGACCTCTGCCAGCGTTTGTGCCTCGTCGACCCACGGGGCCTCGACGACTGTCGCCGACCTGCGAATCCACCGGGCGCCGATCGCACCGCTGATGGCATAGGCCAGGATCATCGTGGCGCCGACAGCCCAGAGAAGCACTGCGGCGAGCGTCAGATCGAACTGTTTGGTAGCACTCGACGCTGGTGCTCCCGACGGCAATGCCGGGGTCACGACATCGCTCGTCGCTGCGGGCGGCGCAGCCTCGGGCGCTGAGGAGATCGCTGATCGCTGCGTGTCGCGGAGCGCCTCTGACGGCGTTGAGGCGAATGGTGTTGGAATCGACACCGTCCAGCGCGGCCCGATGGCCGTCATCGCCGGCGCGAGCGTCGATCCGGCAATTGCGCAGATCCAGACGAAGTGACGCGTCGAAGCGGAGGCGCGTCGCATTCCCGAAGTCAACGCCCACGCGGCACACAGCACCAGGCTGGCGCGTGCGCATGATTCGACGAGGGCGGCCATCAGGTCGGCAAACATCTCAGGCTCCTTCCTTGCGGGCGCGTTTGATCGCTGTATTGAGGCGGTCCCAATCCGCGTGAGAGAGTCGACTCGCGTCTTCGTCGAGCAGCGCCGCGATTGCCTGCGTGGTAGACCCTTCGAAGAAGGTGTTCAGCAGGTGTCGCAACGCGGAGCGTTTCGCCGCGTCTCGCGCGACGGTCGGGAGGTAGACGTAGCGCGACCCGTCCTGCTCGTGTCGCACGTGCCCTTTGTCTTCGAGGATTCGCAACAGCGTGCGCACGGCAGAGTAGCTGGGCGCTGCCGGCATGGCCTGCTGTACTTCGGCGGCAGTCGCACGGCCTGCCTTGTAAAGCACGTCGAGAATCTGCCGTTCGCGGCGACTGAGATCGGGTGGAGCGGCGCCCTTGGTCATTGGTGCCAAAAAATTAGCACCACGGTTTCTCAGTTGTCAACAAGGTAGTTCAGTGGACCCTGCGTACCGTGTAGCAAGGGCCAGCGGTGGACAGCCAAACTTCAGAACTACGACAGACAGGTCGGCTGCGTTACGCCGGTGTGCGACATATATCTTGATTCGAGAGACCTGTGGGAGTAGTGTCGCAACCCATCGGCACCACGAGTCGCGCTATACGTGTGGCGCGATTCCATTGAGCACGTTGGAGATACCAAGTTTAGGGTAGCGGGGAGAACGAACCTATCGGCGTGACCTAGTTCGGGACGGAACCAATCGACAGAGAGGTGGCATATGCGCTTAGGCGTGAAGGCGCTGGCAGTTGTGGCGTTGATCATCCTCATCCCAGCCGGAGCCCGTGCACAGGCAGTGATCGCAGGTTCGGTCAGGGATACCTCAGGGGCAGTACTTCCCGGTGTCACCGTTGAAGCCAGCAGTCCAGCGCTGATTGAAAAAGTCCGCACGAGCATCAGCGACAGCAGCGGACAGTACCGCGTCGAAGATCTCCGCCCGGGGGTCTACAAGGTTACGTTCACCTTGCCGGGGTTCAGCACATTCGAACGCGAAGGCGTCGAGCTGACCGGCTCGTTTACTGCCACCATCAACGCGGAACTGCGCGTCGGCAATCTTCAGGAAACGGTCACCGTGACTGGAGAGAGCCCGATCGTCGACGTCTCGAGCGCCCGGCGTCAGACCGTCATCAACAATGAGGTGCTCAAGGCCATTCCGACCGTGCGCAGCTACAACGCGCTCGTCGTCGTCGTGCCCGGCGTCGTGACGAACACGAACGACGTCGCCACCGGCACTGCCACCACGCAGTTTCCAATTCATGGTGGCCGCAACAACGAAGGCCGCATGACGATCGACGGTCTCAACGTCGGAAATCCTCCCGGCGGCAATCAGCCACCCGGCTTCTCCGTGGACGTTGGCAACTCGGAAGAGATTTCGTTCACGACGTCCGGCGGACTCGGCGAATCCGAGACCGCGGGACTGGTGATGAACGTCGTGCCGAAGACCGGCGGCAACTCGATTCACGGATCGGCGTTCTACAGCGGCAGCGGCAAGAACCTTCAGTCGGACAACTCGGAAGGCACCGGCGTTGCCGCGCCGACGCCGCTGACAAAGATCTACGACCTCAACGGTGCGATCGGTGGACCGATCATGCGCGACAAGTTGTGGTACTTCGCGACGGCGCGCACACAGGGAAGCACGCGCGTGAACGCGAACCAGTTCGTCAATCTGAACGCCGGCGATGCGACGAAATGGCTCTATGCCCCGGACCTGAACGACCCCGGATTCTCCGACCGCACGTGGGAGAACATCAGCGGACGTCTGACGTGGCAGATGACGCCGCGCAACAAGATCGGCGGCTACTGGGATGAGCAGTGGGTGTGCCGCAAGTGCGAGGGGAATACGATCGGTATCACCACTCCTGCGGTCGTTTCACCCGAGGCGAACGGCCCGAATCAGACGCTGCCGCTCCGCGTGCCGCAAGTAACGTGGTCGTCACCCGTGACGAATCGGCTGCTCCTCGACGCCGGTTTCGGCGGCACGTACTACGGCTGGGGCAACTTCGAGCGCGTCCCGAATCCGACGCACGACCTGATCAAGGTCACCGAACAGTGTGCAACCGGCTGCGCGGCCAACGGCAATCGGCCCCGGCATCGTGTATCGCTCGCAGGACTACGGCGACAACCGCACGGGCTCGTACACGTGGAGGGGGTCACTGGCGTACGTAACAGGCCGGCACAGCTTCAAGGTTGGTTATCAGGGAACGCTGATGACAGACGACCGGACCTGGACCACCAACACCACGGACCTGTGGTACCGCTTCAACAACGGTGTTCCGAATCAGCTGACGCAGACCATTTCACCGTGGATCAACAACGCTCGGGCAGGATGGGATGCGGTCTTCGCACAGGAACAGTTCACGATGGGACGGTTGACGCTGCAGGGCGCCGTCCGCTTCGATGTGGCGAAGAGCTGGTTCCCCGAGCAGAACATTGGGCCGGATAGATTCCTCGCAACGCCCTACCATTTCGACGAAACGAAAGGCGTCAACAGCTACAAGGACATCACGCCGCGGTTCGGTGTGGCCTATGACGTCTTCGGCAACGGCAAGACCGCCGTCAAGATGAACCTTGGCAGGTATCTGGAAGGCGTTGGCGTGCAGTTGACGTATGCCAACTCGAATCCGACGCTTCGAATCCCGACGTCAACGGGTCCTTTCGGCGTGCCGGGTGTCACCAGGACATGGATTGACGCGAACGCGGATCTGACGCCCAACTGCGACCTGTCCAATCCGAACGCCAACGGAAATCCTGCGGCGGTCAACGGTGGAGGCGGAGCAGACTTCTGCGGCCAGATTTCGAATACGGCGTTTGGCCAACCTGTGCTGTCAGGGGCCTACGATCCCAACCTCCTCAACGGATGGGGCGTGCGCGCCGGCGACTGGAGCCTGGGCCTCTCGGTCCAGCAGCAGATCTTTACACGCATGTCGATCGAGGTCGGTTACTACAGGCGATCGTTCGACGGCTTCACGGTCAACGACAACCAGGCCCTGGCGAACGCTGACCTGACGCCGTACACCGTGCTGGCGCCGTCGGATTCACGGCTCCCGAACGGCGGCGGGTATTCGATCGGCACGCTCTACGACGTCGTGCCTGCTAAGGCAGGGCAGGTCAACACTCTGTCGACGCTTGCTGACAATTATGGCAAGGAGTACCAGTACTTCAACGGCCTCGACGTGACCGTCAGCCTGCGCCAGGGCGGCCTGACTCTTCAGGGCGGCACGAGCACGGGTCAGAACGTCGCCGATGCGTGTGAAGTGAGAGACCAGCTCCACGAGGTGAACACGGGGATCGGCGCGGGTCTCGTCGGCTCGACCGTTAGCCACGACGAGCCCCTATTGCCACGTCGCATACGGCATGCTCACGCAGCTTCGCGGACTGGGCTCGTACGTGATCCCGAAGATCGACGCGCAGGTCAGCGCAGTGTTCCAGAGCAAACCCGGACAGCTGCTCGCCGCCAATTACGCGATGCCAGCGGCCCAGGTCGCACACGTTTCTCGGCCGTGCTGCCGTCCGGGAACGTGCACCAACGTCACCATCAACCTGATCGAGCCAGGGTCACTGTACGGAGATCGGATCAACCAGCTCGACTTCCGCATTGCGAAGAACTTCACGTTCGGTTCGACACGGTCGATGATCTCCGCCGACCTCTATAACGTGATGAACGCGAACCCGGTGATCAGCTACAACAACAGCTTCACACCGAACGGACCGTGGCTGCAGCCGAACGCGATTCTGACCGGACGCCTCATTCGCATCAGCGTCGACTTCAACTTCTGACGCGCGAAGCTCACGAAGAACACGAAGTTCACGAAGGTAGAGGCGGGTCTTTAGACCCGCCTCCTCCAGACCCGCCCTCGGCCGACCGATAAACCGGTCATGGCCAATTGCGCCAATTGCGGAGCACCCATGCAGGCCGACCGGAGCACCGGTGTGCTTGTCTGCGGTCACTGTGGCTCGAGCGAGCAGCTCGCCGGAATTGCGGTCCTGATAGAGACCGTAGGCGCGAGCGACAAGATGTGCCCGACCTGTCAGACATCGCTTGCGAGCGGAAAGCTCGATGGGTGCCCGCTGCTGTTCTGTCAACGCTGCGAAGGGTTGCTCGTCGAGATGGAGAACTTCGTCGCCGTGATCAACGCGGCGCGTGCTCGCGAAGAGCAGTCAGGGACGATCCCGCCGCGACGGCAGACACCCGGCGATCGCACCATCAGCTGTCCCAGGCTGCCAGCGTCCGATGCTGAGTCACTTCTACGGTGGGCCGGGCAACCTCGTCATCGACACCTGCGAACGGTGTCATCTCAACTGGCTGGACCCCGGGGAACTGCGTCGCATCGCGCGTGCGCCACGCGCGTAGATCTACGAGCCGCTCGAAACCGTCTTTCGGTGCCGTGACTTCGAACATGAAGCGGAGTGCGGGAATCTTGTTACCGGGATGATCGTCTGCGTAGGTGAGCTGCGGCTGACGATAGAGCAGCTGCGTTTCGGTCGGCGGTCCCTGATAGATCCCGGGATACAAGTCGATGATGTGAATGCCAGGCGTGCCGGTTGCGTGGAAGTTGATCACGACGTCGCCCTGGCTGTTGAAGCCGCACGCGTAACCCATATAGGCGTTGTCGTAAGTCGCCACGTAGATGTTGTCGTATTCAGTCCACCCGACACCCTTCAGATGAATCGTCACCGGCGTGCCGACCGGCCCTGACGTCGCCGAGATGCTGACGATGCTCGTCTCGATGACGAAGAAGGCGCGCGCGAGCGTCTTGTCGCCGTCGCGGAGCGCGAGGCCGTGCAGGCCGCCCAGGTCGTCCGGGATCGTGAGTGGCGACTCGATGCGACCGTCGCTGCCCACCTTCACGCTGCCGAATTCCTGTTCCTGCGGCTCGAACCCGTTGCCGCTGACGCGGCTGCCCACGTACGTTTGCCATGCCAGCTGCAGTGAGGTGTTCGCGGGAAATCCGTCACCGCGGAGCATCACGCGCGAGCCGACCGGGCCCTGGGTCCGATCGAGAGTCAGCGTCGCATCCTCGACGTGCACCTCGGTCTTGGGAACCGGCTGGCGCTGATACGGTTCGGCAAAGGCCGTCAGCGACGGAGGAGGTCCGGGCGTCGTTCTGAACGTGAACTGCGGGCGCGGAAGATGCGCCACGGGCGACTGCTCGTAGTTCAGATAGCCCTGACCCTGATATCCGGTGAGGATCCTGACCACGTGATCGCCGGACGGTCCTGCCGCGCGGAATCGCGCGACTGCCGATCCCTTCGTTCCCGCAGCGGAGACGAATCCCACGAGGTTGTTGTCCCAGTTCACCACCCACGTGCTCTCCATCGTCCGCCAGCCGAGTCCCTTGACTCGGAGCTCGAGCGGCGTGCCCACGGGGCCGGAAGCAGGAGTCAGCTCGAAGCTCTGCGTGACCTCGATGCCGTTCTGTGCGACTGGCTTTCCGTCGATGAGTGCGATGACCTCGTGAACACCGCCGTAGTCTTCAGGGATCGTGAATCGCGCGTCGAGCGCTCCAGTGCTGTCGACGGTGAATTTGCCGAGTGAGATCGTCGCGTCCTCGTACTTCTTGCCGCGGAAGCGATAGTAGTCCTCGACCACCCAGCCGCCGGTGACCGTTCCCCACGTGAGGTCAACTGTCTTGCCCGCGGGCAATCCGGTCGCCTTCGCGATGACGTCGGCTCCAACAGTCGGCGACTTGTAGGTGAGCGACAGCGTTTGCGACGCGGCAGCAGGTGCTGCCGACGATTCGGCCGGCGTCGAAGACTCGGAAGGAGACGCGGCGGTCTTCGAACAGGAGACGACCGCGACGAGCGCAAGCAGCGCGAAGGCCGAGCGCAGGACCCGCATCGCCTACGGAACGATGACGAGTTGCGAGGCTTCGGCGGAGAACGGGCGTGAACGTGGCCTTTCTCCCGAACTTGTCGGTCGCCGTCACGGTATAGCTGATGCGGCCAATCGGCGCATCGGCCGGGACGGTCCACGATCCGGTCCAGAGCTCGTACGGCGATCGTATATAGCCTCGCGGCGCTGGGGCTTTCGGACCCGCGTCGCCGCGCCATTGCATCGGCACATCGACTGTCTTCCCGGCAAAGGTGACGTGCGCGACGAGACCAGCCGTTTGCTCCACTTCGCCGGTGCCGCCATCGATCGCCGTCATGCGGAATCCGACGCGCTCCCCACGTTTGAAGCGATTCGTCAGGATGCAGTTATTGGGGTCCGTCGGATTGATGAAGATCGCGGTGTCTCCCCAGATCACCAGCTTTCCTGATGGGTGTCCTGCCTGCGGGGGCGGCGGAGGGGCGGGGGCCTGTGCCTCCAGATAACCGGAAAAGCTGATGACCGACAGGGCGATAAGGCCTGCGGAAAACGCGGCGGTAAGAAACGATCTTCATACAGGCCGGACTATAGCCGATCCCTGGTCTTGGTCCACGGTTCTGGTCCTTGGTCCCGGTCTCTCAGTCCGCTTGGCTATCCGGATCAGAACGCGAGCCAACAACCGATGGCGCCGATGACGGTCATCGACAGACCCCACACGAGCAGCTTGTTGTAGGTCTGCCGGACCTGTTCAGGGTCGCTGATCCCGGCGATGCACATCGCTCCCGTTGTCGAGAGCGGTGACATGTCCACGAGATGTGCGCCGATGTTCATCGACGAGGCGACGCCGAAGGGGTCGCCGCCCAGCCGTGCGATCAGGCCAGGCACAGTCGGGAGGAACGCCGGCAGCACGACGCCGGACGTGCTGCTGTAGACGGAGATGACGCCGGTGACAAACGCGATCACCCCCGTGAGCGTGCCGGGCGTCGCAAACTTCGCCAGGATCTCGGTGAACAGATCGAGGCCTCCGGTCTTCTCGAGCAGTGCCACCAGCACGCTGACGCCGCTCACCATGAGGATCGGGATCCAGGGCATCTTTCGAATCGCCTGTTTCGTGATCGGCGACGCGCAACGCAGCCAGCACAACCGCGCCTGTAAACGCTGCCATACCGATGTTGGCGTTGCGGAAGAGCACGAATACCAGGACGACGCCGATGACCGCGAGCGTCACCCAATGTGACCGGTTCAGGCGTGTCGACTCGGCATCCTGCTCACCGCCGGTGTAGACATTCTTGAACAGCTTGAGACCGCCAAGCAGGAAGTAGCCGCCGAAGGCGATGATCGCGTGCGCGATGAGATTCGCGATGTAGGTCCGCATTTCGAACCCACCGAGTCCGATCTTGTCCATGAGGCCGGTGACGATGATTCCGGTAGGCGCGACAGGAGAGAGGGCGCCCGACTGAGCACCGTTGCCGACCATGATCGCCATCAGAAACGGCGGGATCGACGCGCGTGCAGCGACCGCCATCGCCATCGGCGCGAGCATCGCGGCCGTCGCGACGTTCCCCGGACCGAGAGAAGCGATGATCGATCCGAGCACGAAGAACATCACCGGGATGAGGCCGGCATTGCCGCGGCACACGCGTACAGCCGCGTGCGCGACGCGATCGAGGGTTCCGTTCAACTGCGCCTGCGTGAACATCAACGTCACGCCCGCGAGTGTCAGGAACAGCTGCACCGGGAAGCCGCTCAGCACGTCGTTGAGGCTCATGCTTCCGAGGTACACGCCGACGATCCACGCCAGTGCCAGTGCAAGGACGCCCACGTTGAGCGTCGAGAAGCAGCTCACGATCATGGCGACGACGAGAGCGCCAAGGGACAACCAGGCCAGATTCATAGAGAAGTGGGAAGTATAAAGGGCAAAGTTGGGAAGTAAGGTGGAAAGTGGAAAGCTCGAAAGTAACTAGCGAAGAAGACTCTCGAGCAGCACTGCCGGGTGCAGCGCCTTCTCACCCGTGAAATCGGCGATCTGATGCCGGCACGATGTGCCCGCCGCGACGACCACAGCCCCTTCGCCCTTCGCCCGCACAGCGGGAAAGAGCTTGCGCTCGCCGATTGCGCGCGACACCTCGTAGTGGTCGTGGCCGTAGCCGAACGAACCAGCCATACCGCAACACCCGGCATCGAGATCCACGACGCTCGCACCCGGAATGTGCGACAGCACCGTCTTCGCGGGACCCACGAGTGCCATCGATTTCTGGTGACAGTGGCCGTGCAGCAGCACCGATGTGGGTCCCGGCTTCAGCGCGAGGCGTTCCACGAGCCGTGCGGCGAACTCTTCGAAGAGCACGCTGACGGACGCGACCTTCTCCGCCTTGCGACGACTCTCGCCGCGCAGCAGAGGCGGGGCGTCCTCGCGAACGGCGGACAGACAACTCGGCTCGCAGAACACGAGAGGCCGGCCGGCTGACGCGTCGGCGTAGAGCGCCTCGGTATTTCGCTCGGCCATCGCGCGCGCCGTTCCGAGCAGACCCTTTGAAATCTGTGGCCGCCCACAGCAGAGATTCGGCGCGAGGGCGGTGCGAACGCCTGCCTGCTTCATCACACGGATCGCGGCGAGCCCGATCTCCGGGTCGTAGTGATTCGTGAAGGTGTCGTTGAACAGCAGGGCGTCCGGTTGCCCGGTCTCCGCTGGCACCAGCGACTGAAGAGTCCGCCGCTTGAACTGCGGCAGCCGGCGTCGTCGATCGACGCCGATGAACTTCTCGTTGAGACCTCGCGCCGGAGCACTTCCAGCAATCCAGTTCGACAGCGGCGCGAAACGGCTGCCCCATTTGGCGAGCGTTGAGACGTTGCCCAGCACGCGCGCTTCGAGCGACGTGCCGTGACGCTGCCAATAGTCCGCCAGGAACTCGCTCTTGAAGCGAGCCACATCGACGCCGACGGGACATTCGGCCTTGCACGCGCGGCACTCGAGACAAAGATCGAGTGACTCGTAGACACCCCGGTCGCCGAGTCCCGCTTCGCCGAGTTTTCCTGCGATCGTCAGGCGAAGCACATTGGCGCGTCCGCGCGTCGAGTGTTGCTCGTCCCGCGTCGCCATGTATGACGGGCACATTGTCCCTTCGAGCGTCTTGCGGCAGGCGCCGAGTCCGCTGCACATCTCGATCGCGCCAGCCACACCGCCGGCGTCGTAGTCGAAGAAGGTGATCGGATTTCGAGCCGAATACTTCGGTCCAAAGCGCAGATTGGACGTGAGAGGAGGCGCGTCGACGATCTTGCCGGGATTGAAGAGGCCGTGCGGATCGAAGGTCTGCTTGATGGTGCGGAACGCCCCGTAGAGCGTGGGTCCGAACATCTTCTCCATGAACGGGCTGCGCACGAGCCCGTCGCCATGTTCACCTGAAAGCGCGCCGCCGAACTCCAGGACCAGATCGGAGATGTCGTTCGCGATCGCCTCGAACTGCTTCACGCCGGCATCGGTCTTCATGTTGACGACCGGTCGTACGTGCAGGCACCCCACGGAGGCATGCGCGTAGACACCGGCCGTCGTGCCGTGTCGCGCGACGATGCCGAGGAAGCGCTCGATGTAGTCGCGCAACCGCTCGGGAGCAACAGCCGTGTCCTCGACGAAGGAGAGAGACTTCGCATCCTCCCGCATGGCCATCGACAGGCCCAGTCCCGCCTCTCGCAGGCTCCAGACACGCGCCTGTGCCGCGAGGCTCAAGCGCGTGGTGATAGCGATAGCCAAGGCTGCGCGCGCGAAGGTCCTGTTCGAGCGCCTGGAGCCGCGGCGGGAGGTCCTCGGCTCGATCGTCGTAGAACTCGACGCAGAGCAGCGCGCCCGGATCGCCCTCGATGAAGCTTTGCCGCATGGCTTCGAGCGCAGCGCTCTTGCGCGTGTGATCGAGGATCGACTTGTCCATCACCTCAATCGCTGACGGACGATGCTCGAGGATCACCGGAGCCGCGGCAAGCGACTCGAGCAGATGCTCGAACTGGATCGCCATCACCGCCTTGGCCCTGGGCAGCGGAACCAGCTTGACCTTCGCTGAAAGCACCACGCCGAGGGTGCCTTCAGATCCGACCATCATCCGCGCGAGGTTGAACGGACGTCCCGGGACGAAGTCGTCGAGGTTGTAGCCGCCGACGCGACGGAGCACTTTGGGAAACCTGCGTTCGATCTCGTCCTGATGTGTCGCTGCCAGTTCGGCGACGGTTCGATAACAGCGGGCCTCGAGCGTGTCGCCGGCGCACTTCCGCGCAAGCTCCCCCTCGGCCAATGGTCCGAACGTGACGACGGAACCGTCCGACAGGACGACCTCCTGCTCGATAACGTGGTCGATCGTCTTTCCGTAGATCACGGACCGGGCGCCGCTCGAGTTGTTCGCCATCATCCCACCGAGCGTGGCGCGGCTGGCGGTCGAGACGTCGGGCGCGAAACGAAGGCCGTGCGGGCGAAGCTGCGCGTTCAGCTCGTCGAGCACGACGCCCGGCTCCACGCGCGCCCATCGTTCCTGCACGTTCAGTTCGAGGATGGCGTTGAGGTACTTCGACGTGTCGACGACGAGCCCGGCGCCTATGGCCTGGCCGGCCTGCGACGTGCCGCCGCCCCGCATCGTGATCGGGCAGTGCAGGCGCGCGCAGATCTGAACGAGCCGCCTGAGATCGTCGCGCGTTCGCGGGAGCGCTACGCCGACCGGTTGGATTTGATAGACGCTCGCGTCCGTCGAGTAGAGAGCCTTGGAGACCGCGTCGAATCGAAACTCGCCGGAGAGCGTGGTTTCCAGTTCCCGTTGAAGTTCTGAAGCGCTGACTGCGGCTGTGCTCACAGCGCCTCGAGCCCGGCGCGCAGTCGTTCGAGGCCGCGAGCGAGCGTGTCGCCGCCACTGGCAAATGAGACGCGCAGTGTTCCTTCACCGCCGGGACCGTATGCGGCGCCATGAATCACCGCGACGCCGGCATCGTTCAGCAGCCGCAGGCGTAGCTGCTCTGACGGGACGCCGGTCTCGCGCGCATCCACCATCGCGAAGAATCCGCCTTCGGGCGGGAGCACGTGCACGTGGCGAATCCCGCTCAGCGCACTCAGCACCAGCGACCGGCGTCGCGTGTATTCGTTGCGCATCTCCTCGACCGCGTCCTGCGGGCCCGTCAACGCGACAGCCGCCGCGTCCTGGACGAACGTCGCTGGTCCGCGGCTCGACTGCTGCAACGACAGAAACATGCTCTGGACGATCGATGCCGGCGCCGCGCAATAGCCGACGCGCCAGCCGGTCATCGCGTACGTCTTCGAGAGGCTGTTCAGCATCACCGTGCGCTCGCGCAGGTCGGCAGACAGCGAAGAGGGTGAAACGTGTTTGCAGCCCTCGTAGGTGATCGCTTCGTAGATCTCGTCGCTGATGAGCACCAGATTCCGTCGCGTCACGACGTCAGCGATGGCGCGCAGTTCCGACTCGCGAAATACGGTGCCGACCGGGTTCCACGGCGTGTTGAGCAGGAGCGCCTTCGATCGCGAGGTGACAGCAGCGTCGATTGCCTGCGCAGTCAGAACGAAACGACCATGTTCGATCTGGGCGCGCACGGGAGCCACGCGTCCACCCGCCAGAAGGATCGGCGAGAGGTAGGCGTCGTAGATCGGATCGGGGACAAGGACCTCGTCATCCTCGTTCAGCAGCGCGAGCAGCGCCGAATGGATGCCAAGCGTCGCGCCCGTTGTCACCAGGATCTCGGTGACCGGGTCGTAGGTCACGCCGTTCTCGCGCGACAGCTTCTCGGCAACCGCCTGGCGCAGCACGATCTCGCCGCGGTTGTCTGGATATCGCGTGCGGCCGCCTTTCATCGCGCGTGTCGCGGCTTCGATGATGTGCGCCGGCGTATCGAAGTCGGGCTCGCCGCGCATCAGCGAAACGACCGTCTGCCCTCGAGCCTGAGCCTGTCGGATGTCGGCGAGGACGGTGTTGACGGCTGTGGGCCGGAGAAGCGTGGACCGGCGAGAGACCTGTAAGGTAGCCAGAAACAAAAGTCTACCCCACACGAGTGCTAGACTGCCGCCCTTGCCGTCCCAACTTGCACGACTCGAATGCTCCCGCCCGACCTGCCGGTACGTCGGTGATTACCGCACGCGACACAACCTCTGTCCGAACTGCCAGGCACCGCTCTTGGCTCGGTACGATCTCGATCGGGCCCGGGAGACATTGACCCGTGAGGTGTTGCGAGAACGTCCGAACACGATGTGGCGCTACGAAGAGGTGCTCCCTGACGCACCTCCCGTGACGCTCGGCGAGGGGATGACTCCACTGATTCGTGCGCGTCGCCTGGGAGCGCATCTCGGGCTCGACAGGCTCTACATCAAAGAAGAGGGGCAGAACCCGACGAGCTCGTTCAAGGCGCGGGGACTGTCGGCCGCGGTGAGCATGGCGAAGGCGCTCCGGGTCGAGACAATCGCACTGCCGACCGCGGGGAACGCTGGTGGCGCTGCGGCGGCATACGCAGCGCAAGCCGGATTGAAATGCGTCGTGGCGATGCCGTCGGACACGCCGGTTGCGATCGTGCTCGAGACGCGAGCCTGCGGTGCCGACGTCAGGCTGATCGACGGGCTTATTTCACACTGCGGGGCGTTCATCGCTGAGCAAGCCGCACAGCACGGCTGGTACGAAGTATCGACCTTGAAGGAGCCGTACCGCATCGAAGGCAAGAAGACGATGGGTTACGAGTTGTGGGAAGAGTTCGGCGGCGAGTTGCCTGACGTGATCGTCTATCCGACCGGTGGAGGCGTCGGACTGATTGGGATGTGGAAAGCGTTCGAAGAACTCGAAACGATGGGGCTCACCGGCAGCCATCGGCCACGGATGATCGCCGCTCAAGCCGACGGGTGTGCCCCGATCGTGCGCGCGTTCGAGCGGCGCGCTGAAGCGTCGGAGCGATGGGAAAACGCCGCGACGCTGGCCGCTGGGCTCCGCGTTCCGAAGGCGCTCGGCGACTTCCTGATTCTTGCTGACATCTACGCGAGTCGAGGTGAGGCCGTGGCGGTCAGCGAGGCTCGATTGCTTGCGGCGTGTCGCGACATGGCACGCCTCGAGGGCGTGTTCGCCGCGCCGGAAGGGGGCGTGGGCCTGGCGGCGATCGACGCGCTGGTCACGCAGGGAAAGATCGGGCGCGACGAGTCGGTCGTGTTGTTCAACACCGGCAGCGGCTACAAATACCTCGAAGCCTGGCAGGCTGCGCTGCCTGAGTGACGTGACGCGACACCGGCGAACGATCCATGCGCTCGGCGGGCCAGTCGTCTTCCTGTTGCTGGCGGTCATTCCACTTCCCGGCACGCCGTATCCTGTCCGCTGCAGCATAGGCCTGCTCGTCTGGATGGCTTGGTGGTGGATGGCGGAGCCAGTGCACCTTGCCATCACGGCGTTTCTACCCGTGATCGTTCCCGCGCTCGCCGCATTTGCGCGTGTTGAGACGATCATGCCGGCGTATGCCGAGCCGCTCGTCTTCCTGCTGCTCGGCGCCAACATGCTCGCAACGCTCTGGCGACGGTGGGGCCTCGACCGGCGGATTGCGCTCGTGTCGTTGATGGGCATCGGCACCAGCACTCGACGGCAGATCGTGATTTGGTTCGTGGCGGCCGCGGTCCTGAGTTCGGTCCTTCCCAATGCCGTCGTGGCGGCGTCGATGATGCCGGTGGTCGTGGCGATGGTCCGGTTCATCGGTATCGAGGACGCGCGCAAGAGCGCGTTTGCGTCTGCGCTCCTCATCGCGGTGGCGTGGGGTACGAGCGTGGGCGGGTCGGGTACGCCGCTCGGAGGGGCGCAGAACCTGCTGGCAGTGCAGTTCATTGAGCGACAACTCGCGACTCACGAGTTCCTGTTCACGACGTGGGTGATGCGGCTGCTGCCACCGACGATCGTCGTGGCCGTCGCCTCGGCCGCCTTCATGCGGTGGGCGCTCGTGCCAGAGATGGAGCGCGTCGAAGGATCGCGCGCCTACTTCGCGCAGGAACTGCGGACGCTCGGAGCCATGTCGGTGCCTGAGCGCTGGGGCCTGGCGCTCTTCGGGCTCGCGATGCTCATCGCATTTACCAGGCAACTCTACGCGACGCTGTTGCCTGGCCTCACGCCTACGCTTGCGTTCCTGACCGTCGCGATCTTGAGCTTCGCCATCCGGTACAAGGGTGTCGCGTTGCTCGAGTGGGAGTACGCAGAGAAGCACATGGTCTGGGGGCTCATCTACTTGTTCGCGGGCGGATCGGCGCTCGGACAGGTGCTGAGCGACACGGGCACAGCGAAGTTCGTCGCCGATCGAATGGTGCCGCTCGCGGCCGGTGGCGGACTGCTCGCCGTCGCGGTGTTCTCGATGCTGACCATCGTCATCACGCAGATCACCAGCAACACGGCCACCGTCGCGATCGTCGTGCCGATCACCATCAGCACGTTCCAAGGGCTCGGCTTGAATCCGATTCCGTTCGTCTACATCGTGACGCTGGCGGCGAACTACGGCGTGATGCTCCCGTCGTCTTCGGCGGGGCCGGCGATCGCAGCAGGTTATGGCGTGAATCTCAGGACGATGATGTCGTGGATTCTGGCTCAGCGCGTGATCTGGATCCTGCTCGTCGTGATGGGGTATGTCCTCTTCGATTCTGGCCGGGCTTCGGCGTTGCGTAACTCTAGACTCGACTGGTATCGGCCAGCCGTGTCGACTCCTCGGGCGTGAGCGTTGTCGTCGCCAGCGGCAGCAGGTCCGCGAGTTGAGCGACGGTTCGCGCGCTCGCAATTGGCGCCGCGACCGTCGGCTGGGCGAGCAGCCATGCAAGGGCGACAGCAGCAACGGTCGTGTGCTGCGCCGCAGCGATGTCGTCCAGCGCGGCGAGCACTCGCGTGCCGCGTGCATCGAGATACTTCTGCGCACCTTCGGCGCGCGCGCTGTCAACCGTGATGCCCGGTCGATACTTCCCGGTCAGGAACCCCATGGCGAGTGCGAAGTAAGGCACACATGCCACGCCCTCGCGGGCGCAGACATCGGACAGGGCTCCTTCGTATTCGTTCCGAACCATCAGGTTGTAATGAGGCTGCAGCGCAACGTAGCGTGCGAGGCCCTCGCGCGCCGATGTGGCGAGCGCGGCTGACAGACGTGCAGCCGTGAAGTTGGACGCGGCTATGTAGCCCACCTTGCCTTCGCGCACGAGCGCGTCGAATTCGCGGAGCGTCTCATCGATCGGCGTGTTGAGGTCGTCGGCGTGCGCGTAATACAGATCGATGCGATCGACGCCCAGGCGCTTGAGCGACGCCTCAGCGCCGGCGCGGATGTTCTTGCGGCCCAGCCCGAGCCGGCCCGGCGCTCGTCCGACCTTGGTCGCGATGATCATCCGATTCCGGCAGCCGCGTGCGGCCATCCATCTCCCGATGATGGTTTCCGATTCACCGCCGACGTGGCCTGGTACCCACGCGGAATACGAGTCAGCGGTGTCGATGAAATTGCCCCCCGCCGCCGCGTAGGCGTCGAGGATGGCGAACGATTCCTGCTCGCTCGCGGTCCAGCCAAAGACATTGCCGCCGAGGCAGAGAGGGAAGACGTCGAGGTCGGTCCGGCCGAGACGTGGCATCGGCTATACCTCCGCCCACGTGAGTGGGCGCGGTGTTTTCCCGTCGATGTCCGTGAATCCGTACTCAGCGGCGAGGGCCGCGGCAATGACCACCGACCCATTCCATCGCGCCACTTCCGGATCGTTGGCCAGCGCCGAGACCGCGCGTCCGATGAACTCGGGACTCTCGGAGTTGCTCAAATCGAACACTCCCGCTGCGAGCACTCCTTCGGTGCGGACCAGTCCCGGATACAGCGAGACGACAGTGATCCCATGGGACGCGAGCTCATGTCCCATGTCGGACGCCATCCGATCGGTGGCGGCCTTTGCGAGACCGCATACGGTGTTGCCGCCGTATTTTTTACCAGCCCACGACGACACGTGAACGATCAGGCCTCGGCGTGCGCGAACCATCGCGCGTGCCGCATGCTGGCTTGCCACGTATGCCGCGCGAACACCTGTTGTGACCATCGCGTCCCAGCGCCACGCCGGCTGCTCCCAGAACGGCGCCATCCACGTGAAGCGGCCGTCTTCGACCATGCATTCGTACCCGCCCCACGCCACGTTGACGAGCACGTCGAGCTGGCCAGCCTGCTCGTCGATCTGTTGAAAGACTGTCGCGACCGCTTGATCGTCGTTGTGGTCGCAGGTGAGTTTCGTGATGCTGGAGTCGAGCTCGGCGTCCGCGATGGTTCGACCTGTTGCATAGACCGTCGCGCCGGCATGGGCGAGACCGAGCGCGACGCCGCGCCCGACGCCACGGCTGGCGCCTGTGACCAGCGCGATACGTCCCTTGAGATCGGCCATGCGATTGCCGAGACGTTACCTTCAGGAGCGAGCGCTGTAAAGCTGATCGCAGCGCAACGCGCGACGAGAATCGATTGACCAGCGTAAGTTATTGTCCGATAATCACATCGGCGTGGAGCCACTCCGCACAGATACTTCCGACTCTGGCCCGTTGAGCGAGGCCGAACGCGCCGCGCGTATCGAACAGTTGTTGTTGTCCGGTCTCGACCACTACTTCGGTGGCAACTACGAGCAAGCGATTAATGTGTGGACGCGTGTGGCGTTTCTCGAGCGCGGCCATGGCCGTGCCCGGGCCTACATCGAGCGCGCCCGTAGCGCACTTGCTGAGCGTCAACGCGAGTCGGAAGAGAGCCTTCATCAGGGAATTGCCGCGTATCAGGCCGGAGATCTGCAGCAGGCACGAGAGCTTCTGACGCAAGCGGTCGAGCAGGGCGGCGCCACCGAGCTTGCGCTGGTGTTTCTCCAGCGGCTCGGACGTCTCGATTCAGTTCCACCATCGTCGCAAGGCGAGCGGCCCAGCCACAGGCCCGCGTCCACGCGGCGTCTTTCAGACATCCGGCCGACTCCGAAGAATCACTGGCTGGCAACAGTCGGCGCCAGCGTCGCCATCACGGCAATCATCCTCCTCGGTGCCCTCCGCACGGCATCGTGGTTGCGAGAGTCTCCAGTCGCGGTTCGCGCTGGCGATTCGGCGTTGCGCGAGCCGCTTCCGATCGTGCGCGATGCAGAGCGCCGCATCGATCGGGCTCAGGTGCTCCGCGGTGAAGGTCGTCTACGTGAGGCGCTGCGCGAGCTCGACATCGTCGAACTGGGAGACCCGCTTCGACCGCAGGCCGATCGGTTGCGGTCCGAGATTCAACACGTGCTGTTGTCGTCATCGTTCAAGCAGCCATCGGTAGGAGAACAGTCGCGATGAAGTGTCCGAAGTGCGACTACCTGGGTTTTGAAACCGGCGATCGCTGCAAGAACTGTGGATACGACTTCTCGTTGCTGGCTTCTCCGGAGCCGGAGCCGGCTGATCTTTCGTTGACGTTACCCACTCGCGACGATGTGCCGGTCGGTGAGTTGTGGCTGGCTCATTCCACTGCGACACCTCAGTCGACCGAGTCGCAGGACGCGCTCTCGTCGCTCGAATCGTTTCCGCTGTTCTCGCCGGCCGGTGCAGGCGACGAGCCGCTCATCAGAACGCCTTCAGAGCCGCGCGCGCCGCTCGCGGTGCGACGTTCGTCGGACCTCTCGCGTTCACGCAGTGGATCGCGGCCACCACGCGCGATTGAGACCGGACTCACTCTCGAGTTTGCGGCAGAGGAAACTCTGGCCGATCCCGTTCCGTCGTTCAGGTCGGAAGTCGCCACGCCGAGCCGTCCTGAAGTGGTCAGCGAGCAACCACGGCGGGTGGCTGGGCTGACGTCTGGATACGCCGATGCTGTGGCAGGTCTGGGACGTCGAACGCTTGCGGCACTCATCGATCACGCCATTCTGCTCGGCATCGATGTCTTCGTGTTCTTCTCGACGCTGCGGATGACTGCGCTGACGACGGAGGAATGGCGGTCGCTGCCGCTCCTCCCGTTCCTCGCGTTTCTGGTCTTCGTGAAGCTGGCGTACTTCTCTGCGTTCACCGCGATGGGCGGTCAGACGATTGGCAAGATGGCCGCACGAATTCGGGTGGTTGCCGACGATCAGCTGATCATGGATCCGGCCCGGGCCATCAAGCGGACGTTGACCGGCGTTGTTTCACTGGCAACGCTTGGCCTGGGATTGATCCCGGCCCTGATCGCCCCCGATCGGCGTGCGCTGCATGACCGCGTGGCGCATACGCACGTAGTCGATCTACCATCCGCCTGATCCCTCAGGCTCCTGCCGGAAGCGGTCTCCTTCAGATGCGTCTCGGCCTCTTCATCGCCACGTGCGGGTACCTCGGCTACGTACCCGTGGCTCCCGGCACATTCGGGTCGGCGGCGGGCCTTGTCGTTTTCGCTGCTGTACGCTGGTCAGGTTCTCCTGCTCTGGAACTGGCGGTCATCATCCTCCTGTTCGCTGTTGGTGTGTGGAGCGCTAACGCCGCGGAGAGACATTTCGGCGGTGTCGATCCGGCGCCGGTCATCCTCGACGAAGTCGTCGGGATGCTGATCACGCTCGCGTTCCTGCCCGTCAACATCACCGGAGCCGTCGTCGGGTTTCTGTTGTTCCGCCTGTTCGATGTCGTCAAGCCGTGGCCGGCGAACCGCCTCGAGGCGGTGCATGGTGGCCTTGGCGTGATGGCAGACGATGCGATGGCTGGGGTGTATGGGAATGTCGCGATGCGATTGCTCGTAGTTGCGTTACCCGCAGGGTGGCTCGTGTGAAACCGATCGGCAGTGCCGCGATCATCGCTGTTGGCAGTGAGATGCTGACGCCGTCGAAGATCGACACCAACTCGCTCTTCATCACCGAGCAACTGAACCTCCTCGGCATCGACGTGAAGGCCAAGGCTGTGGTCGGCGACGACAGAACCGAGCTCGAACACGTGTTGCGGTTGTGGCTCGCCCGCGCGGATCTCGTCGTCATGTGCGGCGGCCTTGGTCCGACCGACGATGACCTGACGCGAGAGGTCGTGGCGACAGTGCTCGATCGGCCACTGGCCGAGGACGAAGCGATCACCGCGCATCTGCGCACGCGCTTTGCCTCTCGAAACCTGCCGATGCCGATGCCCGAAAGCAATCGTCGCCAGGCGATGGTGCCTCGCGGAGCGAAAGTGCTTGCCAACGCGCGCGGCAGCGCGCCGGGTCTGTGGATCGATCACGGGGATCGGCTCGTTTTGCTGTTGCCGGGACCTCCGCGCGAGCTGCGACCGATGCTCACAGAGCTCATCGATGGTCCGCTCAAGGACCGGAGCGAAGGCAGCGTCCTCGTCCGACGAATCGTGCGCGTCGCTGGCCGCATCGAATCGCACGTGGATGAGAAGCTGCATCCGCTGTATGGCGTGTGGGAGAAGGAGACGCCCCCAATCGCCGCGACGATTCTGGCGACGCTGGGATCGATCGAGCTGCATGTGTCCACTCGAGCACCCACACGCGAGGCCGGGAACGCGGTGTTGGAACGCGCGGTTGCCGAGGCTGTCGATGTTCTCGGTCCCGACGTGTACAGCACCGACGGCCGACTGCTCGAAGCCGTCGTCGGCGATCTCCTCGTCGAGCGGGGACTGCGGATCGGAGTCGCCGAGTCGTGCACGGGCGGGCTGCTCTCGTCACGACTGACGGATGTGCCAGGCAGTTCGCGGTATGTGGACCAGGGCGTGATCGTCTACTCGAACGAAGCGAAGACGCAGCTGCTGGACGTGCCCCCCGATCTGATTCGCTCCCACGGCGCTGTGAGCGAACCAGTAGGAGTCGCGATGGCTGAGGGAATCAAGGCGAAGGCACGCGTGGGCGTCGGTGTTGGCGTCACCGGCATCGCCGGGCCGAGCGGTGGTACACCCGAGAAGCCCGTTGGGACCGTGGTGGTTGCGGCGGTCACCGACACCGATCGTCGCGTGCGAACGTTTCGATTCTTCGGCGAACGCGAGCTGGTGAAGTTTCAAGCCTCGCAGGCTGCGCTCGACATGGTCAGGAGGATGCTCCAGGTGTGAGGCTGTTCGTTGCAGTCGATGTGGGGTCTGACGTTCAGCGAGCAGCGTCGCGGACGATCGAGGACTTGAAGCGTCGTAGCGAACAGCGTGCGCCGCACGCGCGCGTCACCTGGGTGAAGCCCGAACAATTGCATCTCACCGTTCAGTTCATCGGACACGTAGACGCTGCACTCGGCGAGCAGATTCGGGCGGCACTGGCACGTCCGCTCAGGACGCCAGCGTTCGATCTCACGATCGAAGGAACAGGGACGTTCCCACCCAAACGTCCGCCGCGGGTGATCTGGGCTGGAATCGGGAAGGGCATCGACAATCTGCGCTCAGTCGAACAGGAAGTGCGCGCGCGGCTGGACGGCCTGGTTCACTCGACCGGCGAGCGCGACTTCCACCCACATCTGACGCTCGGCCGCGTGAAGAATCCCGCTGGCCTTCGGCCTGTCCCGCTGCTGGAAGGCCTGGAAAGCACCGTGTTCGGCGTCGTCAGGGTCGCCGCGGTTACACTGTTTGAGAGTCGACTCTCCTCGTCCGGACCAACGTACATCGCGCTCGGTCGATCGGAACTCGCTCACGTCTGAATGAACGCCGTTCTCGCTGTGACCTTCGGCTACCTCGTGGGTTCGATCCCATTTGCCTTCCTGCTGTCACGGCATCGCGGGATCGATTTGCGTCGAGCGGGTAGCGGTAACATCGGCGCATCGAACGTGCTGCGCACGACCGGCGTACGCGCCGCTGTGCTGGCGATGGTCCTCGACGGAGTAAAGGGGGCGCTGGCGGTCCTGGTCGCGCAACTGTTGTCTGCCGGCCCGCTCGCTTCGGTCATCGCAGCGTTCGCGTCGGTCATCGGCCACGTGTATCCGGTCTGGCTGCGTTTCCGTGGAGGAAAGGGCGTGGCGACGGCGGCGGGCGCGTTCGCCGTGCTCGCGCCGGAAGCGCTCGGCATTGCGTCGTGCGTGTTCCTGATCGCCGTGGTCGCCACCCGCTTCATTTCGGTCGGGTCGATCGCGGGCGCGCTCACGCTCGCGCTCGTCGCCATACTGAGCGATGCACCGGGCATCATCGCCATCGGCGCGGCGGCGTCGGCGCTCGTCATCATCTATCGACACCGCGAGAACCTGGCTCGGCTCGTGGCCGGCACCGAGCGCCGCATCGGGCAGCGCGTGGTGAACGGGTCCGTTCAATAGGAGTTTCCCATTCGTCAGGTTGCCATTCTCGGAGCAGGAGGCTGGGGCACGGCACTGGCCGTTCATCTGGCGCGCATCGGTCATGACGCGCGTCTGTGGGCGCGCGATCCGGCGCTCGTGGCAGACATCCGTGCGCGCGGCGCCAACGCGGTGTATCTGCCCGACATCCGTTTCCCGTCGAATCTATCGGTAACAGACGATCTGTCTGCCGCCCTCGCGGGCACGGAATTGATCGTCTCTGCCGTGCCGTCGCACGGCACTCGCGAGATCCTCAAGCGCGCGGCGCCCTATGTGCATCGAGGCTCGACGATCGTGAGCGCGACGAAGGGCCTCGAGCAGGACACCTTGTTGCGTGTCTCGGAGATCATCGGACAGGAACTGCGTGACGTCGTGAATGTCGCAGTGCTCTCCGGCCCGAGCTTCGCCGCGGAAGTCGCTCGCGAACTGCCGACCGCCGTGTCGATCGCCTCGCTCGACGCGCAGGTGGTCAAGCGAGTCCAGGAAGAGTTCAGGGCGCCCTACCTGCGGTTGTATGGCACCGATGACGTCGTGGGTGTGGAGATCGGCGGTGCGCTCAAGAACATCATCGCCATCGCGGCCGGAATGGTCGAAGGGCTCGGCCTCGGGCACAACGCGCTCGCGGGTCTCGTCACGCGCGGTCTCGCCGAGATGTCGCGTCTGGCATGTGCCGCTGGCGCCAAGCGTGAAACGCTCGCGGGCCTGACAGGCCTTGGCGATCTCGTCCTGACGTGTACCGGGGCGCTGAGTCGCAACCGTCACGTCGGGATTGAGCTGGCGAGCGGTCGCGCCGTCGCGGACGTCCTTGCGGGGATGAAGATGGTGGCGGAGGGTGTCCGGACGACGGAGGCGGCGCTCGCACTTGCGGCGCGACACAATGTGGAGTTGCCAATCGCCGCGCAGGTCGGCGAGTTGCTCGCGGGGCGCAAGGATCCAAAGACGGCCCTCTACGAGTTGATGTTGAGGCCGCAGCGCGCCGAAGCGGGGTAGCTGGGTAGTAAGTAGCTGGGTCGCTGAGTTACTGCGGACCGAGGACTGTGGACTGTGGACCGGGGACTGGGGAGTTCTGATTGGGATTTCTAGACCGCCTTCGCGAAGGCCTGACGCGGACGAAGCAGCAGATCGTCAGCCGCTTCGAAGAGATCGTTCAGCAGGCCGACGAGGGCGAGCAGCGCACGCGGCCGATCACTGTCGACACGATTGAAGCGCTCGAAGAGTTGCTGATCTCGGCCGATGTCGGTCTGCCTGCGACCGAGCGGATAGTCACCGCCGTGCGATCGCGATCGCGCCACGGCGAAAGCCTGCGCGATCTGGTGAAGGACGAGATCCGCCAGATCTTCGATGGCGTCGAGAGTCCGGTGCCGAACGGCCACAAGCCACAGGTCACGCTCATCGTCGGCGTCAACGGCACGGGAAAGACCACCACCATCGGTAAGCTGGCGAATCTGCTCAAGGCCTCCGGAAAGACGCCGCTCGTGTGTGCGGCGGACACGTTCCGCGCAGCCGCAGTGGAGCAGCTCGAGATCTGGGCCAAGCGGGCAGGGGTCGACATCGTTCGCGCGAATGAAGGCTCCGACCCCGCATCGGTCGTGTTCGATGCGATTCAGTCCGGCAAGGCGCGTGGTCGCGATCCGATCCTCGTCGACACGGCTGGACGACTGCACACGCGCGTCAATCTGATGAACGAACTGGAGAAGATCCGTCGCGTGGCCGCGCGTGCGGCCGAAGGCGCACCGCACGAAGTGCTGCTCGTGCTCGATGCGACGGTGGGGCAGAACGGTCTCCAGCAGGCGCGTGAGTTCACGAGCGTGGCTGGTGTCACGGGGATCGTGCTCACCAAATTGGACGGAACAGCCAAGGGCGGGGTGGCGGTGTCGATCGCGCACGACCTCAAGCTCCCCATCCGCTACGTCGGCGTCGGGGAGGGTATCGACGATCTGATTCCCTTCTCTCCCCAGGACTACGTCGAGGCGCTCTTTCAGGAAAAGTGGTAGACGACGAACGGTGGATGCGGCGGGCGCTCGAGCACGCGCGCCGCGGCCTCGGCCGCACGACGCCGAATCCCGTCGTTGGTGCGTGCATCGTGTCGGATGAAGGGGTCGTGCTCGGTCAGGGTGCACACGAGCGCGCCGGTGAACCACACGCCGAGGTGAACGCGCTCGAAGAGGCGGGGAGCGACGCGCGCGGCGCCACGCTCTACTGCACGCTCGAGCCGTGCGTCCACACCGGCAAGACGGGACCGTGCACGGAACGGATCATCGCCGCCGGCATCCGTCGCGTCGTCGCTGCGATGGAAGATCCATTTCCGCTGGTCGGCGGACGCGGGTTTGCGATGCTCCGCGCCAACGGCATCGAAGTGCACACCGGTGTCGGCTATGACGCCGCGGTTCGCTTGAACCAGCCTTTCCTCACGACGACACGAGAGGGGAGGCCGTTTGTGATTCTCAAGGCGGCCACCAGTCTCGATGGTCGGATCGCCGCCGGAGCAGGACGGCGCACCCAGTTGACCTCGCCGCGCGCGATGACGCACGCGCACTATATCCGGGCGTGCACCGACGCGATTGCGGTCGGGTCGGAGACGATCCTGATTGACGACCCGCTGTTGACGGCTCGCGAGGTCTACAGGGAACGGCCGCTGGTCCGGGTCGTATTCGACCGCCGGCTGCGCACTCCAGCCGGGGCGCGCCTCATTTCGACCCTCTCAGCGGGACCGGTGATAATACTCACAGCGGCGGAGTCGCTCAGGACCGAGCGGGCCGAGGCCCTGCACAAGGCGGGTGCCCGCCTGATTCCGGTGCCGAGGCCGGGGATCGCTGCCGCACTGTCTGTGCTGCCGAATTTCGACGTGCAGAGCCTGGTGCTCGAGGGCGGAGCTCGTGTGCAGCGTGCGGCCTGGGACGAAGGCGTCGTGGACTACGTCCAACTCTACGTGGCGCCCCTGTGGCTTGGAGATGGCGGCGTACCCCTGCTCGAGGGTTGCGCGTTTTCGCCCACCTCGCTGGTCGAGAACAGGGTCGAGCAGCTCGGGCCAGACGTCCTCATCGAGGGATATGTTCACCGGCCTCATTGAATCGGTCGGCATCGTCTCGGATGTCGTGCCCACGGCGTCTGGCTTCACGCTGACGATTCGCACGCCGATGGGACCGGAGCTTCGTCAGGGCGAGAGCGTTGCCGTGAACGGTGTCTGCCTGACGGCGACGACGTGCAGCGAGGCGGGATGGACGGCGGACATCGGACCGGAGACCGCTCGTGTGACGACGCTGGGCACGCTCGCGCCGGGGCGGCCAGTGAATCTTGAACGGTCCATGCGCGCTGATGGCCGATTCGGCGGACATTTCGTGCAGGGGCACGTCGATGGCGTCGGAGTGGTCGATGCCATCCGCCAGGACGGGGAGTCGTACTGGATTGCGGTTCGCATTCCGGCGGACCTGGAGCCGTACGTCATTCTCAAGGGCTCGATCGCCCTCGAAGGCGTCAGCCTGACAGTGGCGCGGCTCGAACGCAGTGTGGTGCACGTGATGATCATTCCGTTCACGTGGGCGCATACCACGTTGTCATCGCTTCGTGCCGGTGACCGCGTCAATGTGGAGTGCGATATGGTCGGCAAGTACGTCGCGCGGTCGATGGAGCTGGCCGCGCGGAGCGGGCTTACTCCATGAACTCGCTTGTGTCGCGGATACTGGCAATGACGCTTCTTCGTGGGGATGGTGGTTCTGTTAACGAGGGCTTTGCCGTAGCCTCCCAACTCAAGCGAGCGACTGGGTAACATGACTAGCAAAGACACCGCACTTCGCATTGCCAAGGGTGCCCGTGGCCGCGGGCCGTTTGCGACGATTGACGAGGCTGTGGAGGCGATTCGTGCCGGCCGCATGGTCGTCGTCGTCGACGATGAAAGTCGCGAGAACGAGGGCGATCTGACGATGGCCGCCTCGAAGGTGACGCCGGAGGCGATCAACTTCATGGCACGACACGGACGCGGTCTCATCTGTCTGGCGATGACGCCAGAGCGGCTCGATCAGCTTGCTATTCCGTTAGAAGTCAACGACAACTCCTCGCGCCGCGACACGGCAATGTGTGTCTCGGTCGATGCACGCGACGACACGACGACCGGCATCTCCGCGGCCGATCGGGCGCAAACGGTGCGCGTGGCAATCGATCCGGCGACGAAGCCGCGCGATCTCGCGAGACCTGGACACGTGTTCCCGCTGCGTGCCCGGAAGGGCGGCGTGCTCGTCAGGGCTGGGCACACGGAAGCCGCAGTTGATCTGGCGGTTATCGCCGGGCTCACACCCGCTGGCGTGATCTGCGAGATCATGAATGAGGACGGCACGATGTCCCGCGTGCCTGAGCTGGCGAAGTTCGCCAGAAAACACAACCTGTTAGTCGTCACGATTGCTGATCTGATTCAATACCGCATGCGTACAGAGCGACTTGTGAAGCGCGCGGCATCCGCCGACCTGCCGACTATCCACGGCGCGTTCCGGATCTACGCATACGAAAGCCAACTCGATAACCAGACTCACGTCGCGTTGGTGCGCGGGGAGATCGGTGACGGCAAGGACGTGCTCGTGCGCGTGCATTCCAAGTGCCTCACCGGTGACGTGTTTCACTCCGCCCGCTGTGACTGTGGCCCGCAGCTCGACACGGCCATGGAGCGTGTTGCCAAAGAAGGTCGCGGCATCCTGCTGTATCTGAATCAGGAAGGTCGGGGCATCGGCCTGGTGAACAAGATTCGTGCGTACGAGCTGCAGGATCAGGGGCTCGACACGGTCGAAGCCAACGAGCGGCTTGGCTTCAAGGCCGACCAGCGCGACTACGGCATCGGCGCGCAAATCCTCAGCGACCTCGGCGTAAAGACAATGAGGCTGCTGACCAACAACCCACGGAAGTTCGTCGGCCTTCAGGGGTACGGGTTATCCGTGTCCGAGGCCCTTCCTCTCGAGATTCCCGCCAGCGACCATACGCGTCGCTATCTCAAGACCAAGAAGGACAAGCTGGGGCATAAGCTGTCGTCGGTGTAGTAGCGCCGTTCCGGGTTCCCGGTTCCGTGTTCCGGGTTCGTGTTCAGCGTGTCTGGTTCACGGGGTTCGGCGTTCACGTCAGTGAACCGTCTCGCCCGTTCTGGCGTCTTGCGTAGGTGAAGCCTGATGCATGAGCACGCCGAACGCCTTGTGGGCAGCCTCGTGACCGCCGACGTGGAGCTCGAGCGTGAGTTCGAGGCGCGTCTGGCGGATTCCTCGAGACTGGCATTTCGCGTCGCATTCAGCGTGCTCAGGCAGCGGGAAGACGCCGAGGACGTCGCGCAGGAAGCATTCGCCAAGGCCTATCGAAATTTCAGGCAGTTGCGCGATCGGACACGGTTCCGGGCGTGGCTGGTCCGGATGACGTGGCGGATGGCACTCGACAGACACAGCGCCAATCGCCGGCGGCTGGCGCGCGAACTCCCTGTGGAAGTAGGGGCGGGTTTTACCTGGCCCGAGCAGAGTCGAGGGCAGACCCGCCTGGATCTCCACGAGACAACGACGGCCGATATAGTGGCCGCTCGAGAGCGAGCCGAGCACTTATGGAGAGCGATTGAAGCGCTGCCCGAGAAGCTTCGACTGGTTGTGGTGCTTGCCGGGATCGAAGGTCACGACATGCATGAAGTCGGTGCATTGCTCGACGTGCCGGAAGGCACCGTGAAGTCGCGACTGTTTCTTGCCCGGAAGCAACTCAAGGAACGACTGTCATGGATGGTTACAGACATCAGGAATTGACCGACGAGACGCTCGAGAAGGACATCGAAGCCGCGCTCGGCGTCGATCCGTCTCCCGGGTTCCTGCCGCGCATCAGGGCACGCATCGCGAACGAGCGCATGCAGGAAGGCTGGTTCTGGTCAGCGTCGTGGCGATGGGCCCGGGTTGCGGCAGTTGTGACTGCCGTAGCAGTCATCGCCGTGTGGACGCTGCGAGATCCGTCGCGTGCATCGCGTCAAGCACACGTCGTGGACACACCGCCGGTCGAATCCACGCCGCCGCCGGTTGACTCAGCGCTCCCGGCACCTGCGCTCGTCGCATCGTCTGCCGAATCATCAAAGCCGGTGAGCGCGCCTGTCGCCCGCGCTGAGCGTTCGACGCGTAACCCGGCGGTCGTGGCACGGCCCGAGGTGCTGGTTTCTCTCGACGAGGCTGCGGCGCTCCGGCAACTCATTGGGGCGATCGCGGCCCGGCAAGTCGAAGCGATGGATATCCCACAGCTCGCGGCGGAATCGGCACCCCTTCCGATGATTGAAGAGATCGTCCTCGAACCGATCAAACTGAGCCCCCTCGACGGGCTCGAAAGTGAATGAGGAGAGCGATCGTGAAGAGATTTGCCTCGGTGTTTGGATTGGTTGCCGCGCTGACGCTCGGAGTGGTCGACACCGCGCGCGGTCAAGACGACGCTGCCAAGAAGAATGAGCAGGCGGCGGAAGCGGCTAAAGAGCGCGACCAAGCCAAGGCTCAAGCCGTTCGAGATGACCTCCAGCGCCTCGTGCCTTTGAGCGTTGACGTCATGGTCACGCGGTATCAGGGCGACAAGAAGATCAGCAGCATGCCCTACATGCTGGCGGTGAACGCCAACAAGCTTGGTCAAGCCGGCCCGGCGCTACTGCGGATGGGCGCCAAAGTGCCGGTCCCGACGATTGCCGCACCGCCTGGCAATCCCGCAGGCCCGGCCGGTCCCATGCCGGGACCCGTGAATTACCAGGATATTGGAACCAACATCGACTGCACTGCAAAGGTGGTCGACCAGGGGTTCGAGTTGCGCATCAGCGTCTCGGATACATCCGTCTACGCGAACATTCAGGACAACGCGACGCCAACGGTTGGCAACATGCCTGTCTTCCGTTCATACCAGTCGACCAATACGCTCGTGCTGAAGGATGGGCAGAGTCGGGAGTTCACGGCCGCCACCGACCGTGTGAGCGGAGAGGTGATCAGGATTGGCGTGACGCTGAGGGTGGTGAAATAGAAAGCTGCGCTTTCATCCGAGCGGGTGTTGTGCGATCAGCAGCTCCTCGACGACCCGTCCGCCGATGAGATGCTCCTGGATGATCCGCTCGAGAGCGGGCGGATCGCATTCTCCATACCACGCGCCTTCCGGATAGACGACGGCGATCGGGCCGCCTTCGCAGATGCGAAGGCAGTTCGCCTTGCTGCGAAGGATGCCGCCCTGCTCGGACAGTCCGAGCTCCTTCAACCGGCGCTTGAGGTACTCCCACGCCGCGACGCCGCGCTCCATGTCGCAACATTTCGGTTTGGTCTGCTCGGCGCAGAGGAAGATATGGCGCCGAGCGACAGGGACGCCGTACAGCGCAGCCTTTTCACGCAGTGATTCGTTCATTGGGTAATCGTAGGCCGGGTCCTGGTTTTGGGACCCGGCTGGACGGCTATTTCTTTCCCTCGGGGAATGATGGCGTGCTGCGCGGCTGACTCGCGTTCGGCGGGATCCACAGCTTGATGCGTCCCTCCCACAGCGACTTGTTGTTCTCCTCGCACGAGTACTCCAGCAACTCGCCGTTCGACAAGGTCATCGTCCGCTCGTTGGTCCACGGCTGCGTGTAGTAGACGGGATCGTCCACGGTCACCGTGTACGCCACGTGACCAGCGTCGATGTGCTTGAACGTCTGCGTCAAGTGCAGCTTGTCACTATGCGGACGGCCCACGGTGTCGAGGCGCGTATACCCGTTGAATCCGATCGTGTCCACGATGAGCGTGTCGCCGTCCCATTTGGCGATCGAATTACCAAACCATGTGGCATCGATCTCCTTGGGATGTTCGTTCCTGAACGGGACGACGTGGAACCAGGTGCTGACCTCGAAGAGGAACGCGATGTATTTGTCGTTCTGAAGGATCTGCATCGGGTAGGGGGCGTTCATCGATCGCATCAACCCGTAGGGCATGCACATGCCGGTGTAGTCGCCGTCCCTGACCGGGTCATAGTTCTTCATGTTCTCGAGCCCGGCCGGCGAGAAGGGCAGTTCCTTCGGTCCCTTCTGTAGCGCGGGGTTTCTGTTGGTCGCCGTCATGTCCGGCACATACTGGTGATCCCAGACGCCGCTGAAATCTGGCTTGCCATTAGGCAACCGCGGCGCCGCACCCGTCGGGGGTGTCCAGTCACCCCTCGCGGAGATGCCCGTGCCGCTGGTGGTCGCCTGCGCAGCGGGCGTGGCGATTCCCTGAATCAGGACGGCGGCGAGCGCTGCGACGACGAAAATCGAGCGTAGAAGAGCAAGCATGCGGGAATTATAGGCCGACTCCGGCTTGCGATGATGGGTCAAGTTGCCATAAGATAAGGGTTTGTTCGAATCACTAAGCACCCGTATCCAGAGCGCCTTCACCTCCCTGAGGGGCGAGGTGCGCCTGACCGAGGAGCACGTCGAGACGGCGCTGCGCGAGATTCGGCTCGCGTTGCTCGAAGCCGACGTCAACTTCCAGGTCGTCAAGGCTTTCATCGACCGGGTACGCGACAAGGCGACCGATCAGGCCGTCCTCAAGAGCCTGACCCCGGTCCAGCAGGTCGTCAAGATCGTTCGCGACGAACTGCTCGCGCTCTTTGGCGACGTCGAAGGTGGACTGAAGAAAGACGCGCCGGTCACCGCGTGTCATCCTCCTGCTCGGACTCCAGGGTTCTGGTAAGACCACGACCTGCGGCAAGCTCGGACGCTGGCTGCGTAAGCAGGGCAAGCATCCGCTGATGGTATCGACCGACGTACGCCGTCCCGCGGCCATTCAGCAGCTGTCGGTCGTCGGTGAGCAAGCCGAAGTCAAAGTCTACGCGCCCGAGACCATGGATCCGGTGGCGAGAGCGTCCGGTGCGCTCGCCGAAGCCAGGGCTAAGGGATTCGACACGGTCATCGTCGACAGCGCGGGCCGTCTGCACATCGATGACGACCTGATGAACGAGCTGCAGGCGATCAAGGATGTGGTCAAGCCGTCCGATCTCCTCTACGTCGCCGACTCGATGACCGGTCAGGACGCCATCAAGAGCGCGGGTGAGTTCAATCGCCGCATCGGCGTGACCGGTGTCGTGTTGACGAAGCTCGATGGCGACGCGCGTGGCGGTGCCGCGCTCTCTGTCGTGTCTGTCGTCGGCGTGCCGGTGGCATTCATCGGTAGCGGTGAACGGCTGGAGGATCTCGAGCTCTTTCATCCCGACCGCATCGTGTCGCGCATCCTCGGGATGGGCGATGTGCTTTCGCTCATCGAGAAGGCGGAGCAGGCGATCGGCGAGGACGAAGCCGAGAAGCTGGAAGAGAAGCTTCGCAAGAATCAGTTCTCGCTCGACGACTTCAGAACGCAGTTGCGAACGCTCAAGCGGATGGGTCCGCTCGAGAGCATCCTGGGCATGATCCCCGGACTGGGGAACCTGAAAGAGCTCGCGCAGAACAAGCCGGACGAAAAGCAGCTGGGGCGCATCGAGGCGATCATCTCGTCGATGACGCCGGCAGAGCGGAAGAACGACCAGCTCATAAACGGCAGCCGCCGCAAGCGCATCGCCGCGGGTAGCGGTACGTCGGTCGAGGACGTCAATCGTCTGCTCAAGCAGTTTGTCGAGATGAAGCGCATGCTGCAGATGTTCAGTCGAGGCGGATCGGCGGCCGTGCGCGGCATGAAAGGCGTGCCGAAGATCCAGCAGCACGAGGGATTCGCGACGCCGCATGGCGCCGGCAAGAAGCGCAAGAAGGGCGGGCCCTGGGGGCTCATCAAGTCGAGATAGTTGTCAACGCCCAACTCCCAGGACGCCAACTCCCAATTTTGGGAGTTGGGAGTTGGGAGATTGGGAGTTAGAGCGGAGCGAGTGATGCTAGCGATTCGAATGAGACGGGTAGGGTCGAAGAAGAAGCCCTACTTTCGCGTGGTGGTGACGGAAGCGAAGTCGGCGCGCGAGAGCAGCTTCGTCGAGAACGTCGGGACCTACAACCCGCGCTCGAAGCCGGCCGTCGTGGAAATCAACAAGGAACGGATTCAGCACTGGATCAAGCTCGGTGCGCAGCCGTCAGACTCGGTTCGCACGCTGCTGACCAAGCACCTGACGAAGGACATGTCGAAGCCGGTGGAGGCTCCCGCGCAGTAATGGCGGAGCAGGACGGCGGGCCGGGCAGCCCACTCCGTGCGGTCGTCGAGGTGGTGGTCAAGACGCTGGTCGATCATCCTGAGTCGGTGAAGGTGACCGAGTCGGTGCGTCGTGGCATGACCGTCGTCGAGCTGTCGACTGCACCGGGTGACATGGGAAAGATCATCGGGCGTCAGGGGAGAACCGCCGCGGCGATTCGGACGCTGGTCGCGTTGACCGCCGAGCGCCACGGGGTTCGGGCCCAGCTGGATATTCGGGACTGAGATGAGTCCGGGATCCGGGATTCGGGATTCGGGATTCGGCCGAACCGAGAACCGCCCGAGTCCCGAATCCCGAGCCCCGAATCCCGAGTGGGACCGCATGGTGCTCGTGGGACGTGTCGCGAGGCCACACGGTCTCCGGGGGCACGTGATCGTCACGCCCGAGACAGACTTCGTCGAGGATCGATTCAAGACGGGCGCGACGTTCTGGACGCGATCGGAGCGCGGTCAGGAAGTCCTCACAGTCAACTCGGCGCGCGTGCAGAACGGTCGCCCGGTGATAGGGTTGGAGGGATTCGGATCGATTGAGGACGTCGAGCGGCTCGCGGGCCTCGATCTCAGGATCCCGGAGGATTCGCTGCTGCCCCTTGATGCGGGTGCCTATTACGTGCACGACCTCGTGGGATGCGCCGTCGAGACGATCTCCGGCGAACCCGTTGGCGAGGTCAGGCGGGTTGAGGGCGGAGCCGGGGCCAGTGTGTTGAGTGTGGAAGGACGGCGGGGGGAAGTGCTGGTGCCTCTCGCTGCCGATATCTGCGTTGAGGTGGATATTGCCGGGCGGCGGATTCGAATCAACCCGCCCGAGGGCCTGCTGGAACTGAATCAGAAGTAGGCAATGAAGTTCGACATCGTCACGATCTTTCCTTCGATGATCGAAGCGGGTCTTGGCGAGGGCGTGGTGAGCCGGGGCGTCGAGCGCGGCCTGCTGAACGTGGCGGTGCACGACCTCCGCCGCTGGACAACCGATCGCCACAGGACGGTGGACGACGTGCCGTACGGCGGCGGACCGGGAATGGTCATGAAGGCCGAGCCGCTGATGCGGGCGGTCAGTGAGATTCGCGAGACGCGCGGGACGCCGGACTCGGTGGTGTCGCTCTCACCGCAGGGTCGGACGTTCACGCAGGCAGAAGCCGAGCGTCTGGGTCGCCTCGAGCACATCGTGCTGTTGTGCGGTCGCTACGAGGGGATGGACGAGCGGGTGCGAGACATGGTCGCCACCGAGGAGATCTCGATTGGCGACTACGTGTTGAGCGGCGGAGAACTGGCGGCGCTCGTCATCGTCGATGCGGTGAGCCGCCTGGTGCCCGGTGTGGTGGGTGACGAGCAGTCGGTCGCGCAGGATTCGTTCTCGCGCGGATTGCTCGACTATCCGCACTACACCCGACCGGCCGAGATCGCCGGTCATCGTGTGCCGGACGTGCTGTTGTCCGGGCATCACGCGGACGTTCGTCGATGGCGCCGGAAGGCGGCGCTGGTTCGAACGCTGGATCGCCGTCCGGAGCTGATTGCGACGGCCATGCTCGACGAAGAAGAGCGGGCGTTGCTCGACGAGATTCGGCGGGAACGGTCCGAGCGAGAAGAGCATTAGTCCGGCGCGCGCCGGACCAGCAAGCGGAGAGTTCGGCTTCAGCCGGACCTGTTGGTGAGGAGAAAGCAATGAACGCGATTGAGTTGACGGAAAAGTCCCAGATGATCGAGAGGCCGGACATGAAGTCTGGAGACACCGTCCGCGTGCACGTCAAAGTGCGCGAGGGCGATAAGGAACGCATCCAGATCTTCGAGGGCATCGTCATCGGATTGCACCGTGGCGGCTTGAGAGCCTCCTTCACCGTTCGCAAGGTGTCGTTCGGCCAGGGTGTCGAGCGCATCTTCCCGCTGCACTCGCCGACGATTGCCAAGGTCGACCTCGTGCGGTCGGCACGGGTGAGACGCGCCAAGCTGTACTTCCTCCGCAACCTGAAGGGGAAGGCGGCGCGCATGAAGGAAACCAAGCGCGCCTAGTGTCAGGGCCATGGTCCGGGTCCGCGCGACGAGAACCATCGAGAACGCGCTGCGACGCTGGGGGTTCTACCGCATCGCCGGGTCCGACGAGGTGGGCCGGGGATGCCTGGCAGGTCCCGTCGTCGCCGGCGTGGTGGTGCTCGATCCGGACGCTCACATTCCCGGGCTGGCCGACTCCAAGATGTTGAGCGCCGACGAACGCGAGCGCTTGAACGATCTGATCAAGGCGCGTGCGCTTGCGTGGTCGGTGTGCTTCGTCGAGCCTGCCGAGATCGACACGTTGAACATCCATCGCGCATCGCTCGAGGCGATGCGCCGCGCCGTCATGGCCATCGCGCCGCTGCCCGACGCCGTCCTCGTGGACGCCTTTCGCATTCCCGGACTCCATATCGCTCAACGTGGTGTGCTGCACGGCGACCGCCGGTGTGCGGCGATCGCTGCCGCATCCATCGTCGCCAAAGTGTCGCGCGATCGGCAGATGATGACCGAACACACGAACGATCCGCGCTACGGATACGATCGACACAAGGGCTACGCCACCGCCGAACACCGGGCCGCCGTCGAGCGGTTCGGATATTCGTCACTGCATCGCCGCTCCTTCAAGCCGCAGGCGAGCCTGTTTGATAGGATCGATTGAGTGGCAGTCGACCGAGACGAAACACTCAAGAAGGCGGAAAAGCTTCGCAAGCAAGGCAAGATCGCCGCAGCCATCGAGGAGTACGTCCGTCTGCTCGAGGACAACCCTGACGACTGGAACTCCGCCAACGCCCTTGGCGACCTTTACGTCAAAGCCGGTCAGGCGGATCGCGCGGCGGAGCAGTTCAACCGGGCCGCTGACCATCTCTACGGCGAGGGGTTCTTCCCGCGCGCGTCTGCCGTCTACAAGAAAGTGCTCAAGGTCCGGAGTAACGACGATCACGCGCTCTGGCAACTGGCAGACATTGCCGGCGGGAATGGTCTGTTGCTCGATGCACGGTCGCACTACAACCGGCTGATTCAGGATCGTCGCGCGGCAGGCAACGAACAGGGTGCCGTCGATTGCGTGATTCGGCTTGGGCAGCTCGCGGACGCCAACGTCGAGGCAAAGAGGCTGGCGGCGAAGGCCCTCGTCGATCGCGGCGAGACGAGACCGGCAGCCCGCCTCATTCTCAGTGTCGCCGATCTTCACACCAAGGAAGGCCGCGCTGCCAGAGGCGCTCGAGGCCGTGAGGGAAGCGGCTCAACTCGATCCGGACGACGCAGAAATTCAGGAGAAGCTGGCGGCGGCTGCATCCGCCGCAGAGCCTGCGCCGACGCCCGCCATGCCGGAGCCGATCGGGTCGTTGGGTGATGCGCTGCCGCTCGAGTCGTTCTTCGAGGAGCTCAGAGGGAAGGTCGCGCGCGATCAGGAAGTGCGTGCGCGCGAGCAACTCGATCGTGGGGTCGAGTGCCTGGCCGACAGTCGATTCGACGAAGCGATTGCCAGCTTCGAAGAGGCGGCTCGCACTCCGGCGATGCGGTTCCAGGCGTCGTCACATCTGGCTCGCATTTGTCTCGGACGCGACGAACTTCAGGCGGCAGTCGACTGGCTCGAGCGGGCGCTCGAAGCGCCCGCGCCTGTCCCGGAGGATCGCGTCGCGCTGATGTACGACCTGGCTGACACGCTGGCCAGGCAGGGAGAGGGTTCGCGCGCGATGGCCCTCTTCATGGAAGTCGAGTCGGAATTGTCGGGCTACCGGGATGTGCGCGACCGGATCGCTCAACTATCACAGGCGGAAATCGGGAAGTCCTGATGCGTTTGCTCCTGACGGCGTTCTTCCTGGAAACTGGCGCGGTCCTCGTGTTGGCACCGTGGTCGCAGTTCTGGGATCGGAACTACTTTGCGCAGGGGCTTCCCTTCATCCACATGTTGATGATCAACAACTTCGTGCGCGGCGCCGTATCCGGTCTCGGTATCGTCAACATGCTGGCTGCCGTGGCTGAGATGCACTCCTTCTTCGCCGAGCGCCGCATCGAGCACGTCATCTCACTCAACAACCGCGCAGCCGAGGAGTAATTCCTCGCGTGCATCCCGTCGTCTACATGATCACCGATCGCCGGCGCCTGGGTGAGCGCGCCGGGGCCGCGCTCATTCGTCGCGTGGCGGCAGCGGCGCGAGCCGGCATGCACCTCATCCAGATTCGCGAGCGGGACATGTCAGACGGCGAGCTGCTGACGCTGGTCATGCAGGCCGTCGAGGCCGTTCGCGGCACGCGGACGCGCATTCTCGTCAACGACCGTGTTGACGTCGCAATGGTTGCGGGCGCGCACGGAGTGCACCTCCGGGCCGACTCGGCGCCTGCTCGGCGCGTACGCAAAGTGGCGCCGCCATCGTTTCTGATTGGGCGTTCTGTGCACACGCGCGACGAGATCTCGCAGGTCTGCGCTGAAGGCGATGTCGACTATCTGCTATTCGGAACAGTGTTCGAGACGGCATCGAAGCCGAATCTCCCTCACACCGGTGTCGCGGGCCTCGCCGACGCCGTCGATGCCGCGAAGGGAGTGCCGGTGCTTGGCGTTGGCGGCATGACGTCTCGATACTGTTGGTCAGTTGCATCAAACGGGATGCGCCGGGTTCGCCGCGATTGGTCAGTTCGCCGACGTGCCAGAGCACGACCTCCCGCGCACGGTGACTGCAGCGCTCGGAGCGTGGGACAATCAGCGGTACTAGATGGACGTAGGGGTCAAGACTCCGCTCATCGATTTCTTCCGCAAGGGCGACGTGGCTCGTGACGTGCGCCTGCAAGCTGCGCAGGGTGCGATCGCAACGCGCGCGCACGAGCAGATGGCGCTGCTTGTCATGCTCACCGGCGATGCGGACGCTGAAGTCGCGGCTGCCGCCAACGCCACGCTTGGGCTGATTCCTCCCCCCACTCTTGCCGCATTCCTCGCCCGGACCGACGTACCAGAGGAAATGCGCGAGTTCTTCGCGAAGCGCGGCGTCGCGCCGTCAGAAGAGGCAGCGGCGGAAGCCGACAAGCCGATGGTGGACACCGCCGAAGGGCCCGAGATCGCCGACGAGGAAGACGATGAGAAGTCGGCGATGCAGCGTCTGCAGGAAATGACCGTCCCGCAGAAAATGTCGCGCGCGATGAAAGGGACGCGCGAGGAGCGGGCCATCCTGGTTCGCGATCCCAACAAACTGATCTCCGTCGCGGTTCTGAGCAGCCCGAAACTGACCGGCTCGGAAGTCGAAGCGATCGCGAAGATGTCCAGCGTGTCCGAGGAGATCCTGCGCATCGTCTCGACCAACCGGAACTGGATGAAGAGCTACGTTGTCGTGTCTGCGCTGGCGAGGAATCCGAAGACGCCGCTGCCGATCTCGATGAATCTGCTCAACCGGCTCACCGAGAAGGATCTGAAAGTGCTGTCTACGAATCGCAACGTTCCCGAAGTGCTTCGGACGACAGCACGAAGGAAGGTCGTGATCGAAAAATGATCGGCTACTTTGCCCTGTGACCTTTCCGACTGTGAACGTTCTTCCTGGCGCTCCATTCCTTCCGTAACTCCGACAGGCCGTGCATGTAGGCGGTTGCTTTCTCGCGCTCTTCTTCCGTCTCGAGGCTTTTGAGCAATTCGATCGCGTGTGCGAAGTCGTGCTCGATCGTCTCCTTCTTCGTCTTGAAGTAGATGCGTCGAAGCAGCGCAAGCGTGTCGCGCGGCGAAGACGGACCCTGCTTCAGCGACTTGAGTGAGACGAACCCGTCCGGGGTCTTGGCCACGTCACGCCCTCCGATTCCGCCGCAGCCGGGCGCGCATCTCGTCGATCGGCCGTGTATTGATCACATCGCCTGCCTGCACCCACGCGCGACGGGCTACCTGCACGCCCCACTGAAGACGTGACAACGCGTTGACGCTGTGTGCGTCCGTTGAGATGACGAGCGGGATGCCGCGCTCACGCGCGGCGCGCGCGTGCGAATCGTTCAGATCCAGTCGCTCAACCTGGCAGTTGATTTCCAGCGTCACCCCGTGCCGGGACACGGAATCCATCACCGCGCTCATGTCGAATTTGAGCGGGTCCCGCTGCAGCAGCCGACGTCCCGTTGGATGCCCGAGCACATCGACCCATGGATTCTCAATCGCGCGCAGAATCCGGTCGGTCATCTGCGGCGACTCCTGCGAGAAGTTCGAATGGATCGAGGCGACGACGATGTCGAGCTGGGCGAGGCAGTCGTCGGAGAGATCGAGCCGGCCGTCCGAGAGGATGTCGCATTCGATCCCGGCGAGCAGCGTCAGGTTCGCGAAGCGACCGTTCAGCGCACGCACGCGGGCAGCGTGTGCGAGCGCGCGCTTCTCGTCGAGCCCGTTCGCCATGGCGAGCGCCTGGCTGTGATCGGTGATCGCGATGTACTCGCGGCCGAGCCGCTGTGCGGCCTGCGCCATCGCCTCCAGGTCGTCTTTGCCATCCGTCTCCGTCGTGTGCATGTGCAGGTCGCCGCGCAGGTCGGCAAGCGTGATGACCTTTGGCAGCGTTCCGGCCCGCGCCGCTTCCACTTCGCCGCGGTTCTCGCGGAGCTCGGGTTCGATCCAGTCCATGCCCAGGGCGCGGTAGATCCCCTCTTCGGTTTCGCCGGCGACACGGCTGTCATCGTCCACACGGAAGAGGCCGTACTCGTTGAGTTTGAACCCGAGCTGGACGGCGCGGTCGCGCACGTTGATGTTGTGCGCCTTGGAGCCCGTGAAGTACTGCATCGCGGCGCCGCGGCTCTCGGGAGGCACCAACCTCAAGTCGGCTTGATATCCACCTCGGAGCAACACGCTCGACTTCGTATCACCCTGGCCGAGCACGCGCTCGACATGCGGGTGCGAGATGAGGGCATCCATCAGCCCTGGCTGACCGCCGACCGCGAGGATGTCTATGTCACCGCACGTCTCGCGTCCACGCCGCAAGCTGCCGACCGGAATCAACTCGACGTCACGGTCGTGGACATGGAGGAAGTCGACCAGTGACGCGGCAGTCGCGGCCGTGTCGCTCAGCAGATGTCGTCCGCTGTCTTTCGCGCGTTCCTCGATCGATGCGAGGATCTGCGCCTCCTTCTTGGCGCCCATGCCTTTGAGGCCCTTGAGCTTTCCAGCCTTTGCGGCGGCAGCGAGGTCGTCGATGCTCTTGACGTTCAGCGTCGCGTGCAGCATCGCGACCGTTTTCGGACCCACGCCCTGAAGGCGCAGCAGGTCGAGGATCGTCGGCGGGAACTGTTCGAGCAATTCTTTGTGATACGCGCAGGTACCGGTCTCTGCCAGTTCGCGGACGCGAGCGGCGAGGTCTTTGCCGATGCCGGGAATCGAGCGGAGCTGCGGCTCGTTGAGCTGTGCAACAGCCTGCGGCCAGGTGGCCAGCGTTTCCGCTGCCGTCCGGTATGCCCTGATCTTGAAGGCGTTGTCGCCCCTGATTTCGAGGAGGTCCGCGATCTCGCCCAGTACCTGCGACAGCGCGCGATTATCCACGCCCGAGCCCGTGGCGCTCGAAGGTGTAGTCGAGAATGCGCGCGCCACCTCCGGCCAGCGCGTTCCGAATCGCCTCGCGGGCACTCGGCGGGCCGTAACAGAAGAGACAGCCTCCGCCTCCGGCACCACAGACCTTGGCGGCGGTCGCACCAGCGATCGTCGCGCGTGCGATCAGGTCGTCGATGGCAGGCGTCGTCACGCCTGGAGCAAGGCGCTTGCGGTTGTCCCATTCCTCCGCGATCGCCCGGCCTACGCTGTCCCAATCGCCAGCCGTGAGCGCCGTTCTCATCGTCGCCGCCGTGTCGCGGATGCGTTCGAAGCAGTCGAAGATGAACTGATCTCCGTCGATGTGTCGCTTGGTGATCTCCCAGTTGTTGGTTCCCGAGTTGCGCGGCTCACCTGTGTAGCAGAGCACGATCCGCTGTTGCAACTCACCGAGATCGACATCGAGCGGCACGCGTCGCACGCCGTCGGCTTCCAATTCAATCGCGGCGATTCCTCCATAGAGCGCCGGCCTGTAGTCCTGCAGTCCGGTCGGCACCGCAATCGCCTGCGCCTCGACGTTCATCGCGATCTGGAGAAGCGCTTCGGGCTCGTAGTGAGTGCGTTTCCACTCGGCAAGTGCGGCGCAGACCGCGACGTTGAGCGCCGACGAGCCCGCGATCCCCGCGCCCGCCGGAGACTCCGATGTCGTCGTCAGCGTGAGGCCTCTGGCTTCGAAGAAGTGCACCAGGAGCGAGAGCAGACGCAGGTCCCGAACGTGGCGGAGCTCTCGCCAGTCCTCGGCTTCCACGGTGGCGCCGGTGTCCAGCGACTTGATCGTGATCCGTGAATCGGATCGCGGCTCGATCTGCGCGCTGGCGCGAAGGCTGATCGCGGCGTTGAGCGTCTGCGCGCCCGGGTGAAAGAGGTAGAGCGGCCAGATGTCGATCGTGCCTCCAGCCAGATCGATGCGCGTCGGTGCTGACGTCCGAATGATCACGCACAGGATTATAGAACTCGCCAGTTCTATAATGCTTCCGTGCCCAGCACCATCCGCCACGACATTGGCCAGCTTCTGATCGGCAGCCTGCCAGGAACGACGATCACGCCGGAGATGCGTTCGCTGGCGAAGGAGTTCTCACTCGGCGGCGTGATCCTCTTCGCGCGCAACATCGAGGCGCCGGAGCAGGTGGCTGAGATGTCGGTGGACGTCCAGGGACTCGCGACCGATCTGCCTCTCTGGGTCAGCGTGGACCAGGAGGGCGGGCGAGTGGCTCGACTCAAGGCGCCCTTCACCGAGTGGCCGCCAATGGCCGTGCTCGGACGAAGCGGCGATGTGCAACTCGCGGAACGATTCGCCACCGCGCTGGCCGCCGAGCTCAAAGCCGTTGGGATCACGCTGGACTACGCGCCCGTTCTGGACATTCACACGAACCCGAAGAACCCCGTGATTGGCGACCGTGCCCTCGCCGAGGACGCGGACGGCGTTGCCAGGCTCGGGGCGGCGATCATTCGGGGACTGCAGGACCACGGGGTCGCCGCGTGCGGCAAGCATTTCCCGGGTCACGGAGATACGTCGGTCGATTCGCATCTGGAGTTGCCGCTCGTCGAGCATCCGCCGGATCGAATTCGTCGCGTCGAGTGCGTCCCGTTTCGCGAAGCCATTCGCACCGAAGTCGCCTTCATCATGACGGCGCACGTGTTGGTGCCGTCGTTCGATGAAGAGAAGCCAGCCACGCTCTCGCCACGGATCGTGCAGGCGCTGCTGCGAGACGAGCTGAAGTTCCAGGGTGTGATCCTCAGCGACGATCTCGAGATGAAGGCGATCGCGAAGACCTACACGGTGCCCGACGCCGCCGTGGGTGCGATTGCCGCAGGCTGTGACGGGTTGCTGATCTGCAGCGGTGACGTGGACGTGCAGGCGGAGACACTCGAAGCGCTGGTCTATGCCGTCGAGCAGGAGCGCGTCCCCTACAAGCGCCTCGAGGACGCGCTCACACGTCTGCGTCGTGCGAAAGAGCGCTTCCTGGCCGCGCCAGTCTCATCTCACAAAGTCAGTCGGATCAGGCAAGTGCTCGGCTGCGATGCGCATCGGCGCATCGTCGACGAAATGGCCAGGTACCTCTAGGCGTCGTGCGCAAACCTCGAGCGCTGAAGCAAGGCGATCGCATCGCAATCGTGGCTCCGGCCAGCCCCTTCAGCCGAGACGAATTCACACGCGGCGTCGCGGAAATCGAACGGCTCGGATTCGTTCCGGTCTTTGACGACTCCGTCTTCGCGCGCGAGTCCGGCTATCTGGCTGGCTCACCTGAGGTCCGGGCTGAGGCATTCACCAGGTATTGGACCGACCCGGAAGTATCGGCGCTGCTCGCCGTCCGCGGCGGATACGGCAGCGTCCATCTTCTGCCGCTGCTCGACCGCGCGCGAATGGTCGCACGACCGAAGTTGTTCATCGGCTACAGCGACAACACATCGATGCTCTCCTGGCTGACATGCCAGTGCGGCATTGCGGCCCTTCACGGACCGATGCTCGAAGGACGTCTTGCCGGTGGCGAAGGGTACGACAAGCGGTCGTTTCTCGAGCTCCTGTCTGGTGGCCGTGGGCTCGAACTGGCACCAGAAGGGCTTACCGTACTGCGGGCAGGGGAGGCACGAGGTCCACTGTTCGGGGGTACGATCACGCAGCTCGTGTCCTCACTCGGTACGCCGTTCGCGTTCGATCCGCCTGAAGGGTGCGTCCTGTTCCTCGAAGAAGTCAGCGAACGTCCGTACCGGATCGATCGCATGATGACCCAACTGGCGCTGAGTGGTCTCCTCGCAAAAGCGCGAGCACTCGTCTTCGGTGAGATGCGAGGATGCGACGAGCCTGGCGGAAATGTGAGCGCGCTCGACGCGATTCGACGCACGACACGCGAATTCCCGGGACCGGTCGTCGTCGGCTTCCCGTCGGGGCACACCACTGGGCCGACGTGGACGTTACCGCTGGGTGTCACCGTCGCCGTGTCCACAAGCCCGAAACCTGCCCTTGTCATCGAGGAAGCGCCCGTTGAGTGATTCGAAGCGAATTCATCTGATCGGTGTCTGTGGCACGGCGATGGCGACGCTTGCCGCGTTGCTGAAAAGCCGTGGGCACATCGTTCAGGGATCGGATCAGAACGTCTACCCGCCGATGAGCGACTTCCTCGTCGAGCAAGGCATCACGACGTTCAGTGGCTATTCGCCCGACCACATCACTCCAGATATCGACCTCGTGGTGGTCGGGAACGCGATCTCGCGAGGAAACGCCGAGCTCGAATCGGTCCTGGAGCGCAAGGTTCGCTATTGCTCGCTGCCTGAAGCGGTTCGCGATCACTTTCTCTGGGGCTCGCGGTCGATCGTCATCGCGGGCACCCATGGCAAGACTACGACGACATCGCTAACGGCGTGGCTGCTGACGAGCGGGCAACTCGATCCGTCACTGCTCGTTGGCGGCATCGCACTCAACTTCGGGAAGCATGGGTCGAGCTATCGAGTTGGGAAGGGCCGCGACTTCGTGATCGAGGGTGACGAATACGACAGCGCGTTCTTCGACAAGACGGCCAAGTTCCTCAAGTACCTGCCGGACATCGCGGTCATCGGGAACATCGAGTTCGACCACGCGGACATCTACGCCGATCTCGATGCGGTGCTGCTGGCGTTTCGACGGCTGGCGAACCTGGTGCCGAAGAACGGGCTGCTTGCTGCTGGGTGCAGACAGCACGCACGCGCACGCGCTTGGCCGTCTGGCGGTAAGTCCGGTCGAGACATTTGGTCTTGGCGGAGACGCGACCTGGCGGGCGGAGGACATTCAGCATCACGATGGCCTGACGCAGTTCACCGTCTTGCGGAAGAACGAAGTGTTCGGTCGATTCGAGTCGCCGCTGCTCGGTGAGCACAACGTGCGGAATGCGCTGGCCGCCATCGGTGTCGGCGCGCATCTCGGGCTGTCATCGTCGGCGCTCGCCGAGGGCCTGCGATCGTTCAAGGGCATCAAGCGCCGCCTCGAGACGGTAGGCGTTGCTGACGGCGTCACGGTGCTCGACGACTTCGCGCATCACCCGACGGCTGTGCACGAGACGTTGTCCGCGCTGCGCTCGGGCTACCCGGGCAGGCGCGTCTGGGCAGTCTTCGAGCCGCGGTCGGCGTCGTCGTGCCGTCGTGTCTTTCAGGACGACTTCGCACGCGCGTTCGGGCAGGCCGATCAGGTGATTCTCGCGGCCGTGTTCCGATCGAGTTTGCCGGAGTCCGAGCGCCTCGACGCGACGCAACTCGTCGACGATCTTCAGGCGCGCGGCAAGCAGGCCCGTCACATCCCGGACATCGACACCATCGTCGATACCGTCGTTCGCGAGCATCGACCCGGCGACGTGGTTGTGCTGATGTCGAATGGCGGTTTCGGCGGCATTCACGGAAAGCTCCTGAACGCGTTGAATGAATCTCCACGCACCGCGCATTCGTGACGCGGGCGACTCCGCGCTGCTCATCGAATGGGATGAAGCGATCGATCCAGCGATCAATGCGCGGGCGATTGCGACAGCGGCGGCAATTCGCGGCGCGGGTATATCTGGCCTGCGCGATGTGGTCTCAACCTATCGATCGGTTGCGGTGTTCTTCGATCCGTTGACGGTCGAGCCAGACACGCTGCGCGCCCCGCTTGTGCAGTTGAGCGATGAGCGGCAGCCAATCGCGCAGGGAAAGACAATTGAGATTCCTGTCACCTACGGTGGGGAAGCCGGACCTGATCTCGCGGAAGTCGCCGAGTGGGCTGGATTGAGTGCTGACGCTGTGGTCGAGCGACACTCCGGCACCGACTATCGCGTCTTCATGCTGGGGTTTCTGCCAGGCCTTGGCTATCTCGGCTCGGTCGACGCGACGATTGCCGCTCCCCGCCGCGGCACGCCGCGCGTGCGAGTTCCGGCAGGTTCCGTCGGTATCGCTGGCCGACAAACGGGGATTTACCCACGCGAGTCAACGGGAGGCTGGCAGCTCATTGGGCGGACCGCGGTAAAGGTCTTCGACAGCAGTCGCACACAGCCGGCCCTGCTTGCACCAGGGGACATCGTGCGGTTCAAGCCGGTGTCGTCGAGCGAGGCGATGCCGGGCAACGATGCGCCGCGCGCGAGTGCGACACGCATCGGAAACAGCCTGCGAGCGATTAGCGTCATTCGGCCGGGACTCTTCACGACGGTCCAGGATCGCGGCCGTTGGGGACAACAGGCGAGCGCAGTGCCCGTCAGTGGTGCGATGGATCTCGTCTCGCATCGCGTGGCGAACCTGCTGGTTGGAAATGGCGACGATGCCGCAACGCTCGAAGTCACGCTGGCTGGTCCTGAGCTGCGCGTCGAGCAAGAGACGTGCGTGGCGATCACGGGCGCCGATCTGCAGGCCAGCATCGATGGGGGTGCAACGCCGATCGGGGTCGCGACACGCTGTCGTCCAGGAAGCGTGCTCCGATTCGGCGAGCGGCGCTCAGGGACGCGAGCATACGTCGCGTTCGATGGCGGCATTGATGTGCCGATGACGTTTGGCAGTCGCGCGACGCACGTCGGTGCAGCACTTGGTGGGCTCGATGGCAGAGCGCTCGCGGCGGGAGATCGACTTCCGTTGGGACCCGCAAGCGACCGCCGTGCGTCGTGGTCGCTCGATACGCCTGCAATCCCGAACGGCGGTGCGCGTCTGCGGATCCTGCCTGGGCCTCAAGATGACTTCTTCGCCGAGCCCGCCTTCACGTTACTCGAACGTACTCGGTTCCTCGTCACGCCACAGTCCAATCGGATGGGATACAGGTTGTCCGGAGCCAGCATTCCACGGATCTCGGATCGGGAGATGATCTCCGACGCGACATTCGTGGGTGCCATTCAGATACCAGCGTCGGGCGAGCCGATTCTGCTCATGAGCGATCGACAGACGACCGGCGGCTATCCGCAGATAGCGACTGTCATCACTGCAGATCTTCCGCTGGCGGGACAGCTTGCTCCGGGTGACTGGGTGGAGTTCGCTCGCTGCACACGAGCCGAGGCGATCGCGGCCCTTCGCGATCAGGAAGCGAGGCTCGGTGGTCTCACGTAGCCGCCCCTTCGTTCTGCGCGAGCACGTGCCGCTCGAGTCGTTCTGCACGCTGGGCGTCGGCGGCGCCGGCGCGCTGGTTTGCCAGGGCCAACACCAACGAGGACGTCCGCGCCATTCATCAGTGGTGCGCGGAGCACGAGATCCCGCTTTTCGTGCTGGGGGGCGGAAGTAATCTTGTCGTCTCTGATGAAGGGTTCGACGGTCTCGTGTTGTCGATGGCCGTGACCGGCGTGACGATGACAAAAGGGCCTGGCAGCACGATCGTGAACGCGGGCGCCGGCGAACCGTGGGACCAGTTGGTCGAAACGGTCGTCGCGCAAGCGTTGAGCGGCGTGGAATGTCTCTCGGGAATCCCTGGCACGGTGGGCGGCACACCGATTCAGAACGTCGGAGCGTACGGGCAAGAGGTGTCGACTGTCATCGATCGCGTGATCGCATTCGATCGCACGCAGACCGAGCTGGTGGAGCTCTCTCCCGCCGACTGCCGTTTCTCGTATCGCATGAGTCGGTTCAAAGCCGACGATACGCGCCGTTTCATTGTGTGCGGCGTATCGTTTCGGCTGGCACATGCCACGCCGACGGTGAGCTACCCGGATCTCATTGCGGAGCTCGAGAGGCGCGCCGTCAGCAGCCCGTTTCCGATCGATGTCCGCGATGCGGTGCTGACGATTCGGCGCCGCAAGGGAATGGTGCTCGACGCCAGCGATCCGGATACGCGCAGCGTGGGATCGTTCTTCATGAACCCGGTCGTGACACTGGACGATCGCGAACGCATCGCCTCGACGGCCGGCGATGCGGTACCTGGCTTTGCCATGGCTGATGGCCGGGTGAAGATACCGGCAGCGTGGCTCATCGAGCGATCGGGTGTGCGCAAGGGCACGGGCGAACGGACGGTCGGTCTCTCGACGAAGCACCCGTTGGCGATCGTCAATCGCGGCGGCGCGACGTCGAGCGATGTGATCGGGTTTGCGGTCAGGGTCAAACGTGCCGTGCTCGACTGGTGCGGCGTGTGGTTGCGGCCCGAGCCGGTGTTTGTTGGATTGGATGAGAACGAGGACGTAGAGTTCCTGCAGAAAGCGCGCGCCTGATGTCGACACTGCTGATCGAAGGGGGACACCGGCTGGAAGGCCGCGTGGCCGTTGAAGGAAACAAGAACGCGGCATTGCCGCTGCTGGCGGCGTGTCTCCTCACCGAGGAGGAATGCGTCCTGACCAACGTGCCGCGTATCGGCGACGTCGAGGTCATGGCGCGGCTGCTGCTCGACATCGGCGCCGAAGTCGAGGGCATTGGCACGACGACGCTCAAGATTCGGACGCCGCGCATCAACACCGACGAACCCGATCGAGCGCTCGTCGGCCGGTTGCGAGGATCGGTGCTCCTGCTCGGGCCGTTGCTGGCGCGCACGGGCCGCGCGCACATCGCGCCGCCCGGCGGTGATTTCCCCGCGCGCCGGACGATCTCGACACACACCGAGGCGCTGCACGCGCTCGGCGCGCGCGAACGTCAGGGCCCCGATCACGTCCTCGAGGCGCCCGATGGCCTCAAGCCGGCCTCGATGTATCTCTACGAAGCGTCCGTCACGGGTACCGAGACGGCACTGCTCGCCGCGGCGTGTGCGCCGGGAGTCACTGAGATCCGTCACGCCGCCACCGAACCGCATGTCGTCGAGCTCTGCGAGTTCCTGACGAAGATGGGCGCGGTGGTGTCCGGTATTGGCAGCTCAAAGCTGCGTATCGAAGGCACATCGAAGCTTCGAGGGGCGACGCATCAGCTCGGCGGCGATTACATCGAAGCCGGAAGTTGGGCAGTGGTTGGTGCAATCACCGGCGGAGAGATCGCGATCGAAGGGTGTCGCGCCGAAGACATCGAGGTCGTCGCCGCAGTGATGCAGCGGATGCGCGTCGAGTGCGGCATGCGCGATGGTGTGTTCGAAGTGAAGCCATCGAAGCCGCAGGCCGTTCGCCGAATCGCCACAGGGCTGTGGCCGTCGTTCCCGAGCGACCTCGTGAGCCTCGTGACCGTGCTCGCAACGCAGGCCGCGGGTCGAACGCTCGTGCACGACTGGATGTACGAACTGCGACTGTTCGCGCTGGAGCAGATGAGCGGCATGGGCGCCGATCTCTTCCTCGCCGACGCTCACCGCATCATTGTCACGGGGCCGACCAAGCTGCGCGGCGGCCGCACGCTCGACAGCCGTGATCTGCGATCAGGGATGTCGCTGATCGCGGCCGGCCTGGCTGCAGAGGGTCAGACGCGTGTCGCGCCACTCGAGACTGTCGAGCGCGGATACAGCCGGCTCGTCGAGCGTCTCAACGCACTCGGGGCCAAGGTGGCGAAAGTAGAGTGATACTCGTCGGTGCGACGTGAGCCTGCCAACTGAGCTCCGCACCGACCGCCTCTTATTGCGGCGATGGGTGGCCGCTGATCGAGGTCCCTTCGCGGACCTGAACGCTGACGCTCGTGTGATGGAGCACTTTCCCGGTGTTCTGACACGCGCAGAGAGCGATGCGATGGTCGAACGCATCGAGGCTCACTTCGAGCGCTACGGGTTTGGATTGTGGGCCGTCGAAGTGCGCGAGCAGAGCTCATTCATTGGATTCGTGGGGCTCGCGGTTCCGTCGTTCGAGGCACACTTCACTCCGTGCGTGGAGGTAGGGTGGCGCCTGGCGCAGCAGTGCTGGGGGCTGGGCTACGCGACCGAAGCCGCTCGCGCGGCGGTTACGTTCGGATTCGGACAGCTTTCCCTGGAAGAGATCGTCTCATTCACCGTGCCGGAGAACGAACGCTCCCGCCGCGTGATGAGTCGTCTGGGCATGACGCACGATCCGGCAGATGACTTCGATCACCCCGCGCAACCAGACCGACGAAGGCACGTGCTCTATCGACTCCGTGCTGGCAAGCCGTAAGCAGACGGACGCACGGACAAGAGTCGGCGATCGCCCCGACGAGAATCAGCGCTCAGCGCGGGGGTGGCTGTACGGGCGGCGGTGGCAGGATCGGTGACGCGTTCGGCAGACCAGCCGGCATTTGCGGGGCTGTTGGTGCCGGCTCCCGCTCGACCGGAGGCGCCGCGGGCAGCGGAACCGGCACAGGCAACGCGATTGCTCCCGCCACGGTATCGCCGACGCGGAACGGCCGCAGGTCCTCCTCGCTGAGATCGAGCACGCGGATAACGCGCGGCGTCAGTGTGAGGACGATGTCGGTTTCCTGAGTCTCGCGCTGCGTCTGCGCAAACAGGCGACCGACGATCGGGAGGTCGCTCAAGCCGGCGACTCCGCGCAGCACCCGCCGCTCTTCGTCGCGGATCAGCCCTGCCAGCAGATTTGTCTCGCCGTCCTTGAGACGGATGACCGTGTTGATCTCGCGATTGCCGAATGTCGGCAGCCCGCCGAACCCGGCTCCGGAAATGCTGCTGACCGCAATCTTCAGCGCCAGCGACACCTCATCGTCATGATGGGTGCGCGGCGTGATGTCGATGTTGACGCCGATGTTCTCGTAGTTGAACGACGTGATCGGTTGCTGATTCACACCGCCTGTGGCGATGGGGGAGAAGATCGTCACCGGCACGGGAACGCGCTCGCCGAAACGCGCCTGCGCGGGCATCCCTTCGGACGTCCTCAACTGCGGGTTGGCGAGTGTGCGCGTGTTCGAGTCGTTCTTCAGCAGCCGGTAGTACAGGTTCGGCAGGTTGGTGAGGAGGATGTCGGCCTGCGTGAGGTTGCTCAGATCGCGCAGCGACAAACCGTCGCGGTTGATGCTGGCCGTGCCGTTGATGCCGGTCGGTGGATCACCCGGCGATGCAATCTGCAGCCCGAACTCTCGCAAGCGAGTGCGATCGACCTCGAGCAGCTCGACGTCGATCACGACCTCTGGACGCGCCTTGTCGATGGCCGCGATGATCTTGCCGGCGGCCGCCACGCGCTCCGGCGTGTCCTTGATCATGATCGCGTTGGTCGCCGTCACCGGCGCCACGCGTCGCGCATCGATCACGACGCGCAGCAGGTCCATCGTCTCTTTGAGATCGGCGTTGCTCAGGAAGAAGGGACGAACGATCTCTTCCTCGTACTCCTGGCGCTTGGCCGCGGTGTCCGGGATCACGGTCACCGTGCGCTGCGCCGTGACGCGATAGAAGTTTCGGGTGACGGTCGACACCGCCTGCAGCGCCTCTTCGAACGAGGGGTTCTTGAGATCGATGCTCACCGGCCGCGCGCTGAACTGCGGGTCGAAGATCATGTTGACGCTGCCAATTTTCCCGAGCGCCGTGAAGACGTCGCGCGAGTTCGCGTCACGGAACGTCAGCGATTCCGGCATGCGAACATCGGTCGGCAACTCCTGGCCCACGGGCATCAGCGCTCGCGATTTTTCGACCAGCGTCTGCAGTTCCGTCTTGCCGTCCTTCGCCGCGACTTTGTTCCGGAGCTGAGATCGGACGTTGCGCAGGGCATCGTCGACGTCCGCGTTACCGGGATTCAGTTCAGAAGCGATTTGCAGTTCAACCAGAGATTCATCGAGGCGACCGGAGGCCTCGTATCGGCGTGCACGTGCGTAGTGATCGAGCGACGCGCGGATCTTTGCGAGATCGAGCGACTGCTTCGCCTCGCGGTTGTTCGGATCCTCCCGTAACACCTTCGTGTACTCGACGATGGCGCGGTCGTAGTCCTTGACCATATCGGCCTGCTGGCCGGCCCGCATCGCCGCGCCGGCAGCGCAGCCGGCCAGTGTCACTGACAGCAGCGCCAGTGGAAGCAGCGACAGTCGGCTAGTTGCGTTGGCCATTCGAGATGACGTCGACACCGCGCGGAATACGGAATGCAAAGTCGTTATCGGATATGCCCTTGTTTTCCTTCAGGTTTTCGAACCTGAGGGTCGATTCGCCACCCTGGCGGTCCTTGGTCGTCAGCGCCCGGATCTGGAGGGTTCCGGGGTCCAGCGCCACGATCAGGTACTCGGTACTCGGGCTCGTTCCGGCGGGGTGTCAGCTTCAACGCAACCGTCCCTTGCACGGGACTCGCGATCTTTTCCGCCGTGAAGTCCTTGACCAGATCGCCCTTTCCGGCCAGGAAGAGCACCGGTGTCGGGGCCTCACTATCGGCCGGGACGTTCGACACCGTCACCTGCTTGTCCTCCGGGATGTAGGCATACATTTTCAGGCCGTCCGACACGAACTCTTTGCGTTCCGGACTGGTGTAAGTCCATCGCATCCGGCCCGGCTTCTTCACCGCCACAGTCCCACTCTCGCGGGTTTCGGTGCGTAAGACGCCGCCTCGATAGATCTGGACGAAGTCCGCTGTGAAATCGCGCACGCTCTGATATCTGGCCTGAAGCGCCTTTGCGAGTGCTTCTGGGCTCTGCCCTGTTTGGGCAGAGCCCAAAACAGGTGACGACAGTAGCACGACAAGCACCACGGACAGTCGAATAAAACGCTCGGACACGCGCGTCCTGTTCATTGCCATGTCTACGATACAGCAAGGCGAGTGCCTGAATGAGTCGATGGGAGGGCAGGCATCAGCGATGCTTACGGGCGCGTCGAGCGTCCCCGTTTCCGGGCGATGAATTGCCGTATGCCATCGATTCCACGGGTATTCAGCACCTGCTCGGGGGAGGCCCACCCTCGGCGCGCCGTGCCGACGCCGAAGCTCATCTGCCGTCCCAATGCCTCCGCCCGATGGCAGTCGCTGTTGACCACGAGGGTGACACCGGCGGCCGCCGCCCGCCGCGCAATGCGTCCGTCCATATCGAGATGGCCGGGGGCACCGTCGATCTCCATGGCCGTGTTCGTTTGCACTGCGGCTCGAAACAGGCGATCGAAATCGAGCTCGTAGCCATTCGAGAGCGCGGGCGACCGGTTGGCCGGATGCGTGATGATCGTCACGAGTGGGTGCCACATCGCCTGCACGTAGCGCTGTGTCAGCTGCGCACCGTCATCGTCTGCGGGATCGTGCAGCGATGCCAGGACGATATCGAAGCCGGCGAGTGTCTCGTCGTCGAAGTCGAGAGAGCCGTCGGGCATGATGTCCACTTCGACGCCGTGCAGAATCTCGATGCCGGAGACCTGCGATCGAACGGTCTCGATTTCCTGACGTTGCAGCGGAATCTCCACTGACAAGAGTTTGCGCGAGGCCCAGACTCGCTCGGAGTGATCCGTGATCGCGATGTACTCGTAGCCCAGCGCACGCGCACTTCGCGCCATCTGCAGGATCGAATCGCGACCGTCACTCCACGTGCTGTGCATGTGCAGATCGCCGCGGATGTGTCGCGTGTCGATCAGCGACGGCAGCTGACCCCGCTCGGCCGCGACGATCTCATCCTCGCCCTCGCGAAGTTCGGGAGGAATGTAGGGGAGATCGAGCAGGCGATAGAAGGTCTCTTCGTCAGGCACCGATAGCGGGGGATTGCCATGGCGCGAGAGACGGCCATCGATGAACGCCAGGCCAAATGCTGTGGCGCGAGTCTGAAGCCACTTCGTGTGTCGGCGCGTGCCCGTGTACCAGACCAGCGCCGCTCCAGCCATCTCTCGAGACGACGTGTGGACTTCGAGCAGTCCGCGATCGGTGGTGGCACGCACGTGTGAGGCCGTCGCGCCAAGAACCGATCGGACGAGCGACAGGCGAGCGAAGCCGTCGAGCACCTCCGGTCGCTGTGCCTCGTTCACGATCGCGACGAGCACTGCGCCGTCAACCGCCGGCGCATACCGACGGAGCCCGCCAACCCGGATGATGTCGGTCGCCGGCACACCTGATTGTTGTGCTTCACGAATGGCCTGTGACGCGAGCGCATCTGCGCGGCCGAGCGGGATCTTCGAGTTCTTCAGCACCATCCTGTCTTCATCGATCTTAGGATGTTATCGGCCGCAGGTTTTCACGAGGGTAGCTGCCGGCTGGTTTAGGATCGGTCTGTGATCATGGCTTTTCGCGAGAGTGGCTCAGGTGCACGGCCGCCGGGCGGGAAGGTGGGCGCGTCGCTGGTAAAGGCCGAACCGCGCGCCGAGCAGGTTGCGACGATCACCGTAAGCCGACAGTCGCCCGGCGATGCGGGAATCCGGGAGATCTTCGTATCAGTTGACTCGGAACAGATTGCGATCCTGAAGAACGGCGAGGCGATCACACACGATCTACCAGCCGGTCCTCATAAGATTCGCGTGCACAACACGCTGTTCTGGAAGACGTACGACCTGGTGCTGCAACCAGGGGAGCACGCGCGCTTCATGGCAGCGAACAGGGCCGGCTGGGGAAGCTTCGGCTTTCTGATGGTGCTGGGTGCTGCGCCGTTGTATCTCACGCTCGAGCGCGAGAAGTGAGAGGCGGTGCAGCCGCGTGCAGGCCGCAATTGCCCCTGCAAGTACCAAGTGCTACAGTAACTCGGATGCGCGCCACGCGATGTGTGCGGGGTGCGTGACGCACGCAAAAACAGTGGGCGGCTAGCTCAGTTGGGAGAGCGCCGCGTTCGCAATGCGGAGGTCGCGAGTTCGAGCCTCGCGCCGTCCACCAGCTTCTTTTGAGTCGTCGTTCTCAGTTCTGCCCAGATTCTGCCCATCCAGATCGACGGTAAGCGCCTCGAGCTTCCGTGCCGTCGTCGGATGGGTATACCGCTCCAGCATCCGCACGGACCGGTGGCCCGAGATGGCCATCACCGTAAAGTCATCGATCCCCATCGCGATCATCCGGCTGATCGCGGTGTGCCGCAGGGTGTGCAGGCTCACGTCCCCCGTCACGATCCCGGCCCGTCTTGAGCGCCCGTCGGAAGGTATGCGCCACGCCGTTGACGGTGTAGGCCGCGTGCGTTCTCGAGTTCGTGAACACCCACGGCGATCGCGTCTTCGGGCACTGGTCGAGCACCGCTTTGATGGCGGGGGAGACGGGAATCCGCCTGGACCGTCCGTTCTTCGTCTCCAGAAACGTCAATTCGGTCTCGCCGATGTCGTCCCACCGGAGCGCCACGAGCTCACCGAACCGGCACCCCATGATGAGCGCCAGACGGACCATCCGCTGCAGCTTTGGCGGGCAAGCGTTGAGCAGCCGGATCTGCTCGTCCTCCGTCAGGATGCGCGTCCGGCGATTGTCGACCTTGAGCCGCTTCACCGTGCGGACAGGGGAGTCGAGGAGCTTGCCCCATTCCACGGCCTTC